>NZ_CP097480.1:4800000-6353536 GCF_023546805.1 Chroococcidiopsis sp. CCNUC1 | reverse complement strand
ATTGTTGCTATGAACAGCTTTTGGGGTAGTATCGTTACTCGGAGACGAGCGAGCAACTTCTGACTCGGCAAAACGCACGGATTCATCCCCTGCGCCACGGTAACGTGAATTTCTACCGGATAGCCGAGAATATCTTGGACTGTATCGGCAATTGTTTTGATGTAGCGTTTTTGCAACCAATTCCGATGAAATGCATTGGGAGTGCAAATTGTCAAGGAATTATCCTCAAGCCGCTCAGCATTGGCAGTTTTAATCCAGGATTCAAAAGAAGGTCTGCTTAACTGGAGTTGCAATCGCTCCAGTACTTGAGTCCAAAGATTATCGGGGGAAAGATCCACCTTGTACCACCTCTGCTGTTAGCTGTCAAAATAGGGATAGGTTAACTAATCTACCAAACTCTTATTCGATCGCAGCGATCGCGATCGACAAAAACATCGATCGTATAACTCCTTTGCAAAACTCCTTACCTGTACTCAGCGGCAAAACTCCGCTCAATTGAGGCAAAATCGAACTAGCTACCGATCGACTTTCACCTACAGCAAAACAGATGAGCAGCAGGCAACGCAATATTGAGTCACGACCTGAGCCACAAGAGAGAAAACCAAGGCGTTTGCAGCTTGATGGCACTGAAAAAACCCCAGGCAGTAATCGGAATGGGTTTGGCGGGTATTTCTTTGGCAACACAGGCAATCTGGTTAAAACTAACCTTGTAGGACTCGTAAGGAAGAGTTTATCAGACAAAGTAGGGGGCGATCGGTGGCGATTGTCTGGAACTGCCGGCAGGAAGGCATTGACGCTGATCTCTGGTGTTTTATGCGTTTCGTTAAGTAGCTGCGCCGCTATTACAGAGCCTTTCCGTCAATCCCAAGCTCAACAAACTCCCATAGCTCCATCCCCTGTCGTTCCTGCGCCAACAGGGACTCCTCGCGCTGCTTTACCTAGTGTCAGCGATCCTAATTTTGTCGTCGCCGCCGTTCAGAAAGTTGGTCCGGCTGTGGTGAGAATCAATGCTTCTCGAACAGTGAAACGGCAGCTACCCGAAGCATTTGAAGATCCCTTATTTCGCCGCTTTTTTGGCGTACCAGAGGCTCAACCGCGAGAACGGATCGTGCGCGGAACTGGTTCTGGATTTATTATTAGTGCTAACGGTCAAATCTTGACTAACGCTCATGTGGTTAATGGAGCCGATCGCGTCAGCGTCACGCTTAAAGACGGTCGTACCCTAGAAGGAAAAGTTTTAGGCGAAGATCCGGTGACTGATATCGCCGTGATTCAAGTTCAGTCCAATAATTTACCCGTAGTAGAAATTGGCAATTCTGACGAACTACAACCAGGAGAATGGGTAATTGCGATCGGCAATCCCCTCGGTTTAGATAATACGGTGACAGCAGGAATTGTCAGTGCAACAGACCGTTCTGCGAGTGATATTGGCGTAACTGATAAGCGGATTGGCTTTATTCAAACCGATGCGGCAATCAATCCAGGTAACTCTGGCGGACCCCTGCTGAACTCCCGTGGTGAAGTTATCGGCATGAATACGGCAATCATTCAAGGTGCGCAAGGATTAGGCTTCTCCATTCCAATTAATGCCGTCCAGCGCATATCTAAGCAACTTATTGCTACAGGCAGCGTTCAGCATCCTTATTTGGGAGTGCAAATGGTGACGCTAACACCAGAAATTAGACAGCAACTAGAAGTAGAGTCCGACGGACAAATTCAAATTCCTGTCGAGAGTGGCGTGTTAGTAGTCAGAGTCGTGCCTAACTCTCCCGCAGCCGCAGCGGGGATCAGAAGTGGAGATGTCATTCAGTCAATTAACAATCAACCCGTAGCGAAAACAGAGCAAGTACAGCAGATAGTCGAACAAAGTTCTGTAGGAACCCAAGTTTCCGTCCAAGTTCAACGCAATGGTAAAACTGCACAGCTATCTGTGAAGTTGGCTAATTTACCCGCACAACAAGAGAGCTGAGGGAGCTGAGGGAGCTGAGAGAGCTGAGGGGGACAAGGAGGATAATTTTAGCCACTAGTCACAATTAAACCCCACACCCTTTCTTCACTGATAACTGATAACTGATAACTGATAAAAATGGAAATTATTCAACTTGGTAATCCGATTCTGCGAAGTAAAGCTAAGTTTGTGGAAAACATTGACGAGCCGCAAATTCAACAGCTCATAGACGATTTATTAATTACAGTAAAACAGGCGAATGGTGTGGGGATTGCTGCACCGCAAGTTGGAGTTAGCGATCGCATCTTTATTGTTGCTTCTCGTCCCAATCCCCGCTATCCTCACGCTCCAGAAATGGAGCCAACACCGATGATTAATCCTAAAATCTTGGCTCGTTCTGATGAAAGTGAAAAAGGATGGGAAGGTTGTTTGAGTATCCCTGGAATTCGTGGTTCTGTACCCCGAGATCGAGCGATCGAAGTTGAATATAGCGATCGCTACGGCAAGTTACACAAGCAAGAGTTAACCGATTTCGTTGCCAGAATCTTTCAACACGAACTCGACCATCTCGACGGTATCGTCTTTCTCGATCGCCTCGAAACTAACTACGATCTTATTACAGAGCAGGAATACCAAAAATTAGTGAGTGGGTAATTGGTAGTTGGTAGCTGGTGGTGCGTGGTGCGCGATCGCTCTCTACTGGTCACTGGTCACTGGTCACTGACAAAAGGCGCGATCGCTATCATTAACTCAGATGTAGAAAACGGTTTACACAAATAACCATTCGCTCCCAGATCTGCTCCCATAGCCATAACTTCTGGAGTATTTTCAGCAGTCAAAAAAATTAATGGAATGGTGGCAGTGTTTGGATCTTCTCGCAGCGATTTTAAGACTTCGTAACCACTCAGTCCCGGCATTCTCACATCGCATAGCACCAAGTTAGGAAGATTTTCTTGAGCAAGTTTTAATCCAACGTACCCGTTTTCAGCTGCGATCGCTGTCAAACCTCTCAGTGTGAGTACGTTGACAATACTATCGCGCAATAATGCATCATCCTCAATTGCCAAAACCTTCGTCATTCTTACATTTTCTGAATTTGAGTGCAAGATAACAAAAGGACTGGTAGTAAATCCATAACCTTAAATTGCTTAAAGTTTAAATTTATTTGTTTAATATTTAGTAGCAGAAAGATTTTTAGGGCGATCGCTACTTCGAGCCAATGTTCATGGCGCGTTTACTCTGCTCTATCTTTTGCCATAGACTTGCCACCTGTTCGTATGCTTTCTCTGAGGAAAGCTTTCCGCCTGTATGTAAAGCAGAAATATAAGCAAGTTTTTGAGCGAATTCTTGTAAGTTAGCATTAAAAGCCAGATGTTCTGGCGTAAACTTGCCATGATACCTGCTTTGGGCGTAAATAAAACTATTTTTATTACTTAGCTCTGCTTTTGCCATACTACCCTGCCTACAAGAAAGAATTTATCTTAACCTATCCTTAAATTAACTTTAGTGACCTTCATCCATGAGAAAGATTTTCATCTTCCAATCTGTAGTTATGAATACATAAGCCTTGGTATTCGCCAGTCATCTGCTTATTTTGGTTGTATTTCCCTATTGAGTTATCAAACTGAGCTTACTCTAGGAAAATATATTATGACTCATATTTTAACCATGACTTAACCTAATGTTAACCAAATTTACATTGAGTGGTAAGGATAGCTGAGTCAATGTCAAGACTGCTCCAAAGTCTTTTATCCTGAGTTGTAATAGCCTCTCGAATAGGAGCGAACCATGAAGAAGTTGATTAACCAACCGGACAGCTTCGTGCGGGAGAGTTTAGCAGGCATGGCAGCAGCTCATTCCAGCTTGTTAAAGGTGAATTTCGAGCCTACATTCGTCTACCGCGCCGACGCACCCGTGACAGGTAAGGTAGCAATTATTTCTGGTGGAGGTAGCGGTCACGAACCGATGCACGCTGGCTTTGTCGGTATGGGTATGTTAGATGCTGCGTGTCCTGGAGAGGTGTTTACTTCTCCTACACCCGACCAAATGCTAGCAGCGGCAAAACAGGTAGATGGCGGCGCTGGAGCGCTTTACATTGTCAAAAACTATAGCGGCGACGTAATGAACTTTGAAATGGCAACTGAGTTAGCCCGTGTTGAGGATATACGGGTGTTAAATGTATTGATAGACGATGATGTTGCCGTCCAAGATAGCCTTTATACCCAAGGCAGGCGAGGTGTAGGCACGACAGTACTAGCAGAGAAAATTTGCGGTGCGGCTGCGGCAGACGGATACAACTTGCCGCAAGTGGCAGATCTCTGTCGGCGGGTGAATCTAAACGGTCGCAGTATGGGTATGGCGTTAACATCTTGTACCGTACCCACGAAAGGATCGCCTACTTTTAGTTTGGGCGATCGCGAAATGGAAATTGGGATTGGCATTCACGGCGAACCAGGTAGAGAAAGAATGTCGTTAAAATCTGTAGACGAGATTACCGAAATACTCGCCTTATCAATAATTAACGATCGCCGCTACAGTCGTACAGTCCGAGAATGGGATGAGACTCAAGAAGAATGGGTAGATGTAGAGTTAGTCAATTCTGAGTTTAAGTCGGGCGATCGCGTGTTAGCTTTTGTCAATGGTATGGGTGGTACGCCCTTATCAGAACTGTATATTGTGTATCGCAAATTAGCTGAAATTTGTCAAAAACACGGATTGCAAATAATGAGAAACTTAATTGGCAATTACATCACATCTTTAGAAATGCAAGGCTGTTCCATTACCTTGCTCAAAGTCGATGATGAGATGCTGCGGCTGTGGGATGCGCCTGTAAAAACAGCAAGTTTATGTTGGTAATCAGTCATCAGCGATCGGTAACTAGTGACCAGTAACCAGTGACCAGTTCAGTTTATTCTGACTCCTGACTCCTGACTCCTCACAAATGACAAATGACTAATCAATATGAATAAAAGTCAAGTAATACAATGGCTACAAAATTTTGCAACTGAAATTGAGCGAAACAAAGAATATTTAACAGAATTAGATGCAGCAATTGGTGATGCCGATCATGGTATCAATATGGAACGCGGCTTTAAGAAAGTAGCAAGTCAACTATCTAGCCTTGCTGACAAAGACATCAGTACAATTTTAAAAACTGTCAGCATGACCTTAATTTCTACTGTAGGTGGTGCAAGTGGTCCTCTTTACGGTACATTCTTTTTGAGAGCAAGTGCAGCCGTAACAGGGAAAGAAAAACTTGCAACAGAGGATTTACTCAAATTATTGAGATTGGGATTAGAAGGCGTAATTCAACGAGGTAAAGCGCAACTTGGTGACAAGACAATGATAGATGTTTTATCCCCAGTTGTGGATAACTTTCAAAAATCTGTGGATAACAATCAAACCACTTTAGTAGCCATGCAACAAGTTGTAATAGTAGCAGAACAAGCCATGAAAGATACTATTCCCATGCTAGCCAAAAAAGGGAGAGCGAGTTATTTAGGCGATCGCAGTATCGGACATCAAGATCCAGGCGCAACCTCTACTTACTTAATGCTGAAGAGTTTGCTAGCAGTATTGGAAAGTTGAGGCGATCGCGATTATAGTGAAAGTATTTTTGATACTTGAAATAGGTTATCTACTGTAATAATTGTGTAATGGTATTGGTATGAAGCCGTGAATTACCATAACCTAATTGCTTTCGTAACGCTTCTAAAAAATTTAGAATATTGTTTAAGTAGCTTCGATCTAGATCTGAATTCAAACATATCTTTGTGAATTCAGGTTTCAGAATAGACCACTGCTTTTGCACTTGAGGAGAACCAGATTCAATGATTTTTGCAGTTATTTTATTACGAAAATTTAACACTTCTTGCTCGTATGAGGGACGTTTGATTAAGTTAGAGCGAGCTTCGACTAAAAAATGAACAAACTCTGCTTGGATCAGATGAACTTCATCATTTCTATTTTTAATCGCAGAGGATCTAATTTGATATAATGTAATAAAACCGTTTGAAAAAGTTGTTAAAAGTAATATTAATGAGGAAAACACTGCTACGGTCAGTGGAGTAGCAACTTCTGATTTAAGATTTGCATCAACAAATATCTGATAGATTAACTGAGTTGTTCCTACAATTAAACAGGCTATTGAGATGATAAACCCAATTAAAACTGTAGGAATAAAAGCTTTTAATACGCTTACGAGAATATCTTCAATAGTGGCAAAGGTTTTGTTTTTGGTAGAAAGAGCATTTGTTCGCATTTTGTTCGATTGGTTTTGCGTCATTTCCATTTCTCCAAGAAAGCAACCACTTTATTTTTTAATGGAACAAAATTAAATTCCTTACAATAATTTAATAAACCCAGCTTGCTCAAAATGACGATCAGATGTAAAAGCCTTTATAATTCCTTCTTGCATCATAACTATAAAACTGATGCAGTCAGTTAAACTCCAGTTTTTATCAGGACGCTGTTTGTAGAGATTCCATCCTTCATTATATAAAGCCTGACTAATCGAGATAATCTGTAGGATCGGTAGAAGGTGCAAACCGTCAATAAAACTGGTAGCTTGATTTCGCGTTGAAGAAACACAGAATGCATCAGCTACTTCTAAAAATACAAATTCTGTTGTTACTAAATAAGTGTTTTGTCGGCGCAAATCAGCTTGAATCTCTTTTGCTGGCTGATGTAACGCATCTTTACTATTGAGAATCGCAATCCAGGCTGCTGTATCCACAAAAACTTTATTCAAGAGTGAGCCTCTCGTTTTGGAGTTCCATGAATGTAGTGGTCGTGTTGATGTGCTAGATCTTCAATTCCTGTATCTACAGCACATCGCTCGATTAGCTGTTCAAACTCATCCCATGCTAGCTCGTTTTCAACTACTGGCTGCTCTTTAAT
Source organism: Chroococcidiopsis sp. CCNUC1 (assembly GCF_023546805.1). Taxonomy (NCBI): domain Bacteria; kingdom Bacillati; phylum Cyanobacteriota; class Cyanophyceae; order Chroococcidiopsidales; family Chroococcidiopsidaceae; genus Chroococcidiopsis; species Chroococcidiopsis sp. CCNUC1. The sequence continues at coordinate 6,346,689 of NZ_CP097480.1, read as the reverse complement.
TAGTTGCTCGTCGATCGCTAACACTACTTTATGTCTACCGGGTGGAATATTCGGTGGTAGTTGAATTGCAGCTTTGCCGTCAGGCGTAACAGTCACGATCGCTTCGATAGTTATCATACCAATACTGCTGAAATCTATTTAGATCTGGATACAGTCTAGCAGTAGCAGTGTGACATCGTAACCGATATCACTGTCATCCTTGTGAAAGCAAATAAAGTTATGCAAAATTGAAGAATTGTCTACTCTGTTGCTGATGTAATGAAGCTGCTAGCAGTATAAAGTAACTGCAAGAATAGAAGCTTTTAATACCCATGAGGCGATCGCATGGTTAGCATTGTTATTGTCTCTCACAGCAAAAAACTAGCCGAAGGCGTGCGGGAACTCGCACGGCAAATGGTACAGGACAAAGTACCCATAGCCGTAGCAGCAGGAATTGACGATCCTGAAAATCCACTGGGAACAGATGCTATGCAAGTCTATGAAGCGATCGCATCTGTATATAGTGACGACGGCGTTCTCGTCTTGATGGATCTCGGTAGCGCCTTACTCAGTGCAGAAATGGCAATCGAATTCTTACCGGAATCACAACAAGATAAAATCCATTTATGCGAAGCACCCCTAGTAGAAGGTGCGATCGCCGCCTCTGTTGCCGCTACATCCAGCAATGATATCAATCGCATTATCTCTGAAGCACGACAAGCACTCACAGCAAAAGCAGCACAATTAAGTATTAATCCCCAAAACCAACATTCTACTGCCCCCCTTTTTAAGGGGAGTTGGGGGGATCTCCCAACGCGAGAAATCCACCTAACCATTCACAACCCCCAAGGACTACATGCTCGTCCTGCGGCTCAATTTGTCACCACAGCAACTCAGTTTCACGCTCAAACTCGCGTGCGAAATATCACCAGAAACACAGAATTTGTGAGAGCAGATAGTATCAATCAAGTTGCTACATTAGGAGTACGCCAAGGACACGAAATCGCGATCGCTTCTGTTGGTGAAGATGCAGATACAGCGTTAGCTGCATTACAAATACTTGTCGAAAATAATTTTGGTGAGACTCATCATACTTCATCTCTTCACATTCATACTCTCTCTGATTCTCCACAGGCAATTCCTGCGTCCCCAGGAATTGCGATCGCCCCAATTTTTCAATATCATTTGCATCAAATAAAAGTTCACGAACTTTGTGTAGCTGATGTAGAGGCTGAATGGCAGCGTTTAGAAACAGCGATCGCAACTGCTAAACAAGAAATTCAAAATATTAAAGATCGAATTCATATTCATGAAAATGAAGCAGCAATATTTGATGCACATCTTTTAGTTTTAGCAGATCCAGCAATTATCGAACCCGTACAAAAACGAATTTTTGAGCAACATCAAAATGCTGAATTTGCTTGGGCTACTGTTACTGATGAAATAGCGAATAGTTATCGCTATCTTGATGACGTTTATTTACAAGAACGAGCTAAAGATATTGTTGATGTAGGACAAAGAGTTTTGCGATCGCTCCTTGGCGTTTCTACTACCAATATAGAATTAACTCAGCCCAGTATTCTTGTTGCTCGCGATCTTTCTCCTTCTGATACAGTCCAATTAGATCGGACAAAAGTATTAGGAATTTGTACGTTACAAGGTAGCGCTACTTCTCACAGTGCAATTCTGGCACGCACGTTAGGAATTCCGGCTGTTGTCGGTGTCAACTCACAGATTTTAAATTTAGAACCTGGTACGCTATTAGCAATTGATGGTGAAAATGGCAATATTTGGATACAACCCGATTCTCAAACAATTGCTACCCTCGAAGCGAAAAGAGATGCGATAATTACTGCCAGACAGCAAGCACGAGCCAAAGCGCAAGCACCAGCGATCGCCCGTGACGGTAAGCGAATTCAAGTCTTTGCTAATATTAGTAGTATTGCCGATGCTCAAATTGCGATCGCGCAAGGTGCAGAGGGAGTCGGATTATTACGCACCGAATTATTGTATCTCGACAGAACTTCCTCACCTACAGAAGCAGAACAATTTGAAATTTATCGTGCGATCGCCCAAATTTTAGCAAACCGTTCCTTAATTATTCGTACTCTGGATGTAGGTGGCGACAAACCTCTTTCTTATCTAGGATTACAAGCAGAAACTAATCCTTTTTTAGGCTGGCGAGGTATTCGATTTTGCTTGGATCGTCCTGAGCTTTTCAAAACTCAGTTACGAGCAATATTACGAGCTAGCTCAGGATATCAAATTAAAGTTATGTTTCCCACAATTGCAACTTTAGCAGAACTACAAGCAGCTAAAGCAATTTGGGCAGAAGCACAAACAGAATTGTCCCAAGCTGGTATTTCCTTTGATAAAAATATTGAAATTGGCATCATGATAGAAATCCCATCTGCGGTGGCGATCGCAGATAAACTTGCCTCTGAAGTTAACTTTTTCAGCATTGGTACGAATGACTTAAGCCAATATATCATGGCAGCAGACCGCACCAATCCGAAAGTTGCTCCATTAGCTGACGCTTTTCATCCTGCTGTATTGCAAGCAGTTCAAAAAACTGTGCAAGCCGCACACCATGCAGGAATTTGGGTAGGATTGTGTGGCGAACTAGCAGCCGAACCCTTAGCTGTACCCATATTACTTGGCTTAGGTTTAGACGAATTAAGTCTTAATCCTCAATCTATTCCTCAGATTAAACAAATAATCAGTCAATTAACAACACAAGAAGCAGAGGCGATCGCTCATTCTGCAATGCAACTCGACTCAGCCACCCAAGTTAAATCTTTTATCTCCGATTCCCCCCTTTTTAAGGGGGTTAGGGGGAGCGAATTTAAGGGGATTAGGGAGGATCGAAACTTGACTCTTACTTGCTAATTCCCCCCTTTCTAAGGGGGGTTAGGGGGATTTAAAACTTAACTCCTACCTGTCCATTAAATCCGCGTACAGAATTATAACCAACTCCTACAAACAGATTGTCCGCCGCATCAATTTGAACCCCACCAGACACGGCGAAATCCTCATCATCCGAATAATATCCCACCCCAATATAGGGATCGACAACAGGTAAATTAATAAACTTGAGTACGTCCACTCCCGTTGAATCACCCGGACCAAATCCTAATTCAACCCCTAAACCAATAATTCTCGCGCCCACAGAAAAAGTTACATCACCATCGTCTCCTCCCACCGAAACCCAAGGCTGTGGAATAAGTTGAGCTTTAGCCGCAGTTGGTGTAAAAACTGTAGATAAAGACACGAGCGCGATCGCAATTTGACTAATAACTGTTATCTTCATAATCTTCTCCTCAACACCTAACTAACCTAAAATAAATAGTAGGGTGGGCATTACCCGCCTTATTTGAATCTGCTATTTACATCCTCTCCAACACGGGAATTCCTAATAAAGATAATCCCAACTTGAGAGTTCTAGCCGTTAAATTACACAGCACTAACCGCGACGTTCTCTGAGGTTCTTCCGCATTTAAGACTGGAACACCTCGATCGCGATCGTAAAATTGATTGAATTTTTGGCTCAATTGAAACAAATACTCGCATAATCGATTTGGTAATAAATCTTCTTCAATTGTTGAGATAACCTCATCTAACTGAAGTAAATGCTTTGCCAATACGAGTTCAGTTTCATGCTGCAATACTACCTTAACGTTGTCTCCCAACTGCTCGAAATCAATTCCTCCCTTACGGCTAATGCCTTGAATCCGTGCATAAGCATATAACATATAAGGAGCAGTATTACCTTGTAAAGCCAACATTTTATCGTAGCTAAAAATGTAATTGCTATTGCGGTTTTGGCTCAAATCGGCATATTTTACTGCACTAATACCAATCACTTGGGCGACGTGGTTAATAAATTCCTCTGTCTCTTCTCTTCCTTCTTCTTTTAATCGAGATTCTAAATCTTTACGAGCATGTGCGATCGCTTCATCTAACAAATCTTTTAAGCGTACAGCTTCTCCCGAGCGAGTTTTCAACTTCGATCCATCTTCACCCAAAACTAAACCAAAAGGAGCGTGAAAAAACTCCACTTCATCTGTAATCCAACCCGCTCGTTTTCCTACCTGAAAAATTTGAGCAAAATGATTAGTTTGCTCAGCACCCACTGGATAAATTACTCGTTGTGCTTTATCAACATTTACTCGATAGCGAATAGCAGCTAAATCTGTTGTAGCGTAATTATAACCTCCATCAGATTTTTGCACGATCAAAGGTAAAGGCTTACCTTCTTTATTTGTGAAACCTTCTAGAAAAATACACTTCGCGCCTGCGTCAATTTCTACAAGTCCTTTTGCTTCCAACTCTTCAATCGTTTCTGCTAACAAAGGATTATAGAAAGATTCTCCTCGTTCGATAAAAGAAGCAATTCCCATCAAATCGTAAATAACTCGATATGCTTTACTAGACAGTTGACAAACAATCTTCCAAGCCAGAATAGTTTTTTCTTCTCCTGCTTGCAGTTGTACTACAGCCTGTCTCGCTGCTTCCTTAAACCCTTCATCTGTATCAAACTGCTTTTTAGCTTGACGATAAAATGATGATAAATCTCCTAAATTCAAATTTTCATCTGTTGTCAAAGCTTCTGGATATGCCTTTTGCAAGTAAGCAATCAACATTCCAAAGGGAGTTCCCCAATCGCCTACATGACTCAGACGCACTACGTCATGTCCGATAAATTCTAAAATTCGAGAAAGACAATCTCCAATCACAGCTGGACGCAAATGCCCAACGTGCATTTCTTTAGCAATATTTGGGCTGGGATAATCTACAATAACTTTCTTGGGATGTTTAACAGATGCAATTCCTAGCCGAGGGTCAGGATTAATTTTCTGTAATTGTGCTTCCAAATAAGCTGGTTTCAATGTCAAATTAATAAAACCAGGTCCAGCTACAGTTGGATTTTCGCAGAAATCGTTAACATCTAACTTTAATACAATTTGTTCTGCGATCGCTCGTGGAGGTTTTCCTACTTGTTTCGCTAGCGGTAGAGCTACATTTGCTTGATAATCTCCAAATTTAGGATTGCTAGCAGTTACTAAAATTGGATCGACTCCAGCATATTCTGCACCCAACGCAGCAGCCAAAGCTTGCTCGAATCGAGGTTTGAGCTGTTCTAAAGTTTCTTTCATAAGAGTTATGTATAGTATGTCAGCAAGGCGTAGGTGATTCGATCATTCTACCTAGCTGCAGACACTTCTAAATAGTTATATATAGTGTGTCAGTAAGGTGTAGGCAATTCGGTCGTTCTACCTAGCCGCAGACACTTCCAAGCTCAACATTCAATTTTCATACTCAAATCCAACCACTTCGCTTGAGTAATCGGCGCACTACTAGAAATATAATCTACGCCTGTTTCTGCTACCGAGCAAATAGTTTCCAAAGAAACGTTACCAGAAGCTTCAATTTTGATTTTGCTATTGTGCTGTCGGATTGTCTCTACTGCTTGATGCATCATCTCTAGAGACATATTATCCAGCATAATGATATCTGCCCCATACTGTATGGCTTCTGATACTTGTTCCGAAGACTCGGTTTCAACCTCTATGGTGAGAGGATATGGTATGCTCTGGCGGATTTGGGCGATCGCCTTACCAATTCCACCAGCCACTGCAATATGATTATCTTTGATCATCACTGCATCATCCAATCCCATTCGGTGATTAATTGCTCCTCCTAGTTGAGTTGCATACTTTTCCAGTACCCTCAGTCCTGGAGTTGTTTTGCGCGTATCGACTAATCGAGCCGGTAAATCTTCTATTCTCTCCACATACTGACGAGTAAGGCTAGCAATACCGCTCAACCTCATCGCCAAGTTAAGCGCAACTCTTTCTCCCATCAGCAATGCATCCAACGCTCCACTCATCTGAGCAATAACTTGTCCTGGCTGACACAATTCTCCTTCAGCCGCACAAGCGACAAATGTGACTTGCTCGTCTAAAGTTTGAAACACTCTAGCTGCAACTGGTAAACCTGCAATAACCCCGGGAGCTTTAGCTACCCACTTGGCTTGTCCAGTACGAGGATTTTGAGCTAGCAAGCTTTGAGTCGTGCGATCGCCTCGTCCAACATCTTCAGATAACCACTCACGCAGCAGAGGATCGAGTATTAACCAAGGCGGTAAAACAGCAAAATTACTCACGACTAATAAACTTCCTGGCTTGACTCCAAAATCACTCTAGCTCAAACCGGTGTGGGGAGGGAATTGGGGGAAAGTCAAAATTTTTTTTCACCAAAAGGGTTGACACATTTGGTGGAGATTAGATAGATTAATAAAGCGCCGGAGGAGAGAGGGACGCGAAGCGACCTTCCCAAGGGCGACCGAACCTAGAAAAGAGTATAGTTTGAAAGCGCCAACAAGCACAAGAGGTTGGTGTCGAATTAAGAGAAGATAATTGAGTTTAAGGAAAAAAACGGAGAGTTTGATCCTGGCTCAGGATGAACGCTGGCGGTATGCTTAACACATGCAAGTCGAACGGAGCTTTTCGGAGCTTAGTGGCGGACGGGTGAGTAACGCGTGAGAATCTGCCTTTTGGACCGGGACAACTGCTGGAAACGGCAGCTAAGACCGGATGTGCCCTTGGGTGAAATATTCATAGCCAAAAGAGGAGCTCGCGACCGATTAGCTAGTTGGTGGGGTAAGAGCCTACCAAGGCTGCGATCGGTAGCCGGTTTGAGAGGACGACCGGCCACACTGGGACTGAGACACGGCCCAGACTCCTACGGGAGGCAGCAGTGGGGAATTTTCCGCAATGGGCGAAAGCCTGACGGAGCAATACCGCGTGAGGGAGGAAGGCTCTTGGGTCGTAAACCTCTTTTCTCAGGGAAGAAGCAATGACGGTACCTGAGGAATCAGCATCGGCTAACTCCGTGCCAGCAGCCGCGGTAATACGGAGGATGCAAGCGTTATCCGGAATGATTGGGCGTAAAGCGTCCGCAGGTGGCACATCAAGTCTGCTGTCAAAGCCCCCAGCTTAACTGGGAAGAGGCGGTGGAAACTGGTGAGCTAGAGAGCAATAGGGGTAGAGGGAATTCCCGGTGTAGCGGTGAAATGCGTAGAGATCGGGAAGAACACCAGTGGCGAAAGCGCTCTACTAGGTTGCAACTGACACTGAGGGACGAAAGCTAGGGGAGCGAATGGGATTAGATACCCCAGTAGTCCTAGCCGTAAACGATGGATACTAGGCGTTTCTCGTATCGACCCGAGGAGTGCCGGAGCCAACGCGTTAAGTATCCCGCCTGGGGAGTACGCACGCAAGTGTGAAACTCAAAGGAATTGACGGGGCCCGCACAAGCGGTGGAGTATGTGGTTTAATTCGATGCAACGCGAAGAACCTTACCAGGGCTTGACATGTCTGGAACCCGTGGGAAACTATGGGGTGCCGAAAGGAGCCAGAACACAGGTGGTGCATGGCTGTCGTCAGCTCGTGTCGTGAGATGTTGGGTTAAGTCCCGCAACGAGCGCAACCCTCGTGTTTAGTTGCCATCATTCAGTTGGGCACTCTAGACAGACTGCCGGTGACAAACCGGAGGAAGGTGGGGATGACGTCAAGTCAGCATGCCCCTTACGTCCTGGGCGACACACGTACTACAATGCTACGGACAACGGGAAGCCAACCAGCGATGGGGAGCAAAGCCCAGCAAACCGTAGCTCAGTTCAGATCGCAGGCTGCAACTCGCCTGCGTGAAGGCGGAATCGCTAGTAATCGCCGGTCAGCCATACGGCGGTGAATACGTTCCCGGGCCTTGTACACACCGCCCGTCACACCATGGAAGTTGGCCACGCCCGAAGTCATTACTCTAACCATTCGTGGAGGAGGATGCCGAAGGCAGGGCTGATGACTGGGGTGAAGTCGTAACAAGGTAGCCGTACCGGAAGGTGTGGCTGGATCACCTCCTTTACAGGGAGACCAACTTCAGTAACCAGTAGAGAGTGACCGGTGCCGATTGTATCGGCAAAGGCACTAACACCAAGCTGGAAACTGAGGACATCCCGAGGTCGGACGACACTGACAAAACAGCTCGAGTGCAGCAACGCTTTCAAACTAGAACTGGTTCGGTAGGAGCGGTACCACCAGTAGGGGCTATTAGCTCAGGTGGTTAGAGCGCACCCCTGATAAGGGTGAGGTCCCTGGTTCGAGTCCAGGATGGCCCACCTCAAAGAATTGAGAATTTCCAGTTCGAGATTCAAAAAAATTGAAACAAGCAATTGGTCAAGTCAAATCCAGTGGGATGTGATAGGCTAGTCAAGTTGAGTAAAATTCAGCACTGTCTGCGAGTGGAGACAACTGCTGGAAATTCTCCAGCGAGCACCTTGAAAACTGCATAGAGAAAAGAGAAATAGTCAGGTAGAAAACCAAGTATTTGCGAAATAACTGGTCAAGCGAAATACAGCTGACGGTGGATACCTAGACACGCAGAGGCGAAGAAGGACGTGGCGACCGACGAAAAGCTTCGGGGAGCTGGCAGCAAGCACTGAGCCGAAGATATCCGAATGGGGCAACCCCCTTGTACAGCCTGTTGAATCCATAGACAGGTATGAGCCAACCCAGCCAACTGAAACATCTTAGTAGCTGGAGGAAAAGAAATCAAACGAGATTCTCCCAGTAGTGGTGAGCGAAAGGAGAACAGCCTAAACCAGAGTACAAGTATTCTGGGGTAGTGGGACAGCGAGATGGAAGCACTAGACTAGACGAAACGATTGACAAATCGTACCAAAGAGGGTGATAGTCCCGTAGTCGAAAGTTGAAGTGCTACTAGCTGAATCCCGAGTAGCTAGGGACACGGGAAATCCCTAGTGAATCAGCCGAGACCACTCGGTAAGGCTAAATACTACTGCGTGAGCGATAGAGCAACAGTACCGCGAGGGAAAGGTGAAAAGAACCCCGATAAGGGGAGTGAAATAGAACATGAAACCGTCAGTTGACAAGCAGTGGAAGGATGATTCAACGTCCGACCGCGTGCCTGTTGAAGAATGAGCCGGCGAGTTATAGTCACTGGTATGGCGAATAGCCACAGCGAAAGCGAGTCTGAAGTGGGCGAATTATCAGTGTATATAGACCCGAACCTGGGTGATCTAACCATGGCCAGGATGAAGCTTGGGTAACACCAAGTGGAGGTCCGCACCGACCGATGTTGAAAAATCGGCGGATGAGCTGTGGTTAGGGGTGAAATGCCAATCGAACCCAGAGCTAGCTGGTTCTCCCCGAAATGTGTTGAGGCGCAGCGGTAAGTGATAATTGCTGGGGGTAAAGCACTGTTTCGGTGCGGGCGGCCTCAAGCTGTACCAAATCGAGACAAACTCAGAATACCAGCAACAATCTTACTAGTGAGACGGTGGGGGATAAGCTTCATCGTCAAGAGGGAAACAGCCCAGACCGCCAGCTAAGGTCCCCAAATCAAAGTTAAGTGGCAAAGGAGGTGGGAGTGCACAGACAACCAGGAGGTTTGCCTAGAAGCAGCCATCCTTGAAAGAGTGCGTAATAGCTCACTGGTCAAGCGCTCCTGCGCCGAAAATGAACGGGACTAAACTTTGTACCGAAGCTGCGGACTTGTAGCGATACAAGTGGTAGGGGAGCGTTCTGCGATAGGGTGAAGCACTAGCGGCAAGCAGGTGTGGACGAAGCAGAAGTGAGAATGTCGGCTTGAGTAGCGCAAATATTGGTGAGAATCCAATACCCCGAAACCCTAAGGGTTCCTCCACAAGGCTCGTCCGTGGAGGGTTAGTCAGGACCTAAGGCGAGGCCGAACGGCGTAGTCGATGGACAACGGGCGAACAATCCCGTACTGAAGATTAGTTGTGCAGAGGGACGGAGAAGGCACGCACCAGCCAGATGTTGGTTACTGGCGCAATTAACCGAGGCATCGAGAAGCGGCGAAAACGCTTCGAGCTGGGGTTAAGAGACCGAGGGTCTACGGACCCGAAGTGGTAGCGGTCAAGCTTCCAAGAAAAGCTCTAAACACGTTAACTAATCGTCACCTGTACCCAAAACCGACACAGGTAGGGAGGTAGAGAATACTAAGGGGCGCGAGATAACTCTCTCTAAGGAACTCGGCAACATGGCCCCGTAACTTCGGAAGAAGGGGTGCCTACGCAAGTAGGTCGCAGTGAAGAGATCCAGGCGACTGTTTACCAAAAACACAGGTCTCCGCAAAGTCAATAGACGAGGTATGGGGGCTGACGCCTGCCCAGTGCCGGAAGGTTAAGGAAGTCGGTCAGGGCCTTGAGCCTAAAGCTGGCGACCGAAGCCCCGGTGAACGGCGGCCGTAACTATAACGGTCCTAAGGTAGCGAAATTCCTTGTCGGGTAAGTTCCGACCCGCACGAAAGGCGTAACGATCTGGATGGTGTCTCAGAGAGAGACTCGGCGAAATAGGAATGTCTGTGAAGATACGGACTACCTGCACCTGGACAGAAAGACCCTATGAAGCTTTACTGTAGCCTGGAATGGTGTTCGGGCTTTGCTTGCGCAGAATAGGTGGGAGGCAATGATTCACTCCTTGTGGGGAGTGAGGAGCCGCAATGTGAGATACCACTCTGGCGAGGCTAGAATTCTAACCCGCGACCGTTATCCGGTCGGGGAACAGTTTCAGGTGGGCAGTTTGACTGGGGCGGTCGCCTCCTAAAGTGTAACGGAGGCGCGCAAAGGTTCCCTCAGGCTGGTTGGAAATCAGCCGCAGAGTGTAAAGGCAAAAGGGAGCTTGACTGCAAGAGTGACAACTCGCGCAGGGTGGAAACACGGCCTTAGTGATCCGACGGTAGTGAGTGGAAGCGCCGTCGCTCAACGGATAAAAGTTACTCTAGGGATAACAGGCTGATCTCCCCCAAGAGTCCACATCGACGGGGAGGTTTGGCACCTCGATGTCGGCTCATCGCAACCTGGGGCGGAAGTACGTCCCAAGGGTTGGGCTGTTCGCCCATTAAAGCGGTACGTGAGCTGGGTTCAGAACGTCGTGAGACAGTTCGGTCCATATCCGGTGCAGGCGTTAGAGTATTGCGAGGAGCCTTCCTTAGTACGAGAGGACCGGGAAGGACGAACCGCTGGTGTACCAGTTATCGTGCCAACGGTAAACGCTGGGTAGCCAAGTTCGGAGCGGATAACCGCTGAAAGCATCTAAGTGGGAAGCCCACCTCCAGATGAGTACTCTCATGAATTAAATTCAGTAAGGTCACCCACAGAACATGGGTTGATAGGTCAGTGGTGGAAGCGTGGTAACACGTGCAGCCGACTGATACTAACAGACCGAGGGCTTGACCACAACCAAATCATTGGCGGACTTGACAATTTTCTCTTTCTATGCAGTCTTCAGGGTGACCTCCACCCGACAGCTTTCCTGGTGCGCATGGCGTTGTGGACCCACTCTGATTCCATCCCGAACTCAGGTGTGAAACGCGACTGCGGCGACGATACTCTGGGGGTCGCCCCACGGGACAATAGCTCCGCGCCAGGTCGATTTTTCAATCGAAGCCTCTCTAGGAATAGAGGGGCTTTTTTATGACACACATCGCAAAGTCTTGTTTTAGTTAAACTTACATAATAAGGTACAGAAAGGTACAGGGTAAATTTTTTCAAAAGATAGAGTTAATGCAGAGCAAGCAAAATTTGATAGCTCTCAGAAAGGCACAGTTTCAGCAGCGCCTCTTACTTAATCATCAGTTGATTGAAATAGTCAAGCATACAGACAGCCACGCTTTTTTGACAAATCCAGCTGCTCACAATGTTTATCTATACTTGACGAACTACGTCCGAGTTTGTTCTGAAGCTTGGTTTAAAACTAAGTTAACAACTTTGCGCGTACTAGATTGGGGATGCGGTAAAGGTCACATTTCTTTTTTACTACGTGAAATGGGTGCTATGGTAACTAGTTGTGATGTGACTAGTGGTGCAGCATTTGGTCAGGATGCGCCTATTATCGATCGCGCATCCATATCAGTCGTCTCTTTAGAACATCCCTATTTACTTCCCTTCAATGATGCTAGCTTTGATGTCGTCCTGAGTTTTGGTGTTCTCGAACACGTTTCAAACGATCTTGCGTCTTTACATGAAATTCGGCGAGTGCTCAGTCCACAAGGCTTATTCTTCTGTTTCTTCTTGCCCTACTACTTATCTTGGACTCAACGGCTAGCACATTTACGAGGAGACTTTTATCACGATCGCTTGTATAGTAAAAAATTGGTAAAACATCTCCTCACCCAGAGTCAGTTTCAGCTCATCGATCTCTGGCATAGACAAATTCTACCTAAAAATCGTATTTCCTACGTTAACCATCATAGTTTTGAAAGCTTAGATCGGTGGCTAACTGAAAATACTTTTCTCAAATACATTGCTACTAATATTGAGTTTGTAGCTTTCAAAAATTAAACTCAGTTCATATGGAAGATATATATATTTCAACCATGTGTTAACCGTAGACTCAGATTTACTTAACACTCATTGCTAACATACGCTGTAGTGGCTTCAAGGCAGCCGTGACGATCTCTTCTGATAATTTAATTTCTGGACTGCGGTTCTTCATTGCTAAATAAAGCTTTTCTAAAGTATTCAGACGCATATAAGGGCATTCATTACAATTACAATTACTATTTATTGGTGGTGCAGGAATAAAATTCTTATGAGGAGCTTCTTTCCGCATTTGATGAATAATGCCTGGTTCAGTGGCAACGATAAAAGAACTCGCGGTACTCTTTTGACAAAATTTTAACAAAGCTGTTGTAGAACCAACATAATCTGCATGACGCAAGATAGGAGGTTCGCATTCAGGGTGAGCTAAAACTTCCGCTGCTGGATGCTGAATTTTTAATTGAACGAGTTTCTTTTCTGAAAATGTTTCATGAACGATACAGCTACCTTGCCACAGCAACATATTTCGACCAGTTTGTTGCATGACATATCGCCCTAAATTGCGGTCTGGAGCAAAAATAATTGGTCGATTTAGAGGGATTTGGCGTACAATCTGCACCGCATTAGAACTGGTACAAATAATATCGCTCATCGCCTTAATTTCGGCAGTACAGTTAATATAAGAAATGACTAAGTGGTCTGGATGTGCTGCTTTGAAAGCGGCAAACTCTTGAGAAGGACAGCTATCTGCCAAAGAACAACCTGCTGCTAAATCTGGCAAAAGTACGAGTTTATTAGGATTGAGAATTTTGGCTGTTTCTGCCATGAAGTGAACGCCAGCAAAGACAATAACTTCAGCATCAGTCTTCGCAGCTTGTTGAGCCAATCCTAATGAGTCGCCAATATAATCAGCAATGTCTTGAATGTCTGGTTCTTGATAGTAGTGTGCCAAAATTACAGCGTTCAGCTCTTGTTTTAAAGCTTGAATTGCTGCAAACAAGTCTACAGGTATTTCACGGGCTGGATTATTTTGGACGATCGCAGTTGTAAACACAATTCAAATAGATAAAACTTACAATTTCTGGTCTTCTTGCAATTATAGTATTTTTTACCAAAACTGGGTGCTGGTAGAGGCAAAATCTTTCCTAACACCTAACGGTAGTGCCAAAAGCCGTCATGCTTTTCTATGCTGGATAAAGAAGATCGGGAATGAAGCATGACCAGTCAAAGCAAACAGGATGAAACAACCGTCATTGCAGTAGTCGGTGATATTCACGACCAATGGGAAGCAGCAGATGGCATAATATTGCAAAAACTAGGCATCGACCTTGCTTTATTTGTAGGTGACTACGGCAATGAATCAGTAGATGTAGTCAAAGCGATCGCCGATCTCGACATTCCTAAAGCAGCAGTGTTTGGCAACCACGACGCTTGGTATACCGCTACTGCGTGGGGTCGCCAGAAGTGTCCTTACGATCGAAAAAAAGAAGACTGGGTGCAAGAACAAATAGACTTATTAGGAGAAGCCCATGTTGGTTATGGCAAACTAGACTTTCCTAAACTAAACTTAACTGTTGTTGGTAGCCGTCCGTTTACTTGGGGTGGTTCGAGCTGGAAAAACGAAGACTTCTATCAAGAAAGATTTGGCGTAGCAAGCTTTGAGGAGTCTACCGCACGCATTATAGCAGCAGCTCGTAGCGCCACCTACGATACCGTCATTTTTCTCGGACATAACGGACCATCAGGATTAGGAGATTGCCCTGAAGACCCTTGTGGCAAGGACTGGCAACCCTTGGGGGTGACTTTGGCGATCCAGATTTGACAGAGGCGATCGCGCAAACTCGTGCCGCAGGAAAACAGATTCCTTTGGTCACATTTGGTCATATGCACCATAAACTACGCCACACCCAAAAGTACTTGCGTAAGCCAGTTCATGTTGCCCGCGAAACAGTTTACCTCAATGCTGCTAGCGTACCTAGAATCGTTGAAAATGGCAGCGATCGCCAGCGCAATTTTTCCTTAGTCTATCTCCAATCTGGGATAGTATCTCAAGTGTCTCTCGTTTGGGTAGATCGAGATGATCAAATAGCATCAGAGCAAATCCTTTATCAGCAACAAAGTCAGCTCGTGCAGCCTGCATAGAAAATAGAATGTGCTATCATTTATTAGCTTTTAGATCTAGCTAACAGCTAGTAGCTAAATTGGAGAGGTGGCAGAGTGGTCGATTGCGTTCGACTTGAAATCGAATGTTCCGAAAGGAACCGTGAGTTCGAATCTCACCCTCTCCGTTAATCATTTTCACGTTCTGCCAGTTCTAACCAACGTTCGGTTGCCGTGTCGATTGCTTGCACTAATTGAGCTAACTGCTCGGATAACTGCTGCATTTCGGTAAAATCGCTAGGAGGGTTGTTGTAGAAAATCTTTTCTAGCTCTTCCTTTTGCGTTTCCATCTCGGGAATTTGAGTTTCTAGCGTTTCATATTCCCGTTTTTCTTTGAAAGATAGCTTGCGCGATTTGGCTGCGGGAATCGTAGGGGCGCACAGCTGCGCGCCCGTACCGGAGTCGGGAGTCGGGAGTGAATTTCGACTTTCAGCTTTTGGCTTTTGACTCTCAACTTTTGACTTTTCTTCCTCTTCAGCTTGCTTGTATTCCAAATACACTGAGTAGTTGCCTGGATATTGACGCAGATTGCCACCAGATTCGATCGCAAAAATAGTCTCCACCGCGCGATCGAGAAAATAGCGATCGTGGGAAACAACGATCGCGCAACCGTTAAAGTCTTCTAGATACTCTTCTAATACCGCTAGCGTTTGTACATCTAAATCGTTGGTCGGTTCGTCTAAAATCAACACGTTAGGCGCACTCATCAGCACGCGCAACAAAAACAACCGCCGCTTTTCTCCGCCAGACAGCATGTGGATGGGCGCATATTGCTGGTTGGGGGGAAACAGAAACCGTTCCAACATTTGGGAAGCCGTAATGATGCTTCCATCGGCTGTTTTAACCAACTCTGCTACATCTTTGAGATATTCGATAACTCGCTGATTTTCATTCAGCGTCAAATCTTCAGAATGTTGGTCGAAATAACCAATATGAATTGTGGAACCAATTTCCACCGTACCGGAATCGGGCTGCACTCGTCCGGTAATAATATCCATCAGCGTTGATTTTCCCGCGCCGTTACTGCCAATAATGCCAATGCGGTCTTCGGGATTGAATGTATATGTAAAGTCTTTAATGAGAAGGCGATCGCCGTAAGACTTGCTAATATTTTCTAACTCAATTACCTTTTTCCCAATCCGCCGCCCTGGAGTAGAAATTTCTACCTTACCCTGCACTTGCTTAAATTCCCGCGCCTGCATCTCGTAGATGCGATCGATTCTGGCTTTTTGCTTAGTGCTACGGGCTTTTGGACCTCGTTTCAACCATTCCAACTCTCGCCTTAATACTCCGGCATGTTTGTGCTGACTGCTGACAGCTGATTCTTCTGCTTCTGCCTTTTTTTCCAGATAATAAGCATAGTTACCGGAATAAGTATAAAGGTCGCCGCGATCGATCTCGATAATGCGATTTGTGACCCGATCCAAAAAGTAGCGATCGTGAGTGATGAGTAACAGCGCACCGCGAAACCGAGTTAGATAACTCTGCAACCACTCAACAGATAGTGCATCTAAATGGTTTGTCGGTTCGTCCATCAACAACACATCTGGTTCCGACAGTAAAGCTGCTGCTAGCGCGATTCGCTTGCGGTAGCCCCCAGAAAGATTGCTAATTTTGGCATCAAAGTCTTCAATTCCTAACTTGCTAAGAATGACTTTAGCATTAGTTTCTACTTCCCATGCTCCCAATGCTTCAATCTGCTGGGAAACCTTCGACAAATGCGCCATGAGTTTATCGAGATCGCCCTGTCCGTGCGCGAGTTTATCGGAAATTTCTTCGTATTCCCGCACTAACGCCATCTGTTCGCCACCATCGGCAAACACTTGTTCTAAGACAGTATGATTCTCATCTAAATTTGGCTGTTGGGGTAGGTAGACAATTTTAGCTCCTGAATTTACCCAAATTTCACCGCTATCTATTGGTTCCAGTCCGGCGATCGCCTTGAGTAATGTTGATTTACCAGAACCGTTTACCCCAATTAGCCCGACTTTATCGCCTTCATCCAGGCTAAAGCTAGCATCTTTCAAAATTTCCTTGATGCCAAAGTCTTTTTTAACCGATCGCAGCGTGAAAATAGTCATGGGTTATAGGTAAGCTACCAATTACCTAGTCTAACGTTGATGCGTAGGGGCGGGTTTTGACCAAAGATTGCTGGTTGGGGCGATCGATCTGTCTGCTAAACCCGCCCGTACAAAAGTCAAAACAATTATTTTCAGTGAGTCGAGACAAACCAATCGATTAATTTACGAGCAATACTCAACTTTGGGGGAATTTGAGGTAAATTATGCTTGTTAAACCAACCAGCATCCACTAGTTCTTCTGGTTCGATCGCAATTTCACCACTAGCATAGGTGGCTGTAAACCCAATCATCAGAGAATTGGGAAAGGGCCAAGGTTGGGAACCAAAATAGCGAATGTCTTTTACTTCAATCCCGACTTCCTCACGCACTTCTCGCACTACAGTTTCCTCTAGCGATTCCCCTGGTTCGACAAATCCAGCCAATATACTGTACATTTTGGGTGGAAATCTACGAGCGCGGGCTAATAACAACTCTTCGCCGCGAGAGATGAGGACGATAATCGCAGGTGAGAGGCGGGGATAATTGACTAAGCCGCAGTTAGGACAGCGTTTCGCCCGTTCGTGGGATAATTGGGTGGTAGGAGTGGCGCAGTAGCCGCAGTATTGATGGGTGCGATTCCATTCGACAATTTGAATCGCACGACCGCTCAGGATGAATAAATCTTCGTCCAACGTGCCGTATAATTCCCGCAGCCCTTGTAATGTCATGCCTGTGGGTGTAGATATATCTTTGGGGAGTTCGGCACAGTAGCAGGGGCGATCGCCTAATGTACCGAGAAATTGCGTCCGTATAGGAATTAAGCCAATCTCTTCTAAACTAGTGAGTTGGGGGATTTGATTCGCTGTTCCTTCTTGATGTACTAGTAGTTTTTTACCTACAAAGGCAAACCACCAAGCGGGTACGGATTGTTCTACGGGTGGAGTAATGCCAGGAGTAAAGATATGATGCATTGTTAAGCTTTGGGGTCAAAGATTCGATTTTAGGTCACGCATCAGCCGTAGGCGTTAGCGATAGCGAAGGCGAAGCCGTTAGCGTAGCGTTAGGCGCAGAGGCGCAAAGAAGAGCGCAAAAGTTAGCATTGTAGGAGCTGAATTTAATGTGAGGAGATGGTGCAACGCAAACCTACCACGGCAGAAATTCAAGCGGCATACGGGCGCACGGTTCCAGATATTATTGCTCCAAATTTAAATGTTTTGTTTTGCGGGATTAATCCTAGTCTCTATAGTGCTGCTGTCGGACATCACTTTGCCCGCCCAGGAAATCGCTTTTGGCGATCGCTTCACGCTGCGGGTTACACAGAACGGATACTGTCACCGTTTGAAGACCGGGATCTGTTACAGTTTGGTTATGGTTTGACAAATATCGTCGATCGCGCCACGGCTAGGGCAGATGAGTTAAAAGCTGAAGAATTGATCTTCGGTCAACAACAGTTAGCAGTCAAGATCGAACAATATCAACCGCGATTTTTAGCTATTTTGGGTATCAGCGCCTATCGGACAGCATTTTATCAACCCAAAGCTATCATGGGAAGACAAGCTGAGTTATCGTCCGGCACAACGATTTGGGTATTACCTAACCCCAGTGGGTTAAACGCTCATTATCAAATAGCAGATCTTACGCGGGTGTATCGAGAATTGCTGCTGGCGGTGAAGGATTGAGCGCGTCTTGAGTGAGTACCTCGATCGCTGTCTTTAACCAATCAATATAAGTCTGTTCTTTGCGGATTGCTAGTTCTAATACCAGTCGTTGCATCAACTGTTCGCGGTTGTGTATAGGATTGCTCAACGTTGGTAGTTCTATTTGTTCGCATTCAGCCAACTTGTCACGTCGTGCTGCTAGCTGTCGTTCTAATAAGTGAATCGTAGCTTCATTTGACAGATGTGCGGCGAAAAATAATTGAATTGGTAGTGGATCTCTTACTGTTGGTATGGGTTGAGGGCTTTGTAGCCACTGAGTTAATTCGGCTTTTCCTGCTTCAGTGACGCTGTAAACTTTACGGTTGGGGCGATCGCACTGAATTTCAACCTTATAGGTAATCCATCCTTGCTCGACTAGTTTATCAAGGGTTCGATAAATTTGTGCCTGATCCGCAGACCATAAGTAAGTCATGCAGCGATCGAAGCAGCTCGTTTTCAAGTCATACCCTGTCCTTTTTGCTTGTAGGAGGAAGCCCAATATTGCGTGTGCTAATGACATACGGTTTTCTGTATATAAGGTAGTAAATTCCCCATCTTTTACTACCGATCTAATCTTATGTTACTATACGATAAGTCATATATAAGAGGCATCAATTATGATGCTGATAACGACTTACCACGACAAAGAGCGCTGACACAAAGACGCAAGGCTCGGACGCAGAACGTTGAGGAGACGGGTAGATGGAACTGTGTTAACGATAAAGTGCTAACAATAAAAGAGTCGCGATCGCCTGCCCATCAAATCTAAGTTGCGATTCATACGTATATTGTCAAAAGCCGTTAACTGTTAAACTCCATCTGTAATAAATACCGCAGCAGCAAAAATTTCAACGATTAAAGACTATCGTAACGGGAGGATGGATTCCATTGACTTCTCACAAATTGCTACAACGAATACATCGACATCAATATCTGCGCGATCTGCGTAATAAATTGCTCTATTTACACCGTATATTGTTAGATACCGAACGCATTGCTTACGAACAAGTTAGCGGGCGAGTATCGAGTGGAGAACTGTTGCAATTAGCGATCGATCGCGAACAATTTGCTTGGCTACATCGCATCTCTGAATTAATCGTGCAAATTGATGAAATGTTGCAAGCAGATGAGCCAGTTACGCCAGGTATTATCAAAGAGTTGACTGCTTACACTCGCACGCTATTAACACCATCTGAAACAGGCGATGAATTTGCTAGAAGATACTACAAAGCCTTTCAGCAAGAACCGGCTGTTGTGTTAGCACATGCAGAAGTAACGCAGTTGCTAAATAGTCATTAGTCATTGGTCATTTGAAGATTTTGAGGGGCTGGCATCTTGCCAGTCCTTTAATTTAGTCTCAAATAAAAGTAGTTAATAGTGATACCAATTCTATTTATGCTTGCACTAAATCGGTCGCTCATAGCCCCCCTTGTTAAGGGGGTTGGGGGATCTTCCGTGGCGCAGTCAGATCAAAATGGTATGAATAGAAATAGTAGTTTATCTAGGTTAACTCTGCTTGATATTGAGAAAAAAGACTAGCAGAAAATAAGAGTCTAAAGCCTTCATCATGATGAGGAATATCTTTAACCAAGATCTTGAGCATTTCAAATACACTGCTCACACAAGGTTTCTTGACTTTTGACTTTTAACTTGTGTCATAAAAGGCGATCGCACGCTAAAATGTGAAACTGTGTAAAATTTTGCTTTTCTGGTTGCTAGAAGAATTTTAGCTAACACTCATGGAATTCTCAGCTAGAGAGCATAGTATCAACTGTAACGCAAGTATAAATACCTGAGTATGTGCCGTTTACTTGGCTACCTCGGTGAAACCGTATCGCTAGAAAAACTGCTGTACAAACCAGAACACTCGTTGATCGTCCAAAGCTATCAACCCCGCGAGATGAATTCTGGATTGCTCAATGCAGATGGTTGTGGGGTTGGCTGGTATCATACCCAGCGCGATACTAACCCGTTCACCTATAAAAGCGTTCTACCAATTTGGAACGATCTCAATCTGCCCAGTTTGAGTCGTTATGTCGAGTCTGGCTGCGTGCTTGCCTACGTCCGCAGTGCTACGCTGGGACAAGCAGTAGATTTAAGTAACTGCCAACCGTTTGACAATCAAAAGCTTTTGTGCATTCACAACGGGCGGGTAGAAAACTTTCGTCAAACCATCTATCGTCCGATCCGCGATCGCCTCAGCGATTTTGCTTACCAGGCAATTAAAGGTAGTACTGACTCAGAACACATATTTGCGCTATTACTAGATGAAGTCCAAGCCAATCCATCTATGAGTTTAGAGCAAGCATTATCAGCTACCATAAACAATCTCGATCTATTGGCTAAGTCCCATCAAACTAGAGCTTCCGCCAACTTGCTGATAAGCGACGGCAAGCGTCTAATTGCTGCTCGTTTTGCCAGCGATCGCAACTCTCCCTCTCTCTACTGGCTGCGAGACGATCCAGCATTTCCAGCCGCAGTCATCATTGCTTCCGAACCTTTATTTAAAGGTGACTGGCACTCTATGCCAGAACATAGCATCGTCAGTGTAGGAGAAGACCTTGAAATCCAGTTCCATCAAATTTAGAGCAAGCGATCGCCCCCAGCAACGTCACCAACTAAAAGAATGGTACGAGCAGTGTCGTCAAGGAACTTTAGCTATATTCGAGCAAGTAGACGAGGAAACTTTCCGCGCTCAAGTACACCCCGACTTTAGCCCTGTGGGATGGCATTTCGGTCATATTGCCTACACAGAATCCCTGTGGTTGCGAGAACGTAATGCGGGACTAGCACCTTTATTTTCCGAACATCGCCGCTTATTTATGGCTGACGGTTTACCAAAATGCGATCGCGTTAAGTTGCCAGGTAAAGCCGTTATTCGTCACTATCTAGATACAGTCAGAAAAGAAATTTTCCAAATCCTAGAAACAATAGACTTAGATCGACACGAACGCCTCTGGCGCTGGATGCTACAACACGAAAGCCAGCACTGCGAGACGATCGCGTTTTTGTTGCAATTATCAGGGAGCAGGGACGAGCTGGGAGCAGGGAGCAGGGAAAAGAGAGTTGGGGGAGTTGGGGAGGCTGGGGAAGAAAATACCCATTACCCATTACCCATTACCCATTACCCATTACCAACTACCAACTACCAAAATCAAATGATAAAAATCCCTGCTGGATATTTCGAGCAGGGAAGTAATACCACTGACGCTTTAGATAACGAGCGTCCAGCACATCAAGTTTATTTAGGTACCTACTGGATCGATCGCTATCCCGTGACTTGCGCTGAATATCGCCTGTTTATGAAGGCGGGAGGCTATCAAAATCCGGTGTGGTGGTCAGAAAATGGTTGGCAATGGTTGCAACAAGAACAAATCGCTCGACCCCTTTACTGGTTAGAAGATCCGCAATACGATAATCATCCCGTTTGTGGTGTCAGTTGGTACGAAGCCGAAGCTTATGCCAAATTTGCCGATAAACGCTTGCCCACAGAAGCCGAATGGGAAAAAGCTGCTAGCTGGGATGCATTAAATAGTCTTCGTCGTACCTATCCTTGGGGAGAAATAGAGCCAGACCTAGATCGGTGCAATTATAACTACGCGATCGCCCAAACAACACCAGTCAACGCTCATCCCAACGGACGCAGCGCCTATGGTTGTGAAGATATGTTGGGCAATGTTTGGGAATGGACTGCTTGTGTATTTGATGGCTACGCAGGTTTTGCCAGTTATCCCTACACTGGTTATTCCCAAGTTTATTTTGACGGACAGCATCAAGTTCTCAAAGGTGGCAGTTGGGCAACTCGTCCTTGGGCGCTAAGAGCGAGTTTTCGCAATTGGTATCATCCAGGCGTGCGGCAAATCTTGGCAGGGTTTCGGTGTGCGAAGAAATGAGTGGCTGGTGGCTAGTGACTAGCAACTAAACTCTTTTCTAGCCACCAGCCACTAGCTACTAGTCACTAATAACTGACAATTTTATGGGAAAATGCGTAAGGAATTGGTAGTAGCTGAGTTGATCTAACTCCAGCATGATTTTTTGCTAATTGGCTTTGTGTTTTACTTCTGAAGGTCGCAGACTATTGCAAATCGGCGATCGCGATTGGTATGTTTAAATTTGACGGAGGTTGAGCGTGTCCATATTTGAAACTGCAAGCAATATCTATCCCCGTTCCATCGAGCAACGCTTGCAGATAGAGAATCTCATCGCTCCCGCAGCGATCGCGACAAGCCGACTCACAGAAGGAAAAGACGCGATCGCGGGATTGACTCAAACGCCTAAAACCCTCCCACCGCGATACTTCTACGATGACCGAGGTTCGCAGTTATTCGAGCAAATTTGCGAATTACCAGAGTACTATCTGACGCGCACCGAAACAGCTATCCTGCAAAAATATGCAACTGAAATTGCGCGGCTAACAGGCGCGTGCGAACTCGTCGAATTGGGTAGCGGTAGCTCGACTAAAACGCGCATTCTCTTGGATGCTTATCACAAACTGGGATACCCACTACACTACATTCCAGTGGATGTCAGCGCGGGAATACTAGAGAGCAGTGCCAGACAACTTTTAGCCGACTATACCACGCTCAAAGTTCGCGCTTTAGCCAGTACCTACGAACTTGCACTAGAACGACTCGCGCCAACTCTTTTACCCAGTCGCACAATCTGTTTTATTGGTAGTACTTTAGGCAATTTGACCCCTTCAGAATCTGATGAGTTTTTCGCCCGGATTTTTGCAGCACTTGAAGTAGGAGAGTATTTCTTATTGGGTGTAGATTTGCAAAAGCCAAAATCAGTTTTGGAGGCAGCTTACAACGATCGCCAAGGAGTCACGGCAGCATTTAACCTCAATATGCTGCAACACTTAAACTGGCGCTATGACAGCAATTTTGACCTGCAAAACTTCGAGCATTGGGCTTTCTATAACGAAACCGAGCATCAAATTGAAATGCATTTGCGAAGCTTGCGATCGCAAACTGTACAGATGCGATCGCTCAATTTAGCCGTTGAATTTGCCGATCGAGAAACAATCAGAACTGAAATTTCTCGTAAGTTTAACCTCAAAACCCTACAGCAACAACTACAAATACAAGGATTAATCCCCATCCAAACTTGGACGGATACCAAAAATTGGTTCGGTTTGTTGCTATGTCAAAAGAAGTGAGTAGTAAATAGTGAGTGGCTAGCGACTAGTGGCTAGTGACTAGATAAGAGTCGAGCCACTAGCCACCAGTCACTACTCACTGATAACTGACCATCAAACACTTGCTTCCAATTTCATTAAAATTTGTGGTTTGATCTTCTCGTATTCCTGCTTCAGCAAACTTTTACTCAACTGCACATCACCATGAATATTTGAAGATTGACTGAGGAGATACCATTGTTGCAACAGTATTCCTTGACTAGAGGCAACATGAATTAATAAGCAAGAGCTAGCATATTGTGGAGTTTCGCGCGCAAATAGAAGGACGCGATAGTATCCCTTGATGCCGATTGATTGAATTAAGTCTCGATTTTGACTATTTTTTAAATCGAGATAGTAAGTCAACCATTTTGTCCCATAAGCACGGTGATGGAGAGCAGTAATCCATAGCATCATGGGAGAAGGCGAGGTGATAAATAAGAAGTGGTTGTAGGTTCTATTAACCAAACGTTTATTCACTTCTATTTGGGATAACATCACCCACAAAGCAGGACTCTCTTCATCGTTAATTTGGATTGATTGAGGAAAAACAATATCTGCGATCGGTTTATTTTGCGGCCAACGAGTTAGCCGACAAATAGCATCTGTGGTGAGTTGACCTTTCTGTGGTGCAACAATCGTATTCGCTGGCTCATTACCGCTACTTGGCGTTTGTGGTGTTATGGGTTGAGTCGTTAAAGGTAAAGACCGATCGCGCGGCTGTTCGAGCAGGGTAAAAACCTTGATAATTTCACTGACGTTTTGCGGGCGATCGCTTGGTGCTTTCGCCAAGCAGCTCATGACCAAATCTTTCAACTGTGGCGGAATGGGAAACTTTGGTTCCGAGGTCTCAAAAGAACGAGGTGGTTGATAGTGGTGGGCTTTAAACCAACCTCCAAATGAGTCCGTGTTGGCTTGAATCGGGATATTACCCGTCAGCATCTCAAATAGCATGACTCCCAAACTATAAATATCAGAACGATTAGTAAGTTCGCTACCCTCCATTTGTTCTGGAGAAGAATAAGCAAACGTCCCCATGTAGTATCGAGTTTGGCTGCTATCTGCTTGGAGTAACTTAGCAATACCAAAGTCTAATAGTTTCGCTAATTCTCCCAAACTATTATCTTGAATTAATAAAACGTTACTTGGTTTAATATCCCGATGGATAATTGGATAAGTTTTTCCATCAACTGGAATTCCTTGGTGAGCGCATTCTAAACCAAGACTAATTTGCCGTCCGATACTTAAAAACCTCGGTAGTGATAGAGCATAATTGCGAATTACATCGCTCAAGTTTTTCCCTTTTAAGTATTCCATCACGTAGAACGGTGTACCATTCTCCTCTACAACACCGTAATCCATGACGCGGACGATATGAATGCTTTTTTGACCCAAGATAGCGCAGGTTTTCGCTTCTTGTTCAAAACGTTCTTGCACGCGAAGTTTTTTATTATGAATCGATATACTTAGTAATTTGACAGCAACGGGAACTCCTCCTAACAATTTATCGTGGGCAAGATAGACTTGACCCATTGCCCCTGCTCCAAGCACCTGTTGAAGTTGATAGCGGTTAGCAAGTATGCGGTTGAGATTGGGATCTCGCATGAATTAAAGTTCCGCCACAGCAAAAATTTGTGGTCTCTAGTTGTCATTAGTATTCTGCCCAAAATCAGTTATCAGTTATCAGTGACTAGTGGCTAGTGGCTAGTGGCTAGAGAGAAAAGTCCAGCCACTAGCTACCAGCCACTAACCACTCACACAAGCTCACCCAACAACACTGCTTGCTTTGCCCCAGTCACTTGAGGTAAGTTGCCAGGTATGCCTTGTTGTCGCCAGTAGGCTAGAATGGCAAATGCGATCGCCTCTTTAAAATCGGCGCTTAATCCTGCTTCATCTGTTGTTAAAACTGGTATATCTAGATGAATTTGCAGTCGTTGTTTTAAATATAAATTTCGACTACCACCGCCACATAAAAAGACTCGCTCTGGCATTTGCGGTAAAAATGTCCGGTAACTATGCACGATTGACGCAACCGTGAATTCTGTCAAAGTTGCTAGCAAGTCAGATGCACTCAATTGGTAACTTCGAGCATCAACCAAACATTGTTGTAAGTATTCCCAGCCAAATAACTCTCGTCCTGTCGATTTGGGTGGTGGGAGGTGAAAGAAATCTTGATTGAGCCATTGCTCTACAAGAGGATGACAAGGAGTACCGCTAGCTGCCCAATTGCCATCGCGATCGTAAGTTTGTGCGCCATCAGTTAAGTGCTGGACTGCGAGATCTAATAAAGTATTGGCTGGTCCCGTATCCCAACCTCTGACTTTCTCCTCCCAGTTGACATGACTGCGGGGAGGAAGATAGGCTAAATTTCCAATTCCACCGAGATTTTGGACGCATCGCGCCTCATGAAGGTGACTGAGCAGGTAAGCGTCAACTTTCGGCACTAAAGGCGCTCCATGACCTCCTACAGCAATATCTGCTGCTCGAAAATTACTGACTGTTGGAGTATTTGTGAGTTGAGCAATAACAGCCCCGCGTCCTAGTTGAAGGCTGTAGCCGAGAGTAGTAGAGGCGTTGCCCGCAACGTCTCTACTAGTTAAAACGGGTGGTCTGTGAAAAACAGTCTGTCCGTGGGAACCAATTAATTCGGCGGGAGGATGTCCGGCTTGGATGTTTTGAGCAGCTTGAGCAAAACACAGCGCGATCGCATCATCTAAAGCTGCTAATTGAGGTATGGAGATGGCTTCACCTTTACAAGCTGCTAAAATTTGCGATCGCAAATCGGTAGGATAAGGATAAGTGTTTGCCGCTAACAGTTCTACCTGAATATCTTCAGTTCTGCCTGTAATATTTATCAAAGCGGCATCTATGCCATCAACAGACGTACCGCTAATTAAACCAACTACTAAGGTCATTAGTTATCAGTGAAGAAAGGGAGCAGGGAGCAGAGTAATTCTGAGCAACCACCAACCACCAACTACCAACTACTCATTACCCATTACCAGTGCAACTCATCCGAAAGCTATTACCGTATTTATTCACAATTATTTTTATTTTGTTTTTAACAGGATGTCAGCCGCGCTATGGTGCTGCGGCATATTTAGTTAAGCGCGTCAGTGACGGCGATACTATCAGGGTGGTAAACGCTAAGGGCGATGAGTTTACCGTTCGTTTTGCTTGCGTGGATGCACCAGAGATCCCCCATTCTGTAAAAGAAAGAGCGAGCCAAAGCCGTGTAGATGTCGATCAATTTAAATGGGGACTTCAGGCACAGCAGCGGTTACAAAAATTAATTCATCAAGGAGGCGATCGCGTTAATTTAACAATTACAGATAGCGATCGCTACGGGCGAAAAGTGAGCGAAGTGCGTTTGAGTGACGGTACTCTCGTCCAAGAAGTTTTGGCGCGGGAAGGATTGGCATTAGTCTACACACCCTACTTGAAGAATTGTCCCAGTGCCGCAGTGGTAGAACGAGCCGCAACCAAAGCACAAGCACAGCACCGAGGCGTATGGAGCGATGCTCAATTCGTCGCCCCTTGGAAGTATCGCAGCGCCAAAAAGTAAATAACCCCTTGCGCAAATACTTTAAAAAATTACTTTGCGTCTTTGCTACGGACACTTTCACGCGACATGCTTCAATGGGGGGCAACGAAGTCCGCGATAGCGCCACCCCCGCACGGAAATGTCCTCGTCTTTGCGTGACACTATCATTAACTTCCGATGGCAATTTCACAAACTTCCTAACTCAGCTTAGCCGATCGCTGCTTTTGCCGAGCCACGGGGTTGAGCCACTTTTCTAACCAAGAAAATCCTTGAGAAGACAGCAGAGTTAAACACAAATAGACGATCGCTACAGCTGCATAAATCTCAAAAGCGCGATAGTTGGTGGCAACAATCAACTGTCCTTTGCGGAACAACTCTTCAAATCCAATGACCGCTACCAAACTCGTATCTTTAAGTAAAGTAATAAACTCATTCCCCAAAGGTGGTAACATGCGGCGGAAAGCTTGAGGAAAGATGACATAGCGCATAGTTTGAACTGAATCTAAACCCAAAGATTCAGCAGCTTCCGATTGTCCTAACTCAATTGATTGAATCCCCGCACGAACAATTTCAGCAATATATGCCGCGCTATTTAAACTCAAAGCTAACACTGCCGCAGCTAAACGATCCAGAGAAAAATCAAACCCGATTTGTTGAGCGATCGCGGGTAAGCCAAAATAAATCATAAAGATTTGGACTAACAATGGCGTACCTCGAAAAAAATCGACATATGCCCTCGTCACCCAGCGCAAAGGTACGATATGAGAAAGTCGCGCAATTCCGACTAACGAACCACCAATTAATCCCAAAAGGACAGAAAAGGCTGTTAATTGGAGCGTGACTAAAGCACCAGCTAGTAGAGTAGGAATTGCCTGAAAAATAATCTCGAATGCATTAGTCATAATTGCGAGATCCGAGTTTTTTAGTTGGCAAATGGCGATTTCTCTGGCAATTTAGGCGGTTCGGCATTAAACCATTTTTTATAAATTTGAGCATATGTATTATCACCCAAAATTGTCTCTATTCCCTGATTAATTAAAGCTAAGTTAGGAGAATTTTTAGCCGTAGCAATACCGTAAAACTCTTCTGTCAGCAATTGACCAACAACTTTAATCCCTGAAAGGTTAGCATTTTTAATTGCATATAAAGTGACGGGTGCATCGTTAATAACTGCATCCACATTACCATTTTTCAATTCTTGTAAAGCTAAAGGTGCAGAATCAAAACTACTGATTTTCGCCCCTGCAACTTTCTTGGCTTCTTCCGCCCCAGTTGTACCAATTTGAACGGCAATTCTTTTATTTTCGAGACTTACAAAATTCGTAATATCTTGGTTGTCGCTCCGAACCGCGATCGCCAACCCTGCCTTAAAATAGGGACGAGAGAAATCAACTGTTTGCGATCGCTCTTTAGTAATCGTCATGCTACTAATAGCTGCGTCGATCGTTTTTCCCTGTAAAGCGGGAATCAAACCATCAAAGGGTAAACTTTGAAAATTGACTGTAAATCCAGCCGACTTAGCGATCGCATTCATCAGATCGATACTAAACCCCTGCAACTCACCATTTGTACCTTTAAACTCAAATGGCGCAAATGCGGGTTCGGTTCCCACAGTTAATGTTTTCGTACCGCCTGTATCCCCCGTCCCACCAGTACCAGAATTATTACTACCACAGCCAATCGCTAGCAGCAAGCAGCATAAGCTGATAACTAAATACCGACGCAACCACCGGATCGTACTTGTAGCCATTATTTCTTTTCCTTATGCATTTTCTATACTTGCAGTAATGAGTTAAATTTCAGTGAGTTAAACTTCCTTTTATCCCCTTCTACACGAGAGTATTGTGCCATAGAATACAATCAAGTGGAGTGTAATCAACATACCCTGTAACCAACTCAAACCACTTCCAACGTAGGTATGAATAGTACTACCCCCGCGATCGCATTTGAAGGTGTAGAGAAAAACTTCGGTTCCCTCAAAGTCCTCAAAGGAATTAGCGGTGAAATTTATCGCGGTGAAGTCGTCGCTGTTATTGGTTCCTCTGGTTGTGGCAAAAGTACCCTGCTACGCTGCTTCAATCGCCTAGAAGCCATTAATGGCGGACGTTTAGTCGTCAACGATATTGATATATCGCGTCCCAATCTCAACCGCAACGTGCTGCGTCAACTGCGATCGCAAGTCGGGATGGTATTTCAACAATTCAATTTGTTTCCTCACCTGAATGTATTAGATAACTTGACCCTGGCACAACAAAAGGTGTTAGGAAAATCTAAAAAAGAAAGCGCCCAACTTGCCGCACAATATTTAGAAAAAGTTGGCTTATCTGAAAAAGCTAACGTTTATCCCGAACAGCTTTCTGGCGGACAAAAACAACGAGTCGCGATCGCTCGGAGTTTGTGCATGAACCCCCAGATCATGCTATTTGACGAACCTACCAGCGCTTTAGATCCAGAACTGGTAGGGGAAGTTTTGCGCGTGATGCAACAACTTGCGGCTGACGGAATGACAATGATCGTCGTTACCCACGAAATGCTATTCGCGCGGGAAGTCGCCAACCGCGTTATGTTTTTACATCAAGGACAAATTGAAGAACAAGGATCGCCCCGGGAGGTTTTAGTCAGCCCGAGAAGCGATCGACTGCGAACATTTTTGAGCCGTTTGAATCCCGATTTAGACCATCAATAAGAATTTGAAAATTCAACTGAAAATTCAATCTTGTTTCGTGCCAAACACGGATTCAAAAGTTGACTTCACCGACTCTCTTGCATCCTTAAACGTTTGCGATAGCGGATTTTGCGTCTGCAAAAATACCCTAGCACAATTGCGCCCTGGCATTCCCGAAATCGATCCGCCTGGATGAGTTCCCGCACCCGTGAGAAATAAGCCATCAATCGGAGTTCTATAGTTAGCTATTTCTGGCAAAGGACGGAAGAAAACCATCTGATCGAGAGTCATATCAATATGGTAATAATTACCTTTATATGCACCCAATCTTTCACCTAATTCAGCCGGACTTTCTACTCGACGGGCAATAATGGAATCTTTTACATTAGGAGAGTATTCTGCTAGTTTATCGATGATGCGATCGGCAACTTTGTGTTTCAACTCATCCGTCCAACCCGTCCCTTTTAACCCCGTACCTTCTGCCCCAGCAATTTGATATGGTGCAAAAAATTCAATCCAAACTGTATGCTTTCCAGCCGGAGCCATTGAAGGATCGAGCGCTGTCGGCATGACGACATACATAGATGGATTCGCATCGGGAATTTGCCCTAACGTACACAAACTGTGTGCTTGTTCTACATGGCTGACGGAATCGGCGATTAAAATTGAGCCAATTAAATACTCATCTTTGTGTTCGTGATGCTCAAAACATAGTGGTTTATCAATTGCTAGATCGACTTTAAGAATTGTTTCATTATTGTTGACAATTCGACGTTCTAATCTTTCGCGTAAATGCGGTTCGGCAGCATCCAGTTCGCTCGGATCTACCATGTGTAGAAATATTCGCTGCGCATCAATGTTAGAAATAACAGCTTTGTTAGCTCGATATTCTTGACCATTAGCAACTCTTACACCCACAGCCCGACCGTTATCAATTAAAATCTTCTCTACATGCTGGTCGGTAAGAATTTCACCACCCTTACTTTTGACTAGATTCACTAAAGCTTGCACTAATGCACCCGTACCACCACGCGGTCTAGCCATCCCCGGATCGTGACGCATTGCCATCATAATTGCACCAATCCCAAGGGTTTTCTGCGAAGGAGGCGCACCCAGTTCTGATGAGAGCCTAGCTAAGGGTGCTTTTAAAAATTCAGAATCAAACCATTCGTTTACCATGTCCTCCCCACTACTGAGCATGGTACGCACAAAGTCTAAAGTTTTTGAGGGAGAACCAATGACAGAAAATAAATCTTTTATTTTGGTAATGTCATAGTTACCGAGAATATCTAATAATGACTTTGGTGGAGCGTTAAACATCGGAATCATCGCACCGAGCGCCCGTTGCCAATAATCTGTAAATTCAGCATATTTTTCTGCATCTCGTTGACTGTAGCGGGCGATTTCCGCACAAGTCTTTTCAACAGATTTGTGACCTAAAAAGTACTTGCCATCTGGATGCGGACAAAAAACCACCGGATCGCAATAAAGATATTCCAATCCGTATTTTTCTAGTTCTAGTTCTTGAACGACTGGTCCAAGGTGAATAAATTCGTGATCGATCGCGCAAAGGTTAAATTTGAATCCTGGTGCTTCTTGAGGTAAACATTCTTCTGTAGTTGCTGCTCCACCAGGAACAGAGCGCTTTTCCAATAATAAAACACTATATCCGGCTTTTAATAAATAAGCCGCGCACACTAAGCCATTGTGTCCTGCCCCAATGATGACAATATCATAAGCCTGCATATTCTCTACTCCAGCCAGATTATCTCTTTCCGATATTAGGCAGAAGTCAAAGAATATACAATTGTCTGGGGGTAGAAGATAAAGATAAGGGCTATGTTTTACTGCCGCATTGAGTCAATTTCTCTCGCGCGACCGATCGCGCAAAAACGCCAAAGTGTGACAATACGTGTAGCTTTGTAAAACAGAGGTATACCTAATGGATGACAAAAACTATTCCTTCAAAGGTAGTCCAAATGCAGGTATGGTGCTTTCAATCTTAGCAGTAGTAGGTGCTGTGTTGATTTTTGCCTTGGGTTTTAGCAACTAATTGAGTCAAAACTTAAGTGTGGGGTGGGCATTGCCCACCGTACCAACCTTTTAGCATCCTTGAGTCTCGCACGCCCCAATACTCACCCAACTGGAAGATCCGTCTTGCCAATGTTCTTTTTTCCAGATCGGGGCATTATGCTTTAACGTGTCGATCGCATAGCGACAGGCTTCAAATGCTTCAGAACGATGGGGACAACCTACGCCGACTAAAACGCTAATTTCGCCAATTTTTAACTTGCCGATGCGATGGTGAATGGCGACTCGATTCACGTCTTGCCATTGTTGGCGAATCTCTGCCGCAATTTGCTTGAAAATCTGCATTGCCATCGGTTCGTATGCCTGATACTCCAACGATACGACTGGTTTGCCGTCAGTTTGATTGCGCACCATCCCACTCATAACGACAATCGCTCCATTGCCTGGGTCATCGGCAAGGGCATAGAATGCATCTAAAGACAAAGGTGCGAAAGTTATCGCAAAGCTATCTTCCGATCTCGCTTTGACTGGAGATGAGAGGTAGTTAGTAGTAACTCCAGCGTTGCTCACGTTTTCCTATTCTCTGCGTTCAGAAGGACTGTTTTTATTTTAGTGGCACGAGAAGTTTACAGTTAGAAGTCAAAAGTCAAAAGTCAAAGGTCAAAATCGAGGAGACAGGAGGCAGTTGACGGTTGTTGGTTGTTGGTTGTTGGTTGTTGGTTGTTGGCTGACCGCTCCCTTGTCTCCCTTGTCCTCCCTACTCTCTACTCCCTAATAACTGATAACTGATAACTGATAACTGCCTTTCTTAACTTTTCTCAACAATTTCGTCAGCATTTGCGACTTAGTTTTATATAGATTTTTTATCTATTGGGACAATTGTGTTGTAGAGAGCGATAGCATATACTAGCTTTTCGGCACTACGATCGCTTCTTTATTTGAGTAATTTTACTCAAAATAATTACTCTCTAGATTTATGTATTTTGTTTGAAAATGATTAAAAATCATCAAAAAAAATATAACAAAAGTCAAATAAAAACATTACTATAATAAAAGGTTTTTTAGCGATCCCCATAGCGATTTCGGTAATTCAAAAGCAATATTCACGTATTTGTCATCTATCCAAATAAATAGAGTGGAGTAACAGCATAAACTAGCGATCGCGATCTATTTGCCTCGATCGCTAAGATTCAGAATAGATAACCTGCCAGCAAAAACGGAATCAAAGCTATTTGTTTTTCCAGAGCGATCGAAGGGGAAAAATAATCAAAGAGCGTAATTGAGCGTAGGAAAGAGTATGAAAGCTGTAGCGCCTATAAATGAAGCTATGAGGCTTGCAGCCCTCAATAAATACCAAATTTTAGACACTCAGCCTGAAGCTGAATTTGATAGTCTTACCCATTTCGCTGCTCGGATTTGCGCTACCCCGATTGCTCTGATTAGTCTGATCGATCGCGATCGGCAATGGTTTAAGTCTAAAGTTGGTTTAACCGTCACTCAGACCCATCGCGATTTAGCTTTTTGCGCTCACGCAATCTTACAACGAGATGTATTCATCGTTCCAGATGCTTTGCAGGACGAAAGATTTGCGACTAATCCTCTCGTCACGACAGATCCACAAATTCGATTTTATGCTGGCGCACCATTGGTAACACCGGAAGGTTACGCCTTGGGAACTTTGTGCGTCATCGATTACGTACCGCGAGAGTTAAATCCCGAACAAATTGCCATACTCAAAGTTCTCAGCCAGCAGATCGTTACCCAGTTAGAATTACAGCGCAAGTTAGCAGATTTAACCATAGCTCATACTCAGTTCGATCGCTCAGTTGCAGCTCTGAAACAAGCATCGGCAAAAAATTTGATGCTGGCTCAAGCAATGGCTGCTGTTTCTGAGGGGGTTTTCATTACCGATCCGCATCAGCATGGGTGTCCGATTGTCTATGCTAATTCAGTTTTCTGCGGCATGACTGGATACCACCTAACAGAAGTATTAGGCAAAGATTGGCGCTTACTTTGTGGAACAGCCACAGATCCGCAAGCGATCGCCAAAATCGAGCGGGCGATCGCTCAAAATACAGAAGTGCAAACTACGCTATTAAATTATCGAGCTGACGCACAAACCTTCTGGAGCGAGATAAAAATTACCCCCGTATTTGAGAATACGGGAAGATTGCTCTATTTCGTCAGCATTTTAACCGATATTAGCGATCGCGTTACAGCAGCTGCCGCATTGGGAGAAAGCGAATCGATTCTGCGGAGTTTCTATGACAGCGCCTCCATGATGATGGGGATCGTAGAACTGCGCGAAAACGATATTTTACATATTTATGACAACGCTGCTGCTGCCAATTTTTTCGGCTTCTCTCCTCAGATGATGCAGCACCGACTTGCGAGCGAGATGGGAGTACCGCAGCATCACATCCAAACTTGGATCGAACGTTACCGAGAAGCAGAACGCAGCCAAACTCCAGTTAAATTTGTGTACCCCCACAAAACACCATTAGGGAAAAAATGGCTCTCAGCCACAGTTTCGGCAATTGCTGGCAACCGAGAGCATCATGCTCGATTTGCTTATATTGTTGAAGATATTACTGAAAGTAAGCAAGCGGCGCAGAAGATTCGTCAACAGGCTGCTTTATTAGATGTCACTACCGATGCCATTTTGGTCAAAGATTGCAGTAGCGATCGCATTTTATATTGGAATCGCGGTGCAGAGCGGCTGTATGGTTGGACAGCAGCAGAGGCTATAGGCACGAGTGCATTTGAGCTGTTATACAAAAAAACATCTTTACACGCCCAAGCTTTGCAAACAGTTCTTGGCACAGGTGAGTGGTATGGCGAGTTAGAAAAAGTGTCGCAAGCTGGCAAAGAGATCGTCGTCGAAAGCCGTTGGACGTTGATGCGCGACGAACAAGGACAACCCAAATCGATTTTATGCGTCGATACAGATATTACTGAGAAAAAACAACTGACAACTCAATTTTTACGCGCTCAGCGATTAGAAAGTATCGGTACTTTAGCAAGTGGTATCGCTCACGATTTAAACAATATTTTGGCTCCAATTTTAATGTCAGCCCAACTGTTGCAGTTGAAAACCTACGACATGCGCAACTTGCAGATTTTACAAACAATCGAGACTAATGCAAAGCGGGGTGCGGCTTTGATCAAGCAAGTGCTATCATTTGCTCGTGGGGTTGAAGGACAACAAACAGTTTTACAACTGCGACATTTATTAGCAGAAATAAAACAAGTTATCAAAGAGACTTTTCCTAAGTCAATAGCAGTTTATACAGATATCGCCCCAGATTTATGGGCGGTGGCTGGCAATGCTACGCAACTGCATCAAGTTTTAATGAATTTGTGCGTCAACGCTCGCGATGCAATGCCGAATGGTGGAGTTTTAAAAATTGCGGCTGAGAACTTGTTAGTAGACGAACACTATGCAGGGATGCATTTAGAAGCAAAGGCTGGTGCATATGTTGTCATCACCATTGCAGATACAGGAATGGGCATGTCAAAAGCAGTGCAAGAGAGAATTTTCGAGCCGTTTTTCACAACCAAAGACATTGGGAAAGGTACTGGATTAGGACTTTCTACCGCAATTGGAATTGTCAAAGGACACGGGGGATTTATTCAAGTCACGAGCGAGGAGAAAAAAGGAACTCAATTTCAGGTGTATCTACCTGCAAAAGAGGCTGAAGAACAGCCACGATCGCCCGAACGAGAAATTCCATTTGGTCATGGAGAATTGATTTTAGTTGCAGATGACGAAGTAGCAATTCGCGAGATTATTAAAACTTCTTTAGAAGCACATAATTATCGAGTCCTGACTGCGGTTGACGGGATTGATGCGATCGCAATTTACGTGCAACATCGCTCGGAAATTAGCGTGGTGATGGTCGATATGATGATGCCTGCAATGGATGGTGTCACGACGATTCGCACGTTACAAAAACTGAATTCTGAGGTCAAAATTATAGCTACAAGTGGGTTGGCAGCAAACGATCGATTATTGACATCTGTAAGCGATCGGGTCAAGGCATTTTTGGTCAAACCCTACACTGCTCAAGAGTTACTAAGAACTATTCGCCAGTTGTTGGATACAGAATAGCTTGAGTTATTTTAAAATTAACTAGATTTAAAATTAACTAGATTTGACAAGATTGAAAAAAATCTCGTCAGATGAGGAGCGTATTTCTATTGAACAGTTACAAAAGTTCTAAACATCCAGTTTTATTACTAAATTCAATCTTACTAGGTGTACTATACATAGCGATCGCGATCGTCGTACACGGTAGTGCGAGTGTAACTTTTGGACATCGAGTCGCGATTTTTTTTGGTGATAGTATTACGTATGGTGACGGTGCATCAAACAGTAGTCATCGCTGGTCTACCTTAGTAACAAATGCTTTGAATCTGCAAGAAGATAACCAAGCAATTTCGGCTACAGTTTTACAAAATACTGTTCCAGTTTTAGCAAATAACGGTCGCGATCGCTATCAGCAAGATATCATTCAGCGCTCTCCTAATTATGTTTATATTCTCTACGGCTTAAACGATCTGCGCTACAACGGAGCTAATTTTTCGACAATGAACTTTCAAAATGATTTAGATGAAGTAGTAGCGGGACTAATTTCAGATGGAATCCCTCCCAATCATATTGTTATTGGTTCTCCCCCTTACATAAATCCTACTGGTTATTCTCTCTACCCGCCCTATAATGCAGGTTCTACTACAAAACATCGGCAATATCGGGATGCAACCAAAGCGATCGCGCGGCGATATCATACTAAGTGGGCAGACGTTTATCAGTACATGCTCAATCGTGGTGCTAGTACTTTAGTTAGCAACGATTTCATTCATCCTAATGATTTAGGGCATCAAGCTATTAAAGATGCAATGTTGAAGGCAAATTGAACTCGTGATGAGCTGAAAGAAATTAATCAATAAATAAGGTGGGCAATGCCCACCCTACAAATTTAAATTAACTTAAACTAATTACTCGGCTGCTTGAGGCAATAACTCTTTGCGCTCTTGCGATAACACTTTTACATTACCAGTGTCATCGACATCTACCACAGCTTCATCGCCTTCTTTGATGCGACCGGACAGAATTTCTTCTGCCAAGCTATCTTCTAACAGGCGCATAATGGCGCGGCGTAATGGTCTAGCACCATAGCTGGGGTTGTAGCCTTCTTCTACCAAGCGATCCTTGAATCGTTCGGTAACTGTGAGGGTAATGCCCTTCTCAGTTAAGCGTCCGAAGACTTCCTTGAGCATGATATCGGCAATTTCTTTCACCTCTGCCTTACTCAACTGACGGAAGACGATGATTTCATCCAAGCGGTTGAGGAACTCTGGACGGAAGTATTGCTTCAACTCTTCGTTCACCAAGGAACGAATGCGGTTGTATTGAGTTTCGGCTGCATCTTCCGAGGAGAATTCAAAACCGATTCCACCGCCACCTTTTTCAATTACCTTAGAACCAATGTTCGAGGTAAGAATGATCAAGGTATTCTTGAAATCTACTGTACGTCCCTTGGCATCTGTTAACCGCCCGTCTTCCAAAATTTGCAACAGCATGTTGAAGACATCGGGGTGTGCTTTTTCAATTTCATCGAATAGCACTACGGTATAAGGACGACGACGCACGGCTTCTGTCAATTGTCCGCCTTCGTTGTAACCGACGTAACCAGGAGGCGAACCAATTAATTTAGAAACGGTATGCCGTTCCATGTACTCAGACATATCCAAGCGGATCATCGCATCTTCGGAGCCGAAGAAGTAAGCCGCCAAAGATTTTGTCAACTCGGTTTTACCAACCCCAGTAGGACCGGAGAACACGAAGCTAGCGATCGGACGGTTGGGATTCTTCAAGCCGACACGGGCGCGGCGAATTGCCTTAGAAACCGCTCTAACAGCCTCTTCTTGACCGATCAAGCGCTGGTGCAGGGTGTCTTCCATGTGCAGCAGCTTTTCAGACTCGGATTCGGTCAGCTTGTTGACTGGTACGCCAGTCCAAGAAGCAACGATTTGAGCGATATCTTCTTCCGTGACTACGGGAGAGTCATCACCCTCGCTCTTAGTAGTACCTGTTTTGGATTGAGCGATCGCTCGAATTTCTGCTCTTAGTTCCATTTCGCGATCGCGCAGTTCTCCCGCCCGGTCGAAATCTTGAGTGCGTACAGCGTCGTCTTTTTCTTTCAATACTTGACGCAGTTCTTTATCTAATTCCTTCGCTGCTGGGGGTAACTGAGAGTTAATTAACCGTACCCGCGAACCTGCTTCGTCGATTAAGTCAATGGCTTTGTCTGGCAGGTAGCGATCGCTAATATAACGGTCGGACAGTTTGGCTGCTGCTTCTAGCGCCGCATCGGAGATTTTCAGCTTGTGGTGCTGCTCGTAGCGATCGCGCAGTCCGAAGAGAATTTCAATAGTTTCATCAACGGAAGGTTCGCCCACCATCACGGGTTGGAAGCGTCGTTCTAGGGCTGCATCCCGCTCGATGTGCTTGCGATACTCATCAAGGGTTGTTGCACCGATACATTGCAATTCACCCCGCGCCAAAGCTGGCTTCAGGATGTTTGCTGCATCGATCGCCCCTTCTGCTGCACCCGCACCGATCAGGGTATGCACCTCGTCAATTACCAAAATCACGTTCCCAGCAGAACGGATTTCGTCCATGATCTTCTTCAGGCGCTCTTCAAATTCACCTCGATATTTCGTACCTGCTACGAGCAAGCCAATGTCGAGGGTGACGACGCGCTTTTCTTCCAAAATGTCGGGTACGTCTTTGTTGGCGATCCGAGAGGCTAAACCTTCAGCGATCGCAGTCTTACCTACCCCTGGCTCCCCGATCAGCACGGGGTTGTTTTTCGTGCGCCGACCCAGAATCTGAATCACGCGCTCGATTTCTTTTTCACGACCGACTACAGGATCGAGTTTGCCTTCTCCTGCCATTTGGGTCAAATTGGAACCGAACTCGTCCAATGTGGGGGTCTTGGTGCGTCCAGACTGGGAGCCTGCCGAAACTTCAGCCGTTTCTCCCAACATGCGAATTACCTGAGTGCGTACCTTCGATAGGTCAACTCCCAAGTTTTCTAACACTCTAGCCGCTACGCCTTCTCCTTCACGGATCAGACCCAACAGGAGATGCTCAGTGCCAATGTAGTTATGCCCTAATTGGCGAGCTTCTTCTAAAGATAGCTCCAGAACCCGCTTCGCTCTTGGGGTGAAGGGAATTTCTACAGCTACAAATCCCGAGCCGCGTCCGATAATTTTCTCTACTTCGATCCGGGCATCTTTGAGATTGACACCCATCGTTTTGAGGACTTTAGCTGCTACGCCCGTGCCTTCTCCAATCAGACCCAGGAGGATCTGCTCTGTGCCTACGAAGTTGTGACCCAGGCGGCGAGCTTCTTCCTGGGCCAGCATGATCACCTTAATTGCTTTTTCTGTGAAGCGTTCAAACATGGCTGTATTCCATCACCTGAGTCGTGCCGGTACGCTGATTTTAGCACATGCTAATTATCTGGCTGTCTATTGATATTACCGACAACCAGCTCAGGATTCACCTACTGCGAGCGCAATCTTTATCTTTTGTTAATAGTTTTTTAATCCACGCCTACTTTGCAATCCATATCTAAGAGCGTCACTACGCCATCGAACCTGGCAAAAACCGCCTTATGCAGCCAAAATTTTTGCCTCAACTCAGAAGCTTCGCTTATCTGCTGTCATTGCTGCCCTTGACTCAGCCTGAAAAAGCGATTGCTTGTCGCTTTTAATTCGGGATAAATCCATCAGTATTTCAGCCGCGTAATTGCTTCCAACCAGAAATTATGTGGATAAAATCAGTCATTTGTCAAGCTTTTTAGCTCAAATTTCTTGACTCTGGACGGGTAATCTCTAGTTTTTGAACGTTTAAGCTGAAACCAGATTGTTGGAGGCGATCGCTTGCCAGATCGTGCCAGCCTGTCAACTTAGCTTGAAACTCCGGTTGTTGCAACCCACTCTGCCACAGAATTAGGGCATCTTCATTCGTATCTTTGTAGTATCGTCGCCTGCGCCCAGCTAGTTGAAAACCAAATTTGCTGTAAAGAGAGATAGCTGGTTGATTAGATTCCCTCACTTCCAGAGTCGCTCGTTCCAAGGCGCGATCGCGTGCAGCCTGCATCAATCCCCAAAGCAATGCTTGTCCCAAACCTCGTCCCTGATAATCGGGATGAACCGCCAGCAAGGTAATGTGAGCTTCATCTAAAATTGCC
Source organism: Chroococcidiopsis sp. CCNUC1 (assembly GCF_023546805.1). Lineage (NCBI taxonomy): Bacteria > Bacillati > Cyanobacteriota > Cyanophyceae > Chroococcidiopsidales > Chroococcidiopsidaceae > Chroococcidiopsis > Chroococcidiopsis sp. CCNUC1. The sequence goes on along the minus strand of NZ_CP097480.1, from coordinate 6,306,746 downwards.
CAGAAACAGCCCATTGCTAGGAGTTGGTAATTGGTAGTTGGTAGTTGGTAGTTAGTAGTTGGTAGTTGGTAGTTGCCCACCTGCTCACCTGCCTCCTCGTCCTGGTTGTCCTGATTTTTTTCCAGAAATAATCCTAGTAACTCGCTATTGGGGCTATCTATTTCGCGTTGATAGGCTTCGAGAGTCCATAGTTTACCGAAACAAAGATTGTCGAGTTCCAGTACCGCAGGTAGGACAGATGGCAATATTGGTTGGATTGACAGGCAAGCACTCATTAGGGATTGGGAGTAGCAGTTATTAGATCGTTTGTATTTTCACGACTTACTACTCATTGCGTAACTAAACATGCAGCAATTGTAAACTTAAGTTTAGACCCACTCATGCCCTGTAAGAGGACAGTTTACATAATTATGCTATCGACTCAGCTTGCTGGAGTAGACAATTCCGGTCGTCAATATATATTTAATCGAGAAAATAACAGAAATGAGAACGCTCAGCGATCGCCCAACCAAGAACTTTTACCACTGACAGCAGGAATCAACAGCCACGATCATCTAGAAATTGGTGGTTGCGACGTGACAGAACTCGTACAGCAGTTTGGTTCGCCGCTATATATTCTAGACGAAGAATCCCTCCGCAGCGCTTGCCGTCAGTATCGCGAGGCGTTTCAAAACTATTACCCTGGAGAATTTCAGGTACTTTATGCCTCAAAAGCTTGGAGTTGCTTGGGAGTATGCGCGATCGCCCACTCTGAAGGCTTGGGCATTGATGTTGTTTCTGGAGGAGAACTTTATACTGCACTACAAGCAGGTGTCAAGCCAGAAGTTATCTACTTTCACGGTAATAATAAATCTGTAGAAGAATTATCGCTGGCGATCGAGTCTGGCTGCACGATTGTGGTAGATAACTGGTATGAGTTGAAGAATTTAGCGCAAATGGGACAAGGGGGACAAGGGGGACAAGGAGGACAAGGAGGACAAGGGGGAACTCGGGGTCCCCGCGACCGAAGGGAGTGGGGATTAGGGGCGAAGGGGGACAAGGAAGTGATTCCCAACTCCCGACTCGGATAATGTTGCGATTAACACCAGGAATCGACTGCCACACCCACGATTACATCAGAACTGGGCATTTGGATAGTAAATTTGGTTTCGATCCCGACCAGATTGAAGCAGTTTTTGCCTTTATCGGACAACAACCCAATTTAACTTGTGTCGGATTGCACGCCCACATCGGTTCGCAAATTTTCGAGCGCCAACCCCATCAAGACTTGGCTGAAGTGATGGTGCAGTGGATGGAAAAAGCGAAAAGCTATGGACTGCCTGTTACGGAGTTAAATTTAGGAGGTGGATTGGGAATTCGATATACAGAATCCGACGATCCACCCAGTATTGACGAATGGGTACAAGCACTTTGTCAAGCCGTGAAAGCAGCCTGCGAGTCTCAAAACTTACCTTTACCAAAATTATTGTGCGAACCCGGGCGATCGCTCATCGGTACTGCTTGCGTTACTGCCTATACGATTGGCTCTAGCAAAACCGTACCGGAAATTCGGACATATGTGGCGATCGATGGCGGGATGTCCGACAATCCTCGACCGATTACCTATCAATCGCTTTATCGTGCTGTAGTCGCCAATAAAATGTCCGCACCAGTCAGCGAAACCGTCACAATTGCTGGAAAACACTGCGAGTCAGGCGATATCCTAATAAAAGAGGCATCTTTACCGCAAACTGAGCCAGGGGATATTTTGGTAGTAATGGGAACTGGTGCTTATAACTACAGCATGGCTTCTAATTACAACCGCTTGCCCCGACCAGCAGCAGTGGTAGTGGCGAATCAAGAAGCAAAGATGCTTCTTCGTCGCGAAACCTATCAAGACTTAATTCGGCAAGACTGCCTGCCCGATTCATTACTAGGCTAAGAGCAAAAGGTTGACAGTTGACAGTTATACAGTTAACCGTCAGCCACTAATTTTTAACTGCCAACCGTTAACAAATTCAATTCTTCAGATTTCATATTTCGCTCATGAGAGATTGGTGGAAGCAATGGCTGACAACAGACTTTGGCTGGACTCAGTCGTTGTTATTTTACGCTATCGATCTGGGCTTGGTTTTGGCGCTAATCTACATGGTGCTGGTCATCATTGGAGAGCGCCGCACCTTGTGGATGGTCAGGGGTTTTATTCTCCTCATGCTTGCTTCTGCCATCAGTGCCAGACTGGGTTTGCCGCTATTGAGTTTTGTATTGGAGAAATTGGTGGTTGGTTCTGCTGTAGCAATGGCAGTCACTTTCCAATCTGAGTTTCGCCGTTTTTTAGAACAATTGGGTAGGGGAGAATTTCGACAGCTATTGCAGCCAGGAAGACGTATCGTACCAAAACCCGATAGCGTCATTGATGAAATCGTAGATGCGGTGAGAGAACTGTCTCAAAATCGCATCGGTGCTTTGCTCATTTTGGAAACAGACAGTCCTATTGACGAGCGAGATCTCAAAGTTCCAGGCGTAAAGTTAAATGCGGAAGTCTCAAAAGAAATTTTACTGACAATTTTTCATCCAAAAACAGCATTGCATGACGGCGCTTGTTTGATTCGAGGTTCGCGGGTAGTTGCAGCAGCGGTGATTTTGCCCCTTTACGAACGTCCAGCTCCTCGTCAATTGGGGACGCGCCATCGAGCTGCTTTAGGCATCACGGAGAAGGTAGAAAACTGCGTATGCGTGGTCGTGTCGGAAGAAACAGGGTCAATTTCGCTGGCAGAACGAGGAATATTAAATAAACCGCTGACCAGCAGTAAACTGAAAGAATTGTTGGAAGCTCGATTCTCGCCAGCTGTGGAACGGGAAGCTGTAGCCCCAAGCATACGCGGTCTGGTAAATCAAATTGGCAATCGAGTTAGGATTCTCATGACTCGTTTTTTTGCGCTTTTTGGTCTAAACTTACCAGCGTCTCCCCGAAATAAAAAATGACTGTAAAGCCGATTGTGTTGCAATTGCCTCTCGATCTAGAACAAGAAAAACTGCCCAGACACGTTGCAGTAATTATGGACGGTAATGGTAGGTGGGCAAAAAAGCAGGGTTTACCCCGTATCATGGGACACAAACGGGGGGTGGATGTTCTCAAAGATTTATTACGCTGTTGTCGAGATTGGGGTATACAAGCATTAACGGCGTATGCCTTTTCGACCGAAAATTGGGGCAGACCGTTAGAAGAAGTTGAATTTTTGATGACTTTGTTCGAGCGCGTTCTGCGGAAAGAATTGCAGGAAATGCTAGAGGAAAACGTCCAAATTCGGTTTGTAGGAGATTTGGAGGCTTTACCGCGCAGTCTCCAATCGGAAATCGAGCGATCGATGGCTGAAACAAGGTCGAATCGAGGTATCCGCTTCACTGTTGCCACGAATTACGGTGGTAGACAGGAAATTTTGCACGCTTGTCGAGCGATCGCCCAGCAAGTACAGCAAGGTTTGCTCCAACCAGAAGAGATTGACAAAGAAATCTTCGAGCGCCACCTCTACACGGCTGGAATTAGCGATCCTGACTTATTGATCCGCACCAGTGGAGAAATGCGCATCAGTAATTTTCTCCTCTGGCAAATGGCTTATGCCGAAATTTATATTACCGAGTCTCTGTGGCCCGACTTCAACCGCACGGAGTTTCATCGGGCTTTGGCTGCTTACCAACAACGGGAACGACGGTTTGGGAAAGTGTGATTGTAAGGGAGTAGGGAGTAGAGAGTAGGGAAAGAGTGTGTGATGCTCTTTAAGAGAGTAGAGACAAGTGTGAAGATCTAAAATCTCAAATTGAGTCAGGGTCCAGAAAATACAGCCTGCTCTATATCTTTTCGGCTGAGAGAATATTTAAAAGAGCGTTGAATGTCTTGTCCTACTGCTTCAGCATCAATGTATCGGATCGTCAACTGGTCGATATCTAGCCATAGTTCGGCTTCCCAGTTCGATTTTTGAATGTGCCAGCAATGCAGTTGCTTTTGGTCTTGTTGGCAACCTTGGTCTTTCAACCACTGCTCGATTTGGGGTAAAGGATGATTGTATAAGGGAGTGTCGGCAGAAGGTAAGGACATATATTAGAAGTTGTAAGTCGTAAGTCGTAAGTCGTAAGTCGTAAGTTGGAATTTCCTAGCCACCAGCCAAAGCGCCGCTCTTTATTGATAACTTTGTACAGACGTTACATGTAACATCTCTACACTGACAATTGATAACTGAGCTGGCGGGACTGGAGTTTGCAAGGTATCACCCCGGATCGTAGCAATAGCGATCGCCAATAATATACAACCTATGAAGGTCAATCCCAAAATAAACAAGACAAAAACTTCTCCAGATGACAGGGGACGATCTGTAGGGTCGAGGTAAGCAGAGGAACGCCGTTCGTCTTGTCGTGCGGCTGCGCGCTGAAAATCTGGAGGTGGTTGGATGACATACAGACGAGAATAGCCAATGTGTAAGTCGTAATTCGTCCGCCGTTCTGGATTGCTCAGCGTGGCATATGCTTCGTTGAGCTGCTGAAATTTGACAGTAGCAATTGCTGAAGGTAAGTCAGTTGTATCAGGATGATACAGCTTGCTGAGATGTCGGTAGGCACGACGAATCTCGATTGGCGATGCCGAGGGATGCAGTCCAAGCAGGGTATAATGAGTGGCTTGGTCTGTCATGCGGTCTGACACGCGGTCTGACATGGGGCGATCGCTATTATTTGGCATTCCCCAGTGTTGAGTCACGGCAGTTTGACTAGTGCGGTTAGTTTTTTATCTATTTTAAATCTACTCATGCTAAGCAGCTGCATTTCATCTCAGATTTAATTTAAAAGTTCAGTAGTAATAAAATTTACGTTTGATTCAAAATCTCAACTTAAAAGTACAGAAAATATCTCTGTTTCAAAAAAATATATTTCTACTATGTTTGCACTTTTAAATTAGTTGAAACATACTTTTTAGACAAGCGAATAATTATAGAACTTAAGTATAAAGCCAAGATTTTCAAATTTTCCCGATGGATGAATACAAGGTTAGACTAGACTTAGAATTTTTTTGCTTGCTTTTTGGTTACGCGATCGAAACTCTGAATTATAGCGGTTTTCAATTGGGTGAAATACACAGACTGTAGGGGCGCACAGCTGTGCGCCCCTACCAGCGTTATATATGCGATCGAGACTCTGAATTAGAGTTCGCAGCGCGTCCGAATGAATTGTATATAAAAACACATTTACCCGAAGCTAGTTTTGCTAGTCTAAACCCTGCATTCTGAATATCAAAGTGTGCGTTTGGGTGTGAGGATAAATGCATAAATTCTTGTTGCAAGTATTGCCGATCGCCTCGGTAATATTAGCGTGTCATGCCGTTGATAGTTATAGAGCAAGTGCAGAGACTAACGCGGTAGAAGTTAGCTCAAAACAGACACTAGCTAGCATGAATTACGATCGCGAAGCTAAATTATTACTACCTCCCGATCGCAGCGATCGTCACGCAACCAATCGTACTTCCATAGAACCTGAAACCGATCTAGCGACGACTCCTAGAGTCGAGATACCGGAAGCAGCAAGTGGCGACTCGATGGCGCAAGTCACATCTGTATCGCAGCTATCAGATGTCCAACCTACTGACTGGGCATTTCAAGCGTTACAGTCATTGGTAGAGCGTTATGGTTGTATTGCAGGATATCCAGACAGCACCTATCGAGGCAGCCGTGCTTTAACGAGATATGAATTTGCGGCTGGTTTGAATGCCTGTTTGGACAGAATTAACGAACTCATTGCTACAGCATCGGCAGATACCGTTAAGCAAGAAGATGCCGATACGCTGCAAAAATTGCAGACAGAATTTGCCGCTGAATTGTCTGCTTTGCGCGGTCGCGTGGATGCTTTAGAAGCAGCGACAGCAGAACTAGAAGCCAATCAATTCTCGACTACAACGAAATTAAGCGCTCTAGTTTGGGCTAACGTCACGGGAGCTTTTGCCGATGGTGACGTACAATTTGAATCAGTCGAGCTCTTTCCGCCAGCTGCATTTGGCGGCGTTGTCGCTAGACGAGGGGGAAGAGATGCAGTCACAGGCAGACCAGTTGTACAAGAACTTACAGACGATCCAGAAATTACTTTCAGCGATCTGATCTGGTTAAATTTCGATACTTCCTTCAATGGTAGGGATAGCCTCAAGGTGCGGCTAGTCGCAGGTAATGCCGACTCTCCCGCCAACCAATTCACCTCAGCAGGGCTGTACAACACCTACGGCGTACCCTTTTTTGACCAAACTGCGGGGATTCAAGGGTTGGGTAATGATGTCGTTATCCACGAATTGTATTACAGTTTTCCCGTGGGGGATAATCTTGAAATTGCTTTTGGTCCCCGGATTAACTGGTATCGCCTATTTGACTACAACGCTTTTACCTTCATCCTCACGGGTGCGAATAGTTTTAACTCCAATGGCGGTACGCTAGTCAATGCGATCGACCGAGGATCGGGGGCGGTTATAACTTGGAAGCCTAGCAAGCAATTGCAATTGACCGCAGGTTACATTGGAGAAAATACAGAATTTCTTTCTAGTACGATCGCACCTGGATTTAACACCTCTAGCGATCCGAGGTTTGGCTTATTTGGTGGTACGTACACCGCAACAGCTGAACTCACTTACTCGCCCAGCCAAAATTTTAATTTAAGGCTGCTATACAATCGGACGCGGATTCAAGCAATTGGCGGAGTCATTGGTGGTGCAACAGGAGAGCCAATTTACGGAATTGCAGATAATGGTGGTTCTGCGGTATTCGATCCAGTGACAGGACTCGTTGCTGATGGTGGTTTGGATGCTGGTTTAGCTGATACCTATGGAGTTAATTTTGATTGGTTGCTAACTCCTGGTATCGGTTTCTTCGGACGTTACACCTATGCCAAGACAAATCTAGTGCCTGGTGATGGAGAAATTGAAGCTCAAGCAATGCAAGCTGGTGTTGCTTTTCCCGATTTAGGTAAGGAGGGGGCGCTATTAACTATCTCTTATGTCAGACCGTTTGCCATCTTGGATGGACGCGATTTTCTTGTTGCTGGAGGCGGAAATGGTGGCGTGCAGTACGAGTTTGAAGCGAATTATTATTTTCCACTAACAGATAATATAGCTTTAGTACCAGCGTTTTATCTGATTGCCAATCCAAATAACTTTAGCGATAACCCAACGATCTATGTAGGTAACTTAAGAGCGCAGTTTAGCTTTTAAGCGATCGCTTCATCAATTGCCGTTATCAACTTGAAGGTGCAAACGAGAAATTTTATCGGCTAAGAGCGAATCAATTGTCATACTCGTATGAACCTCTAATTCAGCACTGGGTAAAGCTTCAAACAAAAACCGTTGTCCTGGAAAAACTGCCCGTTCAAAATAGTAACTGGGAAGATCGACAATGCGAATCACCTGAATTTGGCTGGTTGCATTAACGTAGCAGCATAGTATAAGACTCTCTTGCTCAGCTGGTAGAGATCTAATTATTTTCGTCATAATCATACAATAATGAGTCTTGGATCGATGCTCCAACTATACATGCTTGACTCAGATCTACCCCAGTTAGTTCTACTAACTTTAATTGTGCGTAACGTAAATCTGTTCCGGTCAGATTAGCACCACTGAGATTGGCTCCAGTTAAATTCGTTAAGCGCAAATCTGCTCTATTTAATAAAGTGTCACGTAGATCTACACTGCTTAAATTAGCTTTAATAAGAATTGCTCTACTCAGGATGGCTTTATACAAAGTCGCATTGCTAAGGTCAGTTCTCCAAAGGGTAGCTCCAGTTAAGTTTGCCTCGCTGAGCTTGACTCCTTTTAAGTTGGCTCCATTCAGGTTGGCTCCAGCTAACTCTGCTCTGCTCAAGATGGCTCCACTCAAGTCGATTTCACTCAAATCGACTCTGCGCAAGTCAAAACAACTAAAATCTCTTTTGCCAGCAGTATAAAGCTCTAGTAGAGTATCAACATTCATAGATCGGCATTCATAAATACGCCAGGAGTTAAGCACGGAAGTTGAAGATCTCGAGCCCCCCTAGCCCCCTTAAAAAGGGGGGAATTTAAAGCCCCCTTTTTAAGGGGGTTGGGGGATCTTCTATAAAGCCCCCTTGGAAAGGGGGTTGGGGGATCTCCTAAATCTTTTCACCGCGCTTGCGAGATATATTGGGTTTGAAAGAGCAGTGCTAGCTAGCACCACTCCCCATTTAGAACGTTTTACATCCGACGCAGGTTGAGTAACTCTTGAGGAGAAGCAAGCATATCAATGGCGACGAAGAAAATCTTGCCTTGAGGATCGATCAAAAACCGCCAAGCAATATTCATCCCAACGTTGACACCAAACCAAGGAGTTTGGACGACACCAGTGACTTTTACTTGTTTGGAGCCATCTGGTTGTACTTCACAGATACCTTGTTTCGGCATCATGTTTAAACCCTGCGCTTCTTCGCGCATGTATTTCGCGATCGCCTCATGACCGACAATTGGCTTTTGAAATGGGGGTTGTAAAGCACCATTAGCAGTAAACAAAGCAATAGCAGCAGCGAAATTGTCTGCGTTCATTGCTTCGACATATTGCAACACCGCAGGCTCGTTAATTCCTTCAATCTTGACATTGGTGGTGACGGGTTCGGTGCGTTCAAATACTGGTTCTGCACTCTTTCGAGAGCTGCTGGGAGCCAAGTCGGATGTATCGAATCCCATGTCTACGACTGTGTTGCGCAGAACTGTGATCTGCTGACCTGGATCGAGTTTCTGAGTTGCTTCTAGGACGACTTTGACACCAGGAGACATTTGATAGCCAGTTGGAATTGGAGCGACGATCCCCTGTTTCATCAACTCTCCTAACTCGTACCAAAAAGCTAGCTTGGTATTCACGCTGAAGAAACCATAGGAACGGTTGATCGGAGTGTCAATGCGATTAGCAAGGTCGCGCATGACTTTGGTTTGCTCTTCAGGTGACATTTGTTTGATTTGGGTGAGCAATCCTTCCGCCAGTTGTAAGCGAGCCGCGCCTGGAGCTGCGGGGGTGATTGTCCGACCCATTTCCGTGTAAGCATACCAAAGATACGCTAGGCGATCGTCAACGCTCAGTTGGTCGAACAGCGCTATAGTGGCTGGAATTGGACTGGGGATTTGAGTTCCAGAGAAAATATTTTGTGCCGACTCGATAGTATATGTCACGATCGGAAGCTCCAGATTGCTTTGTATTAGTCGATTTTGAGATTTAAGGCAAAATGCTAAAGCTGGGGCTTTAGCACATACCCACTTGGTTACGTAAATAAATGTAACAAAGTAGTTAACTTTTGTAAAGAAGTTTATCGATTTCAATCGTTTTGCCGCTCGATCCAGTAGATAGCACGCGCCATTAGGTAGTTTAATCGAGCAAGCGATCGCGCAGTCGCACACCAAGTTACACAGTAGCGGCTAGTCCAAGTGCTGCTTGCAAGCTAAATAATTCTGAGAAAACGTTGCATAACTTTACAATGCTTGTTACATTACCATTTAGTTAAAAAATGCATTAATTGGATAAACGTATATGAAATCTAACGTTCGGGATGATTTGATGAGCTTTTTACGCGACGAATTGTCGGTTTCAGAAGCAGCGATCGCGTTAGCTTTAAAAAAGGGAGAACAGGAGCTAAACTTTCTGCCGATGGTACTTTGGCAATACGGATTTATTACCTTGCCACAACTAAACCGCGTGTTCGATTGGTTAGAAATGGTGTAGGATCTACTAACGCTGTAACTCGTGTAACTTCACATCAACTATTGTCTTGAGTAGCAATATAAAGTGATGGCTTATGATACAGCCTTATCTGGCAAAAATTTCGATTTTTCCGGTTAAATCGCTTGATGGCATCACTTTGTCTCAAGTCAGTGTATTAGCAAGTGGCGCACTCCAGCACGATCGCGAGTATGCCTTATTTGACCAAAAAGGGCGATTTGTGAATGGTAAGCGCAATGCTAAGGTTCATTTGCTGCGATCGCAATTCGATGCAGATTGTCAACAGCTATCGTTACAAGTCCAAGGAACAGATGAGAGCGTTACTTTTCACTTGGATAAAGAGCGTTCGGAGTTAGAAGCTTGGTTGAGCAATTATTTTGGTTTACCTGTCAACATTAAGCAAAATAATTTCACAGGGTTTCCAGATGATACTAATGCTTCTGGTCCTACAATAATCAGTGCAGCTACGCTTGCAGAAGTTACCTCCTGGTTTCCTGACATAAGTGTTGAGGAAATGAGGAATCGGATACGAGCAAATATAGAAATTGATGGCGTACCTCCATTTTGGGAAGACCGATTATTTACCAAAGTAGGGGATAGTATCCAGTTTCAAATTGGAGAAGTTGTATTTGCTGGAATTAATCCTTGTGCGAGATGCATCGTACCCACAAGAGATTCAAAAACAGCAGTAGCCACAGAGAATTTTCAGAAAATCTTTGTTTCTAAACGTAAAGAAACCCTACCAGATTGGACAACTCCAGAGAGATTCGACCACTTTTATCGGTTAAGTATCAATACAAAAATTCCGTCGTCAGAAGTAGGAAAAATCTTAAAAATTGGCGATCCAGTTTCAATATAGGATCGTAAGGTGGGCATTGCTCACCTTACGATTCAGAATTTAAATAGAGCGAGTAGAATTCGCAGCTACACAAGCAAAGTCCGCCGGCGCGGACTAAGAGTTTGTTGCATCTAATTTTGCTTTGGTAGTAATTAGATTAACGTACTCGCTTTTACCATTAGTATAAGCCTCGCGATCGCCTGAAAATTGAGCTGCTAAATCTCGCTTTAGTTGTGCGTAGCGTGCGGCTTCTGCTGGGTGGCTACAGAGATAATCGCGAAAATACAATCTTTCCCATAATGTGTGTCCAGCAGTCGCCATATGAACGTGATGGGTACGCTTACCATCAGGCGATCGCTTAACAAACATCATATGCCCTGGAGGGCGATCGCTACGCCATCGATATTCATATCCTGCATCTACTCTCGATTTTTGGGGCGATCGCATCCCTACAACTGCCACAAAGCGGCTACCATATAATTTCTATGGTCTGTTAGATGTATCTCTAATAGAGAATGACAAGCAGAGGCATTCTATAGTAAGAATGGCTACCACGTGAGTCCGAAAATTATTGTCATGTCGCAACGACTCGGCTCTAGAACAGATTCATGGACATTTTAGCGAAGAATAGCACATTTCCAGCTATTAAATATAAAACTATAATTCTAGTTTTTAAAGTATGACCAAAACCACAGATTTTTTAAGTCACCTTAACCCCAGTCAGCGTACATCTGTAGAGCATTTTTGCGGTCCCTTGCTAGTGGTTGCGGGTGCGGGTTCTGGTAAAACGAGAGCATTAACTTATCGGATTGCAAATCTGATTCTCAAACACCGTGTCGATCCTCATAATATCTTAGCTGTGACTTTTACTAATAAAGCGGCACGGGAGATGAAAGACAGGATTCAAAAAATCTTTGCCGAACAAATAGCACTGAGTCAATACAATAAACCATTGGATAAATTAGCGCCTCACGAACAAACAAGATTGCGATCGCAGGTTTACAAAACCTATATTAAAGATTTGTGGATCGGTACGTTTCACAGTTTGTTTTCCCGGATTCTCCGATTTGATATTGAAAAATATCAAGATGAGAAAGGGAGACGCTGGACAAAAAACTTTTCGATTTTCGATGAGTCTGACGCTCAAAGTGTAGTCAAGGAAATCATTACTAAAAAACTCCAATTAGACGACAAGAAATTTGAACCGCGTTCCGTCCGCTACACTATTAGCAATGCTAAAAACCAGGGACTTTCTACCCGCGATTTTGAACGAGAACAGCCTAACTATCGCGGTAGAGTTATTGCGGAAGTTTACGGATATTACGAAGATAAGCTAGCCGAAAACAACGCTTTGGATTTTGACGATCTGATCTTAATGCCAGTTAAGTTATTTCAGCAGAACGAACAAGTTCTTGGCTATTGGCATCAGCGATTTAGACATATTCTAGTTGATGAATATCAAGATACAAACCGAATTCAGTACGATTTAATTAATTTACTCACAACCAATGGTGAGACGAGAAAAAGTGAATGGAATTGGCGCGATCGCTCAATTTTTGTAGTTGGCGATGCCGATCAGTCAATTTATAGTTTTCGCATGGCGGATTTCACCATTCTGTTAGACTTTCAAGCCGACTTTGGTGATGGCTTACCTGACGAAGATACCCGCACGATGGTTAAGTTAGAAGAAAACTATCGCTCTAGAGAAACTATTTTACAAGCCGCTAATCAACTAATTGAAAATAATACCCAGCGGATCGATAAAATTCTCAAACCAACACGGGGAGAAGGAGAAAAAATCTACTGTTATAAAGCTGATGATGAAATCGCCGAAGCCCAATTTGTCATCAATCATTTACGTAGTTTAGAACAGCAACATTCAGAATTCAATTGGGGTAGTTTTGCCGTTCTTTATCGTACTAACGCTCAATCTCGTCCCATAGAAGAGAATCTAGTTCGTCAAGGTATTCCTTACACAATTGTCGGTGGATTGAAGTTCTACGATCGCAAAGAAATTAAAGATGTCTTGGCATATTTAAGAGCAATTGTCAATCCTTACGATACCGTAAGTTTATTACGAGTGATTAATACTCCCCGTCGCGGTATAGGTAAAACCACAATTGATAATTTAGTTAATGCTGCCCAACAACTTAATTTACCCTTTTGGGAAATTCTCAATGACGAGACATCAGTTAACACTTTAGCAGGGCGATCGGCTAAGGGTGTCAACAATTTTGCCCAATTAATTCGCAAATGGCAAGAACAGGTAGATACTCTTTCTCCGAGTGCGATCGTGCAAGGAGTTTTAGATGAGTCTAGCTATGTCAAAGATTTACAAAATCAAGGCACGGATGAAAGTTTAGATAGACTGCAAAACGTACAAGAACTTTATAACGCCGTCTTACAATTTGAAGAAGAAAACGAGGAGGTTAACCTATCAAATTTTCTTGCCAGTACAGCTTTAACTTCCGATTTAGACAATTTGAAAGAAGGACAAGCTGCTGTTTCTCTCCTCACGCTTCATGCTTCCAAAGGATTAGAATTTCCCGTTGTTTTTCTTGTGGGGTTAGAACAAGGACTACTTCCTAACTATCGTTCGCTTGACGATCCTAAATCGTTGGAAGAAGAACGCCGCTTGTGCTATGTAGGAATTACTCGCGCTCAAGAAATACTTTACCTCACCCACGCCCGCGAACGTCGCCTTTACGGTTCCCGCGAACCTGCAATTCCATCTCAATTTCTGGCAGAATTACCCAAAGAATTACTCAGTTTTCATCTTTCTAGCCAAGCGAAAGTTCCTAATACATCGACTAGATCGACTCACCAACTAACTCAAAAGTGGAGCCATCCTCAGAATAATAGTGCTAGCAAAAATTCATCAGAGGCAGATTTAGAGAGGGACTGGCGTGTAGGCGATCGCATTTTCCATAAAAACTTTGGTATTGGCGAAGTAACTCACATTTTCGGTTCTGGTAACAAAATTTCTTTAGCAGTTCGGTTTGCTAGTCTCGGTACGCCAAAAATTGTCAATCCTAAAATCGATCCACTACAAAAAGTAGAATGAGATTGGTATTGGGTAATTGGTAATGGGTATTGATTGACGAGCGATGACTAATACAAGGAGCTTTTTATGAGTCAGGCGCGAGTACGATGGACGACTAGCGATTTAGAGTTGTTGCCAGATAATGGCAATCGCTATGAAATTGTCGATGGGGAATTATTTGTGACACGCGCACCAGGCTGGGGACACCAAAAAACTATTAAAAATATCTGTAGAGAGTTAGATCTTTGGTCGTTGCAAACTGGGTTAGGAGAAGTAGTACCTACCCCTGGCATTATTTTTACTGATGCTGATAACGTTATTCCTGACGTAGTTTGGATAAGTAAAGAGCGATTGGCTGCTTTGCTAGACGAAGCAGAACACTTGACTGGCGCACCAGAATTGGTTGTTGAGGTACTATCACCAGGGGAAACCAACGAACGCCGCGACAAAGAGGCTAAACTCAAGCTATATGCTGCTCAAGGAGTGTGTGAATATTGGATAGCAGATCCGCGCTTGCAGCAAATTCAAGTTTATCGCCGCGAACATGCAACGCTGGTTACGGTAGCAACTTTATTTACCAGTGACGAACTTACCTCGCCTTTACTGCCTGGTTTTAGCTGTGCTGTGGCAAGATTGTTTGGTTAGACGTTTTAAGATTGAGTGAGTGCGATCGCACCGCCTACATTCCTGAAAACTGTATCAAATCCAGTTTGTTTCGCCAAATCAAATCCTATAAGCTAGTCGAGGAGTATCCAGTCGAATAGCTGCAAAAACCCGTGAAATATTTTTTTCTCACTGAGGGATGGACAGTAGGTAGAGTCTGGGCATCTGACGGTTTATGGAATGAAACAGCTTGGCGGCGACGACCAGACATTCAACGACTGAACGTTTGTTTGGTAGAAGCTCATGAAAAATTATGGCTGTATCGGGTAGAAGACACGATCATGACTGTAGAAGTCAGACCCGCTACTGCTTCCAGTAATGGCACAAAACAGGCGATCGGACAAGTTGTACTCAAGCGATTAATCACTGCCGAACAAGTCATCGATCGCTTGGGAATAGCCGAAGCTATGTGCCAACTCAAAAGCATTCAATCTGTAGTACAGTGAGTGGTGCGTGGTGCGTGGTGCGCGATCGGATTTCTATTCATATTCTCCTGGCTCCTGACTCAGCAACTCCTGTACGGGCGGGTTCACCCGAAATCTTCGTCGGAGTCAGAGATCTTTGGTGAACCCGCCCCTACGACTCCTGGCTCTTGAAACCCTTGATAACTGACAACTGACAACTGATAACTGATTCTCGTATTGCATTCAGTCCCGCCAATAGTTACACTTCTTTAATAATTCTCATTTTTGTATTGAATACCATTGCTGAATTTTACAAGTCAGATGGATCGTCCAGATCCATATCTAGTAAGGCTCGGTTGATGGCAATAACAAAAAGCCGAAAAATTATCCTGTAGAAATAACTCATCGAGGAGGAGCGTAGTCGATGGGACTACCTTGGTACAGAGTACACACAGTCGTCCTGAACGATCCAGGGCGGTTGATTGCTGTACATTTAATGCATACAGCACTAGTTGCAGGCTGGGCTGGTTCGATGGCTCTATACGAACTAGCTATTTACGACCCCAGCGATCCAGTATTAAACCCCATGTGGCGGCAAGGTATGTACGTACTGCCCTTCATGTCACGCTTGGGTGTAGTTGGCTCTTGGGGTGGCTGGAACGTCATGGGCGCTCCCAGCTACGACCCTGGTTTCTGGTCGTTTGAGGGCGTTGCTGCCGCTCACATCGTTCTTTCCGGTTTATTATTCCTAGCTGCTTGCTGGCACTGGGTTTATTGGGATTTGGAACTTTTCCAAGACCCCCGCACGGGCGAATCTGCTCTAGACCTGCCAAAAATGTTTGGTATCCATTTATTCTTGTCTGGTCTACTTTGCTTCGGCTTTGGTGCTTTTCACCTCACCGGACTATTTGGTCCAGGGATGTGGGTTTCTGACCCCTACGGCATCACCGGACACGTAGAAGCAGTCGCGCCGGAATGGGGACCAGCAGGTTTTAACCCGTTTAATCCTGGCGGCGTGGTAGCTCACCACATTGCTGCGGGTGTTGTTGGTATTATTGCTGGTTTATTCCACTTGACAGTTCGACCCCCAGAACGGCTTTACAAAGCTCTGCGGATGGGGAATATCGAAACCGTGCTTTCTAGCAGTATTGCTGCCGTCTTCTTTGCTGCTTTCGTTGTAGCAGGGACGATGTGGTACGGTAACGCCACAACCCCAATCGAACTGTTTGGTCCTACCCGCTATCAGTGGGATGATGGCTACTTCAAACAAGAAATGACCCGCCGCGTGCAAGCTAGCGTGGCTGAGGGTAAGAGCTTGTCTGAAGCTTGGTCGGAAATTCCCGAAAAACTGGCGTTCTACGACTACGTAGGTAACAGCCCTGCTAAAGGTGGTTTGTTCCGCGTCGGTCCGATGAATAAGACCAACGGTATTGCTCTGTCTTGGGCAGGACACCCCGTATTCAAAGATAAAGAAGGACGAGAATTAGAAGTTCGTCGTCTGCCTAACTTCTTTGAAACTTTCCCTGTTGTTTTAACAGATAAAGATGGTGTTGTCCGTGCCGATATTCCTTTCCGGCGGGCAGAATCCAAGTATAGCTTCGAGCAAACAGGTGTAACTGTTAGCTTCTACGGCGGTGAGTTGGATGGTCAAACCTTTACCGACCCAGCCGACGTGAAGAAGTATGCTCGTAAAGCTCAAGGTGGCGAAATCATCAATTTTGACGGCGATCAAAGCACCAGATTTGGCGATCTAGCACTTGCTAAGCCTGACGGTGTATTCCGTACTAGCCCTAGAGGTTGGTTCACCTTCGCTCACGCTACCTTTGCCTTGCTATTCTTCTTCGGTCATTTGTGGCACGGTTCTCGCACGATCTTCCGCGATGTATTCGCAGGGGTCGAGGCAGATTTGGAAGAACAAGTCGAATGGGGGCTGTTCCAGAAAGTGGGTGACAAGACCACTCGCCGTAAGGAAGCCTAAACTGAGGTCAGTTGTTAAGAACGGTTAAATATATTGTCGGGAAACAATTTTTCTAGCAGTTAATGTAACCGTTCTTTTCTTTTGATTGATAAACTATCAGTAAGAAGGAAGTCGTTAGGGAATACTGACATGGAAAGCGTTGCTTACATTTTGATTCTCGCGCTAGCTATTGGTACTCTATTCTTTGCCATAGCTTTTCGCGAACCACCTCGTATTGAGAAAAAGTAAATTTTTTCGGCTTAATTCGCTAAAAATAGCCAAATCATATCCATTTTCCACCGCTGTTATCGTCCTTGATAGCAGCGGATATTCCTTTATCAGGGAGCAGGGAGCAGGGAGTAGTTAGAAGTCAGGAGGTTAGTTAGATAGCTCCGATCCCTCATCCTTCCCTTACCCCTTACCCCTTATCCCTTACCCCTAGCTATGCAATGCCCTTTCTGCCAGCATCCAGATAATCGCGTTTTAGAATCGCGTTCTGCGCAAGCGGGACAGAGTATCCGTAGGCGACGGGAATGTTTGCGTTGTCATCGCCGCTTTACAACTTACGAACGGATTGAATTTGTTCCAATTACCGTTCTGAAACAGAATGGCGATCGCCAGTTATTCGATCGCTCTAAAGTTTTACGAGGAATTGTCCGCGCTTGCGAGAAAACGGGAATTTCGGCTTTGCGGATGGAAGCGATCGTCGATGAAATTGAAGCAGAACTGCAACAACGTGTCTCGCGGGAAGTTAGCAGTTTGGAAATTGGCGAATTAGTCCTCAAGCACCTGCGATGCGAGAGTGAAGTTGCCTACGTGCGTTTTGCTTCTGTTTATCGCCAATTTCAAACTATGAAAGATTTTGTCGAAACTTTGGACGATCTGTCGCGTCAGGAAGCCTCAAATAATATCCCGATTGAAGGTGAATATTGCCAGTGCCATGAATCCCCAGCTCATACTGTGGCGATCGCCGACTGAGAGATTTTATCGCGATCGCCTCCATAACTCAAACTCTATCGACTCGAACTACATCTAAAGAATTTCAGTAAATTTATTCGCAAAGCTCAGTTATAATTGTGAGTCTGTACTTAAATTGCGTTTAGATTAACTTCTCCTACGTTAGGATGGAATCAGAGATGTAGGTGTAATCTGCCTACGCTCGCCTTGCATATACATCGAGAGGAGGAAAAACCTTTCGGAGACTATTCCCAGGAAACAACCAGCATGGTCAATCAGAAAACACTTACTACAGAAATAGGCTTTACTCACGAAGATTTCGCGGCTTTACTCGACAAATACGATTACCACTTCAGCCCTGGCGACATCGTAGCTGGTACGGTATTTAGCATGGAGCCACGGGGCGCTCTGATTGACATTGGTGCTAAGACCGCTGCCTACATTCCCATCCAAGAAATGTCGATAAATCGGGTGGATGCTCCAGAAGAAGTTTTGCAGCCCAACGAAACGCGGGAGTTTTTCATTCTTACCGATGAAAACGAAGACGGACAGCTAACGCTTTCGATTCGCCGCATTGAGTATATGCGAGCTTGGGAGCGCGTCAGACAGTTACAAAACGAAGATGCAACGGTGCGATCGCTCGTATTCGCTACAAACCGTGGCGGCGCACTCGTGCGAATCGAAGGTCTGCGCGGATTTATTCCTGGTTCCCACATCAGCACTCGCAAGCCTAAAGAAGAGTTGGTCAGCGAGGAGCTACCGTTAAAGTTTCTAGAAGTTGATGAAGACCGCAACCGTCTGGTACTTTCACACCGTCGCGCTTTAGTCGAGCGCAAGATGAACCGCTTGGAAGTTGGCGAAGTCGTCATCGGTACGGTACGCGGGATCAAGCCTTACGGTGCATTTATCGATATTGGTGGTGTCAGCGGTCTGCTGCACATCTCGGAAATCTCCCACGACCACATCGATACACCTCACAGCGTCTTCAACGTCAACGATGAAGTCAAAGTCATGATTATTGACTTGGATGCCGAACGGGGTCGGATTTCTCTGTCTACAAAACAGCTAGAGCCAGAACCAGGCGACATGATCAAGAACCGCGACTTGGTTTACGATAAAGCAGAAGAAATGGCTGCGAGATATCGCGAACAAATGGCAGCTAAGCAACAAGGAATCGATCTAAATGCTCCTGCTGAGGTAGAAGAACCAGTAGCAGTGGAAGAAGAGATTCCGGCGGCTACCGAAGAACCTGTTGCTGTCGATACCGAAGAACCTGTTGCTACCGATGCTGAGGAATTGCCAGCATCTGATGAGGATTTGCCAGCAGCAGTTGAGTAAAAAAATTATGCAAATCGCATGTAGAGACGTTACATGTAATGTCTCTACACCAAGGAGGGTTAAACCCTCTTTTTTTGTGGCGATTGCTTCTGGTGGAATAATGGGTTGTAGGGGCGCACAGCCGTGCGTCCTTACCAAATCGCCAGATCTCGGAGGGCGGGTTTAGCCCTCAGATTGATTTGTAGTTAGACATGTCGATAAACCCGCCTCTACGATCGCGCGATCGCCTTACTCATGGGGACAAACTCAATCCTGACTTCATTGCCAATTGTGTAGACAACGCGATCGCTACCCGCGTACCCGTATGCTCGATACAGTTTCACTCCTGGTAAGGTTGCCATTAATTCCAGCGATCGAAAACCACTGGCTTGAGCTTCCATTTCACATCGTTGTAAAATCGCTCTGCCGATGCCTTGTCTTGCCCAGTCGGGATGAACGAAAAAAGCCCGAATCTTTGCCGCATCATAGTTGGGATCGAGATAGCCTGACTCGCGATCGCTATAGCGATCGCCGCCAAATAACGTTTTGCGTTTACTCCAACCACCGCACCCCACCAACATTTGAGCAGCCTCGGCAACGAAGTACGTACCATCTACAATCAGATCTGTATCGACACCAAAAACCGTAGCGATCGCCGCCTCAATCTGCTCGTCAGTGTAATCTTCTCGACTCAATCCCCGTGCAGACGCAGCAATTAATCGTTCGATTTGGACACGCTCGTCTAGGCGTGCTTGTCGTAAAATGAAGTCCATTGCTAAGCAAAGTCAAAAGTCAAAAGTTAAAAGTCAAAAGTTAAAAGGCTGAAAGCTCTATTGCACTGAGGCAGAAATACCTGTTCCAGAAAATTACAGTAAATCTCAGGCAGAAGCGTAACACAACACGATGGTAACAATTCAATGTAAAGACAAGCGCTTCAGTAATATCCAAGCAATTGTCTTCGATAAAGACGGCACGTTAGAAAATTCTGAAGAGTATTTGCGCAATTTGGGACAAAAGCGATCGCGCCTGATCGATGCTCAAATTCCTGGGATTGGCGAACCCCTGCTGATGGCATTTGGGATTAATGGCGATCGCCTCGATCCGACAGGACTGTTAGCCGTAGGTAGTCGGCGCGAAACGGAAATTGCCGCAGCTGCTTATATTGCCGAGACTGGGCGCAGTTGGTTCGAGTCCTTGGCGATCGCGCGTCGTACCTTTGAGGAAGCTGACCAGTATATCGGTACTGCCCCTTCACCCTTATTTGTAGGCAGCTTAGAAGTCTTGAAATATCTCAGCGATGCTGGCATTAAACTGGGAATTCTTTCCGCTGCCTCTACAGAACGAGTCCGCGCCTTCGTCCAACGCCATCAACTGGAAGCTTACGTACAGCTACAAATGGGCGTAGATACTATAATCAGCAAACCTAACCCCGCCCTGTTTTTACAAGCCTGCTTATCCTTGGGTGTAGCACCCCACGATACCTTAATGGTAGGAGATTCTGCTGCCGATATTGAAATGGCACGCAATGCAGGGGCAGCGGGTTGTATTGGCATTTGCTGGGGCAGACCCGAAGCCGCTCATTTAGAAGCAGCCGACGTGGCAATTTCTCAACTCGATGAAATTCATGTGGTAGAAGTGTAGACTAATTAGCATCTGTACGGACAGATTTATCAAGCGATCGTAACTCCGACAAAGATGGTGGATGGAGCGCCCCCTTATGAGAGTACAGGCGGGTTTATCGGCAGAATTATTTGTTTATTACAGATGTTTGACTTTTAACTTTTGACTTTTAACTTTCTATGCTTGCTTCTACTCAAGAACTCCTCCAAACAGCACGACAGAATATTTACGCGATTGGAGCTTTTAATATCTATAACTTGGAAGGAGTAAAAGCGGTAGTGAGTGCAGCCGAGACGCATCGTAGTGCTGCCATGTTGCAGATCCATCCGAGTGCCTTAAAGTACGGGCGATCGGCTTTAGTAGCAATGTGTTTAGAAGCCGCACGCGCTGCTACAGTCCCTATTTCCGTCCACTTAGACCACAGTACCAATGCTAATGATATTCGCCAAGCCCTCACCGCAGGTATGAACTCAATTATGGCGGATGGCTCTCATTTACCATATGCAGAAAACATGGTGTTTACGCGAGAGATGACACGGTTGGCTCATAAATCTGGTGCAATTGTCGAGGCTGAAATTGGTCGCATCAGCGGTACTGAAGATGGCTTAACGATCGCGGAAAAAGAAGCCAAAATGACCGATCCTGCGCAAGCAGTTGAATTCGTCCGCGCAACGCAGGTAGATGCTCTAGCGGTAACGATTGGTAACGTTCACGGAGAATATAAAAATCCGCCCCGTTTGGATTTCGATCGCCTTGCCCGTATTCGCCGCTTAATTGATATTCCCCTTGTCTTGCATGGTGCTTCAGGGTTGCCAGGGTGGATGATTAGTCGTTCGATTCAATTAGGCGTGTGTAAGTTTAATGTCAATACTGAAATACGACAAGCTTATATGCGATCGCTCAAACAGGAAGTTTGCGCGGGTAATGGTAGCGACTTACTCGATATAGCAGGCGTAGCGATCGCGGCAATGCAGGAAGCGATCGCCGAAAAACTGCACCTGTTCGGTTCTGTGGGCAAGGCACACTTGCACGAAACCCCCTACGCGCGATCGCTAGCGGGATTAGAACGTTTTTCCCATTAAATATTCAAATTAAACCGCAGCAGACTTCATCGGATACATATCTCTCTGTTGTTCGGTGAGTTCCTCCCAGAGTCTATCCATTGCTGAATCCACAACCGAACCAACAACAGCCCCCAGCAGCGAGCCGACTACCGATCCCCCCAGAGAACCAACTAAAGAGCCAAGAAGTGCCGTACCAATCGAACCGCCAATGCCTCCTACAATTGCCCCCGCAACTGACCCAACCAACGAACCGCCAATAGAACCAACGAACGAGCAGAAAAGAGAGCCAAGTTGAAACATCTCAGTGCGCTCCTGTAGTTGTAGATTTATTCTCTTACAGTACAAGAAATTTCTCTTTTTATAATAGTATGGATCGAAATTTTAACTTTTAAAAATTCATGCTTTATTAGCGAGATTCAAATATAAGGTGAGCATTGCCCACTTTTTTATTAAGTAGCTATTTCACAAATTAGACGTTTTTTAACTTTGAAACCTTGCAATCGTGCAAATCAGCATAGAGAGGACTATGACCAATATCAATTAATCCTAAAAATTGACTGCTATCCTTTGGGAGATCGCTGATTTCAATTAATATACCAAAGGATTTAATTCTATTTACTTTTGCCCAAAATTTATGACCAATAGGATCTCGCTGCTTTAGCAAAAGCCATTGTTCATCATTCATGTTCATCGGTAGGATTGGTAGGTATAAAGCTAGTATTTATCAACTAGAATACACTGTAGAATTACAGCGCAATACGAGATAAAAGCGTGGAAAGGTTAGAACATAAAAGTAAGTATCCAGACTCACCTTGAACTTAAGTTCGAGGCTAATAGCACAAGTCTACTGAAGTAGACTAACAACGATCTTGCAGCCGGACTTATCCGACTTAGGCTATAAGACTGTGAATTGATTCACAGGCGGGTGTTGCAATTGATGCAAGATCTCAGCTTTCACCTTTTGCCTGAAAAGTTTTTCTTTCTGTCTCCTGCCCTCTGCCATCTGCCATTATCAACAATAAAATACCCCTACCGACAACGCGGCAAGGGCTGAAAAAATCTCGTACAAGCCAACTATTCGATCGCCAACTGAGGCGCTTTCAAAGATACAGCTGGTGTTAGCTTTTGTTCTGCTAATGTTGGCACTGATTCCCTTAAATGAGCTGTCAGTTGTATGGTTGTTGCATCGTACATTTGAGTCAGCATTTTCGGGTACAAACCAATACCGATAATTGGTACTAGCAGACAAGCGATAATAAATATTTCTCGCGGTTCGGCATCAATTAAAGCTTCGTGAGAAGTTAATTCTTTGTTTTCTTGCCCGTAGAAAATCTCTCGCAGCATGGAAAGGAGATAAATCGGCGTCAAGATCACACCGACTGCCATCAGAAAGACGATAATCACTTTGAAAGTGGGGTTATAAGCATCGCTAGTTGCAAAGCCTACAAATACCATCAATTCTGCAACAAAACCGCTCATGCCTGGCAGTGCCAAAGATGCCATCGAACAAGTCGTCCACATGGCGAAAATCTTCCGCATCTGTTGCCCGACACCACCCATTTCATCCAACATCAGGGTATGGGTGCGATCGTATGTTGCCCCAACGAGGAAGAATAGACTCGCGCCAATCATCCCGTGGGAAATCATTTGTAAAATCGCGCCATTCAATCCTAAATCGGTGAAGGAAGCGATCCCAATGACCACAAATCCCATGTGAGAAATTGAAGAATAAGCAATTTTGCGCTTCAAGTTCCGCTGGGCAAAAGATGTTAAAGCAGCGTAGATAATATTTACTACCCCCAGAATTACCATCGCCGGGGCAAAGAAAGCATGAGCATCGGGAAGCATCCCCGCATTCATCCGAATCAGGGCATAGCCACCCATTTTCAGCAGAATACCAGCCAGCAACATATGTACTGGGGCTGTCGCTTCACCGTGGGCATCGGGTAGCCAAGTGTGTAACGGGAAGATTGGTAATTTTACGCCGTAGGCAATCAGAAAAGCCCCATACAGCCAAAGCTGAAAGTTAAGGGGAATATCTTTAGCAGCCAGCGATCGCATGTCAAACGTTACGGTATCGCCGTAAAATGCCATCGTCAAACCAGCTACCAAAATAAATAGCGATCCGCCAGCAGTGTACAAAATGAATTTGGTTGCAGCATACTGCCGTTTCTTACCACCCCAGATTGCCAGCAACAAGTAGACAGGAATCAGTTCTAGTTCCCACACTAGGAAAAACAGCAACATATCCTGTACGGCGAATACAGCAATCTGTCCGCCATACATTGCCAGCAACAGAAAGTAGAACAGGCGGGGTTTCAAAGTTACGGGCCAAGCCGCTAGAGTTGCCAGCGTCGTGATAAACCCTGTCAAAATCACCAAGGGCATCGACAAACCATCGACCCCTACCGACCAATTCAAGTCCAATTGAGGAACCCAGGCGTATCTTTCCACCAATTGCAACTCTGGATTAGCCAGATCGTACTGAGTGTAAAATGCGTAAACGATAATGGCAAAATCAATTAGCCCCACTACCAGAGCATACCAGCGCCCTGTCGATCCCTCTTTAGAAGGTGGCAGTAGCGGGATGAATAGCGAGGCAACGATTGGAAACAGAATGATTATTGTCAGCCAGGGAAAATTAGCTGTATTCATCTCTAACTAGGGAATAGGGAGTAGGGAGTCGGGAGTCGGGAGGGGGAGACAAGGGAGAGGGGGGAGACAAGGGAGAGGGGGAGAATTTTGTCCTCCTTGTCCTCCTTGTCTTCCTTGTCCCCCTTGTCCTTCTTCTGTCTCCTGTCTCCTGTCTCCTGTCTCCTGCTATCAAGTTACGCCGAACACGATTACCATACCGAGGACTGCGGCAAACACAATCAAGGCATAGAATTGGGCGCGACCGTTTTCTAGGTATTTTAAGCCTTCACCGCTGATGAGCGTAAAGAAGCCCGTGAGGTTCACCGCACCATCGACAACGCGATAATCGACTTCCATCACTTGACGGGCAAGGCGACGGCTACCTTGGACGAACACTTTGTCGTAAATGTCGTCAAAGTACCACTTATTGAGCGATAGCTCGTAAAGCGGTCGAATTTTGGCGGCGATCGCGGCAGGATCGATCTTGCGCCACAAATACATCAACGAAGCCAAAGTAATTCCTATCAAAGAAATCCCTACCGAAGCCCCTGCCAAAGTGTAGAATTCTGTCGGCTCGAACTCGGCAGCTTTCTCCATCGCCATAGCTAAGGTTTCGCTGGGAGGATAGATAAATTCCTCAAAGTAATTAGCAAACGGCGTACCCACCAGACCAATCAGCATCGACGGGATAGCTAGGACTACCAAAGGTAGAGCCATCGTCCAAGGAGACTCGTGGGGATGTTCGCTGTGTCCGTGGCTATCATGGCTGTCGTGGCTGCTAGCGGTTGCTGCCAATTCTCGCGTATCCATCGCCCCTGGTCCAAAATTAGGTACGAGGGCTGCCGATTTCAGTTCGTGGCGGATTTCCATTTCATTGCCTCGGAATTTCCCTTCAAATGTCGAGAAATACATCCGAAACATGTAGAAAGCCGTAATTCCTGCTGTCAGGTAGCCTACACCCCAAAGTAAAGGATTCGTGGCAAAAGCTGCCCCTAGAATCTCGTCTTTCGACCAAAAACCAGCAAAAGGCGGAATTCCCGAAATTGCCAAACAGCCAATTAAAAAAGTAATTGCCGTGACTGGCATATAGCGCCGCAATCCTCCCATGAGTCGCATATCCTGCGCCAAAACGGGGTCGTGACCGACAACAGCTTCCATCCCGTGGATGACTGAGCCGGAGCCAAGGAAGAGCATTGCTTTGAAGTAAGCGTGGGTCATTAAGTGGAACAATCCCGCGCCATACGCGCCTAAACCCATTGCCATCACCATATAACCCAATTGGGAGATGGTGGAATAAGCCAAGCCTTTCTTAATGTCGTTTTGAGTAATTGCGATCGTTGCCCCTAAAAATGCCGTAAACGCACCAGTATAGGCAATCACATTCATTGCTGCTGGGATGCCTTCAAACAAGGGATACATCCGAGCGATCAAAAATACCCCAGCTGCTACCATCGTCGCCGCGTGGATCAAAGCTGAGATGGGGGTGGGACCTTCCATCGCGTCCGGTAGCCAGACGTGCAAGGGAAACTGAGCTGACTTGGCAACTGGTCCTAAGAATACGAGAACGGCGAATACAACTGCCAAGAAACTGCTGATAGAACCTGATTCAACCAGAGTTTGCAACCGTTCGCCAATTTCGCCAAACTCAAAGCTGTTGGTTGCCCAGTAAAGCCCTAGAATGCCCAACAATAAACCAAAGTCACCCACACGGTTGACGACAAATGCTTTTTGACAAGCATCTGCTGCTGCCTTGCGATCGTACCAGAACCCAACTAGTAGGTACGAACACATCCCCACTAATTCCCAGAAAATATAAATCTGGACGATATTTGGGCTGACCACCAGACCGAGCATGGAAGAACCAAACAAACTCAGGTAGGAATAGAAGCGCACGTAACCTGGGTCGTGAGCCATGTAACCATCGGTATACACCATCACTAGCAAAGCTACCGTGGTCACTACCACCAACATCATGGCTGTCAGATGGTCGATCGTATATCCCATACTTAAATGGAAATTTCCGGCTGCTGCCCATTCCAGGGTTCTGGTATAGGGCGCGTGTCCTTGGATTTGACTCCAAAGAATCGCGAAAGACAGTACCGTTGCTGCTCCCATTAAAGAGATGACAAATACAGCATTGAGTTGCCGCAGGCGGTTAGTCGCCTGATTTGCCGATATTAACCCCAGACCGACCAGCATCGCCCCGACCAAGGGTAACACCGGAATCAGCCAGGCATATTGATAGATAGCTTCCATCACTTGCGCCTACTTTGAGAACTTTACTACTAACTTACTCAATGAAGCTATTAGCTTTTTTGTCATTTGTCATTTGTCATTTGTCATTTGTATGGAACTGAGTACAAATAACTGATGATGAATAACCTCTGACGACTAATCGCTTACTCCAAACTGTTAACAATTGTGACACATGGCTCCGATCGTAAAATACCCCACCTGAGGGAACCTAGATGGGGAAAACTTACTATGACTTTAGCTTTAGTAAGGGGTAGGAGAGTAGTTAGTGGCTAGTGACTGGTGGCTAGTTGCTAGAAAACACTAGTCCCCAGCCACTTATCTTTCTAGCTCCTAGCCCCTATTTCAAGTCGAACGGAGTTAGCGTAGTCGTACTGAATTGACTTTAGGATTTGCCGAAGTTCATCTCGACTGTGTAGGCGATCTAATCGCTGTCTGACAATACCTTTCTCAATCAAAATCAGTGTGGGCAAGGTTGTGAGTCGATAAGTATTGGATAATCTAAAATTTTCATCGGCATTTACGCCCACTATCTTGACGTGCTGGCTACCATGCTTGTGAAACTCTGATAGTACAGGTTGGATTAAATGACACAACCCACACCAGGGAGCCCAAAAATTGACTAAAACTGGAACTGAAGATTCTAAAACTTCTTTTGTAAACGTCCGCTCGTTAACTGACAATATCATGTTTCCTCTAGGCGGAATTATCTGAGTTTGCTATCAACTTGGAATTATGCTACATCGATTCGGGATCAATTCAAAAGTGGGAAAGATCGATTTTGTCAGCTATTGGGGAGTCGGGAATCGCGAACTTCCAAGTAGTTAATTCTGAATTCCCCACTACCAGGGAACTTTGGCTGTAGCTTGGATCAGCAGGGGATGCGATCGCCACAATAAAAAGACAAAAATGGCAACACCTATGTATGCAGGGCGGAGAAATTCTTGCCAATATAATGTTTGCCGTCCCTGCACGATCGCTAGAAAGGGAATGATGGAGGTGCGAGACTTAACTTTTTCAAATGCTTCTGAATAACGTTGACTCAAGCGGCGATCGCCATGCCACACTCCAAAGAGATGATGTAAGACTAAGCCAATGGAAGTGACGAGGGTAAAACTCGTTCCCAACCATAAAGTATGGGCAATACACCAAATCAACTGTCCTACCATCTGCGGATGACGGGTGATGCGAATAATTCCCGTCTCGTAGAGATGGACTTCGGGTTTTTGGACTGCGGCAATTTCCAGTAAATTAAATGTAGCGGGATAAAGAAAGAGGAAAGAAACAGCAGATAGCACCCAAACAATCTCGCGCACGCCTGGGACAGCTTGTACTTGCCAGAGTTGCGCTCCGTCGTAGCGATGGTTGAAAAAGTAAATTACTAAACCGACAGCTAAAGGTAAGCTGACGCTAGCAAATAAGACTCGGTAAAGCCTAGCACCAATTGCTTTTTCTGCCTGCATTCGCAGGGCGGCTAAACCGCTATGGGCGATCGCAAATCCTAGTAATAGACCCAGCATGACAAAATGACTGGGCGTTAGCCAACTGTGATTCATTTTAGGGGAAGGGACAAGGAAGACAAGGGAGACAAGGAGGACAAGGGAGACAAGGAGGACAAGGGAGACAAGGGAGACAAGGAAGACAAGGAAGACAAGGAAGACAAGGGAGACAAGGGAGACAAGGAAGCGAGAATAACCAACTACCCATTACCCATTACCCATTACCTCTCACCACCCACTTTCTATTAGTAAATTTTATATATTTTGTTCCTGTAAAGCTCCGATCGCGAATTATTAGGTAACTTTATATATTAATGTGGTGTTAGGGTCATTTTCGCGGAATGTTTCCCACTTTGAGCAGATGACACATTCGCGCTCTCTCACTAATCGAGTAGGTTGCCTGAAGTCTCCTTTCGTATTCATGGATATAGCTGTATGTCTGACCTACCTTTCACCTTAGATCAGTTACGCATTCTTAAAGCGATCGCTGCTGAAGGGAGCTTCAAGCGTGCCGCTGACAGTCTTTATGTCTCTCAACCTGCGGTGAGCTTGCAGGTGCAAAACTTAGAGCGGCAATTGGACGTGCCTTTATTCGACCGAGGCGGACGTAGAGCGCAACTGACAGAAGCAGGGTATTTGCTGCTCAACTATGGCGAAAAAATTCTCAGCCTCTGTCAAGAAACCTGTCGGGCAATTGAGGATCTGCAAAACCTTCAAGGCGGAACTCTGATTGTCGGTGCTTCTCAAACTACTGGCACGTACCTTTTACCCCGCATGATCGGCATGTTTCGGCAAAAATATCCTGATGTCGCGGTACAGTTGCACGTCCACTCAACTCGGCGCACTGCTTGGAGCGTGGCAAACGGACAGGTAGACTTAGCGATCATCGGTGGCGAAATTCCCTCAGAGTTACATGAATCTTTACAGATCGCTCCTTACGCCGAAGATGAGCTAGCCCTGATATTACCAGTGCTGCACCCCTTAGCAAAAGCCGAGAAAATCTATAAAGACGACCTCTATAAACTTCAGTTCATCGCTCTCGATTCCCAATCGACCATTCGCAAAGTCATTGACTCTGTATTAACTCGCTGCGAGATCGATACGCGACGACTCAAAATTGAAATGGAACTCAATTCAATTGAGGCAATTAAAAACGCCGTGCAGTCAGGGTTAGGAGCGGCTTTTGTTTCCGTCTCTGCGATCGCCAAAGAGCTACAAATGGGTATCTTGCACCGCTCTGCAATTGAGGGAGTCGTGGTGCGACGGACGCTAGCAGCAATTTTAAACCCCAACCGTTATCGCTCGAAAGCAGCTGATGCGTTTATCCGCGAGATTTTACCCCAATTTACAACTCCAGGTTGGGGCAAGGAACTGTTAGAGTCGCCGCGAGTTGCCAAGGAAACTATAGAAGTCGTAACGCCAGAGGTCGAGGAAGTGAATTGAGTTGTTTGAGCTAGACAGCTAAATTAAAAGCTATAGGAGTGGCTAGTGGTTAGTGGCTAGGGCTAGAAAACACCAGTCACTAGTCACCAGTCACTAGCCACCAGCCACTTATCTTTCTAGCCCCTAGCCTTTGCCGTTCATGGAAGTTTTCTGCACTCGTTTAGGCTGTCCCCGTCCGCTCAATCATTTTACCGATCTCGATAACAGCGCCATTCTCAAAACAACAGAACAAAAGTATTGCACCTGTTGCGGTATGCCGCTAATTTTACAGGGGCGCTATCTACCGGTAAAACTACTAGGACAAGGGGGATTTGGTGCGGCTTTTTTGGCACGCGATCGCTACACGCCTGGGATGCGTCAGTGTGTCGTGAAGCAATTCAAGCCTTCTGGTGACTTGAGCGCGACTCAGCTGATGACTGCCCAAACCCTATTTGAACGGGAAGCAGTCGCCTTAGAACAACTCGGCGATCGCCACGACCAAATCCCCGATTTGTTGGCTTTTTTTGAATTGAGCGTCCCGAGTTGGCAACCCAATAAACAGGAACGTTTTTTTTATCTCGTTCAAGAGTTTATCGACGGTGAAACTCTAGAAGCAGAACTAGAATCTCAAGGTCGGTTCTCCGAATCGCAGGTCTTGCAACTGCTCTACGCCATTTTACCCGTTTTACAGTTCGTTCACGAACAAAAAGCGATTCATCGGGATATCAAACCTTCTAATATCATCCGCGATCGCCACGGTAAGCTTTACTTACTCGATTTTGGTGCGGTCAAACAAGTGACGAGCCAAGCAGGAGGAGCGCAATCTGCTTCGACCGGAATTTATTCTATGGGTTTTGCCCCTCCCGAACAAGTCTCAGGCGGGGAAGTTTACCCTTCTACGGACTTGTATGCCTTGGCTGTAACCGCAGTCAACCTACTCACTGGCAAAAAACCTACAGATTTATATGATGCCGGTCGCAATCAATGGCATTGGCGAATGCATGTTGAAGTTAGCAGTGAGCTTGCCAGCATTCTGACCAAGATGCTATCAGCTCAACCCCAGCAGCGCTATCAGTCAGCTGCCGAAGTCCTTACCGCTCTGCACCAGCTCGATCGCCCCACCCCTATACCATCTACTCCCCCACCAATAACCAGGCGACCTAGTTTTGCTCTGTGGGAGGTTTTAACGGGAGCGGCTTTTAGCGGTTTTGAAGGTGCTTTGCTGGCGATCGCGCTTTCCAGCCTTTTTCCCTCTCCCGCTCTTGGTTGGGCAATCGCCGCTGTGATTTTGAGCGGTCTAGTTTTTGCCTTATCTCGTCGCTGGATCGAAAAAGTAGATTTATTAATTATTTCAGTAATTTCCTTGGTAGTTGTGGTTTTTATTCCTGCCCTGCACGCCAATCTCAGCGTTTCTAGCATTTTGGTTCTGGCGATCGGTGGCGGACTAATTGCAGTTGCCCTCACAGCTTTATTTAAAATAATTTATCAACTACTCGATCGAATTCTTTAACGAGGAAGTAGGGGGTAGAGTGTAGGGAATTGGTAGTTGGTAATGGGTAATGGGTAATGGGTAGTTGGTAGTTGGTAGTTGGTAGTTGGTAGTTAGTGGTAGTTGCCCCTCTGCTCCTCTGCTCCCCTGCCCCTCTGCTCTCTTCTCTCCCTTGTCCCCTTGTCTCCCCCCTCTCCCTTGTCTCCCTTGTCCCCCTTGTCTTCCCCTACTCCCCACTCCCTACTCCCTAGTTCTAATATGTCGCGTAAAAATGAAACAGTGCTTCTGCTACTATCGCTACTAATTACGCTCGGATTAGTAGGGGGAGGAGCTTTACTATTCAGTAATTTTTTTGGCAAATCGTTTGTCGGTATTGGAAATCAATCTAACTCGACTCCTACAGATGGTACTTCTGCAACTGGAAAACCAATTAGTTTTGGTGAGAAAACGTTATTTTCAGGGAAGATATTACCAGCAAAACAGGAAGGAATAGAGGCGATCGCGGCTCGAAATTGGAGTGTTGCAACCGAGAAATTGCAAGTAGCATTAACACAAAATCGCAACGATCCCGAAACCCTAATTTTCCTTAACAATGCCAAGATAGGCGATCGCAAAAGCTACGCAATTGCTGTTGTCGTTCCCACTGGTACTAGTCCTAATGGAAGTTTGGAAGTTCTACGTGGCGTTGCGCAGGCACAGACCGAAACAAATCAAACGGGGAATATTAATGGTGTTCCCTTGAAAGTGGCGATCGTCAACGACAACAATCAAGAAGACCAAGCTCAACAAGTTGCTTCAACTTTGGTCAACACTTCTGAAATTTTGGCAGTTATCGGTCACTGGGCAAGTCAAGTCACCCTTGCCGTTGCACCTATATATGATGAGGGAAAGTTAGTCGCGATCTCTCCTGTCAGTACTTCTGTTAAACTTTCCGGCATCAGTCCCTACATTTTTCGTACCGTTCCCAGCGATTATATTGCTGCAAGAGCTTTGGCAAATTATATGCTGACCAATTTACAGCAAAAGAATGCTGCTGTTTTTTTCAATCCCCAAAGTGCTTACAGCCAATCCTTAAAATCTGAGTTTGTCACAGCGGTTCTACTCGGAGGTGGAAAAGTCACATCTGAGTTTGACTTATCAGACCCTAGTTTTAGCCCAGCTAACAGCATTAACCAAGCCATCAAGCAAGGGGCAAAAGTCCTGATGTTAGCACCTAATACTGGGTCTAGTACTAGCATTATCGATAAAGCCCTACAGGTCGTGCAAGTCAACCGCAGACGATTGCAACTTCTAGGTGGTGATGCCATTTACAACTCAACCACGCTAGAGGTCGCAGGAGACGCGGCTGTGAATATGGTAGTTGCTATTCCGTGGGATATTGATACCGATCCGAAATCTCAGTTCGTGCGTCAGTCACGACAGTTTTGGGGAGCTGAGGTCAACTGGCGTACTGCTCTTGCCTACAATGCAACCAAGGCTTTGACTGCGGCAATGCAGAAGTCTCCTACTCGTGAAGGGATTCAACAAACTCTGACTAGTAATGATTTTTCCACTCCTGGCGCAGCTAATCCAGTGCAGTTTCTTCCCTCTGGCGATAGTAACGCACCAGTGCAGCTAGTACAAGTCGTGCGTCAAGTCAATACAAGTACTGGCTATGATTTCGTACCAGTGCGACAATAGCAATTTGGGTGCAACCAAACGAAAAAAACAATGACTTGGGTAGATTTTGCAATTCGCCTGCTACTGGCATTCATTCTCGGTGCGGCAATTGGCAGCGAAAGACAATGGCGGCGAACTCGCTCGGTACTGAAAACAAATGTGTTGGTGTCTCTTGGTGCTGCTATGTTCGTCATGCTCTCGGCAATGATTCCCGGCGATGCCAGTCCTACACGTATAGCAGCCCAAGTTGTCTCTGGCATTGGCTTTTTGGGTGGCGGTGTAATTTTGCGGGAAGGAACCAGCGTGCGCGGACTCAATACCGCAGCTACCCTCTGGTGTGCTGCTGCCGTGGGTAGTTTGGTCGGGGCGGGATTGCTATTTCAAGCTTATTTTGGCACTTTAGCAGTGGTAGGAGCAAATCTACTTTTGCGCCCGATGGTACAGTGGTTTCAGCAGTTAGACGAGCAATTGATTACGCACACAAAAGCAGAAACTCGCTATTGCTGTCGCCTCATTTGTTTAACTGAAGACGAAGTAGCTGTGAGGGCTGTGCTACTGGCACAAACCACACCAGGACAAATGATATTGAATGAATTGTCTAGTAAAAATATTAACAGTAAAGATCTCGATAACTTCTCTTCAGTAGAAATCAAGGCAGAATATACTTCCAATGGTCGCAACGATCTGTTGATGGAAGAGATTGTCATGCAGTTGCGATCGCAAATAAAAGTGACTGCAATTAAGTGGGAAGTAGTTACAGAAGATACAGATTGAGCGGAGCGCGATCGCCAAACTCTTTACTGCTATAGTTAAGTAAATCTCTTATACGTATAGGCTTAGACTCAGTAAATTTGCGTAAGTAATTTCACGGTTAAAATCAGCTGCATTATATTTTTTCCGTAAAATTACGGTTGGTACGCAAGTAGTTGTGGCTCTATTTTGTTTGGTTATGGGTCAAATCAAATATTATTTATTTATATGTTAAAAAAACCAACTTTCAAGCTGTAGCTTTGTTTGTGGGTATTCATCTCGTACTATTATTGCGATCGCCCAAAGTGCTGTTGCTAAAAAGAATATGATTTAGATCCTTATAGATTCTTCGACATCTGGGTTGTACCAAGTCATGGCGATACAGAAAATATGAGGCTGGGAAAGTTATCTAGAAATGTCTAACAATACTTGACTTAACTCCCGTTCCAAACTTTATGTTGCAAAGCAAAAAAAACACTGTCCTGGTTCTCTATCTCATCGCCCTCTGCTTGATCGGTCCGCTAATTTTTTGGTTGAGTTATCGCAGTGGTAGAGGAGGGCAACAAGCAACTCAACC
This sequence comes from Chroococcidiopsis sp. CCNUC1, assembly GCF_023546805.1. Taxonomy (NCBI): domain Bacteria; kingdom Bacillati; phylum Cyanobacteriota; class Cyanophyceae; order Chroococcidiopsidales; family Chroococcidiopsidaceae; genus Chroococcidiopsis; species Chroococcidiopsis sp. CCNUC1. Next base: position 6,272,884 of record NZ_CP097480.1, on the reverse strand, counting down.
ATCTCTCAATGGATTGCTCAATCCCCCCAACCGCAACCCAGCTTTGCAAAAACGAATTAGTTTAGGTAATAAAGTTTTATTTACTGCCGACAATAATCCAGACAAACAAGCAGGGGTACAAGCTTTTGCCGCAGGAGATTTTTCCACGGCAGTCACCAAATTTAATGCGGCTTTGCAGGTGAAGCGCAACGATCCCGAAACGTGGATTTATTTAAATAATGCTTCGGCAGCTGCAATTAGCAATACAGTTAAGATCGGTGTTAGCGTTCCTGTAGGAGGTAACTTAAACGTTGCCAGAGAGATGCTGCGGGGCGTGGCACAGGCACAATACGAAATTAATCACGGTGGCGGGATTGGCGGCAAGCTGGTTCAAGTGCAAGTTGCCAACGACGATAATAACCCCATTGTTGCCAAACAAATCGCGGCTGAATTTGCCAACGATCCAGATATTCTCGCAGTAGTAGGACATAACTCTAGTGATGCATCCATCGCCGCTGCTCCCATCTATCAAAAAAGCGGTTTGGTGATGATCTCGCCCACGAGCGTAGCGCGTAACTTAAGTGGAGTTGGGAGATTTATCTTTCGGACTACGCCAAATTCAAGAGCGATCGCCGATGCTTTGGCTAGCTACGTCGTGAAAACAGCACGCAAAACCAGAATTGCGATCTGTGCGGATTCTCAGGCAGAAGCAAGTCGCTCGTTTCAAGAGGAGTTCACTTCTAGCGTGTTTGAAAATGGCGGTTATATCACCAGTACCCCCTGCGATTTTGCTGCTACTAATTTTAACCCTAGCGAAATTCCCTCTCAAGCAGTCAGCGATGGAGCAGAAGCTTTGCTGCTAGCACCAGATGTAAATAGAATGGGTCGTGCAGTGGAAGTAGCGCAAGCAAATCGCAGTCGATTGACTTTGTTCGGCAGCCACACAATGTATACGTACGACACGTTGCAGCAAGGACAAGCTGATGTTAATACTATGGTGCTTTCTGTACCTTGGCATCCTTCTGCTTTCCCCAATAGTTCTTTCATTGCCAATGCTAAGCGGTTTTGGGGTGGGGCTGGTAATTGGCGAACTGCATTGACTTACGATGCAACAATTGCTGTTTTCACGGGTTTAAAAGCGAGTACGAATCGCGAACAGCTACAGAAAGCTTTATCTAATACTGGTTTTATGTTTAAAGGGGCAACTGGGATAGTCAAGTTTTTACCGTCAGGCGATCGCCAAGAATCAGGAACTCTAGTCAGAGTTCAGCCTGGTAGATACTCCGGCACTGGTTACGATTTTACTCCCCTACCTAGTTCGGTTGACACGAGCCTTCGTTGATCGAGAGACGACGCAGAGAAGTTCCACGCAGAGTCTCTATTATCTAAATAAATACAACCATAGGGGAAGTACCAGTGGTAGCAAAACCGTACTGAGAACAATCGTACTGGCAGCTAGCGGACGATTGAGGTTGTACTCTTCTGCTAAAATCGCATTGGCGAAAGCACTTGGCATTCCAGACATCAAGACTAAAGCCAAGCGTGCTTCGTGGGGAAATCCCAAGCATGTTATTACCATTCCTGCCAAAATGGGCAGAACAAATGTCTTGATCGTACTGGGAACGATCGCCCCTCGTAGATTTTCAATTCCTTGAAGCCGTGATAATTGCATCCCAATCAACAAAAAAGCTCCAGGTACGACTAAATAGACTATTGCTTGAAGTAAGGGATCGATGAAACTGACAATTTGCCAAGGTTTACTATAGTAACCCAGCGCAAACGCCCATAAAGCAGGAACGCGCAAAATGTCTCGCCATGCAGCTTTCCATTTATTATTTGCTGTGGTTTGCCCAAAATAACTTGCTAAAAATACTCCCAGTCCGTAACTACCAATTAGATTGTGCGTTACGCCATACAACACTACCCAAACTAAATAGTCTTGACTGACAAAAGCTGGAACGATCGCTAACCCGATGAAGCCGGTGTTTCCCAAAATTGAAGCGAGGACAAAACTACCTTGTTCAGCGCGATCGCTAGGATAAAAACTATCGGACAATTGTTTTACCCATGAAACCGAGCGGTACTGAGTCAGTTGTTTGAGTAGCTGTAAACTGACATAAGCTAAGCCCAAACCCAACAGCAATATTGCAATTGTCAAGATTGGGGGCAACCAAATCGATTGCGATAAATTTGACTTGCGCGTCAGTACTAAAATTTGCAAAGGTACACCCAGCCAGTAAAGAAGGCGACCTAGCAAATTGGGAAAGGAACGAGGAATTATTTCTCTTCTGAATAAGAATGCACCCAGACTCGTACAAAAAACGCTTGCTGTAATTTCTATCATCAGTTTCGTTCTATCTCAACAGCACCCATGAATTAGCAATTCAACAACCACATTTTCAAGTTAAATCGCGATCGCTTGGTTTAGTTTCGCTACTATTGCGTAACAAATTAAGCTCTCATTACGTAACAATTAAAACTAACCCAACAAACAAATTTGCCTCTGTATCAAGTCACAATCTATAGCTTTACTAGCATTTCCATGCAGAGGCACAGAAGCTAAAAAGCTAATCTTCAGATTTTACTCAACCGTGCAGCAAAAATGCTGCAACCAAAGTTACAGTAAAAATACGATAAATCTCAAAGCTATTCCATAACACTAAGAGCAATTAAAATTTTGATGAATAAAATTAAAATACAAGATTAACTCTCTTGAAATAAAAAATTTGAATACCATCGAATAAACAAAGAACACTTCGATCGATTCTGAAATGTCTTGTCAGATTTTAACTACAATAATTAAATATAGTTATACAGCGATAAATATTTGAGCGAGCTATAGCAGTTCTAAATGATTTGTAAAGTAGGCTTCTAGCCTGCTCCACGTTCATGAATCAAATAGGATTGCTCTAGTAGCTAGCGATCGCTGTCAATATTTTTTGAAAAAATTAATTTATCCATTTAATTTATTTGATAGTTCTAGCGTTATTGCGAGCGTAGTTTGCTCTAAGTTGCAAGTATAAAATAGTACTTTTTCGTTGATTGTATGCGGTTAGAGCAATTTCAAAATGCGCTTCTTTCATGAGCAATAATATTCCGTATCAGTTAACACAATTTATAGTAGTGAGATCGCAATATCACAGAATTAATCTAAGTTTTTGCAATTCATTATTTAGCGATCGAAGTATGAAAGACATTAGTAAAACTGCGGCGAAACCAAATACAAATACTAGCTCTATGACAAAACTTACCAAAGCTATGTCTACCTTTGAGTTGACAAGCAAACAACAACAATTCCAGCAGTATCAACAGCAACTAGAACAACAGCAACAGCAATTAATCATTCAGCAGCAACAACTAGAGCAACTCACAGCTGAACTAGCTGCTTTGAGAAAAAATCGTTCCCAGTCTACATGGAGCTTTCGATTTAAATCGGCTCGACTCAAAAACTTCTTGGCTAAAATTCACGGCAGCTCTAAATATCAACCCCGCTTTCCTTTAAAGCAAATTGTTTTTTCTTACATAGGTAGTTTTATTGGCATTGCCGCGCTAGCTTACATCAGCGTTAGTACGCATTATCCTCTAATCGCAGCTCCTTTCGGAGCGGCTGCCGTTTTATTATTTGCTGCACCCGATAGTCCTCTAGCACAGCCACGCAACTGTATTGTAGGCAATTTTCTCGGCGGATTAGTCAGCTTAATTATGGTACATTTATTCGGCTCAGAACCTTGGGTAATGGCTTTAGCTGTTGCTACAGCAATCAAAGTCATGCAACTGACAAAAACTCTCCATCCACCAGGAGGAGCAGTTGCTTTAGTAGGAGTGATGAGCCGTGCTGAATGGAGTTTTCTATTCACGCCAGTATTAGCAGGTTCAATTGTTTTAGTCTTTTGTACTTTTGTTTTTAACAATCTCATGCCAGGTAGAACTTATCCAAAACACTGGTTGTAATCTGTAGAAGGAGGCAGAAGTTAGAAAATTAATTGTGAAAAAGCTGCAATTAATGCTACGAAATCAAAAACTTTTCTGATGTAAAATGTTGATTTTGTTGGTATAAAAACTAATATAGCAATCCAAATTGATTTGTGAACGTTTTCCCTGTAGAGACGTTCCATGTGTGTAGAGACGTTACATGGAACGTCTCTACAGGAACAATCGATTTCACGATTCATTTAGAATTGCTATATCCACTTCTGACTCTTCTTTATTAAAAAGCTTGTGATTCAGGAAATTAATTATGAGTCAGATCTATCTAAAAAGAAAACGAGCCGTTATAGTAATTTTAGCTACAATTTTTGCTGCGGGGATAGTCACAGTAACTCCTGCAATAAATTTAGAATTATTCAAGCAAATATTTTTGACGGTTGCTGATGTTGCTATGTGTACTGTTGTCTGGGATATATACTTTGATGAGGAACTAGCAACCAAGGATACTAAATCTATACTTTTAGAATTAGGACTGATTAGTATAATTTCTGCCGTTACTGCATTCATTACGGCGAAAGCAGTTTTAGCTTTACTAGGAAGATTAATTATATTAGTAGGAGCATTCGGCTGGGTTATAGCGGGGATAATTGCTAGCGTAACTACAGCTATTTTGGGTATAGCTTGGTTATTTTACTGCGACGATCTTTTCAGACACTCTAATCACTAGGTTAAATAAGTCGTAATTTGTAATTCGTAAGTCGTAAGTAAGAAATTCTTACCCTTACCCCTATTCTCATGACCAACGATCGTGACTTTATGTAGTTGTGTGTATACTATTTGTGCCAAAAGCCGCTAAATATATATAGTTAATCGTCCTGACAAGATTAAGGTTAGGTTATGATAAAACAGACATAAGAGTTTAATTCATAGGATTACTGAGAGCAAAACACTTAACTTAAGTACTTTGATTTCATCATAGGACGATCGCTTGAATTAGAGGCGATCTCACAGGGATGCAACACTGCTTTGCTGCGGGGATAATCTGTACGCAAGCAAGTATATGTTGCACTTATTACAGCACTTATCATTCTGTTATGTCGTCGCAAAAAAATGAAACAGCTGTTCTCGTTCTGACTCTATTGATCGTAGCTGGGGGTTTAGCTGGTGGTTTTTGGTGGCTGACGAGAAATTCTAGCACTAGTGTCGAACTCAGCGATCCTCAGCCAAGATCTATTTCCACCCCCAACACATCCGATATAACTTCAGATCCAGAATTGACTGGCTCAAGTTTTAGCGGTGTTTCAGGCATTCCTAAAGGGTTATTCAGCTATGGTGGTAGTACTTCTTGGGCAGCAATTCGACAAGCGATCGATCCGCAAATTAGGGCAGCTTATCCAGAATTTCAGTTACGATTTGTAGAACCGACAAATGCTTCCCCAGGAACCAGTAATGGTATTCGGATGCTGATTGAAGGTAGGCTTACCTTTGCTCAGTCGTCTCGACCCTTACAAGATCGAGAGGTATCTCGCGCTCAGCAAAGAGGATTTAATTTAAAAGAAATTCCGGTAGCAATTGATGGTTTAGCAATCGCAGTTCACCCCAGCCTAAATATACCAGGACTAACCTTGGCACAGCTGCAAGCAATTTACACGGGTAAGGCAAATAACTGGAAACAACTCGGTGGTCCTAACCTGCCGATTCAACCTTATTCTCGTCCGATGAGCGAGGGTGGTACGGTCGAGCTTTTCGTACAGGATGTTTTAGCAGGTCAAGCATTAGCTGCTAATGTTGAATTTGTCAGTACGACAACTCAAGCTCTACAAAAGCTAGCTAGTAACCGTGGCGGAATTTACTACGCCTCGGCTCCAGAAATCGTACCTCAGTGTAGGATTAGACCCTTACCGCTAGGTCGTCAATCAGGGCAATTTACTCCTCCCTACCAAGAACCTTTAGTAACAGCGAATAACTGTCCTCAGCGGCGCAATCAGCTCAATACAGATGCTTTTCAAACCGGACAATATCCTCTGACACGTAACCTGTACGTTGTCGTCAAGCAGGATGACGATTTAGCACAGCAAGCAGGAGAAGCTTATGCTAAATTACTGCTGACGCAGCAAGGACAGTCGGCGATCGCTAACGCTGGATTTGTGCGAATGCGCTAGGCATAGGATTATAGAGACGCGAAGTTTCGCGTCTCTATAATTCAACTAGCTCGATTGATTGAATCGGCTGGCAAACAGATGAGATTATCTTCTTGGGCGATAAGTAAACCGCGTTGGCGTAACTTACCCATTAAACGAGTCACCGTAACTCGCGTCGAACCGATCGCACTACCAATTTGGGCGTGCGTCAGCGTAAACGGTAGAGAGTATCCGCGCAGAATCTCGGGATCTTCTTCACTTGTCGCTGGTTGTCCGTATTCTTCTACCAGCAGGGTTAAGAATCCCAAGAGACGATCGATCGTCCGTCGCTGTCCTAAAGCACTCAGCCACAGTAACTTGCGCTGATGTTGGTAGCGAAATGCATCGAGAACTTCCCGCCGAAAGTGGGGCCAGTTATCCAAGTCATGCCAGTACATCCACACGACTAAAGTGGGTTCTACGTGGGCATAAGCTTGGAGCGTAAACGGAGATTGGGCAACAATTTCAAACGGCTGTCCAGCGCCAACAAAGCCTAAAAAAGCTTCTTCAGGTGTTCTGTTGATGCGCCGAGATGATAGCTGACTAGTTGCGCTAACTTGAGCTGTACCTACAAGTCGCACAGCACCTCTTTGAACGAGATAGAGCAGTCCAGGTCGAGCTGGAATGCGTTCGTCTTTACTAAAAGAGCGAACGCGATAGTGTTCCTGCGCCCAGTCAAGAATCCGTTGCCAGGTTAAAAATGGTCTTTGCGACTCTGGAGAAGCGGATGGGGAATGCATAATTTGCAGCAGTTGGCGATAGACGAAACGTCACTGTGAAGCTCACCTATTGCCAAATTGGTTGGCAGGTGAACTCCACTCCTCAAACCAGTAATAGCAATCGCAGCTAAGCGAACTTAGCCATAGATTTGTTTTATCTGTCTTGCAACACAATCCTAGTATTCTCAATCACTCAATTACTCGATCAAGTCTCCTGCTTTTCAGTTTTTTTATCCGTATAGTTCATGTTTAAAACAACAGATAAGTGTAAACAATCAAACCAGGGAATTGCAAGTAACAGTTGTACAAATGATTGTAGTTGAGCTAGGGAAAATTGTGACAAAATATTGTCAACAACATAGGACTGAGTTTTTTTGTACCGTAAATCTACTGAAATCACCAGATTTTTTAGCGAAAACTCATAGATCTTTCAGTACGATCGCGGATGAACGAACGCTCCAGTAATAGTAAATTTCGCTAGGGCATAGTATTCTCAGGTAGCCATTCAAAAAATAGGGGTTAAGCAATTCGTTTGCATGGAACCTTGGTAAATCCCCCAGGTAGGGATAGGGATTTTAACTATAAATTAAAAGTGGATCACCGATCGCCTCCATTAGCTGAGTTAACACCTAAGCAAGCGCTGTTACAGCAGATACAAGCAGCGCTAAGTTTGTATATATTAGACACTCCATCCTTAACAGATCGCAAAAGTTATATTCCTTTACAGTTATCTAAACAGCGCCCGGTTGTTTACAGGTGCGCGATCGCGTTTAAATTAAGTAAACTTGTCAACTCCCCAACTATAGAAGTTGCCCAATCTATATCGCAGCTAATTGCCCAACAAGATTGTCAACAAAACTTGATTCTTCAAGTTGTTCCCCCAGGGTGGATCGACCTAGAATTACCTCAACCCAGTCTGGCTGCTTGGTTGCAACACTGGATTGAGACACTACCCTGTTTAGGGAGCAGGGGGGAGAAGAGAGCTGAGGGAGCTGAGGGAGCTGAGGGAGCTGAGGGAGCTGAGGGAGACATTGCCAACTACCAATTACCAATTACCAATTACCAATTACCAATTACCAATTCCCTATTTCCCATCCAATACGCTCATGCTCGTTGTTGTTCTCTATTGAAAATGGCTCATGAGGAGAAAATAATTATAATTAAGTCAAAAAACTCTGACATTAAGTCTTCATGTCTACAGGTCATATCACCTCAACCTATTCCTTGGTTGAGTGAAGCAAAAATTTGTTTGCACCACCCATCCGAGTTAAATTTACTCCTCGAATCGATTGGAGTATTAGACGCTCTCTATTGCCCCGATCCTACTCGCAAGTCTTTAAATTGGTTGAAAGTAGCTCTGAATCTGAGTCAAGCTTTTCAAACTTTTTATAGTCAATGTCGCATTTGGGGAGAGGTCAAAAATCAAAATCTCAACTTAGCACAAGGGCGACTTGGCTTAATAGCGATCGCTCAATCTGTATTCAGAATTCTATTAGTAGAAGTACTAAATAGTTGCGCACCCTTAGAACTTTGAACTAGCGAACAGTATAAAACTGGTCACTAGTCACCGGTCACTGGTCACTGGTCACTGGTCACTGTATAAGGCATCTTGCTCTATAGGCAAATCTTATCTGTCTTTAGGTAGAAATTAGCGTTCAAGGGGGTGACAAATCAAGAACATTACTCTAATATAAGGGTGTGTGAGGAGCGAACCAGTCAGGACACCAAGACGAAACACGGACAGTCGTTGGTGTCCTTTCTGATTTTTGGTCATTCGTCGTTAGTAGAACGCTTGCCAATGACAACTGACAACTGACAAATGACTGATTTAAAGTAAGAATTTTTCAATTGCAATTGCAACACCATTTTGCTCGACACTAGGCGCTACCCACTGAGCGATCGCCTGTACGTCAGATGGAGCATTACCCATCGCTACACCGATCCCGGCATACTCTAGCATCTCTACATCGTTAAAGTTGTCACCAATTGCCATCACGTTAGCAGCAGTGATTCCCAGGAGTTCTTCAGCTAAGTAACGCACGCCTACACCCTTATTAATCGAAGGGTTGGTTGCTTCAAAGAAGGTAGCAACGGATTTAGTCAGGTACAGTTCAGCAGGGGTATATTGCTGGCGCAGACTGCTGAGTAAGTTATCGATGATTTCGGTATCGTCGCACAGAGCTAATACTTTTGTTGGTTCTGTTGTTAAAGCTTGGCGTAAATCTCCCACCGCGATCGCTTCAATCCCAGAGCGTTCGGAGTAAAGTCGAGTTTCAGAAGTCAGTTCGCGCACGTAGAGGCAATCGTTGATATAGAAATGAACCGAAAGCAGCGATCGCAATTCAGGTTGCTCGAAGTAATCTAACAGTTGAATTGCTGTTTGCTTGGCAACAGTCCAATGACGGTGCATTTTCTGGGTAGCTGGATCTTGAATCCAAGCACCTTGATAGGCAAGTAGAGGCAAAGTCGAACCTATCTCATGATGGAAACGTAGGGCAGAACGATACATTCGTCCTGTTGCTACAGCCACTTGTATGCCTTTTGCCCGCACTGCTTGAATCGCTTTTTTAACTTTGGCATGAATTTGATTTGACTTACCCGCGATCGTCCCATCAATATCGAGGACGAGTAATTTAATTTCTTGGTTCATAACGGGGAGTCAGTTATCAGTTATCAGTTATCAGGAAACCGTAGGGGCGGGTTTAGCCAACAATTCATGGCTACGACCAAAAATCTTGCCGCAAAACCCGCCCGTACAGGAGTAATTCCGAATTCCGAATTCCGAATTCCGAATTCCGTTCTAAGGTGCATCTGGCGCGGGAGCAGTTTGTTCGGGTGTTGCAGGTGTAGTCAGAGCCGGAGATGTGACTGGTGGTTGTAATTGACCTTGGGGAATAAAATTAGGTGCAAAATCCAAAGGGCGATCGCCTGCACTAATACAAGTTTCCATTGCTTGGGTAGGAGCTAACTCATTAATTTCTCGCCGCAATCCAACGACACATTCAGCATAACGAATTGGTAATAAACTGCGACCGCAAAAATCTAATACTCCTGGTACGGGCTGCCCTTGACTATTTTCGCTAATGCCAACGACACATCTTGACAACTCTACAGGTCGGCGGGCTTGGGTGCAAGTTGCTAAAGCATCTTGGGCAGAAATTTCCGTCTGCCCCTCAATTCTCGTCACGCAACGAGCGACATCCTTCGGGTAAAGCGCTCCCGCACAGGCTCTTGCTGCTGCTTCCGGTGAAACTCCAGAATTGAGCATTCGCCCCGTACAAGCACGATAGCCGTTGCGTAAAGAGTCGGTGACAATTTCAGCCCCAGTTGCAGGAAAATTGCTACCGATCCAACCGGCGATCGCCAAAGAGCCAGCCACTAAATACATTGTTTTCCCCATAACACTCCCACCAAGAAATTTGTAAATAACTACAATTTGAGGGTATCAGTTATCAGTTATCAATTATGAGTTATCAGCGACCAGTTGTCAGTGACTATTGGCTGGTGACTAGTGACTAGATGAAGAATTCTACGACTAGCCACTAGCCACTAGCCACTAACCAGGGCTTTTCAGACACAAGCTTTTAGACTTATAATTATAGTTTTGGAATAGTTCGCGCAGAATTAAGCAGAGGAAGATTGAATGTCCCGCTATCGAGGACCAAGACTAAGAGTTGTTCGTCGCCTGGGCGATCTGCCAGGTTTGACTCGGAAAAATGCCAGACGCTCCTACCCACCTGGACAACACGGACAGGCTCGCAAGAAGCGTTCTGAGTATGCTATTCGTTTGGAAGAAAAGCAAAAGCTCCGCTTTAACTACGGCTTGACTGAAAAGCAGTTGCTGCGTTACGTGCGGCGGGCAAGAAGAGTGACTGGCTCTACCGGACAAGTGCTGTTGCAACTGTTGGAAATGCGTTTGGATAATACCGTTTTTCGCATGGGTATGGCTCCCACAATCCCAGCAGCGCGGCAGCTAGTCAATCACGGTCACGTTATGGTAAACGGTCGTGAAGTTAATATCGCTAGCTATCAATGTCGTCCAGGGGAAGTCATTGGGATCAAAAATAAAGCGCAATCGCGGCAGTTAGTAGAAAATAATCTCCAGTATCCTGGTTTAGCAAACCTACCCAGCCACCTCGAATTTGATAAGAATAAGCTGGAAGGTAAAGTTAACAGCGTCATTGAGCGCGAATGGGTCGCCCTGCAAGTGAACGAACTGTTGGTAGTTGAATACTATTCCAGACAGGCTTAATTTCGATGGCTGCACTCGTGCGGCTGCGGTGCGCCATTGACGATCCTATGATTAAGTTTTGTAATTTTTAATATCAAGCCCTCCGATTCCGTCAATTGGAGGGCTTGTTGATTTTTACCCGTTTGATTTTGGATGAGGGCGCACAGAAATTGGGGGTAGGGGCGCGCAGAAATTGGGGGTAGGGGCGCACAGCTGTGCGCCCCTACTATCCGCCAATTTGCGACATGGTACGGGCATAAGTTCCGGCAGATGTTCCAGATTCTCTTTGTTTGTAATTAATCTCCGATTTCAGGGCAAGTAGTTGGGCTACTCGATCGCGAATTTCAGTAGTAGGAACGCCAGCGCGCAGGGCAGATTTAAGGTCAATTTGTCCCATTTCGTTGAGCAGACAGGGACGCAGCCAGCCATCAGCAGACAGACGCATTCGATTGCAGCGATCGCAAAAACATTCTGACATTTGGCTGATAAATCCCAGCGTCCCTTTTGCCCCAGGAATTTGAAATACGTCAGCAGGTCCATTACCCCGCACTTGCGACTCGACTAAGCCGTAAGCCTCGCAGATGCGCTGGCGTAACTCAGCCGAAGCAACCCAACCGCGATCGCCAAATAGTTGTGAGTTACCGATAGGCATAAATTCAATAAACCGGACGTGCCAGTAACGAGTTAGGGTAAGGGCGGCTAAATCTAAGACTTCGCAATCATTTACCCCAGGAATCACGACGACATTCAATTTCAAGGGGTCGAAACCCACCCGATGCGCGGCGAGAATGCCGTCCCAAACCTGCTGCCAACGGGAACGTCCGCGACTACCCACAATGCGATCGAACACTTCAGGATCGAGGGAGTCGAGGCTGATATTGATCCGTCTTAACCCGGCATCGTAGAGATTTTGTGCCTTGTTTGCCAACAAAAATGCGTTTGTTGTCATCGCCAGGTCTTGAGTTTGAGGTAGAGTTGCGATCGCCCGGACAATTTCCACAACCTGCGGATGCAGTAATGGTTCGCCGCCAGTCAATCGAAATCGCGTAAACCCTACTGGAATGAATACCTCGCGAATTAAAGTTAGCAATTCCTCAGCCGTCAATAGCTGTTGTCGCAAAATATAATCCAGCTCTGCACCTTCGGGCATACAATACTGGCACCGAAAGTTACAGCGATCGATTAAGCTAATTCGGAGGTAATCTACTTGATTCATGCTGTTGATTCGGGTGAGAAAACGGGAGTCGGGAGTTGGGAGTCGGGAGTCGGAGGTGACGACTCACTACTCACTACTTACCACTCACTACTCACCTTTATTGTGCAGAATTAGTCGCGCTTGTTGCAGGCTCCTGTGTTACTAATTGCGGTTTCCGTAAGTGACGCAAAACTTGCGTAAGAGGCTGGCTGCGCGGTTCGCGGACGAAAATTAAGGGAAATAAAGCAAGTAAGCGCACAATAGCAGAAATAATAAATACTCCAGGTAGACCGCCGATCGCATCTAAAGTTGCGAGTTGACTGCCTACAGTTGTCCCCAAAGCGCCAAATACCCCAGCAGTGGCAGCAGCGATCGCAAAATAACTGGAAGGATGGGACTTGGGTGCTAATTCCATTTGGATATTGTTACTACACAAGTCAATTGCTGCCCACAGGGAACCTTTAACCAGGTGAATGAGCGGCAACCACAACCACAGCGATAATAAGTTATTTCCCGTTCCCAGCCAAAATAAAGGTAAAACTCCCACTAAAATCCCTACTATTAACAATAAGGGACGATTCCCCAGGCGATCGGCTAGCTTACCCCAAATAAGCAGCATCACCAAGTTCGTGCCTGCATGGAGACTCGTATATAAAGACACCCAATTGAGGTCTAGTTTTAAATTGTCTAGCAAGTAAAGGTTATAAAACGGCACGATTAAGTTAACCGCAAATGCCCACAAACCGAAGTACAGCAGAAATTTGACAAAATTTAAATCTCGGAACAAGCTAAAAATTGGCGGCGGTTGTATGACTTCTGCTACTGCTAGAGAATTTGATTTTGATGGCGATAACAGCGATGGTGGTGGCAATTGGGGATTGACATCGACCATAAAATTTTGACACGCCAAACTGAGAATTCCTGCAATAATTCCCAATCCCAAGACGATTCCGTATCCTTGAATGGTGCTACCAGGCAGAATTGAAATCGCAAATCCGGCTAGTGGTACGGCGATTAAAGTCGTCAAACTTGCCGCACTATTGCGAAAGCCAAAATATCGACCCCGCAAGCGATGGGGGACTAAAGCCGCCATCCAGCTCAACCATGAGGAAGTCCCTAAGCCTGCAAGAATGTTGCTAGCAAAAATTGTTACCAAAGTCAAACTGACTAATTGGTGAGAGTTAGTATTAAACCAAACAATCCAACAAATACCTGCGATGGGAATTAACCATAACAGTCGTGCGGGGATAAAAGTCCACCAACAAAAAAAGTGACGGCTGCTACTTCGTTCGGCTAAGTATGCTCCTAATGGTTGTAGTAAACTCGTCAGCATTGGAATCGAAGAGAGCATTCCAACTTCTAGAGGATTTGCCCCCAACTGAAGCAAAAAGTTAGTTAGTAAGACACCACTGGTAACGCTAGAAAAGATGGCAGCAAAAACACCATCGATAGTAGAAGCCTTGAGGCTAGTCCGAAGGACGGGTTTAGAAATTATCGGCGGCTGGTGGGTGGTGGTTAATTCTGTTACAGCCGCTAGAGGTTGCGTATTGCTGAGAGCTGACAAGGTTTCTACAAGAGTTGAGTAAATAATGAGTTTAGGCGATCGCGCTCTGCCAACTTAACATTTTTCAACGCCTATAATTAGCGGTCGAAAAGGCTCGTTTAGCAGCATTTCGAGCAGCATAAGTTAGCCCGAAAGAGGTAGGCAAGTGTCAAGGGGAAGAAAGATTTTGATATGAATTGGTAATGGGTAGTTGGTAATGGGTAGTTGGTAGTTGGCGATCGATACTACAGTCAAACTATTCTGAAGTTTGAAAAGTGGAGGGAACTTATGTATACGGGTACGGTTTTTAATGCCCCTTGGGATAAGTCACTCATTTTCAGTACTATGCTCTTTAGCTCTATTTTGCTAGGGGTAGCTTTGATTGGCTTATTAGTAGGGGAAGAACGGAACAATTTTTTCTGGCTACTAGCAATGGTTGTACTACCTCTAGCAATTCTTATTGCATCGGCGCTGTTCGGTGTTAGAGGATACAAACTAACAAATGACGCACTTTACATTCAGCGCTTTGGCTGGAATTCTAAGATTCCATTAACGCAGCTAATCAATGCTGAGAGCAATCCGCACGCTATGGACAACTCGCTACGAACGTGGGGAAATGGGGGATTATTTGCGATAACTGGACGGTTTCGCAACGATCGCCTTGGTTCCTATCAAGCTTATGCTACCGATCCCCTGCGATCTGTAATTTTGAGATTTCCGCAGCGCACGATCGTCCTGACTCCAGATAATCCAGAACAGTTTGTCAGAGAAGTGCGGCAAATGATGTAGGTAAGTCAAAAGTTAAAAGTCAAAAGTCAAAATCAGCCACTCACTAATTACAAATGACGAATGACAAATGACCAATGACACTTTATCGAACTAACTGAGCCACAGTTGCCAAAAGTTCCTGGTGCGATCGCGATTTATTGATATAGTCAGTTGCGCCTAATTCCATTGCTGCCGTCCGATTTTCTGCATCAGTATTAGCAGTCAAAATTAAAAAGGGAATTTGGGCAAAACTTGAAGATTGACGACAGTAGTGGAGTAATTCCAAGCCATTCATTTCTGGCATTTCTAAATCGCAGACGATCGCCCCAAAATCGGGATGCGATCGCATTTGTGTCATTGCCTCGCGACCGTTATCTGCTTGTATCACTAGATATCCAGCCTGTTGTAGCGTCAGTGCTAAAGTTTGTCGCCAAGTGAGCGAATCATCGACTAACAAGATTTTTGCTCCCACAGCAGTTTGTTTCGATGGCAATTCCCCAATCGAGCGCATAGGCGTAACGCTACCTAGTAGACTGCTATCCTTGTCACTCCTCACCTGCCCCATGCCCTGAGTTACTTGTCGCTCTAGTACGTACTTTGCTAAAGCAGTAGTGTCAATTGCCAGGGTAAGTTTGCCATCAGCCAAAATACTACCACCATAAACATAGCTAGGCGGAACGATCGTCGGGTCTAGAGGTCGAATCACCAATTCTTGTTCGCCGATCGCCTGGTCTATTTCTACTGCTATAAGTTGGTCTTGATAGCGTAGCAATACAATGCGTCCTTGTAGAGCGGTGGAACTATCAGCAGGAGACGTTAGCGGTGCAAAGTAGGGCAAAATTCCTTTCAGGAGTAAAACAGGAATTAACTGTTCTGCATTTGCTTCACCCCATCGCAATACCTTACCTCCCCGCCAAGGGCGCAATTGTTCTGGTTGAGGTAGTAAGATTTGCTCGATCGCGCTTCCGAGTAAAGCATAGGTAGTAGAACCAACCTGACAGAGAAATAATTTCGCAATTGTCAAACTTAAGGGAATTTGGAGGATGAAAGTCGTACCGCGTTGGGGTTGAGAATAAACCGCGATCGCTCCTTGAAGAGAATGTAACTGAGCGCGAACCACGTCTAGTCCCACACCTCGTCCTGAAAGGTTGTTCACCTGAGTCGCAGTCGAAAAGCCTGGTTCAAAAATAAAATCCATTAGCTGAACTTCGCTGAGACTGCTAGCGTCAACTGGTGAAACTAAACCCATTTCGAGCGCTCGTTGGCGAATGCGATCGTAATTGAGTCCTTGTCCGTCATCTTGGATTTCAATTGTCAGGTGGCTGCCTTGATGAAAAGCACGAATGGCAATTCGACCCGTTGACGCTTTCCCCAATTGCGATCGCCTAGACTTAGGCTCAATACCATGATCGAAGGCATTGCGCACCAAATGCAAAAGGGGGTCGTAAAGTTTTTCAGCGACGGCTTTGTCTATGAATACTTCTTTACCGCTGAAATCCAACGCTACAGACTTATCGTGCAGAGTTTCTAGTTGTCTTAAAATAGGGGGCAGGCGATCGAAAACAACGCTGATGGGAATAACTCTCGCTGTCAAAAACTCATCTCGCACGCTATTTAACAAGCGGCTTTGTTTTTCCAACATCTGGCTAGACTGACGAGTATAAATGTCAATTTCATCCCCAGTTGCTTGCAGTTGCGCTCCATTTGCTAATAAAGATTGCACCAACACGGCAAGTTTACTAGAACTGTCTTTTTCCTGTAAGTCCAAGCGCTGCTTGAGTTCCATCAACATTTGCTGTTGCTGTTGGATTAATTCAAGTAACCCTTGCATCCCGCCTTGTAGTTTTTCATCTTGTAAAGTCTGGCGGTTTTGATTAGTCAGCAATTCGCCAATCGAATAATTCAGCCGCTCTAAATGCCCGACATTAACTCTGACTGTATCCGACATAGCTGCATCTCTTTTCGCTAAAGATGAAGGTGGCGACACCGATCGCTCGGAGTTAGTATTGGTTGCTGTGGTGACTGTCTCTGACGGCTCTGATGGTTCTGCTTCCTCATCGTCTACAGGTTCGGCGATCGTCCAGATTGACTCTAACAAGGAGTTTTCATCTTCGGGAGTCGGGAGTGGGAGAGTGGGAGTCGGGGAGAAGAGAGCTGGGGGAGTTGGGGAAGAAAAGCTTCCTTGTCCCCTTGTCCCCTTGTCTTCCTTGTCCCCCTTGTCCCCCTTGTCCCCCTTGTCCCCCTTGTCTTCCTTGTCCTCTCCTCCCACCAATTCCAACAACTGCGCCGAAGGACTCCCACCTCCACTGCGATCGCCTGCTAGGATGGATGCTTGCCCTTGTTGAAAGTCTGCTAGGGCTATTTGGGCAATGGTTATCGCTTTGTCGGGATCGCCAGCCAAAGCTGCGATCGCCAGTGCGGCGATCGCTCCAAATCCCGGTAAATTTAAAGACTCTGCCAAGCCCAAAAAGACTTCGGCTTGAGTTTGCAGCGCGATCGCGATCGTCTCCACTTCCCCACCAGCTAAAGCGCGATCGATCTCTGCCAGGCGTTGAGCTACTCCAACTTCAAAAATAGATTTGGTGACATCAAACCCCAATTCATCTGAGTTAGGAATTTCAACTTCTGACGCGAAATTAACTCCTAGTTTTGCTTGCAATTCGCTAAAAACTGCGGCAGCGCGATCGAAGACTTCGGCATCATGACTGTGGCTGCCAGTAATTTCTGCCATCAAAGGGGTACGCAGGCAGTCATAAGCTTCAAATAGTAAGGCTTCCGTTTCGCGATCGAGCGTAACTTCCGGTCGGCACAGGTGGCGGAAAATATCTTCAAAAGAGTGTGCGATCTGCTTGATACTGTCCAAACCAACACAAGCCGCCGAGCCTTTAAGCGTGTGAGTTACCCGCATGAGAGTATGAACCTTATTCATACTCCACTCGGCTTTCAGATTCAATAATTCCTCTTCCAAAACTTGCAACAATTGCGGTGCTTCTTGGAGAAAGTAAGCATAGCTTTGTTCGTGGAGCGAGTCGTTCATACTAGGGGTGAGGAGTTAGAAGTTAGGGGTTGGGGAGGGACAAGGGAGACAAGGGAGACAATTCAAGTTACAAGTCGCAAGTCGCAATGACTAGCCACCAGCCACTAGTCACTAGCCACTCCTGACTCCCGACTCCTTACTCCCGACTCACAATAAACTTACTAGCACTGGCTTGTAGTTCTTGTGACATGATGAGTAATTCGTGGAAGGCGATAGATAGCAGAGTGGCATCGTCGGAGGTTCTGGTAGCAATATTTGCCACTTCGGATACGGCTTGGGTGACGGACTGGGACTGCTGAGTTTGCGATTGGGTGGCTTGATTAATCCCGGCAACGAGTTGACCGATTTCGGCGGTGGCTTCCACGATCGCAGTGAGGCTAGAGCGGGTATCGCTGACTAAATGACTGCTGGCGATCGCCTGTTGCACGCCTGTTTCCATTGCTTGGCTGACTTGCGCCGTGCTGGCTTGGATCTCTTGCACGAGCTTGCCAATTTCTGTGGTTGCTGTGGCTGACTGACGGGCAAGCGATCGCACTTCATCGGCAACTACAGCAAAGCCTCGACCGTATTCTCCGGCTCTAGTCGCTTCAATCGCGGCGTTGAGGGCGAGAAGTTGAGTTTGAGTCGTAAAGTTACCGATCGCGTCTACGGCTTTAGAAATCTTTTGCGAGGAGGCACTCAAGCGCTGGATTAATTGGCTGGTTTCTGCTACTGTCTCCCGCAAGGCAAGAATCCCCTCCACCGTGCGGTTCATTGCCGCATCCCCTTGCCGTACGGTCTGGTGGGTGCGTTGCGCCGCTTTTTCTACCTGTGCGGCATCGGCAGCTACAACTGTGGTAGCATCAACCATCGCTTGAATTTCGGTCATGGCACGCTGCAACGCTGTCAATTGTTGTTGTGCTTGTATCGTCAGTGCCGACATTGCCGACTCGCTATTTTGGGAAGTTTGGCTAACTTGTGTCGATGCCGTTTGTAATTGCATGACAATTCGCCGCAGGCTTTGCAAGGTATTATTGTAAGCATCCGCGATCGTCCCAACTTCATCATCTGTGATGGGAGCGCGGACTGTCAGATCGCCATTTAGAGCGGGGCGCACGGCAACGAGTAGCTGCATCGCCCTTTGCTGAAGTTGTTCTTTGGCTACTTTTTCCCTTTGGGCGAGTTGTTGCAATTGTTCTGTCTGAGTGCGAATTTGTTCTAGATAATTTACTTTTTGTAACGCTGCGCCGACTTGGTTGCCTACTTGTGCTAAGGCACTGACTTCTGTTTCTTCCCATTCACGGGGCGCAGAATTCTGATAGGCTGCGAGTAAACCCCAAAGTTCCTGCTGAACGAAGACGGGGACGATCGTGTAGGCTCTGGCTTCCATTTGCTCTAGCAGTTCCACATGACAAGCAGAGTGTCCTGCTGTATAAATATTGTTTACAGCTATAGTTCCTCCTTGGCGATAGCGTCCGCCTTGGGTGTCTTGTAAGTGGCTGTCTTCAATTACGGGTAAGACTTCTAGCAAGCTACTCCACCCAGCCGCCACGGATTCTGCGACAAACTCGCCGCCCCAATCGGGCTTGAATTTATACAAAACTACGCGCTCGGCTGCTAGCATTTGCCGCACTTCTTTCGGAATAATTTTATAAATCGCCGACTCCGTATCGAGCGATCGCAACAAGCGACTGGTAATTCGAGTCACGGCTTGTTCTATAGTTGCCGCACGGCTCAATTTTGCCGATGTTGCTTGGACTTGCTGTAATGCTTCTGCCTGTTGTAGCGCAATCCCCAAAGGGTTACGTACTTGCAGCATAATTTCTATTTCCTCTGCTTGCCAGTGGCGCGCTCCAGAATTTTGATAGGCAGCCAACAAGCCCCACAACTTATCTCCTTGATAAACTGGTATGGTAATGTAGGCTCTGGCTTGGAATTTATCGAGCAATTCCATATAGCACGCCGAAAAATCAGCCTTGTAAACATCATCGACTTGAAGATATTGCTTGTCTCGCAGCGAACTACCCTTGTTATTTTGTAAGAAAGTATCAACGGTAGTCGATCCTGGCGCAGGTATATCTTTGACGACACAGCCTTCATCGTCCGTAAAGTTATGCTGGAGGCTATCGTCTTGTTTTTGCGCTTCTAGTAGCGATCGCCACCCAGGAGCGATGGATTCCGCCACAAATTCCCCACTCCAATCGGGATTGAAGCGATAAATCGCGACTCGATCGGCTTTGAGTAATTGGCGTAATTCGTATGTCGTGGTTCTAAATATATTATTGATATTCAAAGACTGCCGGATCTTATCGATAATCCGAGTCACGGTACGTTCCCGTTCGGCGGCTTGGGCAATTCGATCGGCTTGAGACTGCAATTGCTGACGGACTTCTGCCTGTTGCAAAGCAATTGCGAGGGGATTGCTTAATTGCAGCATGATATTGACTTCCCCGTCTTGCCAGTGGCGGGGACCAGAATTTTGATAAGCAGCTAGCAGTCCCCATAGTTTCGTATCTTGGAAAATGGGAACGATGACATATGCCCGCGCTTGGTATTTCTCTAAGCTGGCGATATAACAGGGAGAAAATCCCGCCGTGTAGATATCATCCACGCGCTTAAATTTTTCCCCTCTAGCGTAGCCACCACCTTTTGTATCTTGCAAATAGGTATCGGCATCGGCGTTAGGAGTATAGGCTGTCAAGTTTCTTAACGTACAGCGGTCTTGGCTGGCGCGATCGCTTTTTAAAACCTCGTCTCCCTCCTGCGCTTCAATCACCGAAACCCAGCCAGCAGCGACGGACTCCGCAATAAATTCCCCACTCCAATCGGGATTGAAACGATAAATTGCCACTCGATCTGCTTTGAGTAACTGGCGTAATTCTTGAGTAGTCGTGCGGAATATACTGCCAATGTCGGGGGAACCTTGAATTTTTTCAATCACCCGCGCTAAGACTTTTTGCTGTTCGCCAAGCGATCGCAAAAGAATCTTGTATTCTTCTGGTTGTACGAGCAAGGCTAATTCAGTGGCAACTCGATCCAGCAGACTGATTTCGCTTTCCGTCCAACTACGAGGACTCTGGCATTGCTGCGCCACCAACAGACCCCATCCTCCCTCTGGCAAAGCAATCGGGACGCTTAAGCTAGCACAAACTTGAAACCGTTCTAGCAATTGAATTTGATAGGGACTCAAGGAAGCTTGATAAATATCTGCTAGAGCGATCGCGGGCGAGTGTTGGTACGCTTGTAAATTTTCTGCCCCAAACATCCGCACTGCTAGAGTTTCCCCCAAACTCGGGGTAAAATCTCCCACCATTGCCTCTGCTAAAACAACACCTTTTTCCTCATCCAAAAAACGATAAATTAATACTCGGTCGGCTTGCAGATACTGACACACCAGATGAGCTGTCGTTGGTAACAGTCCGTCTTCTGCTGCCGCTTGTCGCATCACGCTGGCGATCGCGCTCAATCGTTGCCGTTCGCTTTTGAAGCTACTAGCAGTTGCTACATCCTGGTCTTTCATTCCCATTTGAAGCATTTGTGCCAATTGCTCCAACTGGAGAAACTTAGCTCTAGCTTCCGGTGCATTCAACAATCCCGCTTGTTCTAATTCCGCTTTCATGGCATTGACTAGTGCGGTAGGTTGAGTTGCATCTGCAACTGCGTCACTAGCAGACTGCTGCGTGCTATCTAAAGGTGGCAGTATTTTTGTGCTACCGCGATATTGTTGTCTCTGCTCTGGAAGTTCCTGTTCTTGCTTAAATAAATTTTTAAATTGCATTAGTTGTTAGTTGTTAGTTGTTAGGAGAGTGAGTAGTGAGTATTTATCAGTGTAGAGACGTTACATGTAACGTCTGTACAAAGTTATCAGTTGTCAGTAGAGAGTAGTGCGCGGTGCGTGGTGCATCTTCAATTCCGAATTCCGAATTCCGAATTTTGAATTCTCCCCTATCCCCTATGCAGTTGCCACATCGGACAACGGGCGATCGCCTCGGGGTCGAGGACTATAGCATCGGCTTGAGGCAAGTATCCTTGTAAAAAGGGTAAGGTTTTGGCAGCAAATAAACTTGCTGTTGCTGGTTGAATCTGACTCGGATCGTGCCATTCGATATCCTGCACTTGCGATACCACTAGACCCATTGACTGTCCTTCAATCTGCATGACGATCGCCATCAGCGGGACGCTGGCGATTTCTGAGGCGACAAGGGGCGGATAGTCGAGAAAGAGATTCAGATCGACTAGCCACAGCATTTTTCCCCGCCAGTTGCAAATTCCCAAAATGCATTCAGGCATGGCGGGTACGGGTAATATTTCTGCTAATACAATTTGTATAACTTCGGCAACATGAATTAAAGCCAGCAAACCGCTATCTTGGGAGCCGAGGCGACAGCGGAGAAACTTTTCCTGGGAGGATGGTGCTACTCCATCCAGTCGTAACGAACTCGTTTTAGCTAGAGAATCAAGTATCTCCATAAGTTCTCTAAAACTATAAAATAAACTGTTGGATGACTTGCAGTAATTGTTGTTGGTCTACTGGTTTAGCTATGTAAGCATTTGCACCTAACATAGAACCCCACAGGCGATCGACTTCCGTACCTTTGGAAGAACAAATCACGATTGGGATTTTCTTGGTTGCATCATTTGTTTTCAAGCTGTGACAGAGTTCAAATCCACTTTGACCAGGTAAAATGACATCCAAGATCACCAAGTCTGGTGTTTGCAATCTTAGCTGTGCCTCGGCTTCTTCACCGCTTTGCACGCCAATTACCGTTAATCCTATTTGTCTGAGATAGCGGGTTAATAGTTCGGCATCAGTCAAACTATCTTCTACTAACAAAACTGTACTCACAAACTCTCTCCTACCAATTGCTCCAATTCAATTGTCCTGCTTACCACCCCACTCGCGACAACAAGGCTCGGTCGATTTCAATCAATTCCATATTCCATCGCTGGTTTCTCGTCGGCAACGCGAGTATTTCAATCGCCGAATTCTAAATATTTTCTCACCACGTTGAGGATTTTCGGCGCTTCGATTGGTTTTGAGATAAATTCTGTCGATCGCACGACTTTGGCACGGACGCGATCGATAATCCCGTCGTTACTGGTTAAAATAATGGCGGGTGTATCTTTCAATACAGAAGTTCGGCGGATTTGGGCGCAAATTTCGTAACCATTGGCGATCGGCATCACCAAATCTAAGAAAATTAAACTAGGTTTATGTTCTAAAAGCATTGGTAGGGCAAGCACGGAGTCTTGCAAGCTGATGTATCGATAGCCTGCTTGGGTGAGAATTCTGCCTAACAACTGGCTATCTCTAGGACTGTCATCGATATAGGCTATGAGAGGACTCGTCGTCTTTGGCTGTGCGGTAGAAGACTGGGAACCTCTCTTGATGATGTGTTCCAGCTTCTCGCCAATATCCCCCACTTCAATCGACTTCATCCAGCCGCGCCGGATATAGGGGAGCAGAGATTGGGTGAGTAATATCGGGTCTTGTCGCAATCTCAAGGCTAAATCTCGCAGCGTTCGCTTACCATCTACCATCGATACCAGACTGCGGTAGACGACGGGTGAAGATTGTTGCTGCAATTCTTCGCGCTGCCAGATCAACGGAGCCACATTCGGTGAAAACTCTTCTAGTCCCGCCTGACACCATTTCTGCCAAGCCTGCTTTGCTTGCTGCCAAGAACGATCTGGAGAGAGAAAAACTAAAGGCGCAGCATATAAGTTTTCTTCGGGAGTAAAAGTATAGCTCAGGGGCGGAAGGGAGCGATCGCGCAGCCACTGTTCCTGTTGCAGAATATCAAATAAGACTTCTGCTACGCTACCTTGAACCACCGATACCATTTGCTGGCGCAGTATCTCTCTTTTGCTCATCAATGCAGCTAAAAACTCATAATCGTCGCGGCGATATTTTTGTTCTTGGTAAAGGTGTATCGGATCGACTTGAATTTGAGGGCAGTACTGCGCCAACTGACGCAGCCAACGCCGCCGGGGATGCACTCCGCCTGCATCCCCAATCAGATGACCCAAGTGAAAATACAAACTCCACTGCTGCCGTCCATTGGAGTCTTGAATCTTCAACCTACCGTTCCTTAATTGCCCTTGGCTCCAAGCTTGTAGCCAGTTGTTTAGTTTCACTGTATGTAAATGACTCTCAGTCATTGCCGATTCCATGTGGCAGATGCTTGTGTTGGTAGTTGGTATGTGACAATCTAGTTCGTATCGACGCATGATGTTCGCGCCGACTCACCTTCTCGGTAGAGCAGGTCAGCCTCAAATGCTACCTGCTGAATCGAGCAGTTCTACTCCTGGCATTTCACTCCATCGACTCGGTTACTAATTCTGATTAATAAGAATAAGAGAATTTGTGAATACTTAATAGTACTAGAAGCAAATTGTCAATTGCCAGTAATAATCTTTAGAAAATTAAGCTACTTGCAGATTTATATCGCTTATCGCTTTGACTTTTTTCATAGAGCATAAAGTCTAAGCCCTCCTGAAGTCAAGCAGTTGTCCCACCCGAGCCAGCTTTCGCTATTGTCTTGTTTGTTTGCCCCTACTGCAAATTTATGTATATTAAAATACCGCAGCTTGTACCTGAATATGATACTGGCTTTCTCTCGTTTCTAGACTAGAGCGATCGCAGAGATTTCTGTTTGTCTAATAAAGCCTTGTCGTTCTTGAAGGCGCACGATATGAACTAGAGCTATATGTAAGGGCGCGATCGGCAGTACCATTCTCCCCATCAATACCAATAATGATACGCGATCGTAACACAAGCTCGTAATCGAAAATACTTGATTTCTTCATGTCTATGGCTGTTTAGCTTGAAGGCTTACGCCAAACAATTGGATAATATTTTCCCATATAAGTTGTGAAGTCAAAAGAGAAAGTATGCTGCTCAGAATTTATCTGGCAAATTCCCATGTTTCTCTGATCTGAACCTTTAGGCATAGCTTTTAGCTTGACAGTTCCATTGCAAAAAGGGCATACACCATAAGTTTCGGTCAAAAAAATGTTTCCATTGCTATTACTCTTTAAAGATATCCCAGCTTTTAACCAAACATTTCTCTTATTTCTGAGCGCCGAGCCTGAACCTAAAGATGTGGCACTCAACCAAGCCAATAAGAAAAAAGCAATAGAAAAGTTACTTCCTAAAATGACATAGGTATAAATGAAGCCGATGATACTAGGGAAAATTCCAATCCGTCCCCACTTAACTAAACTTGTCGGATTAAAAAAAGTATAAATCAAGCCAACAATACTTGAAAAAAGTCCAATCTGTATCCATTGAATTAGACTTCGTGAAGTAAAAGGAAGTAGCTTTACTGGTTTATATTGATATTGGATTAAAGGACTAAGCCCTTCTGTTAGATTTTGTACTACCTCAGCAGCACCCATACTTGCTATTTCTTCTATTGTGGCTTCAAACCTAGATGAACTACCACGCCTAACATAGACAATATTTTTTTTCAATTGTCCATAGTTTTGCTTTAGAAAAACTGGACGCTTCTGCATTGGTATAGTGATAATACCAATCTGACGACCTTCAAACGGATATGCCCTATAGGAAAATTCTATGGGATGCTGTGTCTTACTGTTGACAAATTGTTGAAGGCTTGCATCATCTAAGTGGTGCTGAACTCCTACAACACGACTCCTCTCACCCCTTACTTCATCGACTCCAACAAGTATATAAGCAGATGTTCTTCGCCAAGCATTAGTAAA
Source organism: Chroococcidiopsis sp. CCNUC1 (assembly GCF_023546805.1). Taxonomy (NCBI): domain Bacteria; kingdom Bacillati; phylum Cyanobacteriota; class Cyanophyceae; order Chroococcidiopsidales; family Chroococcidiopsidaceae; genus Chroococcidiopsis; species Chroococcidiopsis sp. CCNUC1. Next base: position 6,247,598 of record NZ_CP097480.1, on the reverse strand, counting down.
AGCTAATATGTCTTTAAGAAGTTCACTTTTTTCTTCATTACTAGCATTAGCAAAGGGATATTGATCTCGCTTGAAGTCAAGAGATGAGCTTTCATCTTCATTCAAGAGCTGTTCTAGCAAAATATCATCCATAAATTACCCAGCTTTAACTACTGTCCACGCCACATTGCTTCAATGGAGAATGACCCTTTAATACCTGAGAGAACTTCCTAGCTTAAATACATTACGTCTTATGTATGTAATATAGATTAAATATTAACATCAAAGGACGAAAAGGATGAGTATTACTATTTTTGACGAAATGCTAGCGACGACTCGCATGAGTGAAGCCGCAATGAAACAGGAAATTGCAGTGATGCTGTTTTAAAAGGAGAAATTAACCATAGCCCAAGCGAGTTGATTTGCTGGAACGAATCGCATCGCATTTCAGCATCTACTGGCGAGTCGCCAAATTCTAGTTCATTACGGTGTGGAAGATTTTGAACAAGATATTAAGAATTTGTGGGAAATGGGTAGGCTGTGATCGCTGTCAGCGATACCTCGCCTATTTTCCAACTACAAACCTTTTCGCGCATCGTGAATCTGGGCAAAATACAATATAGTAATCCCGCACACTACCTCAACCATGCCTCGGTTTCAATCCCTGGAAGCAGCACTCAAACACTACTTCGGCTACGATAGCTTCCGCCCTGGACAAAAACAAATCGTCGAACAAGCGCTGCAAAATCGGGATCAACTGATTGTCATGCCTACAGGTGGCGGAAAATCTCTCTGCTTTCAGCTGCCAGCCCTGTTACAGCCAGGTTTAACTGTAGTCGTATCCCCCCTGATCGCCCTCATGCAAGACCAGGTGGAGGCGCTGCGAGATAACGGAATTGGGGCAACATTTCTCAATAGCAGCCTCAACTTACATCAAGTGCGATCGCGGGAACAAGCGATTCTCAGCGGCAAAACTAAACTCCTCTACGTCGCCCCAGAACGCCTGTTAAACGAAAAATTTCTGCCTTTTCTCGACTTAATTCGCGAGAAAATCGGGATTGCAGCTTTTGCAATCGATGAAGCCCACTGCGTCTCGGAGTGGGGACACGACTTTCGCCCCGAATATCGCCAGTTAAAACAGTTGCGTCAGCGTTACCCTGGTGTACCAACCCTCGCCCTCACCGCCACAGCCACAGATAGAGTTCGTCAAGATATTATTCAACAGTTAGGATTATCACAACCTAGCATTCATATTGCGAGTTTCAACCGCCCTAATCTTTACTACGAAGTTCAACCGAAACAAAAGCAAAGTTACAGCCAACTTTTACAAATTATTCGTCAATCGGAAGGATCGGGAATTGTCTATTGTCTCAGTCGTCGTAAAGTAGATGAGATTGCCTTTAAGTTACAACAAGACAAAATTGCGGCTCTACCTTACCATGCAGGTTTAAGCGATACAGAAAGAGCGGAAAATCAAACCCGTTTTATTCGCGATGATGTCAGAGTTATGGTAGCAACGATCGCCTTTGGGATGGGAATTAATAAACCTGATGTACGATTCGTTATCCATCACGATTTACCTCGAAATATTGAAGGTTACTATCAAGAATCGGGACGGGCGGGAAGAGATGGTGAAACAGCCCGTTGTACTCTATTTTTAGGTTACGGTGATATCAAAACAATTGAATATTTAATCGACCAAAAAACCGATTTGCAAGAACAAAGAATTGCCCGTCAACAGTTGCGTCAGGTCATAGATTTTGCTGAAGGGACAGATTGTCGGCGCACAATTGTCTTAGGCTATTTTGGCGAAAGATTTGCCGGACAATGTAGCGGTTGCGATAATTGTCTTGCACCTAAACCAGTTGCGGACTGGACAATCGAGGCGATGAAATTTCTTTCTTGCGTGGCGCGCTGCAAAGAGAAATTTGGCATGAATCACATTATTGATATCTTGCGCGGTTCTAAAAATCAAAAAGTTTTGCAATACAACCATAATAAACTTTCAACTTACGGAATTGGCAAAGATAAAACTGTAGAAGAATGGCGATTGTTAGGGCGATCGCTACTACACCAAGGTTTACTAGATCAAACAACTGATGGTTATTCTGTTTTAAAACTTAATGCTGCAAGTTGGGAAGTCATGCGGCGACAGCGGACAGTTTCAATTGCAATCGATACCACCCCAAATCTCTCGGCTCAACCGTTAGAAGCACGAACGGCTGAAGTCGAAATGTTATTTCAAAAATTGCGATCGCTGCGTAAAGAAATTGCTGACGAACAATCAGTTCCACCCTATGTCATCTTTGCCGATTCTACGCTGAAATTGATGGCGTTGCAGCAACCACAAACTTTAACTGAATTTGCCCAACTTTCGGGTGTAACCTCACATAAAATAGCTCAGTATGGCAATAAATTCTTAACAGAAATTCAAGCTTACACTAAAACTCAAACCCAAACTTCAAATATACCAACTGACACCGAACAATTTACATTACATTTATATCAACAAGGATTAAGCGTAGCAGAAATTGCCCAAAAGCGAGATTTGCGCCCGACAACAATTATCCGCCACCTGTCAGATTTGGTGGAAAAGAATCAAGATGTAGATTTAGATCGTTTAGTGAATCGCGATCGCCAGATTAAAATTTGTCAAGCTTTAGAAAAACTGGGTGATATTTCCCTGACCCCAATTCGAGAATATTTAGGTGAGGATTATTCCTACGACGAAATCCGCTTGGTGAGGGGACGCTGGCGAAAAGACAAAAATTGAAGCTGGCTCTAAAAGGTCAACTAGCGCGCCATTGAGATCGCGATCGCCGCGATCGCGATCGTCCAAAAATCTCATAATGCGGTAGCATATAGACGAGACAATGAAATTCGGTTGTATTGTTTGTGATTAAAATCAACAGGCTTCTCTCCGAAATCTGAATCTCTGCACCTTCTGATTTTGGAGACAATGTATGTCAATTTATGTAGGTAACTTATCATATGAGGTAACGCCAGAAGACCTCAGCGCTGCTTTTGCACAGTATGGCTCTGTAAAAAGAGTTCAATTACCAACCGACCGCGAAACAGGTCGAGTGCGTGGTTTTGCATTCGTAGAAATGGATACAGATGCCGAAGAAACCACTGCTATTGATGCCCTCGATGGCGCTGAGTGGATGGGGCGGAATATGAAGGTGAATAAAGCAAAGCCTAGAGAAGACAGAGGCTCGTCTGATGGTAGACGTGGAAGCAACAACGGGGGATACTCTCGTCGTTACTAAACTTTGATACAAAGAATTTGACTCTAAGGTTTGAGGGTAGACAAGGAGTCTGCCCTTTTGTTTTTGAACATAGCTTGCGGAGCAGGTTGGCTAAATTCTAGCCTAGTTGATTTTATAACAAAGGAACACAGCTAGATTGGAGTGACTGCATTTTCGCAACTACAAACACCATACTTAGTATTGACAAAATAGCCAAAAATGAAAGCAACTTAAGTAAAAAAACACTTAAAATATGACTCCAGAAGCAATACGCATTGTTACTCAATTAAGGCGTGAGTTTTATTCTCTCTTTGCTACAGAGATGAGAGTTCCAGTAATTATTACTAACAGTAACTCATCCGCTAGTAATCCTTCTATAGCTTCTTGGGTAGATCGTCAACAAAGATTAAACTATGTATATATTTACGTCCACTTATCACCTGATGAATTAATCCCCAACCGTCCATTTCTGCTGAAGTTAGCTATTAATAAAGGTGCTGGTATAGCTACATTTACGAAACAGCATCAAGACTATCGAAAACCGAATCAGCGTTGGTACTTCGAGTTAACTCTATTGCCAGAAGAAATCTTAGATTTTCTGCCCTGGATAGTTAGCTTGGTTCAGTCTCATGAAAAAGGTTTTAACTCATTTGCGTTAGAACCACCACATCCGTTTGAGGTCAAGATGTCTCATCTACGATTATCCGGTGATATTTGGACTCAGAAAGCTGGACAGCAAGCTTCTCATACTCTGGTAGTCCAATGAAAATTCAAGCATTAAACATTCAGATTGGCGATCGCATTGTTGCCTATTGTAATAGCAAGAGACAAATCTGTACTGTCAAGCAAGTACTAGATTCCGGTCAAGGTAGCATCGCACTGACAGTATGCCCTTCTGGGAATAATCGGCTTTCACTTTCACGGGTGATTCGGTTCCACCAAGATGCTTCTGTCGATGTCCTGTAGAGACTTTACATGTAACGTCTCTACAGACTCGTCTCCAGATTTTCAACGATCTCTGCTGCTAGCACATCGGGTTCTGGTGGATTGTCTAGATCGTACAGGCTCTCATCCTTAAGATAACGTTTGCCTTACTTGGCCGATCGGATTACACAATATCTTATTAAGAAAAGTCTTTTACATCTCGCAAAACTTCCGAAATCATTGTTTTCAACTGAGGAACGTCTTCTTGAACCGCTTTCCAGATAATTTCTATATCCGTATTGAAATAATCATGGATTAGTTTATCCCGCATTCCAGCAATATCTCGCCAGGGAATATCAGGATATTGGCTTCTCACTGAATCGGGGATTCGCTTCACGGCTTCGCCAATAATTTCGATCGCCCTTGAAACGGCAAACACCTTCTCCAGGTTTTGTGAGAAATCCTCAAAGTTAATGCCTGTCGTAAACTGCTCGATCGCAGCAACAGCATCCAAAATATCCTGCAAGTAGTCTGCAACTTCCCGCTTACTCACAGATAGACGACCTCTGCCAAAATCCGCTCTCCAATGCGTGGTTTTAAACCAGCCTTATGCACCAGATCGACCTTGACTCCCAGATTATCGCTGAGATAGTTCTCTAAATTGACAAATTTCAACAAGCTTGGTGTCTCAAAAAACTCCACTAGCACATCCACATCGCTAGTTTCGGTCTGTTCTTGCCTAACGTAAGAACCAAAAACCCCTAACTCTCGAACTTTGTAACGTTCCTGCAACAATGACTTGTTTTGTACAAGCCACTGCTTAATCTCCTCCAGCGTTTTCATAAAGCCTAACTCCCTCAAGGCAAGCACAGCACGTAATCTAGCTTACCCTGCTCTGTTCCGGCTCTGAAATTGTGGTTAGGACGGGCTGACAAAGATCCTTGTATTTATTCAAAGATTCCTGGTGAACCCGCCCCTACGAATGACAAATGACAAATGACGAATGACAAACTAACCAAACTGTTCCTCAGCATCCAAATTAAACAGGACTTGAAGAGTCTGCATACAACGCCGCCTCGCTTCAATATCCTGCTGCGATCGCAACTGTACCATCGGATCGTGCAAAATTTTATTTACGATTCCTCTAGTTAAAGCTTCGATTACTTCTTGGTGCTTTTCGGCAAATTCCGAACCCAAACGCGATAGAGCTTTTTCTAACTCTTGTTCGCGAATGGTTTCGACTTTATGACGCAAGCAACTGATCGTAGAAACAGTTTCCAGCGATCGCCACCACACGTCAAATGTTTCTACTTCCTCATCCAGCAGCTTTTCAGCTTCCATTGCCATTCTGCGACGGCTTTCTTGGTTTTGAGCCACCACAGCCTTTAAATCGTCTACGTTAAACGCTTGTACGTTGTCTAAATTGTTGACATCTTCATGTACGTTACGCGGTACGGAGATATCAAATAGCATCAATGGGCGATTTGGTTCTAAAGCAATTTCTAGCTTAGCGCGATCGATCAGCGGTTCTGTAGCCGAGGTACTAGTAAATACCAAATCTGATGTTGCCACCACTGGCATCATTTCTGATAGTAAACAAAGTTTTAAATCTGCATGTTGAAACTGATTAGCTAAAGCTTGCGATCGCTTTAAAGAACGATTCAAAATACAAATTTGACTCGCACCTTTTGCCACCAAATGTTTGACGAGTAACTCCGACATTTTACCCGCCCCAACGATCGCCACTCGGCAAGCAGCCAAATTAGCAACTTTCATTTGGGCTAATTCTACTGCCGCAGAACTAATCGAAACCGCACCAGTACCGATACTAGTTTCAGAACGTACCCGTTTGCCAGCCGTAATTGCTTGTTTAAACAGCTTATTCAGAATGAGTTTGATACCGTTATATTGTTGTCCTAAACTGTGAGTTTGTTTTACCTGAGCTAAGATTTGCCCTTCTCCTAACACCAAGCTATCCAAACCAGCCGAGACTCGCATCAAGTGCATGACTGCATCTTGGTGGAGCAAAATAAATAAATGTTGTCTTAAATCGCGGACTGGTAATTTGCTATGTTCGCCCAAAAACTGGGTCACTTCTCGAATCCCTTGTTCCGTTTCTGGAGTAACAATATAAATTTCCAGACGATTACAAGTGCTAAGTATTGCTGCTTCGGTAATATGCGGATAGCTACACAAAAGAGCGATCGCGCCTTCCAACTGCGATTCTGGAATACTCAGCTTTTCCCTAACTTCTACTGGGGCTGTTTTGTGACTTAACCCGATAACCGCAATGTTCATGTCTCCTCCCAAATGAGGGGCTAGGGGTGAGGAGTGAGGGGCGAGGGAATTCTTCATTAATTCCGAATTCCGAATTCTCCCTGCTCGATCGCTCCTGCTCCCTGCTCCCTTTTCTTCCTACTTCAGTTGCAGTGTCTTTGGTTCGTCAAACATATGGATCGTGTCTACAAACCGCGCCGTGCGAGATTGGCTGGAGATAACTAAACTTTGGGTTCTGGCTCCACCTTTGAAGAAGCGGACACCTTCCATCAGCGTACCTGGGGTAATACCACAAGCAGCGAACAGAACGGTTTGACCCGAAGCTAACTCTTCAGCATTGTAAACTCGGTCTGGGTCATTAATTCCCATTTCTTTCAAACGGGCAATATTTCCCTCTTTACTTTCGCCAATCAAACCAGTTTTGACTACTTCTGGATCGTAGATCAATTGTCCTTGGAAATGCCCGCCCAAACAGCGCAATGCAGCAGCAGAAATCACGCCTTCTGGAGCTGCGCCAATTCCCATCAAGGCATGAATGTTCGTTCCCGAGAAAGCGCAGGAGATCGCGGCGGAGACATCACCATCGCTAATTAAGCGTACTCTTGCCCCTGCTTGACGAATTTCTTGAATGAGTTCTTTGTGGCGAGGGCGATCCATCACGACCACAACTAGCTCCTCTACGGCGCGTCCGAGGCATTCTGAGAGGATTTTGAGGTTTTGGGTAGCCGATTTATTAATATCGACATGACCGCGTGCTGGGGCTGGTGCTGCGAGCTTTCTCATGTAAAAGTCAGGAGCAGCAAACAAACCACCTTTTTCGGCGATCGCCAACACAGCCATCGAGCCGTTTTGTCCGTAGGCGACTAAGTTAGTCCCTTCACAAGGGTCAACGGCAATGTCAATTTCAACTAATTCATCTGGGTTACAGTAATCTTTGGCATCGGCACGGGTACAAATCCCGACTTCTTCGCCAATGTATAACATGGGGGCTTCATCCCGTTCGCCTTCACCGATGACAATCCGACCCCGCATGTAAATTTTATTCATTCTCTCCCGCATGGCTTCTACAGCCACTTGGTCAGCAGTGTTTTTCTCGCCTTTACCCATCCAACGGGAAGATGCGATCGCTGCTTGTTCTACAACTTCAATAATCTCTAAACCTAGAGTATTTTCCACGCGGTCTGTCCTCCCAATGCTCTGTTTGCTGCTGTTGTTTTGCGGCTGTATCAGTACATAAGTCTACCAAACGGCGTAACCCCGTGGACTACAAGTATTTACTCAGGTTTTGTTAAGTTTTGCTGCTGAAGATGGGTAAGGGGTAAGGGGTAAGGGGTAAAAGGGAATTGAGGAGGCGATCGCAACTTCAATTTTCTTGACCGTCTTTTAGTATTTTTGTACTTATGGTTTAGCAATTGTTATAGAATTCGCGGCTATAACAGACAAAACCTGCCTCCGCAGGTTTCAAATCTTCCATTGTTTCCTAGTCCGCCTGTGCGGACTTAGTTTGTCTAGCTGCGATTTTAATCGCCCATTTTAATGACGAACCTTACCATCAGGCATAATTGCCCCCTGAAAAATCGCCTTACTCAAATTAGCTCCATCCAACTTAGCTTCGGTTAAATTAGCCCCTATAAAAATAGCCCTACTCAAATTAGCGCCCCGCAAATCTGCTCTAATTAAATTAGCATTTGTAAAATTAACTTTACTTAAATTCGTCCATCTCAAATCCGTCAGATAAAGCTCTGCTGCACTTAAATCAGCACCAAACAAATACGCCCCACCAAAATGAGCTTCACTCAAATTAGCTTGACATAAATTAGCGCGATAAAAATAAGTAGCGATCGCCTCAGCCTCATATAAATTAGCACTACTCAAATTAGCATGACTGAAATTAGCCCCAGTTAAATTAGCATAAACCAGACTAGCCCGACTTAATTTCGCCACGCTCAAGTCTGCTTCGCTAAGAGTAGCTCCAATAAATTCAGCCGCCGTCAAATTAGCATGGCTGAGATCTGCGGCTTTTAAATCGACACCCCGCAAATCTGCTCCTATCAGGTTGGCATAAGCTAAATCTGCACCCATCATTTGAGCCGAAATTAACTGAGCGTCAACTAATTCGGCTTTTTGCAAATTAGCGTCAATCAATTCAGCTTCGCACAAACTAGCTGCACTGAGATTAGCCCCACATAAATTAGCTGCAATCAGTTTAGCGCGATCGAGATTGGCTCTTTTTAGATTAGCCTTGGTAAGATTAGCACCCCTAAAATTAGCCCCACACAAATTAGCCGCGCTCAAGTCAGGTACAATCTGCACGTATGAAGAGCGCCACTCTAACCAAGTAACCGCACCCTGTTGCAGTAGCGCCAGATGCTCCCGATTTGCCATTCCTGCTACTCCTTGCGCCCACCAACAGTAGGAAGTTCGCGCCCGTGGGCATTTTCCATCGCCGCCAACGCCGCACTCGAACCCGCAATAATATCTCGTTCTTCCCCACCCAGGTAAAGCCGTCCAAAACTACCCACCGCTTGAATCTCTAGAATATTAATCAAAGCTGCTTTTTCTGCTTGATTTGCGGCTAGAGCTGCATAAGCCGCAGGTTGAACTTCTAATACATACAACGTTTGTCCTGCCAAAATCATCTGTCCTCGGCGGGTGCGGTTAATCAATTGTGTTTGGTGCGGATCGATATTGCGAATAATCTGACTCGACATCACTTGTGGCTTGAGGCAATCTCGTTCGCGTACTCCCATTGCTTCCATCACCGCCTTACCCGCTGCCCGCGTCTCCCCCTGGCGACTAGAATGGACTTCTAGCAATCCATAAAGCCGTTCTACAACCTGCACCCCTGGACGCACAGAAGCAGATTTTAAGGCAATATCCATTAATCGGATCACCTCAATCCCTGGCGAGACTTCAATCCACAGAGAAGCATCACCTGGTAATGGCAAAAAACCTGCTGCCACCGTTCCCATGTAAGCTGCGTGTTGAGGTTGTAAGCTGTCTATAAATACATAACTACGTAATTCAATACCCAAAACTTAAATCTCCAAGCTCGTCATTGGTCATTAGTCATTAGTCATTTGTGAGTTTCTAGCGATCGCCAGTAAAAATACCAATAGAGGCATAATTAAAGACTTACAGTGAAGGTGAGAGATAGTACCGATTACCAATTACCAATTACCAATTACCAAACTCTCACGTAGGCTGACTGTAGTTAAGTATAATCAGAATTAATATGCGATCGCGTTCGTAAATTTCTGCCCAGATTGCCAATAATATAACTATGTTGGATTTCCTCAATCCGATTCTCAACCGTCATCCAGAGCGAGTCAAAGCCAACGTTGAGATTTATACCTGGCAGACTTGCCCCTACTGCATCCGCGCCAAACTACTACTGTGGTGGAAGGGTGTCAACTACACGGAATACAAGATTGATGGTGATGATGTAGCGAGAAATAAAATGGCAGAACGCGCCAACGGACGGCGCACCGTTCCGCAAATCTTCATCAATAACGAGCATTTCGGTGGCTGCGACGATATTTACAAACTAGATAGCGAAGGCAAATTAGATCCTCTCCTCGCTCAGCCAGCCTAATATTTGTAGAAACGTTCGTAGGGATGCACGCTGTAGTAGGGGCGCACAGCTGTGCGCCCCTACTATGTGCGAACAAAAAACAGCAGAAACATGATTGAAGCCCCAGAATACATCATCCACTGCCAATGGATGCAACGGGCGATCGCTCTTGCCCAAATTGCCGGGGAAGCCGGAGAAGTTCCCGTGGGCGCAATAATTATCGATTCAAACGGTAACGTCATTGCCGAAGCAGAAAATCGGCGCGAACGAGACAACGATCCCACCGCCCACGCAGAAATTATTGCTTTGCGCCAAGCTGGTAAAACCTTACAAAACTGGCATCTCGATCGCTGTACCCTATACGTTACCCTAGAACCTTGTCCCATGTGTGCGGGAGCGATCGTCCAAGCACGAATTGGTTTACTTGTCTATGGTGCAGACGATCCGAAAACTGGAGCTATTCGCACCGTCACCAACATTCCCGATAGCGCCTGCTCCTACCATCGTCTCCCCGTTCTCGCTGGCATTTTAGAATCTACCTGTCGTCAACAACTGCAAGATTGGTTCCGCCAGAAGAGAGGGAGCAGGGAGCAGGGAGTAGGGGGAGAAAAGTAACTAGTCACTGGTCACTGGTCACTGTTCACTGCTAAAACTGTCCCCTATGTGTAGCGATCGCGACTAAAAAAAATTAGGGTGGAATTAAAGCCATATAACTTTACGTTCGCTTACACACTCGCCACCCTCATGATTCAGCTCGATTCCTCGCACACTGATATTGGGACAACTAAAAAGACCAAGGTGGCTGCAAGCTCTCACGTTTCGCCTTGGTTAACGCCCATAGTCTATCCTATCGGACGGCGTTTGGTCTTCCCCTTTTATTTTGACAAGATTGAAGTTAGCGGATGGGAAAACTTGCCGAATGGAGGTCCTGTCATCGTAGCACCTACCCACCGTTCTCGTTGGGATGCGCTCATGGTTCCTGCAATCGTGGGTAAGGTTGCAACCGGGCGAGATCCGCGTTTTATGGTGTCCATAGACGAAATGAAGGGTATCCAAGGATGGTTTATTAGCCATCTCGGAGGGTTTGCTGTTGATGTGAAGCGTCCATCCATTGCTACTCTCAGACATGGCGTAGAATTACTACAACAAGGAGAAATGCTAGTCATTTTTCCTGAAGGTGGCGACCTGAAAAAAAATCGCGAGTGTACGCTGAATTCTCTTCAACCTGGTTTAGCTCGCCTAGCACTACAAGCCGAATCAAGTCAGCCAAATTTAGGTGTCAAAATATTACCGCTCGGTATTTACTATAATCCTCCCACCGTACCGTGGAGATCTCAGGTTAGGATTAGTATTGGTTCTCCTATCCAAGTAGGAGATTACAGCACGGGTTCGATTAAAAAAGATGCGAAGCAATTGACACAAGATTTAGAACTAGCACTTAAACAGTTGGGCAGTAAGACGCAAGCAACCGTAGAGCAAGACAGCGCTCCTTCCCTATACTCTGAAAGAAAGGAATCTTTTATTTAAAACAATAGCTTCAGGTATCGCCGCCGAGGGAACAAAGTCAAAAGTCAAAAGTCAAAAGTCAAAAGCTAAAAGTCGAAAGTAACTGCTTTCTATCCCCGACTTCCCATACAGACGTTGCCTGCAACGGCTCTACACCGACTTCCTGATAACTGATAACTGATACCTGATAAGATACCCGAAGTTCAAAATCGGTCTTGTGTTTTTTAGCGCACGGAATTAAGCCATGATTTCTGCTGGAACTCAACGCTTCCTTTACCATAGCTGCATAACATTATTTTCGGCGATCGCAGCTATTACTTTGCTGTCCCCAACTTACGTCCAGGCGCAAACGCCACCAGCACCAGCTACTCCTAACCAAGCTCAACCTATCGATCCAAAAAATCCTAACATTATTCAACCTTCTGCCCAGAATAATAGCGTTTTGAGCGTGGCTGGAGGTCAACGGCTGATGTCGGAAGCTAGCAGCGCTATCTCCTCTCAAAACTACGACACAGCGGTGAAAAAGTTGCAGGAGGCGCGTCAGGTTTTCAATCAAATGTCTAATTTCTACCAACAGCTAGCTGGTAACTTTCAAGGTATTGACAATCGCGTTGCCGATAGCCAGCGTAAGAAAGCCTTGGATACTGCCCAAATGCGCGATGATGCGACTTACCAACTGGCATTGGTACATCGAGCGCAAAACAAGCCAGAACTTGCCGTACCGCTGCTGGTTCAGATTGTTAACAGTCAAAACCCAACTAGAGATTTGGGCAAAAAAGCCTATCAACAACTATTCGAGTTAGGATTTGTTGACACGCCTTTTCCGCGTACTAGCGATACTGGTAATGCGCCGCAACGGAGTGAAGCTAAGCCTGCCGAACAATCTGCTCCAAAACAGTAGCGCCGGGGCGATCGCTCATCTATCCTTAGAAATAGTTAAATTAGAAAAGAGTTCAGCAATTAGGAATTGAAATGATTAGTCCTCAGCAAGTTGAGGAAATGATTAAGGTAGCGATCCCAGATGCCCAAGTTCAAGTACAAGACTTGACTGGGGGTGGAGATCATTACCAAGTAGTAGTCGTTTCTTCCCAGTTTGAAGGTAAGGGACGAGTACAACAGCACCAACTCGTCTACAGTTCCCTCAATCAAGCAATGTCATCAGAAGCTATCCATGCCCTAGCACTAAGGACTTACACACCCCAAGCTTGGCAAGCTGTCAGCCAAGTGGTGTAAGCTGGCTTCTCCCATAATTCTACGGTAGCGCTAATATCTCATCCTCAAGACTAGGAATAACAGCTATGACTCCAGAATTGAAAGAGCGACTCGATAATCTCGTTCAACAAAACAAAATCTTGGTTTTCATGAAGGGCAACAAATTGATGCCCCAGTGTGGTTTTTCTAACAATGTCGTGCAAATTCTTAACACTCTGGGAGTTCCCTTCGAGACTGTTGACGTTTTAGCAGACTCTGAAATCCGACAAGGAATTAAAGAGTATTCCAATTGGCCTACCATTCCTCAAGTTTATGTTAACGGTCAATTTGTGGGCGGCTCTGATATTCTGATTGAAATGTACCAAAGTGGCGAGTTACAACAGATGGTAGAAGTCGCACTTGCTTCTTAACAATTAACGATTTGGATAGAAATGCGTATAGGGGCGTACAGTTGTATGCCCCTATTCATTTGCGGCAAAGTGTATTTTTAATTGTTGGCAATTTTTAGCCAATTTTAAGCATCAGCATAAATAGCTGACCGATCTAAGCTTGACCTTACCCGCTCGGAAGAAGCCCAATTTAATTCAAAATTCAAAATTTCGATCTGATTTTCCACTGAATCCTATTTCGAGCCAATCTACAGTAACTTAATAGTAGTCTGATTCTGGTTCTGGCTGAACCGGCATTTCAAAGTTATACGGATCGTATAGAAAGCGGGTTGCTTCTTCCTCTAAACGATGAATTAGATAGGGTTCGAGGATGTTGGAATGCCTCATGGCTGCGAGATAGCCGTCTAAATACAAACGTAAATCGTCTGTGCGATAGCCTCTTTGCCACATTTCGACCAGGGCATCGGTCAGTTTTTGATAGTGGCGAATTGTTTGAGTATCTTGTAACATAGCGCAAGATGAAGGGATCGATTGTGCCTTGAAAATGTGTTTCTTAAAGGAATTTGCCGGGATAGAACTTTTAAGTTGTCTGCTCTAAGCTGAGTTTTTCAAGCAGCGATCGCGCTTACTAGCGACATAGAAATTATGAATTTCTTCTTAGTAAGAGTGTATTCAGTTTTAGCAAGTCGATTTTATCTTGAGTCCTCTATACTAACTAATAGTCGAACAATGACTGTACTGTATATAATTTTTGTCTCATTTATTTCATCATAGACCAAATTGATACCAAAAAGTTTGTATCTCTAGGGCGATTTTTCCTGCGTGTCATTCTTGACCAATTTTATGTTAGATGCTTGAGCGACCGATCGAGTCTCAAAATATTAAGTTTTTTTAAGTTTAGTTTTAGAAAGACATAGTAGCCGATGTCTGTTCGCTCGTCAAGACTGCTAGAGAGTTGATCCTGAGGTAGCAGCTGTTACAAAAGCTTGACACAGGCTTTGATACCTTGAGAGTCACGTATAAAAGGAATCTTGCACCTGTGACCTCGGTTTGTATAGAAATTGTAGAGGGAAATCCACATCTGCGATCGCTACTCAGTTGGCACTTACAACAGGTAGGCTATCGAGTATATCAAGCAGCTAGTCTCTATCAAGCGCGAGACGTATTTTTAACGCGCCAACCCACACTAGTGATCCTCGATGCTGAATTAGCTGATGGTGACGGGACAGAGTTTTGCCGTTGGCTACAGCAACAGCAGCAACCACTGATTCTGATGCTATCTGCCCGCAACACCGAAGCGGATATTGTCACTGGCTTAAAAGCAGGAGCAGACGATTACTTGTGCAAACCCTTTGGGATGCAGGAATTTTTGGCGCGAATCGAAGCGCTGATTCGCCGTCAACGCACGCCAGCCGCACCAGCTTACTTGGACTACGGCACTTTGCAAATAGATCTAGTCCAGCGTCGCGTTTACTTCAAAGGGGAATACATCGACCTCACGCCGCAAGAATTTAGTTTACTTTACGTTTTGGCGCAAGCAGGAGGTTTACCCCTCAGCCGCTCCGAATTACTGCGGCGTGCTTGGCCCGATGCTATAGATAATCCCCGTACCATCGATACTCACGTCTTATCTTTGCGGAAAAAAGTCGAAATTGACCCGCGCCAACCAAGCTTAATTCAAACTGTACGTAACGTAGGGTATCGCTTCAACGCGGAAATTCTCAAAGCCAACAGCGTACAGCCAACCGACATTTCCCAACGCCAAACCGCAAATCACCACTCGACTTTAGAAGAAACGAGGGAGAAGTCAGAAGTCACAAGTCAAAAGTCAGAAGTGTTTTACTAGTAAGTCAAAAGCAGTGTAGAGACGTTACATGTAACGTCTCTACACTGCCTATCTGTCGCACAATAAGAAAGAGCAGTGGCATGAGATTGGGTTATGTCTTCAATTGGTGTGGCGGTAGTCGGAACGGGATTTGGACAAAAAGTTCATTTACCTGGGTTTAAGGCTCATCCTCGGACGCAGGTTGTAGCAGTGTATCACCGCGATCGCGACAAAGCTCAGGCGATCGCTCAAACTCATAATATTCCCCATGCGAGTTCTGCGCTAGAAGAAATTGTCGCTCTACCAGAAGTCCAAGCAGTTAGCATCTCTACCCCGCCGTTTCTACATTACGAAATGGCAAAAACAGTACTGCAAGCAGGTAAGCACCTGTTATTAGAAAAACCCACCACGCTCTCAGCTACAGGAGCGCGAGAACTGTACCATATAGCTAGAGCTAACAATCTCGTCGTGACTCTAGATTTTGAATATCGCTTCGTTCCCGCATGGCAAAGGTTAGCTGAATTACTAGCGGAAGATTATGTGGGTGAAAAACGGCTGATTAAAATTGATTGGTTGGTTCCCAGTCGCGCCGATGCTTCCCGCCCCTGGAATTGGTATTCTCGTAAAGATATGGGTGGTGGGGCTTTGGGGGCGCTAGCTTCCCATACTTTTGATTACATGAATTGGTTGTTTGGTGCAGTGCAAAAACTGTGCGCCCAGCTCAGTACTAGCATTCCTCAACGGCTCGATCCTCTGACGGGGGAAATGAAGCTAGTAGATGCTGATGACACCTGTATGCTGATGCTAGAGCTGGCAGACGGTACGCCTTGCCAAATTAATATTAGTTCGGCAGTGTATGCAAATCGCACGCACTCAGTAGAAGTGTATGGCGATCGCGGTACTTTAGTTTTAGTCAGTCAAAATCAAAAAGATTACGTCCACGGCTTTCACCTCTGGGCTGCTGCCGCCGGACAACCGCCAGTAGAATTGGAAATTCCCATGCGGTTGGGATTTGACAAAACTTATACAGACGGACGCATCGCTCCATTTATTCGCGTGGTTAATCAATGGGTGCAAGGAATTGATAGCGGAGAATCCCTAATTCCTTCCATTCGCGAAGGCGTTTACTCGCAATTGTTAATGGATCTCAGCCATGCTTCTCACCAACAACGCAGTTGGGTAGACGTACCAGATTTAGATAAATATCTCACCAGAGGCTAAAGGTAACTATCTACATCGATTCATAATTAAATTGTTTCCATATATATAGCAACCTAGATGAATTGTGAAATCAATTGTCCGTGTAGAGACGTTACATGTAACGTCTCTACACGGGAAACTTTCATACCAAAATATAAGTAAACCCACCCTTACATTACGAAGGTATTTGTAACGAAAAATTTATTTGAATTGAATTTTTTATAAAAAGTTTATATTTCTGCAAAATTAGCTCACATTAATTAAGATACAAAACGCGATCGTGCAGAGTTTTGTTTTGTCGAACATGATACACTTCTTTGAAGAATAAAGATTGAATTGTAGAGGTGAGTTTAATACTTTTCGGTTAAAACAAGATCCCCTAGCCCCCTTTTTAAGGGGGGAATAAAGTCTCATTAAACAAGAGGGAACAAAGCCCCCTTTTTAAAGGAGTTGGGGATCTCCGAGAGCTTTTCGTTACTGACAGAGCAGAAGTATTTTTTCACACATCACGGGAGCGACATTGAGATAATACCAAGATGGTCGATCGCCAAAAAATCAAAAGAGCGATCGCATCTCTATTGCTGCTCCCGTCATCAACTTAGGAGAAGTAATATGGTCATCGATTTTCAAGCTCAAGGTATCGATATCACCCGTTTAAAAGAACCAGCAATTCATACTTTTAATCAGATTCAACCGCATGGAATTTTAATTGTTTTAGCAGAGCCGGATCTGACTATTTTACAAATTAGTAGTAATGCGATCGCCACGTTCGGAATTGCTGCCGAACAAATGTTACAAAGACCTTTATCAGAATTTATCGATCCTTTTCAGTTAGAGAGAATTCAGACTGGATTAAGCGCAACAGAAGATCTCGATATCATCAATCCCGTCAAATTGTGGGTACGAAAGAAGGGCGATGAATATTCTGTATTTGATGGCGTATTTCACCGCAATATAGAAGGATTTCTAATTTTAGAATTAGAACCAGCGCTAGCCCAAGAAAATATTCCTTTTCTCAGTTTTTATCACTTAGCTAGAGCATCTATTAATCGCTTAGAAGAAACTTCAAATCTCAGAGAGTTCTGTCAAATTATCGTCCAAGAAGTTCGCAACGTGACTGGCTTCGATCGCGTCATGTTGTATAAATTCGATAACGACGGACATGGTTCTGTCATTGCTGAAGAAAAACTCGATAGCATGGAACCATATTTGGGGCTACACTTTCCTGAATCTGATATTCCTAGACCAGCCAGAAAACTATTTGCCTCTAATTGGATTCGCTTAATTCCCGATAGTCATTGCGAACCTGTAACCCTCGTACCAGCAATTAATCCAATTAGCAAAGAACCTACAGAACTGACGAATTCCATTCTTAGAAGTGCCGCAGCTTGTCATTTTGAATATTTACACAATATGGGTGTAGGTGCTTCGCTGACAATCTCGTTAATTAAAGACCAAAAACTTTGGGGTTTAATTGCTTGTCACCATCAAACACCCATGTATGTTTCTTACGAATTACGCAAAGCGTGCGAATTTTTGGGACGGATGGTCTTTTCTGAAATTGCTTCTAGGGAAGAAACGGAGGATTTTGCCTATCGGCGACAATTGGCTTACGTGCAGTCAGCTTTAGTCGAATATATGTCTCAAGAAGAGAACTTTGTTGATGGTTTGATTAAACACAAACCAAACCTTCTCAACTTAGCCGATGCCCAAGGTGCAGCAATTTGTTTTGGCAATACTTGCACGACGATTGGTAAAACTCCCGTAGCAGAAGACTTAAATTTCTTAGTTCAGTGGCTGAAAAATAACGTTCAAGAAGAAGTGTTCTACACCGATTCCTTAGCGCAAGTTTATCCCAATGCGGAAAGATTCAAACATGTTGCTAGTGGTTTATTAGCAATTCCAATTTCTAAGCGCAATTACGTATTATGGTTCCGTCCCGAAGTGATTCAAACAGTAAATTGGGGCGGCGATCCTCATAATGCTTACGAATTGAATCAAGAGAATGGACTGCGATTGTGTCCGCGCAAATCTTTCCAATTATGGCAAGAAACAGTCAGCCTCACGTCTTTACCCTGGAAACAAGTAGAAATTAAAGCCGCGCTGGAACTAAGAAAAGCAATTGTCAATATCGTACTGCGCCAAGCTGACGAATTAGCACAATTAGCCGCCGATTTAGAAAGATCGAATGCCGAATTGAAAAAATTTGCTTACGTTGCTTCCCATGACTTACAAGAACCGCTAAATCAGGTAGCAAATTACGTCCAATTGCTAGAAATGCGCTATCAATCGCAACTCGATGCAGACGCGAAGGAATTTATTAATTTTGCTGTCGAGGGAGTTAGCTTAATGCAAACCCTGATCGATGACGTGCTGGCGTATTCTAAAGTAGAAATGCAGGGAGTTGAGTTTGAACTGACGGAAGTTGATACGGCTTTAGACCGTGCTTTAGGTAATTTAAGACAGCGCATTACCGAAAGTGGGGCGAAAATTAGCCGCGATCCGTTACCAACTGTCATGGCAGATAGCACCCAATTGATGCAACTGTTTCAAAATTTGATTGGTAATGCAATTAAATTCCGCAGTGACAAACCCCTAGAAATTCACATCTCGGCACAGCGTCAAGAAGAGGATGAGTGGCTGTTTGCAGTACGAGATAATGGGATGGGTATTGAACCACAATTTAGCGATCGCATTTTCGTGATCTTCCAACGCCTGCACCCACGAGACGAATACCCAGGTACGGGAATGGGTTTAGCAATCTGTAAAAAGATTGTCGAGTGTCACCGAGGACGAATTTGGGTGGAGTCGCAACTTGGGGCTGGGGCAACATTTTATTTTACGCTACCCGTAGGAGGGCGCGATCGTGAGCGGAGAAACGGACGCAAAGCACAAAACGATCTTTTTGGTAGAGGACAATAGAGCCGATGTCCGTTTAATTGAAGAGGCGTTAAAAAATAGTTCCGTACCGCATCAAGTGATGTCGGTACGGGATGGAGTCAACGCGATCGCATTTTTGCGTCAAGAGGGCGAGTTTGTAAATGCACCTCGCCCCGATTTAATTCTGCTGGATCTCAACTTACCCAAAAAGGACGGGCGAGAAGTCTTGGCAGAAATTAAAGCCGATCCTCAACTCAAAAGCATTCCTGTTGTCGTCCTCACGACTTCGCGGAATGACGAGGACATCGCCCATAGCTACGCTTTACACGTCAATTGTTACATCACCAAATCTCGCAATCTCAGCCAATTGTTTCAGATTGTCAAGGGAATTGAAGAGTTTTGGCTCTCTACCGTTACATTGCCATCAAATCAGTGACCAGTGACCAGTGACCAGCGAACAGTGAAACATTGACCAGATGTAGTAAGCAATGAATAGTAAAGTTTATGATAAGGCTTATCTATTTGCTATTAGGATTGTGAATGCTTACAGGCATCTATGTAACGATAAAAAGGAGTTTGTACTGTCAAAACAATTACTCAGAAGCGGAACTGCAATTGGGCAAATATTGCAGAAGCAAACGGAGCCATGTCTCCAGCAGAGTTTCGAGCCAAAATATCAATAGCTTATAAAGAATGCTTGGAGACAAAATACTGGCTTTCTTTACTAAAGGACACAGGCTACTTTAACGAAAAAGCTTTTGACAGCATTTATCAAGATGCAGAAGAACTCAGCAAAATGTTGTGGCAAATTCTCAAAATGAGCCGAGAAAATGGTCGCTGAATCATCGGTCATTAGTCACTGTTCGCTGGTCACTGGTCACTGGTCACTGATAACTGTAAAAAGGAAGGGGAAAAACCAGAAAACTATGCTTGCCAGTTTAGTAAAAGTCTTGTTAATTGAAGATAGTTTGGCAGAAGCCAGATTTTTACAAGAGATTTTGCGGCAAGCTAATCTCAGACACTTTCATCTGGCACATGTCAAGCGATTGGGAGATGCTTTAGCAGAACTGGATCGAGGGTTAATATCGTCACAACCTTACGATGCAGTTTTACTAGACTTGACTCTCCCAGATAGCCAGGGTTTGGCATCTTTACCCCTGCTGCTACAACAAGCGCCTAGCTTACCAATTGTCGTGCTGACGAATACGAACGATGACGAATTAGCAATTGAGGCAGTGCGACAAGGGGCGCAAGACTATTTAGTGAAACGGCAGATCGATGCTAAATTGTTAGTGCGATCGCTATGTTATGCGATCGAGCGCAAGCAGGCAGCAGAAGCTTTACAAGCCAAAAATCAAGCATTAGCAACCCAGGTGCAGGAAAGTGCAGTTGAGTTAGATAAAGCTAAGCAACTGAATCGATTTAAATCTGAATTTGTCTCAATGCTATCGCATGATTTTCGCAGTCCACTGACAACTATTCTTTTAGCAACTGGACTACTACAAAATAGCGAAAGAAAATTAACTGAAAAACAAAAACTAACCCATTTTCAACATATTAATGCTGCGATTAAAAATATGGCGCAGATGTTGGATGAAGTTTCTCTAGCGGGGAAAGCTGAAGCGGGACAACTTCAATGCCAACCTACCTATTTAGATATTCAAGAATTTTGCCGAGAACTAGTTGCAACACTAGAACTGAGTGCAGCCAAAAAACAAATTGCTCTAGTTTTCACCTGTCAGGGTCAAACAGAAAAAGCATTATGGGATGAAAATCTACTGCGACATATTTTAGCTAACTTACTCAGCAATGCAATTAAATATTCTTCCGCAGGTAGTAGCGTACAATTTCATTTAATTGCTCAACCAGAAATGGTAACTTTTCAAATTCGAGATTGGGGAATAGGTATTCCCAAAGCAGATTTACAACAGCTTTTTCAACCCTTTCACCGCGCTAGCAATGTCGGTAGCACTCCTGGTACTGGCTTAGGACTGGCGATCGCTAAAAAGTGTGTTGAAGTCTGCGGCGGCGAGATTTATGTGGAGAGTGAAGTCGATGTAGGAACCACATTTACTATCATTTTACCCGTGGTCTCCGTACCAATCTAAATGCATTCGCCATCAAATTTGTCTACCAACTGTAGATTAAAAATAATACTATAGATAGATGCATTAATTCTAAAGACAGATAACTTCTACAAAACTAGAGCAACGGTAACAAAGCCTACGAACCCTTTCATCAAAGCCGAATAATCTAGCAACAAAAGGATTTTACCGAACAACCCGATCTGACGCGCAAATGCGATCGCACTTGCTGTAAAGTAACTCTCGTAGGCTAGATCGATGACACAAGCAGTTAAAAAACAGAAATTAAATAAAGTCGAACAAGCCAAAGCTAAAAAACACCCTCTATTACTCAAACAAGAACTAGAACACTTCGCCCAAATTGGCTGGGAAGCAATGGACGAGTTCGAGCGAGATTTCGGACTCAAGTGGTTGGGTTTCTTCCATCGCCCAGTAACTCCTGGTAAATTTATGATGCGGATGCGGATACCCAACGGCATCTTAACTAGTACTCAAATGCGAGTTCTAGCAGATATTGTCCAACGCTACTGTCAAGGTGCGGGATTTCAAGACCAAGGTAACGCAGACATTACCACGCGCCAAAACTTACAAC
Source organism: Chroococcidiopsis sp. CCNUC1 (assembly GCF_023546805.1). NCBI lineage: Bacteria > Bacillati > Cyanobacteriota > Cyanophyceae > Chroococcidiopsidales > Chroococcidiopsidaceae > Chroococcidiopsis > Chroococcidiopsis sp. CCNUC1. The sequence continues at coordinate 6,225,908 of NZ_CP097480.1, read as the reverse complement.
TGCGTGGCATCCGCATCGAAGATATTGCTGATATTATCAACATACTGGCACAAGCTGGTCTAACCTGCGTCCAGTCAGGGATGGACAACGTGCGGAACATTACGGGTTCCCCTGTTGCAGGTATCGATGCCAACGAACTCATTGACACGCGCGGATTGTGCCGCATTCTCCAAGATGCCATTACTAACAACGGTGAAGGCAATCTCGAACTGAGCGATTTACCCCGAAAATTTAACATAGCTGTGGCTGGTGGTCGCGATAACTCGGTTCACGCCGAAATTAACGACCTCGGCTTGCTTCCAGCATATAAAAACGGGACACTAGGCTTTAACATCATTGTCGGTGGTTATTTTGCCCCCAATCAATATGTATCGGCGATTCCCCTTGATGCTTGGATTCCTCCCGAAGATGTGGTTGCTTTAACTTTGGCGATGATGATGGTCTATCGCGAAAATGGACCGAGGGAAAACCGCCAGAAGTGCCGCATGATGCATCTAATTAACCAATGGGGAATAGAAAAGTTTCGCGCTGAGGTAGAACAACGGTTCGGTAAACCGCTAGCTACAGCCGCAGAAAAAGATGAAATTGACTGGGAAAAACGCGACCATATTGGAGTTTATCCCCAAAAACAAACAGGATTAAATTATGTCGGATTGCACGTTCCTGTCGGTCGCTTGTATGCAAATGAAATGTTTGAACTGGCGCGAATGGCAGAGGTTTACGGCAATGGAGAACTTCGCCTCACCGTCGAGCAAAATTTAATTATTCCCCATATTCCCGATACACGTTTGAGTGCATTTTTAGCCGAACCTCTGCTAAAAGAGCGTTTTACAATTGAGCCAGGAATTTTAAATCGAGGCTTAGTTTCTTGTACTGGAAATGAGTTTTGCGGTTTTGCCATTATTGAAACTAAAAACCGCGCTTTAGCAATAGTTAAGGAACTCGAACAAGAGTTAATCTTAACTCAACCAGTGCGAATTCATTGGACTGGTTGCCCGAATTCCTGCGGTCAACCTCAAGTTGCAGATATTGGTTTTATCGGCACGAAAACGCGCAAAGACGATCGCACGGTGGAGGCAGTAGATATATGGATGGGTGGCAAGGTTGGTAAGGATGCTCACTTAGGTAAAGAGGTGATGAAACGGGTTGCCTGTGAAGATTTAAAATCAGTGGTGCGGGACTTATTGGTCGAACATTTTGGGGCAAAAATTAAAGAGGAAGCATTGGTAGGTTAGATCTCCCCAACCCCCCTTAAAAAGGGGGCTTTAGATCCCCCAACCCCCTTTTAAAAAGGGAGACTTTGGTTAATTCATATGTAGGGGCGCACAGCTAGCTGTGCGCCCCTACCAGCCGACATTCAATCAAGGGGGGTTTAGATAGATGCGATCGCACCATTGCGTCGTTTATCTCCCGCACCTGAAATGATTCCCGACTCATCTTCCATGACTGTATGCACGCCGCCAAAAAACATATTCTGCTTGTTCCATAATAGGGATGTTTCATCAGCAGAAATTAAGTTAGCGATCGCTTCTTCATTCCACCCTGGTTCCAGATTCAAGACATTATCTTCCCAATGCAGGCGAGAACTATTCACAGCTAGATCTACAGGCATTTGAAAATCGATAATATTAGAAATAACTTGTAAAATAGCCGTTCTAATTCGCTTAGAACCACCAGAACCTAAAACAATTTCAGGGCGATTGTCTTTTAATACAATTGTGGGCGACATCATTGAAGAAATTCGGACATTTTCTTGCCATTGATGAAAACCATGTGGATTTATATCGTCCTCACCTAGCATATTATTTAGCATGATGCCCGTACCCGGAATAATGTAACCACAACCCTCTCCATTAGAAGTTGTGACGCTAGCGGCATTTCCTTCATCATCTACAACGCTAAGATGGGTAGTACTACCCCATTTATTCACAACTGAATTTAATTGCGATGCATATTCGGTAATTTGAGCAGCAGCTAAAAATATTTCAGTTATATCAGTTTGATAAACATTAGTATCGTACTTTTCTTTTCTAGCGCGATCGGTTAATCGCATGACTGCTGTAAGAATTTGTAAGTGTAGCGGCGTACCAAAACCAATTTTAGATAAATCGAGTTGAGCCAATAATTCTAAAGCAAAAGCAATCAACATTCCTCCCGAACTAGGAGGTGGATTTGTTAATAGTGTATTCCCTCGATAGTTAATCGTCAGCGGTTCTCTTTCAATGACTTGATATTCTGCTAAATCTGCATCAGTTAAATAACCGCCATCGGTTTGACAATCTTTAATTAATTGTCGGGCAATATCTCCTCGATAAAACTCTTGCACCCCTCGTTCGGCAAGATAATTTAAAGTTGCGGCAAAATCAGGCATGAATAATTTATCCCCTACCTCCAGCAACACGCCTTGCGGCGCGTAAATTTGTCGTGCTGCTTTGGTAGCTGTCAAAATTGGTTGTAAAATTTGCCAGCAGTAAGTTTGAAACTCATTCACTTCTATACCATATTTAGCATAGTGAATTGCTGGTTCGGTAACGACATGAAAAGGTAATTTACCTAACTTTTGTTGAACGTGATAAATACCACCAATATTTCCTGGCGTAGCGATCGCACCCAGTCCAATATGAAATTCTTGAATAGCATCGCCAAAGTTAACGTCTATTGGATAAAAATCAACTTCTTGTTGAGGTCTTTTATGAATCGGAGTTTGGGAAAAGAAATCAAATAAAATATTCTGATTGTTCTGAGTATGCGCTAACAGAAAACCTCCACCAGCAGCAGAAGTCAGCGATGATTCGGTAACAAATGACGCTAAAACAGCAGCGGCGGCTGCATCAAAAGCATTCCCACCCAGGCGAAACATTTCAATTCCTGCTGCGGCGGTTCTTGCATCTCCAGCCGCGATCGTACCGCGTGTAACCTTGCCCATGTTTGCAGACTACCACAAAAGAAGTCGTAAGGGCGGGTTTACCTATAATTTCCGTTCAGTACAAAGTTTTTTGGTAAACCCACCAGTACAGAAGTCAGAAGTTAAAAAGTGTGATTCATTACAGTTTATAGTACACTACATACGAGAAAATAAAAATGCTAATGAGTATTTAGCAAAGGAAAAACCAATTTACTAAAAATTAGGTCAAATAATACTTTTAAAACTGCTACTTACTTTCTATTTGCTGATAACTGATAACTGATAACTGATGAATCCCTGCTGGGTATTAGAGCGAGTTGGAAATGGCGCGATCGCGGCTGTAGCTTTACATGACGGTCATGATGTCAGGCAGGAAGTTGCAGATTTAATGGTCATCAGCGAAGCCGATCGCTGGCGAGAAGAAGACCCATTTACGGCGGCTTGGACGACGATCGCAGATACGCAAATTGTGGTAAAGCGATCGCGGTTTGAATTAGATCTCAACCGTCCTAGAGAAAAAGCAGTTTATATTGACCCCAGAGATGCATGGGGTTTGGAAGTTTGGCAATCCGTACCATCAGCTGAAATTCTTGCCCGTTCCTTAGCTGAATACGATACTTTTTATGCTAATTTAGAACGAATTTTTAGAGATTTAGAACGCCGTCACGGACGTTTTGTTGTATTTGAACTGCATACTTATAATCATCGCCGTTTGGGACGGGATGCTGAACCTGCCGATCCGAGATATAATCCAGAAATCAATTTAGGCACTGCCACGCTGGATCGCGATCGCTGGCATTCTATCATTCAAAGTTTTCTCTCGGATCTCCGCAACTTTGATTTTTTGGGAAGGCAACTTGACGTAAGAGAAAATGTCAAATTTTACGGCGGACATTTTCCTACTTGGGTACATCAAAAGTTTCCTGATTCTGCTTGCGTCCTCTCGATTGAAGTTAAAAAGTTTTTTATGGATGAATGGACGAACGAAGTAGATTTAGAGCAATTAGAAGCGATCCGCCACGCCTTACAATCGACTGTACCAGGGATATTGAAGCAGCTAGCGGTAGAAACCAGACGAAAATATTAAATTTGCTAATTTAGGGGCTAGTTGCGATCGCGATTCGAGTCAACGGCGGACTTAGCCTGTGTAGTCGCGAATTCTATTCGCTCAATCTCTTCGTATTACAAACAGTAAATAGTCAGGTAGGTGAATTCCTACCTGACTGAGAATTTATCCGATATTAACTTTCACAACCTTATTCTTTTCTTCTTCTGCTTTCGGTAATGTGAGAGTTAGAACGCCATTTTGATAGTTAGCTTGGACGTTTTCATGCTGAATTCTCGTTGGCAGTGGAATGACGCGACGGAACGAACCATAACGAAATTCAGAACGAGTTACACCTTTTTCTTCAGTCTTGGTTTCAGATTTACGTTCGCCGCTAATTGCAACAGCTTCAGATGTTACTTGTACGTCTAAATCTTTAGCTTCCATTCCAGGAACTTCGAGTTTCAGGTGAATTGCTTCTGGTGTTTCTTGCAATTCAGCTGCGGGTACGAACGCCATTCCACCATTACCACCAGTGCGAGGTGACAAGCTGTCAAACAAACGGTTCATTTCTCTTTGTAAGCTGCCAAATTCGCGGAATGGTTCCATTTCAAATTCGCGGAATGGTTCCCAACGTACTAGTGCCATAATTACCTCCGAACTTTGCTGTATCTCTAGCTAATGTGTGTTAACTGAATTTCCGACTCAACAGCTGTTTATTTATCGGGGGTTGACTTTTCTCAACCCAATATTAGGCTACCAAAGGCACTCATTGAGGGATGTTCGGTTCTTTGCCTATGTCGTGTTCTTCTTCCCGTAATTGTGACAGGGTAGGGGCGCACAGCTGTGCGCCCCTACTGCTCATTTCGATTTACACAAATATGCTGTAGGTTCTAAAACCCAAATTGAAAATCCTTTAGGGGTTTTAACAATTAAAGCATCGTTGCCTTTTTCTTGAAGCTTATTAATTACACTTAAGGCTTTTTCTCTATCTTTAACTGACTTAAAAAAACTATAGTATTGCTTATTGACTATAATTGCAGCCATCCGCTCATCTGATTCTGATATACCAATATGGCAGGTACAATATTCACCTGGGGAGAGAAATGGATTATTTTTAAAATCGCGATTGGAAAGAGATGACATGGTAGGTTGCATAATTTTTTCTGTTATCTATTGACCCAGCAGAGGATAAGTTACAGATAGCTATTACCTGAAAATAAATTTCGTTCATATTATTACAATATGTAAATTTAGCCGTGAGTGCATACCGTACCATTGCGGATTTCGACAAAAATAGGTAGCACGGCTGTGCTACCCAACAGACAGTAATTCTTAGTAAGGTGCGTTTTCAAAACGCACCCTACCACTTGAGATTAGACTTGTACCAAGTGATAAGGACTGGTCAACTTATCCAACTGCTGTACTAACAAACTCAGGAATAATCCTACATCCGTTACTACACCCACAGATTCAACCGAACCGCGATCGCTCAGTTTTGTGACTACGGCGGGGTTAATATCGACGCAGACCATTTTCACCCCAGCAGCCGTCATATTCCCTACACCGATCGAATGCAGCATCGAGGAGAGCATTAAAATCATATCTGCTCCCTGCAATAACCGAGCGTATTCGGTTTGAGCTTTAATTAAGTCCATCTCGGTGTCAGGTAAAGGACCATCATCTCGAATCGAACCCGCTAAGCAGAAGGGGACGTTGTTACGGACGCACTCGTACATGACTCCGCTTTGCAATACACCTTGCTCGACAGCCTTAGCAATACTGCCATAACGCCGGATCGTGTTGATAACCTTCAAGTGGTGGCGGTGTCCTCCCTGTACGGCGACTCCTCGCTTCATATCAACACCGAGGGAAGTCCCCATCATATTTTGCTCGATATCGTGGACGGCGATCGCATTTCCACCCAACAAAGCTTGCACGTAGCCTTGGCGGATTAACTGCGATAGGTGTTCCCCGCCACCTGTATGAATTACTACGGGTCCAGCCGTGACAACCACCTTACCACCTTGGTCGCGCACTTGTCGCAGTTCCCAAGCAACTTGTTCCACCACTAATTCGACGCGACGTTCGCTGGAGACTCCAGCCGACATAAAACTAAATTCTTGCTTGTTGCGCTGTTCCCGCGATTCCGTCTTGCGAATGGTACGAATTCCTTCAATTCCAACGATGACGTGTTCGCCGACTTCTAGATCCCGTAATAACTTGCACCGAGCCACGGGACTACCAGAATTAAATGTAACTGCGATCGCGCCATCCATGCGCTGATTTTGCACCTTCACCCACTCGCAATTTACCCGCACTTCTGTCGGATAAATCGTCGTCACGTAAAAATCATCGGGAGCTACACCCGCTTGATGTACGGGTTCCATATTCACGTCGCAAACTTCTTGCGGACGGGGCACAGCACCCAAATCGATTAGCTGAGATATAATCTCTTCCATCACGTCGCGCGATGGCGCTGTTACCTTCACCTCAGCCGAAGACGTGCTTTGTCGCTGTTCTCCCAAGCTAAAATTCAGCACTTGGAAGCTACCGCCATTTTCCACGATCGCATCTAAAGCGCGGTTGATTAAACCGGAATCCAACAAATGTCCTTCCATACGGACAGCACGACTTTCCACAGGCGTGCTGGCGTGGACTTCTTCCCGTACTGGTTCTGTCACCCGCAACGTCAGACATTTGGCGGCTCCCCCAGCTTTGAGGAATTCTGTCAGCGGGGTTTCAATTACCTGAAATCCCAGTTTAGTCAAGCGAGCTTTTAAATCTTCGCTCGCCTTATTCATCACCACTACCGAGTCGATATTGACGGCGTTACAGGCGAAGTTCACCGCATCGGCTTCTTTGATAGCGATCCGCTTTTCAGCTGGAACCCGCATTTCAATCAGACGGTTGGAATAGGAATCAAAAGCGGGAGGATAGTAGAGGAGATAACCGCCACTCAAGGGACAAAAACAGGTATCGAGGTGGTAGAAGCGCTCGTCCATCAAGCGCAAGGATAACACTTCAATATCAAGCCATTTGGCGAGATAAGGGTGAGAATCGAGTTCGGAACGGAAGCCATACCCAGCCCATAACCAGCGTCCTTCCCGATCTAGCAGTGCATCTCCAGCACCTTCAAATGGTAAGTCTTTAGGCAGTTCGTGTACCGTGTAACCTTTGGACTCAAACCACTGCTTGAAGAATGGTTCTTCTCCCTGACGCTCCTTGTGGAAGAATCGGCTGAGGACAACTGTATCCCCCAAAACCAAGCCTGCATTCGCAGTAAATACCATGTCTGGTACGCCTGGTTGCGGTTGCACCAAATCGACAACGGCTTGTTCCTTTAGGACATGGAACAACTTTTGCCACTGTTCGACGGCGCGATCGCGGGAGGACTTGTGAATGTTACCCTCCATCCAGGGGTTAATCACGTAGTCCACATCATAGTGGTCGGGGGCGCACATTAAGAAGCGGATCGAAGAACTCATAGAAAGCTTTCTATTGGGTCAAGATGACAAACTCTTCATGAATACAGATTTTTATGTCACCAATTCTGTAGAAATTGTTACGGAATCTGTACTCAATGCAACTATATTGCAACTGCAATTCTAGATCTTCATTCTATTACTTTGAGGAACAGTAGGATGAAATGGCTTGTGAGGGGGCGATCGCAATGTTTGTGCTTCGCAATTCTTGATGAGATTAAGTATTTACTCTTATTGGCTGAATTAGCGATATTGCAGCTATTTTTAATAATTTGCGTGTTAGCTTAACTAATTTGCTGTAGATAAAAGCCAATTGAGTATAGGTGGGCAATGCCTACCCTACTATAAAATCGCTACTATAAAATCGCGATCGCTCATAGTAACGACAGATTATGGCGATAAATTAGTCAAGCTAGCTTGATTTTTAGCTCGCTAGCAAATAGCACGAACTATTGCCCAATTCTGCTATTTTTAATATTTTCTACATAATTCACAACGAAGGGTTAGCAACTAAATAATAATCGCGCTTTTCAACCTGTAAACCCACTACCAACTAACATTTACCAATTACCTAGCTAGCTTTTGTATTGCAAAAATGCAGCTATTTTTCATCATAATTAGTCGCTGAATTCAAGAACTACTAATTTTTCTTAACATTTACCTCGATCGCAAAAAACGCTATGTTAAGCTGTTGGCGCGAGTAACATTTGAGGAAATAGAGAAAAGCAACCGTTTTCCATAAATTTACTTATATAGATCGACTAATAAATATTACGGATAAAGCTAGTAGTGTCATGCGTCAACCTACTAAAAAAATTGCATTATGACAACACATAATTTTGCTTTTACTCTTAATTTTGCATCTCAACTCAACAAAAAGTCGTGCAACATAGTTTCCATTATTTTGACTTTTAACTTTTAATCTTTGACTTTTCAGGAGAGGCTCTTTGTGTCAGAAAACTTGCAAGTAACAGATGTTGAATTTTCCCTTTGGGATGAAGAACCAGTTCAACTAATTAACCAAATTCAATCACACGGAGTCATTCTAGTTTTAGAAGAGCCAAACCTCAAAATTTTACAAGTCAGTACTAATGCATTTTCTGTTTTTGGAATTTCCCCTGAAGAATTGGTTTTGCAGAATCTAGAAGATCTGCTCGACTCTTATCAAATAGAAAGAATCAAACTAGGACTAGCAGAAGAAAACTTCGATCTGCTCAACCCTATAAAAATTTGGTTGAGACTTAAAGGAGACGATTACGTAGTATTTGACGGCATTTTCCACCGCAACCGCGATAAATTTCTAATTTTAGAATTAGAACCAGCTCTGACTCAAGAAAATATACCATTTTTAAGTTTTTATCACCTAGCTAGAGCCTCAATTAATCGATTAGCAACAACAACAAAATTACAAGATTTCGGTCAAGTTATCGTTCAAGAAGTACGTAAAGTCACGGGATTCGATCGCGTGATGCTCTATAAATTTGACAACGACGGACATGGTGTTGTCATTGCCGAAGAAAAATTAGATGATATGGAAGCTTACTTAGGATTGCACTTTCCCGAGTCGGATATTCCTAAACCAGCAAGAAAACTGTTTTGTTCCAATTGGATTAGAATAATTCCCAACGCTCATGCTAAACCAGTAGAACTTTTTCCTTTAATTAACCCGACAAATTTACGTCCGCTAGATTTGACTCATTCAACCTTAAGAAGTGCATCTTCCTGTCATCTTAAGTACTTACATAATATGGAAGTGGGTGCTTCTTTAACAATTTCTTTAATTAAAGAAGACAAACTTTGGGGGTTAATTGCTTGTCACCATCGATCGCCTAAATATGTATCTTACGAGCTACGTAAAGCTTGCGAGTTTCTCGGACGAATGATTTTTGCCGAAATTTCGGCAATAGAAGAAACAGACGATTACGACTATAACCTTCACATCACATATGTGCGATCGCAACTAGTCGAATATATGTCGCAAGCCGAAAACTGGATTGATGGTTTAGTTAAACAAGAACCGAACTTATTAGAATTAGTTGACGCTCAAGGAGCAGCCATCTATTTTAATAACGAATGGACGACAATTGGGCAAGTTCCAAAGCAAGAGAACTTAAATGTTATCTTACAGTGGTTAAGATACCAGTTTCGAGATGAGGAAGTTTTCTACACGGATACCCTACCACTAGTATTTCCAGAAGCAGAAATTTACAAACATGTTGCTAGTGGCTTGTTAGCGATTCCTATTGCCGACAAAAGCTATATTTTATGGTTTCGTCCTGAAGTCATCCAAACAGTGAATTGGGGTGGTAATCCACATGAGGCATTTGAATTCGGTCGGGAGAATGACAGCGTATATTTGTCTCCCCGCAAATCCTTTCAATTATGGCAAGAAACCGTACAGGGTAAATCTTTGCCGTGGAAGAAAGTAGAAATCAAAGCCGCGATCGATCTGCGTAAAGCCACAATTGAGATAGTTTTAAGACAAGCAGAAGAACTATCACAAATCGCCTACGATTTAGAACGTTCTAATGCCGAACTGAAAAAGTTTGCCTACGTCGCTTCCCACGACTTACAAGAACCATTAAATCAAGTTGCGAATTACGTCCAGTTGTTAGAGATGCGCTATCAAGAACAGCTCGATGAAGATGCTAAAGAATTTATTAGCTATGCGGTATCGGGAGTCAGCCTCATGCAGACGCTCATAGATGACGTACTAGCTTATTCCAAGGTAGATCGACAGAATGTCGAATTTCAACCCGTAGATTTGGAGGTAGCCTTAAAACGCGCTCTCAGTGGCTTACAGGGACGAATTTCAGAAACGGGAGCTACAATTTCTTACGATCCACTACCAACAGTATTAGCAGATAGCACGCAGATGCTTCAGCTATTTCAAAATCTGATTGGGAATGCGATCAAGTTTCGTAGCGACAAGCCACCTATGATTCATATTGGTGTCTCACCACTAGAAGATGCCTGGTTATTTTCCGTTAAAGATAATGGGATCGGTATCGATCCCCAGTTTAGCGATCGCATTTTTGTCATCTTCCAACGCTTGCATACCAGAGATGAATATTCCGGTACGGGAATGGGTTTGGCAATTTGCCAAAAAGTCGTTGAATGCCATCGAGGAGATATCTGGGTGGCTTCAGAATTAGGTCAAGGTGCAACATTCTACTTTACAATTCCCGCCGGAGGTAAGAAATATGAGTACAGGCACGGCAGAAAAACTCAGAACCATTTTCCTAGTAGAGGATAATAAAGCTGATGTCCGCTTGGTGGAAGAAGCACTCAAACGCAGTACCATCCCCAACCAAGTTTTATCTGTACGAAACGGGATGGATGCGATCGCTTTTTTGCGTCAAGAAGGAGAATATACCGACGCACCCCACCCAGATTTAATTCTGCTCGATCTCAACTTACCCAAGAAAGACGGTCGGGAAGTTTTGGCAGAAATTAAAGCCGATCCCCAACTGCGACGTATCCCTGTCGTGATCTTGACTACCTCCAAAAACGAGGAAGATATTTGTCACAGCTACGATTTACACGTCAACTGCTACATTACCAAGTCTCGCAACCTCAGCCAATTGTTTCAAATTGTCAAAGGAATTGAAGAGTTTTGGCTTTCTACCGTAACTTTGCCTGTAAATTAATCCTCGTATGCCGATAATTATGTGTATGACTTTTGACTTTTGACTTCTGACTTTTGACTTCACCATGACTCCGGTAAAAGTTCTGTTGATTGAAGACAACTTGGCAGAAGCCAGACTCATGCGAGAGCTGCTGAAGGAGTCTCCAGTCAAGCAGTTTGAACTAGTACACGCCCAGCGATTGCAGGAAGCGCTCGACCGATTGCAAGAGAATTGCTTTGATGTTGTTCTATTAGACTTAACTCTACCGGATAGCGCTGGGTTAGGATCGCTCATACCATTACTCAAAGCCGTTCCCAGCCTTCCCATCGTCGTGCTGACAAATACGAATGATGACGATCTGGCTCTAGAAGCAGTCCGCCAGGGAGCGCAGGATTATCTTGTCAAACGACAGGTCAATTCAGGCGTGCTGATACGTTCTTTATGCTATGCGATCGAACGCAAGCAGGTAGCTGAAGCGTTAAAAACAGTCAATCAAGCCTTAGAAGTGAGCGTGCAGGAACGCACTGCCGAACTTATGAAAGCAAAAGAAATGAATCAGTTTAAATCTGATTTTGCTTCCATCCTCTCACACGATTTTCGCAGTCCTCTAACGACAATTTTGCTAGCAACTGGATTGCTACAAAATAACGAACAGAAATTAAGCCAAGAAAAAAAGTTCGCTCACTTTCAATTGATTCGTTCTGCCATTAACGACATGGCTAGGCTATTAGATGAATTTTTGCTTTTGAGCCAAGCTGAAGCAGGCAAACTCAAATGCAAGCTCATCCCAATGGAATTAGAGCAGTTTTGCAGCAAACTTGTAGAGGAAGCAAAATTAAGTACCAATGCAAAAGACTCGATCTTAACTTTTTATTGTCAGAATGGCGATCGCTTGCATGGTTCGGTCTGGGATGAGAGTTTGTTAAAACACATTTTAAGTAATTTACTCAACAACGCAATTAAATATTCTCCTGCTGGCGGTCAGGTACAGTTTGAACTGATCGTTGAAGAAAAAACTGCGATCTTTCGATTTCAAGACCAAGGGATCGGTATTCCTCAAGCAGACCAAGCACAGCTGTTTCAGCCTTTTTTTCGCGCTCATAATGCCGAGAAGATTCCTGGGACTGGTTTAGGATTGGCAATTGTGAAAAAATGTGTTACTGCACATAGCGGTGAAATTACCTTGGAAAGCACGGTGGGAATGGGTACGACTTTTACAGTCACCCTACCGTTAATCAAGGGAATCGGCGATGTTTGCCCCGTATTTATGCAATCGATCGAGCAGTTGTAGGAGTGAATTCGGAATTCGGAATTGAAGAGGGTACGAGCTTCTAATTTCGCGATCGCCGCTCAACTCGCGTTAATCTTATATAGTCAGGAGTGACACGCTCCTAAAATCTCAGTTCTCGATCCCCTTAACCCCCATAAAAAGGGGAAATTTGTTAATTGCTCATTGTTTCAAAGTTATGGCTCTGATTGTCCAGAAATACGGTGGTACTTCGGTCGGTTCGGTGGAACGCATTCAAGCTGTGGCAGATCGCGTTCTCCAAACAGTGAAAGCAGGAAACGCTTTGGTGGTTGTCGTTTCTGCGATGGGTAAGTCTACCGATGCACTGGTCAAACTAGCGCATGAAGTTTCCGCTAATCCCAGTCGCCGGGAAATGGATATGTTGCTCTCAACAGGAGAACAGGTGACGATTGCCCTGTTAAGCATGGCATTACAAGAATTGGGACAACCAGCAATTTCGCTCACGGGCGCTCAAGTGGGGATCGTCACCGAAGCAGAACACACGCGGGCGCGGATCTTACACATTCAAACATCTCGGATTGAAAAGCAACTGAAAATTGGTAAAGTTGTGGTTGTTGCTGGGTTTCAAGGTATTACCAGTACGGAAGAATTAGAAATTACCACCTTGGGGCGGGGTGGCTCCGATACTTCAGCCGTAGCGCTAGCAGCAGCACTTCGCGCCGATTGTTGCGAAATTTATACAGATGTTCCAGGGATTCTGACCACAGATCCCCGTCTCGTCCCAGAAGCGCAGTTAATGACAGAAATTACTTGCAACGAGATGCTAGAACTTGCCAGTTTGGGGGCAAAGGTCTTACATCCGAGAGCGGTAGAAATTGCTCGTAATTACGGCGTACCCCTGGTCGTGCGTTCCAGTTGGACGAGCGATCCTGGAACTTGGGTGGTTTCGCCCAAACCTCAACCCCGTCCGCTGGTAGATTTAGAAATTGCCCGTCCGGTTGATGGGGTAGAACTGGACGCAGATCAAGCTAGAATTGCTTTGTTGCGCGTCCCCGATCGCCCAGGAATAGCGGCACGGCTATTTAGCGAGATTGCCCGTCAAGGCTTAGACGTAGATTTGATCGTCCAGTCGATCCACGAAGGCAACAGCAACGACATTGCTTTTACCGTCACGAGTTCGCTACTCAGGCAAACAGAAGCAGTCGCCGCCGCGATCGCACCCGTGTTGCGCTCCCATCCCGACCCGAAATCGGAGGAAGCAGAAGTGATGGTGCAGCCGCACATTGCCAAAGTCAGCATCGACGGGGCAGGCATGATCGGTCGTCCTGGGGTAGCGGCGCAAATGTTTTCGACCCTAGCTGAGGCAGGAGTTAACATTCAAATGATCTCTACCTCAGAAGTCAAAGTCAGTTGCGTTATCGATGCCAGCGACGGCGATCGCGCTGTCGCAGCCCTGCGATCTGCTTTTGGTGTGGGAGACGAGCGGATTGAGGTGAAAGGACAAGGGGACAAGGGAGACAAGGGAGACAAGGGAGACAAGGGGGACAAGGGAGACGAGGAAGAAAAAACTACCAACTACCAATTACCCACTCCCCCAGTACGCGGTGTAGCCTTAGACATCAACCAAGCCCGTTTAGCAATTCTCCAAGTACCGGATCGCCCTGGGTTAGCAGCGAGATTGTTCGGATTGTTGGCGCGGGAGAATATTAGCGTGGATACGATTATTCAATCTCAACGCTGTCGGATTGCGGACGGCGTGCCGAAGCGGGATATTGTTTGTACGGTAGCGCAGATGGATGCGGCAGCTGCGAAGCAAGCCTTAGAACAAGCAGCGTCGGAGCATGGCTGGGGACAAGTCGTGGTAGATACTGCGATCGCTAAGGTCAGCGTCGTCGGTGCGGGAATGGTCGGTCAACCAGGAGTCGCGGCAAAGATGTTTGCTGCCTTGGCACGAGAACAAATTAATATTCAAATGATCGCGACTTCCGAAATTAAAATTAGTTGTGTCGTCGCTCAAGAACAAGGAGTTGCCGCACTCCAGGCAATTCATGCTGCTTTTGGGTTGAGTGGTAGCGGTGCAATTCAAGTCTCGGCGTGATGGAGATTAATTTACCAGAACTGTTACGGCAAGCTTTGCAAGGAATAGAAAATCTTGGTGCTATAGGCGCGATCGCGTTTATCTTGCTGTACGTCATTGCCACGGTTGCTTTGATTCCAGGCACAATTCTTACCTTGGGTGCGGGGGTTGTTTACGGGGCAGTTTTCGGTTCGATTTATGTATTTATTGGTGCGACTTTGGGAGCCACCGCAGCTTTTTTAGTTGGGCGTTATCTGGCGCGGGGATGGGTGGCAAAAAAAATTGCCAGTCAGCAAAAATTTCAAGCCATTGACGAGGCAGTTGGAAAAGAGGGATTCAAAATTGTTTTGTTAACCAGACTTTCACCAATATTTCCCTTTAGCCTGTTAAACTACGCTTTTAGCATCACTCAAGTTTCGCTCAAAGATTATTTCCTTGGCTCGGTGGGAATGTTGCCTGGGACAGTCATGTATGTTTATCTTGGCTCTCTAGCTGGTAGCCTTGCCACAATTAGCAGTAGCGATCGCCCCACCAATTCAACTGTCGTATGGATAATTCGGATAATTGGTTTTATTGCTACGGTAACGGTAACTCTGTACGTGACTCGGATCGCTCGTAAAGCGTTGGCGAAATTGTAGAAAAACTGATAACTGATAACCGATGTCTCAGGAAACTGAAGGAATTCGACCGGAAGAACAGCAAATTCCCTATACTGCCCTCAATTCGCAGCAAAAAAAGCAAAGACTGCGAGAATTAGCAGTAGTATTTCTCAAGTTAGGTACGATCGCCTTTGGTGGTCCCGCCGCACATATCGCCATGATGGATGATGAGGTGGCAAAGCGCAGGCAGTGGATGAGTCGCGAGAAACTACTCGATTTGCTGGGCGTAACTAACTTAATTCCCGGACCCAATTCTACAGAACTAGCTATTCACATCGGCTACGAACGGGCAGGATGGCGCGGTTTGATTATCGCGGGAACCTGCTTTATTTTACCTGCCATGTCGATCGTCTGGGTATTGGCGATCGCCTACAAGCAATACCAAACTTTACCCCAAGCTGAAGGATTGCTCTACGGGATCAAACCCGTTATCATCGCGATCGTCTTACAAGCATTGTGGAAGTTAGGTCAAAAAGCAATTAAGGACGTACCAACGGGGATAGTAGCAGTAGCGGTCATAGTCGCCTTTTTTTTTGGCTGGGATGAAATCGTATTGCTGTTACTGGCGGGACTGAGTGTGATGTTGGTAAAAAGTCTGGGGCGTAGTCGGGGTAATGCGGCAGCTTGGCTGTTGCCGCTATCTTTGCCGCTGGCACAAGCAGGTCATACAACCCCTACTCCACCTGTAGGCTGGCTGAATGTGTTTCTATTTTTCCTCAAAATTGGTTCGGTGCTGTACGGCAGTGGTTATGTTTTACTTGCCTTTTTGCAACGAGATTTGGTAGAACGCAATCAGTGGCTAACATCTCAACAG
Source organism: Chroococcidiopsis sp. CCNUC1 (assembly GCF_023546805.1). Classification (NCBI taxonomy): domain Bacteria; kingdom Bacillati; phylum Cyanobacteriota; class Cyanophyceae; order Chroococcidiopsidales; family Chroococcidiopsidaceae; genus Chroococcidiopsis; species Chroococcidiopsis sp. CCNUC1. The sequence goes on along the minus strand of NZ_CP097480.1, from coordinate 6,210,045 downwards.
CTTTTAGATGCAGTTGCGATCGGTCAATTTACCCCTGGTCCCGTGTTTACTACTGCTACTTTCATCGGCTATCTTTTAGCTGGTCATGCAGGGGCGATCGCGGCTACAATCGGAATTTTTCTGCCTGCATTTGTACTGGTCGGTATTATCAATCCCTGGGTTCCAAAACTACGTCAATCTACTTTAGTTGGTGGTTTTTTAGATGGAGTGAATGCTGCATCTTTGGGCTTGATGGCTGTTGTTTCATATACTTTGGGACGCACAGCATTGATAGATATCGTGACTGTAGTTTTAGCAATTGTTAGCGCGATCGCTGTTTTCCGCTTCAAGATTAATTCTGCTTGGCTAGTTTTAGCTGGGGGAATTATTGGCTTAATCTTACAATTAGTAAGGTAAAAAATCTCCCCAACTTCTATTTCATTATTAAAAATATTGGGGTATTAATGCGTGACTTTTAATTTGACTAAAAATTAAGTTGTTGTCGGAGTTGTTGAAAAGAACTTCTCAAACTATTAGCAACAAAACCGATCGCGCTGACCATGACTGCCAGAATAATACTAGCTGCCACGACTCCCACAATGACGAGTAAGCCATCACCTTCACTCATACCTAGACTAATGACAACGATCGCGATCGCGGGCAGCATATTTCCTAGCGGGATAGGCAAGGCAATAACTATCGCCATCAACAAAATAAATAATCCTAACAACCTTTGCGCCAATCGCGAAGTGATAAAACCCCAACGGGGACGGACGATTTTTTCAGCTTTTGCGAGGTAATTCAGCCCTTTTTCTACTACCTTAGCTAAATTTTTTTGCTTCCAACGCCGTTTAGCTAGCCATTTTGGTAGATAAGGACGAGAAAAACCCAAACTTAATTGCGCCGAAACCAGCATTAACGGAATTGCAATAATCGCCGATACACCCGCCACAGGGAGGGGTAATGCTTCTGGTAAAGCGCAGATGACCAGTAAAGGACCATAAGCGCGATCGCCCAACTCTACCACTAACTCCCCCAAACTGACATACTCTTGTTCGGCGTGCCGTTCTAGAAACTGCCGCAGCAATCTGGAAGTGTGCAAGCCTGGGGAGGATTTGGTCGTAGAAGGCATGATAACGGAGGGACAAGGGGGACAAGGGGGACAAGGGGGACAAGGAAGACAAGGGGGAACTCGCTCTTCCCCGCGACCGAAGGGAGTGGGGATTAGGGGGCGAAGGGGGACAAGGGAGAAAGAAATTTACAATCTCCACACCCGACAACGCCAGTTGCTACGACGGGGGGCGACGAAGTCCGCGATCGCGCTACCCCCGCAACGCACCGACCTCCCGCACTGGCTCCCCTACACCCCACACCCTATACCCTACACCCCAGAATACGCCTCCATCGGTTGGCAGGAACAGACGAAATTGCGATCGCCAAAAGCACTATCAATTCGTCCCACGGCAACCCAGAACTTGTGTTCTCGCGTCCAGGGGGCGGGATATGCGGCTTGTTCGCGGGTGTAAGGATGTTGCCAATCGCTTGCTAGCAAACTTTCGGCAGTATGGGGAGCATTTTTTAATAAATTATCTTCCCGACTGACTTTACCCGCTTCAATTTCAGCAATTTCCTGGCGAATCGCAATCATGGCATCGCAGAATCGATCCAATTCTTCCTTCGATTCGCTTTCTGTGGGTTCTACCATCATCGTCCCTGCAACGGGCCAAGAAATTGTTGGGGCGTGGAAGCCGTAGTCCATCAAGCGTTTGGCAATGTCTTCGACTTCAATTGAGGCAGTTTTCTTGAGCGATCGCAGATCTAAAATACACTCGTGGGCGACAAAACCAGCTTTACCCTTGTACAGTACGGGGTAGTATGGCTCTAGTCTGCGGGCGATGTAGTTGGCGTTGAGGATTGCTACTTTAGTCGCCTCTGTTAACCCCTCACCGCCCATCATGGCGATGTACATCCACGAAATTGTCAGGATGCTAGCACTGCCCCAAGGTGCAGCGGAAATAGCTCCAATCTTGGAGGGGTGAGGAGTGAGGAGTGAGGGATGAGTATCGCTACTGATTTGGGCAATAGAAGTGTCAGGGAGGAAGGGGGCGAGGTGAGTTGCTACACCAATTGGACCCATCCCAGGACCACCACCACCGTGAGGGATACAGAAGGTTTTGTGCAGGTTGAGATGACAGACATCTGCCCCAATATCCCCAGGGCGACACAAACCGACTTGGGCGTTGAGATTTGCCCCATCCATGTAGACTTGTCCGCCGTAAGCATGGACGATCGCGCAAATGTCTTTAATTTGTTCTTCAAACACGCCGTGGGTGGAGGGATATGTCACCATCAACGCGGCGAGTTCGTCTTTGTGCTTTTCCGCCTTTGCCTGCAAATCTTCTATGTCTACGTTACCTTGTTCGTCACAGGCGATCGCCACCACTTTCATCCCCGCCATCACCGCACTAGCTGGGTTCGTACCGTGGGCAGATTGGGGAATCAAACAAATATTCCGATGTCCTTCTCCCCGACTTTCATGGTAGTGTCGAATCGTCAGCAGACCAGCATATTCACCCTGCGAACCAGCGTTAGGTTGCAGAGAAACCGCAGCAAAACCCGTAATTTCCGCTAACCATGCTTCTAACTGCTGGAACAAAATCTGATACCCTCGCGTTTGCGACAGCGGGGCAAACGGATGCAGATTGCCAAATTCCTGCCAGGTGACGGGCATCATCTCTGCCGTTGCATTCAGTTTCATCGTGCAGGAACCCAAGGGAATCATCGATGTTGTCAAGGACAAATCCTTTGCCTGCAATCGATAAATGTATCGCAGCAATTCTGTTTCCGAATGGTAGCGATTGAAAACAGGATGGGTGAGAAATTCGCTGGTGCGAGTCAGTTCTGTGGGTGCTTGTAGGGGCGGGTTTTGCCGAGATCTCTGACTACCCCCAGATCGATCTGTCAAACCCGCCCCCAATTCTTCGATGGTGAAGGGTAGGCTGTCATTACCTGCGAAAATCTCGAATAGGTCGGTTAAATCGGCTTCTGCGATCGTTTCATCTAAAGAGATACCTACAGACTTTTCATCAAATATTCGTATATTGATTTTCTTAGCTTGGCAAGCCTGCAAAATATCATCTAAGTTATGACTGACCAAATTAATTCGTAATGTATCGAAGAAAGATTCTGAACTGATGGTATAGCCTAGCTGCTTTAATCCTGCTGCCAAAATTGCTGTAAGTTTGTGGATTCTGGTAGCAATTTGCTTCAGTCCTTGGGAACCGTGATACACCGCATACATCGAAGCCATGACTGCCAGTAAGACCTGCGCCGTGCAAATATTACTGGTGGCTTTGTCGCGGCGGATATGTTGTTCGCGAGTTTGTAGTGCTAGGCGTAAGGCTGTTTTCCCGTGGATATCTTTAGAAACTCCGACAATCCGCCCTGGAACTTGTCGCTTAAATTCTTCTTTCGTGGCGAAATATGCTGCATGGGGTCCGCCATAACCCATCGGTACGCCGAAGCGCTGCGTGCTGCCTACCGCAATATCAGCACCCCACTCTCCTGGGGGAGTCAATAAAGTTAAACTCAAAGGGTCGGCGGCGACAGTGACCAATGCCCCGGCAGCATGGGCTTGTTCCACAAATGCCCGATAGTCGTAAATCGTACCGTCACTGGCTGGGTATTGCAGCAACACGCCAAATACTGGCACGTCAAACTTAAAAGTTTGGTGGTCGCCAACAATCACGTTAATTCCCAGTGGTCTAGCACGGGTCTGCACGACTTGAATTGTCTGCGGATGGCAGTTCTGAGAGACAAAGAAAGCTTTTGCCTTCGTTTTGCACAGACCATAACTCATAGTCATGGCTTCGGCGGCGGCTGTGCCTTCGTCCAGCAAAGAAGCGTTAGCAATTTCCAAACCCGTCAAGTCAATAATTGTCGTTTGGAAATTCAGCAGCGCCTCTAGTCGTCCCTGAGCAATTTCTGGTTGGTAGGGAGTATAAGCAGTGTACCAGCCTGGGTTTTCCAAAATATTGCGCTGAATTACTGGTGGAGTAATGCAGCCGTAATATCCCATACCAATAAACGATCGAAATACTTGGTTTTTCGAGGCGATCGCCTTTAACTGCGCCAAAGCCGCATACTCGCTGCGATCGCCTTCCAATTGCAGCGATCGCTGTTGGCGAATGGCTTGCGGCACTGTCCGGTCAATCAAAGCATCAAGGGTCGGTAGCCCTAACACTTCTAGCATTTGCTCAACCTCAATCGGTTGAGGTCCAATGTGTCTTTGTCGAAATGAAATTGACTCGCTGCTTATTTGTTTTTGCTGCCGATCGCGTTGAATACGAGGACTGTCTAGTACCACAAATAGCTTCTCCAGTAGTGTCTTATTAATATTCTGCAATATTTCGTTCGGTTCTCAGTTATCGAAGAAGTCAGTTGTTAATCAGGGAGCAAGGAGCAGTTATCAGTGACCAGTGACCAGTGACCAGTTATCAGTGAACAAAGGGTACGGGGTGTGGGGTGTGGGAAATTTGTTGTTGGTTGTTGGTTGTTGGTTGTTATTCTCCCTTGTCTCCCTTGTCCCCCTTGTCTCCCTTGTCTCCCCCCTCTCCCTTGTCTCCCTTGTCCCCCTTGTCTCCCTTGTCTCCCCCTCTCCCTTGTCCCCCTTGTCCCCCTTGTCCCCTTGTCCCCCTTGTCCCCCTTGTCCCCTTGTCCCCCTTGTCCCCCTTGTTTACCCAGCCCCTCGCTACGCTCCCTCTACCTGGGTACGGTATTCTTCAGCAGTTAGCGCCTCGTCTAATTCGCTGGCATCTTCGACACGCACTTTCAGTAACCAGCCTTCGCCATAGGGATCGTCCGCTAGTTGTTCTGGTGTCTCCAGCACAGTTTCATTGCGTTCGACGACCGTACCAGTCACGGCGCAGTACATATCTTCTACGGCTTTGACTGATTCGACAGAACCAAAGGTTTCTCCCTTAGTGACGCGATCGCCAACTTCAGGAAGTTCCAGAAATACAATGTCACCTAGCTGATCGACAGCAAAAGCAGAAATGCCAATCGTAGCGATATCGCCATCCATGCGGACGTATTCGTGCGAGTCAAGATATTTTAGGTCGCTTGGATATTCCAACTCCATGTCAGTTCCTCAACCAAATCGCGGATCTATCGTTAATTAATATGCTTTACTATAGACGCGATCGCCTATCTATTTGTAGAGACGTAGCATGCTACGTCTCTACAAAAAATCAAATATTTATTTTCCCGGACGATTCTTAGCCCGATAGAAGGGTTTTTTCACAACTACCGCTGGATAGGTCTTACCTCTGATTTCTACGTCTAAGGTTTGCCCTGGCTGGCTGAGGGGTGTAGGAACGTAAGCAAGGGCGATCGGATAGCCTAAAGTAGGGGATAAAGTGCCGCTGGTAATCTCTCCTACGACTTTACCTTCAGATAAGACTTGGTATCCGTGGCGGGCAATGTGTCGCCCTGGCATTTGCAACCCTACTAATCGTCGTGAAACTCCGTTTGTTTTCTGTTGCTCTAGGATATCGTGCCCGATAAAGTCGCCTTTGGTGTCGAGGTGGACGAGCCAGCCTAAACCTGCTTCTAAGGGAGTGGTATTATCATCAATGTCTTGTCCGTAAAGTGCCATAGCTGCCTCTAATCGTAGGGTGTCTCTCGCCCCTAGTCCACAGGGAATGACTCCGGCTTGAGCGAGCGATCGCCACACCTTCACGCCTGCTTCTGGTTCTAACATCACTTCAAATCCATCTTCTCCGGTATAACCAGTCCGAGCCATAAAACTCGGTTCTCCTAGTATCTTTGTTTCTAAATGCCCGAAGGCTTTGACTTGAGATAAGTCTGCTTCTACCAAGTTTTGCAAATGTGCTACAGCTTGCGGTCCTTGCACTGCAATTAAGATTTTCTGGCGTGAAATGTCTTGTAGTTCTACCTGCTCTGGGTCGAGGTGTTGCAACAACCATTTTTTATCTTTACTGGTGGTTGCCGCATTGACGATCAATACTCCTTGCTGCGTATCATTATCTTCTCCCTGATAGTAGAAGATGATGTCATCGATAATTCCGGCTTGCGGATTTAATAGCACCGTGTACTGTGCTTCTCCCGATCGCAACCGACTCAAATCGGAGGGGACTAAGTTTTGCAGTTGAGCGACTAGCTGTTTTCCCCGTAGGACGAATTTACCCATGTGGGAAATATCAAACATTCCCGCCGTTGTCCTGACCGCAGCATGTTCTTGTCCGATCCCAACAAACTGCACGGGCATTTCCCAGCCACCAAAACTCGTTAACCTTGCCTTCAGCTCTAAAGCGAGGTGATAGAGGGGTGTTTGCGCTAGAGGTAGGGCAGTTTCTTCTTGATTAGCCACAGATAGTCTTGTCGTTGTAGGTGAATCTTTATCTATCCTACGGAAACATTAGGTGTACGGGAAAGTCAAGATTTTTATCCCAAGTATCAAAATACACTTTTTCTGAATTTAAGTAAGATGATTAAGAAAAATCAGGAAATTTGTTTCCTCTATCGGCTTATGCATGTAGAGCGATATTTTTTACATAAAATGGTACTTGGCTTGGCAAAAAAAGGTTGGCTATAGATTGTAGCCTTATTAAGGTTTAATAATTGTTAATTTACTCGTGTTTATACATATTTATTTTTTCCAAAGTTGCGATCGCACTCACTTTTTTTATAGTCAAATTTAAAAAACATAAGTTTACTGTGTTTTGTTTTATACATAAAACAAGGGCTTGAAATACAGATATCTAAGGCACAAACACGTTAGATACGAATATTTCTTCTGAAAATCCCAAATATATAAAGATAGCGATCGCAAAATATAAAGAATATGTAAACTGAGTGGGTTGGTTCGGGAAATATAAAAACTGGCTTTGTATCCTACCCGCATGAAATAGCCAGCAAAACTCAGTCATTCCTATGGTTTATGGATGACAAGTTTGTGCTGGCAATTGAGACACACCAAGACTAACTTTTTACGATTTACGACTATTTTGAGTGAGGGATTGACATCATGTCCGTAATATTTGGTACAGATTTAGACGATTCCTTAACTGGTGGAGACGGCAACGACAGAATCTATGGCAAAGCCGGAAATGACAACCTTAACGGGAATAAAGGCAACGATCTCCTTTATGGTGGAGTAGGTGACGATCGCCTGTTGGGTGGAGATGGCAAAGACACCTTATATGGCAATGAAAATAACGATTTTTTGAATGGCGATGCAGGTGATGATACCTTGTACGGGGGTAGCGGTAACGATACCTTGTACGGGGGTAACGATAACGATACCTTGTACGGCGATGCAGGTAATGACTTTCTCAACGGTTATGTCGGTAACGATCGCTTATACGGCGGCTATGGGAACGATGATTTAGAAGGTTCGTTTGGTAACGATGTTGTCAATGGTGGAGCTGGAGATGACATCATTAATGGTGCGGGTGGTTTTGGACTAGAGCTATTTAGTAGTGCCAGTCGCGGATCTAACGAAATTGATACCCTTACAGGTGGAGCCGGAAAAGATAAGTTTAGACTTGAATCCAGTGGTGCTGGACGCGATGGTCGAGGTGTTTCCTATCGCTATGGCAACAACGACTATGCCTTAATTACTGACTTTAATTTGAATGAAGATATCATTACACTCAGTAGCAATGATATCTCTGGACCATCATTTCTGTTTACAGATGTCACCTATAGTTTGGGTGCATCGCCTGATGGTTTGCCATCGGGAACGGGAATTTACGCTCAATTTGCTAACAATACGAGTGCAGCACCAGATCTAATTGCCATCTTACAAGGTGTTTCTCCCGACACGCTTGATTTGAATGCATCCTACTTCCAGTATATTCGGTATTCTTAATAATCAGTTTTGCCTTACTCAAGCTTAACTGAACAAGGCGATCGCTGACTTGCCAAAATTGCGATCGCCTATCTATATCGCGGCGCACTGAGTTAAAAAAAACTCGGTAATTTTGTGTAGCATTCACGCGATCGATCCGCTCTAATTTTAGTAGATAAACTAACGTTTTATTTATGTCTCAGTATTTCCACTTGATTTAACTCTATTCGTGCTGTAGCGAATTCTATCTAAGTCATAAGCTTGTCACTTTGGCTATTGAGAAATGGTTCTTCGATGTACGTTATTCAGTGCTATCAACCATCAACTATCAACTATTAACAGCTACCACGGAAAGTTTACAGCTAAAATTGATACGTTCTATCTTAGTTAATGGCTAGGCTTTTTTAGCTTATTCAAATAGAGAAAAATGGACAAAAACATTTGTTAAAAAAATATGATAAATGAGATGAAATAACGTAGAAATAGCATTATATTGTCAGTATTACCGCATCAGTTTAACTTGCAAAATATCCAGTTTTTTGTAGATCGACTGTGTTACTTGTAAGTAAAGACAAAGCGCGATAATTTATCGAGGATTGCATCAATTAACTTCAGTAAGTCGATCGCTTACTAGTTTTTGGCTGGGCATATATTTAACGCTTTAATTCATTGAAAGCCAAACACTATTTGGATAGTTTTGTTGTGGCAATTTGAAAGGCGATCGCAGGGTAAAAACATCTACATAAACTAATTAGAATTCTTAGAATTCAAGGTTGCTCGACATGGCAAATATCTTTGGTACGAACTTAGACGATACCTTAACTGGTACGGATGGCAACGACGGCATCTATGGCAAAGCCGGAAAAGATACCATATCTGGCGGTTTAGGTGGCGACATTTTAGATGGTAGTCATGGTGCAGACACCCTCAAAGGTGAAGACGGAAATGACACCTTGTATGGTGGTGCTGGGAGCGATCGCCTCTATGGTGGTGCTGGTGACGATAACTTGCAAGGAGGAGCTGATAACGACACCTTATATGGTGGTGCTGGGAGCGATCGCCTCTATGGTGGTGCTGGTAACGACGAAATTTATGGCGATTACTACAGTGAGGTAGGCAACGATCGCCTCTATGGTGGTGCTGGAAGCGATCGCATTGCTGGTGGTGCTGGAAGCGACGAAATTTATGGTGAGGATGGCGATGACATCATCAGCGGCGGACTCATCGGTAATAGCAGCAATGATAACGACCGCTTGTACGGTGGTAAAGGCAAAGACACCTTAGTTGGAGAGTTCGGTAACGACTCTTTAAATGGAGGCGATGGAGACGACTACATCAATGGTGCTGGAGGAAGAGTATTTCACTGGGATGGTGATGTCAGTCGTGGCAGAGGTGAAATTGATACTCTGACAGGTGGAGCGGGAAAAGATTCATTTATCCTTACGGGAGGCTCTGGACGGTCTGGTGTAGGACCTTCTTACATAGGTAATGGCAATGGTGACTACGCTCTCATTACCGACTTCAACAAGAACGAAGATGTCATCTCGCTAGCCAAAACTGAGAGCAGTCCCGTAGTCTATCCCCCAGTCACAATCGAATACAGTCTGGGTGCAGTACCGGAAGGTTTACCGCAGGGAACGGGAATATATGCGAACAACTTAGGAGCGCAACCAGATCTCATTGCGATCTTGCAAGGAGTTTCTCCCGACTCCGTAAGTTTAAGCGGGTCTTATTTCCAGATTTCCTAAGTGCTAGTTTTTTTGATTGCTACGTAGACTAATTAAGATTAAAGGCTGATGACATGGCAAATATCTTTGGTACGAACTTAGACGATACCTTAACTGGTACGGACAGCAACGACAGAATCTATGGCAAAGCTGGAAAAGATTTTATTGATGGGAACAAAGGCAACGATCTCCTTTATGGTGGAGCGGGTGACGATCGCCTGTTGGCTAGAGATGGCAGAGACATCTTATATGGTGATGAGGGAAATGACTATGTAGATGGCGGCGCTGGTAATGACAAATTATGTGGCGGTGCTGGCGATGACAGCTTGTTCGGCGACAACGATGACGATATCTTGTATGGCAACTCCGGTAACGACTCTCTCAATGGTTATTACGGTAACGATCGCCTATATGGTGGCGATGGTAACGATTACTTAACCGGTTCGTTTGGTAATGATTTTGTCAATGGTGAAGCTGGGGATGACACCGTTAATGGTGCGCGTGGTTTCTCAGGTTCTATTGGTAGCGGAGCCAGCCTCGGACTTGGCGAAATTGACACCCTTACGGGTGGAGCCGGAAAAGATAGATTTGAACTTGCTGGTAACAGTGCTGGACGCGATCCTAGAGGTCCTTATTATCTTGGTAGCAATGACTATGCTCTAATTACTGATTTCAATTTGAATGAAGATGTTATTACGCTCAGCCGTAACTACATCCAGCCACTATCTTCATCTCTCTCATCAGAAGTTACTTATAGTCTGGGTGCAGCGCCTGACGGTTTACCGCAAGGAACGGGAATATACGCTCAATTAGTCAATAATCCGAGCGCATCGCCAAACCTAATTGGAATTTTGCAGGGTGTTTCTCCCGAATCTCTGAATTTGAATGCATCGTACTTTCAGTACATTCAGTATTCTAGTTGAGGACTTTTCTAGCTAATAGTAGTTTTTGGCTGGACGGAGCGATCGCTTGCATAGTTGCATTGATTAGCTCGTCTTTGCTGAAGTTTCAAGCTGACTTGAGATGTTTTTGTAGCGCTCGAACAAGCGATCGCAGGGTAAATATATCTACGCATACTCATCAAAAGCGAGAATTTTTATTATGGCAAATATCTTTGGTACGAACTTAGACGATACCTTAACTGGTACAGATAGCAACGACAGAATCTATGGCAAAGCTGGAAAAGACACAATATCCGGTTTAGGTGGGGACGATCGCCTCTATGGTGGTGCAGGTGACGACTCTCTAAGTGGTGGAGATGGTAACGATACCTTATGTGGTGACGAAGATAACGATTCTCTGGGGGGTGGCAGCGGTAATGACACGTTGTACGGTGGCAGTGGCAATGACAAGCTATACGGTGGCGACGGAAACGACACCTTACAAGGAGGCAACGGCAATGACTATATAGAAGGTGGATTTGGTGAAGATGTCATCTATGGTGGTCAAGGCGACGATGTAATAGTAGGAGATCTCGACGATTATCGAATCAGAACTGGTGATAGCGATCGCATCTATGGCGGTGCTGGTGACGATTCGATTTACGGTCGCTATGGTAACGATTCGATTTATGGCGATGATGGCGACGATCTCCTGGCTGGCGATGGCTATGGAGTCATTTCTGGTCCTGATTATGGTGTGAGAAAAGACGACAACGATCGCATATATGGAGGTAATGGCAAAGATATATTAGTTGGCGAGTTCGGGAGTGATGTTTTAGATGGAGGATCTGGGGACGATCTCTTGATTGGTGCTGGTGGTGGATGGTTACGCGGTACTGTTGATTCCAGCCGTGGCGATTCAGAGAAAGATGTTTTAACAGGAGGATCGGGAAAAGATACATTTGTCCTTGCAGGTAGTGGCGGAAGACCTGGTTCAGGAACTTACTATGAAGCAGGGGATAGCTACGCTTTGATAACTGACTTCAATAAGTATGAAGATACAATCTTTTTGGCAAAAACCAACCGCCCTGTAACTGAATCTCAGTACATAATTGAATACAGTTTGGGCGCAGCACCGGAAGGCTTGCCAGCAGGCACGGCAATCTATGCAAATAATGTAGGAGAAACCCAACCAAATCTGATTGCGATCTTGCAGGGTATTTCACCCGATTCTATAAATCTGAATGCGTCCTACTTCAAGATTAGCGACGAGTACGTTCGGTATAGTTAATTGCTGTCTGTGAGTGACATTTGTATGGGCGCACGGCTGTGCGCCCATACAGAGCGTGTGTTTTACCCAATTGAAAACTGCTCTGACTGTACGATCGCCTACCTCGATCGCGTACCATCATACGACAAGAGTTATTTTGTGTTAGAGCGCGGCGATCGAGTACATTATTGGGTAAAGCTAGGGCGAGAAGCCTAAAGTTACGCTGCCGATCCAAAATTTGATAATGCAAGAGGACATGAATGCACGCGGAATAATACTACAACCTGGGACGCTACTGGATAGGGCGATCGCAATAACCCAACATGCCCTTGAACGCGGGGCTCTAGTCACCATTCCCACCGAATATCAGTTTGTAGAACAGCAAGGCGTGCGTTTCCTGGTCAGAACAGCCACCAATCTCAATCGCAAAGACGAGGCAAAGCAAAAACAGGATCGGCAAAATGCTACGACTGATAAAGACTTTAATCCCTTTCTACCCTACGATAAAAACTTATACGTAGCAGACATCTCCGAAACTCATGTTTGTTTGTTAAATAAATTCAATGTCGTCGATTGTCACCTGTTGCTAATTACCCGCGCCTTTGAAGAACAAGAAGCCTTACTAACTCTCGCTGATTTTACTGCCATGTGGGTATGTCTGGCGGAATTTAACGGACTGACATTCTACAACGGTGGCAAGACAGCAGGCGCAAGCCAACGTCACAAACATTTGCAGATCGTTCCCCTGCCACTCACACCCGCAGATTTTCCTCAAATTCCCCTCGAACCTTTGTTGGTAACTACTAATCGCGGTACAGTCGAAACTCTACCCAGCTTGCCTTTTGTCCATGCTTTCGTACAACTAGAACCAATTCAAACAAAATCTCCTCAAGCAGCTGCCACAGTAACGCTCAATTATTACTACCAAATGCTCAATGCAGTGGGGCTAAAGCATGACATCGGCTCGAAGAACATCCAAGCAGGAGCTTACAACTTGCTCGTAACGCGCCAATGGATGCTGCTGATTCCCCGTTCCCAAGAAAGCTTTGAGTCGATTGCCATCAACTCTTTGGGATTTGCTGGCACAATGTTCGTGCGTAACGATCGACAAATGCAAATCTTAAAAGAATTAGGACCGATGCGCGTGTTGAGTCAGGTGGGAATATTGAAAAGCGAGTCGGGAGTCGGGAGTCGGGAAGAAGAGGACAAGGGAGACAAGGGAGACAAGGGGGAACTCGGGGACCCCACGACCGAAGGGAGTGGGGATTAGGGGGCGAAGGGGGACAAGGGGGACAAAGGAGAAGAGAGCAGAGGGAGCAGAGGAGACTAGGAGCAGAGGAGCGACAACTAACAACCAACAACCAACAACCAACAACAAATTTCCCACACCCCACGTCCCACACCCTTTCTTCACTGATAACTGACAACTGATAACTGACAACTGAATATATCTATCGTAGGAGAGATTTATTCAGAGTGGCTGTCTCCCTTAAGTTAAGTTTTAGAGGGAGCGATGTTTCTGTCGGCGTTGGAGTGAGCAGTAGAATGGTGACACTGTTTTGGCATAGCAAGCGATCGCTTTCAACCTGAGACAGAAACATATGGCTAACTTGCGTCACAGTCAATTACCTAGTAAGAGTTGCTAGCGCGATCGCGTTTGGTGTTGGCTGTCTAACTCTGATTGGCTGGATATTTGATATTGCCATTTTCAAAAGCGCGATTCTAGGCACAGCCACGATGAAAGCTAATACAGCCGTGGCTTTTATTTTAGCTGGCGTGTCTTTGTTTGTTCGCAATGGTAGGGGCACACAGCTGTGCGCCCCTACTAGAATAACGACTCCCGACTCCCTAATTACCAAAATTTGCGCTGCTGCTGTCGCCTTAATTGGTTTGCTCACTCTTTGCCAATACATATTTAATTGGAATTTGGGGATTGATGAGTTGCTGGTTCGAGATTTACCGTTGTCTCCAGCAAATCCTTATCCTGGTCGCATGGCGGATAATACTGCTTTGAATTTTGTGCTGCTAGGCGGGGCGCTGTGGCTGTTGGCTGTTCGATCCCCCAACCCCCTTACAAAGGGGGGCAAGTCAATCCTCCTTCTACGGGGAGACAAATCCACCTGTTCCATCTCACCTATCAAGGGAGACAAACCCACCTTTTCCACCCCCCTTAAAAAGGGGGGCAGGGGGGATCGCATTTTCTTGGCTCAAGCTTTAAGTCTTGCTGTTATTTTAATTGCCTTACTTGCTCTCATAGGATATGCCTATGGCGTAGAAGTTTTTTATCGGTTTATTGTCTACTCCACATCAATGAGTTGGCACACGGCAATAATTTTTCTCTTGCTCGGTGCAGGTACGTTGTTGGTAGATCTCGATCGCGGTTTTATGGCAGTTGTCACAAGCGAATTGAATGGGGGCATAGTTGCGCGTCGTCTGATTCCTAGCGCGATCGCAATTCCAATAATTTTGGGTTGGCTGATTTTGCAGGGATACCGCTGGAAACTCTACGATCCAGGTTTCGCGATCGCGCTGCTGGTATTATTGCTAATTGCGGTTTATATCAGTGTAATTTGGCACAATGCCAGATCTTTGAACCGAATAGATCGCGATCGTCAACGCACAATAGCCACTTTACAGGAGAGTGAAGCCAAGTTTAGAAGGCTAGTAGAATCAAATATCATTGGCATCTACTTTGGTGACTTTAGCGGACGAATTTTTGAAGCCAATGACGCTTTTCTCTCCATGATGGGGTACACCCGTCCTGAGTTAGCAGCAGGAAAGCTGTATTGGAATCGCATGACACCGCCAGAGTATGAAGCATTAGATCGACAGAGAGTCGCAGAAATTCAAGCATATGGTGCTTGTTCTCCGTTTGAAAAAGAATATATTCGTAAAGACGGGATTCGCGTGCCGATTCTGCTTGGTATTACTCAAATTGAGGGTGGAGAAAACGGCTATAGTGCTTGCTTTGTGATTGACTTGACAGAACGCAAACAAGCTGAAATTGCTTTATGTGAAAGTGAAGAACGTTTTCGCCGTGCTGTTGTCAATGCACCATTTCCAATCGTTATCCATGCCGAAGATGGCGAAGTCGTACACATTAGCCAAGCTTGGACGGAATTATCCGGTTACACTGCTGATGAAATTCCCACAATTGCAGCTTGGACGGAAAAAGCTTATGGAGCAGCGAAAGATACAGTTAAAGCAAGCATAGAGCGCTTATACAGCCTAGACAGAAGGCTAGAAGAAGGGGAATTCTCAATTACTACCAAGCAGGGAGAAAAGAGGACTTGGGATTTTAGTTCTGCTCCCTTGGGTCGTCTGGCAGATGGTAGACGATTGGTTATCAGCATGGCAGCTGATGTGAGCGATCGCAAGTTGACAGAAAATGCATTGCGTCAGAGTGAAGCTAGATTACGACTATTTGTCGAATCAGATGTCATCGGCATTTTATACGGAGACATTCATGGCGGAATAAATTATGCCAATGATGCCTTTTTGCACATTATTGGTTACACTCGTGCCGATTTAGAGGCGGGTAGAGTGCGCTGGAACGATCTGACTCCCCCAGAATATTTACCATTGGATGCTGAGAGAATTGCCGAGGCACGAACTAAGGGAACTTGTACGCCCTATGAAAAAGAGTATATTCGCCAAGATGGAACGCGGGTTTTTGTGATGCTGGGTTATGCCTTGCTGGGGGAAAATCGGGAACAGTCAGTCGCATTTATTTTAGATATTAGCGATCGCAAACATGCTGAAATCGAACGCGATCGCTTTTTTACACTTTCCTTAGATATGCTTTGTATCGCTGGGTTAGATGGTTACTTTAAGCGGATCAATCCTGCTTTTGAAACCATTCTCGGCTTTACTCAAAAGGAAATTCTTCAGACACCATATATCGATTTGATTCATCCAGAAGACCGAGAAAAATCTCTTGCTGAGGTCGAAAAACTCTCAACTGGAGCTATTACTATCAACTTTGAAAATCGTTTTTTATGTAAAAACGGTTCTTACAAATGGCTGATTTGGAGTTCTGTACCCGATGTTGAATCAAAACTGTTATATGCAGTGGGACATGATGTCACCGAACGCAAACATTTAGAACACAAACTGCGCAAACAAGCAGAAGTTCTGCATAAACTGAATGCAACTTTGGAAGAAAGAGTCAGGCAGCGCACGGCACAACTTGAAGCCGCTAACCAAGAATTAGAATCTTTCTCCTACTCAGTCTCCCACGATCTCCGCGCCCCATTGCGTCACATTGCCGGATTTGTCGATCTGCTACAAAAGCGCATTAAATCCAACACCACGCTAGATGAGACAAGTCAGCGCTACCTCAATATCATTGTGGACACGACTCAACTAGCTGGCAAGTTGATCGATGACTTATTATCCTTCTCCCGCATGGGACGCATGGAAATGCGCTTTACCAATATTGATATGAATTTACTGGTGCAGGAGGTATTGCAAGAACTAGAGTTAGAAACTAAGAAACGCCAAATTTCCTGGCAGATTAAAGCCTTACTGAGCGTTCAGGGCGACCCGGCAATGTTACGTTTAGTATGGCGGAATCTGATTGAAAATGCGCTTAAATATACTAAGTTAAACTCGCAGACAGAAATTACTATTGGGAGTCAAATTTTATCAGAGTCTCAGGAGGTGGTATTTTTCGTAAGAGACAACGGTATCGGTTTTGATATGCAGTACGTAAATAAATTGTTTGGAGTGTTTCAACGCCTGCACAGCGACCCCAACTTTCAAGGTACGGGAGTAGGATTAGCTAATGTTCAGCGCATCATACACCGTCATGGCGGGCGAGTATGGGCAGAAGGAGAAATAGATAAAGGAGCAACGTTCTTCTTCTCGTTACCAAGACTGGGAGTGAGGGGTGGAGAGTAGAGAGCGAACAATGGAATTAAAGCGCATTCTCCTGGTGGAGGACAGCATTAACGACGTAGAGTTAATCCTGACTGCCCTAGCAGAAAACCATTTAGGTAACGAAGTCGTCGTTGTCCGCGATGGCGAAGAAGCTTTAGATTATTTGTACCGCCGAGGCGTGTATCGATTGCGACGTGAAGGCAATCCCGTTGTGGTGCTACTCGATCTAAAACTACCAAAGGTTGATGGGATAGAAGTTCTAGGGCAATTGAAAGCAGATAGATATCTGAGAACCGTGCCTGTAGTGATTTTGACTTCTTCCCGCGAAGAACGAGATTTAACTCGCTGTTATGAATTAGGTACAAACGCTTATGTAGTTAAACCAATTGATTTTCATGAATTTGTGGGTGCGATTCAAGGTTTAGGGCTGTTTTGGGCAATTATTAACGAGCCACCACCTGGCTCGCTGTCTAGCGCTCGTAGCGATCGACCAAATCAAGGAATAGAATGATGTCACTCAAGTTTCTGATTCTAGAAGACAGCATACTGGATGCAGAACTGATTACTGCGTTACTCGCAGAAAGCGAGATTGAGTGCGAATCGATTCAAGTGAAGACTCGTTCGGAGTTTCAAGTGGCACTCGAACGGGGTGGGTTTGACTTGATTCTGTCTGACTATTCCTTGCCTGGTTTTGATGGCATTTCTGCCCTGGTTATGGCTCGACAGCTCTGCCCAGACGTGCCATTCATTTTCGTGACAGCCACAATGGGAGAAGAAGTGGCAATTGAAACCCTCAAAGGTGGTGCAACTGACTACGTACTGAAACAACGCTTAGAACGCCTGATTCCTGCCGTAGAGCGATCGCTACGCGAAGCAGCAGAACGTCGCGCCCGTGTTGTTGCCGAAGCAGAACTCAACCGTCGCGAAGAAGAATTTCGCGCTTTGGTGGAAAATTCTCCCGATATTATTGCTCGATTCGACCGAGATTTGCGTCATCTGTACGTGAATCCGGTAGTCGCACAAGCTACAGGCAAGCCACCCGAAATGTATGTCGGAAAAACTCATGCTGAAGTGGGTGTATCACCAGAAATTTGTACGCTTTGGCAATCGAGTTTGCGCCAAGTCTTTGCAACTCAAAAAGAAGACTTTTTTGAATATGATTTTCCCGCACCGGGCAATGGCATTCGTTATTACCAAACGCGAGTCGTACCAGAATTTAATCCAGACGGTTCGGTGCAAACCTTACTAGCAATCACCCGCGATATCACCCAGTCCAAACTTGCAGAACAAGCATTACGAGCGCGAGAAGCTCAACTGCAACAGCAAGCCGAGGAACTTAAACGAGCAAATCAAGTTAAAGACGAGTTTTTAGCCGTACTGTCCCACGAATTGCGATCGCCCCTCAATGCAATCCTGGGGTGGGCGAAATTATTACGGACTCGTAAATTCAGCCCTGAGATTTTTAACCGCGCCCTAGAAACGATCGAACGTAACGCTCAATTACAGACTCGGTTGATTGAAGACTTGTTAGATATCTCGCGCATCATTCGCGGCAAACTCACCCTCAATCCCCAACCTATCAATTTAGAAACAGTCATTACCAATGCTTTAGAAACCGTTGGTCTCTCAGCTCAAACTAAGTGCATCGAACTAGTTTTTGAGGGAGCAGGGAGTCGGGAGTCGGGAGTCGGGAGTCGAGAAGAGAGACAAGGGGGACAAGGGGGACAAGGAAGCAATTCTAGCCACCAGCCACTAGCTACTAGCCACTCTCAATTACCAACAACCAACAACCAACAACCAATCGTCTTAGGAGATCCGAGTCGGTTGCAGCAGATTGTTTGGAATCTCCTTTCCAATGCAATCAAATTCACTCCATCCGGCGGGCGCGTAGAAGTGAAATTGCAATTATCAACAGTAGCGCCCACAACAACTATCAGGGAGCAGGGAACCTGGGAGTGCAGGGAGCAGGGGGAAGAGGGCAGAGGAGCAGAGAAGCAACAACTATCAACCGTCAACTGTCAACCTTCACAGAGTTTAGCGTTAGCGTCTACGATCGACAACCAACAACCAACAACTAACTACGCCCAAATCGCAGTTACAGATACCGGAATTGGTATTAGTGCTGAATTTTTGCCCCATATATTCGATTATTTTCGCCAAGCAGATGCATCGATTACTCGCAGTTATGGCGGTTTAGGTCTGGGTTTAGCAATAGTACGTCACTTGGTAGAACTGCATGGGGGAACAGTCTGCGCCGAAAGTCTAGGAGTCGGACAGGGAGCAACATTTAGAGTTATGTTACCCCTGCTGGAGAATTCGGAATTCGGAATTCGGAATTCGGAATTCGGAATGAATCACACCCGTACGGGCGGGTTTGGAAACCCGCCCCTACCGATTCCCGACTCTCGACTTAATAACATCCGAGTATTAGTTGTAGAAGACGATCGCGATACGCGAGAATTTTTAGCACTGACTCTAGAAGAATATGGGGCGCAGTCAATCGTAGTTGATTCAGCAGTAGCAGCACTAGAAGCGTTGGAAAAATCGCTACCAGATATTTTAGTGAGCGATATTGGGATGCCAGCCACAGACGGCTATACATTTATCCAGAAAGTCAGGACATTACCTCCAGAACAAGGCGGAAAAATTCCTGCGATCGCCTTAACAGCATATGCTAGAGAACAAGACCGCGATCGCGCGATCGCCGCAGGTTTCCAAATTCATCTTGCCAAACCAGTCGTTTCCGATGAATTAGTAGAGGCGATCGGGCAATTAATCAGTGACCAGTGACCAGTGACCAGTGACTAGTTATCAGTTAACCATCAACCATCAACCATCAACAAATATAGAGATAGAGATAGAATGATTTTCTGTTCTCTTTGCGCAACGTCCTTATGTCTGCCACTCCTGCCGCACCTTTTTCCATTGAAGAAATCGCTGCTGAAGGCATTAAGCCGGAAGAATACGAAGAAATTGTCAGAAGACTAGGACGACACCCTAATAAAGCAGAGTTAGGCATGTTTGGTGTGATGTGGTCGGAACATTGCTGTTACAAAAATTCTCGACCGCTATTAAAACAGTTTCCTACTACTGGTAAACGCATTTTGGTAGGACCAGGCGAAAATGCAGGTGTTGTCGATTTGGGTGACGGGCTGCAACTGGCTTTTAAAATTGAATCGCACAATCACCCCTCAGCCGTAGAACCATTTCAAGGGGCTGCAACTGGAGTCGGAGGCATTCTGCGCGATATTTTTACGATGGGGGCGCGTCCCATTGCCTTACTTAACTCTCTGCGCTTTGGTTCCTTAGATGATGCTCGTACCAGACAGCTATTCAACGGTGTGGTTGCAGGAATCTCTCATTACGGTAACTGTGTGGGAGTCCCCACAGTCGGGGGAGAAGTCTATTTCGATCCGGCATACTCTGGTAATCCCTTAGTCAATGTGATGGCATTAGGATTGATGGAAACGCCGGAGATCGTCAAATCGGGAGCATCTGGTACGGGGAATCCAGTTTTATATGTCGGTTCCACCACCGGACGCGATGGGATGAAAGGAGCGAGTTTCGCCAGTGCAGAATTGAGCGAAGAGTCAGAACAAGACCGTCCCGCCGTGCAAGTGGGCGATCCGTTTTTAGAAAAATCTTTAATTGAAGCTTGTTTAGAAGCATTTAAAACTGGAATTGTCGTTGCAGCCCAAGATATGGGTGCAGCAGGGATTACCTGTTCGACATCCGAAATGGCGGCTAAAGGCGGTGTAGGCATTGAATTCGACCTCGATAAAATTCCCGTGCGCGAGACGGGCATGGTTCCTTACGAATATCTGCTATCGGAATCTCAGGAACGAATGTTATTTGTCGCCCACAAGGGTAGAGAACAGGAATTAATCGATATTTTCCACCGTTGGGGACTTCATGCTGTCGTGGCTGGTACGGTAATTGAGGAGCCAATTGTCAGAATTTTATTTAAGGGCAAGGTAGCTGCTGAAATTCCTGCTAACGCATTGGCAGAAAACACACCCCTCTACCACCGAGAAATATTGAGCGAACCACCAGAATATGCCCGTAAAGCTTGGGAGTGGCAGGCTGAATCTCTACCAACCTGTACCATTGCTGGAATTAACATCCAAGGTCAGCACCAAAATTGGAACCAGATATTACTAACTTTACTCGATACCCCAACGATCGCCTCTAAGCGATGGGTTTATCGTCAATACGACCACCAAGTCCAAAACAATACAGTCATCTTTCCCGGTGGTGCAGATGCCGCAGTTGTCAGATTGCGCCCATTAGAAGAATTCAAAAGTCAAAAGTTAAAAGTCAAAAATAATTCCGAATTCCGAACTCCGAATTCCGAATTCTCCAAAGGCGTAGCTGCCACAGTCGATTGCAACCCGCGTTACGTCTACCTCGATCCTTATGAAGGTGCAAAGGCAGTTGTTGCAGAAGCCGCCCGTAATTTAAGCTGTGTAGGGGCGGAACCAGTTGCGGTGACAGATAACCTCAATTTTGGTAGTCCTGAAAAACCAATTGGTTATTGGCAACTTGGCGAAGCTTGTCGCGGTTTAGCAGAAGCCTGCCAAGAATTTCAAACCCCTGTAACTGGCGGAAATGTCTCCCTGTACAACGAAACCTTCGACTCTGAAGGCAAGCCACAACCAATCTACCCTACTCCCGTAGTCGGGATGGTGGGCTTAATTCCCGACTTATCTAAAACCTGTACTCAAGGCTGGCAAACCGAAGGAGATATTATTTATCTTCTGGGACTTCCACTGAAATCTAAAATCACACTGGGTGCATCCGAATATCTTGCCACAATTCACGGCATAGTCGCCGGAAAGCCACCCCAAGTAGACTTTGACCTCGAACGGCGCGTCCAAGCTACCTGTCGAGAAGGCATTCAACAAAGTTGGGTCAAATCAGCGCACGACGTTGCTGAAGGTGGATTGATAGTCGCCCTTGCCGAAGCCTGCATCAGTACTGGATTGGGTGCTGAAATTAACCTGGGGTTAACCGACGATTTACCGCAACGCTGGGATGAACTTTTATTTGGTGAAGGTGGGGCGCGAATTTTGGTTTCCGTCTCAACACAACATCAACAAGTCTGGGAATCCTATTTAGCAGAGCAACTCGGAGATAACTGGCAAAAACTCGGTCATGTCGGCAGTTCCACCCAAGATTTACAGGTTTTCACAACCGACCGACAGACGATCGTAACCGCTACGATTGAGATGATGCGCGATCGCTTTTTCAATGCTATAGAACGGCGGCTATCTGACTCAGCTACCCTGCCGTAGCTAAGTGACAAAAAAATAATTGACCAAAATCTTGCTCTTAACAAAATTTATGACGATACTGTTGTATGTATCTTGATTAACATTTTTTTAAGTATTAGTTAATGTTTTCAAACTCATGAGTTTGGATTATCTAGTTCGCCAAGTCAATTCCACAAAGTCAACTCGCCGCTCAGGAGCAACACTGTAGCATGGATTTCTACCAGCCCACTTCAGGAAGTATGCAGGATGTAAGTCACAGTATGGACATGCGATCGCTTCATCCTTCAGAACCCTCTGACAAGCAAGAAGAAGCTTGCGGCGTTTTCGGCATTTACGCACCCGCAGAGGACGTTGCCAAACTTACTTACTTCGGTTTGTACGCCCTACAACACCGAGGGCAAGAGTCAGCCGGAATTGCTACGTTTGACGGCACGACAATTCACCTACACAAAGAAATGGGGCTGGTTTCTCAAGTCTTCAACGAGTCAATTTTGCAACAAATGCCTGGTAGGATGGCAGTCGGTCATACCCGTTACTCTACTACTGGCTCTAGTCGGGTAGTGAACGCCCAGCCTGCGGTGGTCGAAACTCGCTTAGGCAGTTTTGCTCTAGCACATAATGGAAATTTAGTCAATACTAAAGCTTTACGAGACGAATTACTCCAGCGGCAGTGTAACTTTAACACGACGACAGATTCAGAAGCGATCGCCTTTGCGATCGCCGAAGCAGTTAACGATGGCGAAGATTGGTTAGATGGGGCAATTACCGCTTGCAAACGCTGCCACGGCGCTTTTAGTTTAGTGGTCGGAACCCCAGCAGGGTTGATGGGAGTGCGCGACCCGAACGGCATTCGTCCCCTTGTCATTGGCACGTTGGGCAACAATCCCCATCGCTACGTTTTAGCTTCTGAAACCTGCGGGTTAGATATTATTGGTGCAGAATACCTGCGAGACGTAGAACCAGGCGAACTAGTATGGATTACTGAGGCAGGCATAGCCTCCTATCACTGGGCGCAAGAACCCCAGCGCAAACTATGCATCTTTGAGATGATTTACTTTGCCCGTCCAGATAGCGTCATGCACAACGAAAGCTTGTACACCTATCGCTTGCGATTGGGCAGACAACTGGCAAAAGAATCTCTTGTGGAAGCAGATATGGTCATGGGCGTACCTGATTCCGGTATCCCCGCCGCAATTGGCTTTTCTCAAGCCTCTGGGATTCCCTATGCCGAGGGGTTGATTAAAAATCGCTATGTTGGGCGCACCTTCATCCAACCAACTCAAATGATGCGCGAGTCAGGCATCAAAATGAAACTGAATCCCCTCAGAGATGTCTTGGCTGGAAAACGAGTCATCATCGTTGATGATTCTATCGTGCGCGGAACGACCAGCCGCAAACTCGTTAAGACACTACGCGAGGCGGGTGCAACAGAAGTGCATATGCGAATTTCCTCCCCTCCTGTCACTCATCCCTGTTTCTACGGCATTGACACGGATAATCAAGACCAGTTGATTGCTGCGACTAAATCAGTGGAAGAAATTGGCAAACAAATTGAAGTCGATTCCCTTGCCTACCTCAGTTGGGAAGGAATGCTGTTAGCCACAGGAGAAGACCCTAATAGTTTCTGTTCGGCTTGTTTCACAGGCGATTATCCCGTCGCCGTACCCGAACTGCTGAAGCGTTCTAAGTTGATGCTGGAAAAGTCGTCGGTTTGATCCAAAGGCAGTAGAGACTTTCCACAGAAAGTCTCTACTGTATACATTCATTTGAACGGGCGATCGCAGCAGCCAGGTTTTTTATTGCCTGCATTTTTCGATAAGCCAGAAGAGTTTATAGCAATTCTCGATTGTGTGGATAACATTTGTAGGGGCGCACAGAGAAAGCGCCCCTACCAGACGTGTATTGCATCCAATTGAAAACCGCTAGAGACGATACATGTAATGTCTCTACATGTTAACTATCAAGCCATTCTAATATTTGCGCATTGACCAATTCTGGAACTTCATCGTGAGGACAATGACCAGCATTAGGAATGGGAACAATTTCAACATTGTGCCCCTTCTCCTTTACTTGTTGAAAAATCTTAGCACCAGTAATTGGTGTCCAAGGATCGTCCGCACCCCAAATCACCAAGAGAGGATGCTGGACGTTCGGTAAAAGTTCTGCAATGGTGGGACCAGGAGGCGCAGCTAAAATGGAAGCAAATACTTGTTGCGCTCCGGGGTCACAGGAAGGCGCATGTAAAATATCTACTAGTTCATCTGTTACGGCTTCTCGGTTGCGGTAAACCTGAAGTAAAGTCCGGCGAATCTGGGGCTTTTGGCGAACCCGATTGAAAATAATTTTTCCCGTAATTTGAGAACGTACCAAGCGATTAAACGCCGACATCACCACTCGTAAAGGTGGATTGAGTTCGTGGGGACGGTGAGATAATCCCCCCGCACAGTTAATTAAAATTCCCCCAGCAGCTATCTCTGGATGGTTGGCAACTGTCATCAAGCTTAGCAGCGCCCCAATCGAGTTACCGACAAATACCGTAGGCTTTTGAATGTGTTCCGTCCAAAAATCTTTTAGTAGTTCTTGCCATACTTCCATCGTATAGTTGAGTGGCGGCTTATCAGAACCACCAAAACCAAGTAAGTCTATGGCAAAGACTCGATAACCACCAGCCGCCAACGCGGGGATATTTTTGCGCCAGTGACCGATTGAAGCACCGAAGCCATGTACGAGCATCAAGGGGTTACCCTCGCCCATGACGGTATATTGAATCTTGTAGCCTTGCCAGTGCCAAATCTGTTTCTCGATAGATGCCGTCGATGCTAGCTGCGGAGTAATCACGAGGGGGTATGAAGATTTATGAATGGTTGTCTTTATAGATCGTACATATTTTTGCTAGACACGCCAGCGCTGAGCGTGGAGAGTAGCGCCAAGTACCAGCAATTATTGCTGTAAGAGAATAACTTGTTTACGGGGATGCACGCTCGAATTAAGCTAAATCCCAATCGTTATTTTTTTTATTGACCGAACCTCATGAACAGACGCGATTTATTGATTTTATCTGCTGGTGTTGCTACTACACCTCTACTGGTACAGGCAGGCAAGGGCAACGCTCAAACCAAACCTACAGCCAAAGGCGAAACGGTTACTTTGGGTAAAGATTTACAGGGATATTACGTTCGTCCTCAAGGCAGCGGCACTTTTCCCGCCATCATGGTCTTTATGGAGGCATTTGGCTTAAACCCAAATATTAAAAATGTCTGCGATCGCTTTGCCCAAGCAGGCTATGTTGCCCTTGCCCCAGATTTCTATCATGGCGATGTTTATGAATACAAGGATATACAAGCAGCAGTAGCCAAACTGAAATCTTTAAATGACGACACCGTAATGGCTGAAGTCGGACAAGGTTTAGACTTCTTAGCCAAACGCCAAGAGGTAGCTGCCGATAAAATTGGCGTGACGGGTTTTTGTATGGGTGGCAGACATGCATTTCTAGCCAATGCCGCTCACGCCGATCGGCTTAAAGCAGTAGTAAGTTTTTACGGTAGTGGCATCGCCGTGGACAAAATAGGGCGGAAGCCCCTACTAGATCGAGTTGATGCCATGCGATCGCCCATTATGTTAATTTACGGCGCGGATGATGAGATGATAGCCGC
Organism: Chroococcidiopsis sp. CCNUC1; assembly: GCF_023546805.1. Lineage (NCBI taxonomy): Bacteria > Bacillati > Cyanobacteriota > Cyanophyceae > Chroococcidiopsidales > Chroococcidiopsidaceae > Chroococcidiopsis > Chroococcidiopsis sp. CCNUC1. The sequence goes on along the minus strand of NZ_CP097480.1, from coordinate 6,184,508 downwards.
CGACGAACATGCCCGTATTAGCCAAGCCCTTTCCCAAGCCAAAAAACGTTATATTCTCACCGTCTTTCCCGATGCCGGACATGGCTTTTTAAGCGATCGCCGCGATAGCTACGCCGCTGCCCCAGCCAAAGAAGCATGGGAAATGACTATGAATTTCTTTCAACAGTATTTGAAATGATAATGGGTAATGGGTAATGGGTAATGGGTAATGGGTAATGGGTAATGGGTTGATGGTTGATGGTTGTTTGTCGCTCCTCTGCTTCCTCTGCCCCTCTGCCCCTCTGCCCCTCTGCTCCCTCAGCTCTCTTCTGCGACTCCCCTTTAGCCCTTTTTATACAAGTATGTAGTTTAACTAGTTGCACACTATGCTGTTGCTCCGCTAGCCTAACTAAATTAGTCTAGCTGTCCGATTTATATGGAAGTAATACACCCTTACTGTGCGGGTTTGGATGTCCAGAAAAAAGCTGTACTGGCGTGCTGTATTACCTCAAACTCAAAAGGAGAGAGGGTAAGTCAGACGCACAGCTTCAACAATAAAGTGCCGGACTTACTAGCTTTATCTGATTGGCTAGGAAGCAATGGCGTGACTCATATCGCATTAGATATTACTGGTGAAGACTGGAAAACGGTTTATCACATTCTGGAAGCTAATTTTAGCGTTTTAGTTGTCAATGCCCAGCGGATCAAAGATGTGCCAGGACGTAATACCGATACGCCGGATTTTGAATGGCTAGCCGAATTGCTGCGTCATGGTTTGATCCGCAACAGTTTTATTCACCCCGTACCGCAAAGAGACTTACGAGACTTGATGCGCCAGCGTCATTTCTTAGTCAAAGAACGCCTGAGTGTGGTCGATCGCCTTTACAAAGTTTTAGAATCAGCCAACGTTAAACTCGTATCTATGGTTAGCGATATCATGCACATCTCTGCCCGTGCTTTACTAGTGGCGATCGCCGAAGGAGAAACGAATACTTCTAATGTCAGCGATATCGCGATCGATCTACGCCAGCAGCAGCCGCAGGATTCCTATTTTCAACCCGTGCGATCGCACCATCGCTTCCTAATTGCCAATCACCTAAATCACATTGATTTTCTCGATCGGCAGATTGGCATTTTTAATGACAAAATTGCTGAATACGTGCAAAAGCGAATCGTTCGCATCACAACTTCTGGCACGAATCAAGTACAACCATCCACCCATGCTACTGCTAACTCCGTGCAAACTGCCAAACTCATTCCCAGTTGGGAAGAGGCTTTAGCAGCTTTCTTAAACGGAGGTAGAATCTAAAAATTTTAGATTTGAGATTTTGGATTATAGTCCGAGCAATGGCGTTCTCTTAAAAGTTTGCTGTTGAGGATGCTTGCTGTCGCTCGGCAATCCACAATATCTGCTGAAATAATTTCTCAATACCTTCAGTTCCAACATCAATTCCAACATTTAGTCACCATTTGATTGACCAAATCAATTTAGAACTCAAAGTTAATTTTGACTTTTGACTTTTGGAGCAGCAACTTGACTGGAGGTGTCTACGTAATTTTTCAGGGACACTCAATGAAAGCTTGGCTATTATAGTATCGACTATTACCCAGGTGAGGGGTGTTTGCTATGGCTCGCTATACTTGTTCGTTTACAGTTGCAGATGATGTAGAGTTTTTGCGTCAATTATTGAGTCAAGTTTTGCACTCGTGCCATTTAGATATTCAACACGATAACAGCGATTACATGATGGCGCGAGAACGTCTGGGTCAAGTCTCGTTTTCAAAGCTAGTCAAGGTGGAAGCACTCATCGATAAAACTACCGCTACTACCTCAGCAACACGGGTAGATTTGATTGTCAAAAATGAAGAACTACCACTTCAAACAGATAATCACTGCTACCAAATATTTAATTTAGTCAAGCAGGCGATCGTAGATAATTGCCAATGGCAGTTAGTAGAAACTGCGGTTTAGTCGATTCAGATCGAAGCCTTCTACCTTCTGCCTTCCTGCATGAGTTTGCATCCAGGTTGCTGTTTTGCGAATTGGTCTAATCGTCAAAATCTGGCATCATATTGGGTCCAATCAGCGTCACGTCATATTCATCTAGTGGCGCTGAGGGAATAGTATCGCGTTTGAGGAGATAGTAGATTGCCCGTACCCTCGGACCAAAAACAACTTCATCCTCATCTTGCAGGTCGTGGACTTGAAGCTTGCGACCGTTAATTAATAATCCATTAGCACTCGGCTTGCCCTTAGCATCACCGTCTACAATTCGATAGAAGGAACTGCCATCCTCCTGTGGCAATCGAACTAAAGTGGCATGGCGGCGAGATACAAACTGTGAAAACAGCCGAATATCGCAGCGGGAGTCTCTACCAATAGAATAAACAGGACCGTCTAAAACAAACTCTTTGCGCCCTTGATCGTCTTCTATAATTAGTAGATGGTTCTGATTGGGTTGTGAAGGCATTGAAAGCGGGTTGTGATTTGTTGTAGGTTTTGACTCTCTAGAATATGTAACCTTTTGAGGTATCCATTACTCAACCACACTCTTGAGTAATCATTCTTGACCTAGTTTAACCTCGATTAGTTGAGATCGAGTCTATTTTTTAAACGACGTAATAACAAGGAGTTACTGACGACACTAACAGAACTAAATGCCATCAGCGCTCCCGCCGCCGCAGGACTGAGGACGAATCCCGATATTGGTAGTAATACACCTGCTGCGATGGGAATTCCGCAAACATTATAAGCAAATGCCCAAAATAGATTTTGGCGAATTTTGTTAAATGTCGCTCTACTAAGATGAATTGCTTCCACAACATCGGTTAATTTCGTTCCCATCAGCACGATCCCAGCCGTCTCCATCGCTACATCTGTTCCAGCTTGCAAGGCAATCCCCACATCAGCTTGAGCTAAGGCTGGCGCGTCGTTGATTCCGTCTCCAATCATGGCGACTACTGAGAAAGAATTCGGAATTCGGAATTCGGAATTCGGAATTAATTTTGAATTTTGAATTGTTCCGTTGTCTCCTTGTCCTCTTATCCTTCTTTGCTGAAGTTCTTGAATCACTCCTGCTTTTCCGTCGGGGCGGATGTTGGCAAAGACTTGCTTGATGCCCAGTTGTTGGGCGATCGCACTCGCAACTTCTTGTCTATCTCCAGTTAAAATAATGACTCTCAGCCCCATTTTTTGCAGGCTCTCAACGGTTTTCTTTGCCTCTGGTCTGGGGGTATCCATCACCGCAATTAGACCTGCTAACTGCCCCGCTACAGCAATGTAGATCGTTGTTTTACCTGCGGCTGCAAGTGTTTGAGCTTGGGTTTGCGTGGCTTCATCGATCGCTATTCCCTGTTGAGTCAACCAGTCTTCATTACCCAGGAATACCTGTTGTCCTTCGACTACAGCAGATACTCCCAATCCTGGTGCGGTATGAAATTCACTCGCTACTGGAATTGATAAACCCTGTTGCTTGGCTTCCTGTTGAATTGCTGTCGCCAGAGGATGAATCGATCCGCTTTCCGCCGCTGCTACTAATTGTAGGAGTGAGGAGTGAGGAGTGAGGAGTGAGGAGTGAGTGGTTAGTGGCTGGTGGCTAGTGGCTAGATCTTCTCCCTTGTCGCTGTCTTCCCGACTGCCGACTCCCGACTGCCGACTCCCGACTTCAATACAATCCGTCACCACGGGACACCCAGTGGTTAGGGTTCCAGTTTTATCAAATACCACTGTGTCCAGTTGGTGTACTCGTTCGAGGACATCCCCACCTTTAATTAACAATCCCCGTTCGGCTGCCATACCCGTACCGACTAAAATTGCTGTAGGAGTAGCGAGTCCCAAGGCGCAGGGACAGGCAACAACCATCACCGCGATCGCCAGTTTTAAACTGAGCAATAAGGGAGAATAGTGCGTAGGGGCGCACGGCTGTGCGCCCGTACAGAAGTGATGCGTGGCGTAGTAATGAGCTAAATGTTGAGTGTGTAGCGAGTGATGCGCGTGATGCCAATCTGTCACAGTTAAGACATCAGACCAAATATGAGTGCCGAAAAAGTACCAAAAGGTAAATGTTAAAGCTGCAACTGTTAGCACGCTGTAGGTAAAATAACCAGCTACCGTATCGGCTAATTTCTGCACTGGAGCCTTACGGGTTTGGGCTGCTTCTACTAATGCCACAATTTGAGATAGGGTGGTATCCTTACCTGTACGAGTGGCGCGAATGGCGATCGCACCCGATTGATTTAACGTCCCCGCTGCTACAGTATCCCCGATTTGTTTCATCACGGGAATCGATTCCCCTGTCAGCATCGACTCATCTACTGTTGTTTGTCCGATCGCCACTTCCCCATCCACGGGAATTTTTTCCGATGGTAAGACTTGCAACCATTCTCCAACACGGACGCGATCGGCAGGAATTTCAATACTCGTATTTTGTCCCTGGGACGTGACTTTTTCTGGATTTGGAATTAATCGTGCAACTTGGGGTTGTAGTGCAAGTAAATTTCTAAATGCGGTGGCGGCGCGTCCTCTGGCTTGTTGTTCTAACGTCCTGCCCAGTAAAATAAATCCCAGCAACATCACGGGTTCGTCAAAGAAGCACTCCCAACCCAGTTGAGGGAAGAGTAAAGCTATCAGGCTTGCCGTATATGCCGTTAGTGCGCCTAAGCCCACTAAAGTATTCATATTCGGCGCGTTGTGACGTAATCCTCGCCAGCCATCTACTAAAATTTCTCGTGCTGGTAGGAGTAGGGTAACTGTAGCTAAACCGCAGTGAAACCAGATATTACTTAAAATCGGTAAGACTGGTCCGCCTAACTCGCTCAAATGCCCGATACTAGAGAGAACGAGCAGTATGGATGCTACTGTCAGTTGTCTCTGTGCCGATCGCATTTTTTGGCGATGTTTTTCTTCAACATCTTCGCCAACGTTTGTTTGTGCTGTTTCCGCTGTCCTTGCTTGCGTTGTAAACCCCGCCGCCGTTAATCTTTCTGCTAAGACGGCTGGTTCGACTGCACCAGTTTCGCACTCTACAACTGCAACTTCCGTCACCAGATTCACGCAAGCAGAAATTACGCCGGGATGTTGAGATAATTGTTTTTCTACAGTTTTGACACAACCCGCGCACTTCATTCCCTGGACATCCAGAGTAATGCTTTCGGTTGACGTGGCGATCGCGCTAGTATCTACTGGCTGTGGTTCGGTTTTTGGGACAAGTTGCATATGACAACTAAGAGTGACTTGCAAAAAAGGCTCAGTAACCACTCTAGCGTTATTGCCACCAGTAAAGAAAGCCTGCTGATTCGTACAAATTGTTTTTAACCAAATTTAAAGCTTTTTCAAAACTTACAAGCTAAGTTAAATACCAAGAATTTTTCTTTTCGCGGCTTCAAACTCAGCATCATTTATGACACCTTGGGCATGAAGTATTGAAAGAGACTCAATTTGTCTAGCTATCCCAGAAGTTCTATAACCAGATTTTTTGGCTGAGTTATCCGAGTTAGAATTGCTGTCCTTATAAGCTTTTTTAGCAGCTTTTATGGCTTTCTTTGCCGTCATAAATTCTTGCCTTCTTTCCTTTTCAACATAGCCAACTAGCTTTCTACCATCATTTAAAATTACTTGAAAAAAATACTGTTTTTCCCTGTCCCATTTATTGAGATCGCCCATATCGGTCAAATCTAGTTGAGTAATATCAATTGTTTCCCCACAAATCTCGGCTACAACTCGATCTGTGTAGATGTGAATTATCTGCTTAAAAAAGGCATTTTTACCTATGTCAGACCTAAGTTTGGCTATTGAAAAGTGAAATGCATAGATAGAATTATTCATGATTCCGATAAAATCAACTAAAGTTCCAAGTTTGGAATGAAAAATTTGATTTTTTGATATTAGTCAAAATAGGTATTACCTACCTGACAAGCAGCACTACTATTGCTGGCTATTTCAATAGATAGCGTTCCCAGTTAGCTACTACATGCATCAAAACCATCGCGAATTTAATATTTCTTAAATTTTGCTGACTCAAGCTCTCGGACATAGCAGCATTGGAGCAAAAAGATTGTGCGATCGCATGTAACCTTTTTTCCACACAATACTCAACTCACCTTATGCTACGCTAGCAGCAGATGACCTTAATAGGACAGTAGAGTGATAATCGTACCATGAAAAATCTTTACGAAAAAGACTTTTATCAATGGACGCAACAGACTGTCCAGATGATAAAAGATAAACAATATAATTTGGTAGACTGGGATAATTTAATTGAGGAAATCGAGACTTTGGGCAGAAGCGAAAAAAGGGCAGTAAAAAGCCATTTAGTAATTTTATTAATGCATCTGCTCAAATGGCAATATCAACCAGAACATCGTAGTAATAGTTGGAAAGCTTCGATTCGCAATGCTAGAACTGAACTGAGTGATTTATTACAAGATAATCCGAGTTTAGCTGGCGATTTCTTAGTAGAAGTCTTACCGCTTGTTTATACTAGGGCAAGCGAGCAAGCCGCAGAAGAAACAACAATATTTTTACAGCATTTTCCTATTGAATGTCCCTACAGCTTGTCGCAAATATTGGATTTTGAATTTTTGCCAAGCTGATGCAATTGCCTATACTCTCTTTTCCAAAGTTGTGACTTTTGACTTTTAACTTTTGACTTTCTCAAGTAGCACCACTCCCCAAAATATACAAACTCACCAGCGTCCCACTATTCCACAAACTGTGCAGCAACATTGGTGCTAAAAGATTGCGCGATCGCGTGTAAACTATCCCTAAAATTATTCCCAACGTCATCAACGGTAAAATTTCTGAAAGACTGAGATGAGCTAAGGCAAACAAGAAAGCGCTCAAAATAATTGCCCACCAAACAGACATATATCTGGTAAGAGAAGGTAACAGAAAACCGCGAAACAGAAATTCTTCAAACAAAGGAGCAGCGATCGCGGCAGTAAAAAAGAATATACTCAAAGCTACACTATCTCGTGCTTCCAATGCTAACGATAAGAGCGGATTGCTACCGCCTTGCCCTTGCCACAATTGTTGATTGATAATTGACACGATCAATACCAAAGGCAAAGCAACGCAATACCCACCAAAACCCCATAATATCCAGTTACTTCGCCAGTTAAAACGAAACCAGCCTTCAGGGAGGGGAAAAAACGATTTAATCGATAAATATAAAACTCCCAGCCCTCCCGCAGCTAGTAGTAAGTAATTAACCAAAACGTAGAAAGCCTGAATCCTAATTTGTCCGCCTACAGGCTTGACACCAAGGAATGAAAGTGTTAGGGGAATTAACACTTGTCCCATCAGGAAAAAACCGACAATAAATACTTGCCAAACTATTTCCCCAGTCCAAGGTGTAACCCAAACTGTATCTTCATTTCGAGATAGAACAGATTCTTTGCCTTTTCTCAATCTCTGAGCTATCAAAAAAATCAGCAACCCTAAGCCAGTCACGCCTGCCAACCAGGGTAAACTACCAATAATTGCTAGCTTGACAATTGCCCGTTCGGCTAATTCTTGTTGTGTCGCTTGTAGTTGTGCAAATGCATCTTGTCGTTGCTGAAGTTCGTAGAGACGCAACAAAGCGCGATCGCGAAACCATCCGTCTAAATTAGTTTGAATCAACTGCTGTGCGTCAGGCAACAACCGCGCCGGATTGCTCCACAGTCCGATGAGGGCGTTAGCTGTTTCAATAATTGGGGTGTAGGGTGTAGGGTGTGGGGTGTGGGGTGTCGTAAGTGAAATACTCTCCCCCTGTCCCCCTTGTCCCCCTTGTCCCCCTTGTCCCCCTTGTCCCCCTTGTCCCCCTTGTCCCCCTTGTCTTATCAACTCTTCCCAAGTCTTCACCGCCTCCGCCGTCTTTCCTTGCTGTGCTTGGAGAATTCCCAAGCGTAAGGTGAGTTCGGCGTTGAGTTTTTCTAGTCGAGCGAGCGATCGCTGTGATATAGTCTCTTGGTTAGCACGAGACGTTTCTGTCACTGGTGGAGTGGCAGATTTAGGCTGAGGAGTAGCTGGTGCGGATTCAGGTAGAGATCGCGCTTGTTTGAGTTGTGCTAAAGCTTTCTTAATGTTTTTCTGGGTAGAAGTCTTAGCTTCCTGATATTGCTCGATTGCTGATTCTATGGGCTTATCTCCCAACAAAGCTTTACGAGCATTAGTCAAATCTTTACCCCCACTATCTTGGGGTTGCCACTCGGCAGCACGCAAGAGAAGATTAGTTTCGTAGAGTTCCAAGCGACTTTGAAACTGGGGCTGCTGCCAACTTTGCCATAAAGATGCTCCAGCCAGTAAAACTGTTAACACCGTCAACACACTTAAAACTACCCGCTTAATTGTCATGCCACACTCTAGAATGCGATCGCCCTTCTTGAGCATTATGGCAAGAAACAGCCAGGGGGAAAAATTTTTCCCTAGCGATGGCGATCGCTGCAAGTTAAAATGACCCTGGCAATAAATTTGAATTCTAAACCTTAGCTCTTATCTAAATGACCACTCGTGTTGTAATCGTGCGCCACGGACAAAGCAGCTATAACGCCGAACGTCGCATCCAAGGACGTAGCGATGTTTCAGTCTTAACAGAACAAGGGCGTGAAGATGCCCTCAAAGTCGGCGCAGCCCTGAGCAATCTCAACTTTGCCGCTATCTACTCCAGCCCGCTGCAACGTGCCAGACAAACAGCAGAAATCGTTCGCAACTGTTTTGCCACGACAACACCTCTAACAGTTACAGAACAATTACTAGAAATTGACTTACCCTTATGGGAAAAGCTCACAGTCCATGAAGTCAAGGAGAAATTTCCCACAGATTACCGCTTGTGGCACGAGTTTCCTCACGAATTCAAAATGGAGCTACAAACGCCTCAAGGCACAAAAGAGCATTTTCCCGTCCTCGCCCTCTATCAACAAGCACGGCAATTTTGGCAAGATATTCTCTCCCGCCATGCTGGGGAAACTATCTTAATTGTGGGACACAACGGCATTAACCGCGCCCTCCTCAGTACCGCAATTGGCATTTCTCCCAGCCGCTATCATTCCATCCAACAATCCAATTGCGGGATTAGCGTTTTAAATTTTAAACCCCCCTTCCCGCCTAGTGAAAGTCAGGGTCAAGGCGGTTCCGTACAGCTTGAATCAATGAATCAACTCGCCCACCTGGGCAGAGATGTTTTACCATCTTTCCGACCGAACCATCAAGGACAAAGAATCTTACTGATTCGGCATGGCGAAACCGAGTGGAATCGCCAGACCAAATTTCAAGGGCAAATAGACGTTCCCCTCAATGACAATGGCAGAGAACAAGCCCGTAAAGCCGCAGAATTTCTCAAAACCGTAAAACTCGATTTTGCCTTCAGCAGTCCGATGCTGCGTCCCAAGGAAACAGCCGAAATTATTTTGCAGCATCACCCGGAAACTCAACTGAAGTTATATGACGGACTCAGAGAAATCGGTCACGGACTTTGGGAAGGAAAATTAGAAGCAGAAATCGAACAAACATTTCCAGGGGAACTAGAACGGTGGCGGACAGTACCAGGTGAGGTGCAAATGCCAGAAGGAGAAAATTTACAGCAAGTCTGGGAACGCAGCGTTGTTGATTGGCAGACAATGCTATCTTCGGTCACCGATCGCCCTCAGACAGGTATAGTGGTGGCACACGATGCCACAAACAAAGTTTTGCTATGCCACGTTTTAGGTTTATCCACCGCTCAGTTTTGGAACTTCCGCCAAGGTAACGGAGCCGTGACAGTCATTGATTATCCTCAAGGCTTAAATGGTTTACCCGTGTTGCAAGCAATGAATATTACCACCCACTTAGGCGGAGGCGTACTCGACAAGACCGCAGCTGGAGCGTTGTAAATATCATTGGTCATGAATAAGTCAAAAGTCAAAAGTCAAAAGTCAAAACCAAGAACAACTAACCACGATTTATTACAAATGACATAGGGCGAAGCCCTTCCCGTAGGGTATGACAAATGACAAATGACGATGAGTGAATTACTACGACAAGTACGGGTTATCGATCCGGTGACGGGGAGCGATCGCCAAGCATGTGACGTGTTAATTGTAGATGGCGCGATCGCGGCAATAGCGCCACAATTGACCGATTATCCAGCTGATACTCAAGTTAATGACTGTCAAGGCTCGATCTTAGGCACGGGGCTGGTAGATCTCTACAGCCATTCGGGAGAACCAGGGTTTGAAGAACGAGAGACGCTGGCAACTCTTGCAGCAGCAGCTGCTGCTGGCGGCTTCACGCGCGTTAATTTGTTACCCGATACCGTTCCGCCTGTGGATAACTCGGCTGTGGTGTCTAGGCTACTGGGAAAGGGACAAGGGGGACAAGGGGGACAAGGAAGAACTGAGAAATTTGCTCCCTTGTCTTCCCCTCTCCCTTGTCTCCTCAGCTCCCTCAGCTCCCTCAGCTCCCCCAGCTCTCTTTTTGGGGTGCGCTCACAACCGGAGTCCAGGGACAGCAAATGACGGAGTTAGCAGAATTGGGAGCGGCGGGAATTGTGGGTTTTGCTGACGGTCAGCCAATTGAAAATTGGGGGCTGTTGCGGCGGATGTTGGAATATCTCAAACCTTTAGATAAGCCAGTAGCGCTCTGCGCTTGTCACCGTGGTCTGGTTGGCAATGGAGTGGTGCGAGAGGGTGTTTACTCTATGCGATCTGGCTTACCAGGAAACCCCGCGATCGCCGAAACAACTGCTCTGGCTGCTCTGCTAGAATTAGTTGCCGCGATTGGTACTTCCGTGCATCTGATGCGGGTTTCTACTGCCCGTAGCGTTGAGTTAATCGCAACGGCAAAAGCACGCGGTTTACCAATTACCGCTAGTACGACTTGGATGCATCTATTGCTCGATACCAAAGCCTTGAGCAGTTACAATCCTGCTTTACGGGTAGAACCACCTTTAGGCAATCCTGAAGATGTTGTAGCCCTACGCCAAGGCGTGCGGACGGGGGTTATAGACGCGATCGCGATCGACCACACGCCCTATACCTATGAAGAAAAAACGGTTGCCTTTGCGGAAGCACCTGCTGGGGCAATTGGCTTAGAACTCGCTTTACCCTTACTCTGGCAAAATCTCGTAGCAACTGGAGAATTTTCCGCCTTAGAGTTATGGCAAGCCTTAAGTCACCGTCCATCTGAGTGCTTGCAACAGAATGTAAATGCGATCGCTCCCAACTCGCCAGCGGAATTGATTCTCTTCGACCCCCAACACACTTGGACTGTGACGCAGCAGACTTTAAAATCTCGCTCTCACAATACCCCTTGGTTGGGTCAACAAGTCAACGGTCGCGTTGTCAAAATCTGGCTGTAGAGTCTAATTTAATTCAACTCTCCAATTCGGTTGAGAGGCCAAAACCGGACAATTGCCCGACCAATGATATTATCTCTAGGGACAAATCCCCAAAAATGACTGTCATAACTGTTGTTGCGGTTATCACCTAAAACTAGGTAAGAATTCGGTGGTACGGTGACAGGTCCGTACTGGTACTGTGGCGGAGCTTCAATATACTTTTCCTGTAAGGGGCGATCGTTGATATAGACCCGCTCTCCTTTAACTTCTACTTTATCCCCTGGCAGTCCAACAATGCGTTTAATAAAAGCGTCTTTCAGGTTAGGATTATCTTTTTTAATTGTCTCTGTAGGTGAAAATACTACAATATCGCCCCGTTCCGGCTCGACAAAATGATAACTGACTTTGTCCACAATCAGCTTGTCATACTTTTGGAGTGTCGGAACCATTGATTCCGAGGGAATCCAGCGGGCTTCTGCCACAAAGGTACGAATACCCAAAGCCAAAATTACACTCAAGATAATTGTTCTGCCTAGTTCTCCAATCCACGAACCTTCGTTGTCTTGAGGAGAATTCTGCTCTGGCACTTGATTTTGGACTCGCGACATAGATGCTAAATCTTGTGTTTAGGGGGTAGTAGGTAAAAAAACGTAACTTGGTGAAAAATGTTGCTTGTTAATCGGATCTATAGAAATTGTATTCTCTCTATTATCAGTTATCAGTGGCTAGTGGCTAGTGGCTAGTGGGGTGTGGGGTGTAGGGTGTAGGGTGTAGGGTGTAGGGTGTAGGGTGTGGAGATTGTAAATTTCTTTCTCCCTTGTCTCCCTTGTCTCCCTTGTCTCCCAACTTCCGACTTACCAGTTCTATATGTCATCTACTTCTAGCTTACTCATTCGCCACGCTCGTATTCTGTTGCCCTCTGGAGAATTTCTCTTGGGAGATGTTCTGACTCGCGATCGCCAGATCGTTGAAATTGCCCCAAATATTCCCACTCCCAGCGACGCAGCCGTGACGGAAATTGACGCAACGGGTTTAACTTTGCTACCAGGGGCGATCGATCCGCAAGTCCACTTTCGCGAACCAGGACTGGAACATAAAGAAGATTTATTCACCGCTAGCTGTGCTTGTGCTAAGGGTGGAGTGACTTCATTTTTGGAGATGCCTAACACTCGTCCGCTGACGACGACTCAACAAACGCTAGATGACAAGCTACAACGAGCTGCGCAAAAGTGTGTAGTCAATTATGGCTTTTTTATCGGAGCAACTGCTGAAAATCTCCCCGACTTGCTGACTGCCCACCCCACACCAGGGATCAAGATTTTTATGGGTTCGATGCACGGGGCATTATTGGTAGATGGAGAAGCGTATTTAGAAGCAATTTTTGCACGGGGCGATCGCTTAATTGCCGTTCATGCTGAAGATCAAGCCCGCATTAACCAAAGACGACAGGAATTTGCTGGCATTCACGATCCGGCAATTCACTCGCAAATTCAAGATAATCAAGCCGCGCTTCTAGCGACACAATTAGCGCTCAAACTGTCGAAAAAGTACCAACGTCGCCTGCATATTCTCCATATGTCTACAGCAGAAGAAGCGGAGTTATTGCGGCAAGACAAACCGAGTTGGGTAACGGCGGAAGTTACACCCCAGCACTTGTTACTCAATACCAGTGCTTACGAAACAATCGGGACTTGGGCGCAGATGAATCCACCCCTGCGATCGCCTCACGACAATGAAGTTCTCTGGCAAGCTTTACTCGATGGTGTCATCGATTTTATCGCCACAGACCATGCGCCACACACCTTAGAAGAGAAAGCCCAGCAATATCCCAATACACCTTCTGGTATGCCAGGGGTAGAAACATCTTTGCCTCTCATGCTGACACAGGCAATGCAAGGGCGCTGTACCGTCGCCCAGGTATCTCATTGGATGTCTACAGCTGTAGCCAAAGCTTACAAAATACCTAATAAAGGGGCGATCGCCCCAGGTTATGATGCCGATCTCGTCCTCGTCGATTTGAATAACTACCATCCCGTCAGACGAGAAGAATTACAGACAAAATGTGGCTGGAGTCCCTTTGAAGGTTGGAATTTAACTGGTTGGGCTGCCTACACCATTGTCGGCGGTCAACTCGTCTACGATCGCGGCAAGTTAAATACTCAAGTTAGAGGGCAAGCTTTGAGTTTTGGCGAGTAATTGTTGACAGTTATCAGTGAAGAAAGGGTGTGGGGAGAATTCGGAATTCGGAATTCGGAATTCGGAATTCGTTGTGACTTGTCTTGCTACCTCTGCCCCTCTGCTCTCTGCTCTCTGCTCTCTGCTCCCTGATAACTGGTCACTGATAACTGACAACTGGCAACAACTTCAGCAAATTTACGGATATATTTTTTAAATAGCTAAATATTAATAAATTCTAAAACTCATATCAAATAAGATAATACCGCAAACCTACGGAGGACTTAAAAATAGGAAATGTTAGGAGTTCACGACATCAGTAAATTTACGGTGGTAGCCCTATAGAACTTTATGATTTCCTAAGAATGTTATTCACCTCGACGGGTTAACAATCCTCATTGGTAGCAGACGATCGCTTTTTAAATTTACTTTTTTAAATTGAAATTATTGAAGGCGATAACTGGGTTGAAATTACACTTAGCCGTGCTGCAATTATGGGGTTTGGAAACTTCTTTAGTCAAGCTTTTAAGGGTTAGCAAAGTCAAACCCATGAGACTACGCCAAAAAATACTGCCAATTGTCGGAACTACTATAGTTAGCCTGGTTACAGTTCTTTACACTACCTCGTCTACCGTTTTACTTGGTAGCTTTATCCAGTTAGAGCAACAGGAGACTCGCGCTCGGGTTGAGCGAGTCCAAAAAGCTTTGGATGAAGAAATTTTTCGAGTCAATCTGATTGCTACAGATTGGGCTGAATGGGACGAAACTTACGTGTTCTTTGACAACTCGAATCAAAGCTATATTGACAATAATGTAGATAATCTTAGTCTCACTAACGTCCAGCTAAACTTAGTAGCTTTTGTCAATTCATCGGGGGAAATTGTTTACGGAAAATTTTCCGAGCCGACCTGTCAAAAATGCTTACCCGTTGGTAGCGATCTTCAGCAACATTTGGCTAGCAAGGAACTGTTGCGGGGAGATAATGCGATCGCCGGATTAATTCTGCTTCAACGTACCCCAATATTAATTGCTGTCAGACCGATTCGCAAAACAGAGCGGAGCAAATCGAGTCATGGAGTCTTAATTCTCGGTCGCTATCTCAACCGCGATGCGATCGCTCGCATATCCGAACGCACTCATCTCGATTTTGCTCTACACGCAGTTAATGACGATCGCCTACCTGCCGATCTCCAAGCAGCAAGGACTGCTTTATTGCAGCAGCAAGTTTTGGTGCGTCCTCTCAACGAAGAAACTATTGCTGGATATACTCTGATTAGGGATATTTACGGGCAACCTGCTGTCATTGTGAGCGTTAAAATGCCCAGAAATATCTACCATCAAGGACAAGCTAGCATTCGCTACTTATTTTTATGCTTATTGGTCGTTAGTGTAAGCGTGAGCGCGATCGTGCTACTGCTACTCGATCGATTAGTGTTTTCAAGGCTTTCTAGCCTCAGCAGCAATGTTCGCAGTCTCAGCACGGGAGATGCAGTATCCCAAAATATAGCAGCAAATAAAGATGAACTATCAAGCTTAGCAGATGCAATTAATCATATGCTGCAAGCCTTAGCAGATTCTCAATATCAACAACGAGCGAGGGAAGAACGCTATTACAAATACAGCAAGATTTTAACCGAGCTAGCTAAGCGACAAACGGCAGAAAATAGCGACCTCAACGCTCGTTTACGTGAAATTACGGCAGCAGCAGCCGATACTCTAGAGGTGGAGTATGCCAGCGTGTGGGTGTATAGTCCTGGAGGCAGAAAATTACAGTGTGCGGCTCTATATCAATGCAGTACTGCTGCGTATACAACAGGGATGGAGTGGCAAGCGTCAGATTATCCTGGTTACTTTAAAGCCTTGCGTCAAGAGCGAGCATTAGCAACAGCAGATGTACGCACCGAACCCAAAACCAAAAAAATGGCAGAGCGATTTTTGGGAAAACTTGGAATTGGCGCAATGGTGAACGCACCAATTTACCTCAATGGTAGGATTGTAGGTATTGTCTGCCACGGACACAAGAAAACATCACGCCAATGGTTAATTGAAGAACAAAATTTTACAGCTTCGATCGCGAATTTAGTTGCTTTGGCATTATCAGCTTGGGAACGACAACGATCGCAAGTTGCCTTACAGTCAGCCTACGACGAAGTAGAAAACAGAATTCGCGAACGGACTGGAGAATTGGCAGAAGTCAATCAGCAACTCCGCGCCGAAATTCTCGCGTGTCACATCACCGAGAAAAAACTGATGCATCAAGCTTCGCACGATCCTTTAACTGGATTGGCTAACCGTACTTTATTCATGCAACGTTTAGATAGCGCTCTCGATGGCAGTCAACAAGAACATTCTTTATTAGCTGTTTTATTTGTTGATTTAGATCGGTTTAAATCAGTTAACGATACTCTAGGACATGCAATTGGCGATCGCTTGTTAATTGCAATTTCACATCGTCTGCAAGCTTGTCTGCGCCCAGACGACTTAGTAGCCAGGTTAGGAGGAGACGAATTTACTATCTTACTAGAAAATATTAAAAATACGAATGATGCCGTACATGTTGCCGAGCGCATTCAACGAGAATTAAATTTACCTTTTCACTTCGGCGGACATACGATCGATACTAGCGCTAGTATTGGCGTTGCCTTTAATCTTACAGGTTACGAACGACCGGAAGATTTGTTACACAAGGCTGACCTCACTATGTATCGGGCAAAAACTACTGGTAAAGGACGTTATGAAATTTGCGATCGCAATCCAGTCGAACAGTCGGCGCGGCGATAATTTATTTCTCTACTCCCGATAATGCAACCCTGATTCCTAAAGCAATTAAAACTGCTCCCATTGCCTTTTCTAAATAATGGGTAACTGAAAGTAATTTTTCTTTAAGTATGGGGTGAGACATGACGAGCGCTACTGATGTATACCAAGTAAAAGTCATTATTCCCATTTGCAAGCCGTACCAAATTTGAACGGGTATAGGTGTAAGCGGGTTGATAACTTGAGTAAATAAACTTAAAAAAAATAAAGTCACTTTAGGATTGAGAATATTGTTAACAAACCCCATTCTAACGGCTGCTAGCTTACTAAGATCTTGACTAGTCTGCGAGCGTCTAGACTGCTGTTCTAGTTGCCGTCTTGGTTTTGCTATTAATGATTTATAACCAAGGTAAATTAGATAAGCAGCACCTAAATACTTAATCAAAGCAAATAAAACAATCGATCGCGAGATAATAAAACCAATCCCAATTAAAGAATAACTAGCATGAACCAAAATTCCCAAAGTTAAACCGAGAGCAGAATAAATTCCCGTTCGCCGCGAATAAACTAAACTATTACGACAAATCACCACAAAATCTGCTCCAGGTGCAATAATCACTAGAAATTGTAAAATAGCTACAGCAATTAATTCAGGTAATAAAGGCATAATCTAATTGAAAGTTTCCAATCCAGGTAAGTTCAGCTATGCGATCGCGATCGTCTCGATGCATCAGTCGAATCAGGAGATAATCTAACGGCTTGTAATCTAACTTTTCTGCCCATTCAATTGCCACAATTCCAGGGGCAAACTCTATTCCTTCCCAATAAATTTCTGGTTGTAATTCTGTAATTTCTGTTGGTTCTAAACGATACAAATCGAAATGATATAAAGGTATTCGACCTTCTAAATACTCGCTAATTAACGTAAAAGTAGGACTCTGGATTGGCTCGTGAATCCCCAAACCCGCACCAATCCCCTGTACCAAAGTCGTTTTCCCACTACCTAGATCGCCTTCTAACAAAATCGTACTACCAGCAGGCAAACAGCGCCCTAAATTAACACCAAGCGATCGCGTTGCTGCTGCATTTGTTAACGAAAGTACAATTGTCTCTCTCATGATTTGAATGAGTAGTTATCAGTTATCAGTTATCAGTTACTACTGGTTAGTCATAACTTCTGTCTCCTGACTCCTGACTTTTGACTTTTGACTTTTAACTTTTGACTTTTAACCTCATCCTCTCATCTTACTCGCCCGACTGTACCAGCGAAATAGGACTCCTGCCAAGCGTTGCGGGTTGTGACGTACTAAACCTTGTTCGTCTTCATCCATCACGTTAGCAAGGATAATTCGTCGCTTTAACTGTGCTACTTCTTCGCGATCGAGAAAGACAGGATGAGAATTTTCTTGAGCGTAGCGGATTAAGCTAGTTTCTGAAGGAGATTGCTTTTGTACGAGTACAGCACTAAATAAATGTCGCCCGCAAGCGCGATCGATCGCGCGAATGTGATCTGCAACAGAATAACCTTGAGTTTCACCTGGTTGAGTCATGATATTGCAGACGTAGATACAGGGAATCGGAGGATTGCCTTTTTGACACCGTTTGGCGATCGCGGCGGCGATTTCTGGTACTAACAAATTAGGAATGATACTAGTGTAAAGACTGCCAGGACCAATAACAATAAAGTCTGCTTCCTCGATCGCTTGCAAGGCTTTGGGTAGTGCTGGGGGATTGGTAGGAGTGCAACCGAGTCTGATAATACTACCCTTAGCATGAGTGATATTAGACTCCCCTTCTATCCGGCGACCGTCCGCTAATTCTGCCCACAAACGCATATCGCTGAGAGTTGCTGGCAACACTTGACCTCTGACAGCAAGAACCTTGGAACTTGCCGCGATCGCCTGTTCCAAATCTCCAGTAATATCGCTCATAGCGGTCAAAAATAAATTGCCAAAACTGTGTCCGACTAATCCATCTCCAGCTTTGAAGCGATACTGAAATAGTTCTGTCAATAATTTTTCTTCTGATGCTAGCGCTGCTAGGCAACTACGAATATCTCCTGGGGGTAAAACGCCGATTTCGCGACGCAACCTTCCAGAGGAACCGCCATCGTCCGCTACGGTGACAACAGCAGTAATGTTAGCACTGTATGTTTTCAATCCCCGTAATAGCGTTGATAGTCCCGTACCACCACCCACAACCACAATTTTTGGTCCTCGGTTTAAGCGGCGATAGTTCAACAGTAAATCGATCAGTTCTTCATCGCCATCCGTGCGGAATACCTCAGTAATTGAACCTACGGTTCGAGATTGCCCCCAGAGAATTAACAAAAAGCCCAATAACAAAACTAAAGGACCGCTAATATAGCTAGGTAAAATAGTTGTAACTTTATTGAGAAACCCTTCAACTAATTGAATTGCATAAAAAATTGGTGTTAGTTTAATCCAGATTGCCAAACCTAAACCAACAAAACACACTCCACTAGCACTAATTAATAACCAGCGCTTGATTGATAAACCAGGAGATAACCACTTAAACCATTGGTTGACACGATAGGGAGTGACAGCGCGGGAGTCCTGCCGAAAATACTTGAGAATTCGTTTAGGAGTATTAAAAGGCATAACTGGATACGTGGCAGGTGGACATAACGCAGGTGAATCTGATGCAGGTGGATATGACAATGTATATCAGACGATCGACCAACTAGAAACTAAGTCACTTTAGAGAACTTGCAAAAGAGAACTTGCGGAACAATGATAGCAATCTAGACATGGGAACGAGGTAAAAGGGTTCAGTGGGATCGAAACAACAAATTGAACAACGGCTGGAAAAACGCCTAGAAAAACGGATTCTGGGATTAGATCCCGGGCTAGCAATTTTAGGCTTCGGTGCTATTTGTACGCCAGTAGGAGATCCGATCGCAACAGCAACTTCATTAAAGTCTGCCCCAATTCCGACCCAAGCGATCGCCACTTCGGTCAAGTTGCTAGACTTTGGCATAATTCAAACTGCTGCTAAAAACGAGATCGGCAGCCGACTTTGTACGATTTATGAAGATTTACATACCATACTTCAAGAATGGCAACCGGACTTAGTAGCAATTGAAAAGCTGTTCTTTTACCGCATGGCTAGTACTATTTCCGTAGCTCAAGCACGGGGAGTTTTAATGCTTGTCCTAGCCCAGCACAACATCCCCTACATCGAGTTTACTCCCGCCCAAATTAAGCAAGCGCTGACGGGGTGGGGCAATGCCGATAAACGCGATGTCCAACTCGCAGTAGCCCGCGAATTAAATCTAGACTACATCCCTCAGCCAGACGACGCTGCTGATGCTTTAGCAGTAGCCTTAACTGCATGGTTTCAAGTCTAGGGAGCAGTTACCAGTTATCAGTGACTAGTGACCAGTGACCAGTGACCAGCAACCATTAACCGTCAACTATCAACTACCAATTACCAATTACCAATTCCAAATGACAAATAACAAACTGTCTACTGTCAGAAAAACAAAAGTTGTTGCTCGGTAAGATATTCCTATACACGCTCTTGTCTTATGGTTTCACTCGCTCGTAAAAACCTGCTGGAAGATATTCCTCGCTTTTTGGTAGCGCAAGCAGGAATTATGTTCGCCGTGAGCCTGGTAACTATTCAAACAGGGATCTTCAATGGATTTACGCGATCGGCAGCACAGTTAATATATAATGCCAATGCTGATATTTGGGTAACTTCTGATACATTAGTCCAGCCAGAACTCAGCTTGCCGCTACCAGCAACAACATTAGACCAAGCTCAGGAGATAGCAGGAGTAGCACGCGCTGAAGCACTGATCTTTAAAAGTGCTGTTTGGCGACATTCCAGCAGCGATATCAATTTGGTAAGGGTGATTGGTTTCGATCCGCAAGGACAACTATTTAACCCCAACAATTTGATCCAGGGTAGTAGGCAAGCTTTGCAACAACCTTACACAGCGATCGCAGATACTAGCACGTTGCGATCGCTAAATGTTAGCAAAGTTGGCGACATAGCAGAACTTGGTTCTCTACCAGTGCGTTTGGTAGGCTTGACTCAAGGTAATCGCTCGATTACTTCTAATCCTTTTGTTTTCACGTCTTTAGAGAATGCCAATGCTTATGCAACTGGTGGTCAGAATGCTAGGTTGTCCTGTAAGTTGCAGACTGGTTCAGAAGACATTCAATGTACGAGTATACCGACAAATCAGAAACAGAGTCCTCAAGCTAAACCACGTCAGCTAGCAGCTTCAGATACGATTTCTTTCATTTTAATTCGCGCTCAATCTGGGCAAGACCTGCAACAGCTCAAGCAGAGATTAGAAACAGCTATTCCCAATACCACTGCATATACTCAAGCTGAGTTGATTAAGAAAACGCAGCAGTTCTGGCAGCGCCGAACGGGGGTTGGTTTTATTTTGGGGTTGGGTGCAACTGTAGGCATTATCGTAGGGGGCATCATTGTGGGTCAAATTCTCTATTCTTCCGTCTCTGACCATTTGCGCGAGTTTGGCACGCTTAAAGCAATGGGGGCATCCGATTGGACTATATATGGCGTAATTATCGAACAATCGCTTTGGATGGCGGTTTTGGGCTATATCCCAGGTATAGTTCTTTGCTTTGGAGTCGGTGCATGGACTTTTGCGACGCAGGGTATCACGATCTTGATTACCCCTGCTACGGCGATCGCCGTGTTTGGCATTACGGTAGCAATTTGTGTCGGTTCGGCAATCTTTGCCATTCAAAAAGTAACGCGGGTCGATCCGGCAATCGTCTTTAAGGCATAATTTCCTTCTTCCCAGGGAGAGAAAAAAACTATTTACAATATCTATATACAACTTCATAAATGCTTCATTTATTCCGAAAGCTATATAGGGAGAAATAAATAAGGTAAGTAGAATACATTCATGCATTACAAAGTTTAATATTTTTCCTGGCTACTCCAAATTTTCGTGAAGTTAAAACCATATCGATTAAATATTTGCAATAATGACAGCCTCTTTAATCAATTTCGCCACTGCAATTAAGCCTTCAATCAAGCACCGCAAAAGATCGGCGGAATCGAACTGTGGTGCAAATATCCCAGAATCGTCAGCCATTGTCGCTAAAGGGATAGAAATGGCATTTCAGTCAGGACAACAGCAGTATCCCGTGCTGAAGGGGATCGATCTCGAAATTCGAGCTGGTGATATTCAATTACTTATGGGACCATCCGGTTCGGGTAAGACAACTTTGCTATCAATTTTGGCAGGATTGCTTACGCCAACAGAAGGATGCGTTTACTTGCTTGGCAAAGAGATTACTAGAATGTCTCGGGAAAAGCTGGCGAAATTTAGATTACATAATATTGGTTTTATCTTCCAAGGTTTTAACTTATTTCCGGCGCTGACGGCAGCAGAAAATGTCGAGTTAGTGCTGAACTATAAGGGGATTAATGGTGCGATCGCCCAAAAACAAGCACGAACTTTGCTAGAACAAGTAGGATTAGGGGCGCAGGTGAATCAAAAACCTAGCGATCTATCCGGCGGACAAAAACAGCGAGTCGCGATCGCCCGTGCTTTGGCTGGTAATCCCAAGTTGATTATGGCAGACGAACCCACAGCAGCTTTAGATTCTCAAAGCGGTCACAACGTAATTCAGTTACTTCGCAATTTGGCAAAAGAGCAAGGTTGTACTGTTTTGATGGTGACACACGACCCCAGAATTATTGACGTTGCCGATCGCGTCAGCTATTTAGAAGATGGGATGTTGACGCAGAAGTAGGAATCGTAGGGTGTGTTAGATAACGCACCCCAATAAAAATTTCGATGTGGGTAGGGGCGCACAGCTGTGCGCCCCTTCCGTGTTATACCGATGATTGCGTTAATTCTTTCACAATTTGACGCAATACTTCTTCCACCGATCGCGGTTGCCAGCCTAACTCTTTTCTTGCCTTTGTCGCATCAACCCGCACGCAGCGATCGTACACGTAATGAACTCGTTCGCGGCTGAGGGGAGGTTGCCATTTTAGCAGTCTGCCAATTGGATCGAGAACATTACCGACAAGCTTTACAAGAGATTTGGGTGCTTCCTTGGGAACGGGAATTCCTGACTCTTGGGAGATAATTTGAAACATTTCCTTCGTAGGCAAATCTCCGGCAGAGATAATGAAATGTTCGCCAGTTTTGCCTTTTTCAGCAGCTAAAAGCATCGCTTCTACTAAGTCATCGACGTGAACGATACCCGTAATGCGATCGCCCCCCGCCCATAATTTCAGTCCGCCTTTAAGAAATTGTTTCAGTACGGGTCCGAAATGGGGATCGTCAGAGCCAAAAATACCCGAAGGCATGACACTAACTACAGGTAAACCTTGGGCAGCAAATTGGTCGGCTAACTTTTGTGCTTTGTATTTAGTCACGTCATAAGCAGAGGAAAAGTCAGTTTGAGTGCGATTAAAAGTTTCATCAATAACTTTCCCCTGAGTATCGCCGTAAATTCCTACAGTGCTACAGTAAACGACTTTTCCTACTTTCAATTCTTGGGCAACATCTAAGACAGCGTGGGTTCCTTCTACGTTGACCCGTTCCATCTTAGCTGCATCGACTATGCCTAATTCCACATAAGCCGCCGTGTGAAACACCACGTCTACACCAGCCATAGCAGCACGCAGAGCATGGCGATCGCTAATATCGCCGTAAACTAGCTCTATGGGGCAGTCAGCCAGACGGGAAAGATTGCTAGACTTGCGTATCAAACCAACAACAGTATCTCCTCGTTGGGTTAAAGCACGGACTAAATGAGAACCTGTAAAACCGTTAGCGCCAGTAACTAGTGCTTTCATGAAGGGTGTGGGTAATTGGTAGTTGGTAGTTGGTAGTTAGTAGTTGACGGTTAATGGTTGTTGGTAGTTGGTTGTTATTCTCCCTTGTCTCCCTTGTCCCCCTTGTCCCCCTTGTCCCCCTTGTCTCCCTTGTCCCCCTTGTCCCCCTTGTCCCCCTTGTCCCCCTTGTCCCCCTTGTCCCCTTTGTCCCCCTTGTCCTTCTTCCCACGAGTAGCTAAAACACTCACAAAGCTTTCTCGTAAATCCGGTAGGTTTTGTGAATTTTACCACCAGCAGCCTCTACAAGCTTGCGAGAAGCAGAGTTATCTTCGTAAATATGTCCTAATTCCGCTCGTTTGTAAGGCTTGCCTTTTTTAATTCCGCCTTGCATTCCCAAATAAATGAGAGCCAAAGAAACCATTTTGCGGCGATATTCAGGGAGGGAGCAAATGTAAATTACTCTCCCTTGGTCAATTTGGCGGCGATACCACAAGAATTTTAACGTGCCGAGCCAATCGAGTTTGCCACCTAGATGCTTGAGAGCGATATTGTAGTCAGGTAATCCCATCCACATCCCCACCATTTCACCGTTGTATTCCGCAATGGGAAAAACATCAGGATCGATCAGAGATTGGAACGATCGCGCTTTATCTAAAAACTCTGCTGGGGTTTGCGGTGAATAACTGTAGTTGTCGGTAAACATGCGCACGAGGAGATCGTAAACTTTCAGCGCATCTGCCTCAAATTCCTCACCCTTGGTTCTAATGGGACGAAAAGTTATGCCAGCTTTACAAGCGATACGATAAGCCTTTTCAAATTCCGTTGGTAAAGGTTTATCTAGGGGAAAGTTATACGTGTAAGCATCTTTACCTTTGTACCAACCATCCCGTTCGATAAACTCTGGGTAATAGGGTGGATTGTAAGGCATTAAAATCATCGGCGGGGAGTCAAAGCCATCGACTAAAAACAAACAGCCGTTGTGAGTTGAAAAATCGATTGGTCCCCTAACTACAGTCATACCTTGTTCTCGCAGCCAATCACAAGCAACCTGGAGGAGGGCTTGAGCCACATCAAA
Organism: Chroococcidiopsis sp. CCNUC1; assembly: GCF_023546805.1. Lineage (NCBI taxonomy): Bacteria > Bacillati > Cyanobacteriota > Cyanophyceae > Chroococcidiopsidales > Chroococcidiopsidaceae > Chroococcidiopsis > Chroococcidiopsis sp. CCNUC1. Next base: position 6,160,424 of record NZ_CP097480.1, on the reverse strand, counting down.
ATCGGAGATACATTCAAAAAAACCGAAGACTCCGACTGGCTGACCTTCTTTCTCTATCAACCGTTGATTCACAGCAGCAACAATTCTGCCGATTGGTTCTCCTGACTGAGATAGAGCGATAAATTGCTGTGCCTTACCATACTCAAAGAAAGTATTGCTAGGCGAGAATTGCTTGGCTTCACTGCTGCGGATGGGGGGAACCCAGTAAGGGTCGTTCGCATAAACCCTAGCAGGAACATCGAGAAAAAGTTCTTGTTCTACTGGAGTCGTGACAGGTTTAATTTGAAACTTTGTAATCGTTTGCATAATTTACACAACAGTGTCAAAAAATTGTGCGATCGCTCTTATTTGTAACTGGATGAAATACACGCTCCGTGGGGGCGCACAGCTGTGCGCCCCTACAAATGTTATGGACGCAAGCGAAAATTATCTTTGAAAAAACGATTAAGACCAAAATACAGCAATGCATCCTGGTCTTAAAAAATTATCTAAGTTTTTAATAATTGAATTTGGAATTTAGCTCGTTTCGCTAGGCGCTGATCATGGGTTTGTAGATCGTATCCCGAATTGCTACCATTCCTTCGACTAACCGATCCATATCCTCTTCGGTGTGCAAGGCATTAACGGTGATCCGCAAGCGTGGCTTAGCAATGTACCAAATTGCCGATGCCCAGATGCCATGTTCTTGCATTAATTGACGGGCAAAGTATTTCGGATTGCACTCAGTGGGTAACACGACGGGGACGACGTTGGTTTCGCCCAAAGCTTCAAAATCATGCTTAGCCAAACGCGATCGCAAATATTTGGTTTTTGCTTGCAGTTGTTGTACCAGTTCGGGATGTTGGCGCACTTGGCGAATGCTTTCCAAAGCAGCAGCAGCGGTAGGTGCGGGTAAAGAAACCGTGCCGATGGAGGTGGGAGAGAAATTCATCAACGGGATCAATTCAGCCACAGGACTGCTAATTGCTGCCCCAGCCGAAGCCGCAAACTTAGAAAATGTGGTCATAATCAACGGCACGATCCCCCGCGCGATCGCATTTTGAGGGGTTATCCCAAAATACTCGTAAATCCCCCTCCCCGTGGCTCCAATCGCGCCGCTAGCGTGTGCCTCATCCATGACCAGCACGCTACCTTCATAGTTTTGCAGCACATCAAGCATATCTGGTAGAGGGGCGATGTCACCATCCATCGAGAAGACAGCATCGGACACTACCATAATTCTGTCGTCGGGACGAGCATAGCGATATAACTTCCGCTCCAAGTCTTCAGTATCGCAGTGGCGATAGGCTTTGACGCGGACGCGGGGACTGTGGCTGAAGACTTTTCCAGAGCGAGTCCCGGCATTGACAACAGCCGAGACAATACAGCCGTGGTTGAGTACGTCCGTCAGGATCAGAGTCTCTCGCGTATTTTGAAATCCTGGTACGGGAATAGCGAGATGACAAAAAGCATCCATCAAGGCTTGCATTGCCATCCAAGCATTCAAAAATAGCTGGGTGTGGGGCAGATGCTTAAAAGCAGAGATTTCTGCTTCGAGTTGACGGTGTAAGTCAATGCGACCGTTTAAAACTGAGGTTCCACTATTAGAAGTACCGTATTGCAAGATCGCATCAATTGCCGCTTGCTGCACGGCTTCGTTCTGCACCAGTCCCAATACATCATTGGTGCAGAATGTCAAGACATTTTGCCGCTTGCCCGTTGCTCCTTCTTCGATTTCAACTAAATTACCCTGACGGCGATGACAAATGAACTCGTCGGGGGCTAGCCCGCTGTCATATAAGCGCTGAACGTACTCTTTGACTACTTGCACGAATTTACTCCCCTCACCTGAAATTCCCAGATAGCTTTGTGCGTCTGGCTAAACATTATTAATATTTTCCCTGGTTAGGTAATTTTTAGACTATCCAGGTTGTCATTTCCTGCCGGCTCGGGCAGCTTAATTGAGTCTATGAATAAGACATTTTGCCAGCACTATACCATTCCTAGCGATCGAGCCAGCGATCTTTGACTGTATTGACGAGATAATTGCTTCATGCGATTGATAATAAATTAGCTTGACTATACCCGACTAGAAGAGATCGCTGCCGATTAAGACAGCGATTCCCCCTGCTGGTTCCCTGAAAGTTGGGAAGACAGGGTTTTGCGGCGATATTGCTCGTATTGCCGCATCATGACCTTTTGCAAGGCAATAATTGCCGGATTAATCTCTACATAGCGACGTTGGGGGTTGTTTGAATAAGTGCGTTGCTCGCTCTCCATCATTTCGATATCTTGATCGAGAAACTTGGAAAATAGAAAGCGCCAGATATAAGCAGAAATCAGGGGTTTGAACGGCTGCACCAACCACTTAGGTAAATTCAGCCGCAGAAACATCAAGGTAAACGATTTGGTTTCTGTTGCTCCCATAGGCGATCGCATCAGGTATAAAGAGGAAACCCCCTCTAGAGAACTGTGGTAGTGGGGATATTGGTAATGGAGCGTGACAGTCCGGGTTGTCACCTCATCACCGCGATCGCTCAAACCCAGAATTTTCGTCATGACTCCCTTATAAGACACTCGATAATCGGCATGAACCGATGATTCTGTTGTCTTCAAGCTAGTCAGCACGGGGTCAAACCAACCTTGGAGATTTTTGTGTAAAAACCCGTGAAACACATCCATCGTGTTTTCGTTGCAGATGGTGAAATGCGCCTGGAAATGAGCCGGAATCGGAACCATCAGACAATCTGGATCGTCGAATTCCGGTATTTCTGGTAAGGGAATGCTAGTTGCCAAACTCGCATCGCCAGGAAAAATCCAGATCAGATTATACTTTTCGCGGACGGGGTAGCTACGAACTTGAGCGCATGGTAGTTTGTGTGTCTCAGGGAGGTATGGGATTTTGACGCATTGACCTGCACCGTTAAATTCCCAACCGTGATAGGGACACAATAAATGTTTCCCTTGAATTTGCCCTTTATGTAGAGCCACACCCTTATGCGCGCACGCATCATCTAAAGCATGAAGTTGTCCGTCCGTGTCGCGGAAAACAGCAATTGCTTGTTTCCAGATCGTTACGGGCATAATATGACCAGGTTGCAGTTTATTTGCCCACCCAACCGGATACCAGTAATCTGGATTAATCCCGATCTCGCGGATAGCATTCTGAACTGTCTGACTTGTTAAGGTCGTAGCCAGTTCCATGAATCGTTCCTCTCTTGCCTGATTCTGACAATATTTAGCTTTCTAGTGTCCCTTAATTCAGCTAAATTGTCAGCATAATTCCTGACAGCACGCCAACTGTCCACTCATACTAATAGGGAATAGGGAGAGGAGAGCTGAGAGAGCCCAGGAGGCTGAGGGAGAGTCGCGGAGAAAAAACAAAAGTGCCTCTTGCCTCTCGCCTTTCACCAACAACCATCAACCAACAACCATCAACCAACAACGAATGACAAATGACAAATGACCAACTATCAGTGACGACTTCCTCAACATGCGCAAATTATCACTATCGCCAACAGTAGCTTTTGCCGCGATCGCCCGTAACCCACAGTTAATGGTGTTGATGGCGGCTGGCTCCCTAACTACGATGACTGGAGCAGTGTTTAACCCTGCCTTGGGGGAGATCAAACACCAACTTCAGCTGGCTCCAGAGATTGGCGGTTATTTAGCAGCCGCTCATGTTTGGGCGCTGGGTCTTTTTAGTCTTCCCTTGGGAATTCTCTCCGATCGCGTGGGGAGAGTAAAGGTACTCGTAGTTTCCCTACTTTGCTATGCCGTCTTTGGTGCTGCGGGAGTCACGGTAGACAATTTCCTCCCCTTAATCGCGTTGCGAGGATGTTTGGGCATCGCTACAGCCGGAATTACATCTGCTAGCTTGGGTTTGCTCACAAGTATGTATGAGGGCGAGGAACGAGCCAAAGCATTAGGTTACGCCACGGGGACGCTGACGCTAGCGGGGATCGTCTTTCCATTGTTAGGGGGCGGAGTTGGCTATTTCTTCCACTGGCGATACATTTTCTGCCTATACGCGATCGGGCTACCATTGGCAGTATTGACAGCCAAGATTTTGCCACAGCCACCCGAACGTACTTCAGTCAAAACAGAGCAACGACCTAAGCATAAACTATGGCAAGTTTTAGGACGCTACCAAACAATTTGGTTATTGCTAACTCTGAGCTTGACATCAATCGTGATGTACTCGGTTGTCTTCTATACCCCGCAGTATTTCAAAGACACCATTAATGCCAATACGCTAACTAACAGCCTCGTCTTAGCTTCTCGCGCTCTGGGTGCAGCCATTATTTCTGCTTTTGGAGCCAGAAAGCTATCTCAATCGTTGGGTTTGTATAAAGCTACGGCTGTAGGCTTCATCATGATGGCGCTGACACTTAGCACAATTCCCTTTTTACGAGAGATTAGTTTAATTATGTTAGCTGCGGTCGGTTTTGGTGCTGGGTTTGGTCTGATCCTACCCAACCTTTACGATGCTCTAGCGAGTCTGGCGCCTTCCCAGTTGCGATCGAGCGTTCTATCAGCGGGGGCTGGCGCGGGCTTCATCGGGCAATCTTTCTGTCCAATTGTGTTAGGCTTTATCGTCAAAAACAACGGCATAGAAGCTGCTTTTTACACGGCTGCAAGTGCTTCGATTGTCATCGGGATGCTGTTGCTCGTATTCGGGAGTCAGGAATGAGTGGTGCGTGGTGCGTGGTGCGTGAATGAATTTTGAATTTTTTGAATTGCTCCCTTGTCCTCCTTGTCTCCCTTGTCCCCTCCATCCTATGCTTCATCTTCTGGTAACCTCACTTCTTGCTGTACCTGCAAGCCAGATAAGAAATTGCGGTCTTCGCTGATGTGGGGAAACTTGAGTTGAGAATCGGGAATGCCCTTTTCTATCTGTCGTTGGCGGAGGATGGCAAAGCTACCAGGAGCTAAAATTCGCAGTCGGGGTGGCGGAATCGGATCTTTGCGGCTAATTTCATAGTGGGTGTTTGCCGCTTGTAATTTGCGATCGCACTCGCTTAAAAAAGCTTGCGGATCTTCAAGCTTGTAGCCATTAGCTAACTCAATATTGAGCAGGTAGCGAGCGGGAAAATCATTTTCCGATAAAGTCATACAAAAATCTTCTAGTAATAAGCTAAATTCCTGCTGTACGGCTTGCATCACCTGAGTCGCATGGGCTTCCGTCGTCTTTTCTGTCGTAGAAGAAATCAATCCACCTTGACGGTGACGAAATACGATTAACGGTGCTTGCTCGTAAAATCCGACTACCTCGATAACATCGCCAATATCGTAGCGATAAAATCCGTTATAGCTCGTAGTCAGAATGCGATAGCGTTCTCCCGATCTGACTTCGGTAGCGAGTAGCGTTTTCGGTTGTTCTTCTTGCCACTGGTCTTGCGGGATAAATTCAAAAAAACCGCTTTCCAGGGCTAAAATGCTGCTGTCGTCGTCGAGTTCGTGATAGATACTAAACATCCCTTCGGCAGAAGAAAATACTGCGCCGAAAATGGGTGTATTGTTGAAGTAGGTAGGGAATCGCTGAAAGTAAAAGTCGGACGTACCTCCACGGGCGCAGGCGACAAAAGACAAATTTGACCAGGCGAGATGAGGGGTGAGCTTACCTTCCGACTGGAGAATTTCCCGTAATTCATTGGCTCGAACTGGATTGGCTGATAAGCGCTGCTCTAATGCCAGTCGTAGTTCCGGTTCTACTTCTAACCAATTGGCAATGGTTCCTGTTTCGATATCGTGGATTAGGTCTTCAGCAAATTTCTCTAAATAGTTGCAGGTACGGAGGATGAGCATGGGAAAGTTAGCTAACATCCCCCGCATTAAAGGATCTTGTAAGGCAAATAATAAGGCGAGGTAGTGACGGGCAGAGCTATCTGCGACTTGGAGAGTCTCGTATGGCTGAGCAAAAAATTGCCCGTACAGCCATTTATCCATGCTGAGGACACCAGCACTAGCAGGACCGTAGGGAATACCAGCACTAGTACGTCCCCATTGTTGAGTAGAATTTGTCAGGAGAATTTTGCCAAACTGTTGCCCTCTAGAACGTAAGGCGGCGGTTAGAAAACCCATACTGGTTAGGGTAGCTTGACGAGTGATATTTTGCGATCGCCTCGTCGTCGGAATCATTTTCTTTTTCCCCGTCGAACCACTCGTCAGCGTCAAGTACACCACCGGATCGGCTGTTAGGATATTTTGCTTGCCATTGGCAATGCGCTCCAGAAAAGGTTCGTAGCTGGAATACGGTAAAATTGGCACTCGATCGCGAAAGCGATCGACTGTTTTAATCTCACCGAGCTGATATTTTCTACCAAATTCTGTATCGCGATGAGCTTGTAACAAGCGTAATAAAAACCGTTCTTGTACTTCTGCCGTCCGGCGAGTTTTTTTGATAAAGTTTGCCTTTGTCAAATCTGTAACAGCATTTAAAGCGGACAGAACGAGATTGACCATTCAGCTTTCTCAACTCATCAAATACTGATTCAAGCAGATTAATTGTGTTTAGAATATGACAATTTGGTGTCGAAGTAACTGGTAATTGAGGAGTGGCTGGTGGTTAGTGGCTAGTAGTAAATAGAGTATGGGAAGTGTGGGAAGTGTGAGAGGAGACAAGGGAGAATTTTTTCTCCCTTGTCTCCCTTGTCTCCCTTGTCTCCCTTGTCTCCCTTGTCTCCCTGCTCCCTGATAACTGGTCACTGGTCACTGGTCACTGACAACTGTACTTCTCGTTCCACTTGCAAGCCAGCGAGAAAATTGCGGTCTTCGCTGATGTGGGGAAATTTTAGTTGAGAATCTGGTACTCCTTTCTCTAATTGCCTTTGCCGCACGATCGCAAAGCTGCCAGGGGCAAGAATTCGCAATCTTGGCGGAGGAATTTGATCGTTGTTAATCCGCTTGACGGCGTAGGAAGTGTGAATTGCACTCAGCTGACGGTCAAAGCGATCGAGAAATTGCTGCGGATTTTCTAATATTTTTCCAGGCGCAAGCTCGATATTCACCAAATAATATGCGGGAATGACATCATCCGATAAGGTAATACAAAAATCTTCTAGAGGTAAGTCAAATTCTTGTTGTAATACCTGCATGACTTGAGTAACATGAAATTCCGTAGTTTTTTCTGAGGTTGAAGACAGCAAGCCACCGCGCCGATGGCGGAATACAATCAGTGGTGCTTGTTCGTAAAATCCGACGACTTCCATGACATCGCCAATGTCGTAGCGATAGAAGCCGCTGTAATTACTCATCAAAATTCGGTAGTAGTTTCCAGGTTTGACTTCGCTAGGTAGTAGTGTTTTTGGTTGTTCTACATCCCACTGATCTTGAGGAATAAACTCAAAAAATGCACTTTCGATCGCTAAAATACTAGCATCAGAATTTAGCTCTGGGTAAATGCCAAACGCGCCTTCTGACGAACAACAAACCGCGCCAAAACCTGGTGTCTTGCTAAAGTAAGTCGGAAAGCGCTCGAAGTAAAAATCTGAAGTCCCGCCTCTGGCTGCAACTGTGAAGGCAAGATTCGACCATACTGCTTCGGGGGTGAGTCTACCTTCTGCTTGCAAGATTTCTTGTAGTTGCTTGGCACGGTTGGGGTTAGCGACTATTTGCCGTTCTAGTTTTAAGCGCAATTCTGGTTCTAGTTGCAACCAAGGTGCAAGCATTCCTTTGTCAATGTCGCGAATAAAGTCTTCTGCATATTGTTCTAAATAGCCGCAGGTGCGGAGGATCAGCATGGGGAAGTTGGCGACTATTCCCCTTGTATCTGGCTGTTGTAGCGCAAATAGCAGACAAAGATAATGGCGCGTCAGGCTATCGGCTGCTTGCAGTGTCTCAAAGGGATGAGCAAATATTTGCTCGCAGAGAAATTTTCCCATCCGTAGGACTCCAACGCTAGCGGGACCGTAGGGAATTCCACCACTGGTACGTCCCATCAGTTGAGTTGAGTTAGTGGCGATCGCTTTGCCAAATTTAGAACCCCGTTGTCTTAATGCCGAGCTGAGAAAGCCAATACTAGTTAAGTTGGGACGGCGCAAGGAGTTTTGAAAGCGTTTGGTGACTGGGATGAGCTTGTGCGCTCCTGTAGAACCACTCGACAGGTTAAAAAAAACAACGGGATCGGGGGTGAGAATGTTCTGTTCCCCCTGGGCAATGCGATCGCAGTAGGGTGCATAGCTACTGTAGGATGATGTGGGGACACGCTGGCGAAATTGCTCGGCAGTTCTAATATCTTTAAATTCATACTTTTGCCCTAACTCTGTCGCCTGATAAGCTCGTAGTAAATCTCGCAGAAATCGCTCTTGTACTGCTTCAACTTGGCGCGTTTTTTTAACAAAGTTATCCTTTGTATGCTCGGCAACAGTTTGCAACAGTGGTAGCAATAAATTCGTCATTGGCTCCTCACACCTTTTGTCTGCGTTATTATAAATAATAATTGCTTTACCTAATTATTTCGAGTGCGCTTTGTTTAGCAATCGTTAATATATTTCTATGTCTTGCCAAGCTAAAAGTTATTAATAATTATTTAAATTGTATTAAAAAAGTATTTTTTCTTGCCTCGATGGGTAGGTTACGGAAAGTATATCTTACTCTTCATTTTTTTATGCGTTTAACTACTGATAATACTGCTGACAGTATAGCTGATAATACAGCAGTCTCAATTTCACGGATGGAGCTATCGTCGATATCGCCAGATTTATTTTTTGAAAGATATCAGAAAACGGGAACTCCAGTTATTATTACTGGATTAAAAGTAGATGACTGGAATCTAGAGTATCTTTGCAAACAGTTAGATCGGCAAGAATTTCTTTTTCGTTATTACGGACGCGAAAGATATCAACAAGATAAACGCACTTGGCAAAACATTGGCAGCGGGGTTCCTCTCAAAACAATGTCATTTACAGACTATGCAAAGCTGTTGCAAAGTCATGAAGCTCACGAAAAAGATCTTTATTTGGCTAAATGTTCGTTAAAAAATACAAAGTTAGCCGAGAATAATTTTTTTAGCAATATTAGTCAACAACTAGGGTTAAAAAAGCCTATAGGCAATGTTAATCTTTGGGTAGCCCCTGGAGGGCATTTAGAGTGCCTGCACTACGATACGCTGGATGGTATTTTGATCCAGATGCATGGAGCGAAAAAAGTCTTGTTATTTCCACCCAGTCAGACTTATAATCTATATCCATTTTCAATATTTGTCCATTTGCTACGCGGCTTAGAATTGCGTGCTTGGTTTAGTACGGTATATCCAGAAAATCCAGATTTGGTAGCATTTCCCAAATTCAAAAAAGCATTAGAACACAAGCAAGAACTAATCTTAGAGCCAGGAGAAATGCTGTATATTCCTATGGGTTGGTGGCATGAAGTTACGGCATTAGGTGATGAAATGGTGTGTTCTGTCAACCAATTTTGGGGTGTGTATCCTATCTCAAGAGCAATTTTATCTTGGTGTCGTTGGCGAGTGATTTTTAGCAATATGTTGGCAATACCTTACTTATTAACCAAGTTTGCGATCGCTTTTCTGAGTCAAAGCAGACAGCAGCAGATAAAACAAATTTTTTATCGGTTTTGAAAACTCAACTGTAGTAGGGTGCGTTAATTAACGCACCCTACTACTGAGCATAGGTTTTTACTTTTGGTAGTATTAACAAAGTTACCTAAACTCCTGTCATGAAAACTCGAAATTTTACTGCGATCGTTTATCGAGAAGATGATATGTATGTTGCTGAATGTCCAGAAGTCGGTACAGTAGATCAAGGAGAAACTATAGAACAGGCGGTTGCTAACTTGCGCGAAGCAACAAAACTTTATTTAGAAGAGTTTTCTTTACCTGAAATAACTCCTAGATATATTACTAATATAGAAGTTAGCTATGCCTAAGATACCAAGGATTTCTAGTCGGGAAGCAATTCGTGCTTTGGAACGTTTAGGATTTGTGCAAGTGTGACAAACAGGTAGCCATGTCATCATGAAGAAAGTAACAACAGAAGGCGAAATTGGCTGCGTCGTTCCAGTACATAGAGAATTGAAGATAGGAACCTTGAGCGGGATTCTTAAGCAAGCTAGAGTAACACCTGAAGATTTGATTGAAAGTCTTGATTGAAGATAGTAGTAGGGTGTGTTACTTAACATACTCTATTACTACGATGAGATACATTTGCAAAGTAAGGTAAAGCTAATTGCTGTTTGTACCAATTTTTATAAACAAAGCGAATCATAAAAGGAACTGTAACTATTGTCAACACAAGTCCCCAGTGTAGATATTCAGAAAAATTATAATTTATAGTTATTTGTTCACTGGGAAAGAAAAGTTCTAGAACAATTGTGGCAGCATTATTTATGGCATGAGCGATCGCAGGTACAATTAACGAGCGAGTTTTGAAATAAAGCAGTGTTATCAAAATTCCAAAAACTGCTGCACCGAAAGGAACAATATGCCCCAAACCAAAAATGATTGCAGAAACTAATATTGCTGGCGATATTCCCCATTTCATTGCCCACCGATGTATGAGTATACCTCGAAAAATAAACTCTTCTGTAACGGGAGCTACTACAACTAAAGAAATTACATTCAATAAGTAAGCAAGAACTGGTAAAGCTGAAGTACTAGCTGGGGGATCTTGCAACCAATTAACCAGGCTTACAGTTAGTGAAGGAGAAATTAAAGATAAGCTGTAAAAAAATAGCAGATCGATTCCCCACGTAAATAGGCAGATAGCGATCGCAATTCCACATAAAGATAGCCAGCGATCGCGACTTGGTAATTTGCCAATTAAATATTTAGGATGAATAGATAGCTGATGACATCTATGTAAAATCCAGATGCTAGGTAAAAGCATCATAAGATAGTAAATGAAATCGTAAAATATCGGATCGTCACTATTCCAGTTAAAGAAGAGTAATAGAAGATCGGAAATAAAAACAAACTCAACAATCAGAATCAAAAGTAAAATAAATATATTTCGAGTTTTAAATTTTACAAAGGGGTTATCCGATCGCAGGTTAAGCATAGGACTCGATTTGATATGGTGGAGGTAATCTATAGCAATCTAAATTGATTTGTGAACGCTTCCCATGTAGAGACGTTACATGTAACGTCTCTACATGGGCTATCTAACTATTTGATGTAATTCACTTAGATTTGCGATCGCATTCTTTCTTGAAAAACATGACAGCCGCACGTTTAACCATCAAAGAACTTACCGAGGCAGTTGGGGGAAATTGTACCCCAAGGATGGTGCGACACTATCACCAACTCGGCATTTTGCCACCCCCTGAGCGATCGCGTAGCAATTATCGCCTCTATACTCAGGAAAACGTGCAACAGTTGCGGCGGATTGTGGCACTCAAACAGCAAGGCTTTCAACTTTCCCACATTCGCGAACTCCTCAAAAGCGATGCTGCTATCGAAGTAAAAAATTTAACACATCAATTACAACAACAATATCACTCGGTGATGCAACAAATGGCGCGATTGCGGCAGACAGCGACGGCACTAGAAGGATTGATCGGACGCGATCGCTCCTGTCAAAACCTGCAAGCAGAAGCGATCGCGCAGTTACGCTTGTTAGAAGTGGAAAGCCAAGACGGATTGGGACAGTTAGAACAACTGTGGGAAAATTGGGATGCAGCCACTCACGCTCACCCAGAAGAATTTCAGGAATCCTTGCAACAATTGCTACCCGATCTCTCCAATCGTTCGGAGATTGAAATCGATTTGCTGTCCAAACTGGTGCTTGCTTGCGGCGATGTCAGTTTAGTTAATTTTATCCGTGTGGGTAAAGGGGCGATCGCGGCGGCGCGTCATGCCCTCACTCAAGGCTGTGAGATTGTCGGCGATGTTGCCCCTGTGGTTGCAGCTTGCGATCGCACCCGTTTATCTCATTTAGGTTGTCCGGTTACGACCTTAATCGCCGATCCTCACGTTAGCAGCGTTGTAGAAGCCGAGCAAGCCTTTTGGCATCAAAGCCAATGGCAAGAACAGCTACAACAGTTGCCACCAGGCTGTATTTTTGTTGTGGGATACGCCCCATCAGTGCTGATTGCTGCTTGTGATGCTATTGCCAAGGGACATTTTCAACCCGCTTTAATCATCGGGATGCCGATTGGTTTTAGCCATGCCCCAGCTGCCAAACGTCGCTTGATGCGTTCTGGTATTCCCTATATTACTGTCGAGGGAACAATGGGCGGCGGATTATTAGCGGCAGTAGCCTTAAATGCTTTAGTTGAATCGACAATTGAGAAACCGGATTGTCATTGTTATTTAGGAAAGTAGGTAGGGGCGGGTTGACCAAAAATCTTTGTCAAAACGAAGTTGTCTGGTGAACCCGCCCGTACGGGAGTTAGGAAAGGGTGTCGTGTAGGGGCGGGTTGACCAAAAATCTTTGTCAAAACGAAGTTGTCTGGTGAACCCGCCCGTACGGGAGTTGGGAAAGGGTGTCGTGTAGGGGCGGGTTGACCAAAAATTTTTGTCAAAACGAAGTTGTCTGGTGAACCCGCCCGTACGGGAGTTGGGAAAGGGTGTCGTGTAGGGGCGGGTTTAGCCCGAAATTCACAGCCACGGCAAGAAATCTTTCCTCAAAACTCGCCCTTACAGGGGTCATAGCGAATTGCGTAGCTTGCGAGTATCGTAGGGGTATTGCGAATTGTCTCCATCTACAAACGATCTGCGGCGATCGCAGCACCAACTAGCCCAATGTCCGATCGCAGGACGATATGCACGGGAACGTTTTCGAGTAAAGGGCGCATCCGTCCTTTACTGGTGAAAGCGCGGATAAAAGTACCTTCTTGCATTAGGGGAAGAATTTTCGCAGCGATACCACCAGCAATGTATAACCCTGCATACGGTAAGAGTTTGAGGGCGAGGTTTCCTGCTTCTGCGCCGTAAGCCTCAACAAAAATCTGCATTACCCGTTCTGACAGGCGATCGCTTTTTTCTAGGGCGGCTTTGGAAATTGCGGCGGCTGGATCGACGGTTTTTTCTTTCTTGCCAGCTTGTTTTTCCCAAGCTGCTACAACTTGGGCAATTTCTGGCGATTCTTTCACGTTTTGGCGATCGCGAAAAAATTCGTAGATGGCGACAATTCCTTGTCCCGATACCACTCGTTCTACTGAAACTCGTTGGATGTCGTGCTTGTCCAATAGGTATTTCAAGAGGTGAAAGTCTAACTCGGAACGAGGTGCGAAATCAGCGTGTCCGCCTTCGGAACTAAAGACATGGTAAGTGTCGCCTTGCTGAATTAAAAATCCCTGTCCTAATCCCGTTCCTGCACCAATTACCGCGATGGGCGTACCTGTTTGGGGTTTACCTGCTTGGAGGGTGTGCAAATCTGATTCCTGCAAACCCAATATACCGTAACCAACAGCGGCAAAGTCGTTGATTAGGGAAATGGACTCGATCCCCAACTCTTCTTCTAGCCTGGATGCTTCTAGCAGCCAAGTTAGGTTGGTTAACTGTACTCTATTGTTAACAACTGGACCTGCGATCGCAAAACAAGCTTTTTGCGGTAAGAGTTTTTTGCCCAACTTTTCCTCAGATGTGGCTAAAAACTCTTGGACTATGGGCGCTAAATCTGGATAGTCGCGACTGTTATAGCGTTGTTCGTAAAGGGCTTTGGGTGTTGCTTCTGTTGTTTCCACCAAACGCAAGATCGTCTTCGTGCCACCAATATCTCCTGCTAACAGTATTGTCATAGCGATCGCTTTAATGAAATCGAATAATTTTTTCGGTTTTACTTAAGTGAGATGTGTCGCCATTTAACTCCATCACCCAAGGTTGTTCTGGATCTGGACGAACAACTTTCACTAAACAGCACAAAGCAGCGTTAACCTCTGTCTGAGCCGTTGCGCCTACCAGACCCATTGTTGCACCTACTACAGATGCCCCGTGTCCTACCAACAGAATATCTTTGGAAAATTCTTCTGCTAATAACCGAGCCGTTTTACCTGCCCGTTCTAGGACAACTTCTCCAGTTTCGGGATATTCTGCCGTGACGCGAGAACTATAGCTAGTGTCGATCCTGGGAAACATGCGGGTTAAAACATCCAGAGGCGCTCTTTTTGGCGCTTGTGGCATCCAAGCAGGATTGAGCCATTCGCTCAAACCAGATTCTAAGTTAATCGAAAGGCTGAGGGCTTCTGCTACGTAGTTAGCTGTTTGCACCGTGCGCAAAAATGGCGAAGCAAAGATATGACTGATATTTTCTCCCTTCAGCCGTCGCGCCAGTTGTTGAGCTTGAACTTTACCATCTTCAGAAATCGGCGGATCGAAGGGTCGTTCTGCGGTGAGGAACCACTCAGGATTGACAAAATCAAGACGATTGGCGTGACGAGCAATCCAGACAATTTGAGTCATAGGAGACAATTCCCAAAGCATAGAATTCGCAGAATGCCAAACCTAAATATAAGCAAGTTAAAAGTCAAAAGTCAAAAGTCAAAAGTTAAAGGAAACAGGAGACAGAAGGAAAGCATGGATTTAAAATCACGGATTTCACCCACGCCTTATGCGCTTACCACCAATTGGCTCCTAACTTAAACCCAACCAACATGAAATAAGTAATTGGTCACTGATTACTGGTCACTGGTCACTGTTAACAGGCGATCGCCCCCAAGGGACGACATTTTCTAGTTTAAAAGTCATGTTTGCACGTACTGGCTCAAACGTTGCTCTAATTTACCTAATAATGTATCTACATCAGAAGCAAGATGCTCGAAACAAATAGGGGGAGGGGGTTCGATTTCAAATTGAATTAACTTAATTTGTCCGTTACCAATACCAAGAATTAAAACTTGTTTTTCAGGATTATGAGCATCAATAAATCCTAAAACTTCTTGGATCTGACTGTTGACGCGATCGTTTAATTTTTCAATTGCAGATTTAGGACAAAAGATAAAACGCGGTGTCGGTTGGATGTCGATACCCAAGGTGTCATCGCTGGCTCCTTTTTCCAAAAACAACCCCCAAGATAGCGCTGCTAACTCTTGTTGATTCTCCTTAACAAAGCAATCTAATTGCTGTCGCCATTGTCCATCTTCTCCAACAGGTTGAGGGCTACCAAATGAGAACATAGTTGGTAATTGGTAATTGGTAATTGGTAATTGGTAGTTGGTAGTTGTTCTATGAGGAACAAATTTATTTTATGCCGGATTGGACGCGCCAGAGCGTGGCGTAGATTCCTCCACGTTCTAGGAGTTGTTCGTGGGTTCCAGATTCGATGAGTTTGCCATACTCCATGACATAGATACAATCGGCATTGCGGACAGTGGAAAGACGATGGGCGATCGCAATTGTGGTTCTATCGACAATAATTCGTTCGAGCGATCGCTGAATAGCTGCTTCTGTTTCGTTATCGACGGCTGATGTCGCTTCATCCAAGATTAAAATTGGTGGGTTCTTTAATACTGCACGGGCGATCGCAATTCTTTGTCGTTGTCCGCCTGATAATTTTTGTCCCCTTTCCCCCACAATTGTTTCATAATCTTGGGGCAGTTGCATGATAAATTCATGCGCTTCTGCAACCTTTGCTGCTGAGATAATTTTATCTATATTGGCATCGGGACTACCATAGGCAATATTCTCAGCTACAGTACCGTGAAATAAGAAAACATCCTGACTGACTAAACCAATACAAGCGCGTAAATCTCTCAATTTTAAATCGCGGATATCGATCCCATCTAAGGTAATCGTTCCCGATCGCACCTCGTATAATCTGAGTAGGAGTTTGACTAAAGTACTCTTCCCCGAACCCGTGGAACCAACAATTGCAATGGTTTTCCCAGCAGGAATCTGCAAAGATAGATTTTCAATGACGGGCGATCGCTCGTAATAAGCAAAGGTAACATCTTTTAATATCACCTCTCCTTTTACCTCATGAATTGGTAAGGTAATATCTCCAGTATGAATATCAATAGGAGTGTCGAGTAAATTCATCACTCGATTTGTCGAAGCCATTGCCCGTTGATATTGGTCAAAGGTTTCGCCTAATCTAGTTAGGGGCCACAACAAACGCTGAATTAAAAAGATCAAGACGCTGTACGTCCCTACACTCATTCTGCCCGCGATCGCTTCCATGCCTCCAAATAAAAGTAAAGCGGTAAAACCCGCTAAAATAATCATCCGAATTAAGGGAACGAAGGCAGCAGATAGCGCGATCGCTTTTCTGTTACTCTGACGGTAGGCTTGGCTTTCCTCTGCAAGTCTGCTTGATTCATAGGCTTCGGCAGTAAAGCTTTTGATCGTCATAATGCCTGACAAATTATTTGCCAGCCTTGCATTCAATAAGCTAACTTTTTCTCGCACCTCTGCATAACGCGGAGCCAAAAGTCGTTGAAACGCTACCGAACCCCACAAAATAAAAGGCATGGGTAACATCGCCATCCAAGCGACGCTAGGAGCGAGAATAAAGAAAGCCCCGCCGATAATTAGAACTGTAGCGGTAACTTGGATAATTTCATTCGCGCCATTATCCAAAAATCGCTCTAATTGATTGATATCATCGCTCAAAACTGACATCAAGCCGCCCGTACTGCGTTCTTCAAAATAGGCGAGTTCTAATTCTTGCAAGTGGTTGTAAGCATCGAGGCGGAGTTCGTGTTGAATCCTCTGCGCCAAGTTACGCCATTTCCTAGCATAGGCATACTCAAAAATTGATTCTAGTATCCAAATAATCACTGTGAGGACGGAGAGAATCAGAAATTGGGCAAAAACATCCTTAACTCCCCAACGGGCAATAATTGAATCTTGACGCTGTACTACCACATCAACAGCAACACCAATCAATACAGGTGGAGCCAGATCGAAGATTTTATTTAAGACAGAATAGAAAGATGCCAGCCAAATTTCCCCGCGATAGTGGCGAGTGTAGGCGAGTAAGCGTTTGAGGGGATGCTTTGGTTGAGGGCGCAACCTTGGGGAAGATTTGCGTTTTGGCGATCGCATTAATGCCTGCGGCTGCATTATCTGTATTATTTACATCTGTGGGTGTATATTCCAAGATAGCGTGGTGAGTCAGGAGAATTCGGAATTCGGAATTCGGAATTCGGAATTGAATGTCACTTTTGCTTCACTCTTTATCTCTTCTCACGCACCACGACGCAGCTAATATCGGCTTATACGCTTCGCCGCTCGCTGCAACACCCCACGCACCACGCACCACTCACTTTTAAAGCCAATTTCCCACTAAAACATAAGCTGCCCAGTAGCCAGGGCGACGATAGTTAGGATAGTTTTTCATCAGATTCAGTTGGGCTTGACGTAGGGCTTCGGCACGGGTGAGTTTAGTTTTGGTGAGTTGTTTGTAAAATTCACCAATAAAAATAGCGGTTGCTTCATCGTCAATTTGCCACAGAGAAGCTAAGGTACTCCTAGCCCCAGCCCTGACAGCAATTCCTGCTAGTCCCAAGGCAGCGCGTCTGTCTCCTATAGCAGTTTCGCACGCGCTGAGGACGAGTAATTCGATCGCATTTGGACGGCGACGATTGCGCGATCGCAATAAGTCATCAAATTTCCTGACGTTAATTGGTCCATCAGCGGCGAGGATAAATGTATTCTCGGCTTGAGAACTGAATTGACCGTGAGTCGCTAAATGAACTACGTTGAAGCTAGTTGAGTCGATCTTGGTTTCTAGGCTTTTGCTAGTAAAGGCGCGATCGAGTAATTCGGCGATCGCGACTCCGGCTTGTTGAATTAAATTAAATTCCAACCTGACAGCGGGTAAGGGTGGAAAGGGAGAGTTAGCAGGCGGAACGCTAAGTCCAGCAGTTAAGGCTTTGAGATTGGCTGGAGAGATAGGCTGAGGGTTGATGAGTTGCAAACCCGGACTCACGGCGATCGCGTATTTTTCGACCAGATATTGCTTACCATCAAATAATGCAGACATGGGAATATTTCGCAACGCCCCATCTGGGACGAATACTAGGGTTTTGACTCCGCTTTGCTGCAACTCACTAGCAATAGGTTGGATCAGCCAACTGTATATTTGTTGAGATAAAGTTCTGACATCTTTAGTACGATCCGGCTCGGTTAGCGATCGCTGCAATCGTTCTACCGTTTGCTCGACCTGAGTTTGTGGCTGATGGATCGTGTAATGGCGTAGGGGTTGCTGGGGAATTTTGAGAATCACTTCCAGGCGATCGGGTAATATAATCGGATAAATTACCGCTGCTGTAGGATTATCCCGATCCACCACATTATCGATCGCTACAGGTTGGGCTTCGATACAGGCTTCCCGAAAAAAGTTATCTAGTTCCGCTAACTGCAACGCTTCGATCGTTTCGCGTGCCTGGGCGAGGTTTTGCTGAGGAGTTGCCTCGCCTGACTTTTGCTCAGATAACAGCAAGGCAACGAGTTCTCGATAGACTGGTTCTACTTCATCGCGAAAATTAAATTGAATCTCTGGGTTGACAGCGACGAGATCGTTACGCAGAGCTTTTAAAGTTTTGACTGCTTCTCTGTAGGTGGCGATCGCCCCTGAAGTATCTCCCTGCGCTCTCAATAAGCGTGCCAATTGCCACTGCCAGCGATAAGTAATATCCGGTGCATTCACTGCCTGAGATAAGATTAAAGCCTGCTGTGTCAGCTCTTGAGCGCTTTGCCATTGCCGATTTTGCTCGTATAGACTACCTAAACTACCTACTGCATAAGCCTCAGCTCGTTTATCGCCCAAAGATCGAGATTGGTGGACGGCGGTTGCGAGTAATTTGGCAATAAATGTGGGAGTGGTAATTTGTAATTGGTAATTGGTAATTGGTGTTTTTCTCCCTTGTCTTCCTTGTCCCCCTTGTCTTCCTTGTCCCCCTTGTCCCCCTTGTCCCCTTGTCCCCCTTGTCCCCCTTGTCCCCCTTGTCTTCCTTCCCCTAGTCTCATCAAACTTTGAGCGAAATCAATTTGGGCATATACTGTTTTACTACTGGGGGGGATGGTAGCAAGCAGAGATTGAATTTCGGGAATGAGCGATTGGGCAGTAGAATCTTGCGTGTCTACGAATAAGCTGAATTGGTTAAGTCGAGCTTGCAGTTTTGCAATCGGCGCGATCGCAGTAGTAGCAGCCTGTTGATAGTAGGCTAAGGCGGTTGGATTATCTCTTTGCGATCGCGCTGTATTACCGAGGCTAAATAAACTAGCCGCAATATCTGACTGTGAGTTGAGTTTTTGTGCTAAGACTAAACTCCGTTGCAATACTTGTTGGGACTGCGGCAAATCGCCTATCGATCGCAGTAGGTTCCCCATTTGGCGAAGTCCGGCAGCTTTCAGCGAAGAATCTGGAATAGCACTGAGGCTGCGATCGGCAGAAGTTAACGTGTCTAGAGCCCGACGATACAGTCCCAAGGCTTGCAGCGCTTGACTCTGATTCAGTAAACTACGGATGACTCCAGGGCGATCGCCTGCTCGTTCGTACACCGTAGCGGCTTGTTGCCACGTACTGAAAGCTGTGTCTGCTTGTCCCAATCCCAATTGCAAGCTAGCTTGGGTATTTAAGGCTTGAGCGAGAACTAGAAGAACGCGGGACTCGGGAGTCGGGAGTCGGGAGTGGCTAGTGGCTAGTGGCTGGTAGCTAGAATTTCTTCCTTGTCCCCCTTGTCCCCCTTGTCCCCCTTGTTCCCCTTGTCCCCCTTGTCCCCCTTGTCCCCCTTGTCCCCCTTGTCCCCCTTGTCCCCCTTGTCCCCCTTGTCCCCCTTGTCCCCCTTGTCCCCCTTGTCCCCCTTGTCTCCTTGTCTCATTTGCAAGGTATCCCAACAGATCGAAACTAACAGCGATCGCCTGTTCTGCCTGCTGCCACTGTCCGAGTTGCTGATAGGCTAAAGATAAATTGCTGGAGGCGATCGCGAGATTGAGCTTATCTCCTTTGGCTCTATAGTTTTGCGCTGCTTGTTGCCAGATTTTTACTGCTTGGGCAAATTGTCCGGCTGTATAGAGTTCTCTGCCTTGTTGCAATAATTGTGCATCATCACCGCTGCTCTGTGTTGGTTGCACAGCGATCTCTGGAGCGGATGGAGCTGCGATCGCCGTTCCAGGGAGGAAAATTAACAATACTGCGAGGTAAGTTTTTGAGATTGACATTGTTATTACCTCTCACCTCTTACCTCTTGCCTCTTGCCTTAAAACAAACTGTAATTGACCGAAAAATATACGCCGTTTTCTTGCCAGGTGCGATCGCGGTCTTCAATATCGACTAAGGGAATACCCCAATCTAGACGAGCAGTTACGGTGTCTGCTAGTTGAAAGCGCAATCCCAAGCCTACCGATACTAAGGTATCTTCGTCTTCAGGCGGAGTCAAATCATCCACCGATCGCCCAGCTTCGTTCCAAATCGTTCCAAAATCGACGAAGGGCGTGACTTGTAGTGTCAATTGCCGTTCGGGAACGCGATAAACTGGAATGCGCAGTTCTGCCGAAGCAAATAAACCACCATCTGATAGCAGTGCATCTTGACGGTAGCCTCTGACGCTTTCGAGTCCACCTACGCCAAATTGTTCTAAAGGTACGAGCGGATCGTCAGCAATTTGGATATTTGTACGGAGTAGGAATAAAGTATCGGGAGCCAGCAACCGTACCCATTGCGCTTGTCCTTGCCAGGAGAAGAAGCGACTGTCTGGAGCATCGCTGTTAATCGTAGCGTCAAATGCTCCCACACCTAAATTAAATTGCGATCGCGCTGCAAATACTTCTCTGGTATTACGTTGCGTCCATTCTTGAAAGAATTGGACGGCTGAAATGCGAGTATCTCCATCCTCATCTGCGCCTGGTGATAGCAAAGAGGAAGGATAGTCAAACTCTTCTAAAACATCAGAAGAAATTTCGCTTTCACGCCGCGCTGCTGTTAAACCAAGAGCGAATTCACGATTAGGAGATTGCAATATAGGTTGACGATAGCTGAGTTCAAAATAGCGGGAATTACCATCAATTTCGAGGTCGTCGAATGGAGGTTCGATCACGTTGCTGTCGGTAAATCCAACATTCAAGCTAACCGCGCCATTTTTAGCATTTACGGGGATTGTATAACTACCATCTATGCCGTTGCTACCATCGGTATTGCTATATGCAAAACTCAACCCATCGCCAAATCCGAGTAAATTAGCTTGATTCAATTGCACCCGTCGCCGGAAGCTACCAACACTAGGCGATCGCCCGTTATCCAATACAATTTGCGTATCAAAGGTATCTGCTTCTTTCACAGTGACATCTAGCACGCTCGTACCTGCACGAGTCCCTGCTGAAAGTTCGGCTGAGAGGTTTTGAATTAAGGGATTGAGTTGTAGCAGTTGCAAAGCCTCTAACAGGCGTTGTTGGTTCAGGGGTGTGGCTTGCGGAATGCGATCGCGAATGTAACTAGGTCTTAATCGCCGCGTTCCCTGTATGTTAACTGCTTCTAATCCCCCTTCGACGACTTGAATTTTCACTACGCCGTCTTGGATGGCTTGGGGTGGAATTAAAGCCCCAGAGGTAATATATCCTTTATCTATATATAGTTGCGTAACAGCAGTACGGGCTTGAAACAGTTCGGCAAAAGACAGCGATCGATTTGTGAAGGGAGCTAAAACTTTCGCGAAATCTTGGGGGCTAAATACCGTACTGCCAGTCACCTCAAACCTTTTAACTGTTAGTTTTTCTGGAATTTTTCCCGGTATAGGTGCGGGTGTGGGAGGTGCATCAGGTGGCTGTAATAAATCTTCTGGTGGTGGTAAGGGAGCGGGTGTCGGGAGTTCTGGAGGCGCGGGTTCGGAGCGCGGAATTACATCTTGGGGACGCGGAGGCGGTGCAGGGAGACGGGGAGTTTGAGCGATTGGGAGTTGTGCTTGTAAGTTTGTCCGTGCAACGACCGCCGGATCGGGGCTAGCATTAAGACTAGGAGTCAGTAAACAAAAACTAATGCTTATACAACCAATCCCTCCCGTTATTTGTATGAGGAGGGATGCAAAACTATTGTAAAATTTACGTTCCATTACAGCTATTCGGTCTAAACCAAGGAATATTAAGCGTATCGGTAATAACAGAAGCAGTCAGTATGACCTCACCATTAGAACCTACCACCCACCCTGTAGCTTCCACAAGTGGGGCGGGATTAACTTTATTGGAAATTTCTGCGGGAGTCGAAATTGCTTTTGACTTTTGACTTCTAACTTTTGACTTTTCTGCAATGCCCAAATCTGCCAAGATGGACTCGCTTCTAGTTGTTTCGGCAGGAGTTGGAGGTAAGCCACCTCGTCCAGCGATCGCGAAGCTGCTTTCTCCTGATGCTACGCCATCTACAGCACACCCTTGAGCCACCAAACCGCTGACATCGACGACATCTGCTGGTAAGATGACTAATTCAGCGCTGGGATCTACATCTGGTCTTCTAATTTCTACGATTCCATTAATGCCGCGATCGGAGCTGGCATCGATCGTACTATCGGGAGACACAAAGAGTCCTTGGGTTGTAATGCTGATATTACCACCGCGACCATCGACAGCTTTAGCTGTAATTTTGCTTCTTTCTGCTAGTACTAGATTGTCTGTATCAACATTTATATTGCCACCATCGCCTGCACCTTCCGCACTAGTAGAAATTTCACCATTGTTGCGTAATGTAAGTAAGTCCAGGTTTTGTAAGTTTATATTTCCACCGTCACTGCTGAATTTACTGGTAGCAGTAAGTTTGCCACCATCTTCTACACGGATGGAATTAGCTGTAACTTCCAAGTTGCCTGCATTACCCGTACCGAAACTGCTGACACTTATTTCCGCCTCATTCCCAATCGTCAAACTTTTTGTATTAATTCTCAGATTTCCAGCAGTTGCACCACCTTGAGCGATCGCAGTTAAGGTACTCGGAGAACCATTTTTTGTAGTCCCCGTCAGCTCTACAGATTCAGATGCGTTGATAGTGAGGTTTCCTCCTTTGCCTGTTGCTGGTACGAACTGGTTGAGAGTTAGATCGAAAACAATTCCCTCTGAGGCTGTGGATATTTTTGCTCCATCTCTGACAATGAGTTTTGAAGTATTAATTGTTAAGTCCCCTGCATTTCCAGCAGCAGCAGTTGCACTAGATAAACTACTAAATGCCTCAAAATTATCAATAGACAAAGGAAAACTACCGATTATTTGTACTGATTCTGATGCGTTAACAGTTAATTTTCCTCCAGCACCTGTAGCAAAAGTAGAAGTAAAAACTTGCGCCCCTTCTTTCACGGTTAAATTTTTAGTATTGAAAGTAATACTTCCGCCATTTCCTGCTCCAAAAGTTAAAGTAGATATTACGGTATTTACGCCCGCCAATTCTATATTATCTGAGGCGTTTATAGTCAAATTTCCTGGCTGTATTTCTTGTCTATTTATAGAGGTCAATCCATAATTGTTAATTTGAATTACCTTACCTTGAAGGTGAAGATCGCCATTACTTTCACCACTGACATCTAAATAAGGTATGTTTGCAAAGCTATTTAACTCAATATTTTGAAAATTTTGTACCTGCTCGTATCCCAACTTCCAGCCTTTTTCTGTGGGCTTGAGATTCACTAAACTATTATCGAAAACACTGCCTAGTTCAATTCGTCCCTCTGCTGCTGTCATATTTCCACCCTCTTGTAAAATACTACCTCCTACAAGTGCTAATGTTTTACCTGTCACTACTTGTAAACCAGCAGGAAAGCCAAAGTAATTTACTGCTCCGTTGAGAGACGCTTGAGAGCGGTTAACGATCGCGCCAGAATTGGAGCCAAATTGCAAGCCGATCGGCGTATTAACTGTTAGTAAGGGCGGAGTTTGAGAATGATTTGCATCGAACTGAGTGCCATCGGCAAAAATAATGCTACGCGCTGTACTAGCGAGAAATGAACCACCAATATTGAGCGAGGCATTAGTGCCAAAAATAATTCCATTTGGATTGATTAACAATAAGTTGGCGCTACCGTTAGCGGCGATCGCGCCATCTATATTAGAAGCACTAGAGCCAGTCACGCGGGTGATAATATTTTCAATATTTACATCGTTATTGAAGCGCACTTCACCATTTGCTGGGATAGAAAACTGGTCGAAGCTGTGAAATAGATTTTTACCCCGCGCTGCTCCACCTTCAATTTGAGAAGTTAGAGGAGTAGTTTGGTTAACTGATGAGCTTTCAGCACCTAATGTATTGTCGGGAACAACCTGAGCTGAAATCCGATCTTCAGTAGCGATCGCTCCACTAACTGCTACACAGCACGCCAGCCGTAGCCGCCAACCCCAACTACTCCTACTTTGAGCCATTTTTAAATTTACTCAGACATCGACATACTTAAGAGCATATCTGAGTATGTCAGACAGGCAACAATATAACTTAGAAAACCCCTCTTGTTGCAGGAATAATTCTAAACATACCTGTGGCTGTATCACCCAATCCACTTACCAGGAGGTGGCGCACAAGCTTGGTTTGGGGGGCAAGGGCAAAACCAAGCAGTGGTTCGGAATACACTATCTGGTGAGGGATCTGGCAACACGCTGGTATTTGGACGGCAATCGCGATCGGATGGTGTTTTCTCAAAAAAATTGAATTCTATGGAAATATTTTTAGTGTCTAACACGCCATATTTTTGAAATATGTTATTTAGTGAGGACAATATATCTTCCTGATTGAGAAGTGCCATTATTTCTTGTTGAATAGCATCGTTGTCCATTGTGCTTCTCCTAGAAAACTCTATTTTGTCAGCGATCGGTTGACAGCGATCGCCCACAGCTAAATTTCAATACAGAAGAAATAAGTTGAGTTCCCGAAATCTGTCAATCATAGTACTTTTGTGCTAAATCGAGCGATTTTTGAAATAGTTATGCTGTACAAGCGATCTGATGCTTTCAGGTGGGAAGCAAGAAGCTGAAGCTTGGCAATTATAAATCGCCGCTATAAAGGCTTAACCGATCTACCATGAGTCTGCGCTAACAGACTTTGTTAATGTAGTTACGGATTACATTCGCCCTTTCTCATAGCGATTTTCGATTGGGTAAAACACGCGATCCGTAGGGGCGCACAGAGAAAGCGCCCCTACAAATGTCACGCACGCAATCGAGAATTGCTATCAGACTAGAGTTTCCTGTTTCCTGAAAATAGTTGGCACTTCCATGCACATCTGGGCAAGTCGGACTTAGTATTGACAAAAGGAACCTAGAATCCACACGCTCAGCCCATGCAAACTCTGGAAAAGACAGAACCCAAACTCGCCCAACTTAAAACCCTCCTGACAGAGATTAACGACATTGAATCGGCTGCATCCCTCCTCTATTGGGATCAAGCAACGTATATGCCTCCCGAAGGCGCAGCAGCAAGGGGAAGGCAATTAGCCACGCTAGCGCAGATTGCCCACACGAAATTTACCGACCCGCAAATCGGACAACTATTAGAAGATTTACGCCCTTACGAACAAAGCTTAGCCTACGATTCAGATGAAGCAAGCCTGATCCGCATCACGCGCCACGACTACGAACGTGCGGTCAATATTCCCCCTGCTTTTACAGCTAAGTTTTCACAACATACGGCTGAGTGTTATGAAGTTTGGGCAAAGGCAAGGGCTACAAATGATTTTGCTACAGTTGCGCCTTATTTAGAAAAGACATTAGAACTGAGTCGCGATCGCGCTAACTTTTTTCCTGGGTACGAGCATATTGCCGATCCATTGATTGCAGATGCAGATTATGGCATGACAGTCAAGAGCGTGCGATCGCTATTTACTCAACTGCGTCAGGAACTCGTCCCCATTGTCGAAGCAATTGCTTCTCAACCCGTAGCCGACGCATCTTGCTTGCACCAGCATTTCCCTGAAGCCGAACAACTAGACTTCAGCTTCAAAGTTATCGAACAACTCGGTTACGATTTTCAAAGGGGACGACAGGACAAAACCCTACACCCCTTCATGATTAAATTCTCTACAGGGGATGTCCGCATCACCACTCGCGTGCGCGAAAATGACTTGAACGAAGGGCTATTTAGTACGATTCACGAAACCGGACACGCACTCTACGAACAGGGAGTGAGTCGGGCATACGAAGCCACGCCACTAGCGGGAGGAACTTCAGCGGGAGTGCATGAAAGTCAATCGCGGTTGTGGGAAAATATGGTGGGCAGAAGTCGTCCTTTTTGGAAATGCTTTTATCCCCAGTTGCAGGAAACCTTTCCCCAACAGTTAGGAAAAGTTGACTTAGAAACATTTTACCGAGCGATTAATAAAGTCGAGCGATCGCTCATTCGCACCGATGCCGACGAAGTCACCTATAATCTCCATGTCTTGATTCGTTTCGACCTGGAATTGCAGCTATTAGAAGGTAAATTAGCAGTTCGCGACCTTCCTGACGCTTGGAACGAACGTTACAAATCCGATCTTGGCATTACCCCACCCAACGATAGTATTGGTGTTTTACAGGATGTCCACTGGTACGGTGGTGCGATTGGCGGTGCGTTCCAAGGATATACCCTCGGTAACTTAATGAGCGCTCAATTCTTTGCTACTGCAACGCAAGCACATCCAGAAATTCCTCAACAAATCGCCTCTGGTAACTTTACCACCTTGCACGACTGGCTGAAACAAAACCTCTACCAACACGGTCGCAAGTATACGGCGGCGGAATTAATCCAACGGGTGACTGGTAGTCCCCTGCAAATCGAACCCTTTATCAGCTACATCAAACAGAAATTTGGCGAATTGTATGGAATTTAGGGAGTAGTGTCTGGTGACTAGTGACTAGTGACTGGATTCAAGATTCTGGTTCCACTAGCCACTAGCAACTCACCAACTACCACTCACCAACTACCAATTACCAACTACAACATTCTTGGGGAATTTATCATGTCCGAACTGCTGCAAACTGTTCTCGATAGTGAAGAAAGAAGCGATCTGCGCCAGTTTTTTAGCGAGATTCGTCATCAAGATAAGAAGTATTTGTTGAGAAACGACATTCTGATGTCGTATGTCGAGTACTGCAATAAGTACCAAAAGTCGGCTGAATTTTATAGCGGTTCTCATCTGGGTAAGCTCATTTACTATACCCAAGAAATCATTCTAGAAAATGGTAATCTTTGTTTAATTATCCGCCAAAAAATTGCCAGTCAAGAATTCTATCGAATCACAGAAGATTTGATGGTAGAAGTGCTGACGATACAGGAATTGCTTGATGTTCGCGATCGCTTTGTCAACCGCTACCATCCAAATGAAGGGGATATTCTCGAACTCGATTTTGGACCTTTTTACGACTACACTCCCACCATTCGCGACCCGAAAAATATTGGTAAGGGGGTACAGTATCTCAACCGCTATCTTTCCAGCAAATTGTTTCAAGACCCCAGACAATGGTTGGAAAGTATGTTTAACTTTCTCCAGGTACATCAATATGATGGAATTCAACTGCTAATTAACGGCAGAATTAAGTCCCATCAACAATTATCCGATCAAATCAAAAGAGCGATCGCATTTGTGGGCGATCGCGCCAGTGAAGAACCCTACGAAAATTTCAAATTTGACTTACAAATGATGGGGTTTGAACCTGGCTGGGGAAACACGGCGGGGCGGGTACAAGACACTTTAAGTATTCTCGATGAATTGATCGATTCTCCCGATCCGCAAACCCTGGAAGCTTTTATTTCTCGGATTCCGATGATCTTTAAGATCGCCCTTGTTTCATCCCACGGCTGGTTCGGACAAGAGGGAGTTTTGGGACGACCCGATACAGGGGGTCAGGTGGTATACATCCTCGACCAGGTAAAAAGTTTAGAAAAACAGTTGCAGGAAGATACGACCCTGGCGGGTTTGGACGGGATGAATGTGAAGCCGAAAGTTGTCATTCTCACCCGCTTAATTCCTAATAGCGATGGAACTCTTTGCAATCAAAGATTAGAGAAAGTTTATGGAACGGAAAATGCTTGGATCTTGCGCGTCCCGTTGCGAGAATTCAATCCTAAACTGACACAAAACTGGATCTCGCGGTTTGAGTTATGGCCCTACCTAGAAACTTTCGCGATCGATGCTGAGAAGGAATTACTAGCAGAATTGCATGGAAAACCCGATCTAATTATCGGTAACTATTCTGACGGTAATTTAGTCGCATTCTTACTATCGCGGCGGATGAAGATTACTCAGTGTAATATTGCCCACGCGCTAGAAAAGTCCAAGTATTTGTTTAGCAACCTGTACTGGCAAGATTTAGAAGATAAATATCACTTCTCGCTACAATTCACCGCCGATCTGATTGCCATGAATGCGGCTAATTTTGTCATTAGCAGCACCTACCAAGAAATTGTCGGGACTCGCGATAGTGTCGGGCAGTATGAATCCTACAAGTCCTTTACAATGCCAGACTTGTACCACGTTGTCAGCGGAGTCGAACTATTCAGTCCTAAATTTAACGTGGTTCCGCCTGGTGTGAATGAAAGTTACTACTTCCCATATTCGCGGATGGAAGACCGCGTGCCAAGCGATCGCGAACGGGTAGAAGACCTATTATTTACCTTGGACGATCCCGTTCAAGCTTATGGCAAACTCGACGACCCCAGCAAGCGTCCGATTTTCTCGGTAGCCAGGTTAGACCGGATCAAAAACTTAACTGGTTTAGCTGAGTGTTTTGGGAAAAGCGAAGCATTGCAAGAACATTGCAATTTAATCTTAATTGCTGGGAAATTGCGCGTTGAAGAATCGGAAGACAACGAAGAAAAGGATGAAATTGTCAAGCTTTATAGCATCATCGACCAGTACAATTTGCATGGCAAGATTCGCTGGTTAGGGGTACGCTTGCCTAAATCTGCTTCTGGGGAAGTTTACCGCGTCATTGCTGACCGTCACGGTATTTTCGTGCAGCCAGCGTTATTTGAAGCTTTCGGCTTAACCGTATTAGAGGCGATGATTTCTGGTTTACCGACTTTTGCCACTCAGTTTGGGGGACCGCTAGAAATCATTCAAGATAAGGTAAATGGTTTCTACATCAACCCAACGCATCTAGAGGAAACAGCCGATAAAATTTTGGAATTTGTGACGAAATGCGAACAAAATCCTAATTATTGGTATGAAATTTCCACGCGAGGAATTGACCGAGTTTACAGCACTTATACTTGGAAAATTCATACTACGCGCCTGCTATCTCTGGCACGAATTTACGGTTTCTGGAATTTTATTTCCAAAGAAAACCGCGAAGACTTGTTGCGTTATCTTGAGGCTTTATTCTATTTAATTTATCGTCCAAGGGCGCAACAATTGTTAGAACAACACATGCATCGTTAAGTTATCGGGTGCGTTAACAACGCACCCTACCTTACTACTGCCAAACAAAAACTTTGGCTTCGTAAGGACCAATGTCCAGCAGCATATCTTCCCCAGATTCGAGGTCGTAATTCCCCGTCCATTCGTGCCATTTTCCAGCAGCAGGGAAGTTATCGACGCGATACCCAGCTAAGAAGTTTTCTGAGAAATTAGCGATTACAACTACGCGAGAACCTTCATCGTTCCAACGAGTGTAAGCTACGACTTTAGCTTCTGGATTTTCGTGGAAGAAATCGATATTTTCCGTGTAAAGCGCGTGGTTGTGCTTGCGGAGGTTAATTAAGCCTTTGTAGTATTCAAATAAGTTGCGATTGAGATCGTTGCCCAGCAGTCCCCACTCGATTTTGGCAGATTCAGTTGTTTTTGGCTTATATTCGCCAAACTCTTCACCCATCCAAACTAAAGGAACACCAACAGCTGTCATTAATAAGGCAACTCCCAATCTAATTCTCCTGAAAGCTTCTTCGTCAAAGATTTGGCGATCGCCTAACTCTACCATCAAATGGTTGTGGTCGTGGTTGGTCAGGTAATTGACAACATTAGTTGCACCCATGAAGCCTTGACGCTTGCAGTCAATGACATCTTTAAGTCTTTCTAAGTCGAAGGTGTCACCGCAAATGTGCGCCAAAACATCGTGGTAAAAACTATCGTGCCAGCAACCATCCATCGGACCATCTACATTAGTAATGGATGTTGTTTCGGGAATGTGTTCGGCAACAGTATAAAATGGCTTCATGCTGGCTTTTTGCTTGGCTTCATTCACTATCCAATGCATGAAGTCATAGTTGGCAATTTGTCTTGCAGCGTCAAAGCGAATGCCATCAATATGAAATTCTTCCACCCAAAATCGCACGTTGTCGCCAATAAATTTCCGTGCTGGATATGTTTCTAAATTTTCATCGTAAAATTCGTAATTAAACTCTGGTCCCCAGTTATTATCGGGGTCGCGGGGTTCGTGATGATACCAATAATCGTGGTCGATTTGAGTTAGCGGACTTTCTGCTTCTGAGTGGTTGTAAATCCCGTCCATGATAACGCGAATGCCTTTTGCATGGCATTCATCGATCAGTTTTTTCAATCCCTCTGTAGAACCGTAGCTGGATTCTGTAGCGAAAAAGTGACGGGGATTGTAACCCCAGCTATGATCTCCCGGGTATTCTTTAACTGGCATCAATTCGATTGCGTTAACACCAAGTTCGCACAGATAATCTAATTTTTCAACAACGTGTTTGTATTTACCGCGTGCGTGAGGGTCGTCTTCACCACCAGAAAAATCGCCAACGTGCATTTCATATATTACCAACTCGCGATCGCTCGGTAATGGCTTGTCGTCGTGTTGCCATACATAAGTATCCAGAATCCGCTGTCCATCTTTTACCCGCACTACTGCATTCTGCGTTGGGTTATCGATATCTGTAGCATAAGGATCGATAACATCTACCCATTGGTCGGGTTCAAAGAACCAAGATTTAGACTGGACGCGAAACTTATATTGATATACGCCATCTTCTAATTCAACTTTTGTCCGAAAGTACCCGTCTTTACCTTTTTCCATCGCTATCTCTTCCCAATTGGAAAAGCAGCCAATTAGCTTCGCACCTTTGTTATATGGAGCAAATAAACTAAATTCTATTGGGCTTGCCATGATTTTTTTAATACAGTGACGAACACCCGTATTGTCTTACGCGCAAACAGAGTTTGAAAATCATTCACGGGGTAGAAGATAGGTTAATCTACCTTCCTCCCCAAGATATACGAGCGAACGATTCTTTTCAGGCAAGTCCCAAAAATTGATGAATTAACTGAGTGTTCGATCGCATCTCTATCAATTTTATGAAAAATCTCAATCCTATCTCCATCAACTGTACTTCTTCAGATATATGTCTATAGCCAGAGTTTGAAGTGGAGCGCGATCGCGCTTCAAAATATTTGTTAAGATATGTGTAGCTGATAATACAGACTTACATTTTATTTAACTTTAAATTTTCATTATTTAGATAGAACTGTGTTTTGTCTTGCGGCAGAGGGTGAGTAAACTGTAACAAAGCTAACCTAAAAACTAGGAAAGGAAATAGTTGGAGCTTTCCCTTTCTAAACCAAATTATTTTCAGCCAAATTATGGCGCTTGTACTGAATTAAAATTTCAGATGATGCGGCTAGAATAGACCTGATTTTTTCTAAAAATCCTATGCAGCTAGAATCCCTAAATAAAAGTTACAAGAGTAACAATATACCTGCGATCGAATTTCCCTTAGTCTTTTCTAGCTTTAGAAATGGATTGTGGCTGTTTGGAATTCCTTCCTGGTTATTTGGTATTGTCGATCGCAGTTTTGCCGCTTTTACTGATGGATATGTCTCTTCTATAGAGCTGGTACACTTATTTACAGCTTCTTTTTTCTTACTAGGCTGGATTTATCTCAAACCTGAAGAAAGCTCAAATATTGGTGGAATTGGTGCAGTCAGAAGTTATGCAATTGAGGCACGAAACTCTATAGATGAGCATAGCTTACACGCAACCACAGCTAGAATGTCAGAGCTGCAAGAGCAACATGTCATTCGTCAAGAATATATCTTACCCTTTCATTACATTTGCCAAATTTACCATCTTTTAAATCTCAAACACTTAGAGACAATCCACCATTTCAGTCTTAACAACCTTAAAGTGATTGGAGTTAGTCAAATTCAGCCGACACAAAGCGGGGGAATGGTAAGATTTCAAACTGTGTTAGATTCACCTGCTAACGTGTTACGAATTTGGCGACAACCAATAGTCGAAGTAGGATTAACCTTACATACTCCGTATACGGTAGAGTTGAGTATTCCGGTTTATAACCAGCGATACATTACTGTTTTGTTCAATGTTATTCCCGTTGGTGCTAACGAGCATAAGCTCATTATCGATATCTACAGCAATCTCAATTGGCCCCGACCATTATTGCAAGTCGTGTTGCATTTTGCCGCTTGTTTGACTTTGTTTGAAGATTTACCTTATTTGCAAAGAATCGCTCAGAAAAAAGTACATCATCTCGTCAATCTCAAAGGAATCTCCGAAAGAGATACGATGTGGTTGTATCGAAGATTTGTGAAATTGCATGGAGCGCGTCAAGTACTAAGCTTACCTGAAGCAAAGGCTTAAATATACGTGTTAATAAATCTCTTTCCAAGCTGCTACAGTACTCTTCCCGATTTCGCTATCTACAATTTCTCCGCTTTCCGTCACCAATCGAATGCCAATATTTTCACTTGGGGAGTTTTTCAAGGCAGAGGCTAAATCTGGTTTGACGCGAAACCTACTATTATCTCCTTCTAGTTGAAAAACGCGATCGCCGACTTTGATATATAGATTGGCAATTCCCAAAGCTGCGTTTGCGGTTAAACAGTCTCTACTGATACGATGGTCAAACCAGCCATGACCAAAATTGCAATCGCGATCGCTATAAGCTAATAAGAAGCGTACCGAATCATTCCGCCAGAGGCTAACGACTTGTATTCTGGCGTTTGTATTTAAAATACGTCGATAAAAGAAGTTTTTATCGAAAATACCCACATACTCTCCCTCAAATGGATCGATAATTCTTACAGGTTGCGACCACGGCACGTCAATCCCTGGATCTAAAGCTGCCGATCGCACGATCGGGAGTTCTTGGGAAATCGCAGATGGAATAGAGATATATACTGTAGCGATCGCTAAAGACGCAAAACATAATTTGACTGCTTGACGCTTCAGCGAATGTCTAAAAACACAAGTTAGGCTGATGGAAGACATAGAGTAATACCAGAAAGTCAGCTATTTTCACTCTAGTACTTTCATTGTAGTCTTCTCCTCCTTCATCAAGCCGATCCATTGCCACCGATATCAACCTAGTACCAATCGTCAGTTTTTTTAGTAGGGTGGGCGATGTCCATCTTACGCTTGAGTTTCACTCAAAAAAAACTATAATTTTTAAGCTATCTCAATTCGTAAAATTCGACCAGATTTTTTATATAAAGGTACTAAGATTGGAGTTAGGTATTTCAACCACCACGGTTGCAAACGGTGGGGATATTTGGCAAATTCGGTTAAATAATAAATTTCCTCTTTAACTCTAATTCCTACATTCCAAGTTTCTAGTTCTTGAGAATTGTCAATTCCCCAGCTAAATTGAGCGTTGGTTTTAGATACTGTATCGTGAGCTTGAGTATTCTTTGCTCGTTTAGAACTCAGCACGTCAAAAAGCATCTCGACTGGAGAAAACTGCTGGTGAATCTGCTGAAATAAGGTTCGTACTTCTGATGCTGTCAGATACATACTAACCCCTTCCATAATCATTAATACAGGTCGATCTTCTGCTCGATTAATTTTAGAAATCCATGCAGCATCTAAAAGCGAACTCGAAATTAACTGATAGCGATCGCTCGGAGTTACTAACTTGCGTTTTAGTTCGATGACTTCAGGGAAATCCACCTCATACCATTGCACCTCACCGTTATCGATGCGAAAAAATCGCGTGCAAAGTCCCGCACCTAAATTCACAACAATAGCTGTAGGATGAGTTTGCAGAAAATTGAGTACAGCGCGATCGTAAACTCTGGCACGAATAACACAACCTAGTTGAGATACCCATCCTTGACTATATTTCTCAAAGTCATAGTCTAACTTTTCGGCAATTTCTACTGCTTTTTCATCCTTGAGGATAGCATCTTGGCGTAAAGTTTCTACAGAACGAGCGTATAGAGTAATTGTTAGCGTTTCAGCCACACCCGTGAGTTTAGCAGTCGATTCTTTTACTTGACTCATAGTCTTTTAGATGCTGAAAAATTGGCTAGAGTTTTGGCGATCGCAAGTTTCAATCTATTCAAATTTATGCTGACATTGACGGCAAGCATGACATGGCTGAGTTCTGGGTTCAAAGTCGCGACAGGCAATTGCTGCTTCCGTACAGGCATTTATTGGGTTTACCGTGCATTTGAGCCGATAGTCGTTGGTGAAAAAGGCACACCCAGAACAGGGAATTTGATGTAGTGTTTTGATGCGATCGCTGGCTTTTTCAATGGAAAGGATGGCGCTAACGCAAGCGCCAATTGTCATTGCCCAAGCACAGCAAGCAAGAAAAATTGTCATTAACATTTGATTCCTATAGTTGGTTGCATGTCACGAGAGAGCTGCATTTCAAGATAATTTTGGCAGTGAAACCTAGATGTAATGAGACGAAGACAAACGAATTTTGCGTGTCAGCCGAGAATCTGGCTCACCGCACTTTTGGAACAGGCAAATTTTTTTGGAACACTCAAATTTTATTGATAATTACTTTCAATAAATTATTTGTATATAAAACTTAATATTTGCTGTCTGAACTCATACTGAAACCATGTTACTCAAACTAGACTACAGAAATTCATCTGTAGTCCCCCTGTTTAAGGGGGGTTGGGGGATCTTCTCTGCCGTAGTCAAATGTAAATCAGTGCGTGATACTTGTAGGGGCGCACAGCCGTGCGCCCCTACAGAGCGTGTTTTACCCAATTGAAAATTGCTATCAGTCGCACGTGCCAAACCTCCGTCAATAAAACAAATCAGGCGCTACAGCTAACTGCGCGCCCATACAGATTTATTACACTCAAACGAGAATTACTTACTCCGGTCGGTGGATAATTGTTTCCATCACCCGGCGCTTTGTTCTTGGCTCAATTCCGAATATTCGCAAATACTCATTTTGATATTCAGACAAATTGACTTCGAGCGCAGTAATTGCTTCTGATTCACCTACAATACTTTGACCGCAACTCTTCCAAGAATTAGTCCGAAATCGGCGTTTATCTACATGTTCGATACCAATGTGGTAGCCTTGCGCTATTAAATTTCGTACTTGCTCCAAAGTTTGTAAGCCAATTTGAGTTGATATTACCTCATTGTGACGATTATTATGAACTGGAAGCTCGTAAGATTCAACTGAGTTTACTACTCCACTACTAGCTTGGGGCAATTGAATACTTTCATTGACAAATCGATTCCCAGATTGCCAAACAGGAAGAGGCGTTTGTGTAGGTGAATAATTTTTTACTGGATTCTTTGCGGATTCTGCACCATTACCAAAGGGCGAAGTGACAGTTTCTGGCTGCGATGATTTCGGTTTTTCTAGTGGCGCTGGAGGAGTATATTCTCTAAAATACCTGTTTCCATCTAAAGCTCGATTATACTCTTTGACTAGCTGAGAACTCTGTACTTGTTGCTGCTCTTTCACCATCAAGTTACCCATTTCAATCAAACGGGATAGATTGAATTTGGGCTTGCTAAATTCTGGTGGTCGATCGGCACTATTTACAACTCTTCTCGATACCTGCTCTATACCAATTTTGAAGATAAAGTCGCGAATTTGCTCGTCGTAAATTCTAGAACGCAGGGCACTAAAGAAATCGACTGACTGGTTGGAGAAAGTATCGACTAACTGCTCTATTTCCCGTGATGAGAGTCCGTCGTCTGAATAAATTCCAGCTACGATACCGACTTTATCACTGCGATCGGGTTGCCAGTAAAATTTTTCCATTCTACCGTCTCGAATTAATGGCGCGTATAGAGTGGAAAAATCATTACCTGTAACAATAATTGGGACGCGATGTAAAGGTGTTTCGTCGTAACTACCAGGTAATTGTACGTTAGTTGGATTATCCGCAATATTCATCAACGTGGCGTTTACCAACTGAGTATTCACCGTATACTGAGTGCCTTCATCAAATCGTCCTGCGCCTGCATCGAGATCGTTAATCATGATGGCGCACATTTTACCCCGCACGCGGATCAATTCTGCTGTCTCTCGATAGCGCAGACGCAGCAAACGCGAAGGATCTCCAGCATCGGGGCTTTCCAATTCACCACCAGAAATATGAGTAATTTCTATCCCCATCTTCTCGAATACTAAATCGCACTGAAAAGATTTTCCCTCGCCTTTACGTCCGTGAACGCCTAAAATCAACGGTACGCGAATACCAGGAATATTTAAATAATTCTTGGTGATAAATACAGCGATTTTTTCGAGAAAACGAGGTGCAATGTAGTAATTCATGAATCTATCAGATAGGTCGAGCCGCTTAAACTTATCTTAAGTTTTTTTTGGTTGTTGCGATCGCTTTTTCTCGATCTACTTAAGATTGCTGTTGTGCTACTTTTCTCACAGCATCTATGTCTAATTGCAGTTGCTCGGCAATCTGTTCTACTGTTAATCCTGCTTTCAGTAACAAGGGTACTGCTGCTAGTTTACCTTCCTCTCTACCTTGTTCTCTACCTTGTTCTCTACCTTGCTCTCTACCTTGCTCTCTACCTTGCTCTCTACCTTCTGCTAAAGCTTCCTGGTAGACTTTGGTTTGTTTTAGTTCGTTTAATCCCAACATCGCTTCTATCTCCTCTCTGCTCAAGTCTGGAAATTTGTAAACGAATACAGTTTCTACTAATTCTATAAATTTTCTCTGATTTCCGGCATCGGTTAATTCACGTCTAATTCTTCCTACCAACCGCCTACCCCGTTCCGAAGCAACCTCTTGTCTTAAACCAATGAGTTGCAATAAACTTAGTCCCAAAGATAGATTTTCAGTTTCGCCTAATTCATCTAAGTAGATGCGCTGGAATTGGGAACTAGATGCAAATACCCGATACTGTCTAGGTAAACCTGGATCTAAACTACGTCTGGTAAAAACTAAAATGGCTTGCCAATCATTAACTGGTTGGTAGTCGTGTAAATACAAAAAAATTTGGCTAAAAAAACTGGAATAAAGAACTTTTTTGCTGTCTTTATAACCTTGAACTTCGACAAAGACAATAGGTAAGTCAGTAGCGTAAATTGGCGGTACTAAAATACCATCTATCCGAAAGCTAGTTTGTTTGACTTCTTGGGAGGCAAAGCTGTAGGTAATATTTCTAGCGGATAAATTACCTATAAGTTCAAAAACGATACTTGGATCGGTTTGGAAAATTTCGTAGAATAGACTATCTGTTTGCACGGGCGATGCCAAAAGCGGTTTGCGAAGCAACCACCGCACTAAAAAATCCACAAAAGGAGAGGTAGAATCTACCCCTCCTTTCAAAACACTTTAACTATTTCTAGTTTTTAGTAGTATCTACCACCACTGCTGTTGGGTTTGTGAACCAAGAAGCTGAGGATTTGACACTGCTTGACGTTATCGAAACCAACGATCCGAATGTAGCAGTTGGAATACTGAGAACGGCAAGCTTGAACTTCATTCAATACTTCTTGAGTGCTTCCAGCTCCAAACAAAGGCAGCTTCCACATTGTCCAATAACACTCTGTTGGTTCAGAGCTTTCGTTGAACTCAATTGCTGGAATGTATCCTTGACTCAGAATGTACTGAACTTGACGACTAATTTGAGCGTCAGTTAGAGGAGGCAAATAAGATAGAGTTTCGTAGCGCCGATCTTTTGGTAGCGTTTGCATGGATTATCTCTGTGGGTTGCTGAAAAATTGATGATTGTCATTTGTCATTTGTCGTTTGTTGTAGAAACAACTAGTAACCAATAACTAATGACGATTTAAGGACTATCCAGATTGGTTTCTGAGGTAGTTTGCGGCTCAGAATCAAGGCTAGGATTTGTTTCTAGTTGCGTAATCCGCTCTAGATGCTGCTTGCGGTGTTGCATGTTGGCTTGCTGAATCCCAGCACGTACCATCTCAGGTAAGAAATCAGCCACTTCCTCCGCTAAATGTTCTCTGACAGTCATGATTCGCAATGCTAAATCAGGCTTTTCTCGAAACAAATTTTCTATGTACGCTTCGCCGTCTTGTATTCTGTCAGTCGCAGAAAAGCGATGCAGCCACAGTGCCAGAGGAGGGTTAGTTTCACCAATTTGCGCCAACACCGTTCTTACTGCCTGATAAGTTAGGTAGCTTTGCAGCGTCTTGGCTGTGTCCTTCGCAATTCGCTTTATATCCATGCTTGACCCCAGCCTTTGTAGAGTTATGAGGTATGAGTCGTGAGTTTTGAGTATTCTAGCTCACTCACCACTACGAAGCTAATGGGGCGCGAGGACACCTCGCCGCCCGCTGCTTCACCACTCACTACTCGCCACTGATTAGAGGGTATCAACTGCCTTGAACTCGAACTTGATTTCCTTCCACAGTTCGCAAGCAACAGCCAACTCAGGCGACCACTTAGCAGCTTCGCGAATTACATCGTTACCTTCGCGTGCCAAGTCACGTCCTTCGTTACGAGCTTGAACGCAAGCTTCTAGAGCTACGCGGTTAGCAGTTGCGCCAGGAGCGTTACCCCAAGGGTGACCGAGCGTCCCACCACCGAACTGCAAGCAGGAGTCATCACCAAAGATTTCTACTAGCGCTGGCATGTGCCAAATGTGGATACCACCAGAGGCTACAGGCATTACACCAGGCATGGAAGCCCAATCTTGAGTGAAGAAAATACCGCGAGAACGGTCTTCTTCAATGTAGTTTTCGCGCATCAGGTCAACGAAGCCCATCGTGATCCCGCGTTCGCCTTCTAGCTTACCGACTACTGTTCCAGAGTGCAGGTGGTCGCCACCAGACATCCGCAAGCACTTAGCTAATACGCGGAAGTGAATGCCGTGATTTCTCTGACGGTCGATTACGGCGTGCATAGCGCGGTGGATGTGGAGTAACAAACCATTATCGCGGCAATACTTCGCCAAAGTGGTGTTAGCAGTGAAACCACCAGTTAGGTAGTCGTGCATGATGATTGGCGTACCGAGTTCTTTAGCAAACTCAGCCCGCTTCATCATTTCTTCGCAGGTAGGAGCAGTAACGTTAAGGTAATGACCCTTAACTTCGCCTGTCTCTGCTTGTGCCTTGCCAATTGCTTCTTGAACGAATAGGAAGCGATCGCGCCAACGCATGAAAGGCTGAGAGTTAATATTCTCGTCGTCTTTGGTGAAGTCTAGACCACCGCGCAAGCACTCGTATACAGCCCGACCGTAGTTTTTCGCCGATAGACCGAGTTTGGGCTTAATCGTACAACCCAACAATGGACGACCGTACTTGTTTAGTTTGTCGCGCTCAACTTGAATCCCGTGGGGAGGTCCTTGGAATGTCTTCAGGTAGGCGACAGGAATTCTCATGTCTTCCAGACGCAGCGCTTTGAGGGCTTTGAAACCAAATACGTTACCTACAATCGAGGTCAACATATTAGTGACGGAGCCTTCCTCAAACAAGTCGAGAGGATAAGCCACAAAGCAGAAGAACTGGTTATCTTCACCTGGTACTGGCTCGATGTAATAACAACGACCTTTGTAGCGGTCTAGGTCGGTTAACAAATCCGTCCATACAGTCGTCCACGTACCAGTGGAGGATTCAGCAGCTACAGCCGCGCCAGCCTCTTCTGGAGGGACTCCAGGCTGAGGCGAGACACGGAAACAAGCCAGAACGTCTGTATCTTTGGGAGTGTAATCGGGGGTGTAATAAGTCAGTCGGTAATCTTTAACCCCTGCCTGGTAGCCCGATTTGGTCTGGGTTCTCGTTTGCGCGTAAGACATATTTTTCTTCCAAGAGTCAGTCTCTTCCACTCGCTAGTTAGTAAGTCTATTCCTTGCCAACCAACGCGGTTTTTAACAATATATCAAGAATTGAATTAGTTAAAATTTAAATGTACTGTACACATTTATAAAAATTTATTATTAAACTTGTATTTTATTAAATTTTGTTACAAATACTGCTGAATGTATCTGAATCAGTTACCAGTTATCAGTTATCAGTTATGAGAGGGCGCAGGGAGTAGAGAGCAGGGAGCAGGGAAAAACTTACCTCTTGCCTCTAACCAATTACCCATTACCCATTACCCATTACCACTCTCTTATGCCAATCACTACCCAGCAATTAATTCAATGGAAGCAACAAGGACAGACAATTGTTGCTCTAACTGCGTGGGATTACACTACGGGGCGATTGTTAGATGCTGCGGGAGTGGATTTAATTTTGGTAGGTGACTCTTTAGCAGTCATGCTGGGCTACGAGACTACTATACCTCTGACATTAGAAGAAATGTTACATCACGCTAAGGCAGTCCGCCGAGGCGTGAAAAGAGCGTTGTTAGTATTCGATTTGCCGTTTCTGACTTATCAGGAAAGCTTTCAGCAGGCTATGCATTCGGCGGGAAGGGCGTTGAAAGAAGCAGGGGCGCAGGCGGTAAAAATCGAAGGCGGACATCCGGCAATTATAGAAACTGTTTCGCGGTTGGTACAGGCGGGGATTCCAGTCATGGGACATATCGGTTTGACACCCCAATCGATCCATCAGTTGGGATTAAAGCAACAAGGTAAAACAACTACGGCGGGAGAGAAACTGATTGCTGAGGCGATCGCTCTCGAAGCAGCAGGAGCCTTTAGTATTGTCTTAGAACACATTCCATCAGACTTAGCGGCTCAGATTAGCCAAAAATTGACGATTCCTACTATAGGTATTGGTGCTGGTTCTAAGTGTGACGGGCAAGTATTAGTCACTGCCGATGTGTTGGGTTTGTCTGAACGGCAACCGCCCTTTGCCAAGGTGTATGTAAACCTAAGTGAAGCGATCGCTCGGGCAGTGCAAGATTATGCTGCTGAGGTGAGAGAGCATAAATTTCCATAGGAATTCTTTCTATCGATCGTATGGAAACTAGTTATGACCGTGATTTTGCAATGTCTCTACCCGATACTCCACGTTGGGTAGAAACTCGTTCGCTGTTAGTTTCCCGTGAAGGCGAAATTTTTGGCGTGGATGAAACAGCAGGAAAACTAAGTTTTATTGTTTGTAGTTCGACTAAAAAATTAATTTGTATAGTCGGCTCTCCTAATCAAAAAGCAGTAGAACAAGCTGTGACTTATGTAGGGGAAGGAAGTGAAATTATCGCCGCACTGGAAAGTAGTAACTATATCGCTCAAATTTTACCAAACTGGCGATCGCAACTAGCATGGCTGCATACACTCACCGATCCTCGCAAGTTACCTAAAGTTCCTCCAGGGAAGGTACGTTTACTTTCCACAGATGAAATTGGCAATTTAAAGCATTTACCAACTGACTTACAAACAGAATTAGCGATCGCCTCTGATTCTTGCTCAATTGCCGCTACTATAGCCGATGATGTCCCAGTCTCGTTTTGCTACGCCGTGGAAACCGAAACTTTGTGGGACATATCGATTGCCACATTAGCAGCGCATAGAAATCGCGGCTATGCAGCTTTGTGTGTTGCCTACATGGTGGAATACATGCACCAAAAAGGTAAACAGCCAGTTTGGGGTGCAGAAGAATGCAATTTACCCTCGATGAAGCTAGCAGCTAAACTCAGATTTGTCCCCGTCGATTGCCTCATATTACTTCATCAATAAGCTACCGTCATATAGTGAGCTGAGATTGGTTACTGCAAAATTATGGTTAATAGTAATACTGACAAGAGACAAGGGAGACAAGGGGGACAAGGGGGACAAGGGGGACAAGGGGGACAAGGGGACAAGGGGGACAAGGGGGACAAGGGAGACAAGGGGGACAAGGGAGACAAGGGAGACAAGGAAGCAATTCTAGCCACCAGCCACTAGTCACGAACCACTCACCCCACACCCCATTACTAGGTTTAAATCAAGCACAACTCACCGCCTGGGTACAAGCACAAGGACAGCCAGCTTATCGCGGTAAGCAATTATACGATTGGATCTATCACAAAGGAGCGCGATCGCTATCTGAAATCTCAGTGTTTCCGAAACAATGGCGTAGTAGTGTAGAAAATGTTTCGATCGGGCGATCGCAAATTCATCATCGCACTGTAGCCCCTGATGAGACTGTCAAATACTTACTTCAACTTGCAGATAATCAAATTGTTGAAACTGTAGGTATCCCAACTGACAAGCGCCTTACCGTATGCGTCTCGACTCAAGTAGGGTGTCCGATGGCTTGCGATTTCTGCGCCACGGGTAAAGGGGGCTTTCGTCGCAACCTCGCCCCGCATGAAATTATCGATCAAGTTCTGACAGTCCAATCCGACTTTCAACGGCGCGTCAGCCACATTGTTTTTATGGGTATGGGCGAACCCTTGCTAAATACAGAAAATGTCGTGGCAGCGATTCAATCTCTGAACCAAGATGTGGGTATCGGACAGCGTTGCATGACTCTTTCTACTGTGGGAATTCCAGGGCGAATTCTTAAACTTGCTAAATACCAACTACAAGTTACCTTGGCGGTTAGCCTTCACGCCTCTAACCAAGCTACCAGAGAAAAACTGATTCCCAGCGCCCAAAAGTACTCTCTCCATGACTTACTTTCAGAATGTCGCGAGTACGTGCGTCTTACTGGTCGCCGCGTCACGTTTGAATATATCTTACTTGCTGGGGTAAATGACGGCATAAAACAAGCAGCTGAGCTAGCTCAGCTGCTACGAGGTTTTCAAAGTCACGTCAATCTAATTCCTTACAATCCGATTCGAGAAGCAGATTATCAGCGACCGAGTTCAAGTCAAATTCAGGCTTTTGTTAACGTCCTGAAGCAGCAACAGATCGCTGTGAGCGTCCGCTATTCCCGTGGATTGGAAGCAGAGGCGGCTTGCGGTCAACTACGGGCGCAGCAGCTACAGCCTTCATTGGGTTAATACCCGGCGCATATGCTTCTATAACTTTTCCTGTACGAGCGCACGTCACCATGAGATAGTCACAGCTATTGCATTGCGTGCGTGTTAGTTCGCTACTTAATACATAAAATCTTTCTGCTTCGCTGCCACAGTTGGAGCATCTAATCTGTTGTTTTATTTGCATTTGACAAACCTTTTGAGCCTAAGAATTTTTAAGAAAGAAGAAATAAAAACTGGAAGGTCAATCGAATATATAGTTGGGAACGCGATTGTTGAAATCTAGCTAGTCGATCCAGCTAGGTTTTGTCCGAGACAGTCATTTTTTTTCGTTCCAGTATATATTCTCGCAAGATTTCAGCTCAGTATCCATGCCACTTTTGGTAGAAAATATAAAAAGTTTGCGTGGACACTACTTCGATTTACTGCGATCCCCATGATGAATCCTTTGATTTTGTAGCTTAGATAACAGTGTTAACAGACTTTCTAATGGCAGTGAGCGTTGACTCACTACTAAGATAATCGGTAAACCGATCCCCGAGTCCAATCAATAATTTGACTCACGATCGGGTTTTCTCCTATCAATTTTTAACCATTTATTAAGGTTTGGTTTCCATCGAGAGTTAGATTGCTTGGATACGATCCCCAAGCGAAACAGATAGAAAAACGCCGAGCGCTTTTCTATCTACAAATTGTCAACTTATGTCAAATTAAATAGAAAAATTGGTCAATTTATGCTTTGAGGTGGGTGAAAATAGTTATAAATTTCCCCTGCCAAGCGAGAACCGATACCATCTACTGTTGCCAGTTGCTCGATACTGGCTTGGCGAATGTAGTCGATCGAGTGAAAATGCGCTAGGAGTTGTTTCTGGCGATGGTAGCCCAAACCAGGAATTTCTTCTAGACGCG
The DNA here is from genome assembly GCF_023546805.1 of Chroococcidiopsis sp. CCNUC1. Taxonomy (NCBI): domain Bacteria; kingdom Bacillati; phylum Cyanobacteriota; class Cyanophyceae; order Chroococcidiopsidales; family Chroococcidiopsidaceae; genus Chroococcidiopsis; species Chroococcidiopsis sp. CCNUC1. Next base: position 6,116,744 of record NZ_CP097480.1, on the reverse strand, counting down.
ATCGCCTCATCTTGTCGCTACGCTGCTGGCGGTGGAAACTGACAGCAAAGCGATGTGCTTCATCTCTCAGTCGCCTAAGTAATTGTACTCCCGATTGTTCCGCATCTGTCGCCAAAGGTTGAGATTCGCCTGGTAAAAAAATTTCTTCCCGCTGCTTGGCTAAGCTAACCACTCGCAAGTCTTCCATCAAGTTCATTTCTTGCAAGACAGCTACAACTGCCGATAATTGCCCCTTACCGCCATCAATCATCACTAAATCGGGCCAGTCGGGGTTTCCCACTCGTTGCATTTGCGGATCTTCCACGTATTTACGAAAGCGGCGTTGAATCACTTCCGCTAAACTGGCAAAGTCATCGGAATGACCAGCCGTAACCGTAGGATTTTTAATCTTGTAGTGACGATAGTATTGTTTGGCAGGTAAACCTTCAATAAACACCACTTGGGATGCAACCGCATTGGAACCCTGAATGTGAGAAATATCGTAGCCTTCAATTCGATGGGGTAAGTCGGGTAAGTCGAGAATGGCGGCTAGATCTTCCATAGCTTGGGAGTTGCGATCGCTCAATTTTTGCGTCCGTGCCAGTTCGTACTCGGCATTTCGTTCTACCATCTCGATCAATTCTGCTTTCAATGCCCTCTGGGGATTCACAATCGTGACTTTCCGCCCCTTACGTTGGCTTAACGCTGTCGCTAGCATCTCCGCTTCCGGTAATTCGTGCTGTACCAGAATTTCTGTAGGAATTTCTACATCGTCAGCAGTTTCATAATGTTGTTCTAAGACACGCTGTAAGATTGCTCCTGGTTCTAATTGGGGTGTGGGGTGTGAGGTGTGGGGTGTGGGGGCAGAAATTTCTAAATTGGGTGTGGGTAGGGGCGCATAGCTATGCGCCCCGACTTCGGCGACAAAACCGAGGCGACCGACAAGTTGTCCGGCGCGAATTTGAAATAACTGAATGCAGGCGTGCTTTTCATCTGCTGCCAGGGCGATCGCATCTCGCGAGATCGTATCATCAGGTAGCGATACCTTTTGATCGGCATTCAGCGACTTTAAACCAGCAATTTGGTCGCGAATTCGTGCTGCTGATTCAAAATTTAATGCTTCGGCGCTAGCTTGCATTTGTGCGGTCAGGACATCGATCAATTCCTGCGTTCGTCCTTGAAAGACCATCGCTACCTTTTGCACGGTTTTGCGATATTCTTCTGGTGAAATTAGTTTTTGACATACCCCTGGACAGCGCCCTAAGTCGTAATTGAGACACGGACGGTCTTTAAATAACGGTTGCGGGCGTTGCCGCAGAGCAAAGATTCGCTTTGATAGCCGTAGAATCGTTCGCAGTAAGTGAGCGTCAGTGTATGGTCCGTAAAACTTGTCTTCTTTTTTACCTTGGCGGCGATTGCGCGTGATGAAGATGCGGGGATATTGCTCCGACCAGGTGATACAGACGTAAGGATATTTCTTGTCGTCTTTGAGTAGAACGTTGAAGTAAGGCTGATTTTGCTTGATGAGATTAGCTTCTAAAGCAAGGGCTTCTGCTTCTGTATCGGTAACGATAAACTCAATATCGGCGACCTGTCGCACCATCATAGCAATCCGATCGCTCAGTTGCTTGGGGTCGCGAAAATACGAACGTACCCGCGATCGCAGTTTGCGCGACTTGCCGATGTAAATAATGCGATCGCTGCTGTCGCGCATGAAATAAACCCCTGGTTCGGGAGGAATTTCTTTCAGCCGACTTTCTAATCGATCTGGATCTCTTACCAGTGGTAATGTCTTCGATGCTGTCACTACCCTCTAAACCCGCTTGCCTGAAGTCTCTTCCTCTGTCATCCTATCAAACTGCACGCAGAAGGGTTGAGGATTGGCGGCTGGAGGTTACAGACTTTAGTTGAACTCTCTATACTGAGGGTGAAATCTCAATTCTCATTCCCAGACTTCGACTTGCTTCCTAATACCTACTAATAGTCAGAGAAGCTTTGTTTATTCCTTACCGCTCTTCTTACCTATTGATTTGCACCAAATTAATTCTAAAAAGAATATACTGATCGAATAAATTGTCTGCTTTAGCCGAGTTATTTATATTTCTATAATAGTAAATATACTCTTTTTATTTCTAAAGGCGTGATAAATTATACACCAACTATAAAGTATAAATTAAATTTGGGTTGCCAAAGATGAAATTCTCACAGATTGGCTAAATTCTACATTAGCTGAGATTAAATTGGTTCTAGAAGTCAAAAACGATAAGTTATTTGAGGAGCTTGCTGCAATAGGCTGAGTTATGAATATAGAAGAATTTGAACTGAACTATCGAAACGGTATTGATGACACGCTCAATCAACTTCAGACAGCGGTGTTGTTATTAGCACAACTAGAAGATCGAATTACAGTTATCGGTCAGGACTTACAAAATCTCAGCCAGACAGTAGAGGAGTTTGTGACGCAACAGCGCGATGAATGATTTCAGAAGAGGTTCTACGATCGCTGTAGTTCTTCTTCTATTGCCTGTTTCAAATCTCTCAAACTGACTGGCTTGACAAAATAACGCTTTGCACCCAATTTCAAAGCTCGCTGCTGGTCGGCTTTGAAAGCAAAAGCAGAAACCACAATAACTGGAATACTTTGATAGTCTTGTCTGCAACTCTTTTGTTCGAGTAAAGTATAACCGTCAATACCTGGTAACTTTAAGTCTAATAAAATTAGTTCGGGTCGAAAGTCAGCCAAAGCTTGAAAAAATCCAGTGCCATCCGCTAAACCCAAAACCTGGTATCCACAAAAAACTAGATAATCTTCCAACATCTGTCGATTGAGATAGTTATCTTCAACCAATAAAATTCGTTGTGGAATAGGGTTGGCTGGTGCAACCGATCCAGCGTTGCTCACTTGTGTAATTAAATAACTGTTGTTGCTTGTATCACACTTCAAAGTCTTATATTGAAGACCAATTTAAAACAAAACTGAATTTACATTTGCGACTAGTTGTTACTTAGCTAGTTATCATTCATATTAATCAAGCACAAGTATAATGGCAAATTGTCACCGAGCGAGCAGTTAGCGAGTGTCGGAAGCAAGCAAGGGTGCAATTACCAAAATTTTCTAATCTTTACTCTAATCATTTAAGAATTGAGCGATCCGATCCACAGCCGTTTCTAAAACATCAGGCGATTGAACCAGAGCAAAACGGACGTATCCTTCACCAGATTTACCAAAACCAGCACCGGGAGAAACTGCAACTCCAGTCGCTTCTACTAATTGAGTGCAAAAGCTGACAGAATCTCTATCCCAAGGTACAGGTAGTTTTGCCCAGATATACATGGTTGCTTCAGGGATGGAAACTTGCCAGCCAATACGATGCAAAGCACTCACAAAGCGATCGCGGCGTTGGCGAAAAGTTTCTACCATTCTTTGCACTCCAGTTTGGTCGCCACTCAAAGCAGCGATCGCCCCATTTAATATGCCTCGATATTGATTAAAATCGACTGCGGCTTTCACCTGGCGCAAAGCTGCAATCAGTTGAGAATTACCGATTGCATATCCGACGCGGAAGCCTCCCATGTTATATGACTTAGAAAGGGTAAAAAACTCAATCGAAACGCTTTTCTCTGGATCGGCTTGCAAGATAGAAGGAGCTAGGGGAGAATTCGGAATTCGGAATTCGGAATTCGGAATTAATTGTGACTTGTGACTTGTGACTTGTAATTGCTCCCCCAGCCTCCTCAGTTCCCTCAGCTCCCTCAGCTCTGTTCTACTCCCTGCTCCCTGCTTCCTGCTCCCTAAGTCCTCAAACACCAAATCGACATAGGGGAAATCGTGGACTAAAACTAAATCGTGTTGTTGGCAAAAAGCGACTGCCTCGCGGAAGAAGGAAAGGGGTGCGACGGCGGTGGTGGGGTTGTGGGGATAACTCAGTACCATCATCCGCGCCTGTGCTAATACCGGGGCAGGAATGTCGGCTAAAACAGGTAAAAAATTATTTTCTGCCAGCAGGGGCATGGGATAAATTTGACCGCTAGCAAGGTAGACTCCGCCAGCATGGGAAGGATAGCCAGGATCGAGGAGTAAAGCAAAGTCTCCTGGGTTGAGTATGGCTAGAGGTAGATGGGCTGTCCCTTCTTGAGAGCCAATTAAGGGCAGAACTTCAGTTTGTGGATCGACAGCAATACCAAATTTTTGCTCGTACCACTGGGCTGCGGCTTGGCGAAAGTTTTGAGTGCCGTGAAAAAGTAAGTATCCGTGGGTTTTAGGGTCGTGGAGAGATTGGGCGATCGCTTCTGTAACGTGCGCTTCTGCGGATAGATCGGCAGAACCCAGGGACAGGTCGATCGCATCTCGCCCAGCTAATATTGCTCTTGCCTTTGCCCGATCCATATCGGCAAAAACATTTGCTTTCAAGCACTCTAAACGATTGGCAAACTGCATAATTTTTTGAGGAGTTAGGTAGAGGCGCACGGCTGTGCGCCCGTAGAAGTTTCTTATTGCTACAAATAGGTATCTAACATATCGGTAATTTTTTGTTTGCTCAGCGCTCCTTCGGAAGCAGCAATGACCTCCGTACCGCGAATTAAGCGCAGGGCAGGGACTCCTTCTACTTTGTACAGCTTGACTGTAGCAGGGTTAGGATCGACTTCCATTTTCACGACCTTGAGGCGATCGCTATAGTTCTCAGCGACCCAATCAATAGCAGGTGACATCAATCGGCAAGGACCACACCAAGAAGCCCAGAAGTAGATCAATACGGGTCGGTCAGCTTTTACAACTTCTGTTTCAAACTCTTTGTCTGCGATCTGAATTGCGTTGCTCATGTGACTATTCCTTAACAGCCTCTTGTACCACTCAACTATTATCAGTTATCAGTTATCAGTTATCACTGACCGATCGCCACTGACCGATGACTAATGACCAAGCTGGTTTAAACATAAATGCCCGGTTTTCCAAAAATTCATCAGTTGCAGGTGTAGTACTCATAGTATTCTATCTAGCCCTTTGAATTGTCTTTGCGATCGACAGCGTTCTAAGAGGATTTGTATGAGTTTTACTGCTATGCAACGAAAATGGGCTATGACTGCGTTAGCGATCGCTATTTTCACAGGTTTAGGCAGAACTAGCAGCGCTCGAACTGCAACAGCAACACCAACACCTTTATTCGAGCGAGTTGCCAGTTACAGTACGACGATCGCGGCGAATCAAAATCCAGCAGACATATATTATCCCCAACAGCCTCCTAAAGAGCAGGGGCGACAGCGATTTCCCGTTGCCTTACTGCTGCCAGGAGCAAATGTTGATAAGTCTAGTTATAGCGATTTCGCCAGAATTGTCGCTAGTTACGGGTTTGTTGTAGTCGTTCCCATTCAACAGCGATCGCTGCCTCAATTTGGATTTACAGGGCTGCTGCCGGATACTTCTCAAATCGACGCAGTTTTAAACCAAATTAAAACGGAAAAATCTAATTCTACTCCAATTGCGAAGATTGTCGATCCTCAAAAACTCACATTACTCGGTCACTCTGCTGGTGGTGCTGTCGGTTTATCTGCGATCGGCAACTTGTGTATTATTCCTGTTACGTGTGAGGGTTCCTTCAAACGTCCTAAAGAGCTTGTAGGTGGGGCATTTTTTGGCACAAGTCTGCGCGACCCAGCAACTCAAGAGTATATTCCCATCAAAAATGCTGGTATTCCTATTGCTCTGATTCAAGGCGATCGCGACAGCATTGCTTTACCCAAAAGAGCGCAAGCTACTTATGCCAATATCCAATCTCCGCCCAAAGCTCTAATTACCGTTTCAGGTGCAAATCATTACGGCATTACGAATACCAATAATCCACCAGGTCCAATCCCCGACTCTAATAAACCACAAATCGAGCAATCGCAGGCAGTAGAAACTGTAGCGCGTTGGAGTGCGCTGTTTTTACGGGCGGAGGTATTAGGCGATCGGCAAGCTTTCGATTACGTCTACAAAACGGGAGACGCTCGCGATCGCCGCGTCAGCGTTACTAGCCAACAGTGAACAGTTATCAGTTATCAGTTATCAGAAGGAGTCGTGGGGGCGGGTTCACCAAAGCTCTCTGACTGCGACGAAGATTTCGGGTGAACCCGCCCGTACAGGAATCGTAGGGGCGGGTGCGCGCAAATAGATGAACAACTTCAGCCGGAAATCTAGGCTCAAAACCCGCCCGTACAGGAGCCAAGAGTAATTTTAAATTTTAAATTTTGAATGCGTGAATTTTGAATTCTCCCCTTGTTTCCCTTGTCCTTCGTTGCCAAAATTTACAATTGATCCAACTGTTTTTTCAGGTCTTCTAACTCTGCATCCACAACTGGACTTTTGGCAGCAGTTGACTGCTCGTTTGCTTGTGGTAGAGAAGGTTGATTTGATGATGTTGCTGGACCTAGAGACATTTGAGCTTTTAATGCTGCTAGTTCGTCATCGACATCGCTACCAGCTTCTAATGCAGCAAATTGGCTTTCTAGATCGTTCCCAGCTAGTTCTCCAACCGCCTGCGCTCGGGCTTCTTGCATCATGACTTTTTCTTCCATGCGCTCGAAGGCTGCCATAGCACTGCTAGTACCTAAGCGTCCGACTGTGCCTTGTAGTTGTTCCTGCGCTTTAGCAGCAGAACTACGTGCTTTGAGCATATCTTTTTTCGTCTTCGCCTCAGAAATTTTACTTTCCAAAGCAATCAGGTTGCGCTTGAGGGTATCAATTTGAGTGACTTGCCCATCTAAAGTAGCTTTGAGCGTATTTGCCGTTTCGAGATAAGTTTTCTTACGCTCTAGGGCTTGCCGAGCTAAGTTTTCATCGCCTTTTTGCAAAGCTAGACGGGCGTTGCGATCCCACCTTTCTGATTCATTTTGATTTTGTTTGTATTGCTGTTCGGTACGTTTTTGGGCAGCGATCGCTTGAGCAACACCTTGCCGCAACTGGATTAAATCTTCCTGCATTTCTAGAAGCGCTTGCTCTAGAATTTTTTCTGGATCTTCTGCCTTGCTGACTAAATCGTTGAGGTTAGATTTGACAACCCTGCTAATCCGGTCAAATAATCCCATAATTGTGCTTTTCCTTCGGGGTTCACGGTTTGAGTAGTAGGTAGCGAGTGCTGGCGCAGCACGAATGATTTATGTTTGCTCAAAGCAAAGTTAATTCATCTCTGCTTTTATTCTTAACATATGCCCTATATACAGTTATCAGTTATCGGTTATTAGTTATCAGGGTGTATGGGTGTAGGGTGTGGGGGGTGTGTGGTACGTGGTCACTGGTCACTGGTCACTGGTCACTGTTGGGTAGTTGCGGCGGGGGTGTTTGTCCTGAAAGTTGTGCTTTCATGCTGGCAAGTTCAGAATCAATGTCGCTGCTGGCTTCTAGGGCGGCGAATTGTTTTTGCAAGTCGTCGCTACTTAATTCGGCGATCGCCTCTGATTGAGCTTCTAGCTGCAAAACTTTTTCTTCCATCCGCTCAAACGCACCCAGAGAACTCGTTGTATTGACACCCCCTATCATTTCATTCAGTCTTTGAGTAGCTTGTGCCGATCGCGCCCTAGCGATATACATATCTTTCTTAGTCCGCGCTTCAGAAATTTTGCTCTCCAGTGTTTGCAAATCTTTCTTCAGCCTGACGACGATATTATTTTGCTGTTCGATTTGGGCTGTGAGGGCAGTAGCCGTGTCTTGATAGGATTTGCGGCGCGTCAGTGCTTCCCTTGCTAACACGTCGTTCCCTTGCTGTAGGGCAAGTTGAGCGCGACGATACCATTCTTCAGAGTTAGACTGAGCTTGGTGAGCCTGTCTTTCGGTGCGCTTTTGGGTAGCGATCGCCTGTGCTACAGCCTGTCGCAGTTGAACTAAATCTTCCTGCATATCCATGACCGTTTGCTCCAGAATTTTTTCTGGATCTTCCGCTTGCCCAACCAAGGCATTAAAATTAGCGCGAATAACTCTGAGGATGCGGTCAATCAATCCCATGACAGCTCTCCATTCTGATGAACGACTTAATTGGTGTTGTTCTGGCTTAAAGCTAAATCCCTCCAACCCGTCACTGGCAAAAGCTAAATTGCTCAACAACTAATTTAGTTAGAGTATTAAACACATGGTATCTTACCTGAGATTCAGTTATTCAGTTGTCAGTGAAGAGTGGCTAGTGGCTGGTGACTAGTGGAACCAGAATTGCTTCCTTGTCCCCTTGTCTCCCTTCGCCCCCTAATCCCCACTCCCTTCGGTCGCGGGGAAGAGCGAGTTCCCCTTGTCTCTCTTATCCCTCAGCTCCCTGGGCTCCCTCAACTCTCTTCTCCCCGACTCCCCATGTCCTTAAATTCTTTAGGAAACATATTAGAGACTGTCAAACAAGAAAGTCGCTGGCAAGAGCAGCCGCTTCAAAGGGTATTACAGTGCTGGGTTGAGGCTGTTGGGGCAATGGTGGCTACTCATACTCGCCCAGTTTCCATTCAAAGACAAGTTCTCTGGGTTGCGACTTCTAGTGCTGTCTGGGCGCAAGAACTCGCTTTCAGACGACAGCGGATTTTGGAGAAGTTAAATGCTCAATTACCGCAACCTTTGCTAGATATTCGCTTTTCTAGCGCTCAGTGGCAGCAGCTGGCAAAGCAGGATTCATTAATTGACGATCGCATTTCTTCTAGTTCCAGGTCAGGGCGCGCTCATCCGAGTTGGGTTGGTAACGATTCAGCCGCTAAGAGCGATCGCCAGCTGCGCTTTCGCCATCCTCAAGCAGCGTTTAGACACTGGACTGAAGTAACACAAACGCGATCGCGTCACTTACCCTTATGCCCTCAGTGTCAGTGTCATACCCCTGTAGGCGAACTAGAGCGATGGGGAATTTGTTCGATTTGTGCTGCGAAGCAGTGGTAGGAATTGCTGCTGGCATTTCATCAAAAGCTTGCCTCAATTAGTACCTTTTTTAACTATTTATTTAAGTAATAACAAAATACCTCTAGCGATAGAGGCGAGATGATTTGTAGTAAATTTACTGTTAGCTAAAATTCCCTCTTCAGTTTCGCGCTTTTAGAGCATTTTTCTTTGTGAAAGTCAATGTAAGTTTTACGAGTTTAACATTTTCTTCCAATTGATCCCCAATCGTTTTGGCTTGAATTTAAGTAGTTATTATTTGAGCCTTCTGGGACAAGTCTAAATAAATTCTAAAATTATTTTTAGCTTTGAGAGCGCTAGAACCTAGAGTGATTCTTCAGTTGATGCCTCTGAGTCCCTAAAACCCTAGAGGCAAAATAAATGCTGTAGACCCATCCACAACAGCTACTTATATGACCAGCTGCAATCCTGCAACTTCTGCCTGTCGTTATTGTCAGCACTACCAGCCAGAAGGACGGCGAGGAGGTAAGTGTCAGATTCTCGAAGTGCCAGTTCAGGGCAATTGGAAAGCTTGTAGTTTAGCTGTAACTGCTTTTGCTTCCAATTGGGAAAGTTTAGTAGAAGAAATGATGTCTTTGACTTCTGCTTCAGTGCTTGCTGCTCCTGTCGCAACTACTCTCAAACTGCCTGAGCCTGAGTTACTAGAAACAGAGTTCAGCCACGTTCGGATTCAGAGACAGCAGCAGGCGTTACTAGCATAGTTGTATCTTTATGTAACGGTTGTTTGGCTCCGGCTAAATACACCAAAGATGTAATTTAAACCTAATTTAATTTAAAAAATCTAAGCAATCATTTTAAAACTTACATCGCATCCCAATTTCAGTGGTGCGATTTTTTTATTGAAAAGAATAAAAAATTGAAGAGATACACGATAGCGTCTCTTCATAGCAATTCTCGATTGTATGGATGACATTTGTAGGGGCGCGAGCGAGAAAGCGCCCCTACCAGACGTGTATTGCATCCAATTGAAAACCGCTATCAACTCAAAATTAAGGCAACCAAGGATATTGGCGAAAATCTGGTTGGCGCTTTTCTAAAAATGCCTGTTTGCCTTCGGTTCCTTCTTCTGTCATGTAATAGAGTAAAGTGGCGTTACCAGCCAGTTCTTGCAAGCCTGCTTGTCCGTCACAATCGGCATTAAAAGCAGCTTTGAGACAGCGAATTGCCAAGGGGCTTTTTTGTAAAATTTCACTTGCCCATTGAATTCCTTCTGATTCTAGTTGTTCGACGGGAACGACGGAGTTAACTAAACCCATTTCTAAGGCTTCGGTAGCATTATATTGACGGCAAAGAAACCAAATTTCTCGCGCCTTTTTCTGTCCGACAATTCGCGCCAGATAGCTAGCCCCAAACCCACCATCAAAACTCCCAACTTTGGGACCTGTCTGTCCGAATATGGCATTATCAGCGGCGATAGTGAGGTCGCAAACGACGTGCAGGACGTGTCCCCCTCCAATCGCATATCCAGCCACCAAAGCAATGACAACTTTGGGCATGGAACGAATTAGGCGTTGTAAATCTAGGACATTTAAGCGGGGAGTCCCTTCATCATCGACATAGCCAGCTTTACCCCTAACGCTTTGGTCGCCGCCCGCACAGAAGGCATATTTACCATCGGTATGAGGTCCAGCACCCGTGAGCAAAATAACGCCGATGTTCCTATCTTCCCTTGCATCGCAAAATGCATCGTACATTTCAAAGATGGTTTTGGGACGAAAGGCGTTGCGCTTGTGGGGACGGTTGATGGTAATTTTGGCAATTCCGTCTGTTTTGTGATAGAGGATATCTTCGTAGGTTTTGGCAATTTGCCAGTTAACTTGCATGGGTTTTAAGGTGCGATCGCATTTTATCGCTTGAACTATGGCTTGAAAATTTTATCTTAGTATCTGGCGTTAGCGGAGCTAAACCAAGTTAGGCTGCTTCAGGTTACTGCCCAGACAGTACTTGAAGGCTATTAGGTGAGGCGATCGCTCTTTAACTGCCTCGCGTATCATCACGATTTGATTCCCCTCGTGTCGTTTTCCGTGCCAAGCCCAGAAATGCTCTTACTGCTGGAGAGGAATCATGCTGCCGCCAAGCCAGATAAAGTCCGGTTTTAGGGATCTGTTCCTGCAAGGGTCTGTAAATGACTCCGCTTCTGTGGAAGTTTTGCAAGGAGGCGGGGACGATCGCAATGCCCAGTCCTGCTGCAACTAAGCCGACGATAGTTTGCATCTGAACTGCCTCTTGAGCCACTTGCGGACGAAATCCAGCTTGTTGACAAAGGTTAATAATCTGCTCGTAAAAGACGGGTCCCATTTTGGCAGGAAATAGGATAAATGATTCCGAAGCCAATGTGGAGAGAGACAATTGAGTCTGGGCAGACAACGGATGGGTTTGTGGCAACGCCAAGACCAATGATTCTGGCAAAAAGCACTCCACACTCAAACCTAGTTCGCTGATGGCAGAACGAACAATGCCGATATCAACCTGTTTGTGATGCAGAGCTTGAATTTGCTCTTGCGTCGTCAGTTCATGCAATTGTAGTTCTAGAGCCGGAAACTGTTCTCGAAAGACCCTTAAAATCTCTGGTAGTAACGTATACATTGCAGAGTCAACAAAGCCGATCGCTAACCGTCCAATCTCACCCCGCCCGATCCGTTGTGTCACTGCGATCGCCCGATCGAGTTGCGCTAACACTCCATAGGAGCGCTCTAAAAACACTTTGCCTGCTTCAGTCAGCTGCACTTGCCGCTTCGTTCTCTCAAATAGCCTGACTCCTAGTTCATCTTCCAAACCGCGAATCTGCTGACTTAAGGGGGGTTGGGAAATGTGCAACCGCTGGGCTGCTCGACTAAAATGCAGCTCCTCAGCCACCGCGATGAAGTAGTGCAGATGCCGTAGTTCTATCACACTTATATGTCTAACCTATTAATCTTAGTCAAATATATATTGGACAGTCACATGGCTGTCTCCTATCGTAAGAAATATGAGGCGCGTCTCATCATTTTTGTATTAGGGAAAACAAATGAACTGGGACAAGAATCCTGTCGCTCCTAAAGTTTGGTTGATTACAGGACATACACCCACTAAAGCTCAAGATTTCAGTCAGGAGAGAGGCAAATGATTCGACTCGACGATCGAGTAGCCATTATCACGGGCAGTGGACGCGGCTTAGGAGCAGCCTATGCCCGTTTGCTGGCAGAAAGAGGGGCGCGAGTCGTGGTTCACGACGCAGGCGTTAACAAAGAGGGGACGGGTTCCGATCCAACGGTGGCAGCTGATGTCGCCAACAACATTCGAGAAAAAGGTGGAGTGGCGATCGCCAGTGACGTACTCCTGAATAGTCGAGACAACTGCCGCAGCCTGGTAGAAATGACACTAGAAAAGTTCGATCGCCTCGATATCTTAATCCACAATGCTGGATGGGTTGCTTATCAGTCAATCCAAGACCTGTCACCTGATTTTCTAGAACGCGCCATCAACATCAACATAGAAGCACCAACGTGGTTGTCTCAAGCTGCCTTGCCCAGGATGAAGCAACAACACTATGGACGGATTGTGTTGACGACTTCGGATCGAGCGATTTATCAGCAATATGCTCTGGGCGGTCTTGCAGCTTACGCGATGGGAAAAATGGCACAGATAGGTCTAATGAACGTGCTGGCGGTTGAAGGCAAAGAGCAGGGAATTCTAGTGAATGCGATTTCGCCAGTTGCCAAAACGCGGATGTGGAATGTCCAGGATGAACCAGAAGATTTACGACCAGAACAAGTGGCTCCAGGGGTGTTATACCTTGCCTCTCCAGAATGCCAGGAATCTGGATTTATCTTAAGGGCAAGCAATGGTCAATTCACAGCCGTGCGCCCCATCGAGCGATCCAACGTGAACTATCCATTCAACCTTGCCGCTGTTGAAAGTTCTACTGCGGAGGATTTAGCTACTCGCTGGCAGGAGATTGCTGCGGATGTTGCGTTTTAAGGAGGAGGCTTGTACTTCGAGATAGGATGTAGGGAAACAATCGAGATGATTGGTGGGGGCGTAGTTGAAAGGATGTGGGGAAGGGGCGATCGCTTCTTTTAAGGGGAATTATAAGAGTCTACGTTTTAAAAGTCCCCCTTGTTATGGGGGATTTAGGGGGATCTCCGTTTTAAAAGTCCCCCTTGTCAAGGGGGATTTAGGGGGATCGTTAATCTTGCTTCATCCAGCTGAACATGGCGCGTAAATCTTTGCCAACTTCCTCAATTGGGTGTTCGGCTTCTTGACGGCGTGTGGCAGTAAATCCAGGTTTCCCAGCTTGGTTTTCTAATACGAATTCCCGCGCAAATTGACCCGATTGAATTTCTTGCAGCACTTTCTTCATCTCTGCTTTGGTCTGCTCGGTGACAATCCGAGGACCGCGAGTATAATCGCCATATTCAGCAGTATTGGAAATGCTATCGCGCATTTTTGCCAAACCACCTTCGACAATTAAATCAACAATTAACTTGACTTCATGCAGACATTCAAAATATGCCAATTCCGGTTGATAACCAGCATCAACTAACGTTTCAAAACCTGCTTTAATTAGCGCGCTCAAACCACCACACAATACTGCTTGTTCGCCAAATAAATCGGTTTCTGTCTCTTCTCTAAATGTGGTTTCGAGAATACCAGCGCGAGTTCCACCAATACCTTTAGCGTAAGCCATAGCGCGATCGCGGGCTTGTCCGCTAGCATCCTGATATACGGCAAACAAACAGGGTACGCCTTGTCCTTGTTCGTATGTCCGCCGCACCAAATGCCCTGGTCCCTTCGGTGCAACCATGACGACATCGACATCCGCAGGAGGCACGACCTGAGCGAAGTGAATGTTAAATCCGTGGGCAAAAGCTAAGACTTTACCTTCTTTCAAATGCGGTGCAATTTCTTGTTGGTAAACGCTTTTTTGCACTTCATCCGGCAGCAGAATCATAATTAAGTCTGCTTTTTGTGCTGCCTCAGCTACCGGATATACTGTTAAACCCGCAGCTTTGGCTTTTTCTGCTGACTTGCTGCCAGGATACAGCCCGACTATGACATTTATACCGCTATCTTTGAGATTGAGGGCGTGGGCGTGACCTTGAGAGCCGTAGCCGATAATTGCAACTGTTTTCTGCGCTAATAAATCTAAATTGGCATCTGTGTCATAGTACATCCGAGCCATAACAACAACTCTCCTTGGGGGCAAGCATCTAAAGTCTGCAAACTTTCTATAATACCTGAAATTGGGTAATTGGTAATTGATAATTGGTAATTAGTAACAATCAAGCGTTTTGACTTTTGACTTTTGACTTTTGACTTTTGACTTTTGACTTTTGACTTACTTATTACCCTTTGGGCTGATGGTGTTCGTGCCAGTGACGGGCAATGTCGATGCGGCGACAGATCCAAACGCGATCGCGCTGCTGAATATAATCGAGAAAACGTGCTAAAGCCGCAGTCCTACCAGGTCTACCGACAAGGCGACAATGTAACCCAATACTCATCATTTTGGGGGCTGTTTCTCCCTCGGCGTACAAAACATCAAAAGCATCGCGCAGATAGGCAAAGAATTGATCGCCTGAATTAAACCCTTGCGCCGTCGCAAAACGCATGTCGTTGTTATCTAAGGTATAAGGAATGACGAGATGGGGTTTACCGTAGTCATGCACCCAGTAAGGCAGATCGTCGGCGTAGCTGTCGGAGTCGTAGAGAAACCCGCCTTCTTCTACTACCAACTTGCGCGTATGCGGGCTATTGCGTCCCGTATACCAGCCGAGGGGACGGCTTCCCGTTGCTTGGGTATGAATGGCGATCGCTTTTTGTAAATGCTCTCGTTCCAAATCCTCGCCAAAATATTTATAGTCAATCCAGCGATAGCCGTGGCTGGCAATTTCCCAATCTGCTTCTTGCATGGCGGCTACTGCTTCGGGGTTGCGTTCTAACGCCATCGCTACCCCGTATACCGTAATGGGAATCCCTCTTTGCGTAAACAGCCGATACAGCCGCCAAAACCCCGCCCGACTGCCATATTCATACATGGACTCAATATTCATGTGCCGCGCCCCTGCTAGGGGTTCTGCACCGATAATTTCTGACAGAAAGGCTTCAGAAGCCATATCTCCATGTAGAATGCAGTTCTCTCCACCTTCTTCGTAGTTAATCACAAATTGAACCGCTACGCGGGCTCGTCCTTGCCATTTAGGATCGGGAGGGGTACGACCGTAACCAATTAAATCGCGGGGATATGGTGTAGGCATTGTGTCTGTGTACTCATACGAGAAATTTCAGCGGAAGCGATCGTCGTTATTTTCAACGATAGTACTCGCGACCTAGAGAAAAAAATCGGCAAAATAGAGGGAGCAACGATTTACACCAAACTAAAAAATACTAAACAAACAACCTCCAAATGAATGTTACCCCCACACCGCTAGAACCAGAAATCCTAGAACCAGCTACATTCAGCCACGTTCCTGTATTGAGCCGAGAGTTAATCGCTGGTTTGGCGGTGCGAGCGGGGGGACACTATCTAGATGCTACCGTCGGAGGTGGGGGTCATAGTAGGCTAATTTTGCAAGCTGCGCCAGATGTGAAGCTAACAGCACTCGATCGCGATGCAGCCGCGATCGCCGCAGCCCAAACTCAACTAGCAGAATTTGGCGATCGAGTACAATTTTTACGGAGTAATTTCGCGACTTACACCCCTCAAAACGCAACTTTTGATGGTATTATCGCCGATTTAGGTGTAAGTTCTTACCAATTTGATACAGCGGCAAGAGGCTTTAGTTTTCGCCATGAAGCGCCTCTGGATATGCGTATGGACGATCGCCAATCTCTGACAGCGGCGGCAGCGATTAACACCTGGGATGAAAAAAAACTAGCAGATATTTTCTTTCATTATGGCGAGGAAAGATTTTCACGCCGGATTGCTCGGCGGATTGTGGAAAAACGCCCGTTTCATACGACGACAGAACTAGCTGCTGCGATCGCCTCTGCTGTTCCTGGTGCATATCGTCATGGAAGGATTCACCCTGCTACCCGCGTGTTTCAAGCATTGCGAATTGCTATAAATGACGAACTAACCTCCCTAGAAAATTTCCTGCAACTAGCACCAACTTGGCTTAAACCAGGGGGAAGTCTTATCGTTATTAGTTTTCACAGTTTAGAAGATCGGATTGTCAAAAATGCCTTCCGAGCGTCCGAGCTATTACAAATTATTACTAAAAAACCACTCATTGCCCAAACAGATGAACTAGCCCAAAATCCTCGCTCTCGCTCAGCTAAGTTACGAATAGCAACAAGAAGAGATGGTAATGGGTAATGGGTAGTTGGTAGTTGATTGTCAGTTGTCAGTAAGAGCGTGAAGAAAGGATGTGGGGTGTAAAGATTTTAAATTTCTTTCTCCCTCAGCAACCTTGCGCTCCCGATCGCTCCCTCAGCTCTCTTCTCCCTGCTCCCTACTCCCTTAGCTTGATTTCCGATGCGATCGTTCACAAATCCTTCACATCTTTTGCCTAAGCTCTAAGCTAATTGGAGTCAAGAGCTACAAAATGCAGGTTTGATGAGGGATATTCAAACTCCGCGATCGCATACAAAGGAAAACAAGTCATATGGATTCAAACTGGAAACATAAAACTAAATTTCCGCTTCGTTTATATCTCAAACAACTATTTTTTGGTTCTCTGGATAAAGTTATTCTCAGCCCTACTGCTTTTTGGTATACGTACCAGATCGAGCTTTTAGAAAAATGTTGGCTACAAGATATAAGTCAGCAATTAGAAGACTATTTATATGATAATTGGGACTTCTTCTTAATTGAAAACCACTGGGACTTTTATTGGATGTATCAAGTAGAACGCTGTTGGGAACGAGATTGCATAGAATTTTTAGAAAATTGTTGGCTGCAAGAAGAATAAAGTCAAAAGTTAAAAGTCACAAGTCAAAATCGAGGAGACAGGCGACAAAAGACAGAAGTTATGACTAACCACCGATCGTTAGTCACTAATAACTACTCACTTCCCAATAACTACAAATTGCCCAGGAGGAATGAATTAGGATGAGAATTCTTAAAGTTCAAACATTGCGGGGTCCAAACTACTGGAGCATTCGCCGCCATCAACTAGTTGCTATGCAGCTAGACTTGCAAGAATTGGCAGAAAAACCATCTAATGAAATTCCAGGTTTTTACAAGGGTTTAGTTGAAGCACTACCCAGCTTAGAGGGACATTTCTGTTCTCCTGGGTGTCGCGGCGGCTTCCTAATGCGGCTACGAGAAGGCACGATGATGGGTCATGTAGTCGAACACGTAGCCTTAGAACTACAAGAACTAGCAGGAATGCCAGCAGGCTTTGGACGTACCCGCGAGACGGCTACTGCTGGGGTTTATCACGTTGTATTTGAGTACGAAAACGAGAAAGCCGGACGCTATGCAGCCCGTGCCGCTGTAAGGCTGTGTCAAAGTATTTTGGATCTGGGATACTATCCCCAATCGGAACTAGAACGAGATCTTCAAGATCTCAAAGCACTTCACCAAGATGCGGCTTTGGGTCCTAGTACAGAAGCAATTATTCAAGCAGCAGAGGCGCGAGATATTCCTTGGATGCAACTCGGGGCGCGTTATTTAATTCAACTCGGCTATGGCAAACGGCAGAAGCGCATACAGGCAACTTTAAGCGGCAACACGGGTCTTTTAGGTGTCGAACTTGCCTCTGATAAAGAAGCTACTAAATATATTCTCAGCAATGCTGGCGTACCCGTTCCTAGAGGTACGGTTATCAATTATTTTGACGAACTAGAAGATGCGATCGCCTCTGTTGGTGGTTATCCCATCGTTATCAAACCGCTAGACGGCAACCACGGTAGAGGCATTACACTCGATATTCAAACTTGGGAAGCCGCAGAAGCCGCCTATGATGCAGCCCAAGCAGTTTCTCGATCCATTATTGTCGAACGCTACTATCAAGGGCGCGACCATCGCGTAGTTGTAGTTGATGGTAAAGTTGTCGCAGTTGCCGAACGCATTCCCGCTCATGTTGTGGGAGATGGTAGGAGTACGATTGAGGAATTAATCGAAATTATCAATCAAGACCCCGATCGCGGCGACGGACACGATAATATCCTCACCCGCATTCAGCTCGATCGCAATAGCGATCGCCTCTTAGCACAACAGGGCTACAGTTTAGATAGTATTCTAGACCGAGATGAAATTTGCTATCTACGAGCTACAGCAAACCTCAGCACTGGTGGTATTGCTTGCGATCGCACTGATGAAATTCACCCGGAAAACATTTGGCTAGCGCAACGTGTAGCAAAAATTATCGGTCTAGATATTGCCGGAATCGATATTGTTACCCCAGATATCAGCCGTCCTTTGCGAGAAGTGGGTGGCGTAGTGGTAGAAGTGAATGCCGCGCCTGGTTTTCGGATGCATACCCATCCCAGCCAGGGTAAGCCTCGCGATGTCGCGGGAGCAGTCATCAACATGCTGTTTCCCCCCGGTAAATCCAGCCGCGTTCCCATCCTTGCTGTCACCGGAACCAATGGTAAAACCACAACCACGCGCTTACTTGCCCATATCGTCAAGCAAACTGGTAAGACTGTCGGCTACACCACAACCGATGGGACGTATATCGGCGATTGTTTAGTCGATCGAGGCGATAATACAGGTCCTCAAAGCGCTCGGTTAATTCTACAAGACCCCACAGTAGAAGTAGCTGTATTAGAAGCAGCACGAGGCGGAATTTTGCGCTCTGGGTTGGGATTCAATGCCTGCGATGTCGGAATTATTTTGAATGTAGCTGCCGATCATTTAGGAATTGGCGACATTAATACAGTCGAGCAACTAGCTCACCTCAAGAGTGTCGTTGCAGAAACCGTATTTCCCCACGGTTATGCTATTCTCAACGCTGACGATCCTTTAGTTGCAGCAATGGCAAAACGGGTGAAAGCTCAAATAGCCTACTTTTCACTCAACCCAAATAATCCCATCGTGCGAGAACATACTCGACATGGGGGCTTAGCGGCAGTTCATGAAGACGGTTATTTGTCAATACTGCAAGGAGAAATCAAACTACGACTCGAACAAGCAGTCAACGTACCGCTAACGATGGGCGGACGCGCCAACTTTGCGATCGCCAATGCCTTAGCTGCGAGTTTGGCAGCATTTACCCAAAGAATCCCCTTGGGACAGATTCAAGCTGGATTGCAGACATTTCAACCATCTGCCAGCCAAACCCCAGGTAGGATGAATTTATTTGAGTTAGGCGATTATCACGCACTAGTTGACTACGCCCATAACCCCCATAGTTACGAGGCATTGGGTAGCTTTGTCCGCAACTGGCAAGGAGAAAGGATCGGCGTAATCGGGGGACCTGGCGATCGCCGCGACGAAGACTTCATCACCTTGGGCAAACTCGCCGCCGAAATGTTTGACTTTATTATCGTCAAAGAAGACGACGATACGCGCGGTCGTCCCCGTGGCGAAGCCGCAGACTTAATCGAAAAAGGCATCCGTCAAGCCAATTCCGACTGCCACTACGAATCCATTTTGGCAGAGACAAGAGCCATTAACACCGCCCTCGACATGGCTTCTCGTGGTAGTTTAGTAGTCGTCCTCCCCGAAAGCGTCAGTCGTGCCATTCGTTTGATTGAATCTCGCCGAGGATAAATCGGGAGTCGGTAGGGGCGGGTTTTCAAACCCACCCGTACGGGAGTCGGGAGTCGGGGAAGAAGAAAGCAGAGGGAGCAATTCCAAGTCACAAGTTGCAAGTAGCAGCACTCACCACTACCAACTACCAACTACCAATTACCAATCACCAATTACCAATTACCAACTACCCCTAGTTATGACCCCTCAACCCGCCCTTCTCGTTCTTGCTGATGGTACTGCTTATCATGGTTTATCTTTCGGTGCTACTGGTACTACCGTTGGCGAAGTCGTGTTTAATACTGGTATGACTGGGTATCAAGAAGTCTTAACCGATCCCAGCTATCGCGGTCAAATTGTCACCTTTACCTACCCAGAATTGGGAAATACAGGCGTAAATCCTGAAGACGAAGAATCCGATCGCCCCCAAGTCAAAGGTGCGATCGCCAAAAATGTCTGTTACCGTCCTAGCAATTGGCGCTCTACTGGCAGTTTGCCTGACTACCTCAAACAGCACAACATCCCTGGAATTTACGGCATCGATACCCGCGCCTTAGTCCGCAAGATCCGCGAAGTAGGATCGATGAATGGCGCTATTTCTACAGAAATTCTTGACGAAGCAGAGTTATTGCAACTCGTCCTCGCTGCCCCCAGTATGGCAGGATTAAACTTGGTCAGTGAAGTCACCACATCCACTGCTTATGAGTGGGCTGGAACGACTGATTCTGTATGGGAATTTAAACCAGTATCCCCAGATGGCGAGACTCTCACCGTTGTTGCCATTGACTTTGGCATCAAACGCAACATTCTGCGGCGACTAGCGAGTTATGGCTGTCGCGTCATTGTCGTTCCTGCTAATACGCCACCAGAAGAGATTCTGAAATACAATCCCGACGGCATCTTTCTTTCCAATGGACCTGGTGACCCCGCCGCCGTTGCCGAAGGACTTGAAACGACAAAAGCCCTTCTTTCAGCCCAGAAACCAATATTTGGTATTTGCATGGGACATCAAATACTAGGTCGGGCGTTAGGGGCAGAAACCTTCAAGCTAAAATTCGGTCATCGCGGTTTGAATCAACCTGCTGGCTTACAAAGGCAAGTCGAAATTACCAGTCAAAATCACGGCTTTGCGATTGATGCGGATTCCATTCCCGCAGATGTCGAAATTACTCATCTCAATTTAAACGATCGCACCGTAGCAGGATTGCGCCACAAATCCCTACCCCTATTCTCAGTCCAATACCACCCTGAAGCTAGCCCTGGTCCCCACGACGCAGATTACTTATTTGCCAATTTCGTCGAATCCATGCGCCAGTCACGCACTGTAGGAGTGTAAAAGTCAAAAGTTAAAAGTCAAAAGTCAAAAATCAGAAGTGTTTCACTAGTTGTTAACACTGATAACTGTTAACTGATAACTGTTAACTGATAACTGTTAACTGATTCTTGATTGGAGTAGCTAAATACTTAGCGATCGCACTTACCATAGTACGAGGACACTGGGGAGGCATAGATTGCCGAAACGACTGATAATAATCTTGACGCGATTCTTCAAATAGATAGCGCAGTTCCACTAATGGATTCGCATGATGATCGACGCGCAAATCCAGATAGGGATAAACATCTTGATGCACCACATACAGCGCTGCCGATTGTCGTCCCCGTTTGTCTCCTCCAGCCGCCTCGCCAGCTTCTAAAGCGTGTAATAGGCGATCGCAAAACTCCATTTCCGCCGTAGCTTGATAGGCATCTGCCATCGCTACCAAAACTTGTTCGCCTACCAGCATATTTCCGGCTACAGAAAAGTAGGGATATGTCAAGTGTCCCGCCCAACCAACGCAATCTTCACCTGTCCAAGCTGCCGTATGACCGCGACGATCTACCAGATGTAGCTGACGCTGGTGGCAATTGAGATCGTCTTGTAGCAAAAGCTGTAATGTATCTTCAGCCGAAACCCCATGTTCTAACAATTGCAGGCTGCAAATTCCCAATAACGGGTTAGTTTGACCTTGAGTCGCGATCGCCCCTACAGTTGCCTTAGCATGAGGTACGAGCGCCCCTACAGCCAGATGCTTAGTTGCCACTGCTACCCCAGTCATTTGCGTTGCTGCATCCCAAGCCACAATTGAGAAGGTCATAATTCCAGAGCGCCCGAATCGTCAAGTCACGTACATGAATGTTATTCCCAAATAACATTTATTTGCGATCGCTGACTGTTTTGGATTTAACAATTTGTAGGAAATGGTAATGAGTGAGTGACTGGTGGCTAGTGGCTAGTGGCTGTATTCTTAATTTCTAATCACCAGTCACTAGTCACTAGTCACTGTTCTGAAAAATCAAATCCAACCTTCGCTGTGCTGCTTGTAATGCCTCGGTAGGGGTGCTTTTCCCTAATAAAACAGCTTCTAGCGCCCTACCTAAATTTTCTGACAAGCGACTGTAACCAGGAAAAATGGGACGCGATCGCCCGTATTTTGCTTGTGCTAAAAACACTTCTACGGCAGGCTGTTTTTTGATGAAATCTTGATACTTCTGGCTTTCCCTTGCCTTCATATTGACGGGTAAATATCCCGTACCAATTGCCCAATCAGTTTGAAATCCTTCGCTGACAACATACTCAGCAAACTTGAGGGCGGCTCGTTCGCGTTCGGGCGTAGACTTGAATACAAATAGGTTTTCTCCACCAATTGCAGTTGCTTGGCGATCGCCTTGAGGAATTGGAAACACGCCAAAATCTATTCCTGTGGTTTGGAACTGTCCCAGCGTCCAGGGTCCAGTCAATTGCATCGCCACTTTCCCAGCTAAGAAAGCATCGATTTCAAATCCTCGTTCTGGTAAAGATAGAACGACAGAACCATCATCGACTAAATCGCGCCACAATCTCAGCGAGGCGATCGCACCCTTGTCGTCTGCTACATTTACATTTGCTGGTTGTTGGGGATTGTTACTTGCCAACTCGCCACCGCCACTCCACAGGAAGGGTAGCCACAGAAAGACGCTAAATTCTCCTTTCCCTAACGGCAAAAACATTCCGTGTTGGTCGATCCGCTTGTCTCCGTCTTTGTCGATGGTTAATTGACGTGCGACTTGACGTAATTCTTCCCAAGTTTGCGGTAACTGGGTAATTCCTGCGGCTTGAAATAAGCTGGGACGGTAAAATACGCCTACGTTATTTACGCCAAACGGCACAGACCAAGTATGCCCTTGATACTCCATCGTTGCAAACAGGCTAGGATCGATTTCATCTTTGACGGGAGAAGTTTGTAGCAGATCGTCCAAAGGACGAATTGCATCGAGTTCCACTAACTGTCCAGTTAGCGTGGCATTAAACCATAGTAAATCTGGTGGTGCATTTCCTACTACCGCTGCCAAAATTTTCGGTAATTGCTGTTCTGCTTGTCCGACATATAAAGATTCTACTTGAATGTCAGAATGCTCTCGATTGAAGCGATCTACCAGCGTTTGCAAAACATCTCGATTGGGTGGTGGATTTACCCCTTGCCACAGCGTAATTTTGGTAACTCCAGAATTACTAGGTGTAGCCTGACATCCTACCAAAGTTAGGGTTACTACGAGTAAGAGGAGAAGAAATTTAGTTTTGACTAGGTAGCGATTGAGCAACTTCACTAGTTTTTTCAATTGACTTTTAAGTTTTATTGTCGAAATTTTAGTCTAGAATTGCCTTCTGTAGATAAACGCGGGTAAATAGGTATTTTTGATATATTGTCAGATATATTCCGATCCCTCTTCTGTCACTTTAGGCAAATTCAACGAATCTACGTGGTTTTAGCCTACGAAAAATCAAGGTTTCACCCCAGTTTGACAGAAGAGGGCTGAGCCCAATTTAAGATGAAGCTGCATAGAAAAGAGCTTCTAGAATAAAGTTAGAAGAAGAGATTTCTGGGATGCGATCGCGTAAATCTTGTAGAGAAGAGAAAAGTTGATTTTTGAGAGGTTTTTTGAGGAATTGCCAAAGTCTCTCAATCGGATTGAGTTCAGGGGCTGATGCTGGTTGAAACAGAGGAATACTATTTTCCGGTCAACGAATTGCTGAACTTGTATGAGCAGATGCTCGCTCGATCTGTAAAATGGCATAATCCGAGCCTAATTCCTGAGATAGCCAGTCCCAGCACTGTTGAAAACACTCACTATTCAATTTTGGATACTCTCAAGGAAGTGGTCCCCAGTCAATGGTTCAATCGCACCGTAAATCCAGAAGTTTTCCCATTGCCATTTTACTCCAACAGTGGGCTTGACTCCAGAAGCAGTAATCACTTTTCCTGTAAGAGTTTTGAGTCCAACCCTAGTTTTATCTTGACACAAGTAATACACACACTTACCTTGTGCCAACAGTTGTTTGAGAGTTACTAGAATCACAGCTGTTTGTAGGAGTTTTTTTAGTTCCTTTTCGCTCTCGGCGATCTCAATCTTAAATGGGCGGCTCATGGCTATGTGAACTTATCGAATTTGCTTACCTCTATATGCAGCTTCATGTTGAATTGATATGAGTCAGTTATATTCAGTTATATAAAGATCGGAAAATTTTTAGTAAGGAATTGTCATGAATAAAAAGGCAAAGAGATGTTGACTTCGCAATTTAGTTTTGATAAGCTCTTTTTTATAATGGAACTATAGACGAATTTTTAGATTTTCAAATATTCCCATTGTAAAGCGTACACGCTAAATTGTAGCAGCAAAAATAGCACGGGACAACCCCTTTTTAGAGCTAATTATTGTGCTTATTAAATAAGTAATCTATTGATTATTTTTCTCTGAGAGTTTCTGGAATACCAACAGAAGAAAGTCCGGCGATCGCTTGCAAATTTTGACGGCGGAGTAGTTCCATAAAATCTAAAGTCGGTCGTCCTTCCATCTGTGCCACCGCTTCAATTGCCGACAACAGATGTTGAGCCGCCTCTGCCTCAGCATAACCCCGCCTCCCAGCAACGCGCACTGCTGCCTCATCTGCTTCTACCTCAATTTGAGAACTGTGGTTATTGCGCCAAATCCGAGTCCCGGCGATCGCGGTTAATGCTCCAGCTGCCACAGTACCCACCACATCCCCCTGCACGATCTCTACTACCGTCCCCAAAAGCCCCGCTAAGACAACTCCCTGATAGACATCCGGTTTAAACCACTTTACTGCCGTCAACCAGCTAACAGTCCGCAACAGCAACAAATCTCGCTGTGGTTGGGGTAGCCGCCGCCAGAGATCGAAATTAATGGAAATGCGACGTTCCTGCTGCCACGGCATAGGAAAAGCATAATCGATAACTTTAGTTTGCTCCCGCTTACCGACAATCTTAGTCAACATCCGACCGGAAGCAGGCATCAAGTCCAGAAGGCGGCGGATTTCAGTAGTTGGTTCCATGAGTAGAGGATGGGGAAAGTCAAAAGTTAAAAGTCAAAAGTTAAAAGTCAAAAATCATGTATTGGGATGGGTGGGATTTAAGGTAAAATTTCCAGCCAAGGCTGTCCATCTGTTTACTAAACCCGCTCGTACACAAGTTAAAAGCTCACTACACCTCACACCCTATACCCTACACCTTGTTTGCCGATCGCTGATAATAAACTAATAGACTTAAAAAATTATCTCTTCAATGGATGCATTTGCACCGATTCCGCCTCAATGGACTAAACAGGCAACTCATGCCAATGAATTTTGTTGTCCCCGTTGTCGTTCTGGTAGCCGCGAAGCAGAAAGAGTCTGGCTAAATCGACGATCGCCCGTATTTACCGAAAACAACCGTCGCAAGTGGCAAGAGTTTTATCAGTGTCAATGCAGTTGTGTCTGGTGGGCATGGAGTAACGATCGCCCCCCTCAGATTTAACACCGAAAGAAGACTGCGAGCGTTAAGTTGATGGTTGGTAATTGGTGGTTGACGGTAAACGCCCTCCGCTACACTACTCCGTGAAGACGGTGATTGAGAAGTGGCTGGTGGAACCGATGACGCTTTGGCTGGAATCTTTTCTAGTCACCAGTCACTAGTCACTGATAGCTGGTCAAGAAATCATTACCAAAAACCATAAATTCAAGCAAATATTCCTGTTGGCAACGGGCAAATCTGTCTTGATGAGATAGAATACGATACAAATAACGGTACGCTTGTCAAGCTGATGAAATACTTCTTTAGAACAATGGCGGTTAAAAGAAATATTTCTTAATCTGGAGGCAAAGCCAGACAGAGAATTTAACCGAAAAGTCCGTACATTGCTGCCCAATCAATGACTCGTTGAATTTATAGGAATAAAGTTATGAGCGATCGCTCGCCATCGGAAGCATCTATCTTTTTGAGTTATCTCAGAAACGGGATCTGGTTTTTGGGAATATCTTTTTGGTTATTTGGCATCATTGACCGAAGCATTGCTTCTTTCTCTGATGGCTCCCTATCGAGCGTAGATACGCTCCAGCTGTTTACAGCCGCCTTTTTCTTCATCGCTTGGTTGTTCCTGAAACCAAAGTCGGGGCATCGGGAGAAACAGGAAGTTAGGAATCCTAACCCTTCCTCAGCTTCCTCAGTTCCCCCCGCTATTTTCTAACTTCCAGTTGCTAATTTTTGTCCTACTAAAACAGAGCGGACAACCCGTTCGGCAGCCTTAGTAACGAGTTCTGGAGCATTGGCGATCGCATCTCCTAAACTACAAGGTGCATCGAGAATGCTTTCAAAGGAGTCGATGCCGCAATTGAAATTCACCTCAGCATCACGCCCGATAGTTCCGGCAAGGGCAATAACTGGTAGCTGATATTTCTTGGCTCTTTGTGCCACTTCTGCCGGAATTTTGCCGCGTGGAGTTTGAAAGTCAATACTTCCCTCCGCTGTAATCACCAGATCGGCATCTTCTAATAAGCGATCGAGGTGGAGATATTGCATCACAATGTCATAGCGAGGATGCAATTTTGCCCCTAATAAAGCATACAAGCCCGTACCCAAGCCACCAGAAGCGCCACTTCCGGGCATTTCTCGCACATCTATACCCATGTCGCGTTCGATAATAGCAGCATAATTATCGAGTGCTGCGGCTAGCTGCTCCACAGTTTCTGGTGAAGCACCTTTTTGAGGTCCAAATACTCGCGCTACACCTTTTTCGCCACACAACAGATTGTGCCAGTTACACGCCACATCAATTTGTACCGATTCCAAACGGCGATCGCGATCTTTAAGATCGATGCGTTCTAGTTTTATCAGTTCGCCACCACCGCGATCGATTTCCTTCCCATCTGCATCTAACAGGCGTACTCCCAGAGCTTGCGCCATTCCCGCACCACCATCATTCGTACCGGAATCGCCACAACCAACCAGTATCCGTTCTGCACCCGCATCTAGCGCTGCTTTAATCAGTTCTCCCACGCCGTAGGTTGTTGTCACTAGAGGGTTACGTTCGTGATGCGGCACTAATCTCAGTCCCGCTGCCGCTGCCATCTCTAAGACAGCAGTTTTTGTCTGCGTATTACCCAGAAACCCAAAATAAGAATCTACAGGCTGTCCGACAGGACCGGCGACCGTCAGATGGTGTAAAGTCCCGCCCGTAACTGTTACGAGGGCTTTGGTGAACCCTTCTCCACCATCTACTAAGGGAGCTTTGTGGATAGTAGCATCGGGTAAAACGCGCAAAATTCCCGTTTCAATACAATCTGCTACCTCATCAGCTTCCAAGCTTTCTTTAAATCCCGAAGGTGCAATCAAAATACGTAAGCTCATAATTATCTCCTGTAATGAATGAGTAGCTAGTGGCTAGTGGCTAGTGGCTAGATTCTGAGTTTTGTTCTAGTCACCAGTCACTAGTCACTGATAACTACTCTCGTAGTGGCAATGAAATCTGTACGTATGTTCCCTGACCAGGTTCGCTATCAATGGTGAGTTGACCCCCATGCTGTTCGACGATCGCTTTGCTTAAGGTAAGTCCCACGCCTGCACGCTGACCGTTGGTAGTGACTGTGGGAGAAAAAACCCGTTCGATCGCGGGTTGTTGAATTCCCTTGCCGTTGTCAGCGACTTCAATTAAAAGATTCGTAGCATCAGGATCGATGCGCGTCCGCAAACCAATACGTCCACCTTGTTCTGGCAATGCTGCTAAGGCATTCCGTACGAGTTCGCTCAAAACCTCGCGTAACTTCGGGCGATCGACAACTGCATAACTGACTTCTGGAGCAATATCCAGATCGACGCTCACGGCGCGTTCGACGAGTTCGGATTGAAACCGCAGCAGCAGATCGTAAAGCAGCGCTCTGATATCGGTACGGGCAAGATTCAAATCTAAGGGAAAGCCAAAATCAGTAATTCGCGACACGGCTTGTAATAGTAGATCGAGCTGCCCGATCGCCGCCCGTTGTTGCCCGTCAAATTCTTCGTTGCCCTTAAAACCATTGTGGTGCTGCAACTGAGTCACTCGCGATCGCAATTGCGACAATAATCGATGCAAAGTGACTCGTGAAGGCAAATGCTGCCAAGCAGAATCTTCTACGCCATCTTTAACAACACCATTAGGAACGGCAGCCAAACCTGCAACCTGCTGCCGTTCTGCCATTGCCTCCATCATGCGATTGAAAGCTCGGCTGACTGCTCCTAGCTCGTCTTGACGTTCTTCACCGAGGCGGCGTTTGAAGTCTCCCTTAGCTGCGTCGTCTAATGCCTCCTCTACCTCTTCTAATGGTGCAAATAAATCTGAAGCTAAATAAGCTGCAAGAAGCAACATCAGTGAGATTGTGCCAAAAGCCGCGATCGCTAGAACTAATTGCGCAGTTTGCCGCGTATTTTGTGTTTGCTGGCTGATGATTTGGCGATTTTGGCGATCGGAAGCAACGGCTTGTTGAGTGACTTGCTCAAATCTAATAAAGTCTATGTCTTCTAGTTGTTTTTCTAAAATTGTAAAGGCGCGATCGCGTTGACCTTGTGCTACTAAAGTAAAAGCTTCGCGGGCATCCTGGATCAGCGCAATGTATGCATTGCGAACTTGTTGAACTTGTTTTCGTTCTGCTTCAGTATCGGCTAATTCTGCCCAACGCTTAAAATCGGCTTCTGCTGGTTTGAGAAAGGCTTCAAATTCTTGTCGTGCATCTGGATCGTCGCTAATAATCGCATCTGGCAATTCTTTAAAAGCCCGAAAAGTTGCCGTTCTGACGCTCTCCAGCAATAAACTACGTTGATAATGTCCTTGCAACCTGCGTTCGCTATTTTGCCACTGCGCGATCGCCCACACAGTCACACCCGCCGTTGCCAGCGCCAGCAACGCCAACCCGCTAAATGTTGTTAATAGTTTCTTTCTTAAATTCATAATTTAAGGGAGCAGGGGGGAAGAGAGCTGAGGGAACCGAGGAAGCGGAGGGAGTTGAGGGAGCAGCTATCAAGTCGCAAGTCGCAAGTCGCAAGTCGTAATTAATTCACTACACCCTACACCCTTTCTTCACTGGTCACTGGTCAGGAGTCACTGGTCACTGATAACCGTCATAGCCTTAAGCCGATCCATTGCCAGTAACCGTAATAGAACACCACGATCAGTGCCAAATGAACTAGCAAGAGTACGGAACTCAGACGCAATAAGTCTGCTGGTTTATAGGTTTCGCCTTCTAATTCTTGAAACATCAACAGCGCTTTGGAACTGACGGGAAAAGTCAAACAATAGTCCATGCCGACGTTGCTGAGGAATAAAACCGCTACGGGATTGAGTTGCAAGCTGTTGCCTAGATATAACAGCGCTGGGACTAGAGCTACAGCTCTGGCTGTATGCGAAGTCATGTAAATGTGGGAAGTCAGGGCAATTAGAGATAATACGAGCAAGATCAAGAGGCGCGATTCTGTGCCAGCAATGCCACTTGCGGCAAATAGCTGGTTGATAATCCATTCGGCTGCATCAGATTCAATCAACGCCTCGCCTAAAACCAAAGCTGCACCCACAAATACAATTAAGTTCCAAGAAACTGCTTTCAACCCATCTTTCCAGCTAATGACTCCAATACTAGGTGCAGTTAGTACTAAAGCCCCAATCACCGTAACGGTGGCGATTTCCAACCCATGCCAACTTTCCGTCAACCACAGCCCTACCATGACCAAAACGACAAGCAGTGTTGTTCGTTCTGCTGTAGAAAAGGGTTTTTTTTGCTGATAAGGAATCTGAAGTTGGCGCTGGCGGCGATTTTTGTCTAAAAATAAGCGCAAAATTACCCAGCAAGAAATATAACTAGCGACAACTCCAAACGGCACGCCATAAAGCGCCCACTGTGCGTAAGAGAGCTTGACATCAGCAATTTCGTCTAACAAGTCGATCGCGATCAGATGGGAACCAGCACCGATGAGAGTAGAAATCGTGGCAACTAAAATAATTGTCGGCATCAGTAGCGCCATTGCACGGGTGATGCGGCGATCGCCTGCGGCGTTGGCAATGCTGCGAAATACAGGAATGACTACAGCTGCCCTGCCAGAAGTGGAAGGAATAACGAAAGACAAGGGAATTAATATAGTTGTCAACAGCCAAAATACACTGCTGACATTCCGGGCGCGACTGACGACCAACTGCGTTAATCTTGCCGCTAAGCCCGTTTGCTGTACGGCTCCACCCAAAATGAAAGCACCGATCATCAGCCAAATTACATCTGATTCCAGTGCCTCAAATAACGCTTCTTGTTCGCTACCACCAGATAATATAAGCAACACCACCGTTGCCAGAGCAACGTATGCTGCATTCAGGGTTGTGGTTGACCACAAGATTACCGCTAAGGCAAAGGCAAACAGAGATAATCGCGCCTCTGTTGGCAGCGAACTTGGTAGAAGAATGGCGATTCCTGCTATGAGAGTCAGCGCCAAAGGTAGCACGGCATCAACCACCCAACGAAACCGTCGCTGACGTGGGTGAGTTTTAGGTAGAGGGCGCTTGCTCTCAATGCGCGACCAAATGCTAGTCGTGCCTAGTCGCTCCTTGCTACCTGCCTTTTGAGTGGCAGCAGCTTTATTCATCTTTCCTCCTAGTCACCAACTAACGTGCGGTATGACGACCTGTACTGAGTGATTGTTTCACTCGATTGACACAAGCGATCGCCCGTGCTTAATCAGAGACTAACATCTTCTTAAAGTAAATTTAATTTCTTGTCTAAGTATCTACCCTGGGATGGAAGGCAGAAGTTTTTACCTCAATTTAGCTTTTTTCATAGATCGATTTCTAGTATTTCTGCAAACGTAATTTTGCACTTTTTGAAATTTCGTATTTTTGCACTTGTGAAAATTAAAAGAGAGGTTATTCGAGCAAAATTATCCAAACATGCTTCAGAAATCCTTTGAAAACTCAACTTTATGAAATTTCAAATATAGTTGCTTTAATTTCAAAAAATAAATAAAAATAGTAAGCATGAACCAAACTTTAATGAAAAAGTTAATTTCGATCGTCGCTCCTCTAGCGATCGAATTATTGCTTTCTCCTACAGTCATAGCAGAACAAATTCTGCAACATACACATATTGACCCGAACAGCAACGAGCGCCAAAGTATAAAAAACAACTTTCAACTATCAAAGGACATACCTCAAACTACTAGTATCATAGATAACATTAACCAAGATGAAAAACGGTTTTCGATCGCCGAGCGTCGCGATCGTAAAGATCCCCCCTTCGCCCCCCTCGATCGGGCGGGTTGGGGGGATCTTCAGATGAGCCAAGTCACGTCTGTTTCGCAGTTATCTGATGTCCAGCCTAGCGATTGGGCTTTTCAAGCCTTGCAATCTTTAGTGGAGCGCTACGGAGTCATTGCTGGCTATCCAGACAGCACGTTTAGAGGCGATCGGGCAATGACGCGGTATGAATTTGCGGCAGGGTTGAATGCAGCATTAGAAAGAATCAACGAACAGATCGCAACTGGCAATCCTATAACTCAAACAGACTTAGCCACCCTACAAAAACTGCAAACTGATTTTGCTACCGAACTGGTGACTCTACGCGGGCGAGTCGATCGCTTAGAGGTACAGACAGCTCAGTTAGAATCTAATCAATTCTCTACCACCACCAAACTAGAAGGAACGGTGATTTTTGCCCTCAGCGATGCTTTTGGCGGAGCGGGCGACGACAACAATACAGTGCTGCAAAGTCGAAGCAGACTTGCTTTTGAAACCAGTTTTACTGGAAAGGACTTACTGACCACCAGGCTTGATTTTGGCAACTTCGAGCAATTTGACTTGCCAACAGATGAAGGGCGTTTAGGTTTTGACTCGAACACCGAAGGAAGCGTGGAACTGGGGAACCTAGAATATGAACTACCAGTGGGTGAAAAAATAACGCTGTTGTTCCAATTCAACGATTCAGACAGCGATGATTTTACGGATGTAATCAACCCTTTGTTTGAAGATAGCGATACGGGGGCAATTTCTCGCTTTGGACGACGCAATCCTATTTATCGCGTCCCCAATAGCAACACGGGAATTGGAGCGAGGTTACAGTTATCTGAGGCAATGAGTTTTGATTTCGCTTATCTGGCTGGAGATGCTAACGATCCGGCAGCTGGTGCGGGACTATTTAACGGCGATTACGGCGCGATCGCTCAGTTAACATTAACGCCCAGCGATCGCCTTGCTGTAGGCTTAACTTATATTCATTCTTATGGAGCTGCCGGTCAAGGTTTAGATACAGGTACGGGTAGTACAGCCGCTAATTTAACTCAAATCGGCACGCCAGATCTCGAACTGCCTGTAGTCGGTAACTCCTATGGCATTGAAGCCAGTTACAGAATTAGCGAGGATTTTGCGATCGGTGGCTGGGTGGGCTATACTGCTGCTCGCGCGATCGGTTTGGGAGATGGATCGATTTGGAATTACGCCATCACCCTCGGATTTCCCGATCTGGGCAAAGAAGGCAATCTCGGCGGAATTATAATCGGGATGCAACCGAAATTAACTGGTACGAGTAGCGGTTTAAGAGCGATAGGGCAATCGAGCGACCCCAATACTTCAATTCACGTTGAAGGCTTCTACAGATACCAAGCTACAGATAATATCTCTATCACCCCTGGTTTGATTTGGCTGACAGCTCCAAATCATAATACTGAGAACGAAGACATCGTGATTGGAACAATTCGCACTGCTTTTGAGTTTTGAGTGCTACACAATTAGGCAAATTTTTCCCACGCCTGGGTGACAATCTCGCTCAGCCTGCGGCGCTGGCGATCGTCTAATAAGCTATCATCTGCAAGCAGTTGGGCAGTTAGCTGTTCTAAAGATTGTCCTTGAGAACGGACGAACTGAATCACGCCCGCGATCGCAGTGGCTACCAATTCATCGCTAATTGGTTTTTGTCTGAGATTAATAATTTCTTCGGGGCTGGTTGGGATGGGATAATGCATGGCGGGAGTTTACAAGATAAAAAACTGTTTTAATAAATCCAAACACAATTGTAAATTTTCTTAAACTTGTTCTAAGCAAGCTTATTTTTGGCAAGCTTAGCCTAGTCTAAACCCTTGTCACCTCTGTCCAAATTGGTAGTTTACCCATAGACAAAAGCGCCAAGATGAAAGAACTCTTGTACATTGAAATCCCCACACCAGACACATCTGTCGTTCGGCACTGGTTGCAAGCGGAATTTGAACCAGGAATCGGGCAAAAAGCGATCGCGCCTGAAGGTTTTCGCTTGCAAATACCTATAGATACAGCGATAAAGACAAATATTTCAGATCCAACGGCAAAAAAGCTAGGGGAGATCTCCGCTTTTGTTTGGTCTGTACAGCGTACTACATATCTCAAGGTCTTCCGTTGGGCAGATTCTCCCCTACCAGGAGAACGGCAAATTCTGCAAAGTCTTGTAAAGCAGATTAGAATTAAGTTTCCTCATAACTATCCCGCACCACCAGCAATAGATTTATCCCAACAATCTATTTTTGAGGCGCTTGCTCCCCACTACCCCCTCACCGTCAAGTATTTTCAGCAAATGCCTAATGGCGAATACGATCTCAAGCGAGTTTACTGGTGGGAGCAAAGGTGGCGCGAAGGAGTGCAGAATCCGCAGCAGCCGCGTCAAGTTGTGTTTTCTAGGGAAAATGTAGAGACGTTACATGTAAACAATGTAGAGACGTTACATGTAACGTCTCTACAGCCATCCTACGATCTCATTTACATCGGTGGCGCATTAGGCGTAATTCATGCAGCAGTGATGGCGCAACTGGGTTATCGCGTGTTGTTGTTGGAGCGTTTGCCATTTGGACGGATGAATCGGGAGTGGAATATTTCTCGCACGGAATTACAAAGTTTAATCGATCTGGGTTTGCTAACTCCTGCAGAATGCGAAAGTGCGATCGCACGAGAATATAAAGACGGATTTAATAAGTTTTTCGATGGGAACAATCCACCCCACTTAAAAGCACCGATCCTCCATACTCCAACGGTGCTGAATATAGCCTTAGATGCAGAAAGGTTACTGCGGCTGTGTGGAGAAAAGTTAAAAGCTGCGGGGGGTGAAATTTGGGACGAAACCGAGTTTCTCCGTGCTGATATCGAGCGATCGCAAGTTACGTTACAAGCTCGGCATTTACCCAGCCAAACTCAAAAACAAGCCAGCGGACGAGTTTTGGTAGATGCAATGGGGACAGCTTCTCCGATTGCTTGGCAACTCAATGGCGGTCGTGCTTTTGATAGCGTCTGTCCGACGGTAGGAGCGGTAATTAATGGCGGCTTTGAGCCTGGGGTATGGGATGCTCAATATGGCGATGTACTCAATAGCCACGGCGACATTTCGCGGGGAAGACAGTTAATTTGGGAATTATTTCCTGGTGCGGGCGAAGAAATCACAGTTTATTTGTTTCACTACCATCAAGTCAATCCAGAAAATCCCGGTTCGTTGCTGGAGATGTACGAGGACTTTTTCACGATTTTGCCAGAGTATCGCCGTTGCGACCTAGATAAACTCGTATGGAAAAAACCTACGTTTGGTTATATTCCGGGACATTTTAGCGTTGGGAGTCGCGATCGCACGGTTGCTTTCGATCGCTTAGTCGCGATCGGCGATGCAGCTTCGCTGCAATCTCCCCTCGTCTTTACTGGTTTTGGCTCCCTCGTTCGCAATCTCAGCCGTCTTACAGCCTTATTAGATACGGCATTAAAGCACGATTTGCTCAGTGCTAGCGATTTGAATCAAATTCGCGCCTATCAAAGCAATGTTGCCGTGACTTGGATGTTTTCTAAAGGCATGATGGTTCCCACGGGTAAATTTTTACCACCAGAACGGGTCAACTCGATGCTGAATAATTTCTTCGGACTGTTGACTGACGAACCTTTAGAAGTTGCCGATCGCTTTATCAAAGACCGCTTTGATTGGTTTACTTTTAATCGTTTGGCGCTGAAAGCTGCCAGAAAAAATCCCGTCTTGCTGCTCTGGATTTGGGAATTAGCCGGAGCCAAAGATTTGCTGCGATGGCTGCTGAGTTACTTCAACTTTAGCTGGAATTCCTTGTTGAGTCTTTGTTTTAGCGGCTGGTTGCCGAGTTTCTTGCGCCAGATCCAGCCGTGGTTAGAACGCCGCTATCCCAGATTGTGGTTGAGGCTGCTGACACAAAGCTACGCCCTAACAACTGGTATGGGAAGACCCCAACTGGCGATCGCCCCTCATCCCCGCACGCCTGCAATTGGTTCTCAAGATGTGGTTAGTAGTTAGTTGTTGGTTGTGGGTGAGTGGCTTGTGGCTAGTGACTAGTGGAACCAGATTCAATTCTTGTCACCGGTTCCACTAGTCACTGACAACTGATAACTGACAACTGACAACCGCTCACTGATTCTGGTTTCTGCGTGGAAATTTTGGTAATTCAATTGATGCTAGTGATTTTCTACCTTTGGGTGGATGCCAGGGATAAACAACTGGTGAGGGCCAGTTGAGGTTAACCTGATTCTGGCTGGATGGGGAAGCATCGGCAGGGGAAGCTTCTGCTTCGCCTGCTGGTTCCTCCGTCTGCGATTCATTGGTTGGGTGCGATTCTGATATCTGTGGTTGGGGCGCGAGCCGATCGAGGTCGAGCGACGTTGTATCGTCAGTCTCGATCGCCTCTGCTGAAGCTTCTTCTTGTAACAAACTCAAGAAATCGTCTAGGTCTACTTCTTGGTTAGTTTCTGAAAAGAAAAAACTTTGCTCTGCGGAGCTATTCCCACTTTGCAAATCGAAAGATCCAGTACTGGGGGTGGAATTGAAACTGTAAGGCGCTTGGCGATCGCTCAAAAAGTTTTCCGCCGTCCACTCATTCAATGGTGAATCTGAGGATTCTTGTCGGTCGCGATCGATAAAATTCGGGGTTTGAATCGACCACGGAGTAATCGGTTGCGGGTTGGGGAATAACGATTGCGTTCTCAAACTACTAGCATGATTTTCTGGGGGTCGATCGGTTGTGGCAGCGGGTGATTCCGCGCACTTTTCTAGCGCTACTTTTAACTGCATGGTGTAGCGTTGCTGGCGCAGTAAGCGAGAGCGGAGATCGCGGCAGGATGTCTCGACTTGCATGAGCTGATAGGATTGCTCATTATATCTAGACTGCACGAGAGAGCATTCTCTTTCCATTTGAGCGAT
The DNA here is from genome assembly GCF_023546805.1 of Chroococcidiopsis sp. CCNUC1. NCBI lineage: Bacteria > Bacillati > Cyanobacteriota > Cyanophyceae > Chroococcidiopsidales > Chroococcidiopsidaceae > Chroococcidiopsis > Chroococcidiopsis sp. CCNUC1. The sequence goes on along the minus strand of NZ_CP097480.1, from coordinate 6,080,735 downwards.
CCGTTCTTGGCTGGCGTTTAAGTCATCGGTAAGGGTCTCAACCACAATTTTCTGCTGCTGGATGGCTTGTTCTGCCGTCTCTAGCTTGGCAGATAAAGATTCTACTTGCGATCGCGCTTGCTCCTGAGCTTGAATTTTTTGGGCAAGCTTCAAATCTGCCTCGCGCGATCGCCCTCTGATGTAATGCAATTCATTTTGGCTGTTTTCTAGCGCTCTCTCTAACTGAATTACCCGTTCTACTAGTTTGGTGTTGGAGCCGCGCATCTCTTGGATGAAACTCAATAATGTCGCGACTTCTTCAGGAGTTAAGGATGCTCCACCATTCTCTGCCGAGTCCATCCAGCGAGCAACGGACGACCAAGAACCTACTGCGGGTTCTGGTTCCACAGAAACATCGCGGGCAACAGCAGCATCGTCCGCTGACTCAGATAAATTGGTTTCGTCTTGGTTTGCTGGGGATGCCTCACCATCGGCAAGCCCACTATTAGCAAAATTAAACCACTCAGCAAATGGCGCACTATTGACTTTTTCTGCTTCACTCATGGTCTTGTACCCCGCTGTAAAAATTCTTAGCTGCCCCGATATCAGACTTTCTATTATTCATCCACTTTTAAAAGATTTTTTTAAAGATTCAGACTTTCTTAAAAAAAATAGATCTTCTACCATAAATGAATTTTTCAGTATTTATACTGGTAACTTTTCCCAAATTCTGTATGCAGAAATATAAAATAATTAGGCGCGAGTTGTTACTCTCGTTTCTATCCTGTAGCTATCTTACCTCCACCACCTCAATTGAAGAAAGTCAGTTGTCAGTGGAAAGTGAGTAGTGAGTTGCTAGTGGCTGGTGGCTGGTGGCTAGATGCTTCTGACTTGCGAATGCGCGAACGTGCATCACTAATTAATTATTTGCTCTATGTCATTTAATTTTCCGGCTCGGACTTGGTTAGGAGTTGTGGTAAGTAGTTTAGGACTGTGGTTTTTACCCATACCTGGAATCGCCAACTCCGCGATCGCGGCAAAAAAAATTTATATTTCCTATGGAGCGATCGAACGGTCTATTTCTGTGAACTCCTTGGAAAGCTACGCTAAAAAAGGCATAGTTGACGACGAGTTAGCTACCTATGCAGCATATGTCAGTCCCCAACGATTGTTACAATTACAACGAGTTTTACTCAAACGGATCGATCTAAGTCCGGTTGCAGTATCCCAGTTTCTTTATACGCCAACTGGAACAACCCTGTTAAAAAGACTAGGCGAGGTTGTCCAAACTGAATCTCGGCAATCGGGATTTTATGCCCTGCGCTCGGCACTCATTTTAGCAGCAGCAGATCCAAAAGGCTTAACACTCCTGAACATACTACACAAATTTCCAACTAACGTACGAGTTAATATGGGGCGGATGCTTCAGATGGCTGAAGCCCTAGAAACCTTGATTAGCCAATCACGCAGAGCGATCGCCTTAATTTCCGAAAATTCGACAGTCGCAGCTGCTCAAGTCCAAGGAATAAATTTTTCTCAGTTACCAGATTTGCGATCGCCCGGACGTTTTAGTTGGAGCAAGCAAACCTTAAAATTAAGCGATCGCCGCCGCGATCGGGCTTTTGTTGCCGATCTTTATTTACCCAGGGAGCAGGGACAAGGGGGACAAGGGGGAACTCGGGACCCCACGACCGAAGGGAGTGGGGATTAGGGGGCGAAGGGGGACAGGGAGACAAGGAAGCAATTACCAATTACCAATTACCAATTACCAACTACCAAAATTTCCCAGTCATAGTCATATCCCACGGTTTAGGGAGCGATCGCACGAGTTTTATTTATCTAGCCGAGCAACTGGCAAGTTATGGTTTTGCTGTTGCAGTTCCCGAACATCCTGGTAGCAATGCAGAACAATTGCGATCGCTGTTTTCCGGTCAAGCAGCCGAAGTAGCAGAGCCAAGCGAATTTGTCAACCGTCCTTTAGACGTGAAATACTTATTGGATGAATTAGAGCGACTGAATGCAGTTAATCCCAGTTGGCAGTTGAATGTACAACGAGCAGCGATTATTGGTCAATCTTTTGGCGGTTATACTGCCTTAGCTTTAGCAGGCGCAAGCTTGAATTTTAGTCAATTGCGTCAAGATTGTAACAACCCTAAAGATATCTGGAATCTATCGCTACTGCTTCAGTGTCGTGCTTTGGCTTTACCATTGACTCAAGATAATTTGAAAGACTGGAGAATTAAAGCCGCGATCGCCATTAACCCATTTACTAGTAGTATTTTTGGGGAATTAGGGTTGAGGAAGATTCAAATTCCCATAGCGATCGTCAGCAGCAGTGCAGATACAATTGCTCCTGCCTTACCAGAACAGATTATTCCTTTTGCTTGGTTAACAGCAGAGCGAAAATACTTGCTCTCCATCGATCGCGCCAGCCATTTTTCTACGATTGGCGAATCAGCAGCGGAAGATGCCGATCCGATTCCCCTACCCGCACAAGTTATCGGTCCCAATCCGGCGATCGCACGTCGCTACGTTAGCATTTTGAGCGTGGCATTCATGGAAACTTATCTCGATCGAAACCCCCAGTATCGTCCTTATCTCAGCTCCTCCTATATTCAAACCGTCAGCCAAGCACCGCTAGATGTGAGTCTCGTTTCATCCTTACCACTAACCCAGCTAGCTAATTCTATCTGTACGGTGGTCACAGCCCAACAGAATTTTTGTCCTCAAGCTTACAGGCGGGGGAGAAAAGAGAGCTGAGGGAGCTGAGGGAGCTGAGGAAGCTGAGGGAACTGAGGAGAGAATAATAACCAATGACCAATGACCAATGACAAATAACTCTAGTTAGAGGTCAATTTGCGATCGCGCTTGCTAACTTGGTGAATGAGATCGAGACGAGGAGTTAAATGGTAATGGACAAGACTTTATTGATGATTTTACTGTTGGGTTTGCTACTCAGCTTCATCGTAGCGCCGTTTTCTGGCTTAGCCTTACTGATGATTTTCCTGCTAGTCTCAGCTGTTTTGTGGACAGGCTGGACGCTTGTGAGTATTTTAATCCGTGGTAAGACAAGCGACAGTAATTCGTAGTTCAGCGATCTACGGTTCGGTAGGTTCACCAATCGATGCGGTCATATGTGAGTTGCGATCGCCACTAAACCATCGTAGTTGCAAAACAGGTAGTTACAAAAAAGAACGATAGATTTCGCTTTCTAACGTACCGCTAAAATACCCCTGTCCAATAGAGGTTCTCTGCCAGTCTGCCAATGCTTCATCTGGCGTAATTCTAATCGTAGATACTAATTCTGCCCGAATCTGCTGAATGAGTTCCTGCTCTTTCAGCTTAGTATCTCTTACTTTTGGTGTAGATGTGGAAGTTCGAGCGATCGACATTATGGCTTATCCCTCTTGCACCAAGATTTATTTCTCAATATTCTCAGGCTATAACTGCACCCACGTTCGTCAGCTTAAGAATTCTTGATAAAGAGGAGACAAGGGAGACAAGGGAGACAAGGGAGACAAGGGAGACAAGGGAGACAAGGGGACAAGGGAGACAAGGGAGACAAGGGAGACAAGGGAGACAAGGGAGAGGGGGAGACAAGGGAGAGGGGGGAGACAAGGGAGCAACTACTAATTCCCTACACCCTACACCCTTTCTTCACGCATCACGCACCACTCATCACGTACCACTGTTTACTAGACCTCCTGCATGAATCAAACAGGAGTTACGCACTTGAGTTTCAGTCCTCGACGATCCCTCCTAGTTCCTCCCTTAAAAAGGGAGGAATAAAGCCCCCTTTTTAAGGGGTTGGGGATCGACTGCGTAACTCCTGTCAAAAAATCATGGATGTCATTCTGTTGGCGAAGCCTTCCCGAAGGGTACGCAACGCAGTGTAGTGAAGAGTCTCCCAGATGTTTCGCTTCGCGTGTGGATGACAATTCAAGTATTCACGCAGGAGGTCTACTGATAACTGAAAAAAGTGTCACTGGAGATGAGTTAAAGAGAAAGAGCGTGAGTTATTTAAATTTGTAGATATACTCATAATGCCCTGTAAAAGCTGGGATGGTGCGTAATTCCGAATTCCGAATTCCGAATTCCGAATTTCCTCGCTTCTCATAACTCCTTCGCTGTCATATGTCCGTATACTGCACTCAAGGTCACGAAAACTTGCCTGAAAGTCGTTTTTGTATGCATTGCGGCGAGAAGCTGTCTCTAGCGTCGGGAAATGGCTTGTATTCAGGACAGATGTTAGGCGATCGCTACTCGATCGTACGTTTGCTAGCACAAGGTGGTTTTGGGCGCACCTATCTAGCGGAGGATACTAACCGCTTTCGCGAACTCTGCGTTTTGAAAGAATTTGCGCCGCAAGCACAGAGTAATACTCTTTTACGCAAAGCAGCAGAATTGTTTGAACGGGAAGCGGGAGTGCTTTACAAATTGCAGCATCCGCAAATTCCCCGCTTTCGCGAATTATTTCGCGTCAAAATTGACAGTAAAGAACATTTATTTCTGGTTCAAGATTACGTAGAAGGGGAAACCTACCGTAGCCTGCTAGATGAGAGAATGCAGCAAGGAAAATTTTTTAGCGAGACAGAGATCGTTCACCTCTTGCAGCAAATTCTTCCTGTATTAGATTACATCCACAGTGTAGGAGTCATTCATCGGGATATTTCCCCAGAAAATTTAATTTTACGCGCTAGCGATCGCCTACCAATGCTAATTGATTTTGGTGGTGTCAAACAAGTTGTTGCGACTGTTTCATCAGCTAAGTCTGGTAGGGGAATGCATACCGCTACGCTACTAGGAAAAGTCGGCTACGCACCACCCGAACAAATGCAGCAGGGGGTAGTTTATCCTCACAGCGATTTGTATGCCTTGGCTGCTACGGTATTAGTTCTACTTACAGGTAAAGAACCACAAGAATTAATCGACGATCGCCATCTTACATGGCACTGGCGGCGAGAAGTCAGTCTTACGCCAATGGTAGGGACAATGTTAGATAAAATGCTATCTCCTCGCCCTAGCGATCGCTATCATTCTGCACAACACGTTTTACACCTCTTACAGCAGCATAGCACCGCTGCGACACCCCTACCTACTCCCATGACAGTAGCAGTTAATAAGTCGCCAGTTGCCGTTGCTGTCAAGCCAGTTATTAATATTTCCCAACCCGTTATTAACATTCCGAAGCCAGTTATTAATTTTTCTCAGTTGGTTAACAATTTTCCCAAACCAGCAATTAACATTCCGAAGCCAGTTATTAAAATTCCTAGCGTTACTTTTTTCAAAACCAAAAAAATTTGGTTTGCATTACCAATAGGAATTATATCTGCATATATGGGTTGGTTAGCAGTGAGTGGTTGGTTGCAATTTCAATCAAATCTAACTGACAAGAAAGTACCTCAGTCGCCAAAAGTAGTCGCTAAACCTCAGTTTTCTGCTGCCGAACAACGTCGGAAAAATCAATTGCGCGATCGCCGCCAGCGAATAGGGATAAATAACAGATATTATATTGCTTTAGTAGACCAAGTTTTTTGGGAAAGATATCCTCAGTATAAAGGTCGTCGTCTCACGGCGAATCCAGAGGATGCAAAAATTAGGGCTGATTGGGATAATTTGGCGGCGGACTGTTTAGATTGGTTGCAATTTCTGCCCTTAGAAACTCGCAAGCGTTTGGGTAGTTACTCGCAAAAAGATCGATCGCGTTGGCAACAGCAATTGTATCAACTAAACCTAAGTAATAGAGTTTTATACGATTTAGCTGATGCTGCCTTTTTACAAATGTTTCCCCAACAGCGGGGACAAAATTTTATGAACAAACCAATTAATCAGGTTTGGTATGCGATCGCTGAGGAGAAGTTGCAAGCTATCCTGAAGGGAAACGCTTATGAGAAAATTGAGTTTGATTCTGGAACGAGTGAAAGACAAGTTAGTGGTAGGTTGAAGTCTGGCGAAGGCAAAACTTTTGTTGCCGAATTAACAGAAGAACAAGTGATGCAACTGGAATTGGAAGCCGATCCGCAAGTATTAATTTCCGTATATTCTCCTACAGGTAAAATTAAGCTGATGGAAGATTCTCGCAATCGTACTTGGGATGGAGATTTACCAGAATCCGGTTTTTACGAGTTTGTTGTCGTATCTACTGCGTCTGGTAAGAGCGATTATCAGCTTAAACTAATAATTAGCGAATAGCAGTCTGCATCCATGTCGATAAAATTTCTATGGCGATCGCTATTATCTGTAACTGCGATCGCTGGTAGTCTGTATATCATTGCTTGTTTGTTTCTCTACTTTCAACAAGCGCGATTTATCTTCTTTCCTCGCGCTACTATTGATACTACTCCAGCAGCTTTTAATCTACAGTATCAAGAAGTGTGGTTGCCTGTAAAAACGGCATCTAGTAAGGTAGAAAAAATACATAGTTGGTGGATACCTGCATCGACACCAAGTAACAGAGCATTGCTATATTTGCACGGTAATGGAATTAATATCGGGGCAAATGTTGCTCATGCAAGCCGATTTCATCGTATGGGTTTTTCGGTACTACTCCCTGATTACCGCGGTTATGGTTTGAGTCAGGGTAATTTCCCTTCTGAATCGCAAGTTTATCAAGATGCACAAGTAGCTTGGAATTATTTAGTTAAGGAGAAAAAGATTCCAGCCAATCAGATTTTTATTTACGGACATTCTTTAGGTGGTGCAGTGGCGATCGATCTGGCGGTTAAGCAACCAAAGGCGGCTGGATTAATCGTCGAAAGTTCTTTTACTTCAGTGGCGGATATGGTAAATCATCAGCAAATTTATCGTATTTTTCCAATCAAGCTACTATTACATCAGCGGTTTGATTCTATTGATAAGGTGGGTTCTTTAGCTATGCCAGTATTATTTATTCATGGTACTGCCGACTGGCAAGTTCCTGCTAGCATGAGTCAACAATTGTATGAAGCTGCACCGCAACCAAAGCAAATTTTTTTGGTTCCGAAGGCGGGGCATAATAATACTGCTGAGGTTGCAGGGAGTCAGTATTTTCAAGTGGTGCAGCAGTTTGTTAAGCAATCCATTTGAAGAAAGTGTTACTGTAGGGGCGGGTTTTACCAAAAATTTCTGTTTCTCACAAATACGTCACGTAAACCCGCCCTGACAGGATATGTATTAATGTCACGCAAAGGCGCAAAGACGCAAAGGGTTATTAAGGGATTTTGCGTTAATTGAAAATGTTTAAAAGGAGAATTTAAAAATGCAGTTTCTTTTTGCTGCATCACTTCTTACTTTCCTCAAGCACCCAAGTTTTTTCTACTTTAGTTAATATAGCAGGTTGAAGCTCAGACAAAGGTTCCGATGCTACATGACGCGCAAAATTCATTAATTCAATTCTGGACGGTACGAACTTAATCAGTACATAATCATTGCTTTGTATTCCTGCTGGAAAGTAGACAATCCAATCCTCTTGCCATCGCTTTTGCTTCTCGTAAGAATCGGTTTCTACAATTGCTATACCTAAAGCTGTCACATAAGCTTGTTCGCTGTCATCTTGAAAAGTTACTGTTACAGAATTTTTATTCAGGATTTCACGCACTTTCCGAGATTTTGCATTTGTGACAAACCAAAGCGTCATATCTGCTTCAAAATTGAAGTGTTCGACGAGTCTAGCATGAGCTTGCTTTGATTCATTAATTGTAATGAGAAAGCAATATTTCACCGATTCGATCGTGTCTTTTACAACTTCAATCAAATACTTTGAAGTCATTAGTGTTGTTTCCATTTTTCTCTCCTTTGTAGCAAAGCGTGGAAAGTTTAGGACATCAACGTAGCTTGAAACCTTTAGCTGCAAAGTTTTTTCCTTCTGCCATCTGCCATCTGCCTTCCTTTAATAAGTTAAGGGTGGCAAATGTAGATAATCTATTTCAAGGCAGGTTCAGCAATAACTCCCATTTGTTTCATAACTTCTAGCAAGTTCACCTCATACCACCATTCCACAATCTTGCCATCAGAAATGCGTAATAAATTGAAGCTACCATTTACAGTTACAACCTTACCTGTAGGTGGTAATCCCATGAACATTCCCGTGTGTGTACCTTTGAGAGTGGAACGATACATTACTTTATCTTCTTGAGCAATTACATCTTTAATTGTCTGTTGAATGTCGGGAAATCCTTGAAATAAACTCGCTTCAAATTCTTTATTTGCTTCTATACCGCAAATCGGTTCAGCCCAGCTACAAAAGTAATGAACAAGATCTGGTGATACTAATTCGTCCCAAGCTTTTTTCCAATTAGGATTAGTTCCCCAACATTCGTTAGCAAAACGCAGGGCGATCGCTTTATTTTGTTCGATGGACATAAAAGTGTCTCCAATGCGTGAATGCCATTAATTTAATTGGGCTATTCCACATGTGTCGCGCAAGTTCTTGCAATTTTGAGCAGATTCTTGCTATTGTTGCTGAAATGTTTTAGGAGACACCCCCACCAAGCGCCGGAAATGGCAACTCAAGTGACTTTGATGCGAAAAACCGCATTGAAATGCTACATCTGCGATCGCTAAATCTGGCTGTCTGAGTAATTGTTTTGCCCGTTCTACCCGCAGCCGAATTAAATATTGATGGGGACTCATGCCCGTAGACTGTTTAAATAGACGACAGAAATAATATTGACTCATGCCTACAGTACGAGCTAAATCTGATAATTTAATTTCTAGATTGAGATGAGCCTGAATGTAATCAGTTACCTGTTGCAGTTTGTACTGAGGTAGTCCATCTGAATATGTAGAAATTTTTGGTGGTAACGTGGAGCAGGTAATAAGTAAGTGTACGGCTAAAGCAACACCCAAAGACTCGCCGTAAATTCGTCCAGCAGGACATCCAGTTTGTAAGTCTGCTTTTAAGGCTGAGGCGAGTTGTTGAATTACCGGATCGACAAATTGAAAACGAGGAATTAGTTCTAGGCGATCGCGACCTGTACATTCAGTTGCCAAGCGTGCTAAAAGTTGAGGAGCAAAGGTAATCAGAGTAAAGCGTGCCTCTTGCTGCCATACTGCCCAATGCAGCGTGTTAGCCGGACAAAAAGCAATCTCACCATTACCAAACCAGTAAGACTGGTAGCGATCGCCGACACGCCTTTCATGTTCTACACAATTGCTGCGATCGGTGACATCAAGGACGTGTTGCGTCATCAAATGCTCTATTGGAGTCTCATAACCTGGATGATGGTAGTAAGCTAGAAAAACCTCGTTCCAGCCTGCTGAGTGACTGTTAAGTAGCGGTGGATGAGGGAGGACTTTAGTAGAGTCCTCCAGCTTCGTCATATCCAATTTGAGTGGCTGTTGCAGCATATGTACTTACACTCCTCAAGTAATCTTCTACACGAAAAGTTTTTCCTTCTGCCTTCTGCCATCTGCCTTCTGCCATAACTATATGAAATTGCTAAGAGAATAGACAGACCCACCCCAGCGCACCCAAAATCCGGTATCCTATATGTCTGTCATAGCCACTGTGGGATGCTCCTATGTCTTTCGTCGGTCTACACATCCATAGCGATTACAGCCTACTCGACGGTGCAAGCCAGCTGCCGCAACTGGTAGATCGGGCGATAGAATTGGGTATGCCTGCGATCGCGCTTACCGATCACGGTGTCATGTATGGGGCGATCGAATTAATTAAAGTTTGTCGTAGTAAGAATATTAAGCCAATTATTGGCAATGAAATGTATGTCATCAACGGCGATATTGGAAATAAAGAACGCCGCCGAGTTAGAAAATACCATCAAGTTGTCTTAGCAAAAAATACTAAAGGCTACAAGAATTTAGTTAAACTTACGTCGATTTCTCACCTGAAAGGATTTCAAGGTAAAGGGATATTTGCCCGTCCTTGTGTCAATAAGGAGCTGTTACAACAGTACCACGAAGGCTTAATTGTTACGAGTGCTTGTTTAGGTGGAGAAATTCCCCAAGCCATTTTACAAGGTAAACCAGATGTGGCGCGAGAAATTGCTAAATGGTATAAAGATGTTTTTGGGGAGGATTATTATTTAGAAATTCAAGATCACGGTTCTCCTGAAGATAGAACCGTGAATGTGGAAATCATCAAAATTGCTAGAGAATTAGATATTAAATTTGTTGCTACGAATGATTCCCATTTTATTTCCTGTTTTGACGTTGATGCTCACGACGCACTATTATGCATTCAAACTGGAAAGCTAATTTCCGAAGATAATCGGATGCGCTACAGCGGGACGGAGTATTTGAAATCTGCTGAGGAAATGGCGCAGTTATTTCGCGATCATTTACCAGATGATATTATCCAAGAGGCGATCGCCACAACTTTAGAAGTTGCCGAAAAAGTCGAACCATACCACATTTTAGGCGAACCGCGACTGCCTAACTATCCCGTTCCTGCCGGACATACAGCCGATACTTATGTAGAAGAAGTTGCTTGGGAAGGATTATTAGAACGCCTCAATCGTAAATCTCGCAATCAAATCGAACCAGTCTATAAGGAAAGACTGGAATATGAGTTGAAAATGCTTCAAAAAATGGGATTTTCAACTTACTTTTTAGTCGTTTGGGATTACATTAAATACGCTAGAGATAACGACATCCCTGTAGGACCAGGACGCGGTTCCGCTGCTGGTTCTTTGGTTGCTTATTGCCTACAAATTACTAACATCGATCCGGTACATCATGGCTTGTTATTCGAGCGATTTTTGAATCCAGAACGAAAGTCAATGCCTGATATTGATACCGATTTCTGCATCGAAAAACGCGATGAAGTGATTGAATATGTGACGCGGAGATATGGTGAAGATCGAGTCGCGCAAATTATTACATTTAACCGCCTCACATCCAAGGCTGTTTTAAAAGATGTGGCGCGAGTCTTAGATATTCCCTACGCCGAATCAGACAAAATGGCGAAATTAATCCCTGTGGTGCGGGGTAAGCCAACTAAACTGGCGGTGATGATTTCTGACGAAACACCAGAACAAGAGTTTAAGGATAGATACGACAACGAACCCCACGTTCGCCGCTGGATTGATATGGCGATGCGAATTGAAGGAACGAACAAAACTTATGGCGTTCATGCAGCCGGAGTTGTGATTTCATCCGATCCGTTAGATGAAATCGTCCCGTTACAAAGGAATAAAGAAGGCGATGTCATTACCCAATATTTTATGGAAGACATCGAAGCAATGGGATTGTTGAAAATGGACTTTTTAGGATTAAAGAATTTGACTTTAATTCAAAAGTCTATTCAACTGATCGAACAATATCGCCAAATAAAAGTCGATCCGTATGAAGTTACGGCAAATGAAAGAAAAGTACAGAAAATTTTAGCTAAAGGTGAAACTGATAAAATTCCTGAAGATGTAGAAAAAGCTTATAAGCTGCTAGAAGCAGGCGCGTTAGAAGGAGTATTTCAGCTAGAATCTTCGGGAATGCGTCAGATTGTTCGAGATTTAAAACCTTCTTGTATCGAAGATATTTCTTCTGTGCTAGCTTTATATCGACCAGGACCATTAGATGCTGGTTTAATTCCAAAATTTATTAATCGCAAACACGGTAAAGAAGCAATTGAAAACGAGCATCCCATATTAGAACCAATCTTGCAAGAAACCTATGGAATTATGGTGTATCAAGAGCAAATTATGAAAATTGCTCAAGATTTAGCCGGATATTCCCTCGGACAGGCGGATTTGTTAAGACGTGCCATGGGTAAAAAGAAAACCTCTGAGATGCAGAAACAAAGGGAACTTTTTGTTGATGGCGCAGCCAGAAATGGGGTGAAAAAACAAATAGCTGAAGAGTTATTTGAGAAGATGATGAAGTTCGCAGAGTATTGTCTCAGCTACGATACTGAAATTTTAACTGTTGAATATGGAGCAATACCTATAGGTAAAATTGTAGAAGAACGTATCGAATGTACAGTTTACAGTGTCGATAATAATGGTTTTATCTATACTCAACCAATTGCTCAATGGCATAATCGAGGACAACAAGAAGTATTTGAATATTGTTTAGAAGATGGTTCAATTATTCGTGCGACTAAAGACCATAAATTTATGACATTTGAGGGAGAAATGTTACCAATCGATGAGATTTTTGAACAAGAGTTAGATCTAAAACAAGTTAAGTCAATCCAAAATCTGTAAAATGTTAGTGAGCTATCGGCAATTAAATTTACAACATAAACAACAAATAATAGATGCTTTTGTTGCAGGAATAGAGTGCGGAAACATTCCTAGTTATGTTGGTGTAAGTGAAAGAGCCGTTGCTAGAGTTCTTAAAGAAGCGGATATTAATACTAAGCGTCGAAATCGCTATACATTAAATGAAAGCTACTTCGATGCAATTGATACTCAAGCTAAAGCATACTTATTAGGCTTGTTAGCAGCAGATGGGTGTGTTACTAAAACTAACTATATTGCTTTTGAATCAATCGATCGCAAACTGACAGAGCTACTTAGTCGAGAACTATTATACTCTGGAAATATTAGAATTATTAAACCTCAAGGCTACGCTCCTCACTATCGAATCAACTTTTCTTCACGAAAAATAGCTACTGCTTTGTGCAACTATAGTGTGGTAACTGGGAGAATGTTTTCTGGTGCTTACTATTTTCCTGAATCAGAATATTTAGCTTCTTATGTATTGGGATATTTTGATGGAGATGGCTGTGCTTATGTAAACGAGGGAAGAAGTGGCGGACTTGTTTGTATTGTAGGTTCTTTCGAGTTCACAAGTGAGCTGGCTAGACTTTTAGATATGGGTGTTGTAGAAGAACATGTCTCAGGAAAAGCTTATGATTGGAGAATTTACAGTCGTCAGAATATTCAAGCATTTTATAACTTCGTATATCAAAATCCATTATTAGGACTAAGCCGTAAAAAGCAGAAAATTGAGCAAATTCTTGGGAGTTATAGACGTGGTTAAGATAATTAGTCGTAAATCGTTAGGAATTCAGCCAGTATATGATATTGGGGTTGAACGAGATCATAAATTTGTTTTAAAAAATGGATTAGTTGCTTCAAATTGCTTCAATAAATCCCATTCCACAGCTTACGGCTACGTCACTTATCAAACTGCATATCTCAAGGCGAATTTTCCTGTAGAATACATGGCGGCGCTATTAACAGCTAATAGCGACAAAACAGAACAGGTACAAAAATATATTGCTACCTGTTTGAACATGAATATTCAAATCGAACCACCAGATATCAATCGCTCTGGTGTAGATTTTACACCAATAGAAAATAATATTTTATTTGGACTCTCAGCAGTTAAAGGGTTAGGCGGAGAAGCGATCGCCTCGATTTTAAAAGCGCGTTCGGACGGAGAATTTAAATCTCTAGCTGATTTTTGCGATCGCGTTGATTTACGTGCTGTCACCCGTCGAACAATTGAACCACTCATTTATTGTGGTGCATTCGATAAACTCGAACCAAATCGTCAACAATTATTAAAAGATTTAGAACTAGTCCACGATTGGGCGCAATCTCGTGCTAGAGATCGGGCGATCGGTCAATTTAGTTTATTTGACTTGGGAGGACTGACGGATACTAGTCAGTCAGAAAGTAGCTTTGATTCTGCACCCAAAGCACCACCAGTCGCAGATTTTCAACAATCAGAAAAGTTACGCAAAGAAAAAGAGTTATTAGGTTTTTACGTCTCCGATCATCCCCTCAAAGCAGTTAGACAAGCAGCACAAATTTTGTCTCCAATTAACCTCAGCGATTTGGAAAATATCCATAGCGAAACCTCTGTGAGTTCGGTAGTGATGCTAACTAGCATGAAACCCGTGACGACGAAAAAAGGCGATCGCATGGCAATTTTACAACTAGAAGACTTAACCGGACAGACAGAAGCAGTTGTTTTTCCGAGAACCTACGAACGCATTTCCCATCTTTTAGAAGCAGATACGCGATTAATTGTTTGGGGTAAAGTCGATCGGCGAGACGACAAAGTACAAATGATTATTGAAGATGTGGAACCAATAGAAAACGTCCGTTTAGTCATGGTAGAACTCGATCCCTTACAAGCTGGAAACATCCAAGAACAGCATCGCTTACAAGAAATTTTGCAGCAACAAGTAGAAGAAAAGGAAAAAGCAAAAATTCCAGTTTTTGCTATTATTCAAGATGCCCGCAATCGTCGATTAGTGCGCCTCGGTCGTAGTTATTGGGTACAAGATAGTAGAACCGCCGTAGAAGCACTTAGAACTGCAAAATTTCCCGCGCACGTACAACCATTGTTAGTAGGTAATGGGTAATAGGTAATAGGTAATGGGGAAGTCAAAAGTGAAAAGTTGAAGGTCAAAACTATTGAACAAACCTCAACTAACAATTACCGATTATCAACTACTACAAATGACAAATGACAAATTACTGGCTATTTCAAGGTAACCCTAAATATTACCGAATTTTAGATGCGATTCGGGATTTAGAAACAATTCCGTGGCGGGTAACTCGCTATAGCAAAGATATTGCTGTTGGTGATGGAGTATTAGTGTGGATGGCAGGAGAAAAAGCAGGAATATATGCGATCGCGGAAGTTGCCGAACCCGTACAAGCTTTGACAGAATTAGCTGATAAAGACTATTGGCTCGATCCGAGCAAAGCTGGTAGTAAACTCCACGTTAAAATCCGTTGTCTTCGCAGACTGCTGGGACAACCATTGAGGCGATCGGAACTGCTTTACGATCGCGTTTTAAGCAATTTACCTGTAATTCGCGCTCCTGGTATTAACTATAAAATCACGCTGGAAGAATGGCAGCGAGTCCATCAATTAAAAGGATAATGATTTTAGTCAAGATTCTACAACAAACTGACTTTGCGATCGCTCGAATGCCCGTATAAGCCCGTTCGTGTAAGGCTTGAGAAATCTCTGCTCGCTCATCCAAGTGCGACTCATTATCTCTGCTACTAATAGAACGTTCCACACAGCGGTCATTTCCCAAGTCGCACCCACCCGTGGCATGACCATCGTACACAAACGCACTAGCTCATCTTCAATGGGAGCCAAGTTACCCTGCAACACGCAAAGCCACAAGTATGCTTGAAACATATCTAAGTCTCGGAGGCACGAATGCTTCACGCTAGGATGATCTAATCTTCCCCTCCGTGTAGTGGTTTTAGGAAACTGTCGCAAGAGATTCATATAAACCCGATGAGAAATCGCCTCGACTTCTGGTAGCATGTGTTGAACTATTTGAAACGCAGGCGAACTCAGCTCGTGCATACTTGCTGCCTCGCAAACGCGCAGCCACGGCAACGCTACCTGCTCTTCTAGAAACTTGAAGTAAGGTCTGACAAAAATTTGCTCGGCAGCATTCAAATTTTCCAGTAGTGCCACATTGCTAAAGTTGAAGTGAGTCGTGAGAAACCCTAGCTTCGCCCAATCATCAGAAATTTGGTGACGCTCTTGATACTCTAATAGCAGTGGTTCTATAAAGCTAGCTAGCTTTATGAGATCTGTATTACTCAAGCCAACCAATCGCAGATCGCGATCGCCCTTGCTGTTCTGCAATGTGTCAGTGAGAAGGTATGATGGCTGCTTGTAAAACTCCAGTAAATTTAAGTAGATTTCAACCGTACACTGCACAATGCTGGTAATTTCACTCGGACTTGTAGCCGATGGAATGCATTCATACAGTTCGCTCGCTTTACTAGCAGCATACTCGCAGTTCAGCTCGATCAGCGATCGATGCAACTTCGCAACAGTTTCACGTCTGCCCTCCGGCGAAATCAGGTGAAGCAGAGCATCAGAGGCAAAATGATGTTGCGCGGAGAAGGAGATTTGAGGCTTATATCGCTCTGCCCAAATTTTGACAAGCTGTTGAGTGGTTAGGTTTTGTGAAATATCTGAGCTGATGAGCATATGAAGGCACCCCATTTCATCAGTAAAGTTAGGAATTCGTAAACAAATAACACACCCGCTAGCCCTCAACCGCGATCGATCCCGTTCGCCGAGCGAGATCGATCGCGGGACAAGAACTTCATCATTAATCGGTGAATATTGCTGCTATTGTTTCAATATCTTTACTTTAACATCACGCAGCGATCGCTAAGCTACACGTTTACTAGTACTGTTGTTGGTAATTGGTAATTGGTAATTGGTAGTTGGTAAGAAAGTGGTGCGTGGTGCGTGGTGCGTGATGCGTAGTGTTTTTTCCCCCTCAGTTCCCGAGAGCCTCCTCAACTCCCTCAGCTCTCTTCTCTCCCTTCGCCCCCTAATCCCCACTCCCTTCGGTCGTGGGGAAGAGCGAGTTCCCCCTTGTCTCCCTTGTCTCCCTTGTCCTCCCCCCGACTCCCGACTCCCTATTCCTCCGTAGCAAACCAAGCCCGCAAAACTTCTGCAACAGTCCAAGCTTGGGCAATGCAACCGCGTGGAGTCATGGGCGCATCGCCGTCAAAAATTTCGCTTAAACTACCAATACCGCGATCGCAAAGGTGGTTTGCCATCGGTTCGAGAAATTGACGCGCCTGCACGGGATTTTTATAAACGCGCAAATGCGCACAGACAAATGCACCAATTAACCATCCCCAGGTTGTCCCCTGATGATACGCGCTATCTCGTTGCAGCGGATCGCCACCATAACGTCCTCGATATTGGGAATGTTCGGGGGAAAGCGATCGCAAGCCGAAAGAAGTCAATAATGTCTGTCCGCAAGCATCGACGACACCTTTTTGCTGCATTGGGTTGAGTAGAGGTGCAATGCCTTGCGCCCCCACCAAGGGTAAGGAGACGGCAAAAATTTGGTTAGGACGTAGGGATAGATCGTCTCCATCAGGACCATCTAGTACGTCGTAGCAGTAGCCTAAATCTTGATTCCAGAAACGAGAAAACCTCGCTAGCGTGCGGTTGGCGATCGCCTCGTACTCTTGATGGGGCTTACCTAGCCGCCGGGCAAAATTTGCCATACTCCGCACAGCATTGTACCAAAGTGCGTTGATCTCAATCGGTTTACCAATTCGAGGTGTGACGACCCAATCGCCAACTTTGGCATCCATCCAGGTTAACTGCCATCCTTCTTCCCCAGCATAAAGCAGTCCGTCAGCGGCATCGAGATGGATGTTGTAGCGCGTACCGCGACAGTGCCAATCGATAATATCTGCTAGGACTGGAAATAGTTCTTGGATGAGGGCATCATCTTCTGTAGCACTGTGGTAGGCACGAATTGCTTCAAAGTACCACAAAGTCGCATCAACAGTATTGTAATCCGGTGCTTCCCCCACATCTGGAAAACGGTTGGGAATCGTGCCGCGATCGACATATTTAGCAAAGGTACGGAGAATATAACGGGCAATTTCCGATCGCCCCGTGCAAAGAGTCAAACCTGGTAAGGCGATCGCCGTGTCGCGTCCCCAGTCGCTAAACCAAGGATAACCAGCAATAATCGTTTTGCCCTGCGGTTCGTCGGCAAGGGGGCGATCGACGATAAACTGGTCGGCAGCTAGAACTAGTTGATGTATCCATTGCGGCGGTTCTTTCGCTTTAATCGAACGACTGGCTTTCCACTGTCCGAGTAGCTTTTGTTCTTGGGTGTGACGCAGTTTCAAGGCTGCTGCGCCATCTAAATTTGGTTGGCTTTCCGTACTCGCCACAAAAGTAAAAGATTCCCCAGGGTTGAGCGTCACCTGAAAAGTTGCTGCGTGCAAGTGGTCTTCGCGATCGCTCAGTCCTCGGTAGCGTTCTACTGCTAAGTCAAAGCCATAGTACCAGTTGTGAACGATTGTTGCCGTTGCACCATCACCTAGCAAGTAAAGGGGTGTAGCACCAGGGTAGGGGGTAACGCAAATTCCCAGATCGACTGGATCTAATACCATCTGCCAGCTGTTACCTTGAGTAATGCCGTGATAGTCGCGATAATTAACCATCGCTTTCAGTCCCAACTGTAGCGGTGCAGTGGCGCGAACTGAGGCATACTGAATGTAAGTCGTATTGGCTCCCTGCTGCATCCATACCCGCTTTTCCAACAGGGCATCAGCATAGGCAAATCGCCAAACGGGGACTGTCCCTTCTAGAGAAAATTGCTCGACACACAAATAACCTTCAGGGCTGACAATTCCATCCCCCCAGCGATTCGTATTTAAAGGATAGAAGCGATCGCCATATAAAATCGTTTCATCCAACTTTGCTAACATTAACGTGCGACCCAAAGGCGGTTTGAGGGCTGCGACTAATAACCCGTGGTAGCGTCGAGTCAGCAATCCCGCTACCGTACCAGAGGCATAACCGCCAATCCCGTTTGTCACCAGCCACTCTCGCGTTTCCGCGATATCGAGGTTGCCGCAGATTTCCCGCCCAAATTGAATCCCCATATCAACCTACTGCTTGCTACTGAAGCGCGATCGCTACTATGTTTGAGTATGCACCGCAACCATAATATATCGTCGATGGGGATTAGAAGTTAGGGGTGAAGGGTGATAAATTGTTGAGAAATTGCTGAGACAAGAACACAGGAGTGTTAGAGAGCAGACGTTGTAGGGGCGGGTTCACCAACTAACTTTGACTCAAACAGAATTTTCCCGTAAACCCGCCCTGCCCCCTACAAATATCATTATGTTTTTTTCCGCTGACAATACATCACCAACAACGCAAACAAACCAATTCCAGCCAGATATTTCAAAGGTGAGGGAACAATTGGACTGGGAGAGAAAAACCCTTCAATGATTCCGGCAATGACTAACATCGGAACGATTCCCAGTACTAACTGGGCGGCTTGAGTGCCATAAAATTTTATGGCATCTCCCCGTTTGTATTTACCAGGAAATACAATTGCTCTAGCAATTAAAAACCCTGCCCCACCAGCAAAAAAGATTGCAGGTAACTCTAAAGCCCCGTGGGGAAATACAAATGCCCAAAAGGGATAAGCTAAATTATTTTGTCCGACTAAAGTTGCAACTGCTCCTATACTTAGACCGTTATAAACTAGTAGAAATGTTGTATATAATCCTGCGGTAATTCCCCCAGAGACAGCAGCGAAAGAAACAGATATATTATTCGTCATAATGTTTGTAGATGCTAGTGGCTCGACACCAACAATCGAACCCATCCACAATTGACGATCTTCTTGTACTTTTTTAATTAAATAATCGGGTACAACTAATGATAGAAATGTCGGGTCTTGCCACGCATACCACCACGCTACAATTCCACCAAATAAAAAGAGTAATGTAGCTAATGCAATACAACCAAAATTCCGCTGAATTGCGGTAGGAAAACCCCAGCGATAAAAGTCTAATACTGCTTGCCATTCCTGTCGCCGCGAACCTTGATAGATTTGGTTATAGCTACGAGTTGTTAAAGATTGTAAATTTTGAATAATCATATGACTAGCTTGTTGAGTCCGGGCGCGGGCTAAATCTGCGGCTACGGAACGATACAAACTGGCTAATTCTTTAATTTCACCAGAGCGAAGTGCCTTTATCCCCTTTTTTTCAACCTGTCTTAATAAATCGTCTAAACGCTTCCAGTTTGGTTCTCGGCGAGCAATCCATCGTTGAACATTCATAAATTTTAAACTAGGTCGATCTTGGCTACTTTAAGATAACTGCAATAATTTGGGCAGACTATAGATAGTAATTCTGTTTGAGTCATGAAATACTCGTGAAAATTGTCATTTGTCATTGGTCATTTGTCATTGGGATGTAGATGCGATCGATGGATATTGGTAAATGATAACCAACTAGAAAAAATTCATGACAGCACAAATTGCTACATATAGCAATCCTATTTGATTCATGAACGTGGATCGGGCTTCTATCCTGCCGCAGGCTAGAAGCCTACTTTACAAATCATTTAGAACTGCTATATCTCACTTTTAAATCGGAGAAAATGCCATCATGTCTCAATTTAGTTCTTCTAGTTCGATGCAACCGTTGAATGTCGGCAATGTTGTGACTGCGGGAGTACGGCTGTATAGATCTCATTTTAAAAGATATCTCAGGTTAGCTTTACAAGCTTATTTATGGGTTTTAGTTCCAATCTATGGCTGGGCAAAATTTGCCGCGATCGCTGGACTGATTTCGCGTTTGGCTTTTGGCGAACTCGTCAACCAACCTGAAAGTATTAGCACTGCCCGTAACTATATTAAGTCACGTACTTGGTCATTCTTTTTCGTTGGTCTCCGAGTTGGTATTTTCGTGTTCTTAGCTTATATAGGATTTGCTATTGCAGGCACAATTATCGGTACTATAGCTGTTTTATTTTTAGGCTTTTTGTTACGTTTAATTCTTGGCGAACTAGGTAGTACAATTGCTGTTGGTTTAGTGGTAGTTGCTCTTCTTGGCAGTTTATTATTTGGACTAATATGGTTATACTCTCGTTGGTTTATCTCTGAAGTACCGCTAGCAGTTGAAGAAAGTATTAATGGCGCACAGAGTATCAGCAGAAGTTGGAATTTAACTCAAACATTTATATGGCGCATTCAAGGAATTGTTTTAATAACTTTTATTGTTACATTTCCAATTTTAGCTGTATCTAGCTACATTCCTCAAATATTTTTGTTACGTCTCGAACAAGGCTCCACTGCCTACACAATTGTGTATCTAATTTCTTGGGTTCTAAGCTTTGCCGGAGGAATTTTAATTATGCCATTTTGGCAAGTTATTAAAGCTGTTGTGTACTATGACTTACGGACACGACGAGAAGGACTAGGATTGAAATTACGCGATCGCGATGTCTAAATTTCAGTGATGGGTAATAGCAACCACCAACTACCAACTACCAAATATGCATTTTTTCAACCGCATTACCCACCAAACCCCCGAAAGTGTCGAACTAGAATTCACGTTAGCAGGAATTGGTAGCCGTGCCTGGGCATTGCTGATCGACTACCATATTCTCACCTTTCTCATAGTTGGATTCTTATTTATTTGGAGCTTTATTGCTTATCAAGTCGTAGAATTTTGGCAGCGAATATTTCGGAATACAGATGTTGGCTTATGGATGCTAGCGATCGCCTTTTTAGTAACATTCTTTTTATATACGGGTTACTTTGTCCTATTTGAAACTCTATGGCAAGGACAAACGCCAGGCAAACGCTTTGCTAAAATTCGCGTCGTCAGAGATGATGGTAGACTTGTCAGCATTCAACAAGCAATATTGCGATCGCTCCTGCGACCTTTTGACGATATCTTATTTCTCGGTGCATTTTTAATTATGTTTGGTCAGCGCGAGAAACGCTTAGGCGATTTAGTTGCAGGTACAATTGTAATTCAAACTGAAACTTCCCATACATCTGCAAGCTTTCCCATTTCAGATGCAGCCCACGATCTGATGTCGCAATTATTGCAATCTGAAGCCGATTTTTCGCAACTTTTACCCGATGATTTTGCGGTGATTCGCGAATATTTGCAACGACGCAAGGTAATGTCCAAACAGGCTAAAGAGCAACTGAGTTTAGAACTCGCCAAACAAACCAAAAAAATTGTCGCCCTGGAAAAATTATCTCAAGCCGTCAAGCCTGATACATTTTTAGAAGCAGTGTATCTAGCATACCAGCATGATCGTCAATAGGGGCGCATAGCTGTGCGCCCCTACTCGTAAATCACATCAAAATATTAACCACCCATACCAGGGATCAGACTACCACTGAGACGCTTTAAGGCACGATTTGCTACATCGCCATAACTTAACTCGCCACACAAAATTTGTCCCATGCGCTGAGTCGCAGAGGGGCGCTTGACACCAACTTTATAGCCAATACCAGGAATGCGGTAGAATACACCTGCTAGTTTTTGCGCCCATGCCATATCGCTACCCCATTCTTCGTTGATGGTGTCGGTATATTGTTCTAAGGCGTTGATATCGCCTGCAAGCGCGCGATCGATCGCGGCTGCGGCTTTCACTCCAGTAAAGATTGAGGGACGAATACCCTCAGCAGTGAATGGATCGACGACACAAGCCGCTTCCCCAGCGAGAATGGCATTTTGAGTATGTAGCTTTTGCGTTCCATCCCACAAACAGAGAGGATGACCGTATTGTCTGCAAGTCTTGACATCAATGCCAAATAGAGTGGCATATTCGCTCAAAATTTGTTTAAAGTCCTGTCCTTCTCCGCCTCGAAACGTGCCGATACCAATAGAATAGCCGTCAGCTTTGGGGAAATTCCAGATATAGCCGTTTTTCACCATCCCAAATTCAAAGTGGGCAATGTTACTATCATCCACCTTGGCGGGGGCTTCTGCTTCTAAAGCACCACCCAAGCGGCGCTTGCGTTCTTTGAAGCCCAACCACTTCGCCATTGGTCCTTTTGCGCCGTCAGCTGCAATTAGATAACGTCCTTCAAACACTTGGTTTGCAGTTTTGACGTACCAGCGATCGCCTTTAAATTCGATCCCGTTCACTTCCGTACTATCCCGCAGTTCTGCCCCTTGTTTTTGTGCCTGCTGAATCAAGAAGTGGTCGAATACGTCCCGTCGCACCATCCACATCGGTTCTGGCGTGCGTAACTCAGCCTGTACGGGGTCGTCCATTTTCCAGGTGTAGCGAATGGTATTAACTTTTACCGAAATCGCTGGAGAAAAATCAAAATCAAACCATTTGGCAACTTCAGGCGATACGCCTCCCCCACAAGGTTTATAGCGTGGGAGCGATTCCTTTTCTACAACTAAGACCGAACGCCCCTGTTTCGCTAGATGATAGGCTGCCGATCCTCCACCCGGACCAGCACCAACGATGATGCAATCATACATAAGACTACAATTTAACTCCTATGGGTTTTCTCTACATCAAGGCGGATAGCCTTACAAAACTTTACCTAATTTTGCCCGCTTCCCATACAAAAACTCACATAAAAATCAAAATAAGCAGCCAGACCAGGCTGTACCTGGTCTGTTCGAGGGAGGCTATACGGTCGAAATCTCTTTGTCCTTCTCTGCTAGCAATTCATCAATGCGCTCGATATACTTATTGGTCAACTTTTGCAATCGATCTTGTAGATCTCGCGCTTCGTCCTCAGTCACTTCGCTACTTTTCTCTTGCTTGCGAATCGTCTCCAGCGCATCGCGGCGAATATTACGAATGGCAACCTTACCCTCTTCAGCGTACTTTGCCGCTAGTTTGATAAATTCTTTGCGGCGTTCGCTAGTCAACGGAGGAATATTTAATCGAATTGTAGAACCGTCATTATTAGGAGTTAACCCCACATCTGACATGGAAATAGCTTTTTCAATCGAATTAAGGGTACTGCGATCGAAAGGTTGAATTGTAATCGTAGTTGCATCAGGGGTACTGATGCTAGCTAGCGATTTTAAAGATGTCGGGGAACCATAGTATTCCACCATCACGCGGTCGAGCAGGCTGGCATTAGCACGACCAGTACGAATAGTATTAAAAGAGCGTTGAGTTGCCTCAACAGTTTTTTGCATTGTACTTTCAGCTTCAGCTAACTTCACAAAAACCTCCCACAAGCGTCCCTATAGATTCTCCTATCACAGCGCGGCGAATATTACCTCTCACCGTGAGGTCAAATACCAGAATAGGGATGTTGTTCTCCTTGCACAAGGCGATCGCGGTACTATCCATTACCCGTAAGTCTTGAGCCAAGACATGACCGTATGTCAAGCTTTGATAGCGTTTGGCGTTTGGATTGAGCTGCGGATCGGCATCGTAAACCCCGTCTACCTTCGTTGCTTTAAAAATTACCTCAGCATCTATCTCTGCTGCTCTCAAAGCAGCAGTCGTATCGGTAGTAAAGAAAGGATTACCCGAACCCGCACCAAAAATCACCACCCTGCCTTTTTCTAAATGGCGGATGGCGCGACGGCGAATATATGGTTCTGCAACTTCTTGCATGGCGATCGCAGTTTGTACCCGCGTCTGTACCCCGTTACGTTCTAACGAATCTTGCAACGTGAGGGAATTCATCACGGTAGCAATCATCCCGATATAGTCAGCGGTAGCTCGATCCATACCAGATGCCGATGCTTTGACACCGCGAAAAATGTTGCCACCACCTACGACAACAGCGACTTGCACGCCAAGGGCAACAACTTCTGCGATTTCACCTGCGATTCCTTCGACTACACCTGGGTCAATCCCATAACCCAAGTTACCCATCAGAGCTTCGCCACTGAGCTTGAGCAAAACTCGTTTGTAAGGTTTCAACATACAACTGAAATTTAATTCATATTCGCCTCCCATTAAAGATAGCAGTAGAGGGCAACTCTGTCTCTAGTTTCCCCATTGCAGAGTACAGCCAATGGTTTCTGTAGTAGCAATTGAAATGGGTTGTCCTTGTAGCAATTCCAAAATAGCTTTGCGTAAATAAGGCTGTTTTACTGCTGCTGGTTCTGCGGGGCGATCGTCGATCGCTCCTTGGTAGCGAATGCAGCCTTCGGTATCGATCAAAAAAGACATTGGTGTAGTTTTTGCCCCGAAACTTTCCGTTACGTCTCTGGTAGAGTCCCAGAGATAGGGAAAATTCAGTTGATAGTAGTTGGCAAAGTTTTTCATCTGCTCGAAACGATCTTCGAGATTCTGATTGGCATTAATCCCAATTAAAGTAAAACCTTGGTCTTGCAATTCTATTTGGATTATTTTTAATCTTTCAATATATGACTGCACGTAATCACAACTATGACTCATAAATACAACACCCACAGCTTGAAATTTCTCTAAATAGCGAGCTAGGTGGTGGACTTGAGTATCTATACCACGTAATTCAAAATCGGGTGCATAGCGCACTTTAGGAGGTTGAATGTTAGTTTGAATAGTCATTGTTTTTGAAATAAAAATATTTCTATAACCGATTTAGATGTTCATTAATAGTTAATGGTTAATAAATCTAGCAATCCTATTTGATTCAGGAACGGCTTCTAGCCTGCGGCAGGCTAGAAGCCTGCTTTACAGATCGTTTAGAACTGCTATAGAAATCATTAACTATTAAACATAGCGATCCAAATTGATTTGTAAACCTTTCCCGTGTAGAGACGTTACATGTAACGTCTCTACACGGACAATCGATTTCACGATTCATCTAGAATTGCTGTAGTTACTTTTCCAGTCCTGAACTAATGCTTGATAACCGATTAGTTTATACGCTAATTTCGCTGCCGTGAACTGTGAAACTACTGAATCGGCAACTGGTGCTAATTCCATAATATCCAAGCCAAGGACTTGATGTTTTTCAATGACTTTTCTCAAGAAGGAAAGCAAAGCATACCAGTTCAATCCGCCTGGTTCGGGAGTCCCAACCCCTGGAATCAAAGTTGGATCGATACCGTCTAGATCGATGGTAAGAAAGACTTTTTGAGTTGGAATAGCGGCGATCGCTTTTTCAATCCAATCGGGTTGATTAGCAATTTCTCTGGCGCGAAATACAGTCAGATTTTTCGCTTTAATCAGTTCGGCTTCTTCTTTGCAAATTGCTCGAATCCCAATTTGGACAGTTGGTAAACCCATATCAACCACTCGCCGCATAATACAAGCATGATTGTGGATCGAGCCTTCATATTCATGGCGCAGATCGCCGTGAGCGTCAATTTGCACTACGGTGAAAGGTTCTTCTGGATACGCTTGGCGATATGCCTCGACAACACCTGTTGTAATGCTATGTTCGCCACCTAAAGCAATGACAAATTTTTTGTCTTGAATTAGCTGGTAAACTGTTTCTTGAGTGGATTTCAGCATCTCTTCTGCTGAAACTTGGCGATCGCGAGTATCGGCAATTGAAGGGTACGTATAAATACCGACATCGCAGCCGATCTCCCAGTCAAGTTCTTCATCATAGTATTCCACTTGCTGTGAAGCTTCTAGAATTGCATCGGGACCATTTTCGCAACCACGGCGATAGGTTGTTGTTGCTTCGTAGGGAATCGGTAGGATAACGACTTTAGCAGCATCATAACTTGCTGCAACATCAGCACCGAGAAAGGGAATGACAGAAGTATCTGTTTGAGTTAGCATAAACGGCGATCGAGGAATTGCAACATCACGATCCTGACACACTCCCGCTAAAAGTAGCGATCTGATAGCGGTTTTCGATTGGGTAAACACACGATCTGTAGGGGCGCTTTCTCCGTGCGCCCCTACAAATGTCACGCACGCAATCGAGGTGTTAAGCTATGCCCATCTTTAGCTAAAAGCAACGCCATGCCTTACTAATGACTCATGACAAATGACACATGGCAGCTATAACTTACATGAAGTCATTTATAAAAATCGAAATATGACTGCTTTCGATTATTCTCTTGATTTTAAAACCATTGATTTTCGCCAGCATCCAGAGTTATATCGAGTGGGTAAAGGCGAACAAGGAGTTCTTTTAGTTGAACCATATAAATCAGAAATCTTACCGTACTGGCGATTTAAGACTCCCGATATTGCTAAAGAATCCAGCCAAAAAATATATGAATTATTTCTAAATTATTTAGCAGCAGGTGATTTTGTTGGTGCGGATATGGCGCGAAAGTTTTTACAAATGGGCTACACGCGATCGCGTCGTTATGCAAATCATAAAAGTGGGAGAAAATATAAAAGCAATCCTCAAAAAGTTACTTCTCCAGATGCACAGCTTCAGGCAAGAAAAGAGATTTTGCCTTATGAAGTCGATCCGATTAAAGCTGAGTCTGCGGCAATTTTTAAGGAAAAATGGGTGCAAGCTAAGACAGATGAGAAGTATTTGCAGCTAATGGCAAAGCACAAACAGATGTATGAAGGTTAGGTGATTTTTGTAAGGTGGGCATTGCCCACCCTACCTAGCTTAAATACCAGCATGACCCAATGCTAAGCCAGTCAAGAGCATTCCTAATACCAAAAATGGTTGAGCGCTTGCCTGATATTTGACATCATTTTTCAGCGGATCTCGCAAGAAATACATGTCCTGAAATACGATCTGCGGAATGACTAAAAAGATGAGAATGGTCGCGTACAAGTTTTCACCAATACTGACTAAGTATGCGGCAATTCCCATCTGAAAAATGTCGATCGCCAAGACGCAAATCCAAGCCGCTGTAGAAATACCAAACATCACTGGTAGAGACTTTAACCCTAATTGGCGATCGCCTTCTACACTCTTAAAATCATTTACCACAGCAATTCCCAAGCCTGCCATGCTGTAGATCAGCGTCAAAATTGCGATCGTCCAGTTGAGATCGCCAAATAAAGCATGACCAGTCCACCAAGGTAAGGCAATATAGCTAGCTCCCAAAGCATAATTACCTAACCAACCATTCTGCTTCAGTTTTAGCGGTGGAGCTGAATAGATATACGCTAGGAAAGAACCACCGATTGCCAGGGTTGTAATTGTGAGAAACTGATGTCCTGCCCATAGATCTAAAGCAAAAGCAACTCCCAAACCAGCCACCAGCAGCACGAGAATTTGGGTTACGACTTGGGGAACGGAAATTGCCCCAGAGGGAATCGGACGATAGGGTTCGTTGATTGCGTCGATTTCGCGATCGTAGAAATCATTTAGGGTTTGGGTATAACCCGTCAACAGCGGTCCCGCCAGCAACATAGTAGCAGCGGCAATTAAGACATGTTCCAACGTCCAAGTATACTGTCCCGAAGAAGCCGCCCCACAAATGACGCCCCACATCAAGGGAATCCAGGTAATCGGCTTCATCAATTGCAGGCGAATTTTCCAAATTGAACTTTCGCCAGGACTTGCACCTTTCATGCCTAGTAGCTGCCTAGTTCTACCGCTGCGATCGCTTTGTAAACTAGCAACAGGATTGGTAGCAGACCCAATTTGCTCAGCAGCCTGCTCTGAATTACTATTTGGAAACGCAGAAGAGGGAGTTGGATCTGACATAAAAATAGGGAGTAGGGAGTCGTGGTAATAAGGGCGCACGGCTGTGCGTCCTTATTACTCATAATTACAAAGATACGATCAAATAGCCCTGCTGGAATTTTGCACCAGTTACAGTTTTGCCGCTCAAACCTGGGGGAAGGATAATATTGCGACGATGATCGCCTGCTTCTATAGTAATTTCACCGCCCGATTGAGTCAGCTTGACTTGCTTCTTATCAAATCCTGGTAAAAAGACGCGAACTTGACGTGCTGCTACGTCAATTTCTAGGGGTTTGGGAGCTAGTGCAGGTTGGGTAAAATCTGGTAGAGCATCCATGAGGGATTGCCAGTCGCCAGGAGTCGCAGTCGGAACGCTACTGACTGGCAAAGGCGAAAACTCAGATTTGAGGGCTTCTGTCGCAGTTGTTTGATTGGCGATCGCACCTGCTATGGTTAAGCCGATTAGCTGAGAACTCCCCCACAAATAACGTGCTGTTGCCATACTTGCCGGATTGTCATTCACGACTAAATAAGCTGCAAGGCGTTTGGGGTCGGCAAGGGCAGCTTTTCCCTGCTCTAGGATGTTCGTAACTTTACTCGTCGGTTGGGAAAAGGTGTCACCAGTCCAACTGACATTAAAGATACTGGCTAGGAGGGGCTGGAGAAACGGCGATACCGTTCTCCCCAAGTCGGAATCTGTTATCAACTTACCAAAGCGACGGGCATACCAGCTGAGACTTTCTGGCATTCCCAACACCCGCAGCATCGACGAGTCACCGCTACCGTCAAACACGATCGCGTCATACTTGCCGCTAGCATCATACTCTCGCAGAGCGTTGAGTACCAATGCTTTATCCATTCCTGGCAACACGACCAATTCTTGTCCGTAGACATCCTTAATTATGGGCGTGCGGAGATACTGCGCCTCTAGTTTTTTCACCTCATCCCAGTTGCGTTCCAACAAAGTCGAAGTTTTTAACTGGACGACTTGCAGGTTTGTTGCTACTTCTTGGGGTTCAGCTGCTAGGGATGTATCTAATAACAACCCTAATCCTGGTTGATTGTCATCCGTTGCCAATAAAACGCGCTGTCCTTGACTTGCTAGACGCTTGGCAGCTGCGATCGCGATTGTCGTGCGTCCAGTCCCACCCTTGCCCAAAAATGTCAAAATGAGGGGCATTGTTTGCTTTCCTGATGAGTGCAAATAAGTTATGTCTGGTCAAGTTTCCCTCACGAAAACCCTTCCAGACATCTTCCCAGTCACGTAGGTTTAATTTCGTCTTCAAAAAACCAGGTGCTATAGTTGTCATCAAACTGCACTACAACACCAACGCCGCTACCGTCAGTCATTCTAAAACCCTTGACAGTACCGACTTGTCCGAGTCGCTTGACAACGGGGGGAGATACTCTATCTCTCAGGCGATATACTTTAACTTTCTGTCCGATTTCCATTCCAGTACTGCAATTCGTCACGAACCATGAATCAGTGTAGCTGAATTGGGCGCTTTCTGGGACATGGGGGAGCAGGGAGTAGGGGGTAGGGAGTAGGGAGGGACAAGGGGGACAAGGGAGACAAGGGAGACAAGGGGGACAAGGGAGTAGGGAGGGACAAGGGGACAAGGGGGACAAGGGAGACAAGGGAGACAAGGGAGACAAGGGAGACAAGGGAGACAAGGGAGCAACTACCAATTACCCATTACCAACTACCAACTACCAATGTCCCACACCCCACACCCTTTCTTCACTGCTCGTGCGCTCCCTGACAACTGACTTGACTTTGAAACGACGGTGTGAAAGAGTATCTTGTAACTTTTTGTGGGAAACTAATTCATGCTTCATTTGGTCTTATTCGTTAGTCATCAAAACGATCTCGGCGAAGGCAACTTTTGCTTTGAGCGTAGCTAACGCAATTTAAAGGCTGATGTTGCTGTCAAGCAAATTTTTTATTCTAGTGTTGTCAAAACTCCTATAGCTTGGGCTTAATGCTAACTCCACTGCTCGGTTTGATTCTAGGAATAGCTATCTTACTAGAGGCGACTTTAGCCTACAGAGGAGGTTATTTCCTCCTGCTCCCGCCAATTGCTAGCAGGAAAAAAAGCCATGTTTTGCTGGCAAGCGGCAAAGTTGCGATCGCAATCGCTCTCGCGATCGGCATGTTAGGTTACTTTAACCTAATTAATGCTCCTCTATTACGCCAGATTAGGATTGCGCTCATCGTTATGGGACTCCTACCAATTGCTACAGGCTTGCTGCAAGGGAACATCCATCGGCGTTCGGTAAAAGAAGTTATTTATCTAGTTCAAAATTTAGTTAAAGATCTGAAGCGATCGCTGCTAGTTAAGCCTCAAATATGGACAAAATTCTATCTACTTAGGACTCTAGTACAGCGTGACTTAGATGCGCGGTATAAAGGATCGATTCTAGGGAATATCTGGCCCTTGTTAAACCAACTTTCACAATTACTAATTTACACTTATGTATTTTCAATTGTGATGAAGGTCAGGCTTAACTTAAAAGGGCTACCAGAAAATAATAGTTTGACATTTGGTTTGTGGTTGTTTGCTGGATTGTTGCCTTGGATAGCTTTTACCAACGGACTGTTACAATCTTCAAACTCAGTTGTCAACAATACTAACCTAGTTAAGAAAGTTGTTTTTCCTTTGTCTCTCCTGCCTTTAGTACCAGTGCTATCTGCATTTGTAGAAAGTACGTTTGGTTTAATGGCATTGATTTTTTTAGTAGCAGTCACCACAAAAACGATCCACATCACGCTATTGCTGCTACCTCTGCTTTGGCTGACTCAAATACTATTTACATCAGGACTAGCGTATATTGCCGCAGGACTCACAGTATTTTTGCGAGATATTCCTCAAACTCTAGCAGTTATTCTAAATATCTGGTTATATTTAGCGCCAATTGTTTATCCCGAATCTCTCATTCCACCTCAAATTAGAGACTGGGTATTCTGGTTAAATCCAATGGCAACGATCGCGGAAACTTATCGAGGCTTGGTGTTAGTGGGAGAAGTGAAGCATTGGGGAGAGTGGGCAATTGCTGGCATAGTTTCTATAGTTGTGTTCGCAGGTGGCTTTTGGGTATACAAGAAGTTACGTCCAGCTTTTGCCGATGTCCTCTAGTTTTGCCTAGCAGCGTGTGATGAGTGAGATTGCAATTTCCGTAAAACAGGTCTCGAAGTGCTACAGGTGTTACAACCGCCCGATAGATCGACTCAAAGAGATTTTATTACCTGGCAAGAGCCGCGCCCAAGAATTCTGGGCGTTAAAAGATATCAGCCTAGAGGTAACAAAAGGAGAAACTGTAGGAATTATCGGTCAAAATGGCTCTGGTAAAAGTACGTTATTGCAAGTTATTGCTGGAACGCTAACACCTACAACAGGTGAAGTTTATGTTAGCGGTCGAGTTTCAGCTTTACTTGAGTTAGGGAGTGGGTTTAATCCAGAGTTTACCGGACGGCAAAATGTCTTTTTCAACGGACAGATTCTAGGTTTAAGTAGGACAGAAATAGAAGCTAAGTTTGATGAGATTGTCTCTTTTGCAGAGATTGGCGAGTTTATGGAACAACCCGTCAAAACCTATTCTAGTGGTATGTTTGTCCGCTTAGCTTTTGCTGTCGCGATTAATGTCAATCCCGAAATTTTAATTGTGGATGAAGCACTAGCTGTAGGAGATGGCGTGTTCGTACATCGGTGTATGGCAAAAATTCGGGAATTTCAAGATAATGGTGGGACAATTTTATATGTATCTCACGATGTGGGGGCAGTCTCGCGCCTTTGCTCAAAAGCACTTTGGATGAATCAAGGAATCGTTGTCGATAGTGGCAAGCCAGCGGAAGTTTGCAAGCATTATCAAGCTTGGGTACACGAAGAAGTGAACAAGCGGACTGCTTCACACCTCCACGATCGCCCAGATGTTCCCCATAGTATAGCTATTAACAATCAGAATGATGAAAATATCGACATCAAGAAAATAACAATTAAAGAAATTAATCCTTTTACTAATAAAAAGTTTTTATCGTTTGCTAATTATGAAAGATTTGGTACGGGACGAGCAGAAATAGAAGATGTTTGTTTGTTAGGAGCAAACGATCGCCCGATTCAATTAGTTTATCCCGGCGACATTGTTAAAGTCAGAATTACCACATTTAGACACGATATCGTCAGAAAACCTAACGTTGGTATTGCTTTATTAGATCGATTGCGAACCGTACTTTCAGGTTGGAGTACCGAACTTTTAGATAAAGAATTTGCCGATTACTGGTTATCAAAATCGGAAATTGGTAGAGCTACAGTCGAATTCGAGTTTATTTGGCCCCACCTCGCCGGAGGTAGCTATGCCTTTGATATTGCCTTTGGCGATGGTCCTCACGAAAATTTAGAGATGCTCGATTGGATTCAAAATGCAACTACTATCCAAGCAGCAGTCAATGATTTCGTCGATGGTGTATTCCAAGTCGCAGGTAGGCAGATCAGACTATGTGAGGAACTCGCATGTACGGGACAATCGATAAATTTTTAAATTATTTTTTAAATCGTAAATTTTTAAAATCTAGATTAGAAAATTGGATGAAAGCGTGGATAGATAATTATTTAAGTCAAAAGCTAGCTCAAGGCGATTGGCAAGAACAAATTGATAGTTATTTAAATCAAAAACTAGCTCAAGCCGATTTAGAGAAATGCATCGAGCAAGTGCAATTGAATCATTATTTAGTTTATGGCGATCCCCAAAGACTTAAACTATCGGCATCGTGTGTGGTCAATAATGCTCTATTTAACTTATCTTCTGGCACTATATGCATAGGAGAAGATGTTTTTTTCGGTCATAACGTGAGCTTGATTACTGGAACCCACGATTACAACAAGTTTGGTAAAGCCAGAATGTATGATTTTCCGATTGAAGGAAATGATATTGCGATTGAGGAGGGAGTGTGGATAGCTAGCAACGTTACAGTCATTGGTCCTTGCAAGATTGGCAAGCATTCTGTAGTTGCAGCAGGTGCAGTTGTCAAAGGCGATGTTCCCAGCTATCAAATTGTGGCGGGAGTTCCGGCAAAAATAGTTAAAACAATCGCACCTACGGATGAGTTGTTAGATCCAAAAAAATTAAGCTAGAAATAGTAGGTTAATCTCAGAGTTAGTCCGCAATGATTGAAGCGAATAATCCAGAAATAAATATTGAGGAATTAAAACAAAAAATTACAGAGGAAGTTTCTCGACGACAGCCAGATTTGCTGACGGTATTACAGCACGATCGCCATGTCAACGGGGCGATCGCTAAAGAAGTTGTCAATATCAGCCACATAGAAGCATTAGCGAGTAATGCGGAATTCAAAGCTCAAGTCCGCACTCATTGGCCCAAAAAGTTCGATCGCTTTCCCTTTAATGTAGGTTGGTTAAAAAAGTACAGCCTCAAAATTTACAACTTTATTCAGAAAGAGCAGCGAGTCGTTAATTTTTCTCTCAGTCAAGGATTAAGAGAAGTCGCGGCAATCGAGCAACGGCTGAGCGAACAAGTAGCTGAGTTAAAAACCCAAATGAGCAGCATGAGCGATCGCCTCAGTTCTACAGAAGCACGGATAGCTCAATTAGGCGATCGCCTCGGTTCGAGCGAATCGCAGCTGGCTCGGATTAGAGAGCGGCTCAATAGCGTCACCCAAGAGCAAGTAACTCAGATTCATGCTACTCAAGAGCAAGTCAAGCAAAACCGAGAACGCTTAAACGCCAGCGAGGAGCGCGTCAGTCAAAATAGCGCTCGCATCCATGCGAGTGAATTCAACTTAGAGCAATTCAGCGATCGCCTCAAGTTGACTGAAGAAGGATTGAATGGTATTGGTATTCGTATTAGTAGCATGGACGCTCACTTGCTGGCGATCGAAGACCGTCACAACCGAAACGATAGCTATCTCAAAAATGATTTAGCACAGCAGAAGCGATTGATTACTCTGTTTCTCGAAGAAGCACGGCAACGCCTACCAGGAGCTTTTAGTCAAGAGCATTTAACCAACTTTTTCGATGAAAACCAGCACTCGTTAGATGCCTTTTATGCTGCTTTTGAAGAACAATTTCGCGGCTCGCGGGAAGACATTACGAATAAACTCAAAGTTTACTTGCCGAAGATTGCCGCAGCCAACGTAGGCACGCCAGACGCACCAATTTTAGATGTAGGATGCGGACGGGGTGAATGGCTAGAACTTCTCCGTGACAATGGATATACGGCAAAAGGACTCGATATTAACCGAGTCACGATCGAACAATGTCAGTCTAGGGGACTGGAGGCGATCGAGTCCGATGTCATTACTTACCTGCGATCGCTACCTGAAAATAGCTTGGGAGCCGTGACTGGTTTTCATATTATCGAACACTTGTCTTTTGCGCAGTTGCTCAATTTAATTACAGAAGTCTTGCGAGTTTTACAACCAAATGGAACCGCTATTTTTGAAACGCCAAATCCGCAAAATTTACTCGTAGGTGCTTGTGACTTTTATTCCGATCCGACTCACCAAAGACCCCTTTACCCAGAAAGTATGCAATTCTTGTTTACCTATCAAGGCTTGCATAACGTCCAACTCCTACACTTAAACCCAGTAGAATCTAGTCCTTTCGATCGCGAAGAGCCAGAAATGCGAATCCTGCATAACTGGTTTTTTGGTCCCCGTGATTATGCCCTTATTGGATATAAAGTATGAAGCCACTGGCGATTGTAATCCCTTGGTTTGGTAAAGCTTTAAAAGGCGGCGCAGAACAACAGGCTTGGCAGATCGCCTCTCGTTTAGTGCGACGAGGACACAAAGTTGAAATTATCACGACTTGCTGCCAAGCCTTCGATCGCAACTGGGCAGAGAATCATCATAAGCCTGGATTGAGTCAAGAGGAAGGGATTGCAATTCGTCGGTTCAAGGTCGTCCGCACCGACCACGATGCTTTCAATCAAGTCAATCATCTGATGCTGAGAGTACCGCCTGCGCAGTTCAAACCAGGAGTCAGTCCAGTCAGCTTAGATGATGCCGCAATATTTTGCGCGGAGAGTATCAGTTCTCCTCAACTACTACACTTTCTCAAAACTCATCACCATCACTATCAAGCATTTTTATTCATCCCCTATCTATACGGTCCAATTTTAAATGGACTGTCACTTGTTGCCGATCGCGCTTTTTTACAACCCTGTTTGCATGACGAAGCTTATGCTTATTTGCCGCAAGTCGAGCAGATGTTTCACCTAGCACGCGGGTTATTATTTAATAGCGAAGGTGAAGAGCAACTTGCTAAAAAGCTATACGGTGCTGGGATTATTCCTAAAAGTTATGTCGTTGGGGAGGGAATAGAAGTCGGACAGCATGACGATCCAACTCTAAGTCATATTGGCAATTTAGCACTCAAAAAAGATCGCTATATTCTCTATCTCGGTCGCCGAGATGCAACAAAAAATACAGATTTCTTAGTCAGAGCTTATGCTACTTTCAAGCAGAAGTATCCAGACTCTAGTTTGCAATTAATTTTAGCTGGTTCGGGAGAAACATCATTTCACGATGCTGCGCCAGAGTTAACCGATCTTGGTTTGGTGTCAGAAAGCGAGAAAGAAGCACTGCTGGCAAATTGCTTAGCTTTATTTCAACCCAGTCGGAATGAGAGTTACTCTCGCGTCATGATGGAAGCTTGGTTTTACGGACGACCCGTAGTCGTACATCAAGATTGCTTGGCAACTGCAAGTGCTGTCAAGAGTGCGCGGGGAGGTTGGCTAGCAGCAACAGAAATTGAATGGGCAGAGATGTTTGCCCAAATCGATCGCGCTGGAATGGAACAGCTAGCAGAATACGGTGCAAACGGTCAAGACTATGCTAAAAAAAATGCGAGTTGGGATGGAGTCATCGATCGCTACGAAACTATTTTAGGACTGACAGCTATTCCAGCCACTTCCCCACAACCGCAACAGAGACAACTAAAAGAAATTCATCAACTGATGGCTGGTTTTTCTTACGGAGATGCCATTTCTAACCATGCTAGGTGGATTAGAAACTATTTACAAGCCCTTGGTTACAAGTCGGAGATTTTTGCCGAACATTTAGACCCACGCGCCACCCATGAAGCCAAAAGACCCCATGCTAAAAGTATCGGTCAACAGGCTGGATTGATTTATCATCACTCGATTGGCTGCGAAGTCACAGAATATGCGATCGCTCATCCTAGTTCTAAGTGTCTGATTTACCACAACATCACGCCTGCTGAGTTTTTCCGGTCGTATCGCCCCGACGTTGCCCAACTGTTAGAACAAGGTCGGGCTGAATTAAACCAACTTGCCCAACATTTTCCCCTCTCAGTTGGAGTTTCCACATATAACGCCTCTGAACTGGCGGAATCTGGATTTACCGCACCAGGTATACTTCCCATACCCGTAGACCCAAAAAAATGGGATATGGCAGCAGATCCACAGTTAATGCAACAGTTACAGGATGGGAAAACTAATCTTCTCTTTGTCGGGCGCGTCTCGCCTCACAAGCGCCAAGACCACCTTCTAGAAGCTTTTGCCCATTACTTGACAATGGATCGAGAGGCAAGATTGATTCTCATCGGTGGCGGTGACATTAACGATCCATACTATCACCACGTCACGAGCTTGATGCATCGGTTGCACGTCACGAATTACGTGATGATTCCAGGGCAAGTCAACGATGCCCAACTCTTAGCCTTTTATCGTACTGCTCACCTCTTTTGGTCGATGAGCGAACATGAAGGATTTTGCGTTCCTCTAGTTGAGGCGATGTGGTTTGACGTGCCGATTCTGGCGTATAAAAGCAGTGCGATTCCTGAGACATTAGGTAAAGCTGGGCTGATGTTTACCAATAAGGAAAACTTGATTGAAATTGCAGCACTGGCAAAGATTCTTGTTAAAGATAACCCGTTAAGAGAAAAGGTGTTAACTGCTCAGCGCCAACAGCGAAACAAGTTTTCGCCTCCCGCAGTTATTGAGAAGTTAAATAAAATCGTCCTAATGATGGAGGAAAATTTTAGTCATGAGCTATCTGAGTCAACTCTTAAATCTCTCAAGCAAAGCTAGCAAAAAAATTGGGGAAATCTCTGATTCGCTTTCAAATAAACGCTCCACCTCAGAATCAGAAACATTATCAGACCGAGAATTTTTAGTAGATGCTTATCGCAAACTTTTAGGACGAGAGGCTGATGAAGATGGGTTAAAACATTACATTAAGCTTCTCCAAACTGGTTACAGCAGAACCGACGTACTCATGAGCTTAGTTCAGTCGGATGAGTTTATTAATAAAGTTTTAAAAGATAATATTAGGATTCAAAATTTACGGGAACTCAGACCAGAACGTTATTACGCAGTGGAAGATCTTTTACAGCCTAATAATGCTTTGGTCTTTTCTGTAGAAAACCTCAATGATTTTGATTGGCTAGAAAGCATGATTCTCAAACACGGTTATTATGAAAAACCGGGTGTATGGGGTTTTAGAATTGATAAAGATAAGAAAGTCATGGCTGAAATTATGTCAGCCTTCCAACCCAAAAGAGCTTTGGAAATAGGCTGTGCTAATGGAACTATTCTGCAATGTTTGCATGAGATGAACATCCATTGCGAAGGAATAGAAATTAGCTCGATGGCAATTGATAAAGCTTTTCCTGACATCAAAAATAATATCCATCATGGAGACTTGTTAGAACTAGAGCTTTCGGAAAAATACGATCTCATTTTTGGTTTGGATATATTTGAACACTTAAACCCCAACAAACTACACGACTATCTCGATCGCATAGATCGAATATTAGTTGATGGCGGTTACTTATTTGGCAATATTCCGGCATTTGGCGAAGATCCAATATTTGGAACGGTTTTTCCTATTTATATCAAAGAGTGGGAACAAGATATTGCTGAAGAAAAGCCTTTTAACTTGCTTCACGTTGATAAAGACGGCTATCCGATTAACGGACATTTAATTTGGGCTGATTGGCACTGGTGGGTAAAACAATTTGAACAACATGGTTTTCAACGAGAAGTAGAAGTTGAAAAAGTTCTGCACAAAAAGTATGATGCTTACATGGAAAAAACATCGATCGCGAGAAAGTCATACTTTGTTTTTTCTAAACGTGGAGAGCAGCAAAAAACAGAAGCGATCGCCGAGCGGATTAGTTCGCGATCGTCAAAAGTTTTATGATTTCAATCAGAAGCTCGGTCGGAATATGAGTAGCGTAATTGCTACTCTAATTAGAGTTTTTTTAGAGTTTTTTATTGTCAGCATTTCATAGTAAAAAATAGTATAATATCTGCCTTAAGGTAGATAAAAAAGGCGATAATTTTTGAAAAAATCATCTGAAATTTTAAAATTTAAAGCTAGCAAGATGAATGCCAAAAACATTTTTGCCAAAGTAGCTCCCAAGTCTGTAAAAACAATCGTTAAAAAGTTGGCTAAACCCGAATTAAACGCTCAAACTCGCTCTCATGAAAGCTTGCCTGAAATGGAGACGCTCTCTGACGAAAGCTATTTAAGAATGGCATATAAAGTCATATTTGAGCGCGAAATTGACTCGGAGGGGTTAGCAAACTGGTTGAACGCGCTTGATAAGGGCTTGAGTCGAACTGCTCTAGTGAGGATGTTAGTCGATTCTATTGAATTTCAACTACGTCCATTGAGTAAGAAAGACTATTGGCATCTGCTCAATGCCAAGCTTCATCACGCTAGATTTAAACTGATTAGAACGGTGCTTCCAGAAGCAAAAGTTATTCTAGACTTGGGAGGAGCTTCTACTGGTGACGCTAGAGGTGCTTTATTAAGCTTTGGCTATCCGTATTTACCGGAAAAAATATATATTGCCGACTTACCTCCCGATGAAAGGATGCTCAATGCTTCTGAGTTGACACAACATATTAAATACAAAAGTTGCGACATTAATTATGTCTATACAAGCATGAGCGACCTATCCTCATTTGAGGAAGGTTCTTTCGATCTAGTTTGGTCGGGACAATCGATAGAACACGTAACTCAAGAAGATGCTGAAAAAGTGTTTGCTCAAGCATACAAATTGTTGAAACCAGGGGGCAAGCTGGCACTGGATACTCCCAATCGTTCTGCAACTCAAATACAGTGTCCTAAAGGTTATATTCATCCAGAACATAAAATTGAATACTTTTACAGTGACTTGTGCCAAATTTTAGAGAGGCACAATTTTAAGATTGTTGAAACAAAAGGTCTGATCGATCTGTCTAAAACTATTGATAAGAACTTGGATATGAAACATTTTTGTGAGGAGGCTATTAGTGGTGAGGCTTTGAACGATCGACCAGAAAAGTCATATTGTTTTTATATGTGCTGTATGCGAAGTTGCGATATTTAAACAACCAAAGATGCGATCGCGAGATGCTTTATGGGTTCCATCTATAAAGACGGAAAGGCATACTTGATGCTAAACAATGGTGTAAGAGAGAGTTGGTGGATTTGCTAACGCTGACGCTCAGCTACTCGACATATTTGTAGATATTGACAATAAATAGCGGTTGTCAAGGCGATCGCTATGAATGTATATTGTCTGAAACTTTATAAAAGTTTAGACATGTAGTCTAGTGTAGTGTGGTGTGACATGAGTAAAGCTAATCCAATCTATATTCTCGGAGCAGGTCCAGCAGGACTAGCAGCGGCTTACATCTTAACTCAAAAAGGTCAGCCAGTCGTAGTAGTAGAAAGAGATACGAGGGTAGGCGGATTAGCAAAAAGTATCGAATATCAAGGCTTTATTCTAGATTTTGGTCCGCATCGCTTTTTCACCAAACTCGCTCCCGTACTCAAACTTTGGAGTGAAGTCTTAGGAAAAGATCGAGTCACTGTCAATCGCTTGACACGCATCTACTATGGGGGAAAGTATTTCAGCTATCCGCTTAAAGCGA
This sequence comes from Chroococcidiopsis sp. CCNUC1, assembly GCF_023546805.1. Taxonomy (NCBI): domain Bacteria; kingdom Bacillati; phylum Cyanobacteriota; class Cyanophyceae; order Chroococcidiopsidales; family Chroococcidiopsidaceae; genus Chroococcidiopsis; species Chroococcidiopsis sp. CCNUC1. Next base: position 6,041,122 of record NZ_CP097480.1, on the reverse strand, counting down.
AAGAAGCTCTACTGACGATGGGACCGATTGAGAGCGTCAAGATTCTCGTTTCATATGCTCAATCGCAGTTATTTCCCAATCGCCATCCCCGCAATTTTGCCCAATGGGTGACAAGTAGATTTGGTCGGCGGCTATTTGAAATATTTTTTCAGGCTTACACGGAAAAACTTTGGGGCATACCCTGTACGGAAATTAGTGCAGATTGGGCGGCGCAACGCATTAAAGGCTTATCTTTATTGAAAGCAGCTCGCAGTGCTTTATTGGGTAACGATGGCAAAGTCAAAACACTGATCGATCGCTTTGAATTTCCTCGGTTAGGTTCGGGTCAATTGTATGAAAAAATCGGTGAATACCTGCGCCAGCACAATCAAAGCGTGTTGTTAAACACAGAAGTCGTACAGGTTCACCACGATAACTCTCAAGTTACTCAAATCACATTAAGAAATCGCCAGACAGGAGAGGAGTCAACAGTCAACTGCGGTGGTGTAATTTCTTCCGTACCCATTAGTTTGTTGGTGCAGCAAATGAATCCAACTGCACCATCAGAGGCGATCGCAGCTGCTAAGTCTCTCAAATTTCGCAATACAATTTTGGTCTATTTGATCGTTGAAGGCAATAACTTATTCCCAGATAACTGGCTTTACATTAACGAGCCAAGCGTGCAATTAGGACGAGTCACCAATTTTGCGAATTGGTCGCCTGAGATGCTGCCAAACCAGCATCAAACACCATTGTGCTGCGAGTATTGGTGCAACTACGACGAACCGATGTGGCAGCAACCAGAAGCAGAATTGTTAGAGCGAGCAGAACGAGAACTGCGCAAAATTGGACTTTTACATCAAGAAAAAGTTTCTGGTGGATTTGTCGTTCGCTTACCCCGCACTTACCCAATTTATGCAGGTAACTATCAACAAGCACTAAGCGATATTCAGTCGTATTTGCAGCCATTTTCTAATCTTCAATTAGTCGGAAGATACGGTGCATTTAAATACAATAATCAAGACCATAGCTTATTGATGGGGATTCTAGCCGCAGAAAATGTTTTGAGTCCCGGCAAGCACAATCTTTGGTCGGTTAATTCAGATAGCGAATACCAAGAAGAAGCTAGTGCCACCGCTAAGACCACCACACATAAGACGGTGAAAAAACCTCGCCAACAAAAGACACTCAAAGTCTTGAAAGAATTTGGTGGCTACGTCTTTACAGGTGGAGCCGCAACAGTCGTTGATGTCGCGATCTTTTCATTGCTCGTTCAATCTGGCGTTTGGTCTGTCTCAGCCTTGTGTGTCAGCTATTTTATGGGATTGACGACTAATTTTTGGCTGAGCCGTCGCTTTGTTTTCGGGATCTATTGGAAGAACTGGCTAATTCAGTATGCCGTGTTTGCCACAGTTGCCCTCAACAGCTTGCTGGCAAATTTAGGATTGTTACAACTTTTAATGGACGATGCTGGTTGGAATGCTACTGCTGCCCGTTTGGTCAGTGCTGCTTGTGTAGCTCTACTTAGCTTTACGGGACACAAGATGTATTCTTTTGCGTCAAATCAACAGGAGTTTGTTCGCAAGCCTGAATAAATTGTCGTACATCAAAAGATATTGCCAGTGCTAAATATCATTGGGTTCAAACGTTACCCGCGAATCTACCAAGCTATCTGCTTAGGATTAGGATTTACGTTAATCCAAGTTCTCTTCGGGTGTTTGTTTTCAAATTCTCAAAATTTAGTAGAGGGCTATTCTAAGCTTTGCCGATGGGATTGTGACTGGTATACGCATATTATCGAACATGGCTATCGCAGTACGATTCCGCCCACGCCGCAAAATCCAGATTTGTCAAATGTGGCATTTTTTCCTGGCTATCCTGTCATTGCTGGGGCGATTAAGAACGTTTTCAATCTATCTACACAAACTGCTTTGCTACTAGCCGCACAGATAGCCTGTTGGGGGTTTTGGACATATGTATTTTTGTTGTTTCAACGCTGGCGGATTTCCGATCGACTATCCCTTTGCGGTGCGATCGCAATTTTAGTACATCCAGCCGCTTTTTATTTAGTCGCTGGTTACTCAGAATCGCTGTTTTTAATGATGTTGCTTGGTTTTCTCTACTGGACTGCATCAAAAAAGCGCGTTGCCTGGATTCTTGCTGCTACGCACGGCTTTGTCATGACTGCAACACGGGTTGTTGGTCTACCAATAGCCATTTATCCCCTATTTCATTTTTGGCTATTGAGCGCTAAAGATCGACAAGCAAAACCATTTCGGTTTTGGCAAAAGAGTAGCAAATATTTGTTAGTCAGCGCCGTTTCTATTCTGGGTTCTCTCTTATTCTTTGCCTTTTGCTATTTCAAGTTTGGCGCTTGGAATTTCTACATGCAAACGCAAGCGATAGGATGGGGAGTCAAACCTAACTATTTAGCCATTTTCAAGCCAGAAAGTTATTTTGCTTTCCTTGACCCTAAAATTTTGAATTTACCTGGTGTAATTAATGCTATTTCAGTACCGTTCGCTTTGATTAGTTTTTTCATTGTTTTTTTACTCGAACGGAAAGCAGCACCTTTTTTGATAGAGGGAAGTTGGAAACAAAGAGCTGAATTTTATGTAGCTGGCTGGCTCATGTTTTATCTATCTGCTTGCGGTATGAGTAGCTTATCCATGACGAGCATGGTTCGCTACACTTTCTGCGTACATGTAGTGCTTGTACTAGCTACGATTCACCTTATATCTAGGACGCAATTTTACAGGTTGTTCAATCAAAAATGGATTGTTTTCCTACTATTGTTGATGGCAACTCCTTCATTGTTACTCCAAATGAAATTTGTGGGTATGTTTACGAATATGCAATGGGTTGCCTAAGCTTACCAATAGACCGCACAACTGACTAGAATGAAATAATTATTTCGATCCACGTTTTGTCAGTGTCAGTTCATAAAATCATCATTGATGCTACTCCCATGACTCCTCAACCTAGTGGAGTCGGGTTGCAGGTAGCAAACTTAATTCAATCGCTTTACTCCCTGCAAGCAGAGGAAAATTTTGAGTTAGGTATTGTCTATCAACCTGGAATTAAAGACTGGCTGCGCGGTAATTGGAGTGTCCCTGAAGTGTTAACGAAATATTCTTCAGTTCATTTCCTACCAATTCCAGTTAGAGTTTCTAATTTGTTATTATTTCCTACTTACAAATCAATTTGGTCATCCTTGGCAAAATCTTGGGGAAATCCAGACATATTGCACGGAACTAACTATTCGGTTTATCCTTGCGATCGCAGTTTCAAAGTCATGAATATATATGACGTTGCTTTTCTTAAATATCCTCAATATGTTAATACAGTCGCTAAAAGTTATGTAGAGAAAGTCAAACGCTGTCTGCGATGGACGGACTTAGTTTTAACCATCTCAGAAAGTTCTAAGCAAGATATTATTCAATATCTCAATGTTGCTGCCGAACGAGTTTTTGTTACACCATTGGCAAGTCGCTACTGTTCTAATTACTTATCATCTCAAAATATCGAACAGCTCAGCCAGTCAGTTAACTACGATTTTTCCAAGCCTTATCTATTATTTGTCAGTAACATAGAACCTAGAAAAAATATCATTTCTATTATAGTGGCATTTAATGAATTAAAACAAAAATATAAGATCGAACACAATCTTGTATTAATTGGTCGCAAAGGATGGAATTATCAAAGCATTTTTGCAGCGATTGAGGCATCGCCTTATCAAAAAGACATTTACCATCTTGACTATTTATCTGATGAATTAGTAGCACTATTTTATACTAGAGCTGATGTATTTGTTTATCCTTCTTATTATGAGGGATTTGGTTTACCCGTACTAGAAGCAATGACATTAGGCGCTCCGGTAGTCGCTTCTAACACTTCATCATTACCAGAAATCGCGGGAGATGCAGCTATATTAATCGACCCCAACGATTCAAATAGCTTAGCCGAGGCAATTTGGGAAGTTATTAATAACTCTCAATTGCGACATGAATTAATTCAGAAAGGTAAAGCAAGAGCAAAAGAATACTCCTGGCAGCACAATGCACGGGAAACATTCAAGGCTTACCGGAGTCTGTTGGTATAGCAATATTCTGGTTATAGCGTTTCCTACGTAGGTTAAATGCATTCGTAGGGGCGCACAGCTGTGCGCCCCTACAGATCTATGTACCTTATCTAATTGAGAATGGCTGTATCGATTGAATTTGGTTTAAACTGCATCATTGTTGGCTTGGCGATCGCATCACGATGATGGATGCTAACCTCTCCTATAAGAAGATGCAAACATTGTTAGTAACTGGTGGCTTGGGTTTTATTGGTTCTAACTTCATTTTAGAAGCGAGAGAAAAGCAATGGGCGAGGATCGTCAATTTAGATAAGTTAACTTATGCTAGCAATCCTCAAAACTTAGCCCAATTGCAGGACGATCGCGATTATCATTTTATCCGTGGAGATATCGGCGATCGCGAGCTATTATCTCATTTATTAGACCAATACCAGCCAGATGCAATTATTAACTTTGCGGCTGAAACCCATGTCGATCGATCGATTCAAACTCCTTTAAATTTTATTCAAACTAATATAGTAGGAACATTCCAACTGTTAGAAGCTAGCAAAGCCTATTGGGATAAACTATCTGCATACAAACAAGAGCAATTCCGTTTCTTACACGTCTCTACAGATGAAGTCTACGGCTCTTTAGAACCAAAAGCTCCGCCATTTCGAGAAGATACCCCTTACGCGCCAAATAGTCCCTACGCTGCGTCAAAAGCCAGCTCAGATCATCTCGTTCGAGCTTACTGTCATACCTATGGTTTTCCTACTCTAATTACTAATTGCTCGAATAACTACGGTCCACGTCAGTTTCCCGAAAAACTAATCCCCTTAATAATTCTCAACGCTTTACACGGTCAACCTTTACCAATATATGGAGATGGGCAAAATATTCGAGATTGGTTGTATGTTACAGATCACTGCGAAGCTCTCTATCTAGTTTTACAACATAGTCGCGTAGGAGAAACTTATAATATTGGGGGGAAAAACGAACAAACTAACATCGCAGTCGTTGAGAAAATTTGCGCTATTCTTGACGATTTGGCTCCCAAACCTAATTTTCGTCACTCTTCTTTAATTACCTTTGTCAAAGACCGTCTCGGACACGACAGAAGGTATGCTATAGATTGCAGCAAAATCTCTAGGGAATTAGGCTGGCAACCAAAAGAGAACTTTGATAGTGGGTTGTTAAAGACAATTCAATGGTATCTGAGCAATCCGATTTGGGTAGAGCAAGTCTGAGCAAGTGTATTGTCAGCGAATGCTAATTAACTTATCTTTTCTCATCAATAAACCGACAGGAATTACAACTTACGCTCTGAATTTAATTCCGTACTTGCGATCGCTCGATCCTACCTTCCTAATTTCACCTGTTGCTGCTCGTCTTCTACCCACACCGCAGACTCAAGACACATATTATCCCATTCCTGCTAACTTAACCCCAGAACAAGGGACAGTCGGACATTTGCGGCGTTTATTCTGGACGCAATTGCAACTACCGCAAATTTATCGCCAATTGCGATCGCATTTATTATTCTCTCCCGTTCCAGAAGCACCCCTTTACACGCGCTGTCACTACATCGTCACAGTTCACGATCTCATCCCCTTGCGCTTTCCCAGACTTTCACCCTTAACTCCCTATCACCGCTATTACATCCCCCAAGTTCTCAGCCAAGCACAGCACGTTATTTGTAACTCCACTGCGACAGCCTCAGACATTATTAACTTTTTCCACATCCCAGCCGCTAAAATTACTCCCATACCCCTAGCATATGATGCCAACCATTTCCGCTGGCTCAACTTAGCTCAGCAGAATGAAACTCGTCCTTACTTTATTTATATTGGTCGTCACGACCCGCACAAAAACTTACATCGATTAATTGCAGCTTTTGCAAAAATGTCGAGTTGTCAAAATTGCGATTTACTACTAGCTGGAACGGGCGATCGCCGCTATACTCCAAAGCTAGAAGCACAAAGTATAGAATTAGGAATTGCCGATCGCGTCAAGTTTCTAGATTACATTCCCTACGAACAACTACCAATTTTACTCAATCGGGCGATCGCATTAGTTTTTCCCAGTTTGTGGGAAGGATTTGGCTTACCAGTACTCGAAGCGATGGCTTGCGGTACTCCTGTAATTACATCCAATCTTTCCTCTTTACCAGAAGTAACAGGCGATGCGGCTTTATTAGTGAATCCCTACAACATTGAGGAGATTGCTGCTGCTATGGAAAGTATAGTTACCGATCGTCAACTGCGATCGCGGCTGTCTAATTTAAGTTTAACCAGAGCCAGTCAATTTAGTTGGGGAAAAACAGGACTAGCTACAGTTGAGGTGTTAAAAAGATTTTTATAGTTCGAGAGATGGGGATTTTTGTATCTCTACATGAATTAAATCAATGAATGTAATACCAACCACTTATCAATATCGCTCAAAACGCGATCGGGAATTTCCCAAGGAAACAAATGTGCGGTATTCGGGTAACAAATCCATTCAGAGTTGGGTAAATGTTGTGCAGTTTCTTGACTCGATTCTGGAGTAATATGACGGTCGGCTGCTCCCGCCATAATTAAACTAGGACACTGAATCTGCGATAAATCCTGAAGGCGATTGTAACCAGATTTAAGCGCCGTAAAGAGAGCGCGTTGGGCAGGAGAAGAAGTTTGCAAATACGCTGACACAGCATATTTAGCTATGTATTCGTAAGTAGCGGGAGTGTGCTGTTGAATTAAATAGCGAAAGAGAGATCGCTTACCAAAAGTATCTATATGCCACCGATCGCCGGGTTGTAAAGCATTTGCGATCGCCGCTAAGCCAGTATACAAATTATCTTGCCAGCTAATTGCTGGATGACTGCCGCGAGGACGAGCAGCTGTAGCGATTAAAATGAGTCCCTTAACTCGTTCTGGAAGCCTTAAAGCCAATTCCATCGCTAAAATTCCACCCAAAGACCAACCTAAAACCAGACATTCACTAATTTGATAGCGATCGAGGAGTGCTTCCAAGTCACACAGGTGATCGGTCATGGCGAAATCAGTCTGCGTGCGACTATTGCCGTATCCTCGTAAGTCGGGGGCTATTGTTTGAAAGCGTTGGCATAGGTGTTGAGTAAACACGGACATACTCAAACCAGAACCAGGATGACCGTGCAAGCAGAGGATCGGTAAACCTTTGCCTTGGACGTAAACATGCAAATTCACAACAGAAGCTGTCATCAATACTTTTTAGTTTTACTACTTTATCGTCTCTTTATTGCGATCGCCTATTTATCAGTAATTTTTCTGATTTGCGATCGCTACAACTATAGGAATACTTATAATATCGCAGATTCTAAATGGTTCATTATATCTACCGTTATGGCTGTCATTTGTCATTTTTCATTTATCAGAACAAGTAAGCGCGTAAAACCTTTGAATTTAATTTGAAATGAACGTAAAAGTATCGCGGTTAAATGGAATTTCAAGGCTCTATTTACTAGTATTATTGCTTGGATACATAGGCACTGGTTGGCTATTATCCGATTGTAATGCGAACTGGTTTACTTGGACAGGCACGCAAGTCATTACCGTGCATTTAGCTTGGGTTGGTTTTGATGCTGTTGCTTTGGCTGTAGCTTGGATTGTTTTACTGGTTTGGGTTGGAGCTTTTGCTATGACTTGGCCTCAAAGCATTCCTTGGGCAGGAATTCCGCCTTGGGCATTTGGTTTAGCTATGACTTGGATTATGGCATTAGGATTAATTTTGACCTTAGCTCAAGTAAAACATGCGTTACTATCTGCGGGGTTAAATAAACATTTCGCCTTTTGGTTTTTGGCAATCTTTACTTCGGTAGGTCTAGGCATAGGCAGAATATTAGCCGAAGGATTATTCCTAAATTAAGCGAATGAGAATTAATCGAAACAATAAATCTCTGGATTTTTATTTGATTTCTCAATTTTAAGAATATATTTCAATCCATATTTAGAGGTATTTGTGAAAGACTCACCTATTAAAGAGCAAGTTAATCTGCCTAATTATCGAACTAGAACTCCAGAATACTATTTACAGCAGGTCGAACCAAATATTTTGGCAAGTTTTAATACAGAGCAGCTCCAAGTTATAATAAATATTTTAACTCAAGCAATCCCTCAACCCTCACCCAAAATTGTAGATTTTAGATTTAATATCGATCTGATATTTTCTCGATTTTATTTAGTTCTATTTGTTGGTAAAGATCGTCGAAAACGCAATCGGCAATATATACCTGAAAGACTTGCCAGAATCGGTAATGCGATCGCGGTTGTTATGCTCCTTTTGGGAGCAAATTTAGTCATTAGCGGCGTAATTTTATTATTTGCTTACTTATTGAAATCAGCAGTCGGCATAGATTTCTTCCCAGGACATATTTCGGACTCGGTGAAAGAGTTATAGAGACGCGATCGCGTCTCTATAAAATTAGCCCCTAGTTTCCGCTCAGACGCTCTATACTTATAGTTTGGACTGTGAAGCAAAGAGGAAGCGAGAGATGGCATCCATCATCCGCGAGTTGCACGGACAACTAGTGAAGAAAGAACGCTCAGCGGTGGAAATTACGCAAGAGGTGCTGGATCGGATTCAAGCACTAGAACCAAAGATCCACAGCTTTTTGTGCGTGACAGCGGATAAAGCACTGGAACAAGCGAAAGCCGTGGATGCCAAAATTGCGGCTGGAGAAGAGATTGGGTTATTGGCTGGGATTCCCGTGGGTGTGAAGGACAATATGTGTACCAAGGGAATTCCCACGACTTGCGCCTCCAAGATTTTAGAAAACTTCGTCCCACCCTACGAATCAACGGTAACGCAAAAATTAGCGGATGCTGGGGCGGTGACAGTGGGAAAAACCAACTTAGACGAGTTTGCGATGGGGAGTTCCACCGAAAACTCCGCATTTCAACTCACGGCTAATCCTTGGGACTTGGAACGGGTTCCTGGCGGTTCTTCTGGGGGTTCGGCGGCGGCTGTAGCGGCGCATGAGTGTGTCGTTTCCCTGGGTTCCGATACAGGTGGTTCGATCCGCCAACCTGCATCTTTTTGCGGTGTTGTGGGCATGAAGCCAACTTATGGATTAGTGTCGCGTTATGGTTTGGTGGCTTTTGCTTCCTCTTTGGATCAAATTGGACCCTTTGGACGCACGGTAGAAGATGCGGCAATTTTATTAGGCGCGATCGCGGGTTACGATCCGAAAGATTCTACGAGTTTGAAGGTCGAAATCCCTGACTACACCCAATTTCTCAAACCCGATCTCAAATCGATGCGAATTGGGATCGTGAGAGAAACTTTTGCTGAGGGTTTAGATCCGGCTGTAGAACAAGCTGTTAATAAGGCGATCGAACAGTTAAAGCAACTCGGTGCGGAAATTAAAGAAGTTTCCTGTCCGCGTTTCCGCTATGGTTTGCCAACTTATTACATCATTGCCCCTAGCGAAGCTTCGGCTAATTTGGCACGTTACGATGGCGTAAAATATGGTTTGCGCGTTCCTGATGCTGAGAATCTAATTGATATGTACGCTCGGACTAGGGCAATGGGTTTTGGAAAGGAAGTCAAGCGTCGGATTATGGTAGGAACGTATGCCTTATCTGCTGGTTACTACGATGCTTACTACTTAAAAGCACAAAAAGTCCGTACTTTAATTAAACAAGACTTTGAAACTGCTTTTGGGCAGGTGGATGTGTTAGTTACCCCCACAGTTCCCATGACAGCATTTAAAGCAGGGGAAAAAACTGACGATCCGCTAAGTATGTATTTAACCGATTTGATGACAATTACGGTAAATTTGGCAGGTTTGCCAGGATTGAGTATTCCCTGCGGTTTTGACGAGAAAGGAATGCCGATTGGGATGCAATTGATTGGAAATGTGTTGCGGGAAGACCAATTATTTCAAGTGGCTCACGCTTACGAACAAGCTACAGAGTGGCATAAATCCAAGCCAAATCTATAGTTTTATAGTATTGGTAGGGTGCGTTACGCCAATAGCTAACGCCCCCTACGTAGCTTCAGCTAAAACAAAGAGCGGATGTATTTGTCTAAGCGATCCATGCCCTTCTCAATCGATGTCATATCGGTAGCATAAGAAAGACGAATGCGATCGCCAGATCCAAAGGCAATTCCAGGGATTGCCGCAACTTGGTACGACTCTAAAAGTTCTTGACAAAAATCCATTGATGTCTTGCCAGTTTTACCGATCTCGACAAAAATGTAAAATGCTCCATCAGGCTTGGCATAAGTCACTTCTGGAATTGCATCTAATCTTTGCATCATGACTTCTCGCCTTTTGGCAAAAGCTTGACGCATTTGTTCGACGCATTCTTGAGAACTCTCTAAAGCCGCGATCGCGCCAAATTGAGCGAAGGTACACACGTTAGACGTACTATGACCTTGAATCGTACTTGCAGCTTTGATTAACTCTACCGCACCCGCTAAATAGCCGACACGCCAACCCGTCATCGAGTAAGCTTTAGCAAAACCATGACTGATAATGGTACGGTCGAAGATTTCCTTACCTAGAGAACCGATACTGACGTGTTTTACATCTGTATATAGTAATTTCTCGTAAATTTCATCCGATACAACTAAAATATCCTTCTCAACCACAACCTCCGCGAGTGCCTGCAATTCTTCCGGCGTATAGACAACACCCGTAGGGTTAGAAGGAGAGTTGAGGACAAATAGCTTAGTTTTTGGCGTAATGCTAGCACGCAATTGGTCGGGAGTTATTTTACAGCTAGCATCCGTCTGGACGATTACTGGTGTTCCGCCAGCAAGAATAACCATTTCAGGATAGCTCAGCCAGTAGGGGGCGGGAATAATTACCTCGTCTCCCACCTCAATCAGCGCCATCATCAAGTTATATAAACCGTGTTTGCCACCGTTAGTGACGATGATATTTTCAGCTTGGTAGTTTAGACCATTATCTGCTTTCAGCTTGTGGGCGATCGCCTGTCTTAACTTGGGTTCCCCAGCCGCCGCACCATATCTCGTCTTACCTTCATCTAAGGCTTTTTTTGCGGCTGCTTTGATGTGTTCTGGAGTATCAAAGTCTGGTTCTCCGGCGCTGAAGCTACAAACATCTATTCCTTCAGCTTTCATGGCTTTGGCTTTGGCGGAAATTGCCAAGGTCAAAGAAGGCGTTACCTTACCCACTCGTGCTGCCAGTTTCATGGTCACTACCGATTGCAAAACTCCAATTCAGTTAAGCATATCTTAAAGTAAACGTCTGAATTTGTGTCTTTTACTGCTAAGAATTTTGATTTGTGTACGGGCGCGTTTAGCGTCAGATTTGCGACGGCTAATTTGTGTACGGGCGCGTTTAGCTAAAGATTCCCGACTTGGGCAAGGAATCTGGGGACAAAACCCGCCCCTACGACTCCTTTCTGCTACTTTCTCGAACGAATTCTGCCTGTGGTTGGATGATGAAATAGAAGTGCTTCCTCATACACTGGCTCTAGTAAAGATACTCACTTCATTCGAATGGTTGAACTTCTGCAATCTCCGGCATCTCGCCTAACTACCAAGCTACCTTTCGAGCGAGTCAAAACCGCCGTACAACAAATAACGCTGCGCCGATTTAATGAGAAGATTCTCATGCAGAATTTAAATGATTTTCATGCAGGTTTGTCATGCTGGGCAGTAGGAGCAACTTAATTTCTCCTTAAACTCAGTAAATTTTACGATTTGTAAAATTGGAGGATGAGAGTATGAAAAGTCCTCGTTTGACCAAGCGAAATCGCGATCGCCAGCTAGCTTTACCCAAGCGTTCTCAATCGCGCTGGGAAACTTTGCCAGTTCCTTGGATGCTGGCTCAGGTTATGGATGAAGAAGACCCGCAAAAACAAGGCAATTAAGACAAATTGGGACTTTGGATTAGTTTTATCCAAAGTCCTACTTTTACAGCATCAAGCAATAGTTACTTCTGGAGAGAGGTAAACATCTTGAATCGCGTGGAATAACTTGACTCCTTCTTCAAAGGGGCGTTGGAAGGTTTTGCGACCGGAGATTAAGCCAGAACCGCCAGCCCGTTTGTTAATTACAGCCGTACGAATAGCTTCAGCAAAATCATTTTTACCAGAAGCACCACCAGAGTTAATTAATCCCACTCGTCCGCTGTAGCAATTGAGAACTTGGTAGCGGGTGAGATCGATTGGATGATCGCTCGTTAAATCGGTATAGATTCTTTCGTTGGTTTTGCCGTAGCTTTTGCCGCTAGCTTTAGCAACAGCTTCGTAACCGCGATCGAGTTCTGGCAGTTTTTGTTTGATAATATCGGCTTCAATCGTGACACCCAGGTGGTTTGCCTGTCCGGTGAGGTCGCCTGCTAGGTGATAATCTTTGTCTTGTTTAAAGGCGTTGTTACGCAAATAGCACCACAAAATAGTTGCCATTCCTAATTCGTGGGCGCGGGCAAAAGCACGGCTAATTTCTTGAATTTGGCGCGTAGAGTTTTCCGAACCGAAGTATATTGTAGCCCCAACTGCCACAGCTCCTAAATTCCAAGCTTGCTCGACCGAACCGAACAAAACTTGATCGAATTGATTGGGAAAAGTGAGTAACTCGTTGTGATTGATTTTGACAATGAAGGGGATTTTGTGGGCGTACTTGCGAGACACTATACCCAAAACGCCCAACGTGGTAGCAACAGCGTTACACTCGGCTGCCATTGCCAATTTAACGATATTCTCTGGATCGAAATACATCGGATTGGGTGCAAACGAAGCCCCTGCGGAGTGTTCGATTCCTTGGTCTACTGGCAAAATTGAAAGATAACCCGTATTTGCCAATCGCCCGTGTGAGTAGAGTTGTTGAAGGCTGCGCAATACTTGCGGATTGCGATCGCTAATGCTGAAAATTCGGTCTACCATGTCTGGGCTTGGCAGATGTAACAAATCTTTGGGAACCTTAGCTTTGTACGTGAGGAGGTCTTCTGCTTCTTGACCCAACCAAGACTCAATCGCTTGGGGTGCAGACAGCGTAGCAGTCATAGCATTTTCCCTTAATGAGTTTCAACTCCCATTCTGACAAGAATAAATATTTGTTGCGCTGTTCCATTTGGACGGTTTCCCATCTTCTTAGCTCCTACTTTTTATTTTTAGTTTTCAGTTGCTTACCCTTAAGACAGTCAGAATTTATTTGTTGTCAAAATATAGTTATTAAAACGTAACTTATCAAGGGCTACAAATATAAATGTCTGGTTAATAGACCGAACATAATGACTCACAACTGCAAACGGTTATTTATGCTACAAATCAAGTTAAGAGGGAGTGAAAACCTTTCAATAGGGGAGCGATCGCACTCAAGTTATCGCACCTAGATTGCAATCGAATTGCCTCAATGCCTTAAACAGGGAGTCTGCCATCTGTGGTACTACAAGCACAACCAACCACTTACGAACCAAAGACACAAGAAATCGCCAAACAACTCTTAGCGGCGACGCGAGAAAATCGTTCGTTTTTTGCCTCAATTCGCGACCAAATGCGCTGGGATGACAAGTTACTCGCCTGGGCAATGAGTAATCCTGGGTTGCGGGTGCAGCTATTTCGTTTTATTGACTGTTTGCCTGCTTTGCGGAGTAAGCCAGAAATTGCCCGCCATTTGCAAGAATACCTTGGCGATGAGTCGGTAGAACTTCCGACTGCTTTGAAAGGAATGCTCAATTTTGCTAACCCAGATTCTATGCCGGCACAGGTAGCAGCGACGACTGTATCTACAGCTGTAGAAACATTAGCGCATAAATATATTGCGGGAGAAAATATTCAGCAGACATTAAAGACAATCGAACGGCTGCGCAAGGAAAAAATGGCGTTCACCATCGATATTTTGGGTGAAGCAGTCATTACCGAAGCAGAAGCGCAGTCATATTTAGAACGTTATTTAGATTTAATGGCACAGCTAGCAGCAGCTAGCAAGAATTGGAAACCAGTTGCCCAAATTGATGCAGCTGATGGGGAAGCTTTGCCACAGGTACAAGTTTCAGTAAAGCTGACGGCGTTTTACTCTCAGTTCGATCCGTTGGATGCGGCGGGTAGTGCGGCAAGAGTTAGCGATCGCATCCGAACTGTATTAAGAAAAGCCCAAGAATTAGGCGTATCGATCCATTTTGATATGGAACAATACGCTTATAAAGACCTGATTTTTTCTATTTTAAAACAAGTCCTTCAAGAAGAAGAATTTCGCAGTCGTACGGATGTTGGTGTCACAGTTCAAGCATATTTGCGCGATAGCGAACGAGATACGCAAGATTTAATCGCTTGGGTAAAACAGCGAGGCTATCCCTTAACTGTAAGACTGGTTAAAGGTGCTTACTGGGATCAGGAAACAATTAAAGCCGAACAAAAGCACTGGCAGCAACCCGTATTTAATGACAAAGCAGCTACAGATCTTAACTTTGAAAAAATTACCCAGTTGTTGTTAGAAAACCACGAATACGTCTATTCGGCAATAGGTAGCCATAACGTGCGATCGCAAGCTCATGCAATTGCGATCGCTGAAACTCTCAACATTCCTCGTCGTCGCTTTGAAATGCAAGTGCTGTACGGCATGGGCGATAAACTGGCAAAAGCGTTGAGCGATCGCGGTTATCGAGTCCGGGTATATTGTCCCTACGGCGAACTTTTACCTGGAATGGCTTATCTAATTCGTCGTTTGTTGGAAAACACCGCCAATAGTTCCTTCCTGCGGCAAAATTTGGAAGAACGTCCGATTGAGGAATTGATCGCGCCACCGATGGTTAAAAATGTAGAGACGTTACATGTAACGTCTTTACAAAAACCATTTCATCCAGCAGCAGATACAGACTACGCCGCAGTCGAGGCGAGAGAACAGTCACAACAGGCTTTTCAACAAGTGCGACAGTTATTTGGTAAAACCTATTTGCCTCTAGTAAATGGCGAGTACGTTTCTACAGAAGAAATTATTGATTCTGTAAACCCATCAAATTTCAGCGAGGTGGTGGGAAAAGTCGGACTCCTAAGCGTCGAACAAGCAGAACAGGCAATGCAAGCGGCGAAGGCGGCGTTTCCTGGGTGGAAAAATACCCCAGCCAAACAACGGGCAAGTATTTTGCGTAAAGCTGGCGATTTGATGGAACTCCGTCGTGCTGAGTTATCAGCTTGGATTGTCTTGGAAGTCGGAAAACCAGTCAAAGAAGCCGATGCAGAAGTATCGGAGGCGATCGATTTCTGTCGTTATTATGCGGCGGAAATGGAAAGATTGGATGCGGGTTATAACTACGACGTGGCAGGGGAAACAAACCGTTACCTTTACCAACCGAGGGGAATTGCGGTGGTGATTTCTCCTTGGAATTTTCCTTTAGCGATCGCCACTGGTATGACTGTAGCAGCCTTGGTAGCAGGAAACTGTACTCTCCTCAAGCCTGCGGAAACATCTTCAGTCATTGCGGCGAAATTAACTGAAATTTTGGTTGAAGCCGGATTTCCCAAAGGTGTCTATCAATTTGTACCTGGCAAAGGTTCTAAAGTGGGGGCGCACTTGGTAAACCATCCTGACACGCACTTAATTGCATTTACAGGTTCCCGCGAAGTGGGTTGTCGGATTTATGCGGAAGCGGCAAAAGTTCAATCAGGACAAAAGCATCTGAAGCGCGTCATCGCTGAGATGGGTGGTAAGAATGGGATGATTGTCGATGAAAGTGCCGACTTAGACCAAGCCGTGGTGGGTGTGGTGCAATCGGCTTTCGGTTACAGCGGACAAAAGTGTTCGGCTGCATCAAGAGTCATTGTTTTAGATTCAGTCTACGATACTTTCATTCACCGCTTAGTAGAAGCGACGCGATCGCTCAACATCGGTGCAACGGAATTACCCAGCACTCAAGTTGGTCCCGTGATTGACGGTAATGCTCAAGCACGTATCCGCGAGTATATCGAGCAAGGACGACAAGAAGCAAAAGTTGCTGTAGAAATTTCTGCTCCAGATAACGGCTATTTTGTCAACCCTACGATTTTTACCGAAGTGCCTCCCACAGCCACGATCGCCCAAGAAGAGATTTTTGGTCCCGTGGTAGCAGTAATTCGAGTGAAGAACTTTGAAGAGGCGATCGCAGTGGCTAACGGTACTGACTACGCCTTGACAGGGGGACTGTATTCTCGTACCCCATCTCATATCCAGATGGCACAGGAACAATTTGAAGTTGGTAACTTGTATATCAACCGGACGATTACGGGGGCGATCGTTGCCAGACAACCCTTTGGCGGCTTTAAAATGTCTGGAGTTGGTTCCAAAGCTGGTGGTCCCGATTATTTATTACAATTTTTGGAGCCGCGTACAGTTACGGAAAACGTTCAGCGTCAGGGTTTTGCCCCCATCGAAGGTGCAGAATAAATCGACATAGGTAATTTACCCAAATAATGTATGGGCGGGTTCACCAAAAATTTCTGTTTCCATTCAACAATATTGCTAAACCCGCCCTGTCCCAAATTGTAATTTCCAATAGAGAGTATTGGATTGTAGATTGGCGCAAGCAACAGGTTGAAGTTTATCGGCGCGAACAAGCGGTTTTAAATTTAGTTGCCACTTTGATGAGTGGAGATGAGTTAAATTCACCTTTATTACCTGGTTTTACCTGTGCGATCGCATCGTTATTTGCTTAAAATAAATCGATCGCGCAAAGTCGCAAAGACACAAAGTTGTATAAGGTAATCTGTGTTAAAAGCCGAAATGTTCTAGAGCAAATGTCAAGCAATTTTGATATTACTTTAACAATTAAAGTTGCTGAATTACCTGAAGATTTTTCAGCCATGCGATCGGTGAGAGCGGCAGTTTTTCAATTAGAACAGAGAATAGAGCCAGAATTAGATTTTGATGGCAAAGATGAAACCTCAGATCAGCTCGTTGCATACATCAATGACCAACCAATCGGCACTGCTAGAATTAGATATTTAGACGATCGCACGGCAAAAATTGAGAGGCTAGCCGTCTTGCCAATTGTTAGAGGGAAAGGCATTGGTAAATTAATCATGGAAAAAGCGATCGAGCTGGCAGCCCAAAAAAAGATGCAAGAAGTCGTCATCCACTCCCAAGAATACATCCAGGGATTGCATCAAAAATTAGGTTTTGAGCCAGAAGGAGCAGTATTTGAAGAAGCTGGCATTCCCCATGTCAAAATGAGGAAGAAATTAGGCTCAACCTATTGATTTCGTGTTAGCTAAATTCAAACAGCACCATTTACTCATTCTCCTGCTGATATGGTTAGCGGGAGTAGCGATCGATCGCATCTGGTTTGCTTGCGATCGTTCTGTTCCAGATTGGGATCGGGCGGAATATCTTACGAGTTCGTTGAATTACTGGCAAGCACTACAACAGCCTCAGTGGTTCAGTAGCGATTGGTGGACTGACTTTTGGCAGCTTTCCACAAAAGTCCCTCCCTTAACGCAGATTGCTGCGGCTATTACCCAACTGATTTTTGGCACTGGCGGCGATCGCGCTACGTTGGTAAATTCATTTTTCAGTGCCATCCTGCTGGTTTCCATCTACGGACTAGGGATACAACTATTTAGCGCCGAAGTCGGATTATGGGCAGCTGGCATATGTCAACTCATCCCAGGATTATATAAGTTACGCCTAGACTTTTTACTCGATTATCCCCTTACGGCTGTCGTGACGCTGTGTTTTTGGTGTCTGACAGTGTGGAAGAGTCAAAATTCAAAAGTCAAAAGTCAAAACAAATTCCGAATTCCGAATTCCGAATTCCGAATTTCAAGTTGGTTTTGGGCGATCGCATTTGGCATTTCTCTAGGTTTAGCATTGTTAGTCAAGCAGACAGCGTTGTTTTTTCTGTTCGTGCCGATCGTCTGGACTGGGGTTGAAACGATTCGCAAACCTCATATTGGGCGGATCTGCCAATTTGCGATCGCTCTACTGCTATCGGCGATCGTGTTTATGCCGTGGTATCAGACAAACTGGTTGCTGATTCTAACTGGGGGAAAACGAGCAACAATAGATTCTGCCCTAGCTGAAGGCGATCCAGCCCTCAATACCCTTGATGCTTGGACTTACTACTGGAAACTACTCCCCGAGCATATTTCTTGGGTACTTTTGCTCGTACCAATCGTAGGACTATTACTTTATAAAAGTCAAAAGTTAAAAGTCAAAAGTCAAAAGAAGAATTCGACTCCCGGCTACGCGGCTCCGATGCGCAGAGAACCTCACCTGAAGCCCGACTCACTCATATGGCTTGCAATCTTCCTCATCGGTGCGTATCTGCTCTGTTCGCTCAACATTAATAAAGACAGTCGCTATGTCGTGCCTTATTTACCTGGAGTCGCGCTGTTTCTTGCCTATGGTATGACGTGCTGGCGCGGGCGCTGGGGTCAGCAAATTCGCTGGGCTACGGTGGGTTTAGCAGTGTTAGTCACGGGGTTAAATTTGTTTCCTATAGGAGGACTATTAGGTAGCCGTGTTGCTTCAATTCTCAGTCCTAATGCCAAACATTATGCTTATATGGGGTCAGAATATCCTCACGAGCGAGTCATTGAAGAGATCGTCCAAACTGCGCCTTATATTAGATCCAATTTGGGTGTATTGCCTTCAACGTTAGAAGTCAATCAACACAACTTAAATTATTTTGGAGCATTACGAAATTTTCAGGTTTATGGACGGCAAGTAGGGACGCGCCAACAGCAAATTGTCCAAGACGGGCGATCGCTCGATTGGTTTGTCACGAAAACAGGCGAACAAGGTTCGGTTCCAGATGCTCAAAGTGCTATGGTACAGTACGTGGAACAGTCTCCCGATTTCAATTTACAAAAAACTTGGGCTTTACCCGACAGTAGCAGCTTGAAACTGTATCATCGCCGCGTACCGCAGGTAGAAGTCGGGAGTCGAAGGAAGAGGGAACAAGGGGACAAGGGAGAGGGGGGAGACAAGGGAGACAAGGGAGAGGGGGGAGACAAGGGAGACAAGGGAGAGAGGGGAAACAAGGGGAACAAGGGGGACAAGGGAGAAAAAACACGCACCACGCACCACACACCACACACCACTCTGTCACCAACAACCAACAAC
Organism: Chroococcidiopsis sp. CCNUC1; assembly: GCF_023546805.1. Lineage (NCBI taxonomy): Bacteria > Bacillati > Cyanobacteriota > Cyanophyceae > Chroococcidiopsidales > Chroococcidiopsidaceae > Chroococcidiopsis > Chroococcidiopsis sp. CCNUC1. The sequence goes on along the minus strand of NZ_CP097480.1, from coordinate 6,022,047 downwards.
CAACAACCAACCACTCACATAACACTATCAAGAGTTACAGTACCGTCAGTAGCACCGCCCGGAAAGCCGATTCCGGTGACTTATGAGTGGTCTGGGACGTGGGAGCAGTTGCAACCTGGTATTGTGTTACTCACATGGAAAAATCAGGATAGTGACAAACAAAGCGATCGCTGGATCCACGATCGCGGTCTTGGTCTTGGTCTTTTAGTAGCAACAGAGCAACTACCAACTACCAACTACCAATTACCAATTACCAATTACCAATTACCAATTACCAATTTTGTAACAGAACATTCAGCAATGATGCCTCCATCCGATCTATCTGCGGGAATTTACACTTTGGAGGCGACATATCTCAACCGCAATACAGGTGAAACTTATCCCATCACCGTACCACCAGTAGCTTTACAAATTGACCCTGGGGCTACAGCCACACCTGCACCGGAATTAGATTTAGTTACGCAAGAACGACTTTTAGCAGCAACCTTACCTCAAGGAATTAAGGCATTAGATCGTGTCTTTGCGGAAGTGGGGCGGATTAATCAATACGACCCGATCCAAGACTATTTAGTACAGGTACAATTGGCAATGGAGTACAGGCTGAAACAGGAGCCACAAAATCTCGACTGGGCTTACGCTCTGACGTTAGCTCAAATATTACAGCAAAAAGTACAAGGTGCGATCGCGGCTTTGGAACGAGTGACGCAGCTAGATGCGCAAAATCCCTATGCCTATGCCTACCTTGCCTTTGTCCATTTATATAACTGGAATGGAGCCGCCGCCCAAACTGCCCTCAAACCTGCTTTAGCACTCAACTCGAACATTCCAGAATTACATGCCCTACATGGTATTGCTGCTCTGATGCAAGGCAACCTCATCCAAGCTTGGCAAGACTATAGAGTAGTCGTAAGTCGTAAGTCATAAGTCGTACATTGGCAAACAGAGGAGCGCGTGGTAATTTCTCCCTTGTCCTCCTTGTCTCCCTTGTCTCCCTTGTCTTTCTATCGCGGGGCATGTCTAGCTTGATACTAAAACAGGGCGACAGCCTGCCAATACACCGTGCAGGTTTACTACTTTACCGATAACGGCGATCGCAGGGGCGCTAAAACCGGTAGTTTCTACTTGCGCCACAATTGTTGCTAAAGTACCGATCAATTCCTCTTGTTCCGGTCGAGTTCCCCAACGTACTAGAGCTACTGGTGTATCTGCACTTAACCCTGCCTCGCATAGCTGCTCGATAATATAAGGTAAATTGTGGACTCCCATATAAATTGCGATCGTTTCCGAACCTTGGGCTACAGCTGCCCAATTGACTTTGGGGCGATACTTGCCTGCTGCTTCGTGACCCGTAACAAACGTGACTGAAGAACTATAATCTCTATGGGTTAATGGGATACCTGCATACGCTGGAGCTGCAATACCGGAAGTAATACCAGGCACGACTTCCACTGACACCCCAGATGCTACCAAATCTTCCATCTCTTCGCCGCCACGCCCGAAGATAAATGGATCGCCCCCTTTTAATCGCACCACCACTGCATTATCTCGTGCCTTTTCGATCAATAACTGAGTCGTATCTTCCTGCACCAACGAATGCTTTCCCCGCCGCTTTCCTGCATTGATTTTTTCTGCCAAGGGGTTAATCATGCCTAGAATTGCCGGACTTACGAGGGCATCGTAAACCACAACATCGGCACATTCCAACAATGCCTTACCTTTGAGTGTAAATAAACCAGGGTCACCTGGACCCGCACCCACTAAGTAGACTTTACCCACGAACTCGTTCATTCTCTTCCTTGGCGTTTTGGCAGTTGATATGTCAATAAATCTACGTCTCGATCGCATCCCAAATTAGATCCGCTAATTCCTGAGTTGCCCCTAGTGGCTGCATCAGACAAAATTCGGTCGCGGGAAACTGTTGTTGTAATTGTCCTACAACTTCCGCGATCGCATCGGTAATCCCTCCGGTAAACAAGAAATACGGGAGGATCGCAATTCGTCGCCATCCTGCGAGTACCAACTCTTGCACTCGTGCGTCTAAACTGGGAGCAACCGACCAATATGCCGTTACAGCACTTATTTGTTGGGCGATCGCTTCTACAGGATGCTCAGAACCCTTACGCCGACTTCCATGTGCGAGCAAGATTGTTTGCTCTGCCTGCGTCCGGTCTAGCTGCTGTTGCAACAGCCTTGCTAAGCCAGTATGGGAACCTAAATGAGGGCGTAATTCCAGCTTTACCTTAACTTTCAAGGCTTGTCGCGCCTGCTCCACTTCTGCTGGAATATCTTCCATAACATGGACTCCCGGCAAGAGAAACAGAGGCACGATCTGCACTTGCTGATATCCGCAAGACAAGGCGCGATCGCTAAACTCTGCAATTTGCTGGTGCAGTGGCTTCTGGCTTAGCTCTAAACAAGCAGTACCTATTAGAGGGAGTCGGGAGTCGGGAGTCGGGAGTCGGGAGTTAGGCAAGGGTGTGGAGTGTGGGGTGCGTGGTGCGTGAGAAGAGGCTCTCTTGCGCTCTTGCGAGAGGCAAGAGACTTGTAACTTGTGACTTATAGTTGCTCCCTCAGCCTCCTGGGCTCCCTCAGCTCTCTTCTCCCCCCTGCTCCCTTGCAAAAGCCATGCCAAGCGTTCCAGCGCCACTTGTGGGCGCGGATCTCGACTGCCGTGAGATACCAGTAGATAGGCGGAGCGCATCGATAGATTAGGAGTTTGACAATTTGAGAATTTGAGCGTGACTCGATTGTGTGATTTATCTAGCAAATGGCTTTAAGATAAGATTTTCTGTATCAATTGCTGCTATTATTTTGGTTACGAACAGATCGCAAGACGTTTTTTGATTTTCGCCGCGATCGCCTTCTAACGAACCCTACCTACTTTTTGCGTCTTTACAATTTTACAAATATAGCATTTCTGCTTGAGTCTTAAGACCTATAATCAGAAAACATTTCTAGCCTGCTTGTCGTGGAACAAACGAGCGATGACCAATGACTAATGGCAGTTATAACGAAAAGTTCGATCGCTCGTGAAGTCTTGCGATAAAAATAAGTTAGTAGATTTAACATCCACTAACTTATATTGCATTGATTGTATTATCAAACTAAAAGTTACGAACCTACTTTGTCTCTAACCTGAATTCCTAGCCTTTAGTCACTTGGTTCACTGGATCGGCAATATAGCGGAATGATGGTTCTGCGTTCCAAGGACCGCGTTCGTCCTGCGTACCGTTAGTGGATAGATTGTAATAGATATCAACTGTCTCGTCAGGCTGAATATTACCAAAGAAAGGTTCGGTCAGCTTGCCCATAGAATCTAGAGCTTTCATGAACATCTGCGTATGGGAAATTTCCCGTGTTAGCAAATGCACTAAAGCATTCTTTGTCCCCTCATCAGTTGACAGCTTAATTAATTCTTCGTAGGTTTGTCTTGCTCCAGCTTCCGCAGCAATATTAGCCCGCAAGTCCCGCACGACATCGCCACCTTCATTGAGATAACTAGCCGTCCAAGCATTCCCCTGGCTGTCTAAAAAGTGAGGACCCATCCCACGCACGGCAAACAAAGTACTTTTATATGCATCGGTTTGGTCTACATTTTTAGTGTGAGCTTCAATCATTTTGCCCACCATTTCTAAGTGACCGAATTCCTCGATTGCGATATCTTGCAGCATATCGCGAATCCCGGCGTTTTCTACATGAAAAGACTGTACCCAGTATTGTAGAGCCGCAGAAAGTTCGCCTGTTGCACCACCAAATTGTTCTAGCAAAAGTTGAGCAAAGCGAGGATTTGGTTCTTTAATGTTTACAACGTGAATTGGTTCTTTTTTATGAAAAAACATGCAAATTCTCCTCTCTCAGATTTTCACAATTAGCGATCGCTCTTCCTGAAAAAACTTGGCTCTCTCGGTGACGAAATCTCCTTGTCACAAAAAATTCATAACAACTGAGATTTGATTTAGTTTTTTGTAAAATCTGCGATCGCCATGACTACAGGCTAAAATTACTGGTGTTACATCCACCAAAACCAGTTTAAACCTAGCAACCACAGTGGCGAGTGCGTCTGAGGAAAGAGTTTTTATAAGTCGTAAGTCGTAAGTCGTACCCCATAATTAATAAAGTCACGCATGACTAGTTAGAATTTCATTTTGATAGTCATGTGGGCAATGCCCACCCTACTAATGTGGCTTTTGTACGGGCGAGGTTAGCCAATAAACTGACAGCCAAAACCCGTAATTTTTCGGTCAAAACTCGCCCCTACGACTTTTGACTTTTGATTAACTACTGCTTCTGGGCAGAGTAGGTAAAAAAGTTTTGCATTGCACCGACCGTTTGAAACCGATATGACGGAATTACGCCACCAACGGCAAGATCGGTAGTATAGATGCTGAATAAAAGAAAGTTTTGTCGCTTAGTGTTGTTAGCTACAATACGTTGGATAACAGGAGAACTAGAATCAACTAAGTCACTACAATTTTGCTGCAAAGCCAGACCGAAGATGTTCGGCGCTTGCGGGCAAACTTCATCCTTGATGTAAGTTCCTAACCGTTCGCCAGCATAAATCTCGTAGGCAGAGCGATCGGGATTAGTCAATGCCATTACCACTCCCAGCCCGCCAAGAACTGCTAATCCTATATAACTAATACTTGTCGATCGCTTCATGCTGCATATCTTATGTTACTTCTGACTCTGTTGCTGGACTAAATGTAGGTTAGCTCGGTTCCAGTGCCGATCGATATTGAGAAATAGCTGATAAGATAGTATACTGGTATATACAATGGCGAGCGTAGCCAAGTGGTTAAGGCAGAGGATTGTGGTTCCTCCACTCGTGGGTTCGAGTCCCATCGTTCGCCCTGACGGCAAATTTTGCCCTGATGGTAAATTTTGATTGAAAGCATCGATCGCGATCGCGCATAACTATACTCTATTCATAGAATTTACTCCCTGGAGTGCAAGGGTAACAGCTTCGATCAATTGCTCTGGTTCGATGGGCTTAGCAATATGCTTTTGAAAGCCTGCTGATAACGCTTTTTGCCGATCGCATTCTCCCGCGTAGGCAGTTAGCGCGATTGCTGGAATCTTGCCTCCCTGCCCTAGTGACAAAGCTCTAATTTGCTGCATCAGCATGTAACCATCCATACCAGGCATTCCAATATCGCTGATTAAGATATCTATCTGCGATGTAAACACTTCTAAAGCAGCAACAGCTGAGCTAACTGCGGTAACAGTAGCTCCTGCCTCTGCCAACAAGAAAGTCACAAAATCTCGCGAATCAGCATCGTCGTCAACGACTAAAACCTGTACGCCAGCGAGGGGAGCCGGTAGGGGCGATCGGCAGTACGCCGTTACACCGGAGTCGAGAACCGGAAATTCTCTTGTAGCTGCTACAGGCGTGGCAGTTTCCTCAGTTTTTCCTAGCAGCGGAATCTTGACAGTAAATGTAGAACCCCGTCCTTCACCAAGACTAGCTACCGCGACGTTACCACCATGCATTTCGACAATATTACGCACGATCGCCAATCCCAATCCCAACCCACCGAACTTTCTGGTTGTGGCACTGCTTTCCTGTCGAAAGTAATCGAATATGTAAGGAATAAAATCGGCACTAATACCTTTTCCCGTGTCAGCGATCTGAATTTGGGCATAGTTAGTGCGTGGTGCGCGATCTAATTTTGAATTTTGAATTTTGAATTTTGAATTGGTAGTTGCTTCCTCTTCCACTCGTTGCAGCGAAATTTCTACCCGTCCTCCCTGAGGAGTAAACTTAATAGCGTTAGACAGTAAATTCCACATCACTTGCTGCAAGCGTGTCGGATCGCCTTCGACTTCTCCTACATTCGCATCAAGCCGAGTTTCCACCTGAATTGATTTTGCTTCAGCTGCTAGGCGGACAGTTTCTAATGCTGCTGTAATAACGGAAGCTAAATTGACTGGAGAGACATTCAAGCTTAATTTCCCTTGCAGAATCGAGGAGACATCTAGCAAATCGTCAATGAGTTGTACCTGGAGCCTAGCGTTGCGATCGATCGTGGCGATCGCGCTATCAATGCGACTTCGATCGAATTTGCGGCTCATCAGCAAGTTGCACCAACCGAGAATCGGATTGAGTGGCGTGCGTAACTCGTGAGAAATGATAGCAAGAAAATTGTCCTTCATCCGGTTTGCTGTCTCAGCCTCAGCCCGTGCTGTTTGAGCGCGGACGAGCAATTCATCTTTTAATTTATTTGCTATTTCTAGTTCTGCCGTCCGCTCTGTGACTCGTTGTTCGAGTTGGGCGTTTAAAACCCGAATTTGTGATTCTGCGCGTTCTCGTTCGATAATTTGACTGCGTAATTCTTGGTTTGCTACTTCTAGCTGTGCGGGGCTGGGTAGAGCCAGTAGCTGCGGCACTAATGGCATTAGCTCTAGAGCCGTATAGAGAGAAATTAATGCTGTGATAGCTTTAAGCGTGCCTGAGAGCCAATAGGTAGGATGCCATAAAGTCCATATCTCCATTAGGTGAGTCGTGCCGCAAGCGATAATAAAAGCCCCAAATAGCCAAAAAATCCAGTTAAATGGCAAGTCTTTTCGCTTTTGGACGAAATAAACTAATGTAAATGGAATTGAATAATAGGCAAATGCGATACACGCATCAGATAAGATGTGCAGCCAAACTAACCCTGGTTGCCAAAGATAACAATGTCCGTGGGGGATAAATGAACTCGAACCAAAAAAATTGTGCCAAAACGCCTGCATAGAAAGCTTTATAGAAAGTTTTTCTTTTTATGGTATCAAGCTAATGTTCGGCTTTGGCGATCGCATATTTCTTTTTTAAACAAGCAAAAATATATCCTTCCCCAAAGAGCCGTCAGGTACGACAGAGGAAGGACAATTGGTTAGATTATATTAAATTTTTGTTACTGTTACTTTACAGATACTGCATCTACATCGACTGTACTACCAGTGGTATCGGTGGCGTTAGCCGTGCTTTTACCTTTACGGGTTTTGTAGCCTTCGATCGCCATTTGGGAAACTTCTGATACCAATAGCGTCAATAAAAAGACATCATCCAATTGTCCAACAATCGGCAAGAAGTCGGGAGCAATATCAAATGGCATCAGGAAATACAATGCCGTACCGAGAATTATCCACCAACGGTATTTAGGATTGCGGAGAGTGTTACGATACCAGCCGTAAACAGATTGGATTGAAAAGTTCATTTATGTACCTCCAGCTCTCTTTTATCTTGACAAATAACTTAGCTTATAGAGGTGGGAAAAACCGTCGCTCAAAAGTTGGGAAGATACGATAAAGCGATCGCGATCTTTTCGCTCTCGCGATGGGTGACAAAACACGAGATTAACAGTTAAGACGCTTAAAATTAAATTGCTTATCAGTGGGCAGCAATCCGATCCAGTGGTATGCTGTGCCGAAAGAATCAAAGGAGGAATGGAACAACAGTGGATGTTATAGATATTTTCCGCAAAGGCGGACCCGCCATGTGGCCCCTTCTAGCACTGTCTATTTTAGCTTTGAGCGTGATCGTCGAGCGGCTGGGGTTTTGGTTTAAGATTTTTTCTCAAGAACGGGAAATTGTCGAGCGCGTTCTAGATGCGGCTCAACAAAATTGGCAAAGTGCTACGGAATTAGCTAGAAAATTTTCCTATCAGCCTGCGGGTAGGTTCTTATACGCACCGTTACGTTTGTCTACACCCGATCCGGAAGTATTTCGGCTGGCATTAGAGTCAACCGCAGAAGATGAAATTGCCTCCATGCGCCAAGGGGAGAAGATTTTAGAAGCAGCGATCGCGCTTTCGCCCCTGCTAGGATTGTTGGGAACAGTACTGGGACTGATTCAATCGTTGGGTTCGATTACGTTAGGACAAATCAGTTCGGCTGCTTCTGCTGGCGTGACCACAGGTATTGGTGAATCTTTGATCAGTACGGCAACAGGATTGATTGTGGCGATCGTCAGTTTGGTTTTTTATCGCCTGTTTCAAGGATTTGCTGTAAACCAAATTAAAGTATTTCGCCGTGCAGGTAGCGAATTAGAATTACTATACCGTCAGTATTGGGTTAACCTGCAAGATTCTCCCACTGCTCCTCCTGCTTCTGCCATGACAACACCAGAAGTTATCCCTGGACGCGGTTCCGATCGGCGTTTTAGCTTTGACTTAGGTAATAGAAGGGCTGTTAATCCCGAACCACCAATAAATCCGCAAACAAACATAAATCCTGGTTACGGCGTTCCGCCGCAATCTCCCAGTCAGCGAGAAGATTCTGCTGCACCAGAAGTCTAGGAAGTCAAAAGTGAAAAGTCAAAAGTCAAAAGCAAGAGTAATTCGTGTCGTAATTTTCATCTGTTAAAGCTAGTAATCTCATGAAAATCAACCTGCACTCACCAATTGAAGAAGTTCAAGTTCAAATTATTCCTTTAATTGATGTCATTTTTTGCATTTTGACGTTTTTTCTCTTGGCAGCACTGCAATTTACCCGCCAGCAGGCGATTGAAATTCAGTTACCCAAGGCGAGTACTGGTACAGCGCCAATGTTCCAATCGCGGTTGATTGTAACTCTCAAAGACGGACAGCTTTATGTCGAGAAAGAGCCAGTACAAATAGATAAGCTGACACAAACGCTCAAAGCTTACACTCAAGCTAATCCCCTCGGGACAATTATTTTAAATGCTTCGCGGTCGTCGAGCTACAACGATGTGATTCAGCTATTAGATGTCATGCGGCAAATTGGAGGCGATCGCGTTGCTTTAGCCACGACTCCTGGTTCCCCCGATTTACCATCTGGTTCTAATCTATCATCGCCAGATCTTACGCCCTTGGCTCCAATTAATCCTAACACCGACCCCCGTTTGAATTCTACTGCGCCGATCGCACCCTAATCGCCATGAACTCCAAGTAGTACGAAGACAATTTCCTAACGGTAGATCGCAAAGGAGATAGAAAAGCAGTAGGATACAGCTTGTTTTCTGTCAATTTATAGATGAATTCTAGTAGTTCGATTCGCTAGCCTACTCCTATAAGCGAGTTATTCTCAATCTCAAACTCAAGGAGTTGTAGGTATGCTAATCGACTTATTAATTGCTTGGTTAGTAAGTGCTTCTAGTCTTTTGATTGTCAGCAAACTTCCAGTTGGTGTGGAAGTAGATAGCCCCGCTAAAGCATATCTTTCGGCAGCTGTACTAGGGGTAGTCGCTGCTGTTGTTAATCCAATTTTAAGAGCGCTATTTTTTATCCCTAATTTGCTCACGTTCGGTTTATTATCGGGATTTGTCACCTTTGCGATTTCGGCGATCGCCCTTGGGATTGCAGCTTCTGTAGTCCAAGGTTTCCGCCTCCGAGCAGGAATTTGGAGCGTTCTACTGGGGGCGCTGGCGCTTTCCGTTGTCAGCCATCTGATTTATGCCTTTGTAGCTCCAGCTTATTAGAATTGACATTGTTTGCATATTTGATTTGTAGGGGCGCACACCTTTGCGCCCCTACAGATGTTTGTACTACATGACTAGGAACCAGACGGAGTTTTATCCTGGGACGAGCCAGAAGCAGAACCGCTATCACCGTTGCTAGTAGCAACACCAGCTTCTTTTTCTTGCAGGCGTTGTTGGCGCTTTCGGCGATCGGCTGAAAGGATATCTGCCATTGTAATCAGCGCTTGCTCGATTTTATCGAGGTTAGAGCGGTATAGCTCTAAATCTTTGTTCAGCTTATCTTCCGGTACGTGCAGAGCAGTTGCGACTTGCTTGAGCGCTTCCACTCGCTGCTTCTCATCTTTGACAAGTTCCGCATCTGCTAGTTCTAACAGGGTAAAGACACCAATCGCAAATAGGCGACTGTATTTGAACTTAGAGTTCTGGGCGATCGCCTGCATTTGTGCTTGCAAATCCTCTGCACCTTGCAGGGAAGCTTTACCGTCGATCCAGTCGAACAGTTGTTGCGCCGAGACGTTTTGAAGGAGTTGACGCAGGCGATCGGCATCTTGGCGATATCTCTGGGGATTATCTTCGATGGACTGACACAGCGCCTCAAAAATCGGTTCTTTATCCCGTTCTGGCTGGTAGCCCTGCATAAACCGCTCAAATGCCGTAACGACACCTAGAGCGTAGATGGGGTCATAGCGAAAGTCAGCATTGACTGAGAGTAAATGCATTTCTACCATTAGTTCTTCTACCACCCGCCGATAGATCGTGTTAATCGGGCGGGTGTGTTGATTGTAGAAATTTCGCTTGGTATCGGAGACAGTACGCAGGTTATTCACAATTAAACATAGCGGGAAGACTTATTAGATTATTGTCTCGCTTTAACGTGACTTTTGCCAAGCCAAAGCCGATCGGTCTCAACGATTTACAATCTTTAGTTACTGGGAAAATAGGATGTAAGGTATGGAAACAATGGGGATAAGGAAGACAACAGAGACAAGGAAGTTCTAGGAGCAGAGGGAGCATTCTACACCAGCCACTGGTTCCACTAATCACTTGATAACTGAATAATGCGATCGCGAACTGCACGTTCTGAAGATATTGATTTTTTTCTGGCTCAGGAAGCTAGAGCAGAATTTCAAAACTTTATTTTTTCCTCTAGTCGAGAGCAACACCAGCAATACATAAATTCACAAGATTGTCAATATTTCATCTTCCAAAATGATGAAATTGAAGATGCGATCGGGTACGCAATTTTATCTGGTCTTACATCACCTCATGGCAATATTTGCTTGGTACGCATCGTTATGGCAAAGCCAGGACAAGGCTATGGTAAGCAGGCACTACGTTTGCTTTTAGATTGGGTTTTTCAGGAATACAAAGCTCATCGGTTCTGGTTAGATGTGTTTGAGGATAACCACCGCGCCAGACACGTATATCAATCGGTAGGTTTTCGCGAGGAAGGATTGTTAAGAGAAGTCGTGAAGCAGCAAGATAAGTATGCTTCTCAAGTGGTAATGTCGATTTTGGAGCAGGAATACTTTCAACAATCTGGTAATTTTTAACTTTTGACTTTTAACTTTTGAATTTCTTATGATACCAACCGAATTAATTGCCCTCGCCGATTATATGGCAGGTGAATTTGAGAATAAAGCCCAGGCGATCGCCGATCCTGCTTGGTTCGTTCACTTACGACTGTGGCAAAAACCCGTCCCCCTATTTCAAGAAGACAGTATTACCCTATTTGCCGAACAAGCCAATGCTTTGTATTTAGATAAACCCTATCGTCCGCGATTGATGCGAATGCAGGCGCGTGAGGATGGAAAAATTCAAGTACAGTACTACATACCTAAAGACTTTACTGCCGTGCGCGGTGCTGGGGCAAATTCTGAGAGATTGCAACAATTTACTCCTGACGATTTTGAGTTATTACCTGGTTGTTTATTAATTGTGACTTGGCAACAACTAGATTCCAATAGTTATCACTTCAAAGCCGCAATCCCACCAGATGCAAAGTGCTGCTTTACTTATCAAGGTAATACTCAACAAGTTAATCTTGGTTTTGAAGCCACCCCAGAAGAGTTTTTAAGTTATGACAAAGGCATAGATATGAATACAGGTGCGGCTAAGTGGGGCGCGATTATGGGTGCGTATCGTTTCCGCAAAAAGTAAATTTTTAGAGTTTTCTGTCCTGACTATGAATGTAAATTTAGAGTGTATCTAGCTCGTGTTTTGAGAATGTTAAGCTGGTCAACCTGCGTTAACAAACGATCTAGAACTGCTATTTCCTCAGTACAAAGCTGATTTTCGGCATTTCGAGCCAGTAATTCACTTAGTTGAGTTTGTGCGGTAGGAGCTAGCATACTATCTGCTAAGGCTAGTAGTTCATCTAGACTTAATCCTGATAAAATTTCTGCATCAGATGGAAGAGAAACTAGTCTACGGTAAGTTTCCATATCTAGAAGTACACCGACTTGTTCGCCCTCTTGGTTCGTGATGTATTGCAATGACTCAGACATAGGCTTTCTGCTAAATGTTTGATGAGTTGTAGAGACGTTACATGTAATGTCTCTACAACTCATATTTGCTTAAGGATTCCAATTCGCCCAATCTTGAGGTTTGAGGAATGTGTCGTACAACTCGGCTTCGGGGGTGTTGGGTTCTGGCGTGTAACCGTATTCCCAACGTACCAAGGGAGGGAGAGACATCAAAATTGATTCCGTGCGTCCGTTGGTCTGTAATCCGAAAATCGTGCCTCGGTCGTAGACTAAGTTAAATTCTACGTAACGTCCGCGTCGATAGAGTTGAAAATTGCGTTCGCGATCGCCATATTCTATATTCTTACGGCGATCAACAATGGGTAAATAGGATGGTAAAAACGCCTCGCCGCAGTCGCACACGAAAGCAAAGATTTCTTCCCAATTACGAGGGGGTTGATTACCTAGTTGGTTGCTATAAACAGCCGCCGGACTATCAGAATGGGGTCCGCGATATAACTGTCCCTCCCTACCATCTTGGTAGTCAAAAAAGATTCCGCCGACACCGCGAGTCTCTTGACGGTGTTTCAAATAGAAATACTCGTCGCACCAGCGCTTAAACACTGGGTAGTATTCTGGATGATGATTATCGCAAGCCTGCTTCAGTGTTTTATGTAAATGAGCTGCGTCTTCAGCAAATGGATAATAGGGGGTTAAATCTATCCCACCTCCAAACCACCAAACGGGACCAGCCTCAAAATAGCGGTAATTCAGGTGAACTGTCGGGATGTAAGGGTTACGGGGATGTAACACCATTGAAGTACCCGTGGCGTAAAATTTATGTCCTGCTGCCTCTGGGCGTTGAGTTAAAATCGACGGCGGTAAATGAGAACCCCATACCTCGGAGAAATTGACTCCTCCTTGTTCTAATACATTACCTTCGCGCAGGACACGCGATCGCCCGCCGCCGCCTTCTTCCCGTTCCCACTCGTCTTGCTGAAATTTACCCGCACCATCAGCTGATGCGAGAGCTTGACAAATCTTATCTTGTATCTGTTTCATCCACTGGCTGACTCGTTCTTTCGCGTCAGTTGGGGGTAGGGGTTGGGAGGAAGTTGGTTGAGCTGTAGAAGCAGTCGTCATGTTGTCAATAAAATTCTGTTAAATTTTTATTTTGTGGCAAGGAACATCTACAATTTTGTGTAAGTCTGAAAGCTTTAAGCAGCGAAAGCAATACTTAACTGGCAAAACTTAAAAATGCTTTACATCACTCAGTCACAATCGAGTCATATTTCAAACTGCGATCGCATCAATTGCAAATGACTTAACATTATCCGTTGAGTCAATACAGATAATAGACCACTGAACATATTGTCCCTCAAATTAACACCCCATAATACAGCGAAGCGAAAATCTTCAGTGAAATACTAAACTCTAATTGAGTATTCTAGAGAAAGTTTGCCCAAAATAATCATCAATACTTGCCTTGGTTGCCGCCGAAGTCAGAATGCCTGCTAAGCTCAACAGGCAAAAGGAGGAAGAAGAAAATGCGACGCTACATATCAAAATTAATTCAGCGCAAGGGTCGTCGCGTTCAGTGTTCTTTAGTACGTACTTATAGACAAATTAGTTCGGCTTCGGTAGATGAATTATGGCAAAAGGTAGTTGACTTAGCAGACGTTTCATGGCACCCATTACTGACCAAAACTAACGTACCCTACGGCTTAGTTCCGAAGCCGGGATTAATCTTTGAAGCCGTCACCCGGATGGGACCCTTCCCAATTCGGATCTTTGTTGAAAGCGTATGCCCTAGAGAATTATTGCGCGTGCGCGTGCTTGCTATCCCAGGAGTAGAAGAACATATTACCTACAAAGTCGAATCTACCGTTTGCGGTACGTGCGTCTCTTATTCCGTTACTTTAGATGGCTGGCTATCTCCGCTGATTTGGTCGTTGACTCGTCACCGCGCCGAACAAGTTGCAGCAGCTTTAGCCAAAGCCGCCGAACAAGCTGCTAACTCAGCCTTATCAGGAAAGCCAAAACCTTTTAAGAATAGCTGTTTTGATTTTTGAAAGAGGAATGAGTAATAGCTGAGGAGTCACGAGCGTTTAAGACGCAAACACTGTCATATCGAGACATTGCCAAAAATTTTCACAAATGCAGGGCGAACTCAACATTCAGAAGTTGGTTTCGCCGCAGCCATTATTTGTAGAAAAGCACCAAATTGGTGCTTTTCTACGATATAGGTTCGACTTCATTCTCCCGTAAATGTGCTTTGAACTTTTTACTAAACTGCACGTAAACAGGTAAGTTGGCACTTACAGGTCTGCCATGCCACTCATTGACAATACCCAGCACATCTCCTTCCAAACCTTTAATGTCAAAGGGTTGGTTGCGGTGTTCTGGGTGATGGTATACGATAACGGATTCTTTAACACGAACGCGATCGCCAACTTTCATAACCTTTGAACCTAGTGTTTCCTCTCCACAGACTTGCACCACTGCTCGTCCTCTATATCAGTACTTACTTGTCACAATCTTTTATCTTTGCATAATTTCGTCCCCTAAGTTTCAGTTGTCAGTTATCAGTTATTAGGGAGCAGGGAGTAGGGAGCAGTGACCAGTAACCAGTAACCAGTGACCAGTTAATTCTGACTTACGACTTACGACTTCTAAGTGACAGTCAGTGGTAGAAAAGAGTAAGAATTAAAATAGAAAGCGCAAAATGTAAAAAATGTCAATCAATCTTGTCTGGCTGTGGTTGCTTATCGGTATCGCTCTTTGTGCGATCGAACTCGTGCTACCTACAGCCTTTGTGAGCTTCGCAATGGGAGTTAGTGCCGTTGTCGTAGCTATAGCAGTGCCAATTTTGCCTCATCTAGGCTTGCAAGTCGTCGTATGGCTTGCCTTATCTACAGCTTTTGTCTTTCTGTCGCGACGCTTAATCCCAGCACCACAACGACATTCAAAAATTCGAGATGCTACAGTAGCGGAGACTTTAACCGAAATTACTGCGGGTAAAGAGGGACGGGTGTTATATGAAGGGAATTCTTGGCGGGCAAAATGTGCTGACGAAAAGCTCAGCATACTGCCACAACAAAAAGTCTATGTTGTCAGTCGAGAGGGAACTACGTTGATCGTGATGCCAGAAAGCCTGATTCATCATTAAGACCAATACTGCTTGTACGGGCGCGCTATCTGAATTTTTGTACGGGCGCGCTATCTGAATTTTTGTACGGGCGCGCTATCTGAATTTTTGTACGGACGCGCTATCTGAATTTTTGTACGGGCGCACAGCTGTGCGCCCCTACTACTCACTACTCACTACTCACTGCTATGGAACAATTATTTTTACTGATAGTACTAGCGCTAGGTGGTGGTTCTACCCTAGCTAGCTCCGTCAAAATCATCAATCAAGGCAATGAAGCTTTGGTAGAGAGATTTGGTAGTTATCATAAAAAACTGCAACCAGGGCTAAATATTGTCGTTCCCGTTCTCGATCGCATTGTCTTTCGCGAAACAATTCGGGAAAAAGTTTTAGATATTCCACCGCAAAAATGCATCACCCGTGACAACGTGGGAATTGAAGTCGATGCTGTGGTTTACTGGCGCATTGTCGATATGGAAAAAGCCTGGTACAAGGTAGAAAATCTCCAATCGGCAATGGTGAATTTGGTACTGACGCAAATTCGGGCGGAAATGGGACAACTGGAGTTGGATCAAACCTTTACGGCGCGAACGCAAATCAACGAAATTTTGCTCCAGGATTTAGATATTGCTACCGATCCTTGGGGCGTGAAAGTAACGCGGGTGGAATTGAGGGACATCATTCCTTCCAAAGCGGTGCAAGAGTCGATGGAACTGCAAATGGCAGCAGAACGCCGCAAACGGGCATCAATTTTGACTTCTGAGGGCGATCGCGAATCGGCAGTTAACAGTGCTAAAGGGAAAGCGGAAGCGCAGGTACTCGAAGCTGAAGCCCAACAAAAAGCCACAATTCTGCAAGCCGAGGCGCAACAGAAGACGATTATCATGCAGGCGCAAGCCGAACGCCAACAACAAATTTTGCAGGCACAAGCGACCTCTGAAGCATTGCAAATTATTGCCAAAATTTTGCAAACAGAACCTCATGCCGCTGAAGCTTTACAATTTTTAATTGCTCAACATTATTTAGACATGGGCAAGCAAATTGGCAGCAGCGACAGCAGCAAAGTCATGTTCATGGATCCCCGCAGCATTCCTGGGACGATCGAGGGTATGCGTTCTATGATCTCGGATGGGAATAGGGAGTGAAACTTTGTAAAGATATACGCGATGTACGACTTATCTATTGCCCCCTTTTTAAGGGGGTTGGGGGATCTACAAAACAAGTTACCTCATCGGAAGATCCCCCTTGCCCCCTTATGAAAGGGGGGAACAAAAAGTCGCACACGGGGTGACGTTACATGTAACGTCTCTACAAACTAACCTGACACCGATCGCACAAGCCGAAAAACTCTAGGGTGTGGTAGAAAATTTTGAATTTGTGCGATTTATTCAGCTGATTTTCTAACTCGTGGACGGGACATTGATGGATCGGAATCGATTTACCACATTGCAGGCATGTTAGGTGATGTTTATCTTGCTGAACGCAACTGTAGAGGGATTCGCCAGAAGCTAGCGTTCTAACCTGCACGACTCCTTCGAGTTTCAATGCTTCTAAGGCACGGTAAACTGTAGCTAGACCGATGCTTTGATTGCGATTGCGAAGTTCTACGTAAATATCTTGGGCAGATATTGCTTTATTGGAGTTTTTTAGTAAATGCAAGATTCGTTCTTGACTGCGAGTACGTTCAGCTTTCTCGGCTTTCATAGACAGTATCTGAGTTTGATGACTGAAGCGGCGATCGCACTTCCCTTGCTTTCTAAACTAGCTCAAAGCGAATACTGTTTATTCCGTCAAGCTGTCTCCAGAAGGAGTTATTATAGCCTTTGTGGGATTGGGAATCAAGTCAAGTGTTACGAAAGTATTTAGCTCGCATATATGTCACCCTGCGACCCTCTGTCCTCGACCCAGCAGGAACAGCCGTCCAGTCTGGTTTGAGTCATATGGGTTACGATAACGTGGAACATGTCAGAATTGGCAAGTATATCGAGTTGCAACTGACGGCAGTAGATGAAAAAACAGCCACAGAACAGCTGAATCGGATGTGCGATCGCCTCCTGGCTAATCCGACAATTGAAAATTATCGCTTCGATTTGAAAGAAGTTGCTGTAGAGATGGGAGCATCGATGTGAAGTTTGGGATTGTAGTTTTTCCTGGCTCGAATTGCGATCGCGATGTTGCCTACGTGACTCGCGACATCCTCAAACAACCGACGCGCATGGTTTGGCATGAAGACACCGATTTAACGGATCTCGATGTTGTCGTCGTACCTGGAGGTTTCAGCTACGGGGATTATTTGCGTTGTGGTGCGATCGCCAGGTTTTCTCCTGTAATGCAGCAAGTGGTCGATTGCGCTCAACAAGGTAAATTTGTATTGGGAATTTGTAATGGATTTCAGATTTTGACTGAAGCGGGTTTGTTACCTGGTGCTTTAGTCCGAAATCGCGATTTACATTTCATTTGCGATCGCGTGGAATTAAAAGTAGAGCGTACCGATTTACCCTGGACGCAAGCCTACTCAGTTGGGGAAGTTGTGACTATTCCCATCGCGCACGGAGAAGGGCGATTCTATGCTGATAAAAAGACTTTAGCGGAAATTGAGGCAAATAATCAAGTCCTATTTCGCTATGCCGGCGACAATCCTAACGGCTCCGTTAACAACATTGCGGGAATTTGTAACCGTCAGGGTAACGTCTTAGGTATGATGCCGCATCCCGAACGCGCTTCCGATCCAATTTTAGGCGGAACGGATGGTTTGAAATTGTTTCAGGGATTGTTGGAACGAGTCGCTGCGATCGCATAACTCAATCCAAATACTTCAACTGAACCTGCACGCTTGTATTTGGACCAGCAATTAAAACAGCTGCATCATTAAACTTAGGTGCGGCTGTACGAATTTCTGGATTTCTTGAAAATCCATATCCCTCAATTGGCATTCCTAAATCGTTGCGGTTGAGCGTACCATCTCCATTAGTATCGTGAATAATGGCAACAGCGTAATTTCCAGCTTTGAGATTCCTAAAATTGACTATCAGGGGAACAGAAGTAATCTTATTACACTGACGCTGTACGACATTTTTTCTATTATTAGGAAAACCTTGACTGCTGGCAAACAGACTGACGCAAGCTTGCCCTTCACGGTTTCTAAAACCATTGATTTCTACAGTTAAATTGCCAGACAAGTTATTAGCATATACTCCGCCATTAGAAAGATCGATCGCAATTCCAAGAAATGACAATAACAGACAAGTTTTTAATATTTGAGACTTTTGGTAAAATTCGATCTTCATTTGCGATCGCCTACATTTAATATTTTTCATAAATATTGATATAATTTTTCAAATTGTATATTGTAATCTTCCAGCCAATAGAGCTAAGCTTAAAACACATGATGGGCGAACTCTCTACAACTGTACCCGATTATCTTGAGATCCTGTCAAAAGTGGCGATCGTTGCTCGATCGGGAAATCGCGATGCCGAAGGCGGTTTGCTTCGCAACCATCGCCCTACTGCTAAAGTGGTTGTTAGCGCCCTATTACAAGCAGAAAGAGCAGCCAAACAGCAACGCTTAGTATACCCCCTCGAATCTCTCTTGGGCGATTGGCGACTTTACTTCACAGCACCACGTAATGCCAAATTACAAAATGGTGTGGCTCAAGGAAATGGCTTTTACATTCCTCAAATTGCGCCAGCACAGATTTCCTTTCACTCAAGAGAACGGCTAGAAATTGGCAATCAAATTCAATTCGGTTCGTTACTATTCAAACTGACTGGTCCAGCGCGGTATTTAGGTAAGAAAAATTTACTTGCTTTTGACTTCACCCAAATGCAACTGCGTTTATTTAATCGTACAGTCTATCAGGGCAAGTTTAATAGTGGTAAAAGAGCCGGAACTTTTGAGGAACAACCTATTTCTAAACTGCCCTTTTTTGCCTTTTTCTTAATAACTGAAGATTATATCGCAGCTCGCGGTCGCGGTGGTGGATTAGCAATTTGGATTAAACAAGTCGCGTGATATTAATAGCAATTTACGAAATAACTAGCATATTCTTTAACTTAAGTATAAGCAAGAATAGTTCGCTTTTTAATAAAAATAAATGAATAATAAATTACGATCCAGCTTTACCAAGATAAATTTGCTTGGAATCTTTGGGAATATAAATTAAACCAAGGTCTTGTAGGCGATGTGTCAAATTAGAAATTGTGACACCAAGCTCATCTTTCATCGCATAAAGATGTTTCCATTTAGTTAAATCGCGTCCCCGTTTTACGTCTTCTATCTTAAATTGAGGCATTAACAAGCAACTAGCAAAATACTGTGCTTGCTTTTCAATTCCTTGCTGCGCGTTAACATTACGGCAGAGAAAAGGCTCAACAGCGGTTTCCAAACCAGAATTTTGCAGTTCTACAAATTTAGAAATTGCATTTTTGTCAATGTGAAGTTCCCAATGTCCAATTTCGTGAGCAATTGAAGATTCTTCAAATCCTTTAGGCAAATTTAGACTACTTTCATTCATTATAATTTTACGTTCTGTAGGTAAAATCATAGCCGCGATCGTACCTTGCTCATCTGGTGCTATTTCCAGACAATCCATGTCTAAACCAAGAGATTCAGCTAAGTGTCCTGCATCGAGTGGAAATTTTAAAGGACGTTTACGCTTTGCTTGCACGCGCTGAAGTACATCCAATGCTCGATGCTCGATTTCCTTTTTGGACATGGACTGATAGGGTTTAATAACCTTCAATTTGATTTCTCCTAATCTCGGTTGGTTGTATCTCTCAATAATTTCTGAGCAAATTCAGGTTCGTCTCGCATTCGGCGTAACAAGACAGGCATTTGTTTGTACTTTCTAACCAGTTCTTCAAAAACTTTTGTGTCATCTGGTGTAATGCGACCAGCTAGATGTCTCAGTTCTGCTTCTGGCAAGTCCAAATGCAAAGATAGTTTGTGAATGACATCTTCGCTGGGGGGATAGCCAGCATGGTCGTTCTCTAGTTTCGATAAGTAAGTGTAATCTACCCCAATTAACTTGGCTAGCTCGCGCTGACTAAACTCTCTTGCCTTACGAGCTTGACGAATAACTTTACCAAAACTTTGACTCATTTTTTTCTTCCCTTACATATATATCTTGACAAAGTTGATTAAAATGGTCAATATGGTCATGTAAATCAATTTCTTTCAGTATACAGTATTTCAGCTATATAAAAGCGTGTCTCTTATTCATGGCAATATGAGGAATTAAACTATGCCAAAAATTTGGAAATTTGCTAGTTATAATCTGCTGTCTTTATTTTCGCCAGCAGTCGGTTTAGAGCATCTACACTGCGATATGAAAAGGGGTTTTACTAAAGCAAGAAAGTGGGAGCCGCAAGTTGCAGAACTATTACAAAAAGATAATATACATCAGCGAATTGGGATTTTGGCACAAAGAGGAATTTATGAGTTTTATCAAACCTCTTTAATCGCAGACGGAAAAGATGCGATCGCTCAAGTAGTAGAAGTTTTGAATTTGAGTCAAGAAATAGATTCAGTTCGGATAAAAGTTCTTCAAATCCTAGAAAATTATCATCACAATCAGTTTCTAGCTAGTAAGAAAGTTATTAAACTCAGTCGAGGCGACGAGGGGTTTCCAGAACCGATTTTAATCCAGCAAGGAAATAACACGTTTAACCTATATGCCGCGATGGACTGTGTTTTGCAAGAAGAAGATGGAACATTACATATAGTAGACTTTAAAACTGGAAAATCTGGCTTCGATCGCCGACAAGCATATATTTATTTACTAGCCGCTAGCTATATCTATCCGCAGCAAAAAGCTGTTGCTTCATTTTATAACTTGGAAACTTGCCAACAGTCAGAGCGAATTACTGCGTCATCTAGCATACTCAAATCGTTTCAAGTAGAACTATCTTCGCTCTCTCAACGACATCAAAAAGATTTGTATCGCTATCGTCGAAATTTTGACGATTTTAATCGAATTTTTCCACCTAATCCAGGCGTAAGTTGCCGCTATTGTGCTTTTAACTCTATTTGTAAATTTGCCATGACTGAGGCGGCTGCATGAATAATGTTATGCAAGAATTTCCAGTTGCTTCAGTTCCAACTTTTTTAAGTGAAGTTTCACTTCTAGATATTACTCCGAAAAATTTCATTTGTTTTCGATTAACTCCAGAAATAGACCGAAAAATTGGTAATAGCTTTAGTTGGCGATTCAGTCAAAAGTTTCCTGATGTAGTTGTTATTTGGCACAACAAATTTTTCTGGGTTTTAGCCAAACCCAATCGACCGATGCCAAGCCAAGAACAGTGGCGAGAGAAACTGCTAGAAATTTGCGAAGAATTAAAAAAAGATATTGGCGATCGCACTTATGCAATACAATGGGTAAGCCAGCCACAGATTACACCTGAGATTCTTTCACAGTTAGCAGTGAGAGTATTAAAAATAAATTGCCGTTTTTCATCTCCATCTGTAATATCAGTAAATCAAGTAGAAGTCAAACGAGAGATTGATTTTTGGGCAGAAACGATTGAAATTCAAACTCAGATTCAGCCAGCTTTGACAATTACCGTCCATAGTAGTTTCTTCTATCAAAGGCATCTAGAAGAATTTTACAATAATCATCCCTATCGGCAGAATCCAGAGCAACTGTTAATTGGCTTAAAAGTACGAGATATCGAACGTAATAGCTTTGCAACAATAACTGATATTGTAGGTACTATTGCCGACCACAGACAAAAACTACTTGAGGATGCAACTGGCGCAATTAGTAAACAAGCATTGATAGAAGCACCGGAAGAACAGCCAGTCGTTGCCGTACAGTTTGGTAAAAATCAACAACCTTTTTATTATGCAATGGCAGCTTTACGTCCTTGCATAACAGCGGAAACTGCTAAAAAATTCGATGTAGATTATGGAAAATTACTGTCTGCAACTAAAATTCCTTATGTAGAGCGAAAAGAACTTTTAGCATTGTACAAAAAAGAAGCTGGACAAAGTTTAGCTACTTATGGATTTCAACTGAAGATTAGTATAAATAGCCGCAGACATCCTGAATTATTCTTCTCTCCGTCAGTTAAATTATCAGAAACAAAACTGGTGTTTGGAAAAAATCAAATTGGCGTTCAAGGTCAAATTTTATCTGGTTTATCCAAAGGTGGCGTGTATCGCCGTCATGAAGATTTTAGCGATTTGTCAAGACCAATTCGGATTGCTGCATTGAAACTTTGCGATTATCCAGCAAATTCTTTTCTGCAAGAAACGCGACAGAGACTCAAACGCTATGGTTTTGAAACTCTTCTTCCTGTTGAAAATAAAAAGGCATTATTGGTAGATAATTTATCTGGAGTTGAAGCGAGAGCCAAAGCTGAAGAAGCTGTCGATGAATTGATGGTAAATCATCCCGATATAGTTTTGACATTTTTACCAACCAGCGATCGCCACAGCGATAATACAGAAGGAGGTAGCTTATATTCTTGGATTTACTCGCGCTTGCTCAGACGTGGAATTGCCAGCCAAGTTATTTACGAAGATACTTTGAAAAGCGTTGAAGCTAAATATTTATTAAATCAGGTAATTCCAGGTATTCTAGCCAAGCTAGGCAACTTGCCTTTTGTGTTAGCTGAACCATTAGAAATTGCCGACTATTTCATCGGCTTAGATATTTCCAGAAGCGCCAAGAAGAGAGGTTCTGGAACTATGAATGCTTGCGCTAGCGTGCGTCTATACGGTCGCAAAGGAGAATTTATTCGCTATCGATTAGAAGATGCTTTAATTGAAGGAGAAGAAATTCCCCAAAGAATTTTAGAAAGCTTTCTTCCCGCAGCTCAACTGAAAGGTAAAGTCGTACTAATTTACCGCGATGGACGCTTTTGTGGTGATGAAGTGCAACATTTAAAAGAACGAGCGAAAGCGATTGGTTCGGAATTTATTCTGGTCGAGTGCTACAAGTCTGGGATTCCTCGGCTCTACAACTGGGAAGCAGAAGTTATTAAAGCACCAACGCCAGGATTAGCACTGCGTTTATCGGCGCGGGAAGTTATTTTAGTCACGACAGAACTAAATTCGGCGAAAATCGGTTTGCCTCTGCCTCTACGCTTGAGAATTCATGAAGCAGGACATCAGATATCGTTAGAAAGTTTAGTAGAGGCGACTTTGAAACTTACCTTACTACATCATGGTTCGCTGAACGAGCCGCGCTTACCAATACCGCTTTTTGGTTCTGACCGTATGGCTTATCGACGGTTGCAAGGCATTTATCCAGGTTTGCTAGAAGGCGATCGCCAATTTTGGTTATGAGGCAAGATTAAAGTAGGATGCGATCGCCTATAAGTGTAAAGAAATATGAATGCTGAAGAACTGCTGAAACGCTATGCAGCAGGGGAAAGAGACTTTACTAAAGCTGACTTAGCCAACGTTAAGCTGATTAACGCTCATTTGGTAGGAGTTAACCTGTGGGGAGCCAACTTAGAAGGAGCAAATTTAGCCAAAGCGAAATTGTGGGGAGCAAACTTAACTGGCGCAAACCTGATTAATGCTAACCTGACGCGCACAAACCTCTGCGGTGCAAAACTCACTGAAGCAAATTTACGCAAAGCTAAACTCAACTACGCCAAACTGTACGGAGCGAACTTAAGTGGCGCTTGCTACGACAATAGCACCCGCTTTTCCCGTGGTTTCGATCCGAACAGTCAAAATATGCGTAAGGTATAACCGTTGAGAGATTGAGAATTGTTAACTGCTCTCTAGCATCAAAGAAGATAGCGTGTTTCCGAATTCTCTTCCATGCAAGCTTACGATGTTGTTATTATTGGTGCTGGTCATAACGGACTAGTCTGTGCGGCTTACTTACTCAAAGCAGGCTATAGCGTCTTGCTTCTAGAAAAACAGCCAATTCCAGGGGGTGGAGCTACAACAGAAGAACTCATGCCCCAAGAAGCACCTGGATTTAAGTTTAACCCCTGTGCTATTAATCACCTATTTATTTTCCTCGGATCGGTGATTCAGGAATTAGAACTAGAAAAATACGGCTTAGAATATCTAACGTGCGATCCAGTTGCCTTTTGTCCCCATCCTGACGGAAAATACTTTCTCGCCCATAAATCGGTAGAAAAGACTTGTGCAGAAATTGCCCGTTTCAGCCAGCGCGACGCGGAAAAATATGCTGAATATGCAGACTTTTGGCTGCGCTTCGTGCGCGGTGTCGCACCATTTTTCAACGCTCCACCCAAATCTTTAGTAGATATCTCCGGTAACTACGACTTGAAAAACCTGCAAGAGTTGTTCTCAGTGCTGGGTGGTCCCAACGAGACTTTAGACCTTCTACGTACCCTATTCACAAGTCCAGTAGATAATCTTAACGAATATTTTGACGCTGAATTTGTCAAAGCGCCCCTCGCTAGACTCTCAGCAGAATTAAGTTCGCCTCCCTCTCAAAAAGCCATGTCATTTGGAGCAATGATGGCTGTGTTGCGTCACGAACCTGGAATGGCACGTCCGCGAGGTGGTACGGGGGCGCTAACCGAAGCATTAGTTAAATTGGTCAAAAGTTTAGGGGGCGTAATCCTTACAGAACAAAGTGTAGAACGAATTTTAATCGATCGCGATCGCGCTGTGGGCGTGCGAGTTCGCGGTAGCAAAGAATATCGCGCCCATCAAGCTGTTATCTCTAGCATTGATGCCAAACGGCTATTTCTGCAACTGATGGATGCTAGCGATGTCGATAGTGCCGATCCTAACTTACGCGAAAGACTAGACCGCCGCATTGTCAACAACAACGAAACAATTCTCAAAATTGACTGCGCCTTATCAGAACCCTTGCGCTTTGAAAACCACGACCACCGAGATGAGTATCTCATGGGTTCGGTCTTAATTGCCGATTCCGTCAACCATGTAGAACAAGCCCATAGCGAGATTACTCTGGGCAAAATTCCCGATGCAGACCCTTCAATGTATCTAGTCATGCCAACAGGACTCGACCCTTCAATGGCTCCTGAAGGCAAACATACACTCTGGATTGAATTTTTTGCCCCCTATCAAATTGCTGGTGCAGAGGGTACAGGCTTAAAAGGTACGGGATGGACAGACGAACTAAAAAATAAAGTAGCCGATCGCGTCCTCAATAAACTAACCCAATACTCACCCAATCTCAAGCACTCAATTATTGCCCGTCACGTCGAAAGCCCAGCCGAGTTAGCAGAACGGCTAGGAAGCTACAAAGGCAACTACTACCACATAGACATGACCTTAGAACAAATGCTTTGCTTCCGTCCCTTACCAGAAATAGCTAACTACAAAACTCCAATTCAAGGCTTATATCTCACAGGAGCAGGAACCCATCCAGGCGGCTCCATCTCAGGACTACCGGGACGCAACTGCGCCAAAATTTTCTTACACGAACAGCATCCCATCGCCGAGACTCTCAAGGATGCCAAAAACTCAATTCAGTCAGCTGTAAAATCGGTGTTTACGGGATGAGCGATCGAAACGCAGACAAACACAAATAAAATCGGGAAAACCCTTAGCGCCCTTTCTTCTTCGCGCCTTCGCGTCTAACGCTACGCTTCGCCTACGGCTGATGCGTGACATAATCATAAACTACAACTCAACACGAAAAAGCGATCGCCTCACAAGCGATCGCTTATAAACAGGAGTACAAAATCAAATCACTTTAAAACACCCGTCGGCACAGTCGCGAGTTCAGGCTTATCGATCCGAGGAGCTAAGAAGCCGCTAGCATAAATGCGAGGATTGCTCTGAGCAATTTGGACGTAAGATTCGCGGATCTGGGCATTCACCGCAACCGTCTTGACATCATACATCTGCGTCGCCAGCTTGGGATATAACCCAATACCGATAATTAGCACCAGGAACGAGACAGCAATGAACACTTCACGCGGTCTAGCATCGCCAAACCTTGCCTCGCCAGGTAACACGCAATCAGTCCCGAAGCAAACAGCTTCTTGACTATCCTGGTAATCCGTCCGCAACTGAGTACTCGTTAAAACACACGCAGGGGCGATACCAGAACCGTAGAAGACCTGACGTAGCATCGAAAGTAAATAGACTGGAGTGAGCATCAGCCCTACGGCGGCTAAAAATACCGTCACCGTGCGGAAGGTTGAGCTGTAAATATCGCTGGTAGTCACACCGACGAAGACCGAAATCTCGCTGACAAAGCCGCTCATCCCAGGAAGTGCCAGCGATGCCATTGCACCTATGGTAAATAGAGCAAAGACTTTGGGCATAACCTGAGCGATACCGCCCATTTCTTCCATTGATAACGTATGAGTGCGATCGTAAGTTACGCCTGCGAGGAAGAACAGGACTGCGGCAATCAAACCGTGAGACAGCATTTGCAGGAGTGCGCCGCTGATGCCAACATCCGTAAAAGAGGCAATACCTAGTAGGACGAATCCCATGTGGGAAACAGATGAATAGGCAAGGCGGCGCTTCATGTTGGACTGAGCGAAGGAAGCCAACGCACCGTAAATAATATTAACCACGCCTACAGTTGCCAGCACTGGGGCAAAGTAAACGTGTGCGTGAGGTAACATTTCCAAATTCAAGCGAATCAACCCGTATCCGCCCATTTTCAGCAGTACACCCGCCAAAACCATCGATACGGGAGCAGAAGCTTCACCGTGGGCATCAGGTAACCAAGTATGCATGGGGAAAATCGCTAGCTTCACGCCAAAAGCAATCAGCAATCCGGCGTAAATCGGCAATTCAAGCGCTAGCGGATAGTTTTTCACAGCCAGAGCTGCCATATCGAAGGTAGGGTTGCCACCGTAGAAACCCAATGCTAGCCCTGCAACGAGAATAAATATAGAAGCCAGTGCGGTATAGAGGAGAAACTTTGTCGCTGCGTAGCGTCGTTTCGGTCCACCCCAAATCGAGACGAGCAAGTAAACGGGGACTAGCTCGATCTCCCACATAATGAATAGCAGCAATATATCTTGGGCGACAAACACCCCAATCTGGGCAGAATACAGCACCAGCATCAGGAAATAGAATAAGCGGGGCTTGCGATCGACTTGCCACGCCGCAAATATTGAAAGTGTCGTCACCAATCCTGCTAGCAGTACGAGCGGGACAGATAAACCATCAACTGAGACAGCCCAATTTAGACCCAACTGGGGAACCCAGGCATACTTTTCCGCTAATTGAAAAGTTGCGATGCCTGCATCGTAGTGTTGCCAAAAAACGTAGCACATCAGAATCAAGTCCGCGATCGCCACGCCTGAGGCATACCACCGCACGCGCTTGCCGTCTTTATCAGGCAGTACGGGGATGAGTAGGGAAGCTACAAGGGGTAGCAGGACAATCGCGGTTAGCCAGGGAAATTGTTCCGTCATCATGACGTTAAGAATAAATACTTATTTCTTACAAATCATTTTACTAAACTTTGTAAAGGTTTATGAATAAATTTTTATCCCAGTCAACTATCTAAACAAGTCTATAGATGGAGGTAGTTGACAAAAGCACTCATTAGTAGACGAGGCTCGAACAAGGGCGATCGCGTTAGATTATCCTGCCTTAAGATGAAAGCATGAATTTAAACCTTGCTGATGCCGTAACCATAGCAACAGCCGTGCGCGCGCAACAGGTAAGCGCAGTAGAAGTGGCGATCGCCACCCTCGACAGAATTACCGCACGGAATCCAGCACTGAATTGTTTCACCACCGTTACAACTGAAACAGCCTTAGCAGATGCAGCGAAGATCGACCGGGCGATCGCCTCTGGGCAAGATCCAGGCGTTCTAGCTGGCGTTCCCTTTGCGGTCAAAAATTTATTTGATATTGCTGGGATAACGACCCTAGCTGGCTCGAAAATCAATGCGGAAAATCCTCCCGCTAGCCGAGATGCTACGGCGATCGCCAAACTGAAACAAGCCGGAGCAATTTTAGTCGGGGCGCTCAATATGGATGAATACGCCTATGGTTTTGTCACGGAAAATGCTCACTACGGTGCAACCCACAACCCGCATGACACAAATCGCATTGCTGGCGGTTCTTCTGGAGGATCGGCGGCGGCGGTAGCTGGGGGAATGGTTCCCCTGACGCTGGGTTCCGATACCAACGGTTCTATTCGCGTCCCTGCGGCTTTATGCGGTGTCTACGGACTCAAACCCACCTATGGGAGATTATCGCGGGCGGGAGCGTTTTTATTTGCCAGTAGTTTCGACCACATTGGCACGTTTACCCGTTCTGTAAGAGATGTAGCGATCGCCTTTGACGTGCTGCAAGGATGGGACAGTCGCGATCCGGTTTGCACGCAACGTTCCCCTGTAGAGACGTTACATGTAACGTCTCTACAACCGGACAATATTGATGGGTTACGCATTGCCATTGCTGAAGATTATTTTCGGACAGGTGCAGAACCGGAAGCTTTAGCTGTTGTGGAACGAGTCGCCCAAGTTTTAGGCGCGACGCAATACGTTACTATCCCAGAAGCGCACCGTGCTAGGGCAGCGGCTTTTATAATTACAGCGTGTGAAGGGGCAAATCTGCATTTAGCAAACTTGCGATCGCGTCTTGAAGACTTCGATCCGGCTACCCGCGATCGTTTTTTGGCTGGGGCGATGATTCCTGCGAGTTGGTATATTCAGGCGCAGAGATTTAGACGGTGGTTTCGCGATCGCGTCCGCGCAATTTTTCAACACGTCGATTTGATTCTAGCCCCTACAACACCATGTGTTGCACCATTCATCGGACAACAAACAATTCAGTTAGATGGGCGGGAAATTTTAGTTCGTCCCCATTTGGGATTGTTTACTCAGCCGCTATCTTTTATTGGTTTACCTGTTTTATCCGTGCCAATCGCGCGATCGAATGGTTTACCTTTGGGGGTGCAGTTGATTGCCGCACCTTACAATGAGGGGAAAATTTTACAGGTGGCTGCAATGTTGGAGGCTGAGGGTGTTATTGCTGCATCTGTTGTTGATTAATACTAATTATTTATTATCAATTACCAACATTTACGTGCAAATATAACTATGACTAACCCAGTATTGCAAATTCCAATTATTGATTTGCAAACATTTGCAACAGGAGATGAATTAGAAAGACAAACTATAGTCGATCGCGTTTATCAAGCTTGTCATGAAATTGGATTTTTATATATTAAAAATTCAGGTATTTCTTCTCATTTAATCCAACAGCTATTTACACACTCTCAGCATTTTTTTAATCTTCCGTTGGAAGCAAAAAACCAAATAGCGTGGTTAGATGAATCTCACAACAGTGGTTATGTAGGTATAGAAAGGGAACGCCTCAATCCAAAACAGCCAGGAGATTTAAAAGAAGCATTAAATCTAAATTTAAAATCCATTGCTCAAAACCCAGACTTTAGTACTGAATTTCATAGTTGTGTATTGAATTTCTGGGAAGCTTGTGTACAAATAACGGATATAATTCTACAAACTTTTGCGATGGCATTACAAATTCCAGAAGACTTTTTTATTGCCAATCATAATGCACAAGCTCATACTCTGAGATTACTACACTACCCCCTATTAGAACAACCTCCAAAACAAGGACAGGTAAGGGCGGGAGAACATGCTGATTACGGTAGTATTACTTTGTTATTTCAAGATGATATTGGCGGATTAGAAGTACAAACGAAAAATGGAGAATGGATCGCAGCTCCAGCGATTCCTGATACGATAATTGTAAATACTGGAGATTTAATGCAACGATGGACAAATCATGTTTTTTGTTCTACCAAACATCGGGTAGCGATTCCAACAGATGAAAAAATGAAGCGATCGCGTTATTCAATAGCTTTTTTCTGCCATCCTAACGATGATACTGAGGTTGCTTGTCTTCCTGGTTGTTGTACGGATCGAGTAGCAATGTATCCTTCTATTTCTGCCAAAGATTACTTGATTAGCCGCTTGCAGGCAACTTATTAAAAATAAAATCAGTATATCTACTGTTTTAATATAACTAATAATTAATACAAAATCGAAGATGATAGTAGATTCTATGAGTTAAGTTAAACAATGAAATGTGGTGTTTACCAAATTACTAATACTGTAAATAATAAATCTTACATAGGTCAATCTAGAAATATACAAAAACGCTGGAGGCAGCATACTAGAGGTTTAGATCGAGCTTCTGCTTTAGATAGTGGTAGTTATCCACTGCGAGCAGCTTTCTTAAAGTATGGGTTGAGGACAGTAGTTTCTAAGGCAGGTAGAATAGGAGTATTTGAATTCAATATAATTGAGGAATGTCAAGAAAAGCAATTATTAGAAAGAGAACAGTTTTGGATTAAAAAACTTAATCCTGAGTATAATTGTAATACTTGGACTCCTGCAAAATCTCAGAGACAAGAAAAAACCAAGTCAAAATTTTGGATTCAATATCATAATTACGACAAGCTAGGATATTTGCCAGCAGAAACACTGCTTGACTATGATGAATATGAGTATGAAAGTGCATTATCCTGCGTATCAACAAATAAAAGAGCCATCCTTAATGCAGAAGGAGATACGATCTTTCTAATAGTTGGAATAGGTAAAAATCCTAAATTGTATTATTTATGGTCTAAAATTGTGGTTGAAGAAGTAGAAGTAATTGATGAGGCAGAAGAACATTACTATCATGCCTTTGGTAACGGCTATCTCCTTGAACAACCTCAGCTTCTCAACTCTACAGCATTTAATAAATTTAAAGAGTTTTGTGGAAACTTTGGTTTTGGCTTGATGTCAGTAGATAGTTCTCCATACTTAGATACGCTTCAAAGTATAGCAAAAACCAAGAAACCTCAAACTCCTAAAATTAACTTTTTCCAATACATAGAAAAATTTTATAATCAAGTATCTCAAACTAATTCAAAAATAGATA
The DNA here is from genome assembly GCF_023546805.1 of Chroococcidiopsis sp. CCNUC1. Classification (NCBI taxonomy): domain Bacteria; kingdom Bacillati; phylum Cyanobacteriota; class Cyanophyceae; order Chroococcidiopsidales; family Chroococcidiopsidaceae; genus Chroococcidiopsis; species Chroococcidiopsis sp. CCNUC1. The sequence continues at coordinate 5,991,170 of NZ_CP097480.1, read as the reverse complement.
TCTCTAACAGATTAATCAGTAGAACATTAGGAGCTTCTTTGTATCCAGACAATGTCCTATTTTATTTAGCAGGTATACACAATACTCTAGTTGTTTTTGAACCAAATAATATCGTAATAGACTATAAAGGAAAAATTTTGTTACACACTTTAGATTTCTATGAAATAACATCAAATAAAAACGATTGCGAAGTTGTAAGACTACTTGAAAAACTGAGGAAAAACTGTTTTGAAATCCTATTCTCATTTGAACTAGATGAAAAGACATTTCCAGCTCATGCTATCCAAGGATGGGCTACTGTTGAGAAGGTTTTCAAGTATGATTCTGTTAGTTTTGCAGCTGATAAAGAGGCTCATGGTTTGGGTGATAATCTAGCTGAATATCAAGCTGAATGCAGCATGGATAGACAAGAGGCTTGGGGTATTCGTTTAAGTAACCCAGTTTATTTGGAAGAACCTGTATGTGACGTTTTACCACCTGATAATGTATTCAGCGGAGATATTTGGTTTCCGCAAAACTCACAGCACATAGAAGCCTTCAAGATTGCTTTTCAAAGCAAAATATTTAATGAGACTGATTAATTAATAGAAACTAATACCCTACAGCAGCACCATCACTTCTTGGATCGGCAGCACCGTATTTTATATTAGTTTCAGCGTCGATTAAAATCGCCCCAGCGTGTCCCATCACATCTGTATAATCTTCAACAACTTTAACAGAGTGACCGCGATCGCTTAATTCTCGAACAATATCTGCTGAAACTCTGCCTTCAATTTTAAGTTCGTTGGTAGCGACTCCCCAAGTACGTCCTTGCAACCATCGCGGTGCAGAAATTGCATCTTCGACATTAAAACCAAAATCGACAATTCGAGTTGCGATCGCAGCTTGAGTTTGAGGTTGTCCTTCTCCTCCCATCGTACCGTAGACTAAATACGGTTTGCCGTTTTGAAATAACATGGCAGGGTTTAACGTGTGAAAAGTACGTTTTTTAGGTTGCAAACAATTTACATGTTGCGGATCTAAGGAGAAAAAACACCCTCGATTTTGTAATAAAATCCCCGTATCACCTGCAACTATACCCGAACCAAATTCGTAGTAAATACTTTGAATTAAAGAGACAGCGTTACCATCTTTATCTACAACTCCCAGCCAAATTGTATCGCCTTTTGGATCGAGAGGTTGTACTTGGTTAGCGGCTTGCTGCAAGTTAATCTGTGCTGCTAGTTCTTTACCACGTTCTGAAGATAATAGCCAATCTAAAGGCATATTTACAAAGTCAGGATCGCTCACATATTTATCGCGATCGCTAAATGCTTGTTTGGTTGCTTCTACAATCAAATGATAGTAATCTGCCGTTCCTTCTCCTAGTTTGCGTAAATCGAAATTATTTAAGATATTTAAAATCGATAAAGAGGCAATTCCTTGAGTGTTGGGTGGTAAGTTATAAGCAATATAATCGCGATAATTGACTGAAATTGGTTCTACCCAGTTAGCAGTATGTTCCGCAAAATCTTGCAGAGTTAAAATTCCCCCGTTCTCTTGTAAATCTGCAACGATATTTTGGGCAATTTCCCCTTGATAAAACTCGGCTGCACCTTGAGAGGCGATCGCTGCTAAACTTTGAGCTAAGTGCGATTGTTTAAATATTTCACCTGTTTGATAAATTGTTCCATCAGATTTCAAATAGATTTGACGAAAACCAGAAAATCTTTGTAAATTAAAAAATTCTTTATCTACATCAATACTTGTTTGAGTCCAGCTTGCTTGATTTTGAGAAGTTGGGAAACCATTCTCAGAAAACTTAATTGCAGAAGCAAAAAGTTGCTGCCAAGGCAAAGAATTATTTATGCTTGCTTGAGCGTATTTATATGCTAAATCCCAGCCGGATACTGCTCCAGGTACGGTATTTGCAGCTAAATAACCTCTAAAAGGAATTCTGTCATAACCTAGAGACTGATAGAGATCGATTGTTGCCTTTTCCCCCGCTCGACCGCTAGCATTCAAACCTTTTAATTCTCGTTTTTTGATATTATAAATCAACCAAAAATTATCGCCACCCAAACTATTCATATGGGGATAAACCACCGTCAAGGTAGCAGCAGCAGCGATCGCAGCATCAACGGCATTTCCCCCTTGCTGAAGTATTTCTAAACCCGCTTGGGAAGCTAGGTAGTGAGGGGTTGTGACTATACCATTAGTAGAAATGGCTGCTTTGTTTGTCAAATGAGACATAGCTATTTTTAGGTGAAAAAAGTACGAATCGCGTTGACTCTTGAGTTTCCCTACTGTCTTCTGTGCTGAGTCACCATTTATATATTACAGGTATATATTACAGGGTATAAACTATACCTTATAAGGTTAAAAAACTTGATTGTAGGGAATCGCTTTTAACATTCCAGGGGAAATGCGATCGCAACTATGCTAAAAGAATCTATAATAATTTCTCCCAAATAGGAATTTTACCTATGTCAGTCACACTAGAGCAAGACTTAAAGGAAATTTTAGCTAAGCTTGACCAGAAATTAGATGGTCTACAAAAAGATGTTGTCGATCTAAAAGTAGGGCAAACCGAAATTAAAGGAGAAATTAAAGCTCTGGGTGAGAGAATAAATGGACTAGATGAACAAGTTAAGAACCAAGATTTTATCAATAGAATGGTAACAACTTTTTGCTGCTATGTTTATGATGCCTAATCAAAACCGTTAAAGTTTACAATCGTCAGGATTAGTTATCATCAGGACTAGCACTAGGAATAGGCTCGGAATTTATCGGACTCGGTGCGGTGTTATCGAGGCTGGGAAGCGGTTCGGGAGGAGGAGGGTTCAAAATCCTCTGCCACTCGCCTATCTGCGCTTGAGCGGCTCCGTAGGCGCTGCTGCTGCGCGGAATTTTACGGGCTATGTCAATCCCTGCTTGCGGGTTGTATGTCCCTTGGTCTTGCGCCAACCGCAACAAGCGATCGCCCCAGTTATTAATGGCTGGATTCACATCCAATCGTAAGGAATTGCTGTTAGGAACCCGATCCGCCAGCCGAATTGCTTGTGCCAATGCATCGGGAGTATTCTGCAAAGCAACTTGCTGGGCTTCGCGCCAATCTTGTTCCGCCTGAAGTTGAGTTTGCCATTCCTTAACTTCTGCCTGCGCTGTGGCATGTAGCGCCCGTCCCGCACCAATTTGCCCAGCAGCAGCGATCGCCGCTGGTAGATTGCCATTATTTGCCAAGTCTCGCGCTTGGTCTAAGAATGGCTGGTCTTCAATCGTTTGGATCTGGCGCGTCCAGTTGCGAATTCGCTTACGGGCTTCGCCATAAAGCGCGCGTCCTTCACCAATTTTACTCGCTTCATCAACTGCTGCTTGTAAAGCGACGACATCGCCTTCAACCACTATCTCGTCGGCACGGTTAAGGTAAGGTTGGTCTTCAAATGTTTGTATCCGTCGCCGCCAGCCGTCAATTTCTCGCTTGGCTTCAGCAGCACGGGGATTCGAGTCTGGAATCATCAAAGCTTCAGCGATCGCTGCATTTAAATCGGCAACTGCCCCTGGTTGAGCTAAGCTGCGTGCTTTGGCTAGATGCTGCACATCTTCAATTTCAAGTTGCCAACGGGCGATCGTATCTTGAGCTTTATAGTAAAGCGGTCGGTCTAGTCCAATTTTTTGCGCTTCGGCAATTGCCGCTTCTATGCTAGAAACAGTACCGACAAAAGCACTCCGATGTGCCTCAGCTAGGACGGTAAAATCTTGGACTTCTGTTTCTAATTTGGCAACAGCAGGAATTTGATTGGCAATTTCAACCGCTTTGTCTACATCTCTTTTATCTAAAGTTTCCTGGGCTAAATCGAGCATTTTGCGCCCGATATCGGGAATCATTGCTTGAGCTTTCTGATAAAAATAGCTACCTGCTTCAATTGCTTGAATTTGCTGTATAGCAGCTAGAAAATCGTCGGCTCTGCCTCGATTGACCAAATTTTGAATTTTCTCCAATCTTCCGCCATCTTCTCTGGCGGTGGCGATCGCATATTTTAATTCTTCGTATTTGGTATTTGCCCAATAGTTGTTACCGACATTGAGCAAACGTACCGCTGCCATCGAAGCCCGATACCAGTTTTCTTTCGGGATCTGGGACTCGGCTTCAGCATAAATTTTTTCTGCTTCCGCCCAAATCGATTTCCACTTTTCAATTTGCGTTGGGACGGTGGAGGCTGTAGAGACATCTGACGGAATATCGGAGGCGATCGCGATCGCCTCCGATAGCTGTCCGGCTTGAAACTTTTCTTCTGCTAAGGCGAGTAAATCTTGCGACCACTCTGCTAAACCCCGTTCGATTTCTTGACTTAAAGGATGATTTTGTGGTAGAGGCTTTACTAAGGCGATCGCTGCCATTAAATCTGGTACAGTTCGTTTTGCCGCTGCAACTTGAGCGCAATGCAACCGCACCGTCCCTGAAGCCAGAGGCCAAAAAATTGCCGGACAATTAGGTGCAGATGGTAACTTAAATAACATCGTCATGGCGACGATCGCCACTCCATTAGCCCCCAACGCTGCCAGAGCTGCCCAAAGCATCCAGTGTTTCCACCACCGCTTGCGTCCGACACTAGGCGGCTCTCCCGATGGAGGTACGCTAGACCACAACTTACCGTCTGTAGCTGATGAAGGGGAAACGCTACCAGATTGGGACGAGTTCGATGGTGATTGTGGCATGACTTCTGAATTGTGCCTTTGCTGGGACAGGTATTGAGACAGCTCGCGATCCGTTGGATATTGAGAAGCAGAGTCTACAGAATGTTGGGTATGAGGCTGATTGCCATTGTCCTCCTTTGCTGGCGGCTGACTCACAGACCAATCCTCTGGCATACTCCGATCGCTCATGACTCGCCCCAATATCTTAAGTACTATGCTTGATTTTGCCTGCTAAGCACATTCATTGTCATCCTATATTGGTCATTGGTCATTTGTCATTGGTAGTTGGTAATGGGTAATTGGTAATGGGTAATTGGTAATGGGCAATTCGCGCCATGCACGCAATTCAGATTAATCGATCGCTCTCTACCGATCACTGGTCACTGGTCACTGGTCACTGATTAAGACTCTGCCCGTAAATCCAAAATCAACTGCTCTAACTGATTGCTGCTGGCTTTGTAAACTTGTCCGCAAAAATGACATGTGGCTTCGGCTCCGTCATCTTTGGCAATCATGTCTTGTAATTCTGCTTCGCCTAGAATTTTCAGCGCTCCTAGAACGCGCTCAAAAGAGCAACCACAGTAAAAGCGCACTAACTGAGATTCTGGAAAAATCTCCAAATTCATATCTCCTAACAGTTGCTCGAAGATTTGCGGTAAGGTCTTTCCAGCTTGGAGTAAGGGCGTGAATCCTGCTAGCTGAGCAATTCTTGATTCTAATGTTTGTACTAAAGCTTCATCGCGGGCTGCTTTGGGCAAAACTTGAATCAGCAATCCTCCTGCTGCTGTCACTCCTGTAGCGCCGACAAATACGCCTAATACTAACGCTGACGGTGTTTGTTCTGACGTAGCTAGGTAGTGAGACAAGTCGTCGCCAATCTCTCCCGATATTAGCTCTACCGTGCTGGAGTAGGGATAGCCATAGCCAACATCGCGTACGACGTAGAGATAACCCTCTGAACCCACAGCACCGCCAACATCCAATTTACCGCGATCGTTTGGTGGTAGTTCGATCGCGGGATTGCCGACGTAACCTCTTACAGTACCGTCTAAACCTGCATCGACTAAAATTCCCTCTAACGGACCATTACCTTTGACCCGAATATTGACTCGCGAATCAGGGCGTTTCATGCTAGAAGCAAATAACAACCCAGCGGACATAGTGCGTCCTAGCGCTGCCGTCGCCACGTAGGAAAGTTCATGCCGTTTTCTTGCCTCTTCAGTCAGCTTGGTGGTGATAACGCCGACAGCGCGAATTCCCCCATCGGCGGCTGTGGCACGAATTAACCGATCTGCCATGAGAAAACCTTACAATTCTTTACGAAAGCTACTCTATTTATTCTATGTTGGCGATCCGGTAAAAGGTTGAGGGGTGAAGTACGGCTTTCCTGGCTGGCGATCGCAAGTTCGTCAAATTCAAGTAGGGTTAGCATTGCCCACCCTACTACTCCCGGTCGCAATTCCGAATTCCGAATTCCGAATTCCGAATTCCGAATTCAGATAACACTTGGGGGAAAACTAAACATTTTGTTAAAATGCTGACAACAGAGGAAGCAGGAGAATCTCCAACCATGACCCAAACGCCATCCAAAAAGCAAACTGTTATTGCTCCATCCATACTATCAGCAGATTTTAGCCGTCTAGGAGCTGAGATTCAAGCGATCGATGAGGCTGGAGCTGACTGGATTCACGTTGATGTCATGGACGGTCGATTCGTGCCTAACATCACTATTGGTCCGCTGATTGTCGAAGCAATTCGCCCAGTGACTCAAAAACCTCTGGATGTCCACTTGATGATCGTAGAGCCAGAGAAGTACGTTGAAGATTTTGCCAAAGCAGGAGCCGATATTATCTCCGTTCATGCCGAGCATAATGCTTCCCCTCACCTCCACCGCACGCTCGGTCAAATTAGAGAATTAGGGAAACAAGCAGGGGTCGTACTCAATCCTTCTACACCATTAGAACTGATCGAGTACGTACTAGAACTTTGCGACTTAGTGCTAATCATGAGCGTTAACCCAGGTTTTGGTGGTCAAAGCTTTATTCCATCTGTCGTACCCAAAATCCGCAAACTGCGCCAAATGTGCGACGATCGCGGTTTAGATCCTTGGATTGAGGTTGATGGTGGCTTAAAAGGTAACAACACCTGGCAGGTGCTAGAAGCAGGCGCAAATGCGATCGTTGCTGGTTCGGCAGTATTTAAAGCTAAAGATTACGCTGAGGCGATCGCAGGCATTCGTAACAGTAAGCGTCCCGCACCTGAGTTAGCAACCGTTTAGAAAACATAGCATTTCTTTTGATTAGAATTGCAATACATTTCAATCGTAGGGGCGTACAGCGTGCGCCCCTGCTACTATATATACTTTTTGAAAGCGGTTATATCTAAATCAGTAATATATTCGGGATTGCCTGTTCTTAACTTTGTATTAATTCCATACTTGTAAGATTGAAATTGCTATTCACTGCTCGCGTTAGATCGAATTTATGAATGACCGATTAGAGCAAATCCTGATTCAACAACTTCATTTAATTACCAAGCTGCAAACCAAAACTGATGAAATTTTGAGCTGGAATACTTCAACTGAATCCGCAGCAGCTACAGCAGCTTATTTTCAAGCTTTGGAAAGCGCGGTTGATGGTTTGGAAAGTTTGTCTGAAGTTTACGAATATTTTGAAGACTGGAGTTTAGCAGAAGACGAAGTTGCAGAAGTTATTTCACCCTAAATTGTCAAAATTCTAGCAAAAGTCGAGCTAGGTCGATCGCTCTGACGCGGATAGATGCTTGTGAATCAATTTCACGACTGCATCAGCTTGCACGGGTTTGTCCAGACAGTCGGATGCACCCACAACCATCGCCCGCACGCGATCGATCAAATTGCCGCTAAAAATGACGATCGGTGTATCGCGGAACGCATTAATTTTGCGGATGCGCGTGCAAATTTCATAACCATTTAGTTTTGGCATGATGAGATCTAAAAAGATCATGTCTGGTTTTTGACTTAACAAAATTGCGAGCGCCCGCAAAGGATCTTGAATGTCTATAAACTGATATCCTGCATCCGTAATAATGTTCCGCATCACCTCGCACACTAATGGACTATCATCAATGCAGGCGATCGTCGGTTTCAGTGCTATGGGCGTAACTGGTGGTTCTAATGCAACCTCTCCAGTCGTGGGCATAGCCAGATCGGGAATGTCTATTAATTCCACCATGTCGTCCTGAAGGTAAGGTGACAAAGTGTAGGATAGCTCTAAAACCTGACGTTTCATCAGTACGGCTAAATCGCGTAGCGTCCGCCGTCCGTCTAGAAGTGTAGTCAACTGGCGGTAAGTATTAGGAGAAGTTTTTCGTTGCAATAATTCTGGATTTTTGAGGATCGGAGCTTGATTGGGACAAACATTTGTTAAGTTAGCGTGTTGCCAGTTACGCCACATTTGATAAGCTGACGCAAGTGCTTGCTCGATGTCCATGAGTAATAATTGCAACCCAGAAGAATTTTCGATCTGCACCTGATATTTGATAACTTGCCCAGTTTGCAAAATATCAAATAGCACTTCCGTGATACTACCGCGCACGATTTGCGTGACTTGCCTGCTGGTAATTTGCTCCTGTTTGAGCCATAAACTCAGAACTTGATACTCCCATGCCGAGCCAGCTAGATCGGTTGGTAATTTCAGTCGATCGATTGAAATTTGCGGGCAGTGCGTGACTATAAGCCTTTGCCACCTGCGGATGGGATGCATTCCTCCAGTAGCATATAAAACTCGACCGGAGTACAGATAAAAAGTCCACTCTTGCCCCGAAGCACTGGTGACAGATAGTCTGCCAGTCACTTGAGCTGACTTGAGCGAAAGAAACTCGGCAACAAAAATATTTGCGTTGTCGCGATCGCCATGATGTTCGTCGTGGGATGGTTCCGGTTGGCGTAACGCTGTTTGCTTTTTTAACCGCGCGGCGATCGCCCCTAATAAATCTTTTTTTGAGAACGGTTTAGTTAGGTAATCATCAGCACCTAATTCCATCCCTTGGCGCAAATGAGTTTTATCTGCTTTGGCTGAGAGAAAAATGAAAGGCATCAGTGCTGTAGTTGGTTCTTCGCGCAGCAACTTCAACACTTCATAGCCATCTAATTCCGGCATCATCACATCGCACAAAATCAGATCGGGTTTATGTTCCCAAGCCCAGTTAATGCCAACGTGACCGTTCTCTGCGGCAACGATTTCGTATCCCTCCGTCGCTAGCAGCTCGGTAATATTTTCTCTAACTGCCTGCTCGTCTTCGATGACCAGAATCTTTGTCATTTCGCTCTACCTGCGGATCTCATGCCAGTCTCAGTTATCAGTTATCAGTTATCAGTTATCAGTTATCAGCGAACAGGGTGTAAGGTGTAGGGTGTGGAGAATTGGTAGTTGGTAGTTGGTAGTTGGTCGTTTTCTCCCTTGTCTCCCCCCTCTCCCTTGTCTCCCCCCTCTCCCTTGTCTCCCCCCTCTCCCTTGTCTCCCCCCTCTCCCTTGTCTCCCTTGTCTCCCCCTCTCCCTTGTCTCCCCCCTCTCCCTTGTCTCCAACTCCCGACTTACGACTTTTCTCTTCAGCTTCCTACAGAAATGTGTTTGCCAATCATTTGCAATAACTTTTCTGTTTGTACGGGTTTTTCTAGGTAATCCGAGACTCCTGCTGCTTGCGCTTGGGCGCGGTCGATCGCATTACCACTAAGAATGACAATCGGTGTATCGCGGAAAGCTGCAATCTTACGCAGTCGCGAGCTAATTTCATAGCCATTCAAGTTAGGCATAACCAGATCTAAGAAAATTAAATCTGGCTTGCGCGTCAGCAAAGTTGAGATTGCTCGTAGAGGATCTTGAATTGTCAATACCTGATAGCCTGCGTTGGACAGCATTTGATCCATAGTTTGACAGACGAGAGGGCTGTCATCGATACAAGCAATCAGTAGCGATTTGGCTGCTGTTGATGTGGCGGGTGTAGCTGATGTCGGTGGTGTTGCAGGTTGTGCGGTGGCTGCGTGCGGTAGTGGTAGGTCAGGGAGTTGGACGAGTTCGACGATCTTGGATTGGAAGTAGGGTAAGAGAGACACAGCAACTTCGGCAGCTTGACGCTTCATCAATACTGCCAGTTCGCGCAGCGATCGCTTGCCATCGAGTACTGCTGTCAGTTGACGGTAGACAGCTGGTGAAGTTTGTTGTTGTAAAGCTTCTGGCTGTTTGACTAGGGGGGCATAGTTGGGTAGAAGCGAAGTTAGATTGCTCGATTGCCAAGCTTGCCATAGTTTTTGGGCTGGGGTGAAGACTTGCTCCCACTCTAAAGCAAGAAGTTGTAAAGGCAAGGCTTGCTCCGATTTTTGGTAATTGATTTGCCCTGCCTGCATCATGTCAAACAGGACTTCGACAACACAATCGCGCACTATTGGGGCAATGTGTTCGCGACCGATCTGTTGTTGTTTCAGTAACAAGCCGAGTAATTGATATTCCCAAGCAGGTCGAGTAAAAAGCTCGGTTGGTAAATTTAATTGAGTCAGTTGAATTTGGGGCAGTAAGTCGAGACATGCCGCTGCCAGCGCCGCGCTAAATGCATCCCTCCTGTAGCGTACAACAAGCGCCCCTGATGCAAGTAAAAGTCCCAAGACTGATCCGTGGCGCTTTTAACATTTAATTTGCCAGTAAATTGAGCCGATTGGAGTGCTGCTAGTTCCTGAGCAAATGCGTTGAAGTCTTGATATTGAGCTGGTGCAGGCGTGGAAGGCGCGTTAATTATGGGTTGAGGTGCGAGCGAAATGCGATCGCTGTTGAATAGGGAAGCCTGCAAAAGTTCTGCATATTGGACGATCGCATCCCGTCTTTTCAGCCGCGCCGCCACCGTATCTAATAGTTCGTCGGGAGTAAAGGGTTTTGTAATGTAATCGTCAGCTCCCAAGTTCATGCCATGACGGATCTCAGCTTTTTCCACCTTGGCGGAGAGAAAAACAAACGGCAGCAGTGCCGTGGTTGGTTCTTGACGCAGCGATCGCAATACTTCGTAGCCATCTAACTCCGGCAGCATCACATCGCACAAAATCAGATCGGGTTTGTGTTCGCTTGCCCAGTCCAAACCAACTTGACCGTTATCAACTCCAACAACCTCATAGCCGCCATCTTCCAAACAGTCTAGGATGTTGTCTCTAACCAAACGCTCGTCTTCTATAACTAAGATCTTTTTCATAGGTCATGCCTAAATTGTCTAAATTCAACAAATTTCTATTTGGCTCATTGTCAATAGCGGCAAACGAGCATTTTTATATAAATGACTGTCTCCATAAAACTTAAATTTGGTTTTGAGAGAGTTTCTTACTTCAGGTCTAGTTTGCCCAGTTTGGCATCGATACTTACTATCCGCAGCAAGAAGTCGATAAAATATAGACAACTCAATCGGTGAACAGCAAACACATGCCTCCTCGTTGGCCCCGTAAACCAGACCGCCGCGATCCTGCCTATCGACGTTTAGACGATCGCATGAACTTTGCTACCCACGTAGCGATTTTCGCTGCCATGAATTCCGGTCTGTGGTTCGTCCACATTCTCAAAACCACAGCTTGGGAGTGGTTGCCTTGGTTAACAGGGGGATGGGCAACTGTATTATTAGGACATTTAATTTACATTGCCGCGATCGCCAACTATTCTGAGTCAGCTGCGCCAGATACACCGCCCAAATCTACCTAGAGAGTCAGTTATCAGTTGTCAGTTATCAGCTATCAGTGAAGAGTGGTAATGGGTAATGGGTAATTGGTGAGTGAGGCAAAGAGGCTTTCTTGCAACAGGCTTTTGACTTGCGACTTATCCATTACCCTTTTCAAATAGAAGGAAGTTCAGTTTTATGGCTAAACAAAGTACTTCAGAAGTTATTGAAGCGATCGCAGCTGAAATCGGCGAAAACGTATATATAGATATTGCCAAATGGCATCTTTATCTTGCCGATGCCAAACTTCATACCCTGCTTGCCGAACAACTCTATCCCATTTTGACGGCGCGATCGCTCTCAGAAGATCGAGTCCAGCAAGTTTTACAAAATATTCCCGTTAAACTTGGGGGCGGGAAAAAAGAAATCCCCCTAATTGACTTGATACCAGCCCGAGGTCAAGCTGACTTAATGGAGATTTTGCAGAAGTATCAAGATGAAATGTAATGGGTAATGGGTAATGGGTAGTTGGTAGTTGGTAGTTGCTCCCTTGTCCCCCTTGTCCCCCTTGTCCTCCTTTTCCTCCTCAGCCCCCTCAGCTCTCTTTCCCTCCCGTACGGGCGGGTTTAGAAACCTGCCCCTACTGGCTCCCGGCTCCCCTTTTAGTCAACCGAGCCACTAAAAAATCGATTTCTGGCAATTTCATCCGAGTGGCAAGGAGGGCAAAAACTCCCATGCCTACTAACCCGGAAGCGATCGTTTGCAGCAGTAGTAAAACTAATCCCTGACTACCGAAGAAATGTTGCAAACTCCAAAGAGTCCCCCAGCTAGAGACTCCTGCGGTAAAACCACTGACAATTAAACCTAAAATTGGTAAACTCCATTGTCGCAATGGTAAACCGTGGAGTTTACGATGCAAGATACCCAAAAACAGCAGCATCGAGATCGTATTGACTCCTACTGTTGCCAGTGTAATTCCAGGGGCACCAAAAGGTTTGATGAGGATAAAATCTAGTAGAACGTTGAGGAAGATATTTAATACACCAACGCGGAAGGGCGTTTCTCCATCTCCCAAGGCGTAAAATACTCGTACCAAGACATCGCGCCCTAAGTAGACAAACATACCAATACCGTAGGCAACTAAAATTGAAGCTACGAGTTGCGAATCATCTTGTTGAAAGGCTCCGCGTTCGTAAACGATTCGGACGATTGGCATCGCTAGAGCCGCAAACAAAGCTCCTAAAGGCAGCATCGTGAGAGCCGTTAGAATCAATCCCTGGCGCAGTCGCGATTTCAAATTGTGCCACTCTAACGGATCGGCAAGCCGAGAGAGAATTGTAAATAAGGGCAGCAAAATGACATTGGAAATGATGCCCAGGGGAGTCTGAACGATCAAGTTAGCGTAGTTGAAAGCAGCAGCAGCCCCAGGAATGCCGGAAGCAAAGAAATAATCGGTGAACAGATTAATTTGTAGCATCCCAGAAGCAAAAACAGCCGGAGCCATTAACTTAACTGCTTGCTGCACGCCAGGAGAGCGAAAATCGAACCGCAGGCGCAGCGTACCGAGTCGTAACCGCCACTGTACGATTAATTGTACGATCCACTGAAATAATGCCCCTGCAAGGGTTCCCCAGGCTAAAACCTGCCCGCCAATCGCCACATAAGCAGGAGAAATTATTTGGCTTCCCACGGATAAATATAAGATTCCCAGCCCCAAAATAATTGTGATACTAGAAAGTACGGGACTGAGGGACAGCAACCAGTATTGATTGGCAGTATTGAGCGTGCCAAAACCAATTCCAATTAATCCCGATAGTAAAATCATTGGAGACATAATTCGCAATTGCTCGGCAGCGATCGCGTGGGCTGTCTGGCTCAATTGCGGACCCACCAAATAAATTAATCCATCCGCCGACAAGAACAGGGCGATGGATACGAGCAACAACACTCCGCTAACTAGAGTCGTGATGCTTTCCACTAGGGGAGCGGCTTCCTGTTTGCTACGCTTTTCTAAGATGCTGACAATCGTGGTGTGGATCGGACCATTCACACCTCCCAGCAAGATTAAAAAGAAACTAGGAATGATATAGGCATAGTTGTAGGCATTAGCAGCTATACCCGTACCGAAAGCCGCCGCGATCGCCTGTTGGCGGAACAAGGCAACTAATTTACTCAGCAGGGTTGCGATCGCCACAATCCCCGCAATTCCAGCTAAAGTTCGAGATTTCTGTTGATTGGTCACAAAAAAATAGGGAGCGCACGAGCAGGGAGCGCACGAGCAGGGACGAGCTGGGAGCAGGGACGAGCTGGGAGCAGAGGGGAAGAGGGGGAGAGGGGGAGAGGGGGAGAAGGGGAGTAATTACCAATTACCAATTACCCATTACCTATTACCCATTACCCATTACCCACACCCTACACCCCTTCTTCATGCACCACACACCACTCTTCACTACTCGCTTGCCAAATAACATTTAAACCCAGAATTCCCAATCTTTCACATCGCCAGCAGTAAAAATGTAAGTCAATGCAAAAACTTGGGAATACTAACTGTTAAGAATAACCCTTGGAGAATTCAGAATTAACTGGTCACTGGTCACTGGTCACTGGTAAAGGCGATCGCTAAATCATAGTAGGAAAATGACGGTGAAAGATTCACTGCCTAGTAACGAAATAGATAGACTTCATGCCCTACAGCGGTACGATATTCTGGATACTTCACCAGAACAGGCGTTTGACGATCTCACTCGTTTGGCTGCCCAAATTTGCCAGACTCCTACAGCACTCATTAGTTTGGTCGATGCCGAGCGCCAATGGTTTAAGTCTCAAGTTGGTTTAACTATTCCAGAAACTCCTCGTCATATTGCTTTTTGCGATCGGGCAATTGCCGAACGCCACTTACTGATCGTGCCTGATGCTTGCCAAGACGAGCGTTTTGCCGACAACCCACTGGTAACTGGAGAACCCAAAATTCGGTTTTATGCGGGCGCACCACTGGTGACATCGGACAATTTTGCTTTGGGAACTCTCTGCGCGATCGACTACGTACCTCGCGAGTTGAGTCCCCAACAATTGGAGGCTTTGGAAATTCTGGCGCGTCAGGTCATGACACAGTTGGAGCTAAGACGGAATTTCATCGATTTACAGCAGGCACATCAACAGCAGCGGCAAACTGAATTTGCCCTGCGACAGAGCCAAGAACGTTATCGAGATTTATTTGAAAATGCTAACGATTTGATTCAATCGGTTACGCCAGATGGCAGATTTATCTATGTTAACCGCGCCTGGAAAGAAGCTCTTGGCTATAGTGAAGCAGAACTTGCCGAGCTAAAAATTTACGACATTATTCATCCCGATAGCTTGTGCCACTGCCTCGAAGTCTTTGGGCGCATCATGGCTGGCGAGAAATTCGCGCAAGTTGAAACAATTTTTGTCACCAAGCAAGGCGAAAAAATTTGGGTAGAAGGTAGCATCAACTGTCAATTTGTCGAGTCTCAACCAACGGCGACTCGCGGAATTTTTCGTAATATTAGCGATCGCAAAGCTGCGGAATTAGCCCTACATGATGCTTATTGTCAGTTAGAAACCAAAGTTGCCGATCGGACTGCCGAACTGGTCAGCATCAACCAGCAACTCCACAGTGAAATGGCAGAACGTCACCGCGCTGAGGCAGAAGTCCGGCTGTTACAAAAAATCGCTCAGGCGATCGGAGATGCCCAAAACTTCCATGCTGCTCTGGGAGTGGCACTGCGTCAGATCTGCGAATTTACTGGTTGGAGTTATGGTGAGGCGTGGATACCCAGTGCAGAAAACGATATCCTTCAGAGCAGTCCTGCTTGGTATGGCAAGCATTACAACGTCACAAACTTCCGTAGTTCGAGCAAGAAATTTAAATTCTCCCCTGGCGTTGGTTTAATCGGTCATGTTTGGCGATCGCAGCAACCGCATTGGGTTCCGAGTCTAGAAGACGAGACTGAGATGGCGATCGTCCGCAGCCATTTAGCACGGGCTGCTGGTCTCAAAGCAAGTTTAGCCATTCCGATCGTCGCCGATCGCGCTGCGAACAGATCGGAAGTACTAGCTGTTATCGCCTTTTTCATGTCCGAATCTTGCACTGAGGACAAGCATCAAGTCGAGATCGTCTCAACTGTGGCTACCCAGCTAGGCGGATTAATGCAACGCAAGCGAGCAGAAGAAGGACTGCACGACAGCGAATCTCGGTATCGTGCTGTAGTCAAGCAGACTGCCGAGGGAATTTGTCTCGTCGATATCGAGACAAAACGTATTTTGGAAGCAAATGATGCTTTTGCGCGTTTCCTCGGTTATGCTCCCGAGCGACTTTTACAACTGACGCTATACGATATTTTCGCAGGCGATCGCCTGACAATCGATCGCAATGCCCAGCGCGCGCTGAGGGGAAAAAATCTATTTTTAGGAGAAGTGCCACATCACCGCAGCAATGAGAGCGTGGCTTATGCAGAAGTTCATCTCAACTCAATTTTTTATGGTGGCAAAGAAGTTTTTTGTATCGTTGCCCACGATGTCACAGAACGCCAGCAAGTACAAGAGGCACTGCGGCAGAGCGAGGAGCGGTTACAAGCAATTTTAGATAACTCTACGGCATTAATTTACGTTAAAGATTTAGAGGGCAAATATCTCACGGTCAATTCTTGGTATGGGATTCTGTTCCATTTAGATCGAACTGAGGCAATTGGTAAAACTGACTACGAGATCTTCCCGCCAGAAATTGCTGAGGTGCTGCGAACCAACGATCGCCAGGTGTTAGAGACAAAATCGGCATTGGATTGGGAAGAGGTACTACCCCACGATGACGGTTTGCATACATACCTTTCAGTTAAGTTTCCCTTATTCAATGCTGCTGGCGAACCCTACGCTGTTGGGGGTATCTCTACCGATATTACCGAGCGCAAGCGAGCAGAAGAAGCTCTCCGTTCTAGCCTTGCTACTAACCGCGCTCTGATCAATGCGATTCCCGATTTAATGTTCCGCATGAATGGCGATGGAATTTTTGTCAACTACAAAGTTTCTAAAGCAGAAGAGTTAATTGTCCCGCCAGATCGGTTTTTGGGCAGACGAATTGATGAAGTACTGCCACCAGAAATCGCTCAGCCGACGATGTATTACATTCAGCAAGCCTTAGCTACGGGAGAATTGCAAATCTTTGAATACCAACTTTACACCGAAGATGAATTGCGCGATTACGAAGCGCGAATTGTCGTGAGTGCAGAAAATGAAGTGATGGCGATCGTCCGCAACATTACCGATCGCAAGCGAACTGAAGCAGAAATGCAGCACACGCTGGCTAAAGAAAAAGAACTTAGCGAACTCAAGTCTCGCTTTGTCACCATGACTTCTCACGAATTCCGCACGCCATTAACCACTATCCTGTCTTCAGCCGAATTGATGGAAGATTTCGGCTCTCAATGGGCAGAAGAAAAGAAACTGCTGCACTTACGGCGCATTGTCACCACTGTCAAGCACATGAATCAACTTTTAGATGACGTGTTGTTAATTGGGAAAGCCGAAGCGGGAAAACTAGAGTGTAACCCAATCGAACTCGATATCGTCCAGTTCTGTCGCGAGCTAGTAGAGGAGATGCAAATGATTACCGACAGCCACACAATTCATTTAAACTCTCAATGTGAATCTAGCGAGGTGGCGTTGGATGAAAAGTTATTGCGCCATATTTTGATTAATTTATTATCAAATGCAATTAAATATTCTCCTACTAGTAGTATCGTCAGTTTCAATCTGAATGTTGATGCAAAAAAAGTTATCTTTCAGGTGCAGGATCGAGGTATTGGAATTCCTAAGATCGACAGAGAACAGTTGTTTCAGTCTTTCTATCGGGCTAGCAATGTCGGCACGATCTCCGGTACGGGTTTGGGTTTAGCTATTGTCAAAAGAGCAGTCGATTTGCACTGCGGCAATATTACTGTCGAAAGTGAAGTTGGAGTAGGAACAACTTTTATAGTTTCTCTTCCTTATGAAAGCAGTTAGGAGTCACGAAAAATTCATTTATCAAGACATGAGGGTACGAGGTATTTCATTTTGACGATTGAGTTCTGAATGCTAATTTTTGAATACCTCATTAAAACACAGTTTTTAACTCTAAATTAATTAGGAAAGATCGACATGAGCCGAATTTTAGTGATTGAAGATGAACTATCAGTGCGAGAAAATATACTCGCCCGTTTGGAAGCAGAAGGATTTGATACGATTGATGCAGAAAATGGATTGAAAGGCTATCAGATGGCATTAGCGCATAAGCCAGATCTGATTATTTGCGATGTGATGATGCCAGAAATGGATGGCTATGGGGTATTAACTATGGTACGTCAAAATCCGCTCACAGCATCAACTCCATTTATTTTTTTAACGGCTAAAGCTGATAAATTAGACGTGCGCCAAGGCATGGAAATGGGAGCAGATGACTACATCAGCAAACCATTTACACGCACGGAACTATTGGGGGCGATCGCGGCGAGATTGCAAAAGCAGGCATTTGTCGCCCAACAGTCAGAAAAAAAGCTAGCCGAGTTACGCAGAAGTATTACCGATGCTCTACCGCAAGAACTATTGTTACCTTTAAGCGAAGTCCTAGCTTTTTCTAAAGTCCTAGTTGAAAGTTACGATACAATAAAACCTCAAGAACTATTAGAAACCGCCCAGAATTTACATAATTCTTCTCAACGCCTGCAAAGAATGATTGAGAATTTTATTATGTACGCTCAAATTGAACTATTAGCAACTAATCCTGAAGAACTACAAGCTTTACGCAGTTGTCAAACCCTCAACCCTAGCGATATTATCTTTGCTATAGCAATTCAAAAGGCAAAACAATATCAACGAGAAGCAGATTTAATTTTACAAGTTGCTAATTCTAACGTCAAAATTGCGAAGCGAGACTTGAAAAAAGCGATCGAAGAAATTATCGATAATGCTTTTAAATTCTCTGAAGCTGGCACATCTGTTCATGTCAAAGCTGCCACTGAAAAAGATGGATTCAAAATTAGTATTACTAACTACGGACGCGCTATGTCTAACGAACAAATTGCTAGTATTGGCGGTTATATGCAATTCGAGCGCAAATTTTACGAACAACAGGGTTTAGGCTTGGGTTTAATTTTGGCAAAACGCATCACAGAATTACATGGAGGTAAATTATTTATTGAAAGTGGCGGGACAGAATTGAAAACGACTGTCAGCGTGTTGTTGCAACGTTAGATGTAGAGACGTTGCGTGCAACGTCTCTACATCTTCACGTCGTATATTCAGCGTTAATCTTCACGTAATCGTAGCTGAGATCGCAGCCCCAGGCTATGCCAGAACCGAAACCACTGCCAATGCTGACGGCAATTAAAACGGTTTCGTCTTGAAAGCGATCGCCTCCGCTTTGACGCTCGAAAGCTTGTGTTTCTCCATCTTTAACCGCTAATAATTCGTTGCTCTGGGCAGTACTAACGGTTTCTACTTGAGACTTTTGTGCTGCTTTTTGCTTTAAGTATGCACTAGCAGCAGCGCGATCGAAGTCTAAGGGCTGTCCGTTTTCCATTAAGAGAAAATCTCCTAATTGGATTCTGAGATTTTCCTGCTCGAAAGGTACTCCCGCACGTCCCGCCGCAGCTGCAATTCTACCCCAGTTGGGATCGCGTCCGAAAATGGCTGATTTAACTAGAGAAGAACCAGCGATGGTTTTTGCTACCTGACGCGCGGCTTTTTCGTCGGTTGCCCCTGATACTTGCACTTCAATTAAACAAGTTGCCCCTTCACCGTCGCGGGCGATCGCTTTGGCTAGATGCTGGCACACGGCTGTGAGCATTGCTTCTAATTTTTCTGCCTCTGCACCCATTTCGGTAATTGCTGGGGTGCGCGATTGTCCGTTGGCTAAGGCAATTAAACAATCGTTGGTGCTAGTATCGCCATCAACGGTGATTTGGTTAAAACTTTTATCGGCAGCTCGACTCAACATATGTTGCCATAATGCGGGAGAGACAGCCGCATCGCAGGTAACAAAAGCTAACATCGTTGCCATGTTGGGGTGGATCATGCCCGAACCCTTAGCAATACCACCAATTCGCACGGGGCGATCGCCCATTGTTGTTTCTAAAGCAATCGATTTTGTGACTAAATCTGTAGTGACGATCGCTTGTGCAGCCGCATCTCCGCCTGTTTCGGAAGCCTCTGCAACTAGTTGGGGAATGCCTGCGTGCATCTTGTCCATCACAATTCTTTTGCCAATTACCCCAGTAGAGGCAAGCAACACCGATTCTGAGGGAATACTCAATGCTTGCCCCAGTGCCATCGCACACTCTAGGGCATCCAACCAGCCTTGAGAACCCGTAGCAGCATTAGCTTGCCCTGCATTGCAAAGAATCGCACGGGCGCTGGGTTTGTCTTGTAATCTTTGCTTGCAGTAATCGACACAAGCAGCACGGACTTGAGATGTGGTAAACACACCTGCGGCGATCGCTTCTACATCTGACAAAATTAGGGCTAAATCTGGTAGTCCTGAAGGCTTTAACCCCGCTCTAATGCCTGCCGCTTTGTAACCCCTTGGCGCAGTGATTCCACCGCTTATCTCATGCCATGCCATGTTGCCTGTCTCCCAACGCATAGCCTGCGATTATATCAGAAGGGGTGAGGGGTAAGGAGTGAGGGGTGAGAGATTTTGAGAATTAAGGGGTGGTGTCAGCTACTAAAACTCCCAAGACACTGTTCCTTGCACGGTGAATGGTTCGCCATAGAATACGCGGAATCTATTTAACGCAGCTTCAAAGTAATCTGCGTCGAATAGATTTCTAAAATTTAGAGCAGCTCTGAAGCGATCGCGCTTGTAAAAGATAGAGGCATCAGTGCGAAAATAGCTGGGAGCTTGAAATGTATTGGCTAAATCGCCTTGTCGTTCTCCCACAAAATATAATCCCAAGCCAAAGCCTAACCCTTGCAAAGAGCCTTGTTGAATTTCATAGGTCGTCCATAAATTAAAAGCATTTTCTGGTGTATTATTTAGGCGATTGCCAACATCAAAAGTTTCATCTTCTCTAATCCGCGCATCGGTATAAGCATAGCCACCAAAAACGTTCCATCCTGGTAGAATTTCACCACTAACATTGAGTTCAATACCTTGGCTGTTTTGCTTACCTGTTTGGATAGAAAAACCTTCATTTAGGGGATCGTCAGTTAAGACATTAGAGCGGGTTAAATCGTATAAGGCGAGGGTTGCAGACAGTTGTTCGTTCAAATCTGCTTTAATCCCAACTTCGTATTGCGTCCCGCGTTCTGGTTGAAATTGGTTATTATCGAAAGATCTACCGATTGCTGGTGTAAACGAGCGAATATAGCTGGCATAAAGAGAAATCGGTTCAATCGGTTGATAGACGATACCTATGCGGGGACTGAAAGCATCTCCAGTTTGCTCTTGTTCTGTGTCTTCAATGAAATCTTCTGTGGTTTGCTTAAAGGTATCAAATCGACCACCCAATAGTAACTTGAGATTGTCTGCTAGCGTAATTTGGTCTTGAATATAGATACCCAGCGAATCTGTCAGCCTAGAAGTATCACCTCTATCAGTAATAGGACCTATTGGCTGACCGTACACAGGGTTAAAGAGATCGAGTGGTGCAGCAGTTCCAGTGACATACTGTTGTCGGTATTCATTGACTCGATATAAATCAAAGCCAAATAGAAGTTGGTGTTGAATAGAACCAGTGGAAAAAGTACCCAAAATATTTGTGTCTAAATTAAAGATGTTGTCATCATATTCACCAAGCTCATAACCACGATTTAGGGTGCGATTATCAGAATCGAGACTTGTAGCATATAAAAATTCTCGATTTGCACGATAGAATGAAGCCAAGAAGCTACTTCTAATTGACCAATTTTCGCTAAGCTTGTGTTCGAGTCGATAGCCTGCTTTGCTTGTCGTAATCCCAAAAGTGTCATCGTCTCCGATAGGAGATTCACTATAATTCAAGTTGCGTGGTAACCTGCCAATACCAGTAGGCAGAACCGAACCAACTGCTGGTTGACCTAGTAAGAAGAAAAAGTCCCATTTGCGGTACTCTGCTTCTAAGGTCAGCTTCGTGTTTTTACCAATATCGAAGCTTAAAACGGGTGCAATAAAGAAAATTTTATCTTGTTGGAAATCAATAAATCCTTTGTTATCTTGATAGGCAGCATTAAGTCGGTAGGCAATTGTTTTAGAACTGTTTAATGGTCCAGACAAATCGATCGCGCCTCGATAAAAGTCATAGTTGCCGATCGTCCCTTCAACCGCATAGAACGGCTCGCGAAGTGGCTGTTTTGTCACGATATTAATCGTTCCACCTGGACTCCCCAAACCAAATAATACCGAAGCTGGACCTTTCAAGACTTCAACGCGATCGACATTGGCAAATTCAAGTCCTAATCCTCCACGCGGATCTCTCAATCCGTTACGCAAGAGATTTCCAGTAAAGCCAGAAGACTGAAATCCGCGAATCGTTACTGCCCCGTCTCTTACATAAGATGCTCTCGTTCCAGTCACGCCGCTGACATTGCGGGTAGCATCCTCTAAACTGTTGATATTTTGGTCGCGCAACACTTGTTGTGGTACTACCTGAATCGATTGGGGAATGTCGCGCAAAGGTGTGTCGGTTTTGGTTCCAGTGCTGGTATCTGTAACACTATATCCATCTTGCTCGCCCGTAACCACAATTTCCATTTCTTCCCCTGGCGCTGTATCTGCTGGTTCGGGTGCAGATGGTGGAGTGCTTTCGCCTTCTGCCTCTGGTGTCGTTGCTTCTGGCTGGGTGGGAGTTTGCGGTATGGTTGGAGGTGGTACGGGTGTTTGAGCAGTGGGAGCGACGGGGGCAGTTAAACTGAAAATGCTATTGCCATTACTCTGCCTCACCTTTGCTGTTGGCAATCCTTCAGAACCGATCGCACTCACCCGAATACCATTGTTTCCTTGTGGAGTAACGCTAACAATCGCAATTCCAGCGTTGGGGTTTTCCTGACGAAAGCTGTTGCCTTCTGGTAAATCTAAGCGAGCATTGGTAATGTTGGCAACAAAAGTTTTTCCATAACCGGAAGTCACAATACTGAGTGGCTGCTTGCTTGTAGTTTCCAAGAATATTTCCAAACCACTATCCGTTTGGTTCAGTCGCACGCTTGTAACGGTTACGGGCGATGGAATACTTATGCTTGACTGAGCAAAAACTCGTACCTGTACGACTGGAACGATCGAAAGAGAAAACACACCTGCTAGAAATAGCGATCGCCACCACAATTTCAACATCACTCACACCAAACTGAGAAGAATTGTCAAAAACAATACAGGATGGTAAGCGCGATCGAAAGATATTTTGGCGGTTGGAGGAACTTTTTTTTAACGCTAGAAGAACTTTTTTCGCTGCATCTGATAAGTCTTAGGATTGAAACCAAATTTTTTTCTAAATGCCTCCGCAAAATAGCTTTGATTGTTAAATCCCACGGCAGCAGCAACTTCAGCTACTTTCATTTCTTTAGTTTCTAACAGTTGACGCGCTTGCTCTAGCCGATAGTGGTGCAGGTAAGCAAAGGTAGGTTTGCCAAAACAAGTGCGAAATCCCTCTTTAAGCGCGCGGCTATTTAGCCCTACTTGTTGCGCTAGGTCTATCAACGATGGCGGATTGTCAAGTTTTCGTAATAAAATTTCTCTAGCATGGTGAATTCTCTCCACTACATCAGGCTTTAAGGAGTAAGATTCGCCGCTACCTTTCCAGATTTCTATTTCCTCCACAACTACCATTGCCATCAATTCTAGGGCTTTGCTTTCTAGGTATAACCGTTTGGCAATTCCTTGATAGGGACACTGTACAATTTGCCGCGCCACTCTTTGCATTGCCAGTGAAGCATTTCCCCTACGACAGTAATGTTCCCGATCTAACTGTCCGATCCACGGCTGCAATGCTGGTGGTAATTCTCCTGCCTGGTTACTGGCAAAAGAGTACAGCACCTCTGGCTTTATATGTACGATCGCTTCCAGATAGGGTTGCCTATCCGAACAATCACAAGTTCTATGCGGATCGATGCCAATTCCAAATAACCCATATTCGCCGCTACCAATAGATGCGCGACGATCCTCATGTCTACCTGAAAAATGAAAGTGATACTGGATGTCCTGTCGTTCCTGTTCGGGGTGTTTTGTCACCATGCGATCGCGTAACTGAAGATCTCCAATCGTCAACTCTAGTCCCTGTCGCAGTTTAATTTCCCGCCAGTAGCCCTGTCCTAGCGGTTGTGGATACTTGTACATCACATCCAACGGATCGTCAGGATCGGGGTGTTGCGTTAGCGAAGCTGACCGAAGGTATCGCTCCACAGTCTCCTGAAATAGGTCGTTGAGGGCTTGCTGGGAGATAGTGATAGTCATGAGGGTTCAGCCATGCAGATAAGAGGCTTTGAGGATTAATAAGAAATTATCGCATTAAAGCCTTTTGGCGATCGCCCAACTTAAAGCATGACAAAGACGCGATCGCCTAGTACGTCACCTAAAACTGCCACGAAATCGTTCCCAGCACCGTAAAAGGCTGTCCGTAGTTAACACGAGTAGCACTAGAACCATTTTCAAAATACTCTATATCAAATAGGTTTCTAAAGTTGAGTGCAATTCTGAATGTATCTCTGTTATAGAAAACAGCCGCATCAGTCCGAACATAACTAGGTATATCGTAAGTATTGTCCAAATCTCCAGCGCGATCGCCTACAAAAAACAAGCCAAAGCCAACACCTAACCCTTGTAAGTTACCCTTTTGAATTTCGTAAGTAGTCCATAAGTTAGCAGCATGGTAGGGAGTGTTGGGTAATTGGTTTCCAGAATCATAAGTATTATCTTCAGTGATTCGTGCATCTGTATAAGCGTAGCCTGCAAAAATATTCCATCCTGGCAAAATTTCGCCTGCAAGATTCAGTTCGATCCCTTGGCTATTTTGCTCGCCTACTTGGATAGAAAAATCTGGATTATCAGGGTCTTCTGTTAAGACATTAGTACGAGTTAAATCGTACAATGCAAGTGTAGCTGACAACCGATCGTTTAAATCTGCTTTTACTCCAACCTCATACTGACGACCGCGTTCTGGCTCAAAGGGATCGTCCAAACTACCACCAAAAAGATATGTGCCTCTTGCTGGAGTGAATGAACTGATATAGCTAGCGTAAAGTGAAATAGCTGGAATAGGTTGATAGACAATCCCAAAACGAGGACTAAATGCACTATCTGATAGGCTGCTTTCCGTGTCAGCAGAAAAATCTTCAGATTTTTGGTCGAAAGTATCAAAGCGACCACCCAATATCACTTTCAAGCTATCTATTGGTGAAATTTGGTCTTGAAGATAAATCCCCAATGAGTCTGTAATTGTGGTGTTACTAGTTTCTGAACTAAGTTCACCTCGTGGCTGACCGTAAATAGGATTGAATATATCAATTGGTGCAGCAGTAGCTTCAGCAAATTTTAGTGTTTCGTTCTCATAACTATTCAAATCAACTCCAAATAACAACTGATGCTGAATTGAACCAGTGGAAAATTTGCCAACAACATTCGTAGTTAAAGCATAAGATGTGCTTTGAAATTCGTAATCTCGGTAGGAACGATTCAGCGTGCGATTATCTGCTTCTAAGCTTCCGGGAAGCGTTCTTTTGTCGCTGTAATCGCGAAAATTGTATGCAAAAGTATTGCGTAACGACCAGCGATCGCTAAACTTATGTTCTAGTTGATATCCCAGCCTAGTCAACGATGCATTGATTTCATCTGAAGGTTCGCCAACGTTGCGATCGCGTGGTATCTTGCCATTAGGGTTGCTTAGTACAGAGCCAACAACGGGTACAAAAGGTGTGAATCCAGAATCCTTGGTTTCGATATAATCTCCTTCTATAGTCAGGTTAGTTCTCTCACCAATTGCCACAGTGACGACAGGTGATATATTAAAATGTTCGCTATTGTAAAAATCAATAAAACTATCTGAATTTCTGTAGGCTGTGTTGAGACGATACGATACGGTTTTTGCATCGTTTAAGGATCCAGATAAATCAATTGCACCTCGATAGAAACTATAACTACCAACAGTTGCATCGACACCATAAAAAGGTTCGCTTAAGGGACGCTTAGTGATGATGTTGATGCTTCCACCTGGATTACCTAAGCCAAATAGCACTGATGCAGGTCCCTTGAGGACTTCGACTCGCTCGACACTGGAAAGTTCAACAGATTCTCCCGCCCCCGCATCTACTTGCCCATTCCTGAGCAAATTATTATTTAATGCC
This sequence comes from Chroococcidiopsis sp. CCNUC1, assembly GCF_023546805.1. NCBI lineage: Bacteria > Bacillati > Cyanobacteriota > Cyanophyceae > Chroococcidiopsidales > Chroococcidiopsidaceae > Chroococcidiopsis > Chroococcidiopsis sp. CCNUC1. Next base: position 5,965,526 of record NZ_CP097480.1, on the reverse strand, counting down.
TCAAATCCGCGAATTCTATAGGTAACATATGGACCAGAATTAAAATCTGGAGTTGCACCAGCCACATTTCTGAGTGCATCATCCAAGCGAGTAATCTGTTGGTTGCGCAACACTTGTTGTGGTACTACCTGAATCGATTGGGGAATGTCGCGCAAGGGTGTATCGGTTCTCGTTCCCGTCGTTGCACTGGGTACAAGATACCCATCTTGCTCCCCTGTCACCACAATTTCAATTTCTTCGTCCCCTTGCACCGATCCCTCTGGCTGTTCGTCGGGTGTAACTGGTGGGGGTATTTCTTCTGTTTCTGGTGCGATCGCCTCTGGCTGAGTTGGAGTTGCTGGTACTGCTGGCTGAGGTGTGGGTGTTTGAGCTGTGGGAGCGGCGGGGGCAGATAAACTGAGACTGGTACTGCCATTACTCCGTCTCAACTTTGCCGTCGGTAATCCCGCCGAACCGATCGCACTTACCCGAATACTACTTCCCTGCTGAGTGACGCTCACAACTGCTATCCCACCAGTTAAGTTTGACTGACGAAAGCTGTTGCCTTCTGGTAGGGCTAGCCGAGCATTGATAATATTGGCAACAAATGTTTTTCCGTAACCAGAAGTCGCAATACTGAGTGGCTGCTGGCTTGTAGTTTCCAATAACACCTCTAAACCACTATCTGTTTGCTTCAGCCTTACTCCGGTGACAGTTATGGGTGATGCATGACTTGCTGGTGACTGAGCCAAAACTCTCTTTTCGATCGATACTGCTGGAATCACCGAAACAGAAAATACACCTGCGAATAATAGCGATCGCCACCACAATTTCAACTTCACAACCCACACCTATAAACTAGCTAGGAATTTCTCTCAGTTAGCTTACAGGAAACAAATGATACTCAAGCGATCGTAATTCGGCTTAAACGGAATTTCTTTTCAGCTCAAACGGAATATTTTTTCATGCAGTCGCGCGGTCGTATCCCAAACTTTTTATAAAAAGCTCTGCCAAAAGCAGTAAAATCCCTGTAACCGACCATTTGAGCGGCTTCTCCCACTCTCCAGGTTCCTGCTTCAAGCAGTTGCCGTGCTTGCTCCAAACGATAGTTGTGTAGATAGCCGAATACTGTTGTCCCGAAAATCTGCCGAAAGCCCCGTTTTAGAGTACATTCATTGAGTCCTACTTGTCTTGCCAGTGTTGCCAGAGTTAGCGGATCGTCCAATCGTTGTAGCAAAATATCTCTGGCGTGGTGGATTCTGTCTACTGCATCAGATTTTAAAGAGTAAGGATTGTATTTGCCGTCCCCGATTTCAATTTCCTCAGCAATCAGCATTCCCATTAACTCCAAAACCTTACCTTCCAAGTACACTCGCTTGGCAATTCCTTGGTAGGGACACTGGACGATTTGTTTAGCTACAGTCTGCATGGTAGGGGTTGCAGTTCCCAGACGGCTGTAACGCTCTCCCTCAGTCTGTCTAATCCACGGTTGCAAGCAGTGCGGTAATTCTCCTTCGCAATCGCCTGCGAAGGAGTAAAGTAACTCCGGCTGTACGTGGATCAGAATCTCAAAGTATGGTTCTTTACCCGAACAATCCCAAACTTCTTGAGGAGCTAAACCATTGCCATAAAGTGCGTATTGTCCGCCACATATTGAGTTGTACCTGTCTTGATGCTCTCCAGAAAAATGAAAGTGATATTCCCACCAATCTTCCCGTTCTGGCGCTCCGGTAATAATGCGATCGCGCATTTGCAAGTTTCCAATTGTCAACTGCAATCCTTGGCGCAGTTGAATTTCCCGCCAGTAACCCTGTCCCAACACTTGCGGAAATCGATACACTGCATCCAAAGGATCGTCGGGATCTGGGTGTTGCGTTAGCGAAGCTGACCGAAGGTATCGCTCTACCGTCTCCTGATGAAACAGTTCGTCGTAGGCTTGCTGGGAAATGGTGATAGTCATGACAACGGAGGCATAGAACTTAATAAGAAATTATCTCATTAATTCCTTTTTCTACTTGAAGCGATCGTAGCTTTTTCAGTTATCAGTTATCAGTTATCAGTTACTTGCGATCGGAATGCAGGGGAGAAAAACAAGAAAGCCTCTTGCCAACTACCAACTAACCATTACTACTATTCACCGCTCGCTGAAAAAAGCCAAAAAAAAAGAGAGTCAGTTCGGTGACTCTCCCAATCATCAGGGTGCATCTACTCAGTAGAATATAACAGGTGGTGTGTAAAGAATCTTACGGCTTTCTACGGGATTTTCTTAAAGATCCGATGAAGAATTGCTGTTTTTGGAGGAAGCAGAGAGCAGCGAGCAGGGAGCAGTAACCAGTTATCAGTTATTAGTGGCTAGTAAAAGCGCGGCTGGAGACTAGAAAAAATTCCAGCTACTAGCCACCAGCCACTCATCAATACCCAACAACTACCAACTACCAACTACCTATTACCCATTGAGCTTTTCCGCTAACAGTTGGTTTGTCAGTTTCGGATCTGCACGTCCGCCTGTTTGCTTCAGCACTTGCCCGACAAAGAAGCCGAGAAGCTTGGTTTTGCCGTTACGGTACTGTTCTAGTTCTTTGGGATTGGCAGCAATGACTTGCTCGACGATCGCTTCTATGGCGCTGCGATCGGAAATTTGAATTAATCCTTTACGTTCTACTAACTCCTTCGCCGAACCACCTTGAGCTAGCAGTTCAGGCAAGATATCTTTAGCAATTTTGCCGCTGATTGTATTGCCTTCAATCAACTGAATCAATTCGGCAAGAGTATTTGGTTTGAGGGCAAGTTCGGTAATGTTGAGCTTATTGCTATTTAAGTAAGCTGCAATATCTCCCATAATCCAGTTAGCAGCTTGTTTTGCCGAGGCTCCAGCCGCCACAGTTGCTTCAAAATATTCCGCTACCGCTCGCTCATCGGTTAGTACGCGGGTGTCGTAAGCGGAAAGCCCCAGTTCGCTTTCATAGCGATGGCGTTTTTGGGCTGGTAATTCTGGCAACTCAGCACGCCATTTTTCTAACTGTTCTTTGGAAACTTCAATCGGCGCTAAATCCGGTTCGGGGAAATAGCGGTAGTCGCTAGAACCCTCTTTAGTCCGCATACTAACAGTGCGTTGGCTGCCTTCTTCCCATAGCCTGGTTTCTTGAACAATTCTTTCTCCAGACTCTACAGCCGCAATTTGCCGTTCGATCTCGTATTCAATCGCCCGTTGAATGGCGTTGAACGAGTTCATATTTTTAATTTCTACCTTCGTGCCAAACTCTTTTTGTCCGACAGGACGCACGGAGATATTGACATCGCAACGTAAAGAGCCTTCTTGCATATTGCCATCACTGACACCCAAATAGCGCAAGATCCGACGTAGTTCTTGGGCGTATTCCGCCGCTTCTTGTCCAGAACGCATATCGGGTTCTGAGACAATTTCCACCAAAGGCACGCCAGCACGATTGTAGTCTACTAAAGAGTAAGTAGAACCAGACAGGCGATCGCTACCCCCGTGTACTAACTTGCCTGCGTCTTCTTCCATGTGCAAGCGCGTAATCCCAATTCGCTTACTGATAGGGTTGTTATCCGCATCGAGAAGTTCGATTTCTAACCAACCGTGTTCGGCAATTGGCAAGTCATACTGAGAAATTTGATAATTCTTCGGTAAGTCGGGATAAAAATACTGTTTGCGATCGAACTTGCTATAAGGTGCAATTTGGCAATTTAACGCCAAACCCGCCTTCACTGCGTATTCCAATACCTTCTCATTCAATACGGGCAACACTCCAGGTAAACCCATACAAATCGGATCGATATTTGTATTTGGAGGCGAGCCAAACTCTGTAGAACTGCTAGAAAAAATTTTCGTATTCGTATTCAGCTGGCAATGGGTTTCTAAACCAATAATCGCCTCATATTTAGTTTTTGTCGGTGCAGCAGTAGTCATATCTTTTATTTGCCGCTGTGATTGTAATACTTTCCAATCTTTACACTTCTCTGGTTTTTGGTCACGCAAAGACGCAAAGGCGCTAAGAATCTTTTGCGTCTTCGCTACGCCAGTCGCGGGACTCGGGGGAAACCCCCGCACGGCGCTGGCTCGTCTTTGCGTGACATTTTCTCAGACAAACTTTAACTAAGTGATACTGTAATAATATCACATTGACATTATGAACAAACTAATTATATCGTTGTGATATCACATTAAAATCAGGTGACAAAAATCTATGGAGCGATTAAAGGAGCGTCCTGCCTTTAAGGTTGATGGTTTTGTGGCGTTGGTAGTATTAGGTGCGATCGCAATTTTGGCTATTTGGTGGCTGTGGACGACTATCCACGGATGGGAGGCAATCTTAGGTAGAACTCTGAAAATTACCGATTTTCTGGGAGAAGACACCGCAGCAGAAATAAGTGCATGGCTGGGAGCAACTCTAATTGCAGTCGTTATCCCTACATTTTCAGGCTTCTTTACGGTGGAACCAAACCAAGCAGTTGTAGTAACATTTTTGGGTCGTTACGCTGGTAGCGTTAGAGAAGCAGGATTTTGGTGGACTAACCCTTTTACCCGCAAACGCAAGATTTCATTGCGAGTACGCAACTTTAACAGCAAAATTCTCAAAGTCAATGACGCTCAAGGTAGCCCAATTGAAATTGCAGCCGTGGTAGTTTGGCAAGTTGTAGATTCTGCCAAATCCTATTTTGAAGTAGACGACTACGAAGAATTTGTTGCCATCCAAAGTGAAACGGCAATTCGTGCCTTAGCGATCCGCTACCCTTATGACACAGGTGATGATGAGAGTATACCTTCGCTGCGAGGCATTCCTGACGAAGTAGCGCGATCGCTGCAACAAGAATTACAAGCACGGTTAGAAGTTGCGGGGGTAGAGATTATTGAAGCTAGGCTTTCTCACCTTGCCTACGCGCCAGAAATTGCTCAAGCAATGCTCCGCCGCCAACAAGCTAAAGCAATAATTGACGCTCGACGGCAGATTGTAGATAGTGCTGTAGGGATGGTTGACGAAGCATTGAGAAGGTTAAGCGAACAACAAATCGTCGAATTGGATGAGGAACGCAAAGCTACGATGGTGAATAATTTACTTGTGGTTTTAACCTCGGAACAAAACGCTCAGCCTGTAGTCAATACTGGTAGTTTGTATACATGAGTCAAAAAAAAAGATTCTTGCTGCGTCTAGATCTAAAACTGTATAAAGTATTAGAAAAATGGTCGGCTGACGAACTCAGAAGTGTCAATGCTCAAATTGAATACTTACTCACAGACGCGGCAAGAAAGACGGGAAGATGGAAGGAAGATCGGCACAAGAAAGTTTCTGAATCTCTCCCAGAAAATACAGATTCGGAAGATTTAGAGTGATGAAGATATCGAGATGTTTAGTTCAAAATATCGAAGTTTTAGCAACGAAATTTCGATCGGGCTGAAACTACTTCAGACAAATCCCCAAAAAGCCGATTGTGAAGAGTACATTTTGAAGTTTAAATAAATTTGAAGATTTTGTTAACCAACCTACTCTTCCAGAGCTGAAATGCCATACTTCTGCTAATAATGGCGATTGACGTTTATTTTCAGGCTATTTATGAGTAACAACGGGAATCAGGCTCAGCTAGATTTAATTGAATCCTCTCCACACGCAGGTCAGAGATATTGGGGTTTGGTTGAGGTAATAGAAGAAGGAGAAAATTATCGAATTAATCGGATTGAAATTAAACCGAAGCACCGCATAAAATCGCAAATTCACTACCATCGTAGCGAACATTGGGTTGTTGTTTCTGGTACGGCTAAAGTTAATTGCGGTGATGATGAGAAGTTACTACATCGCAATGAGTCAACATACGTACCTGTAGCAACGCTACATAGTATTGAAAATCCTGGGGCAATTCCACTCATTTTACTAGAAATTCAAAATGGCGAATATATGGGTGAAGATGATACCGAACGTCCTTACGATTTGACTTAAGATTATCTACCTGCGAAATCAATTCTTCATCTATCGTATTCACCACACTGCTGAATTAATTTCGCCACTAAACCCGTCCAACCCGTCTGATGATTTGCCCCTAAACCCGCACCATTATCACCATGAAAGTATTCGTGAAACATAATTAAATTGTGCCAGTGTGGATCGGTTTGGAACTTTTCTAGATCTCCATAAACTGGTCTTTTCCCCGATTCATCTTGCAGAAATATTTTAATCAGTCTTTGCGACAATTCCTGAGAAACTTCCCACAGATTCATTTCGCGACCCGAACCACTGGGAAACTCAACTTTAAAATCATCACCTAAATAATAATGAAACTTTTGTAATGCTTCTATGACTAAGTAATTGATTGGAAACCAAATGGGACCTCTCCAATTAGAATTACCCCCAAATATAGCATCACTTGATTCTGCGGGTTCGTATTTGACGTGATATTTTTGTCCGTCTAATTTAATGGAATAGGGATGAGAAGCATGATATTTAGATACGGAACGAATACCATAGGGACTTAAAAATTCGTTCTCATCTAGCATTGTTTTCAAAATGCAGCGCAACTTATTTTCTGCTTCCGTTCCTCCTGGTGGTTTATAACAAATTGCTAATAGCCTTCTTGCACCAATTCCTTTTGTTTCCATACAAGCAACATTTTGACGCAGATCGGGGCGATTGTTAATAAACCACTCCATGCGTTTTTTAAAACCAGGCAATCGTTCTAAAACGTCTGGTTCTAAAGTTTCAACAGCCAATAAGGGAATCAGTCCTACAAGACTTCGCACTTTCAGGACTATATCCCCATCAGCGGGGACGTGGAGCATATCGTAATAAAAACTATCGTCTTTATCCCACAAACCTTTGCGTTCCTCTCCCATACTATTCATCGCATCAGCAATGTAGAGGAAATGCTCGAAAAATTTACTGGCAGTATCTTCATAGGCGGGATTTTCTTTAGCTAATTCTAACGCGATCGCCAGCATATTTAAACAGTACATACCCATCCAACTCGTACCATCTGACTGCTGTAAATAGGCATCAGTAGGAACTTGGGTACTGCGATCGAATACTCCTATATTATCCATTCCCAAAAACCCGCCTTGAAAAACGTTTTTACCAGCTATATCTTTGCGATTTACCCACCAGGTAAAATTGAGTAAGAGCTTTTGAAATACCCGTTCTAAAAATAAGCGATCGGCGCGTCCGTAGATCTTTTGTTCGATCTTATATATGCGCCACGTCGCCCAAGCATGAACGGGCGGATTGACATCGCTAAAATTCCATTCGTAAGCTGGTAATTGCCCGTTAGGATGTAAATACCATTCTCGCGTCAAACGACTTAATTGACGCTTGGCAAAATCAGGATCGATAATAGCGAGAGGAATGACATGAAAAGCTAGATCCCACGCTGCATACCAGGGATATTCCCATTTATCGGGCATGGAAATAACATCATCGTTAAATAGATGAATCCAATCAGTATTTCTCACGTTTTGTCGCGATTTTGATGGCTTAGGATGAGCCGGATCGCCTTGCAGCCATTCATGGATGACATAATAATAATATTGTTTAGCCCATAGCATCCCCGCAAAAGCCTGTCGCTGGATATTGCGTCGATCTGGTGTTAATTGACAAGGAGAAGTAATGCGATCGTAAAACTCGTCTGCTTCTTGAATGCGAGTTTGAAATATTTGCTCGAAATCTTTACCAAATGGGGTGACTAAATAAGGAGAGTCGCATAGACGTAGGCAAATAGTTACGGTTTCACCTGCGGCAATATTTAGGTTATAATTGGCTGCAAATTTAGTACCAATTTGGCGAGGATTGACGGTGTTTTTATCATTGTTAACAAGATAATCGTTAATTCCATCTTTAACGAAATCAGATTTATTTTCGACCCCGAACAACTTTTGGTAGTTCGTGTCATTTTCAGTAAATAATAACTCTGCTGTACCTTCACAATACAACCAGCGATCGCCTAAACTAGGATGAGTAGATTCGATAATACTCAGATTGCTATCTTGATGCAGCTTTTTCAGTCTGGGTTTAGCGGTTTCGGCTCGTCCCCAAGCCCAAGTATTGCGAAACCATAATGTAGGCAATAAATATAAATTTCTAGTTTCCGAAGCACGATTAGCGATACTAATTTTAATTAAAATATCTTCAGGTGTATTTTTGGCATATTCAACAAAAACATCAAAATAAGTGTTATTGTCAAATATTCCTGTATCAAGTAATTCAAATTCACGATCGCGCTTGCTGCGATTTTGATTTTCTGTCACTAATTGAGTATAGGGAAAAGCTTGCTGAGAATATTTATAGAGATATTTCATGTAAGAGTGAGTGGGAGTATTGTCAAGGTAAAAGTAACATTCCTTGACATCTTCGCCGTGATTGCCTTCATTACCAGTTAAACCAAACAGCCTTTCCTTTAAAATTGGATCGACACCATTCCAAAGCGCGATCGCAAAACACAAGCGTTGGTGATTGTCGGAAATACCTGCAATTCCATCTTCACCCCAGCGATAAGCGCGAGAACGCGCTTGTTCGTGAGAAAAATAATCCCAAGCCGAACCATCAGCACTGTAATCTTCGCGGACTGTTCCCCATTGTCGTTCGCTTAAATACGAACCCCAGCGCCGCCAGTGTGCTTTGCGATCGCGGTCTTCTTGTAATCTTTGTTCTTCTTGAGTCATGATGAGAATTGAGAATGAGGAATAGAGGATATGGGGGACAAAGAAAATTAGTAATTTTTGACTTTCTTACATAACGTCTTTGTTTTTTGTTCTCACTCGCTGATATAATTCTTCCATCACCGTAATAAAGGAAGTATCTTTTTGCCAAAAAGCGGGATAGTCCCCCTGTTTTTTCACGACAATTGCTGGAATAATTGCTGGTTCGGCAACTTCAATATTTGATGGTAAGCGCTTAGTTCCAAGCCAGAATTCTCTAGAATGCATCTGCTCGGTTACAGGCACTTGTTCGAGTTTTGTATAGTAAGATGTTTCTGCTACTAAAGGAGTTTCTTTAGTAGTTAATTCGGCAGATAAAACTTGTCCTAAAGGAGATTTCACGAGTTCTGACTGCAATTCTTCCTTAGATAAACCCCTCAATTCAAATAAGAGAAATGGGTTATGGTCGAGTTGAGATGCAACTAAGTAATAAACACCTGCAATATGTTTGCAAGGGTTAGCATAATCGGGACAACTACAGCTCGTTTTGAAGTCTTTTCTACTATGCGGTAGTAAATGCAATCCTAAGTCAGCAAAAGCTGAGTCAATACTGTCTGGCACTTCACTCATTAACAACTTTGATACAAAACTTGCTTTAGAAGAAACGTATTTAATTGCCTTTGACCAACTCGCTTTGTCAATTGGAGTAATTTCGATTTTTGTATCGTATTTTGGTTCTTTATATACCCCAAAATAGGGATTTATCGAACCTCTCACCTTAGCCGTAATTTTGTTGCCGTCAATTTTATATTCAATGATTTTACCATTGCTAGCATAGGAACGTCCGCGCCCCAGCCTACCAGAATCGCTGAATGCTTCTAAGGCTTCAATGAAACGCTTTCCCCACCAAGTTCGACTGAATTTAGCCACGATCGCTACTCCAATATTGCAGTTTTATTTAATGCAATTAGTTGTTTAAATGCTTCATTATCGAGTTCTGTCAGCCAAGACTCATCATTACCAACAATCGCAGAAGATAGCTTTTTCTTATCGGCGATCATTTGGTCGATGCGTTCTTCTAACGTACCCATTGCAACGAATTTATGTACGAAAACATTCTTCTTTTGACCGATCCGAAAAGCTCTATCTGTCGCCTGATCCTCTACTGCGGGGTTCCACCAGCGATCGAAGTGAAAAACATGGTTGGCTTTAGTCAGAGTAATTCCCACTCCTCCCGCTTTTAAAGATAGAATAAATACCGATGGTTCTGTTTCAGGGTCTTGAAACTCGGCGATCGCTGCTTCTCTTTTATTACGGTTTGTCCCACCGTGAATGTAATAAGTATTGTAATGACAATTGTGCTTCAAATACTTTTCTAAAGGGTCGCAAATTTCTTTAAATTGACTGAAGATCAACATACTTTCTCCTTCAGCAATCGCCTCTTCTACCATTTCTATTAAACGGCTAAGTTTGTGCGATCGCTCTGGAGAAAATTCGCTACTATCTTGTAAAAACTGTGCCGGATGATTGCAGACTTGTTTGAGTTTCAATAAAGTCGATAGAATTAACCCTTTGCGTTGAATTCCCTCTGATTCTTCAATTTGCTTTGAGACATCTTTTACGACAGCTTCATAGAGCGAAGCTTGTTCTTTTGTCAAGTTACAATATAAATTTTGTTCGACTTTATCCGGTAAATCATTAATAATCGATTTATCAGTTTTGACTCGCCGTAAAATAAACGGTTCGACTAGTTTCTTTAAACTACTAGATTTGACTTTACTATTATCTTTTTGAATTGGGATTTCAAACGATTTCCGAAATTGTGCTTCTTTTCCCAAATAACCTGGATTGAGAAAATTGAAAATCGACCATAAATCTAATAAGCGGTTTTCTACAGGCGTTCCCGTTAAAGCTAGTCGATGTTTAGCTTGTAATTTTAAAACGGCACGAGTTTGAGCTGCTTTCGGATTTTTGATATTTTGGGCTTCATCTATTACTATGCGCTGCCACGTTACACTACTTAAAAGTTTTTCATCTTTACGAGCAAGAGTAAATGAAGTAATTACCACATCGTGTTTGAGACAGGTAGCTTTAAATTCAGCTTCATCTTTGAGGCGATCGCTACCATGATGTACCATTGCTTGTAGATGTGGTGCAAATTTAGCAATTTCCCGCAGCCAATTTCCTACGACTGATGTAGGTGCAATTAATAAAGTTGGTGGTGTAGCAATCGCTTCTTTTTCATTGATGATTCTGGTAATCACTTGTACCGATTTTCCCAGTCCCATATCATCAGCTAAACATCCGTTGATCCCTAAAGCTTCTAAATATTGCAGCCAAGCTACACCACGTTTTTGATATTCCCGTAAAGTCCCTTGCAACTGCGGCGGATCTGAAATTGGTTCTAGCTTGCTTTTGTCCTGCAACTTCGCCATCATTGTTGCTAAAGCATCATCGTGGTCAACTTCTAATTCATCTTCTGATGCTGCTAATTTCATTAAATCGAGTAGCGACATTTCTGGCTGTTCTTTAGCTTGAGATTGCCAAAATTCCAACATCTGCCGCATTTTATCTTGGTCTAATTCTATCCACTGACCCCGAAATTGTACGAGCGGAGTTTTCGCATTCACAAGTTGCTGCCATTCTTTTTGCGTGACAGCCTCACCGCCAATTGCCAATTCGTATTGATACTGTACTAGAGAGTCTAGACTGAAATATCCCTGGTTTGCAGTTGTCGATTTAGCGCCGCGTGAAGACGTTTTGAGACGAATCTTGGCGCGACGACGACCTTCAGGAGTCCACCAAGCAGGAACGATAACTTTGTAGCCTGCATCTTCTAATACCCAGGCGTTTTCTTTGAGAAATTCAAAGGCTTGTGTCAAACTTAGTTGTAACCCAATCGGGCGATCGGTTTCTAATCCCTCCCAAAGCAAAGGATACATTCTTGCTGCGTATCCCAAATTCAATAACAAATCGGCTTCAAAATCCGTACCCAAATGTTTAAACCAAGCTTTTTTAGCTCTTTGGTTCATACCCCAATAATCGGATAGCGATAGCTTTAAAGAAGGGTCTTGTTTTGGCGCTACTAAAAAGTCAATATTCCAATTATCTACGCGATCGGCTGGCGCTTCCTGGAGTTGAAAACAGAGGTCAAAAGGGGTAGCAGTTTGGGTACGGGTAATTTTTTCTTTCCAGGCGTACCACTGTTTGTATTCTATTAAAGCGCGATCGCTTTGTTGGGGAGTATTGTTAGATTGAAAGCATTTTTGCAGCAAGGAATCAGAGATTAAGCTATCAAATGCAGCCGTGGAAGGGGTATGAGTTATAATGTCTCGCAGTAGATATTCGGAAAAGTGTCGCAGCAAAGTTTCTGGAGTAAAAAACTCCACGCGATCGCTCGAAGTTGCCCGTCCCGCCGTGCAGATAGCTGGCATATAATCAACATATTTTTGGACGATCGCATCGTATTGTTCGGAGACTATTTCCCAAGCTGGATAAATTTCAAATCGATTAGCTGTCTGTTTGCGTTTACTTTTGGTTGCTGGCAGTTCGCGATATTTTAGTGCTGGGATATATTGGTCTTTGAGGATAATTTCTTTAAAAGCTTGGGTGTAGTGATACCAAAATACTAAATCCGAACCAAATTGAATTTCATCAGCATTATTTAAAGCTAAAAAATGAATGTCGTTGAGCAGTTTAATAATATGACTGACTTGACTATAGCTGTAACTGTTTGTTTTGACGCTGGTATTAACTAGGTAACAAGCAATTGCCCAATATGCAAATCCTTCATTTTCTAGCTCGATGTCATCAAGATATCTGGCTAATTCTGGTGAAGGAAGGGGGCGATCGCTTGCAGTTGGTAGGGCAAAGTATTTAGTAGAAATGCGATCGTTCGTCTTGCTATAAGTAGCTGAGGCAATTCCCAATTGCTCAGTTAAGAAGGCTTCTAGATCTGCTGAAGCCAAATGAAAAGGATGGGTGCGCCGATCGGTGTTGCGACGTTTTTGGACAGTTGAAGTTTCTACCCACAGGTAAAATGCACCATCTTGAATGAAATCAGCTTCGGCAGAGGGAATCCAAGTACCGTGGATGATTTTCATGGATAGATACCAGGTTTTTAATGTGGTGGATTGGCAGGGGGTGTTTGTGCAGCTGTGGGCGTTGGTGATGGCGTAATGCTACCAGACTCGTAATCGCTAGGCAACATTGGCTCTCCTCCTTTTGCTGGAGAGGAATTTGAACTTGGTGCAGCGGGTGTTGGCGATGGTGGTTGGTGGTTGGTTGTTGGGGAGGCTTCTGGTGTTGGTGCTGGTGCGTTCTGGGGTGAGGGTGCTGCTTCTGGTGATGGCTGAGCGTTTTGCGGTGAGGGTGATGCTTCTGGGGATGGTTGAGCGTTCTGGGGTGAGGGTGATGCTTCTGGGGATGGTTGAGCGTTCTGGGGTGAGGGTGATGCTGCTGGGGATGGGGATGGTGTTGGCGAGGATGGGGTTGGGGACTGCTTAGATGTTGGCGATTGTTCTGGTTTTGGTGTAGGGGATGGTGCAGGTTGAGGTGATTTATTCTTATTTGTCTTTGTCGAGTTACGTTGAGGATTGGTTTTAGGTTGAGTAGGCGTGACAGTTGAGCGATTTCTGGTTGATGAGGTAGCCCTCACTCTACGGTTAAAACCTTGCCCAGCATTATTCCGATCTTGTCTCCATCTGCGAGTGCCAGATCGAATTGTTGGGTTGACGGGGCTGCTGAGATTTTGCGTCCCACTTTGCCCAGAAGTATTGGCTGCTGGCTGTTGCTCGGTAGTATTTTTTACAGGTTGAGTTGGCGGGGGAGCGGTTGAGTTTGCTTTTTGCGAGTTTTCTTTTTGTGGAAGTGTAATGTTTTTCTCATATCTAGCATCGGTGGGCGATGTAGGCTGAGGTGCAGGCTGGCTGGAGCGCGCGGGTATCGAATTTTGAGGTGACTGAGGTACAGACTTAGGAAAAACTGTGCCGATCGCTAGAGTTGCAATGCCAGCGATCGCAGCTAAACCACCACCAATCCACAAACCGCGTAAAAAAGATTGTTTGGCGGGGATCTCCTCGCTCTCGATAGATGGGGGTTCCATAACCGATACTCCAGGTTGGCTGGACTGAGAAAGCCAACTCGGGATCGAAGAATTATGAGTTGGCGATCGCCCGCCACCCGTCAGACCACCTGAGAAACTTTGGGAATAAGTATGAGGCAATAGTTCCAGCCAATCGGCTACGGTAGCAGGTCGATTGACAGCTTCAATCTCCATCCCCAAAATAATCGCTCGTTCCACGTCAACACTTAACCGAGGATTGATTTGGCGTACGTTGGGCATAGGGATGCGATCGCGCAGGCTAGCGGCAACTGGTACTTTGGCTGTCAAGATCGCGTATAGCGTTGCTGCTAGGGCATAAACATCTGTGGCTGGAGTACGGGGGGCATGGGCGAGATACTGTTCTATGGGTGCGTACCCTTCTGAAACCATGTTGGTATGAGTTTGGGTTGAACCTGGAGTAAATTCCCGCGCAATCCCAAAATCAATCAGTACGACTTCCTGAGTTCCCTGGCGCAAAATAATGTTTTGGGGTTTCACGTCCCGATGCAGCAAGTTCTTCTGATGCACGACTTCCAATGCCGCACCAATCTGCCGAATGTAGTGAATTGCCAGCGTTTCTGGCAAGGGACGATCTGGAAACACCACCTTGGCGAGAGTTTGCCCAGGAATATAATCCATCACCATGAATGGCAAGCCGTCCTCAATGAAGAAGTCGCTGACTCGCACAATATTGGGGTGGACGCAGGCTGCTAAGCGTCGGGCTTCATCCTGAAATTGGCGCTGAAACTTAGCAAATTGCGGCGCTTGCCGGAGCAATTCATTCAGCGTTTTGACTACCACTGGTTGCCCTAAAAATTGGTGGGTGGCTTTATAAGTAATGCCAAATCCCCCCCGTCCTATTTCTTGTTCCAGGGTATATTTCCCACGCTGTAATGTTTTGCCAGCTAGCATACTCCCCTCAAGACTAATGCACGACCTTTAGGCTTGCTTAATTTTTCTGCCTCTTGCCTATGCTAAATCGCTTTTATGTAGAATTTTTAACTTGGTTCCACTTATAGACCTGTCACCCTCCGACGCGACAAAAAACCAGTATGGATTATACCAACCACTGCTACCAGCCGTACACTCATCCAGTCGTCCAATCTGCTTGCTGCGTAGCGAAAGCGATCGCGGCGTGACGTGCAGTTTTATTCTTTCTTTAGAGATGAAAGACGAGAAACAGTGAGGGCTACAGCAATGAAATCCAAAGCCATACATCTATCAGTCTAAGTTAGTCCAAATTAGTCTGGCTGAGAAGTTATGGTTTGTTAACTAACCCACAAGCCTCGAAATAGCTTCTTAGCGACCTAGTAACAACGCTTCTTCAATGCTAAAAATTTAAACAACTCCCTCGCTCTTTTATTAATTTTTATTACTGAAATGGACTATAGATCTCATTCCTGCTTCAGTTCTGACTTTATACTCGCCCCTCATTCGCGGTTACTCTGTCTAAGTAACGGTCATGGCGAAGATATCATTTCAGTTCGGATCGTCCAAGAACTCCAGCAGCTTTGTCCAAACCTCGATATTGCTGCTTTACCAATTGTCGGTGAAGGTAAAGCTTACGCTCGTCTGGGTATTCCCCTAATTGGTAGCGTAAAAATCATGCCTTCTGGTGGCTTCATTTACATGGATGGACGGCAACTGCTAGGAGATCTTCAAGGTGGCTTGTTACAACTGACTTGGCATCAGTTGAGGGCGATACGTCAATGGGTAAGGGGAGCAGGGAGTAGGGAGCAGGGAGCAGGGGAGAAGAGAGCTGAGAAAGCTGAGGAAGCAAATCAAAATTCAAAATTAATTCCGAATTCCGAATTCCGAATTCCGAATTCTTTAGTATTAGCCGTAGGCGATATCGTACCCTTACTCTTTGCCTGGCGGAGTGGAGCGAATTATGCTTTTGTGGGGACAGCTAAATCTGAATATTACGTGCGGGATGAAAATGGTGTTTTGCCTGGGCGATCGCCTTTTGCCCGTTTAGAACATTGGTCGGGTTCGATTTATCATCCTTGGGAGCGCTATTTTATGAGCCATCGCCGCTGTCGAGCGGTATTTCCTAGAGACTCCCTGACTGCTAAAATTTTGCAACAGCATAACGTTCCTGCCTTCGATCTGGGAAATCCCATGATGGATCGCCTCGAACCATCCCAATTTGTAGAGGAGACAAGCCAAGCGCTAAAAATTCTGCTGCTACCTGGTTCTCGTCCTCCCGAAGTTTACCGAAATTGGGAACTGATATTGCAAGCAGTCAAAGATTTAATCGTGACTTTCGGCGATCGCCCATTGGTATTTTTAGCTGCGATCGCCCCTAATCTCGATTTAGAGCCTTTTTGTCAATCTCTTGTAAATACTAGATTTACCAAAGCCCCCCGATCTTCGGGGGTTGGGGGATCCTCCCGAGTCATTGACATTTCAACAAAAAAATGCATCTGTTATCTTAACTCAACACGCCTACAACGACTGCTTGCATCAAGCCCAAATTGCGATCGCAATGGCAGGAACGGCGACAGAACAATTCATTGGGCTAGGCAAACCTGCCATTATCATGCCTGGTCAAGGTCCGCAATTTACCTATGCTTTTGCTGAGGCACAAAGCCGTCATTTTGGGGAATCGATTACTTTCGTCCAAAACCCTCACCAAGTTGGTGTTGCGATCGCGGCTTTACTCTCTAACCCCGAAAAGCTGCAATCTATCGCTGAGAACGGCATACGCCGCATGGGTAAACCGGGTGCAGCCCGCCGCATTGCCGAGTGCTTAATTGAGAAATATAGCAAATGTCTGTAGGGGCGCACAGCTGTGCGCCCCTACACAAGGTGTTTAAACAAACTATATGCCTTTTAAAGGGAGTTGGGGGAGCGAATAACTACTTCGTCAACCCATCAAATACGCCCCGCAAAGCAGCGACAGCATCTTGAGTTCTTGCCCAAACGCTTTGATCTGGATCTTTACCCGTTAGTTCGCGGGTTCCCAGAACCTCTAGAATTCCTTTCATTTGCTCTTGGTGGGCGCGGTTTTCAAAGTTGACTTGGTTAAGAGGCGCGATCGCATCCTTGACATCTTCCCCTGTCACCTGGGATGCTTTGTGAATAATTAAGCCAGTCATAACAGCTTGGTGTTTGATCCGCTCGTGAGCTGAGACTTTTTGATATAACGAAAGTTCGTTACCATCCATTAAACGGTTGACTTGCTCTACATATTGCCCAGTTGTATCTCTATGCCCGACAGAACCACCACCAAACTTAGCAATAACTTCGTTAATGACAGTCAAATTTTGCCTGTCGTCTCTGAGAAAATCGTTGAGGCGATCGCTAATTTCTTTATCGCTACTGACAGATGGAATCAATTTCTCTTCATTGCTAATTAGCAACTCTTGTAGGGCTTTTAAATCTGCTAGTTCCATTGCGATCGCTCTACGCTTGGTATCGTCTAAAGTTGCGACCATATTTCACTTTCCCTCCAATTGCTATGTCAAGCTATAAGCTCTCATATAAAGCTATTTATTTGAATCTTACTTGAGATATATTCTCAAGAAATCTGCAATCGATAGGGGCGCACAGTGTGCGTCCCTACCAAGAACTAGCAACCAACAACTATTCCCCAGTAATTGATAAATTATCGATCCAAATCCGAGGGCAAACCCCAGATGGGGTTAATTCTGCCTCTGGTTCGACGAAAATAATTGACTGCAACACTTCCAGAAAATCTCCTGCCACAGTAGCAGATTCGATACTCGTCCGCTTGCCATTGTTAACGACCCAACCATCGAAGGGGAGGGAGAAAGAACCTTGCAAGGCTTTGACTCCGGCATGTAAGGCATGTAAATCGTCAACAAAAATGACATTTTCAGCCGTATCTAAGTTGTATGTTTGAGTTGCTGGTTGGTTAGAAAAAACGTGATAGAAATGAGGACTAACCGTCACCTTTGCCCCAATGTTAGCGTGTCCGGTGGGTTTTGCGTCTAAGCGCTTTGCCGTACCTGCGCTATGGAGAAAATTTGTTAATACTCCATCAGAGATAATCGAGATGCGACGGGTAGGCGTACCTTCACCGTCAAACGTTTCTCCAGCAATATTTTCAGGATGTAATGCATCATCGCACACCGAAAGCAAAGGCGAGGCAATTTGCTTACCGATAGATTCTGGTGTAGACAGACTTTGTTTATCCAGAATACTTTGAGCATTGTACAGATTAGAAAAAGCACCCAGCAGACTTAAAAAAGCTTCAGGAGAAAAGACAACGCGATATTTACCAGACTTAACTTTCTCGTAATTCAAGTGACTGATAGTTTTTTCGGCTGCTTCTTTCAGACAAGCTTGAATATCTAAGTTGTCTAGATTACGGCTAATCCGAAATGCGCCAGCAGAACGGGGTTTTTTCCCTTCTTCATCGGTTTTGCTGTAAAGATAGATCGAAGCATAGGAACGGGCTTCATGACGTGTCGCACCTTCACTATTAAGATAAAACCGATCTAAATCTCTTTGCGATAAACCATTGTAGGGTACACCCGCGATCGCCGGGTGAGCAGCCAAGAGTTCCTTTTCAGCCGAGATCAGGGTTTCAATTAACTTAGCTACAGGTGCTTGAGGTGCTGTAGCTTCTGTATCAGCAGTAATCGGCGCGATTGCTTCTGGACTAAAATCTGGTACATTTTCTTTAACCCCAAAGAAACTCGCTTCATAGGCAGTTTTCAAAGCAAGTTCGATACCTTCAGGATATACGTCTGTCGTGCTAGTGACTCCTACGTTATTGTTTTCATTCCACACCCGCACCGTCACCCCAGAACGATTTGAGGCTTTGACTTGTTTTGGTTCGCCTGAATCTACCTGCACGCTAGTTTCATCAACAGAAGAACCGAAAATATCAAATTTTTGAACGCCAATTTTACCAGCACTATCTCGAACGTAATTTGCAAGTTCTTGAATATTCGTCATACTCTTTACTTATCTTCTTAAAATGCGATCGTGCAAAGACGCAGAGACGCTAAGCATCCTTTGCACGGACACTTTGACGCGACGTGCTTTAACGGGGGAACCCCGCAACGCAGTCGCTCCTCAACGGGGGACACCCCCGCACGCAAGTGTCCTTGTCTTTGCGTGACAAAATTCTTATCTTCCGCCAACCGTAATCGAATCTACCTTAATATGAGGTTGTCCGACAGTAACGTAGATACTACCGCTAACAGAACCGCAGAAACCCGCCGCTAATCCCAAATCCTGGGAACACATAGAAATCTTATTCATAATTTCCTGTGCGTCACCAATCAAAGTAGCACCTTTAAGGGGTTTGGTAATTTTGCCATTTTCAATTAAGTAAGCTTCTTCAACCGCAAAGTTGAACTGTCCCGTCGCGCCGACGCTACCACCACCCATTTTCTTGCAGTAGATCCCTTTGTCAATCGAACCAAAGATTTCTTCGTTGGTATAGCTACCTGGTGCGATATAAGTGTTGCGCATCCGCGAGGCGGCGGCGTAGGTATAACTTTGCCTGCGTCCGCTTCCCGTTCTGGGGTGTCCGGTGCGCAAGGAACCAGCGCGATCGCTCAAGAAGTTTTTCAAAATTCCATTTTCGATCAATAATGTCCGTTGGGCTGGCATTCCCTCATCGTCCATGTCAATCGTACCGAAAGCACTATCTGACAGTCCTTCATCCCAAGCAGTCAGGCTTTCATGAGCGATTTTTTCACCCTTCTTGTCAGCAAAAGGAGTGGTTTTGCGTTCGATTTGGGTGGTTTCCAGCAGGTGTCCGCAAGCTTCATGGAAGATGACACCACCAAACTGATTTGCCATCACGATTGGATACGTACCCGATTCTACATAATCGGCATACAACATCTTACCTGCCGATTCTGCCACTTCCTCAGCGGTTGATTTGTAATCCCAAGCTCTGAGAAAATTAGGATCGCTAGTACTACCTGCCCGTTGTCCGATGGATGTCCGATGGATGCCATCCGCACACAACAAGTTAAATCCTACCGATTGCGTCAAGCGAATGTCTCTAGCAAATGTGCCATCACTGGAAGCAACTAAAACTTCTTGCCAGTCGCGGAAATAGGTAGCGCGTCTCGATTGGACGTGGTTTGCTTTGAGTTGTAACTGTTGGTTGGCATCTAGCAGCACTTCTCCCATTTCGCGAATCGAACTACAGCTAGCAAACCAGCTATCTTTACCTTTAGTCGTGGCGTAGTCTCGCAGCAGTTCTAAATTAATCGCAGGGATGTAGGCGTTGGGTGCTGGAAGTTGTAACCCTAGAATGGAAAGTCCTTTTTCTAAAGCGGCTTTGAGTCCGTTAAATGTTAAATCGTTGGTGCTGACATAGCAATCAGCCTTACCGCGAAACACTCTCACCCCTGCACCAGTAGATAATCTGGGGGAGATGCTGGCGATCGTGTCGTCTTCTGCTAAACAGTTAATATAGTTAACTCGTTCCAAGAAAAATTCTACAAAATCTGCACCTGCTGCTCGTCCTAAACCAAGTAGGGTAGCAAGGGGTGCTTCCCAAGTTTCATCAAAGCGATCGCGTTTTAATTTATAGTCCAGGTTAGGCAGTTCTCTCGATAGCAGTAGGCTACTCGGATACGTCGATAGCATCATCGGGCTTGAGCGTCCTTGTTGAGGATTTACTGACACTTTAGACTTTCAGTCTAACAAACTACCATCAGCCCAAGCTGTAGGGGTATCGCTACGTTAAAGTAGGGTGTGTTAAATAACGCACCCTAATACTAGGGTTTCATCTTGCACAAATTTTGTCTTGTCTAAACTCGTAGAATTTGTGATGATGTATGTCGTTTCATCAAGAATGTGCTGCAAATATTCACGAGCCGACGGAGACATACTCGACCTCATCTAGAATGTGCGGAGCAATGTAAGGACTTAATTATTCAATAGTAATAAGGTCAACTGCTCTACCGAAAAGATCTTCTAGAAAAAAGGATAGGTGTATAAAGTTATCAAACGTTTTCTGGTCTGGCTCAAAAGCAACTAAAATATCGACATCACTTTGAGCGTGAATTGCGGTATCACGGGCGAACGAGCCGAAAACGCCGCAACGTTTAACTCCAAAGCGCTGCAACTCCTGCTGATATTCCTGGAGAAGAGCCAGCACTTGAGCTTTCGTTTGTACGGGCATCGTTTGCATAGACTACTCATCTGATGCTGAGTCTATCACAACCTTGGGGACTCAGAAATAGCATCAAAACATTGTCTCCGCTGGGGGACTGAGCAGGTCAACGTTCCTGTTAAGTAGTTACAAGTAACTTTGTGTAACCCCACCAAGATCTTTCAACAATTCACTTCAACGTAGTTTTTGTGTCGCTTCACACAGATCTTACTCTAGCTTTATCCAAGCTCTAACGACAGCTTTTCCAACATTGATGTAAGGATTGTCTAAAAATTCTTCAATGGCTGCCTCACTACCAGCTTGCAATGCACTAACTACTCGACGTTTAAAACTAGGAGTAGTTTCATCATTAACATATGCTACCTTGTCGGCATCAGTGGCGGTAGGATTACTTTGCTCTAACTGTTTAAGAAGTTTTTGAATTTCTGCTGCTGCTTCAGCAAGGGTTTTCTTTTGTTCCATCTGAACAAAAGTATTATTGTCTGAACGAGCATATCTGCCCGCAGCTCCTGCCTGACCAATATTGTATGTATCGCCCATGTTGTATACCTCTGTTAGTGTTACATTTGCCCACTGATTGACAAACCGCTCTAACTTGTCAAAAATATTTTTACGTATGTCTAACCTTTCAAGAGAAGCAAGAAGATTATCACGTTGTCCTGGACTAATGATGTGAATAGATTCACGTGCGATTTCAATAAGCTCTGTTTCAAAATGTTTATTAGA
The DNA here is from genome assembly GCF_023546805.1 of Chroococcidiopsis sp. CCNUC1. Classification (NCBI taxonomy): domain Bacteria; kingdom Bacillati; phylum Cyanobacteriota; class Cyanophyceae; order Chroococcidiopsidales; family Chroococcidiopsidaceae; genus Chroococcidiopsis; species Chroococcidiopsis sp. CCNUC1. The sequence continues at coordinate 5,943,965 of NZ_CP097480.1, read as the reverse complement.
AGCAGTTTCTAGCTTGCTTATTCTTGCTGTTGCACTGTTCAAATACCTTTGAAGCGTATCACTTTGCGGAGTTCTAGGTAGTATGTTGATTTTCTCATTCATTATATTCCGTAGAATCAGACGTAATCCCTCGTGTTCAGCATGTAATCTAAGAAGACAAATACGCAAGGTTCTTGCTCTATCTGACTCATAGAGTTTTTCATGATGGTTGCTTCTCCATGTTGAACTTCTATTAGTATGAAGTACCCACATACGGAGATTAAACCCTGAGTAAGGCACAAGACAATGAAGAAGCTGAAACTCTTCATCTTCTGATATAATAACTGGCTTAGACCAAAATGGTAACTTAATGTCTTCTTTAGCATTTAACTGAGTAAATAGCAGCGGGACACCAGACCTTACCCACCAATCTTCTGGTTTACATAAAAAGCTTTGGCTTGTAGTTGCCTCCTGATACAGTTGAACCAAATGCTTACCCGAGCGCAATAAATCATAGAATTCTGTATTTCCTTGAAAGTTTCTAATTGAAACAGGAAGAGATAGAAAATGTTCGATAAGCTCCTTGAATTGCCAATTAAGTAGTGTCGAGCGCATTCTCTTCTTGGGACAAATACCTACTTCGTATTTACCAACCGCCCAGCCATCAAAGTATAAGCGCCGAAAAACGCAGCGAAGCAAAATACTCGATGCTAATTTGCTATCAACGAATTTCAGGCTATTACAAAATCGAAGCGCTTTATCTGCCTCACAAATTTCATCTTCTCCTATCCATCCTTCTATGCCACCTCGTCTTCGTCTCCTGATGCTTCCAAAACAGCGAACGAATTCATAATCAGGTGTAGGTAATGGCCATCCTGGAACATCTAATCGCCCAGTATTTTCAAGAAATTTTCTTGCATCTGCAAACGGAAATTGGATGGAAATTAACATGAATCAAGTTTTTTTAAATGTTCCTCCCCCTCGAACGAGGAGGAACTGTAGATAACCAGATCGAATCCGGTGGGAACTTCTAGTTAATTTGCTTTACGTTTTTTGACTTGGGCATTTACCTGCCTCACGGTATGCTATCTACAATCGCTACCAGTGATCCACAGTCACCAGATCAATAGTCTTTAAGCTCGATATGCTATTCTGACAAGAACCACCGGTACATACCAGCTATGGGTAACCCCCAACAGATTAATGGTTTAGATGCTGAACAACAATTAACCACCTAAGATTAGCTTCGTTCTTTCAGATATAGACTGACAATAGATAGACTAGAGACTTTTAGCATCTTCAATATGAAACTTCCGCATGGTCTCTGTCAATAGATATTCCATCAAGTTGAGCATTCTTAGTTTTCTAACACCTCCAGCTTGACACACGCACAATTTCTAGCTGGTCGGCATAATTATTTATCATGCAGAAACTTTCTGTATAACTATCCCATTTAGGACTTTATCCAGAATCCTTCCGTATAACTACCCTGTTTAGGACATTATTCGGAATCTTTTTGTATATCCACCTTGACTAGAATTTCATCCAGAACAGAATTTCAATTAAATACGATCGCACCTCTCCTATTCTCATTACATGGTAAGGGCGATCGCTTTATCCTGTACAAATACTGTAGTCTCACTTGTCATCCAACGACAATCTGGGCTTAATATTGAAAAATTACGCTGAAAACATAAATTCTCTTTTAGATTTAGATATCTAGATTGAGTCCAAAATTCCCGATGCCAGAAGCCAACCTCACCGACCAATTATCCATCCCGACTCCCGACTCTAGTACGGGCGCACAGCTGTGCGCCCGTACAAATAATTGGGAACAGCTGCGCAACAGCTTGCGCCCAGGACAGCAACAAATGGCAGATTGGCAGGGGGGACAGTTGGCAGTCTCGGCAGTGCCAGGGGCAGGCAAATCGACGGGAATGGCAGCAGCAACGGCAATTGCGATCGCCCGCTATCAATTACATGCCAAACGTGCGATTGTTGTTGTTACATTTACTCGTTCTGCGGCAGCAAATATTAAAGGTAAGATTCGCAGGTATTTACGAGAAGAATTATCTCTACCACCAAGAGGATTCACTGTCAATACCCTACACGGTTTAGCGCTGAATATTGCCAGCCGCTATCCTGACTTGTCGGGACTACCGTTGGATAACGCGACGTTAATCACGCCCAACCAGAGCCACCGCTTGATTCGGACTTGTGTAGAACAGTGGATTGCTGCTAATCCCCGCTTGTATTCTCGGTTACTCGAAGGTAGGCAATTTGACGGCGAAGAAACAGAACGCTTACGGCGACAGTCGGTATTGCGGACAGAAGTACTACCAGGATTAGCTTATTTAGTCATTCACGAAGCGAAAAGCTCTGGATATCAACCGCAACAGTTGCGAGTGTTGGGCGAACAGGCAATAGATGAATATGAAATTTTAACCGTCGCCGCTGGATTGTACGAACAGTATCAGAATCTAATGCGATCGCGCGATTTAATCGACTACGACGATATGATTTTGGCAGCGCTACGGGTACTAGAAAATCCTAGCGCCAGACGCAACGAACAAAAGCAAGTTTTTGCCGTATTTGAAGACGAAGCTCAAGACTCTTCACCCCTGCAAACCAAACTCTTAGAAATTCTGGCGCAAGATCCAGAAAACCCAGATTTACCACCAAATTTAATCCGCGTTGGCGATCCCAACCAAGCAATTAATTCTACCTTTACCCCTGCCGACCCAATTTATTTTCGTCGCTTCTGCGAAGAGTGCCAGCAGCAACAACGTTTGGCGACAATGGATATGGCAGGACGCAGCACTAGGATTGTCATTGCCGCAGCTAACTTTATGTTGGGGTGGGTGAATGGAAGGGAGCAGGGAGTAGGGAGTAGGGAGCAGGGAGGAAGGGGACAAGGGGACGAGGGGGAACTCGGGGTCCCGCGACCGAAGGGAGTGGGGATTAGGGGGCGAAGGGGGACAAGGGGGACAAGGGAGCGGTCAACCAATTACCAATTACCAATTACCAATTACCTCTTTGCCATTTCGAGCGCAAACGATTCATCCGGTTAGCCTGGACGACCCGCAGCCGGATGCTAATCCTGCGCCGATTGGTGGGGGATTGGAGTTGCATACGCCTCGCGATATTCATCACACGGCAGAATTGATTGGTCGGCGGGTAGTGGCGCTGTGTCAAGCAGAATCGAATGGAGAAACACAAACTCCAGAAACACCGAATAATCTGCGCATGGCGGTTTTAGTGAGGGAAAACAGACAGGGACGATGGCTGGCTGAAGCGATCGCGCCGATTTGCCAAGAGCATAATATCGTAGTGTACGAGGTTTCAGAAAGCGATCGCCATTCTCAAGTTCCGGCGGAAGTGCTAGCACTGCTGCAATTCCTCGACCGTCCTCACTCCCCCGATTATCTCAAAGCTGCCTTGGAAGTTTTGGTACAGCGTCAGTTAATCCAACCGCAAGATTTGAACGCGCTGGCAACCATTCCCGAACAATTTCTGTATCCTGGTCCTTTAGACGCACCTCAACCCGAACCAGCTCAAAAAGCCAGTCATTTGTGCCGCAGCCTGCTTCGCGCTCGCATGGAGTTACCTCCCTATCAATTAATTTCCTTCCTTGCCTTAACCCTGAATTACGACCAAGCAGAACTCGCGACAGCAGATAAGCTAGCAGAACGAGTGCAGCAACAACTTGCTGGTAATGGCAGTCATAATTTGGCTGCCATGTTGCTAGTGTTGAGCGAAATTGTCAATTCGGAAAAATTTGAAGCCGTGGATACGGAAGATTCCGAGGCGCGTTATACCCGTCCTGGGCAACTGACAATTATTACCATGCACAAAGCTAAAGGATTGGATTGGGACTGCGTATTCATTCCGTTTTTACACGAAAATACAATTCCTGGAAATCTGCGCGTTTTACCTCAAGCTCATTTTTTGGGAGATTTCACCGTTGCAGAAGTTGCCCGCGCCCAAATTCGCGCTGCTTTGCACGAACAATTTCCCTTACCCGATGTTGCTACGGCGTGGGAACAGGCAAAACAACTCAAGACAGCAGAAGAGTTTCGCTTACTTTATGTTGCCATCACTCGCGCCAAACGGTTACTGTGGATTTCTGCGGCACAAAAAGCACCTTTCACCTGGAGCAAACCTGAAAATTTAGATAACAGTCGCCCCTGTCCGGTATTTTCGGCTTTAGTGCGCCAATTTCCGCGATCGCTAGTCACAACATAACAATATTGACTGTCCCGAACATAATTATCAGCAGCTCGTCTCTCGCAGTCGCCACAAATGCCTAGAGCCCAAAGTGATGGTATTATCCGACTGGTTTACTATACTTCCCTGGCGTGACTCCAACAAAACGCTTGAATTGCCTGGTTAAATGACTTTGATCGGCAAAACCCGTTTGTTGCGCCACCTGCGCGATCGCATATCCTCGTGATAAAAGCCTTTTTGCTTTTGCCACCCGCACTTGAGTTAAATACTCGTAAGGTGGCATACCAACGCGATCGCGAAATGTTCGTAATAAATAAAACGGACTGAGATTGGCGATCGCGGCAAGTTTTTCTAAAGAAATATTTTCTGTATAATTTGCTTCTAAATACGATCTAATTCGCGCGATCGGTTTGTCTTGTGTACCTATTTGTTTCAGTGTAGGGCGAGCGCCTGCATGACGTTGAATCAATTTTACAAGCGTTCCCAACCAGCGCGTATCTTTTTCTAACTGCGACGGCGAAGTTTCTAAACTTTGATGTAGTTGTAATATCTGTTGAGCAAGCTGGCGATCGTCAATCACGGCTTGCGGAAAATAAGGCATAACCTGTCGTCCCACAAAAGCCTCAGCCGCAGCTTGTTGCAATAAACTCACATCAGGATATAACACGCGATATGTCCAACCATTCTCAACTCCCGCACTTCCCGTATGCACCTCACCAGGGTTGACAATCACCACCGTACCAGCAGGGGCAAAATGCATTTCGCCTTGGTAAGTAAACTTTTCTACCCCTTGTTCGATGACACCGATAGTATAAGCTTCGTGAATGTGTCGGCAGAAAGCATGAGTAATATAAGTTGCTCTAAGTAACTCCAAATTACCAAACTCCGGCTGTCGCCAAAACTTAGCACGTTCGCACCTAGCTGGAGTTCTAGCAGCGTTATCCATAAGATAGCAGTTCGTAGCGATCGGCTTTCCTGAAGGGATATTAGCATTAATGGCAGTTGCCGATCTAAGATATTGCTGACTAATCGTTCTTCCCCGATCTTAAGTCAGCGATCGGTCGCTAATTCTCCCTTATTTCCCTGCTCCCAGCTCGTCCCTGCTCCCTTATCCCTCATATGTCTCGCTCAAAATCTCTGCAATATTACATTCTGGCTCGATTGCTGCTGACACCACTCATGCTGTGGACGATCGTGACTGTGGTATTTTTGTTGTTAAGAGCAACTCCTGGCGATCCCGTCGATGCTGTGTTAGGAGGACGCGCCCCAGAAAGCGTCAAGCAAGAATATCGGCAACGGTTAGGGCTACTCGATCCTTTGCCAATTCAATACATTCGTTACATTGGTAGTCTTTTACGTTTCGATCTCGGTAGTTCCATTACGACTCAAGGGGAATCCGTTTGGCAAACCATCGGACAGCACTTCCCCGCTACGGCAGAATTAGCCGTATTTAGCATGGCATTTGCGCTCATCATTGGAATTAGCATCGGAATGCTAGCTGCTTCCCGCCCTAATTCTTGGTTAGATGTAGGGGGGCGATTATTTGGGATTATCACTTATGCCTTACCCTTATTCTGGGTAGGAATGTTAATGCAGTTGGTATTTGCAGTACAGTTGGGGTGGTTTCCCTTGGGAACGCGCTTTCCAACTTCTATACCCGCACCTGAAGGTTTTACAGGACTCTACACTATTGATAGTTTATTAAGCGGCAATTTTACCCAGTTTTTCAGTGCTATCTATTACCTATTGCTGCCGAGTCTAACTCTAGGACTTTTACTATCGGGAATTTTCGAGCGTATTGTTCGCGTCAACCTCAAACATACCCTTAAAGCTGACTATGTAGAAGCTGCCCGTGCTAGGGGAATTCCCGAACGACGGATCTTATTTGCCCATGCTTTAAAAAATGCCTTAATTCCCGTGATTACGATTATGGGACTCACTTTCGCCTCTTTATTAGGCGGAGCAATCTTAACTGAGGTGACATTTTCTTGGCCTGGTTTAGCCAACCGCCTCTACGAAGCAATTTCCTTGCGCGATTATCCTACCGTTCAAGGAATTTTAGTATTCTTTGGTACGATCGTCGTGCTTGCCAGCATCATCATTGATATTCTCAATGCCTCCATCGATCCCCGCATTCGTTATTAATACTACTGGTAAGATCTAGAAGACACGCAGGTTGTAATGGTAATGGGTAATGGGTAATTGGTAGTTGGTGGTTGCTAGTTAGAGCGGGTTAGTTTTCATTCCTGACCATCACTGTTATCTCCTATATCCTAATTTTTGACATTTAACTTTTGACTTTTGACTTGCCTAAACGTCGCTTTTCTCTATGGTTCGAGCGCTTAATGGCGATCGCAGCTACAGTAAATTTTGGTTTAGTCATTTTTGACTTCACCTACGTCCCCTGGCGCGATTTTTACCTCAACCGCATTCCTGAAGTTACAACAATTTACGATCCAATTAAAGGCATTGAGCCGCACCGCGAAACTCAGCAGTATTTAAAGCTAGTCAATGCCTTAGAACAACAAGTGAGTCAAACAGGATTGCAGTCACCCCAGACAGCAGCCGTATTAGAGCAACTGCGCCGCTACAGCAGTGACATTATCGAAACTAATCCGTTTGCCTTGGCAAATAAGACGGGGACGCTAGAAAGAATTAAAAATCGAATGCGCGATCGCATCGGTGAAGAATCTTCGCGTACTGCTTTTAATATTTTTTGGAGTCAAGAATATCTCCTCAAGGCTGGGTGGCAAAAAGAGATTGACTTTTTCAATCGCAGTATTCGCCCTTTAGTTGCCACAAATTATTATCGTGCGATCGGTGAAAACGGAGAATTTATCGATGAATTCTGGGGAATTGACGCTTATTTCATCGTCCTGTTTGGCGTAGAATTTCTCATCCGCACTTTTATCATTAGCCGTCGTCATGTTGGGTTGAAATGGCAAGATGCGATGTTATGGCGATGGTATGACATTCTACTCATCGTTCCCTTTGAGTTGTTACCTTTTTTGCGCTGGACGTGGCTGCGAATTATTCCAGTGACGGTTCGCTTGCACCAAGCAAAATTATTAAATTTAGAATCAGTCCGACGACAAGCGACTCAAGGATTTGTCGCCAGTTTGGCACAGGAAATCACTGAAGTCGTTTTAATTCAATTTATTAATCAGTTACAAGTTTCGGTACGACGGGGAGAGTTAACAAATTGGTTATCCGCCAGCTCTAAGCGGCAACCATACATAGATTTAAATAATATTAACGAAATTGAGACGATCGCTTCTCTGGTCGTCAACGTCCTCGTCTACCAAGTCTTCCCCCAAATCGAACCAGATATCATTGCCATTTTACGCCACAGCATCGAAAGTACCCTCGACCAATCCCCCCTCTACCGCAGCATCCAAAATCTACCAGGAGTCGGCAACTCCCCCACGCGCTGAGCCAGCAACTAGCGACCTCCATTACCCAAAATTTTTATACCGCGATCGTCAAAGCCGTAGAAGATCCGGTTGGGGCAAAAATTTCCCGCCAGCTAGCTCAACATTTCAGCCAAGCTTTAGGTACGCAAATGCAGGAAAAACATACCTTAGAACGCATTCAATCTCTGATTTCTGACTTTTTAGAAGAAGTCAAACTCAACTACGTCCGCAGACTAGCACAAGAGGATGTCGAGCAAATTATGGAACAAACCCGGCTATTGAAGCGGGGTGAGAAGTGAGGAGTAAGGGGTGAGGGACAAGGAGGACAAGGGAGACAAGGGGGACAGGAAGAAAAACATTTTTCCCCTCTCCCTTGTCTCATTCTCTCGCTCCTCGCTCCTCACCCCTAATTGATGCGCTAAACTCAAATGTAAGGGCGAAACGAATTTGTTTCGCCTTTAAACTTTCTGGAAAAATAACTGTTTCTCAGGAAGTGGGTGTCCACCCGCTTTTTTTATGTCTGAACAATGGCTCATCCCTTAATTCCCCAAATCATTGAACTCGCCTCGCCTGTAGCAGAAGATCTAGGGTTGGAAATCGTTGACGTTGTTTTCCATACAAACCATCGTCCGCCAGTGCTGCGCGTGGACATCCGCAATCCGCAGCAAGACACCGGACTAGACGACTGCGAACGCATGAGCCGCGCTTTAGAAGCAACGCTAGATACAGCAGATGTCATTCCTGATGCTTACGTTTTGGAGGTTTCTAGTCCAGGGATATCGCGCCAGCTGGTGGCAGACCGAGACTTTATTTCTTTTAAAGGATTCCCTGCGATCGTCACCTTATCCGAACCCTATGAAGGTCATACAGAGTGGACGGGTCAATTAATTAAGCGCGATGAAACCGCAGTGTTTTTGAATCAAAAAGGTCGGGCGATCGCCATTCCCCGCTCTCTCATCACCAGGGTACAACTGGACGAGCGCCACTAAATCAGAGGTTAGGAGTGAGGGATTGGAGGTTAGGAAAATTGTGAATTTGAGATTTCGGATTGCAATTTCTCCCTTGTCTCCCTTGTCCTCCTTGTCTTCCTTGTCCCCACTTCCGACTCCCTACAGATAAAGAGGTTTAAATATTATGTCAATGGTTAGCCTACCGGGTCTAAAAGAATTAATTGAAAGCATCAGCCGCGAACGGAATTTACCTCGGAATGCGGTACAAAATGCCTTGAGAGAAGCTTTGCTAAAAGGCTACGAGCGCTATCGGCGAGCGCAAAATTTAGACAAAAAGCATTTTGAAGAAGAATATTTTGACAACTTTGAAGTAGAGTTGGATGTTGAAGAACAAGGCTTTCGAGTTCTAGCAACTAAAACGATTATTGAAGAAGTCACCAACTCCGACCACGAGATTTCCCTCAAAGACGTGCAAGAATTTGCAGGGGATGCAGCTCAAATTGGTGATTCGGTGCTAGTTGACGTGACTCCAGATAAAGAAGAGTTTGGACGCATGGCAGCGATGCAGACCAAACAAGTTTTGTCGCAAAAACTCCGCGATCAGCAGCGTCAAATGATCCAAGAGGAATTTCAAGATATAGAAGATACCGTACTGCAAGCTAGAGTACTACGGTTTGAGCGACAGTCAGTGATTATGGCGGTTAGTAGCAGCTTCGGTCAGCCAGAAGTCGAAGCAGAATTACCCAAGCGGGAGCAACTACCTAACGATAATTATCGCGCCAATGCTACTTTTAAGGTTTATCTCAAGAAAGTCTTGCAGGGACAGCATCGAGGTCCACAGTTATTGGTTTCCAGGGCTGATGCTGGTCTAGTCGTGTATTTATTTGCGAATGAAGTGCCGGAAATAGAGGATGAAGTCGTCCGCATTGTCGCTGTAGCTAGGGAAGCCAATCCTCCCTCCAGGCATGTCGGTCCTCGGACAAAAATAGCTGTCGATACCCTAGACCGAGATGTAGACCCAGTAGGGGCATGTATTGGCGCTAGAGGGTCGCGAATTCAAGTCGTAGTCAACGAATTACGCGGAGAAAAAATTGATGTGATTCGCTGGTCGCCCGATCCAGCTACTTATATTGCCAATGCTTTGAGTCCGGCTAGGGTGGATGAAGTACGGTTGATGGACCCGGAAACTCGTCAGACTCACGTATTGGTGGCAGAAGATCAACTCAGTTTGGCAATTGGTAAAGAAGGACAAAACGTCCGTCTAGCTGCCCGTTTGACAGGATGGAAAATTGACATCAAAGACCGCGACAAATACGATTACGCCGCTGAAGATGCTAAATTTGCGGCAGCAGCTAGACAACAAGCCGCCGCACAGTTAGAGGAAGAATTAGCAGAGGAAGAATTGGCAGAGGAAGAACTAGAAGACATGATAGAAACAGTAGATGACACTGGTGAAGCATTGGATGAAGAACTGGAAACATCTGAGGAGCTAGAAGAATCGGCGACTAACGAACTGTGACTCGTGACTCGTGACTTGGTAACTGCCCCTGAAGCTCTCTTCACCGTCCCAACCCCCTCCTGTTGATGAAACCTAACTATCGCCGTTGTATCAGCTGCGGTCGCGTGGCATTAAAATCGGAGTTTTGGCGCATTGTCCGCGATCGCGACTCGGGAGAGTTACAATTAGATCGGGGCATGGGGCGTTCTGCTTACATCTGTCCCCAAGCAAGCTGTCTACAAGTGGCGCAAAAGAAAAACCGCTTGGGGCGATCGCTCAAGGTCAAGACAGTCTCAGAGGTGCTTTATCAAACTCTATTGCAGCGCCTAGTTACAGAACCATAAGTACGAAACCAGGTGACAGAGCCAGATAGCAGTGATATGTACAACCCCTTATACTTACCCACTCCTTGAACTTAACAAGAGCGAACGAGCATCAAGCATACAAACACATCGGCATTCCCATTGACAGGTTAAGGAATTTGCAGCTGGTAATTTCTGCAAACCTAACTTGATGCCAAAATAATATATGGGTCAAAATATCCTAGTAGTAGATCGACAACCAAAAGTTGCGACCGGATTTCCTCAAGTTGGAGCGCTAGCAAAAAACACAAGCAAAAAACACAAGCAAAAAACACCTGCTAACCCTATCAAAGTAGGGATTTAAGCCAAATAGAAAGCTTCTCTGTTATATCATTTGGAGGCAAGAACCGCAATTCAAACAGTAAACGAATATACAAAAATCGGAGGATGGAGATGTTGTAAATCGGGCAACCATCCAGTTATAGCTGGTAGGTACAAGGGGAAGAATGGATGAACAACGGCAAAGTCAGAATTTACGATCTATCAAAGGAATTGAATTTGGATAACAAGGAAATATTAGCCATTTGCGATCGGCTTAATATTGCAGTGAAAAGTCATAGCAGCACTATTAGCGAAGAAGAAGCAGAGCGAATCAGACAAGCAGCAGAAAAACAAGCTGCAAACCCCGTCACTGCTGGTAGAGAAGGTCATGCCAACAGCTACAAGGCACATCCTCAACCAGCCACTAACAAAGTTAAACCAAAACCTGTCGTGCCTCACAAACAGCAAATCTTGGAAATTCGCAAACCAAAGCACAACCCCGATCGTCCTAACCCCCCGAACCTTCTGTTGCCGTAGCACCTCAACCTCCAGCTCGTCCGACCGCTTCTAATTCACCCGTGCGACCGACAACAGCGCCAACCCGTCCCGAAGCACAAAAGCCAGTGCAAGCAGTAGAAACTCAGCCTACAACCCAAAGCGAGCAGGGCGATAATTCAATACCCACAAACAAATCCAGACCACCAGAATCACCCAAGCTGTCAACACCACCCCCTAGACCGTCCGGGGCAAGAGACGGTGTAGATGAAACTGCCGGACTACCACCGTCGCCACCACAGCGAGCGGAGCGCCTGGAACGATCGGAACGACCGGAGCGACCAATTCTCAAGCGGGAGCAAGACGATCGCGCAGCCAATCGTCCAGTGGCGAAGGCAGATAGAGTCGAAAAACCAATGCGTCGTTCGCAGGAGGCAGCTGCTAGCTCGGAAAGCACGCCAGCTAGACCTAAACCCGTGCTGGAACTGCAAAGACCTAAGCCAGTGAGGGCAGGCGAAGCAGTAGCACCAGAACGCTCTAAACCAGATGGGGCAGAAGCTTTACCGGGAACGGAAGAAATCGCCGAGATCGGTGTGGATGACAAGCCAATCCTCAAACGCCCCATGCCGCGTCCAGTGGGTAAAGGTGGCAAGAAATGGCAAGAAGAGGAGATAGACGAAGGACAAGACGCAAAGGCAACGAAGGCAGGTGTAAAAACCAAACGTCTCAAGCCTATAGTCGATTTGGATGACGAAGAAGACTTTGACGATGAGGAGGACGGAGATAGCGATACTCCAATTCAAGTTAGCCTGTCCATAGCTCGTCCGCCAAAACAGAAAACAGCAGCTCGTCCAGGACAGCCGCAGCCTGCTGCTATTAGTGTAGTTAGAAGCAAAAAGTTTAGCCAAGCACGAGAAAACAACCGTCGCCGCGAACCAGAACAGAAACGCGAACGCCCAGAAAAAGTGGTAGTCATGGGCAATCTCACCGTGCAAGAACTAGCTGAGAGTTTAGCAACTCCAGATACAGAAATTGTCAAGATTCTGTTCATGAAAGGGATAGCAGTTAGTATTACCCAAAGTTTAGATCTTGCCACGATTAAAATGGTGGCGGAAGAACTGGGCGTAGAGGTAGAAACTGCCGAGCCAGAAGCAGAAGCCCGTAAAGTTACAGAAATGCTCGATGCGGCAGACTTGGAAAATCTCCAGCGCCGTCCGCCAGTCGTAACAATTATGGGTCACGTAGACCACGGAAAAACGACTTTGCTCGATGCCATCCGCAAAACAAAAGTGGCGCAGGGCGAAGCTGGAGGCATTACCCAGCACATCGGTGCTTACCACGTCGATGTCGAACAAAACGGGCAAATGCAGCAAGTCGTATTTCTAGATACCCCAGGTCACGAAGCCTTCACGGCGATGCGGGCGCGAGGAGCGCGAGTGACGGACATTGCCATCTTAGTGGTTGCTGCCGATGACGGCGTTCAACCCCAGACGGTTGAGGCGATCAGTCATGCCCAAGCAGCAGAAGTACCAATTGTCGTCGCAATCAATAAGATTGATAAAGAAGGCGCTCAACCCGATCGCGTCAAGCAAGAGTTAACTCAATACAGTCTAACTCCTGAAGAATGGGGCGGAGACACGATTATGGTTCCCGTCAGCGCCATTAAAGGTGAAAACCTTGACGGCTTGCTAGAAATGATTCTGTTGGTTGCAGAGGTAGAAGACCTATACGCTAACCCAGATCGGACGGCGAAAGGAACGGTAATTGAAGCCCATCTTGACAAAGCCAAAGGTCCGGTCGCAACCTTGCTGGTACAAAACGGAACGCTGCACGTGGGCGATATCCTTGTGGCTGGGTCGGCATTTGGCAAAGTCCGCGCTATGGTGGACGATCGCGGTCGGCGGGTAGATATCGCTAGTCCCTCCTTCGCCGTAGAGGTCTTGGGCTTGAGCGACGTGCCAGCAGCTGGAGACGATTTCGAGGTGTATCTCGTCGAGAAGGAAGCACGGGCGATCGCCAGCGAACGGGCAGAGAAACAACGTCAGTTCCGCTTGCTGCAAGGACGCGCGACCCTAACTTCCATATCCGCACAGGCTCAGGAAGGCGAGTTGAAGGAACTCAACTTGATCCTCAAGGCAGATGTCCAAGGTTCCGTCGAAGCAATCGTCGGGGCGCTCAAACAACTGCCACAAAACGAAGTCCAAATCAGAATGTTGTTGTCTGCACCTGGAGAAGTCACTGAAACTGACATCGACTTGGCAGCAGCTAGTAACGCCGTGATTATCGGCTTCAACACCACGCTTGCTAGCGGTGCTAGACAAGCAGCCGACGAAGCAGGGGTAGATGTTCGAGAATACGACATTATCTACAAACTGCTGGAAGACATTCAAGCTGCCCTAGAAGGTATGCTAGAGCCAGAATTGGTAGAAGAACCTCTCGGTCAGGCAGAAGTCCGCCAGGTCTTCCCAGTCGGTCGCGGTAAGGTGGCTGGTAGCTACGTGCAGTCGGGCAAGCTCGTGCGTAACTGCAAGCTGCGGGTGCGTCGTGGTGGTAAGGTGATCTACGAAGGTGCTTTAGATTCTCTCAAGCGGATGCGAGAGGATGCCCGCGAAGTCAATTCCGGCTACGAATGCGGTATTGGCGTTGATAAATTCAATGATTGGGTTGAAGGCGATATCGTCGAAGCCTATCACATGGTGACAAAACGCCGCACGCTTACGAGGTAGCACTGTCAAGACGTGCGATCGCGCGTCTTGACATCTTGAAAACTATGCAATCATTTCGCTCCGAACCGTTTTTGTGGATTCACCTAGCTGGGTTAGCAACGCTGCCGATTCTGTTGCAGTTGTGCTGGCTCGGCTTGGCTGTGGGCGATCCCATCTTGCCCGTGTGGTTAGAATTCTCAATTGTGGCGGCGATCGGAGTCTTACCCGTTCTGTGGATGCAGCTATCCCGTCCTTTTTTGATCTTTGCCGTGCTGGGAGTCGCACAAAAACCAACTCAGCTCGACGAGCAGCAAAGAAAAGTTCTCAGGTTAATTCGTACGACTGCCAATCGCCTGCTGGCTATGGTAGCAGCAGTATTGCTAGTAGGGCTATTATGGTTGTTGTATCGTACCGCGCCGATCGCGGCAAATGTCATACCCTTACCACCCCAATGGCGAGGCTTAGGATTGTTGGTAGCTAGTGTTGCCTTTTTAGCAAGCAATCTATTTCTGCAAATCCCTGTCAGCGTGGCACGGGTTTTCGTTACTAGCGAAACAGAATTTTCTAAGGCAAAACCTTATCCTGTAGAAAGAATAGCGCGAGACTTTACGATTGTTGGCTGGCAAGTTAACCGCATCTTGCCCCAACTCACCAACTCTCAAACAGACACAGCTCAAGTAACAGCTCAAGTAAAGGAATGAGGAAACATGGCTCATCCAGCTACAGACACCAGCAGATCCGAAGATAGCCAAATCTGGGACGAACTAAAAAGCGCAATCGCTGCTAGCTCCGGCTTTCAGCGCTGGCGGTTAGAAAAGATGTCTGGCGATCGCCAACTGCAAGAGGTGAACCTCGATCGTCAAGTTAGTCTATATTTGCGCGAAACGCTGGAAACTTTGGCTTATTAGGGAGCAGGGAGTAGGGAGCAGGGAGTAGGGAAAAGGCAAATTTTAGGTTGACTCTCCTTGTTTCTCACAGAACTATTTCAAAAAATTTTTCAGAGTCCCTTCTAGGCGACGCAGTTGGCTGTAAACGGCTTCCAGGCGATCGCCTTCCACTTCCACATCTGTTGTCGGGTAGTTTTGGAGAATTTCCAGTAGCGAGAGCTGGCGATCGCGAGCAGATAAGGTAATGGCAGCGCGTAGAGCTTGTCGATTTGCTTGGCGCGAAGGTGGATGAACGGTTTTACCTATTTCATCTAACAATAATTCTCCTAAAGCATTGTTGAGAAATCGATCTAACAAGATTGGATCGACCGTTACTGTATTTGTAAGGGACTGGCGAATTGTCTGGGGATCTTGTCGGGCTAATGCCAAGTTTACCCGTAGATCGGGTGACATTTCTCCAGTGCGCGCAAACTTTGTCAAATCCTCAATCGCGATTGATTCGCGAAAAGCTCGGTACTTCAGTACGACTCGTTCGGCTGCAAAAACGGAGGTGCTAGAAAATACAATTGCTGCACTTACCCAGGAGGCGAAACCATAACGCAGCAACAACGAAAATAAGCGCATTAATTAAAAGTTAAGATTTAAGTTGTTTTTATTGTTTTAACTTCAACACAGTAGCACGGTTGCTTTCAGTCAAGACTCATCCTACAAGATTGTTTCTCACAACTAACCGAGTTTGGTAAAGCAGGTACTATCTACTCTGCGAAAGATTTATAGAAAATTGCGGAACATAGTAGCAGTGGTATGTGTCATCAGCTCAAATCTCAGGACAAGCGAATTCGTTCCAAGAATGTTAATAAAAGTAAAATTTTTGTGCAATTTTTGCGATCGCTTGTCTTACTAGATGCAGATCGTCAGCACATGACACATCCTACAAGTATGACACGCCAAGATTCTCCAATTTTCTCGTCTGCCAATCGCGCTTCGTCCGTCAAACCGCTTGTTTGCTCGTTATTTCCTTGGCGAACTGGACTAACCGCCTTACTGTTAGTTGCCAGTGGCACGATCCCCATCGCTACACTAGCAGATACTTCTATCGTACACGCTCAAGCGCCAACTACACCTCCAATTGCCGCTCCCACCACTGCCAAAGTTATTTACGTCAATCCCGAAGTCGGTACGGATACTCCTGGTGCTGGTACGAGCGAAGCATCTGCTTACAAAACTATTACTTTTGCTTTGACTCAAGCCGAACCTGGCACGGTCGTTCAACTTGCTGCTGGTAACTACACTAACGAAACTGGAGAAGCCTTTCCCCTCACTCTCAAATCCGGCGTGACGCTACGCGGTGATGAAGCAACTAAAGGTGAGAATATTATCATCAGTGGTGGTGGAGAGTATATCAGTCCTACCTTTGCCCGACAGAACGTCACGATTCGTGCCGAGAAAGAGACAACAATTAGTGGTGTCACCGTGACTAACACTAATACACGCGGCACGGGCTTGTGGATTGAATCAGCTAATCCTACGGTAACGAACAGTACTTTTGCCAACAGCAATCGAGATGGTATTTTTGTGACTGGAACGGCTAGCCCCAACATAGAAGCAAACCGATTCATTAAAAATGGTGGTAACGGAATCTCTGTAGCACGGGCAGCACAGGGAGAAATTCGCAACAACGTCTTTCAAGCTACGGGTTTTGGACTCGCAATTGGTGGTACGTCATCACCCTTAGTCAGCGATAACCAAATTCAACAAAATAAAGACGGGATCTATGTTTCCGAGGCGGCTCAACCGATTTTACGCAATAACGTGATTCAAAATAACGATCGCGATGGAGTTGTCGCCACTGTCAACGCTCAACCCGATATTGGTTCCGCCGATAACGCCGGACAAAATCTGATTCGCGGTAACAAGCGCTATGACCTATACAATGCCACGCGGAGCAACGCTCTGGTTGCAATTGGTAACGATATCGATCCCAAGCGCATTTCTGGCAAAGTCACATTTACCCCTGCTCAATTTGCTCTGCGCGATATCAAAGGTTTATGGGCGCAGCCTTATATTGAAGCCTTAGCTGCTAAAAATATTATTGCTGGTTTCCCTGATGGTACTTTTAAGCCAGACGAACCTGTCACCCGCGCCCAATTTGCCGCAATTGTCAGTAAAGCCTTTACACCAAAAGGACAACGCCCAGCCGTTAATTTTCAGGACGTTCAGCGTAAATATTGGGGCTACCAAGCGATCCAAACGGCATATCAAGGTGGTTTTGTGGCTGGATATCCTGGCAATTTATTTGAACCCGAGCAGAAAATTCCCAGAGTCCAAGCGCTGGTTTCCTTGGCAAACGGTCTAAAATTGAGTGCGGATAATTCTAGCGCGATCGCAGTTTATACTGACGCAGCTCAAATTCCCAACTACGCCGCTCAACCCGTAGCCGCCGCTACTCAGAAACAATTGGTGATTAACTATCCTACACCCACTCAATTAAACCCAAATCGCGAGGCTACCCGTGCTGAGGTTGCTGCTTTTGTCTATCAAGCACTCGTGAACGCCGGACGAGCTAAAGCGATTCCCTCACCTTACCTCGTTAGCCTACCCTAGATCGGGGAGCAGAGAGCGCGCGAGCGCACGAGCGCACGAGCAGGGGAGAAGAGAGCTGAGGGAGCAATTACAAGTCACAAGTCACAATGAATTCCAAATTCCGAATTCCGAATTCCGAATTCCGAATTTTCCCCACACCCCACACCCCGATCTCTGGTCACTGACAACTGATAACTGAATTAACAACGCCAGCGTTCCTGTCGGAATGCTGGCGCTATTTTGCTTCTTATATGCAGTGGGGTCTTTATATATTTATGGCTGACCCCTTTGAGTTAGCGGAGATATAGTCAGGGTCTTTATATAAGCTGACCCCGTTTGAACCTATGTATATAGTATGACAAACTCTATCTGAAGTAATGACTTTTCTAATGTTTTCTTTATTTTTTCTACGATACCGTTGAGAGTTGTGAATGAGCTTGAACTTTCTTTAAGGAGCGGTCTGTTTAACAGGGCGATCGCGCCGCCGAGCTGCCAAAACGAGTAATAGTATACATTTGACAAGAGATAATCCTGAGTATTTCTTCCAAATTTATTTAGAAGGAGTGAGGGGAATTCAGATTTTTGAAGTCTAAGAGTTTCCCGTGTTCCCCAAGTCCTCCTTGTCTCTATTAACTACGACTTTGCTCGCCCCCGTTCCAGACGAAACAGGAAAATCATCAAGGCAACGATTCCTACTTGGAGAGCAAAATTGGGTAAAGCATTACTGACGTTTTGTCCCGCTGCTAGTTGAGCTAAAAAGATGACAGCACCAATTAAACCCGATGCTCCGAAAGAAAAGTAGATAAATTTTCTCAATCCTCGATAAGGAGCGGCTGCTTCTGCTCTCAACCGAGCGTATTGTTCTGATGTCAACCGTTTGTCGCCGCGATTTTTAGGATTTTGCTCTATCATCAAAGTTTTGATAGTATAATAAAGGTTTGGCAGCGCCGATGTGGCTCAGTGGTAGAGCACTCGATTCGTAATCGAGCGGTCGCGGGTTCAAATCCCGCCATCGGCTTAAGAAAGAGAGAGTAATGAGTGGTGTAGACTTGCAAAATTGGTGTAAAAGTGGTGTAAGCTAAGTAGACCTATCGACTTTCGCAAAGGCAATGACCAGTGGGTGTAGTTATCATTAGATGTTGTAACACGAGAGATTGTGGGCTTGCACATTGGCGATCGTAGTGGCAACTGTGCAAAAGCGTTCTGGAACTCGATGCCACCGATGTACCGTCCAGTGTGCTGTGCTTTACACCGACCGTTGGAGCGCCTATCCTATTCTTTTTTCTCTAGCCTTTCCTAAATAGCACTACTACTTTAAGTTAATACTCTAAGTGGTTTGGGAGAATGGATAGCTGGATGGCATGATTGTACGTTTTTTGTACGCATAGTACGAACGTTTTATTTACTCCGTACAGAAAATTCTACATACATTTCGTGTATATTTGTACGCTTAACGTACGTAAATTTTGTACAAAGTCTGAAAGCCTTACGGAGTAAGATTCTTTGCCAGAATCTAGCTTATGTCCTGCTCTCTGAGCATTACACTCTATAGGGGCGCACCGATGTGCGCCTCTACGGATTTATTGCAATTAGCAGTTGACATAATATTTGCGATCGCGCTTGTATCGATCCTAACAACTGACCAAGCAACGAGCTATCAAAATCCTAGCTAAACACTTGGATAGATGTAATTATTAATGCTTTACTGCTAAAGAACTTACATGAGTTCTACTACGTACCATGACACAACAGCTGACAAGGCAAGACCCTTCAACTTGGGTGGAGCGACTGGCGAGATTTGGTTATGCAGCTAAGGGAGTGGTTTACGGTATTGTTGGATTGTTGGCAGCACAAGCGGCTTTTGGCGCAGGTGGAAAAACAACAGATACCGAAGGTGCATTACAAACGGTATTAACTCAGCCATTCGGAAAATTTTTACTAGCCGCGATCGCTCTTGGTTTACTTGGTTATGCACTTTGGCGGTTCGTCCAGGCAATTAAAGATCCCGAACATAAAGGTACAAATGCTAAGGGAATTTTTCAGCGACTTGGTTATGCAATTAATGGTTTTATCTACGCTGGATTAGCTTTTACTGCAATTCAATTAGTTGCTGGAACTGGCGGTGGGAGTGGTGGTAATGCAACTCAAGATTGGACGGCAAGGCTACTTTCTCAACCTTTCGGACAATGGTTGGTTGGAACTGTAGGTGCATTTATTATTGGCATGGGTTTCTATCAGTTTTACCGCGCTTTTAAGGCTAAATTTCGTCAAGAAATGGATCTGCATCAATTAAGTGAAACTGAGAAAAAATGGGTACTAGGTATTAGTGGATTTGGCACGGCAGCACGGGGAGTCGTATTTTGCGCGATCGGCTTTTTTCTGATCCAAGCGGCAAGAAATAATAACCCTAACGAAGCAAGAGGACTGGGTGAGGCGCTACAGGTGCTATCCCAACAACCTTTTGGTAAGTGGATTTTAGGAATTGTAGCTTTGGGATTAATTGCTTACAGTATTTATATGGTGTTGCAAGCACGATATCGCCGATTGAAAGTAGATTAAATCGTGAGTGAAATACGAGGCATTTGGATTACCAATACCGATAGTACAGTTCTCGACTCTCAAGCTAATATTGCCGAGGCGATGAATTTCTTGGCAGCGACGGGATTTAATGTGGTGTTTCCCGTTGTGTGGAGTAAAGGAGCTACAGTTTATCCCAGTCAAGTGATGCGATCGCAGTTTGGCTTGGCGATCGATCCGCGCTACACTGGACGCGATCCGTTAGCCGAACTGGTGACTGAAGCAAGACGAGTCGAACTGAAAGTTATTCCCTGGTTTGAATATGGCTTTGCTAGTTCCTACAATCAAAACGGAGGACAGTTATTAGCAAAAAAACCAGAATGGGCAGCCCGCGATTGTAACGGTAATCTACTGAAAAAGAATGGCTTCGAGTGGATGAATGCCCTCGACTCCCAAGTACAAGATTTTTTGCTGAGTTTAATTTTAGAAGTTGTCAATAATTACGATATAGATGGCATTCAAGGCGACGATCGCATTCCTGCTATGCCGTGTGAAGGCGGCTACGACGCGGGAACTGTAGCCCGCTATCGCCAAAAATTTCGCCGTCAACCGCCCTCAAACCCCCAGGATCGGCGTTGGCTGCAATGGCGGGCAGATATTTTAACTAACTTTCTCGCCCGTCTGAATCGAGAAGTCAAAGCCGTTAATCCCAATTTACTCATATCAATGGCTCCTAGTATCTACGATTGGGGTTATAAAGAATATCTGCAAGATTCTCAAACTTGGCTGCAACGAGGATTAGTCGATCTACTCCATCCCCAAGCTTATCGGCGCGATTTCAACAGCTACAAACAGATTATCGATCGCCTTGTCACAGAACAAACCCCACAACAGAGATCGCGAGTCGCCCCAGGTGTTTTACTCAATATTAGTTCGTACCGCATGACTCCTCAATATTTATCGCAGGCGATCGCCCATAATCGCTATTGCGGTATCAATGGAGAAGTCTTTTTCTTTTACGAAGGCTTGCGATCGGATAATCATGCTTTAGCTAAAGTTTTACGTAACGGTGCTTATGCGAAATCTGCTGCCTTTCCCTCTGTTGCCAACCTTGCCCAGCCCCAGCCTGAGAACGCTGATTCTTCGGTAGCTAGAGGAATTCAGAATTTATTCAAATTGTGGCAAAATCGCTTTTAAGGACAAATTCTCTGTAGGGACACACAGCTGTGCGTCCCTACTACCAACCGCGATTTCACCCAACACAAAACGGTAATAAATAGGGATAAATGGAATATCAATTACAGGTAAAACATAACATTAATACGCTCAAACACGATTTACCAACTCTGTTTGAACGGGATATTTCCTACGATATCTATACACAAAATATTTACTTTCAAGACCCAGTTAATAAATTTAAATATAAATTCAATTATCGAATCATCTTTTGGACGTTACGATTTCACGCCAAATTATTTTTCACAGAAATCTACTTCGACGTACACGACGTACATCAGAAAGACGAACAGACGATTCTAGCAACTTGGACTGTTCGAGGAGTCTTGCGCGTACCTTGGAAAGCTAAAGTATTTTTTAACGGCTATTCCAACTACAAATTAAATGACAATGGTTTAATTTACGAACATATCGACACCTGGGATCGATCGCCAAAAGAAATATTACAGCAATTCTTTCGCAAAAGGTAGTCCGCGTACTCGAAGGCTAACGCCTACATCTGCGTTCAATTTAAACATTACTGCCATGACAATACAAGCTTTGTCCAATTTTTATCAATAACAGTTTCCTTTGCTTTTGGCATGTACTCAATTTCTTGAGAATAAGCTTTAATCTTCAAATCCTTCAGGGAAGCATGACCAAAATTTATTAAATTGTATAAACTTAATAACAAATTGAGAGGTAAAGGTTCGAGCAAAGGATAAATATTATTAACTTGAATTAGTACTTCTTTAAAATCTAAAGCCTTACTATTTGTCTCCTTTTCTTGTGACTCAGCAAAAGCACCCCGTAGTTTCATAAAACCACAATTTGCAGCAGAATCACTTTCCCAATAACTATTTACTCTATCGAAAGCAACAGTTAGTTCTACATTTTTTAGAATGGTTAGAGGCAATACCAACCGTCCATTAGGCTTTAATTGCTGTTGCCAAGCAGGTGAAATATCCCCAGCGCCAACTGTGAGAATAATCCGATCGTATGGTGTATGAGGCGATCGACTAGTGCGTAGTGTCGTGCAGATACATCACTCATCACTCAATCCTGACTGCTGCAACGCTTGTGCCAATAATTCCTGTAATTCTAGCGTTGCAGCCCAATAATTTAAATAGTCAAGATCGAGGCGATCGCTTTGAACTTTTAGCACACCTAATACATCTCGCCACTGTCGATCTGAAACTCGATTTCCGATTTGATACCAAATCAACTTTTGTAAAATGATGTCTTCAGGAGTTGGCAACCAAGCCAATCGTTCGGGGTTTTGAGCGATCGCTAGTTGCTGTTTCCGCTGCATCTCCGATTGAGCTAAAGGCTGATTTGAAAGAATAAAAATATCGACTTTTTGTAAAGTTTCAAGATGGATAACATTAAAAGACGATTTACGTTCGATTGCTTCTCTTACCATCATTTCATCGACAAAAAATTCTCCAGTTAGCATCTCAACCAATGGCTGTATCTGAGAATTTTGGATATCGGCAACAATATCTACATCCAGAGTAGCACGCGGTTCGCCCCAAATTGAACTTGCTACAGAACCGCCAATTAGATAAGGAATAGCTAGTGTATCTAAAATTTCTGCCATTCTCAAAGCTAGTTGAATTGATTCTGCATCCACTAATTTATCCTCATTTCTATCTCCGCAAAATCGAACTGCTATATCTTTTCCTAACCATCTAATCGCTAGTTGAAATTTAATTTGACTAGTAGTAGCATTGGGATATTGATGGCGAATCCCAGCGATCGCCATTTGTCGAATTCCTTTCGTTGCTTCGTCGATCGAATGTGCTTTTTTCCAAACAGGCATGTGACGAAAAGCTTGCATCAGGAAGCGATCGACGTTTGGATGCGTATCACTAGCTTGAGGCTGATAGCTTGACATACATTACTGTAAAGAAAGTTATGTCTAGTTTAACTACATAGCCACTGGATGAGATGTTAAAATAACTGCTAGTTAAGCTTCATACATGCGATCGCCTCATCGCGGCTAGTCAACACCCCAAAGACAATCCTGTTGATGTGTGGATAATCTCGGCATCAAGGTAAGTAAATCTTTTTGCGGTAGAGAAGACTTGCAGTAATAGGGATATTTTGGTTCTCTCGAACTGTAATCGTAAAATAGAGCAAATCGATCGCTATTCTCCGGCACTTTGCCTCGGTGGAAAATACTGCCAGTATCCACTAAAATTACCGTGCCAGCCGCACCAGTGCATGAGATCCATTCAGATTGAGGAATAATTGGTTCTACAGTCTTATCTTGTAGATAGCCGTGTTTGTATCCTAACGAATTAGATAAAAGCGCAGTCAAAGGTTTGGAAATGTATTGAAAAGGACCGTTACCTTCGCTGACATCATGTAAGTAAATGATAATTTTAAAGACACAGCGATCTTCTGTATCTATGTGCCAAAGCCTTGATTTAATTTTGACATCATTTGCTAGATCTTTCCGAAAGTATACGCCGTGATACGAGATCGGTAGACCAATGTAATTCTCGGTAATATCCAGCAATCTATCTTCTAATCCCCAGAGAAAAAGCTCTGGATGTTCTATAATTTGTGCGTTGCTGGCGTGAAGGGCAAATTCTTGTTTGTTGCTGGGTAAAACGTTTCGTAAGGTTGGCAGTATTTTTTTTACAGATGCCAGAACTGAAGGTGTAGAAGAAATATTTAATGCTTCTAAGGAAGTTATAAAAATTCCTTCTTGTTTGAGTGTCTTAACAATCTGAGAGTCGTTGGGAGTAAGTACGGGTAACTTATGAGTATGCTGCTCAACTGCCTCTTTATAAGCAAGTTCTGAGGGAATTGTAAATACTGGAGTATCAAAAATCTTTCTTAAGATTTTATTACGTACTTGATGTATTCTTTTTGTTATGAGCATCTCAGTTACTTATACGCTTACTCTTGATTTAAAAGTGTTTGTTTAACAGAGCTAATCGATCATTTCTATATTATGTATAAATTCTAACATACACTCGAACTACCTCTTTGGATAGAGATTTGAGATAAAGTGTGTGTAAATCTAAGTTGAAGAAACGATGAAGTGTTTGACGATCGCCGCTCTAGAATCGAGTGGAGAATGCATGGGAGAGCGATCGATGCTTACTTTTGCTGTACTCGCTGTGAACGAAACTTTGTGTGAATGGAAGTCATGCGCGCTTGCTAGAGGTGGATTTAGTTAAAATACTGTTTGTCATAAGCAAATTCCGCGAAATATAGCTCAATTTCACGTAGATGTAATATATTGTTACGAATGACTTGTGGATATTGGCAATACATCGCGTCATCCACTGCACCGTTAAGCTCTGCGATCGCCAATTTTACGATTCGTTAGCAGGAGAGACTGTTTGAACAATGCTTTCTCTCTGCGGTGGTTTAACTAACCAACGCTGGCTAATAGCCACGAACAACACGGTTAACCCCTGAATCGCAAAAACAATCGTTACGGGAACACCTGCGCTGCGTTGCATGACATTTGCACCGCTACGGAGGGCGCTAAAAAATAGAGAAGTGAGAACAACTCCGAGAACGCTACCGCGACTCAAAAAAGCGATCGCGATCGCATCAAAGCCGTAACCGGGCGAAACTTGCTCGAACAGGCGAAATTTCAACCCCATCACCTCCGATGCACCAGCCAACCCCGCCAAACCACCCGCCAGCGCCATGACAAGCACGATCGTACGTTGTACCGATATACCACCATAACGGGCTGCAATTGGGTTCATTCCCACGGCGGCGGTACGATAACCAAAAGGCGATCGCTGCAACAGTACCCATAACACCCCAGCCGCTACGAGTCCGACTAAAATTCCTGCATGGGCTAAACTGCCTGGTAGAATAATCGGCAATTGGGCAGAACGGGGAATGATGGGAGAATAAGGGCTAGGTGCATTGGGAGCCATTAACGGTCCTTGCACGAGGTAACTGACTAAGTTGAAAGCAATATAATTGAGCAACAGCGTAGTAATGACTTCATTGACTCCCCGCACTGCTTTCAGATAACCAGGAATTAAACCCCAAATTCCCCCAAACAGAAAACCCGCTAGTAGTGCTAAAGGGACGTGAATTAATGCAGGTATACCTTTGATAGATAATCCTGCGATCGCACTTCCTAGCGCACCCATATAAATCTGTCCTTCGCCGCCAATATTAAATTGTCCAGCTCGTAAAGCTACTAGAACCCCTAGACTGGTTAGTAGTAGGGGAGCCATTTTTGTGAGCGTATTACCAAAACCGAAATAAGTAGAGAGGGATTCTTGAAATAGGGCTGTATAAGCCGCGATCGGATTTGCCCCTGCAACTAACATCAATCCCGCACCTACAAGTAACGCTGAAGCGATCGCGACTACTGGAGGTAGCAAAGATGGGAAAATTGCCAATATTTGCTGAAAAATCTTCTGCAATTTTAAAATTAATCTTTATTTTAAGTTCGTGGGCTGCGTTAACAAGGTAACTTATCCTACATCTTACTAACTCGAAGCACTGGTGTAAAACCGTAAAGCAAACCGCCAAAATACAGTAGCGATCGCAAATAAAAATAGCGCCAATACTCCCGCACCAATTACCCAGCCTAACTGAACTCTTCCCAACATTGTCTCGGCTGGAACTGTGGTGAGAAAAGCGACGGGAACGACAAAGGTAAAGAAGAAACGATAGGCAATTGGATAAGCTACCATTGGATACCGTCCTGCTTCTAATAATCCTCGTAATACCTCGGTGACGTTATAAATTTTGACAAACCAAATACTTGTCGCCCCTAGCATAAACCACAAGCTGTAGAGGCTGATAAAACCAAAGATTAATGGAATTGCACTCAGTAAGTAGTCACCAATTGTTAAACCGAGTAGACTCCCAGCGTAACCGATGATGATGCTACCGAAAAGAATATCGGGAACTCCCCAAGGGGAAAGGGTGTGGGTAGAAAGCCAAAATTGGCTATTAATTGGTTTTAACAGCACGAAATCCAACGTTCCCTGTTGGACATAGGTGACAATTTTGTTGAGATTAGGCGAGAGAAACGTACTGGAAAAGCCTTGAAGTACAGTAAAAACACCCAGTACGATTAAGGCTTCTTGCCAACGCCAGCCTTCAAAAGTATAGCCAGTGCCATTATAGAATAGGGAAAGCCCGAATAAACTGCCTGCAAGATTGCCAAGGCTGGTGAGGGTTGCTAAAACAAAATTAGCGCGGTATTCTAACTCAGCCGCGATCGCGGCACTCCACAACAGCTTAATTACGTCTAGATATCGATTCACGTTAAGGCTGTCTATCGATCGTCATTCCTAATTCTAAACGAGATATTCCTCCCTATCTGCGATCGGTTAATCCATGCCCGCCCAGATCGACTAAATCTGGTAGGCTAAATGTTTTTGTTGCGTGTTGAGAACTATTTTCCAATAAATCGACGTGACGAGTTTCCATCAAATCGATATGACGTGTTGGCATATGTTGTTTCGATCTGCGCGAAGAACGGCTACCTCTAATCTCAAAATACTGTAGAGTCTTGGCAGCTTCAGCATCCGCCGGACGCGAGAAGAAATAACCCTGTCCGTAATCGCATCTTAAGGCTTGCAATTGATACATTTGCTTTTTCGTTTCTACCCCTTCAGCAACCACATTGATGCCCAAGTTCCACGCCATAGAGACGATAGTACGGATCATCTCAATTTTTTCTGGATCGCAATCAATATCGTTAACGAAAGAACGATCGATCTTCAGCGTATCTATGGGTAGGCGATGGAGATAGCTGAGGGAAGAATAACCCGTGCCAAAATCATCGATCGCCAATTGGATTCCCAAGGTCTTCAACTGCTGCAAAATAGTAACCGCAGCATCAACATTATCCATCAGTACGCTTTCAGTAATTTCTAACTTCAAGCTACTGGGAGAAAGTCCAGTTTTGTGCAGAATTTGTTTAACTTCCCGCGCCAGATCGGGTTGCGTCAATTGCTTGCCAGAAAGATTGACATTCACTGTTAATCGAGAGTCAACTACAGAATGCTGTTGCCAAGTGCGTAACTGCTGACACACTTGTTCGAGTATCCACCAACCAATCGGGACGATCGATCCAGTTTCTTCGGCTACAGGAATGAATTCTGCGGGTGATACCCAGCCTCGTTGGGGATGCTGCCAACGAATTAATGCTTCAAATCCAGCAACTCGACCGCTGTTGAGCGAGACAATTGGCTGGTATACTACCATGAACTCTTTGTGTTCTAGCGCCCGCCGCAGGTCAATTTCGAGCTGCATTCTGGCGATCGCCCGATCGTGAATGGCAGGTTCAAAGACTTCCGATCGCGCTTTACCCATAGCTTTAGCACGATACATGGTCATATCGGCATCTCGCAGCACGTCTTCCGAATGTTCGTACCCGCTATGACTTAAAGCAATCCCAATACTAGCGGTGCAAAAAACTTCATTGCCTTTGAGGTTGAAGGGGGTTGACAATTCTCGATGAATTCGATCTGCAATTTGCCGAACTCGAAGAGCGTCGCAATTTTCCAACAGGATCGTAAACTCATCTCCTCCTAACCTAGAGAGAGTGCTATTGGATGGTAAGCACGCTTTTAAGCGAGTTGCGATCTCCAACAGGAGGCGATCGCCCATAGCATGACCTAAACTATCGTTGACCACTTTAAAGCGATCGAGATCTAAAAATAGGAGGGCAAATTGAGATTTCGGGTCTTGTTTTGTTTGGTGAATGGCTTTTTCTAATTGCTCCATGAACCAGAGACGATTTGGTAGACCTGTTAACCCATCGTGGAAAGCATCGTGCAGTAATTTCGCCTCAGCTGCCTTTTGTTGAGTAATGTCAGTTTGAGAACCTGCCATGCGGTAAGGTTTGCCTTCAGAGTCGCGCACGGCTAGCCCCCGACAAAGCATCCAACCGTAGCTACCATCCTGACGCAATAACCGATATTCAGTTTCAAAATGGTTGGTTAACCCCGCTAAATGGGCGCTTAATTTTCCTTGGAACTGAGCTTTATCTTCAGCATGTATGCGATCGAACCATTCTGCTAAAGTATTACCTACTTCTTTCTCCTCATAACCCAACATCGATTTCCAACGAGGAGAATAATAAATCTGATTGCTTCTGATATTCCAGTCCCACAAACCATCGTGAGCGCTCTGCGCGATTAAAGCATAACGTTCGCGGCTCTCTTGCAGTGCTTTTTGTGCTTGGTGGAGTTCGTTGATTTTTGTTTGTAATTCGCGATTCGATCGCGCCAATTGCTTGTAAAGTTGAGTTTGGTGTAAAAGTCGGCGGACTCGCTGCCGTAAAACAGCCCAGTGAATCGGTTTTGTCACAAAGTCGCTTGCACCAGCGCGGAAGGCGCGATCGACTGATTCTTGGTCTTCTAGAGCCGTGATAATTAAGATAGGTGCGTGTTTGGAGCGAGAAAGAGCTTGTAGCTGACCGCAGCAAGTAAAGCCATCCATCACGGGCATGAGTGCATCGAGCAAGACCAAATCTGGATGAACTTGAGTATACGCCTCTAACGCTTGCTGTCCGTTTACCGCTTCTACTACCCTGTAGCCATCCTTCTCCATTGCTTGACGCAGTAAAATCCTCATGGTTCTATCGTCGTCCACCACGAGAATTAAGGGTGTAGTTGAAGAGACGGGGTTAGAGTTCATAGTGACGAACACCCATAAGAAGTAGGAAAGATTAGTAAAGTTGCAGTAGAAGAGCAAGACTTTTTGCACTGCCAACTGTCTGGTGTTACCAGTACTGGTATTGCCAGTATTGTTATTGGCACTCGCGTTGAGAGAATCAATCGTAATAGATGCAGCACTTGAACTCTGAATAGCAAACTATGAGTCACATATTCTACCGAGCCGCAAAGTCTGCTGGATCTCGTAGCTTCACTATGGACTACTATTGTCAGCTTTCACATCGAGTAAATCACGCAATTTTGTCCCACTCTCATAAATTTTTGATAAAGAAAATTTTAGGGAAATCAGAATATTCTCCCTGCTCTCTGCTCTTGCGCTCGTGCGCTCCCTCTTCACTGATAACTGATAACTAATTCCGGGAATACTAAATGCGAACGTAGCGTGAAGCATTTGTCGGATTGGAAATTAAGATATGGCTTCTAGTCGAATAGCAATTGGCAAGATAGCACGGCGAACATTATTAAAAATAACACTGAGAGTAACTCTTGTGATTATTGCTGCTAGTGCGATCGGTTATCTTCATGTTTTATCGAATTTAGAATCTCATGTGCGAGAAGACCTCAAACAATATGTAATTGAACGAGGTCGGCAAGAGAGCAATTTTTTGGCTCTCGCAGCAGCAACTCAGGACGAGCGACGCTTAACCTCAACCGATCGTGACATTCTGCTCGACGATCTAGTTAAGAGAACGACAAACGAGTGGTTGCCAGGATCGTACAGCATGATTTTTCACTCCGACGGTCGCCTAATTGCTCATCCAAATTTGATGTCACAAATTCAAACTAGTCAGGGTAAATTTTATCTCGATCGCGCGGACGATTTGCATTTGCAAACTATTTTTAAATTAGTTAAGCATAGTCAACCCGGACAAACAGTCATAGATAACGTCAAGAATAACGAGTATCTTGCTGTTGCTAGTATTCCCACTCTTAATTGGTATTTCGTAGTTGTCCTTCCCAAGTCATTCTTGTTCCAGCAAGCATGGTCTAACGCTAAATTTATCCCGATCTTAGGGCTATTATCGCTATTAACAGAAGTTGCCTTAATATTTGTCACTTTACGCCAGCAAATTGCTAAACCTTTAAGGAGATTGCTGACAGCCACAGAGCTGATTGCGGCGGGAAACTTAGATGTCCAACTAGATGCCGACAGAAAAGATGAATTGGGGTATCTGGCGACATCATTTAACAAGATGGCAAATGCGATCGCGCATCGGGATACCCAGTTAGCAGAGCAAAATACGAAGCTAGAACGAGAAGTAGCCGCGAGAACGGCAGCTTTACAGGCAGCCTTAGAGCAAGCAGAAGCCGCTAGTATGCAACTTGTAGAATCAAAAACAGCATTGGAAGTGTTGCAGTTGGAAACGCAGATGGCTCGTACCACAGCTGAGGCTGCCAATCAAGCTAAAAGTGCGTTTCTCGCCAACATGAGCCATGAAATCCGTACTCCCATGAATGGAGTGATTGGCATGACAGGTTTGCTGCTCAATACATCCCTAACTCCTCAGCAGCAAGATTTTGTAGATACGATCCGCAGAAGCGGCGATGCTTTACTGACAATCATCAACGACATTCTAGACTTTTCCAAAATTGAATCAGACAAGTTGGATTTAGAAGAACAACCCTTCGATTTGCGAGTTTGTATTGAAAATTCTCTCGATGTGCTAGCTCCTCAAGCTGCGGACAAGAACCTGGAGCTGGCTTACCTGCTCGATCCACAAACACCAGCTACGATTATGGGAGACGTGACGCGGCTATGTCAAATTCTAGTCAACCTGCTGAGCAATGCAGTTAAGTTTACGGAGCATGGAGAAGTTGTAGTTTCAGTCACGACTAAAGAGATAAATAGTAGCAAGTACCTAGAGGGGAGAAAAAAAGAGCAACTACCGCAGACTGCCGATTATCTCATGCCGACATTCTATGAAATTCAATTTGCCGTTAAAGACACCGGGATTGGAATTCCTAGCGATCGCATGGATCGGTTATTTAAGTCCTTCAGTCAAGTCGATACTTCCACTACTCGTCAATATGGCGGGACGGGGTTGGGTTTAGCAATTTCTCAGCGTTTAAGTGTGATGATGGGCGGGAGAATGTGGGTAGAGAGCCAAGTCGGTGTTGGTTCTACCTTCTACTTTACGATCGCGGTAGCAGCACCCAATATCGTGCAGCATGAAAGTTCCTGTATTTTGCCGCAATTGCACGGTAAGCGTTTGTTAATTGTGGACGATAGTGCTACCAATCGTAAAATTCTGATGCTGCAAGCTCAATCTTGGGGAATGCTTCCCCGTGCAGCTACTTCTGGTGCAGAGGCATTGGAATGGTTGCAACGTGGCGATCCTTTCGATCTAGCAGTGTTAGATATGCAAATGCCGCAGATGGATGGTTTGAGCCTAGCTACAACTATCCACCAACACTCTAACTATCGCAAGCTACCTTTAGTCATCTTGACTTCTATGGGTAAGCCAGAAGTCGCCAGTCAAAGTACAGCAGTCAAGTTATCTGCCTGTCTGACAAAGCCTGTCAAACAATCTCAGCTATATAACGTACTGTTGCAAATTTTGAGCGAACAATCGCAGCCATCCCAAGTTGCGCCATTTTTGCCTAAATCCTCAACTCTTAGCGCTCAAATAGCGCAAACTCATCCTTTAAATATTTTATTAGCTGAAGATAATACGGTAAATCAGAAGGTAGCGTTGTTAATGTTGCAGCAAATGGGATATCGGGCAGATGTTGCTAACAATGGACTGGAAGTTCTAGCCGCGCTGCAACGTCAGCCTTACGATGTCGTGTTGATGGACGTACAGATGCCAGAAATGGATGGATTGGAGGCAGCAAGACAAATTTGCCAGCGGTGGTTCCCTCCGCATAAACCGCGAATTGTCGCCATGACTGCAAATGCCATGCAAGGCGATCGCGAAGCCTGTCTCTATGCTGGTATGGACGATTACCTAACTAAACCCGTGAAGATCGAGCATTTGGCTCAGGCTTTGAGTCAGTGCCATCCCGTAGGTGTTGGCAGCAGGGAGCAGGGAGCAGGGAGTAGGGAGCAGGGGGACAAGGGGGACAAGGGGGACAAGGGGGACAAGGGGACAAGGGGGACAAGGGGGACAAGGGGACAAGGGGGACAAGGGGACAAGGGGGACAAGGGGACAAGGGGGACAAGGGGACAAGGGGGACAAGGGAGAAATTAGTCACGCACCACGACGCGGCTTTATTGCGGAGGAACCGGACGCTCCCGCCCGCTTCACCACCTACCACGCACCACCTTTACCCTCTCCTGCAATCGATCCTAAAGCTTTGCAAGCATTAGAGGAGATGGCGGGGGAAGGTGGAGCAGCAACGATCGCAGTGGTAGTTGATGCTTATTTAGAAGATGCACCGAAATTAATTCAAACAATGCAAATCGCGATCGCATCTGTAAATGCTACAGAATTACAACGAGCAGCCCATACTCTCAAATCTAGTAGCGCTACTTTGGGCGCAATGTATTTCAGTCAGCTATCAAAGCAATTAGAAATCATCGGACGTAATGGCACAATTGAATTCCCAAAGAGTAGAGAAATTGTCTCTGAGCTTGAGGCTGAGTACATAAAAGTTAAAGCAGAACTAAAGAAATACTTAAATACTACTGGGTTATCAAATAACTCGTAGTACTGATTACAAAATATTTTCAGCTTGTTGACCCGTTAAACTTCGTCTGATATTGTGACGTTGGAATTAAGTAAGAGTAAAGTCAATATTAATAGCTGCCAATCGAAATTACTTTCTCTCAATTGATTGAGGGTTGTCTGGGCAGTTCGTTTGCGTCAATTGTAGGTCAAGTGTTCTTCAGTAAGAAAAACATATTTTGGCAATCAACCCATAAATCGAAGTTGACCTCAACATATAATTCACGGCAAATTGTATAGAAGGAGAATCACAACTTAATCAATTTAACGATCCAGGTTCGAGACAAGAAACAGCAGACAACCATATCCTCAAATAAGGAGAGTGAGCCATGTTTCAAGTCGGCGATCGCGTTATTCATCACGCTAGCGGACAATCTGGTAATGTCATCGGTTACGGACACCAGATTATTGATGGAGTTTATCAGCCAACCTTAATAGTCAGAGTCGTGAGAGATAGGGAATTAAGGCAAACAGGTGTGGTTGAAGACTTATCAGCTAACTGGATACCGAGTGAAGAGGAAATACACTCGCAAGTTGCTTGAATCAAATTACATAAATGAAATGAGAGCGCACGATTTGGCGCTCTTATTTTTTGCGATCGAGTAGAGTCTGACGCGCTATGCCGTAACCTATTCACCAATATCCTCATTCCAAAGAGAGGGATTTTTTTCAATAAAATCTCCCATCATTCGCTTGCACTCATACATATTTAAATCGATAACTTCTACGCCATGTGCCTCCATAAAGTCTTTGGCTCCAGCAAAGTTGGCAGATTCAGCCGCAATCACTTTTTTAATCCCAAACTGCACCACAGCACCAGCACAGAGATAACAAGGCATCAATGTGGAATAAAGAGTTGTACCTTTATAGTTACCGATTCTACCTGCGTTGCGGAGGCAATCGATTTCTGCATGGGTCACGGGATCGCCGTCTTGAACTCGCTTATTGTGTCCCTGACCGACAATTTTGCCATCTTTGACTAGTACCGAACCGATGGGAATACCTCCTTCTGCTAACCCTTGTTGTGCTTGAGCGATCGCTTCTGCCATAAATTCATCCATGAATAATTCTCCTATTTATGTCTAAACAACTCGTACTTATGGATTGTGACGGTGGTGTAGATGATTATCTAGCAACTATGCTACTGATGACGATGGAACGAGTTGAATGTCTGGGCGTTGTTGTCACTCCAGCTGATTGTTACGCCCACGCCGCCGTCAGTGCTACCCGTAAAATTCTCGATTTCATGGGATGCGATCGCGTTCCGGTTGCAGCTAGTACCGTGCGCGGGATTAATCCTTTCCCCCGTCTCTATCGTCGCGATTCTCTCATTGTCGATTGCCTACCCATTCTCAACCAGCAAGATACCATTTGCACGTCTTTGGTTGAGCAAACAGGTCAGGAGTTTACCATCCATACGTTGCTGAATGCGCCAGAACCCGTAACCTTGATGGTAACTGGTCCCTTGACCACTATTGCAGTTGCTTTAGATACGGCTCCAGAAATCGAAGCTAAGATTCAACGCTTGGTTTGGATGGGTGGGGCGCTAAATGTCCCTGGTAATGTGGAAAAAAGCATCGAGCCAGGACAGGATGGTTCGGCGGAATGGAATGCTTACTGGGATGCAATGGCTGTCGATCGCGTTTGGCAGACACAGATTCCGATTGTGATGTGTCCTCTGGATTTAACAAATAATGTTCCAGTCACAGCCGCGATCGTGCGGCAAATGGGCAAACAGCGTCATTATCCCCTTTCAGACTTGGTAGGACAGTGTTATGCCTTGGTCATTCCTCAAGATTATTATTTTTGGGATGTGTTAGCCACAGCATATCTAGCTCATCCAGAGTTTTATCAACTGCGAGAATGGGAAACCACAATTATCACTACAGGTGCAAGCCAAGGTCGCACCAAAATTCAACCTGGCGGGCGCAAAGTTCAAGTCATGGAGCGAGTCGATCGCGAGATATTTTATGAGTACATATTACAGCAGTGGCAAAGATGAGGGACAGTTATCAGTGACTAGTGACTAGGGGCTGGTGGCTAGAATCGTTTCTAACCACTAGTCACCAGCCACCAGCCACTCATCAATAACCGTTGCTTTCTTAAAAATATGTAGATTTTTATTAACAATTGCTGCGTTTATCTACTCCTAATGGACTAAGCAATAATACTTGAGTGGTTTAGGGTAAATAAATGTTAAGAAATAAATAGTAATCTTGCATAAAATTCCCAAAAAATTTCATAATTAATCCTAATTAGATCCAAATTTGAGTGACCTGCAAGAAGTATCTAGGGATATTTAGCCTAGTGAAGCAATTTCAACTGCAAGCGAAATAGTATCAAAGGAAACAAGTGCTGTCAGATCGCAGGGGGCAGCGCGATCGATCTTGTGTTGCGATCGCAGCCTAGTTGAGTTTTTCATAAGTTGCCGTCAATCTCATCGTCAGAAGCCAGGAGTATTGCAAATGTTTGGTTCGATCAAAAAAATACTGAGTGGGATAGTGTCTTTCTTTTTAGGTTTTTTCAGTAGCAAAAAATCCTTAGAAGGTAAACCCGATAAACCTCGCAAGCGTAATGGTTATTTTCTTGAATTAGAAGAAACAGAAGTCCCTAAAGAACTAAAAGCTGCTGCTAAATCAATTGCTTCAGCAACCAACGAAGTTAAAGCTAAAGCGTCAGAACTCGTCACTGCTGCAACAACCAAAGAATCTGAGTCTAACGCTAAAGCAGAGCCAGCTAAAGCAGAGCCAGCTAAGGCAGAGAAGGTAAAAACAGCTGATGCAGCTACACCAGCCAAAGCAGAAACGGGAAAAGCTGAGGTTCCTACTAAGAAACAACCCCCTAAAGTAGAAGTAGAATTGGTGCAAACTGCTGAGGGAGTCAAAGCTCAGGCTGTTAAGCCAACCAAACCAGTGAAAGCTGTTGCTGATAGCAATGGTAAGGCTGCTTCTACATTTGCGCCCAACTACCTGATGCCGTCTGCTTCTAACAGCCGTCGTCGCCCAGGAGCAAATATGAATTCTTTCTTGGATATGGCACGCCAGGTTAAGACTCCTGGTTAGATTGAAGTAGAAAATGTAGGGTGTGGCGATCGCCTCTCTACATTAATTTTTCCTTCCTTTTAAGAAAAACTAATCCACTGTAGAGATGGAATGCTGCATCCCAGTTGGAGGGATCGCGGCGGAACAGATGGATGTGAGATGGAATTGGAGCGAGCAAATCGCTCCAATCCAAAGCTGTATTGGCAAAAATGGTAAAATCTGACCAGGATTCAGCGCGTTCGAGTTTTTGGTCGAGAAAATTCTGTAAATGATTCCAGTTAATTCTGACGGTTGTTTGATTGTGCGTTTGCTGCTCGGAAAAAGAAATGCCGTTGTGGAACATATAATCGCGATCGCATAGTCGCACGATATAACCGCGATCGCTTAAGTGTAAATCGCAGAATTGCGCGTAGTCTTGAGTCTGAGTTTTGCGTTGTAGCTTGCCACGTACATTTATGTCTACAACTTGCTCGAAAAGGGGTAATAACCCCATCACTTTATGAGTCACTTCCGACCATTGAAAGCTCAGAAAACTCAGCTCATCTACTTCATTTTGACAAACAACACTGGCTGCTGGAGCGACTTCAAAATATCGCGCTTGAAAAACTTGGATTTGTTCGATTTCTGCCAAAGTTGCCCAAAAACAAGGAATGTCAGCAGCTAAAAGTTGTTGACCGAAAAATTGTAATTCGCCAATTGCACCTGTACGATACAGCCGCCAACCGCGACTTGGTAGCTGAAGTCGAGCTGTATAAGGGTCAATCTGCATGATTTGGGATAATCTGCGGGCAGCTTCAGACTTGCGATCGCTAGCAATCGGTTCTAATACCAACACGCCTTTTTGCATGTTATCTGGATCGGCAATAGCTTGGGCGATCGCCTGCTGGCGTTGTGCCTTGAGCAGTGATTCGATGCGGGTTATACCTTGACGCGCTTGCGCCATAATCCTAGCGT
This sequence comes from Chroococcidiopsis sp. CCNUC1, assembly GCF_023546805.1. Lineage (NCBI taxonomy): Bacteria > Bacillati > Cyanobacteriota > Cyanophyceae > Chroococcidiopsidales > Chroococcidiopsidaceae > Chroococcidiopsis > Chroococcidiopsis sp. CCNUC1. Next base: position 5,907,522 of record NZ_CP097480.1, on the reverse strand, counting down.
GAACGTGAACCGAACTCAGTAACAGTTGCCGATAAATCTCTGCTGCTGTATCTAATTTGCCAGATATTTCATCTAATCTACCCGAGTAGAATTGTACCCAAGGGTCTGTGGGAGAACTATGTCGCAGCTGCTGTAATAACTGGGCTGCGGTGTCATAATCTTGGCGTTCAAAAGCAGCAGCAATGAGATCGAGCATCAATAGGACAAGAGAGCAACTGTATTTATGTTGCCCAAAATGTCAGTTGTCAGCTATCAGTTATCAGTGACTAGTGACTAGTGGCTGGTGGAACCAGAATTCTCCCCCTTGTCTCCCTTCGCCCCCTAATCCCCACTCTCTTCGGTCGTGGGGAAGAGCGAGTTCCCCCTTGTCCCCCTTGTCCCCCTTGTCCCCCTTGTCCCCTTTATCCCCCTCAGCTCTCTTCCAGCATTGGTTATCCCTAGTTAAGGCAACAACGATAATGTTAAACTTGTTTTCAGCACTATTTATGGTATGTAGTCACCGAACAAACGAACTTTAGGGAAGACTACAATTGAATTGATGATTTTGAGGAAAGAGATAGAATGACCCAAGTGCTTCTCGGAGAAAATGAAGGAATTGATTCGGCATTACGGCGGTTCAAGCGCCAAGTATCAAAAGCAGGAATTTTGGCAGATGTAAAATATCATCGTCATTTTGAAACACCCCAAGAGAAACGCAAACGCAAAGCTGTTGCAGCTCGACGCAAGCGACGGATGAGATAGATAGATCGGAAATTTAAATTTAATATATTCTCAATTGGTGACGCTGCTTAACTGAATTGAAGGAAGTAAGTCATCGTATCAGATAAAAAGTGAGATAAGGATACAAAATAGGCGATCGCTAGTTACCTACAGCCTGTTTTGTATCCTTCGCGTTTAATAAGATATTGCGGTTGTTATAACGGTTCATTGCTTGCGCGACTCCTTGCTTTAAGCTTAGTTCTACAGCTTCTAACGCCATTTGCAAAACTTCAGCTACTAATGGGGTTTGATCTGAGGAAAAGCGTCCCAGCACGTAAGATATAGTCGATGCGTCTTCCTTGGTATTGTTGCCTTGAGGTCTACCGATACCGATTCGTAGGCGGGGAAAGTTTTGCGTTCCTAAGTGAGCGATCGCACTTTTCATTCCATTGTGTCCGCCAGCCGAACCGGATAAGCGCAGACGAATTTTTCCCAAGGGGAGATCCATATCGTCGTAAATTGCCAGTACCGATTCTGGTGGTAGCTTATACCAATCCGTGACGGCGCGAATTGCCTGACCGGAATTATTCATATATGTTAAGGGTTTGAGTAAGCGGATTTTACCTGCATTACTCCTACCTTCACCAAATATGCCCTGAAATTTGCGATTGTCTGCCAGTGGAATTTGCCAAGCACGAGCGATCGCATCAACAGCAGCAAAACCAATATTGTGGCGGGTTTGGTCGTATTTAGGCTCTGGGTTTCCCAGACCAACAATGAGTTGCGGCACAATGAGAACTTGATTGGAAGTTGAATTAGACGCGATCGCTTCTGTCATTACACCTATCGATCTAGCTTTTATTTGTCTAGCTTTGCTGCGTTGAAGAAGTTGTCGTATTGGTAGAAACGGTTTCTTCTGTTGCTGCTGGCGGAATTTGCTTTGGTTCTAGTTCGGCAGTTGTCTGCATTGCCTGTTCTATCTGTTCCGCTTCGCGCTTAAACTCTGACTGGAACTCGCTAGAGGCATCTTGGAAACTGCGAATAGCCTTCCCCAAGCTCCGACCAATCTCTGGCAGCTTTTTGGGTCCAAAGATCAGCAATGCAACTACAAAAATTAAAGCCATTTCTGGCAGTCCAATACCGAAGACATTCATAAACAACCCTCCTGCAATGTCTGTTCCCCCAGTCTTAGTATAGGCTGCGAACAGTAACTATTGAGTAGCGATTGGTTGTCAGTGTAGAGACGTTACATGTAAAGTCTCTACAATGTTGTCACGTCTGTACTTTAATTCCTTATATCTCAAAAAAAAACCCAGATCGATTCTGGGTGGAATGCAAGTTATAAGTATTGTTAATAACTCTCAGTTTTCTAACGATTAACCACCTAAACCAGTCCAATTAGGGGCAATATCAGGTCTTTCAATCAGCAATGATTGGTTATAGATTTGCAGGATGATCAAGAGAAAGACGAAAAATAATAGTATGAAAATCGCCATTACGGGAGTCGTCCCCCAACCAGGGGCAACCTTACCATACTCTGAATTCAAGGGTCTGAGGATTTCTCCCAACCAAGTCCGTTGTGCCATGACTCACCTATGATGAATTGCGAAAGCATTTTTTAACGTTCTGTAATATTGTATAGGAAGAGTACTCATAATCTATCGCTATGATGGAACCCGCAACAGTTCTTAGCATTTCCTTGGCTGCCGTATTGATTGCCATTACTGGCTGGACAGTGTATACCTCCTTCGGTCCTCCAGCAAAAGAGTTAAGAGATCCGTTTGAAGAACACGAAGATTAAAGATAGTTATACTTTTGTATTATTGGTGGGCAGCAGGCAGTCTCTATATTCTCCAGAAGCCCACCGCAATCGCCTGCGATCGCCAGAGATCGCAGTTGCTCCGTTTCATCTAACCTTGAGCTTTAAGGTGACGATCTTCCACGGTGAAATAGTCTTGGCTGTTCGGTCGGCTCGATTAGTAGCTATAGATCTTTCTAAAAGATCGAGATCGTCGGCTACGTTTAAATTTAAGGTGTTCTGTAGGTCTAATTGAGCTGGATCGCCGTGGCATTCATAGCACCGCAAAATCAACTCTTGCGGCTCGTCTTCTGAAGGCTTGAACGCCATCAAAATTAAGTTATCGGCTGATATTGTTAAAAAGCTGGTCTTATCTGGGATCTTTCCTGATGTAGCTGTCGCAGCAGGCAATAGTAAAACTTGCAACGGTATATTCAGTTCGTAACCACGCCTAACTGTCTGTGCTTGTTGCCACGTACCAGCATGGGGATAAAGTGCATAGGTAAATTCATGTAAGCCCATGTCTGCTTCGGGATCGGGCCATACAGGACTACGCAGTAATGTTAAACGCAGTCGATCCGGTTGGCAATCGTAGCCATATTTACAATCATTTAGCAAGCTGACACCGCGATCGCTCATACTTATGTCAGCCCAACGTAAAGCCGGTACTTCCCATTTTGCCTTTTCTGCTGGAGTTTGGGGTTGCGTCGGTCTGGCGATCGCACCGCAGGGAATTTCATAATTAGCATAGTTTGCTGATACATTCAGGGGAAAAGCAGCTTTTACCATTACATGACGTTCTTGCCAGTCAACGCTAGTTTTAATTTTGAGGACGGGAGAACCTATTTCTAAAATGTAATCTTGGCTAAAAACTGACTGACCGATTTTTCGAGCTACACTGACGCAACTTTGTAGGAAATCGCGATCGCAATGTTGGTTAATACTTATGAGTTCAGCAGATGGTAAGGGGTGTTGAGCGTAATTAGGATCGATGTTCCATGCATCCCAATATTGTCCGCTATCTTGGAAAGCTTGCAGTTGATTGCCTGCACCATTGAGGACTTCCCATCGATTGATTTTGTCAAAAACGCTTGATAAATCTCCCGTATGAGAATCTACAGTAACGCGCAAATACTCATTTTCAATAACATATTCGGTAGAACTTGCTACCTGAGAACTCAATGCAATGAAATTGGGATGGGGACATAACCAATAAACGCGATAACCAACGGAGGGAATATCTTTGGCGAGAAAAGAAATAAGTCCGGTAGATGATTGTCGATCGCCCGTAAATTCAGTAACGTTAATGTAAGATTGGACGCTTTCTCCCGTTGAAGTACAGATTTGCCAGTTAGTATCTTGTAGATTTGGAACTGTAAGTTCGACAACTTGCGATCGCACCCAATTGAGGGAGTTAAAAACGACAATTGGCTGTGCTTCAGGATGGGGAGATGGAGGGAGATCGATTTGAGCGGCGATCGCCTGCAAAGATTGGTTTAAAATAGCGGTTGCCGTTTGCTCTGCTTCTCGCCAGTCTTGGTTAGCATCAACATAAACTTCAGGAATAGCAGAACCAGGTAAAATATCGTGAAATTGATTAAATAAGACTTTTTTCCAAGCCTCTTCAATTTCTGTTTTGGGATAGGCTGTCTCAGCAGTCAGCATTGCCAAAGTTGCGAATAATTCTGCTTGATATAACAAGTCTTCGCAACGACGATTGAATCGTTTTTGATCGGCATGAGACGTATAACAGCCGCGATGAAATTCTAAATAAAGCTCATCGTTCCATATGGGCAAATGTAGAGACGTTACATGTAACGTCTCTACATGCGGAATTCCCCGCAAATACTTCTCAGCGGTGGTAAATTCTAAATCGGGAAAAAAGGGCGATTGTTGCCAGCGTCGCGCGACTTCAAGCATATCGCGGGTGGGACCACCACCATGATCGCCGACCCCAGGTAGCCAGAGAAATTGTGGTAATTGAGTTTTGGCTTCCCAGTCGCAAGCATAAGCTGCCATTTTGACCGGATCGATGCCTTCACCGATGGGCGCAGACATGAGGCTCAGTATATCCGTACCGTCAGGCGATCGCCACCAGAAAATTTCATGGGGAAATTGCGTCGTGTCATTCCAGCGTAATTTCTGGGTGACGAAATATTCCATTCCTCCTAAACTCAGAAATTGCGGTAGAGTCGCGCAGAAGCCGAAACTATCTGGCAACCAAGCAACAGAAGAAATTTGACCAAATTTTGCTTGCACGTATCTTTGTCCGTACAAGAGCTGCCTGACAATTGATTCTCCACTGACGGTGTTGAGTTCTGGCTCTACCCATAAACCGCCGACAATTTCCCAACGTCCAGTTTTGACTTGTTGCTGAATTGCGGTAAATAAATCGGGACGGTATTGTTCGATCCAGGCGTAAAGAGCGGGAGTAGAATGGCAAAAAGTGAGTTCGGGAAAAGCTTGTTGCAGGTTAAGAACGGAAGTAAAGGTACGCTGAGCCGCTTCCCAAGTTTCGCTGACAGCCCACAACCATGCTAAATCTAAGTGAGCGTGTCCGAGGAGAAAGATTTTAGATTTTGGCTTTTGGATTTTGGGTTGGAGATTTTGGCGTAAAGCATGGAGCGATCGCCCAAATTTATCTTTATCTGGTAGACTCGACCAATCGATTTGAGCGATCGCATCTGCAAGCGTGGATAATTGTGCTGGCTCAAAGGTTTCTAAATGCTTCTGGAGAATGGTTAATTCATCTGCCACAAAACTTGGCTCTGGATCTGCTGGATCGTTTGATTCATATAAGCATAGCGATCGTACCAAGGCTCCATCGTCGTGATTTGGACTTACCAGCCGTAAACTCACAGAAAATTCTTCCCCAGGACTCACGCCAGAACTGAGGAGTATTCTTGTCGAGCAATCGAATAAATCTCCCTCTTGTACCAATTCATCGTTGACATAAATTTGAGCTAATTCCGCCCACCAAGTCAAAGCCAGTCGCAGCGATAAGCCAGCCAGAGGATAGCCCTGTAATTGTGCTGGAACTACTAACTTTTGCTGTAACCACAAGACTTTTTTCCCTTTTTCCCAGGCAATATGTCCTCTGTTATTGAGGGAGCAAAGGGTTGGTAGGGGCGCACAGTTGTGCGCCCCTACAGACTTCTCCGATTTTGGCTCCAGCCACCCCAACCAATTCATTTGCAGATCGACTTGAGTACAGTGGCGTAACTGGGCGATCGCTTGTGCAATTACCTCTAAATTGGAGTGTGGTGCAAAAGATGTCATAGATCTAGCCCAGTTATGAGGACGCGAAAATATCAAAACACTAAATTATAAAGATAAAAGCACGGTTGAGAAGTGATAAGAATCGATCTATTTTAAGATTTCAGTTAGCAACAAACGTTATAAAAGGATCTGTTTCTCGATAAGATCGGTGCATATCTGCCGACATGAATGTTAGCCGCCTCAAGGATAAAATACTCATTCATTTTTTAGATCGTTCGTTTCATAATTTATAATTCCTCGTCCGCACTTAGTCTATGACTCCTGCTTCCTCCGCTCGCTATCAAAGCAGACTGTTTCGATTCGTTCACAAGCAATCGCGCCGCTTTAACCAGCAGTGCGATCGCGCTTGGCGCAATCTCCAATCTACTGCCAGTTGGGTTGCAGCTGTAGGAATGTATCCCATATTTCTACTGTTACAGTCCAGGCGATCGACGGCAAATCAAGTACATCAAGCAGTTGAAGCCACCCTGCGTCAGTTACCATCTGATGACGCAGTGATTCAAGAGGAATCGCCAACGGTTGATACTCCGATTCGGCAAGTTTTGCTGTATGTGACGGGAGCACGGAGAAGAGAGCTGGGGGAGCTGAGGGAACTGAGGGAGCTGAGGGAGAAAAAACAACACTCACCTGTTTTCACGCAGTGTAGCGCCAGCGTCTACTGTCAACTGTCAACCAACAACTACCAATTACCAATTACCAATTACCAATTACCAATTACCAATTACCCCATCCAAGGAATTGCTTCACAGCTAGATAGCCGAAATTTGGTATTAGTGACAGCACAAAATCAAACTCTGGATGTTATCGATCCTCAGCAGCAAGTAGCGTTACAAGACCAAATAATGACTGCCATAGCTCAGTACTGGCAATACCGTCAAAAAATTGGGCATCAATCTCAACTCCCGAACGCCAGTTCGCACAACGGGGGGAACCCCCGCAAGCGACTGGCTCCTCCCGACTCCAGTACGGGCGCACAGCTGTGCGCCCCTACAACTCCCCCGTGGCTGACTTCTCTAGACCATACTGTGGCTGAGGTAGAATCTCATCATCTCGTCCGAGTTAAGTCAGCTGCGATCGCCTTCTATCAAGGTATTTTCTCTCAAAGTCACGATATTGCTGGTTCAGAACGCTCTACAGCCGCCGTGCGAACTGAGGCAAGCAGCAAAACTCACGCGACAGGAATTCTATCTCTGATTTGGGCGGCGATCGATTACTTTTTTGGGACGGACGATCGCGCTACTACACCTTCCATCACAACTAGTACGACTCCCAAGGGAGTTTCCCCGCTCGCAGGTAGATCGATCCCCGTAAATCCTAAATTTCCCGCTCGTCGCCCAACTGCCAAACTTCCTGCTAGTGAAGGTTCAGCCGAGGAAGATCTAGAAGATCCCTGGCTGACGGCTAGCGATCTCTTCGGATCGATTACGCCAGAAACGACAGGCGATCGCACCATGCCTAATTTTGCTCTCCCCGCTAATCCTAGTATTGACTATACTTTCCCTCAAGAACGTGGAAGGTTGCGTCAATTTCTCTCCAAAATTAGAGCGCCTAAAGGTATAGCTAAACAACAAATTCGGGCAAGCGATCCCCCAACCCCCCTTATAAAGGCGGGCAGGCGAACGATCCCCCAACCCCCCTTATAAAGGGGGGCAGCAGTCTACTCCTGAAATTTCAAGGCTGCAAAATCGTGCTAGCAAGAGAATCTCACCTCTCTTAAGAAGAGGAGTTGGGGAGAGCGGCTCTCGCGAGAAAATCTCGCCCCCCTTGAGAAGGGGGTTGGGGGATCGAAACTAGAGCAAAAAGTTCTGAAATTCGTAAAGCTAGCAAAGGCAAACAATCGCTGCATAAAGCTGAGCCGAGCAATATTTCTACATCAGAGACTCAAAATTCATCCGTGCAGTCAACACCAGACTGGATTGAAACCCCTGCAACCTTAATGGGTTATGTTAAACATCCACTAGAGCAAATCTTGGCATGGCTCGATCGCGCCATGTTGTGGTTTGAAGAAGTTTTTCTGAAATTTTGGCAGTGGATACACAAGCTGTGGCGTAAGTTCTAAAAACTCAGCTTGAAAAACTAGGAAATTCCGCGACGCGATCGCCCCTATTTTTCCGATTCATCTTTTTCAAAAAACGTCCGCAATCGCTCTCGCCAACTGCGATCTTGTGCCTTACGCGATCGCCCTTTGTATTCCCAATTTTCTATACCTGTAACATTTCTGGCATCTGAGGATTTACGCGAGAAGATCTCTAGCTGTACCAACCACCAATGATAAAACTGGGGATATTTGACGTTTTCGGTAGAGCAGTCTAGCAATTCCATTGCCCGTGCTTGAGGTGAGAAAGTCGTATTGCTACTGTCGTCTGTTTCTTCCAGTAGCAGCATTGCCCGCTCTCTAATTTTATGTTGAATGGTTTCGACCGATAGCCTCATGCACTCTGGGCAAATGTCACCTTGGATGAATCCTTCGTCATTGTGTAGGAGCGTGCGGACTCTACCTGATTCAAACATGCGATCGCAGACAGTACAACATAGGTGATGGGGGCATGAACTTAACTTTCGCTCCAGTCGAATCCTCATTGTAATTTTTTACTCCATCAGTGTAGTTGAGTCTGAGAGTGCAAAGACAACATTAACCGTTCGCTCCCCTAGAATTAGTCAAATTTTGAGTTAAATATTGTAAATTTCAACATTAGAAAAACTTTTATCTATAAAGGTCGTACTATTCTAAGTAGTTACACTCAGATAAGCCATATTGTTGCCAGATCGTTTGTTTTACCTTACACCTTCACCTGTAGAAAATCCAACTTAACTCTACTGTGAAAGTAAAAGCAGACGCTGACGGAATAGTAAGTTACAAAATATGATGTAGCTCTGCCAGACTAACTTACTTCATCATAGTTTTTAATGCGCCTTAAGGACGAATTCTTGCAGTACATCAAGAGGTAGCATTTGTTATCAGTACTGTAGGGGAAAGTCGTAGGAAAATACATCTCGCAACGTAAAGGCGATCGACTATTCAGCTATTTCTAGATCTTGTGTCTTTCCCTGCTCCCTTGCTACTTTTTGTTGTTGGCTGCCAGTTCTATTTTCTATATTGGCACTGAAACCCGACTGAAATGTAACGATCTAATAATTATTTGTTCATTTAGCTTCACAACTATAAGCGTGACTGCTCGAAGGTATATATTTGCTTTTGCTTTATTCAAATATCAGAATGAGGAGTCAGAGTGAGGAGAACGTTGCAGTCAATTGCAGCGCTGTTGCCGCTGTTTTTGGCGTTAGAATTTTTTGGCACGACTAGTACTGCTGTAGCATCAGGTTTTGCAATTCTCGAACAAAGCGTGCGCGGTTTAGGCAGTGCTTTTTCTAATAGTGCAGCGGCGGATGATGCCAGTACGATCTTTTTCAACCCTGCTGGATTAACTCGTCTGTCAAATAATTCGGCGATCGCGGCAGGATACTATATATCTCCTACAGCTCTGTTTCAAGATCGAGGTTCGGTCGTTGTCACTGGCGCACCTTTAACAGGTGGAGATGGCGGAGACGGCGGCGTGGATATTTTTGTCCCTAACTTCTACGCTGTCTGGAATGCCAGCGATCGCGTTAAGCTAGGTTTAGGAGTAAATTCGCCTTTTGGTCTGAAGACGAGGTACGATTGCGACTGGGTTGGGCGCTACTACGCGATTAATTCAGAACTCGTCACAATTAATATTAATCCTACTGTTGCGGCAAAACTGACAGACAACCTTTCTTTAGGTGCTGGCATCAATTTACAATATGCTGAGGCAAAACTATCAAACGCGATCGATTTTGGTTTGATTGGTGCTACGAGATTGCGTACCTCGCCTCAAGCAACTGATGGTTCTGTCGAATTAGAAGGCGATGATTGGAGTTGGGGTTATAACTTGGGGGTACTCTACGAACCCAATCGGAAAACGCGCCTCGGCTTGGCTTATCGTTCGGCAATTACCCACGATTTAGCAGGGGAGGCTGATTTTAACGTTCCTGCTGCGGTGTCAGCTTTAACCGCGACTGGACGATTTCAAGATGGTAGTATCGACGCTGAATTGAACCTACCCGATACTCTATCTCTCAATGCCTATCATCAAATTAGTTCTCGCGTTGCACTTACAGGTGACGTAACTTGGACGAATTGGAGTCGGTTTGAAGAGTTGCGCGTCACATTTGACAACCCAGCGGAACCGGATAACGTGCAGCCGGAAAATTGGCACGATACAGTGCGCTATTCTTTAGGAATTAACTATACATTAAGTCCAGTTTGGGAATTACGTGCTGGTGTTGCATACGATCCGAGTCCGGTAGATAGTACTTATAGATCGCCTAGAATTCCCGATAATAATCGTACTTGGTTAGCGATCGGTGCTAGTTTCAAAGCTTCTGATGCTATTACTTTTGATGTCGGTTACGCTCACTTATTTGTTGATGATAGTCAGATCGATTTATCTAGCAGTACTAGCGGTAATTTGAGAGGAAGCATTGAAAGTGATGTTGATGTTGTCGGACTGCAACTAACTTGGAAATTTTGATCGAAATATACCATAGAAAATCCCCTCATCTCCTGAATTAGGGGAGCGAGGGGGATCGAATCTAGTGTGGCGATCGCCAAAATTGTGACGAACTATTTGCTCAAGTATGAATCTATTCAGTCTGAGGGATTGTCTATGCCTATACTAAGACCACCCCCCAAGGAAATTGACACTCTACGACTATCTGGTAATTTTACAGCAAAGCTGAAAGCGCCTGTTCTAGAATAAGCAAAGTTCGTACCGTCCGCAAAGGCAGAAATGCTGATTCCTGTAGAAACCCCGCCACAAAGACTAGCTTCGCTATCTTCTGCAATGTCTGTCAATAATTCCGAATCAATTGCTAAATGAGTCATTGTTTACCTCTCAATTTTCGTGTCAACAACAGTACAGACTTTCACTAACGCGGAAAGATTTGCCGTATGCTCAAACAATTTAGCGCTAGCGGGATTGTCCCTAGACAAATTGGTACGAAGCAAAAAATTCATTATTTATCCTGCTGAGAACGAACGGTTGGTAGTTCTTGACTTTCAATTGTCCAAGAATTGAGATAAAAATTACTGTACCTTCCACTTTGGCTAACTCGCCAACCGGCAATCAGAAAGGTAGTTGTAAAAGCTAGCCAAATACCGACTAAGCCAAATACAGCTTTATGCATCTGTCTTACTTGTATTTGATGCAAGCGAGTTTGATTCGAGTAATTTTCTTGTTGAGTAATCATCAGCTTTGTCAAGATACTGCAAAAATTTGTCATGAACTAGAGCTATTTTGTTGGCATCAATGGCATGTAAGGGAATAATGGATGCCAATTCATCAAAGTTGCGGCTACCAAGAAAAAAGCCATCCAAAAAAACATGAATGAGAAATGAATGTTTTTGCGCTTCCACAAATTATGCAGCCAAAACCAACTGCATAGCCAACCAAACAACAATAATGTCTCTTTACCAGAATATGGACCAATTTCACCAAACAGCTTGTTAGCATTGTGGCTACCTGGTATCCAACTGCCAAGCATCCAAACAAACTCATCCCACGATTTAAAAAGTACAGTTAAATGTTGGTTGACCATCATATAGAAGCAACCAAAACTAGCACTAATTAAGGCAGCGGCTGCTGAAGCAGAACTATGAGGTGGATTTTTAGAACCAACAGCTAATCCTGATGGAAAATGCTTGAGCCACTGCCAAATTTGACTGTAAATTGGCAAATCAACCGTTCTATCCTCGTCAATCAAATTTTGAGTTTTTTGGAGCGAATTTTGCTTCATTTGTCAGTTTTTCCAGTTATTCAACGATCACAAGCTATGGATTTTGGCAATACCAATACCAGTGACTAAACCACCCAAAGCAAAAAACATAATTGCCATCAACGCAATTGAGGTAGCTGCCAGAACAGGAACATTTTTCTTATCAACTATAGAGTCTCCATAGCGCCAAAGAATCCACGCACAAGCTGTTCCTAGTGGGACTGTAAACAGTACGGTAAATTCGTGATATTCCATGAACACGTTATGAACTAATGGAGAGTTTGATTGCAACCAAGCACGCGCACCACCTATAGGCGCGCGGTATCTCATATAAGCCCAGTTACCTGAAACAATAGACAGTAAGGCTAGTACTGTTGTCCAAAATGTTAACGTTCGCAGTTGCGGTAAAATCTTGCTTGCACCTCGAAGCAATGGGAAAGCTAAATGTCCTGTATAAACAGCAACTACTGTTGCCAGTATGGCGGCTGAACCGTGTACTACACCCATCCAACGTTGCCAAGGACTAGGATGCAATAAATTAAACAGAGGCAAGAATAGGAATGTTGCTGCTGATAAGATGCTAAGACCATAAACACAAACCTTAGCAATTTCTGTCTGCTTGGGAAGATTTTGTGCTTCTGGGTAAATGTGAGATGGCAACGCCATAAATTTAGATGAACTCCCGATCGATCCTGTTAGCTATTACTACTGAAAGTATCGGTAATAGCTTTAATAGTTAAGAACGTTGATGTACATTTAGAAAGTTAGCTTGAATGACTGAGATAACCTTGTAGCGAATCACTATCTTAATCAACTCAATCTCACTTTTTGGATATACACGAACAAAAAACTTAGCTGCAAACTGAAATTCCATTTTGTTGCAACCAATTTGTTAGAAGACAATTGCAGAAAGCAAATCTTATCGCTGAAAGCAAATCTCTTAGATTGCAGGAAGCTTTCAGCGATATAGCGTCAATGCTAGAGCAATTTCACTAGCGCTCTACTGTAAGACTATAGAAGCAATCGAGGTAGAGCGAGCATAACGAAAAACTCCATCATCAATAGCTTCTACTATCACTGACGTTCTAGCGTCAGCATCTTTCGGATCTAAACCACGAGCATCAGCAAAACCATAAGCTCTGGCTGCACCGCCAGTCAAACAAATCTCATCTTCTGCTTGCAGAACTTTCAAACCTTTTATGGAATTTTCGATCATACCAATATCCTCCAAATATACAGAATATCGCAGTACTAATACAACTCCGTCTATCGATTTGTAGTTGTATTTAATAATACTGGACTGACTGCAATTGAGAATACCAGCCAATACAATTCAAAAAAGATAAGTTTACATATCTTGATTAACGATATTCTTTTGCAAACTAACATTGATATATTTTAAATTAACCGAGAACAAGCAAACGATCGAAGTAACAAAAAACTGCTCATAAAAATCACTTAAATGTTTTATAACTACACGGCTAAATTTAGCTCGATCTATGTGCATCTGAACTGCAAAATACTTGTTTTTGTTATGTAAAACATCCGAGATTATTCCTATACAGAAGAACCATTAAAAATACTAGTAAACTATATAGGTATGCTAGATTTGGATCGGCTAGATATTAAAATTACACTACGTAGCAATACACTCTATCTATTGAAGCGATCGCTTTCTTCTATCGCTCGACTCAGAAAAGTTGTTGTAGCATTAGTTTCGGTGAAAATCTCGAATAACATCTGCATCTATCCGAGCAATGTCTACTGTTTCAAAAAAAATGAGCGATCGCTCGCCGATCGCAAACTGTTGTAAAGTTAATCGCCTTTGGGAATATAAAAATTAGGTTCTCTAGAAATCTCTATCCCTAAACAACTACTAACTTCTTGCGCCAACCATTCCATTTCGGGTTCGGTTAGAATCGAATCACCCCACAACTCATACCTATTTTTACCAATCCAAATATGCATGTATCGGCGGTTACCGTGATATCCATAAATTAACTTTAATGCTGACACATCTTGTTTACTTGCATTGAAAATATGGCGATACTTCCAGCCGATTATTTCATGAGTAAGCTCGATTTCCTGAGAACTGATTTTGAGTCTAACTCGCTTTAATAAATACTTCAGAACTCCCGAGATTAAAATATAATTTCCATACCACAGACCTCCAACAATTAACCATATTAAAGGATGGCTAATTCTCCAGTATGGGGAAAAAGCTATACCTGTTGCAGGAACGAGTATGAGGTTATAAAAAGTAGTAAAAGCCGTAGTAAATCCTACGCCAAAATTCCAACCTTTAGCAGGAAGAAGAATTTCCAAGGTATCTGCTTTTCTAGTTAATTTGACTTTACTATCACTAGGTTGTTGGGTCGTTGAAAGAACTATATCTACAAGCTGAGGTTGAATTAATTCTTGTAATGCATGTTCGGCAGAAGTAAAACGACGTTCTAAACTTGGCTCTATCATCCGCCGCAACCACTGGGTAAATTCAAGACTGAGATTTGTCAATAACTCAAATTGTATTCGTCCGTCTTTTTGCGGTAAATCTGCCGGATGCGTTCCCGTTACCAGATAAACTAAAGTTGTACCCAAACTGTAAAGATCGGAAGCAGGAACGGTGCGATCGCCAAATTGTTCTGGTGGCATATAGCCATAAGTTCCTACTACTGTCATCGTTCCGCCTTCTTTTGCCGCTAAAGTTTGCACGGAACCGAAATCAACTAAATAGACTTGTCCGATACTGTTACCAGAGCGATCGCCCAGTAAAATATTACTCGGTTTAATATCGCGGTGTATCACTGGCGGCTGTCTGCCATGCAAATAAATTAAAATTTCTAGTACTGCTTTCGCTAGCTGTTTAATTTCTACTTCATCAAAGCTACGTCCAGATTTAAGGTACTCTTCTATAGATTTTCCAGAAATATAAGTTTGTACTAAAGCAAAACCCTTGTTACCGTTATTGAAATCGAGTTCGTAATAATCTAGATAACGGGGAATCGCAGGATGAGAGATTGCTTGTAATATTTTGGCTTCCCGTTCAAATAATTTCAGTGCATCCCACTCAAAATCACTGGTGAAGGACAGGAGTTTGACAACAACTAACTCCTCAGTTTTTCTGTCACGCGCCAATAACGTGCGTCTGCCTGCTTTTTTTGCTAATTGTTGTATAATCTCATATCGCTGTTCTAGAGTATTGCTAGTCAGCGGTGTCTCCCAATCGCGATCGGACATAAGCTTAAGTCAGAAGTCAGATGTGATGGTGGTTGGTAGTTGGTGGTTGGTAGTTGGTAGTTGGTAGTTGGTAGTTACTCCTCTGCTTCTTCTGCTTCCTGTGTCTTTTTTGCAGTGTTTAACATAACTTAATATAAAGATAGAGTAGGTTTGATTGTGGCTTTATATCCATGCTAAGTAGGTTAGCGAGCGATCGCAAATCGCGTGTTGTCGTCATTGGTGCTGGAATTGGTGGACTAACGGCGGCGGCGCTGCTTGCCCGTCGCGGCTACCAGGTTTTAGTCTTAGACCAGGCAATCGTCCCTGGAGGGTGTGCCTCGACCTTTAAACGCAAAGGATTTACATTTGATGTCGGCGCGACTCAGGTAGCTGGTTTAGAACCAGGCGGAATTCATCACCGCATCTTTGCCGAATTAGAAATCGATCTACCAGAAGCAACGCCTTGCGATCCTGCTTGTGCGGTATATTTACCAGGAGAGAATCAACCGATTAATGTTTGGCGCGATCGCGCCAAATGGAAAGCCGAAAGAGAAAAACAATTTCCAGGTAGCGATCGCTTTTGGCAATTAATAGACAATCTATTTCAAGCAAGTTGGGCATTTCAAGCCCGCGATCCGGTTTTACCACCTCGCAACATCTGGGATTTGTGGCAACTGACGCAAGCCGTTCGTCCAGGGACTTTAACTACCTTACCCTATACCTTTTTGACCGTGGGCGATGCTTTACGGGGACACGGTTTGGAAGACGATTGGCGGCTACGGACGTTTTTAGATTTGCAATTAAAACTTTACTCCCAAGTCGATGCAGAGGAAACAGCTTTACTTTATGCGGCTACAGCATTAAGCGTTTCCCAATCACCGCAAGGATTGTCTCACCTTCACGGTAGTATGCAGGTGTTGAGCGATCGCTTGGTAGAAGCGTTAGAAAAATATGGTGGCAAGCTGCTGATGCGCCATAGTGTAGAGAAAGTTTTAGTTGAAAACGGCAAAGTTAAAGGTGTTTTGGTGCGCAACCAAAAAACTAAAGAAGTCAGGACAGAAACCGCAGACGAGATCGTGGCTAACGTTACGGTACAAAACTTAGTTCAGTTGTTGGGTAGAAATGCCCCCAAGGTTACAAGCAACGTGTCGATAAATTACCCGAAGCATCGGGGGCTTTTGTCGTGTATCTCGGCGTAGATGAAACTGCGATTCCGTCAGGATGTCCGCCGCACTTGCAATTCATGTACGATCGCAATGGAGCAATCGGGGAAAATAATTCTTTATTTGTCTCCGTCAGTCGCACAGGAGACGGACGCGCCCCAGAGGGAAAAGGTACGATTATTGCTTCATCTTTTGTCGATCCGAAACCTTGGTGGCGGAGTGAAGACTATGAGGCGATGAAGGAAAAATATACTCGGGAAGCGATCGCCCGTTTGGGACAATTCTTTCACCTCACGCCAGAAACAATATTACACCAGGAAGCAGCGACACCACGCACGTTTGCCCGTTATACAGCACGCGATCGCGGTATAGTAGGCGGGATCGGTCAGAGAGTCCCGACATTTGGACCCTTTGGTTTTGCCAACCGCACCCCTGTTAAAAATTTGTGGTTAGTCGGCGACTCTACGCATCCAGGAGAAGGAACGGCTGGCGTGAGTTATTCAGCCCTAACAGTGGTGCGGCAAATCGAGGCATTGCAATAGCGAGTATGGGGCGAATTACATTCGCCTAGATGTAAGAAAAATTTGATACCGAGGCGCGATCGTTCCGTTCTTGGCAGCAGTTAACATATGAAAGCGAGAAGCCCTTCAGCCTGCTGCAAATAATTGAGCATGACTAGCCAAAACAACTCAGATAGTAACAATAAGGCATCATCTCCGAATCCAGAGATTGGGACTCAATCTCGATCGCCTTTGGATCTAGATGATTTCCAAGACAACGATACATCAAATGAGAACTTGGCAACTCAGCAAGCACTGGCAGCAATTGCTGCAATTCATGCCCAACAGCAATCGTCTTCTGCATCAAATCTCATCGTCAAACGCACGAGTTGGCGCACGGCACATCCCAGGGCTTCTTTACTTACCTTAGTCGCGATCGCGCTGATTTGCGTCGGACTGTACTTAAATAACTTTTTATGGATTGGCTGGGTGGGAACCCTGCTAGCGTTGTTACTTTCGCTGGGGGTACTTTTACCTTGGACGATAAAAGCAGTATCAGACATATTTTCTCCCCTAGAGCGATCGCTATTTGTAGCGGGGACAGGTTTAACTATTGCCTTAATTGGCTTATTCCGATTTGGAAATATCGGTCGCGCCATTATCGATTGGGCAACAAAATTAAACTGGGATGCGATCGGGGCATTAGGTGAGGTATTTGGCGCGTTAGGACAAATTTTAATTGCAGTTATTGCCGTTTATGTCGCTTGGCGACAATATGTTATTTCCAAGGACTTGACAATTCAACAAAACCTGCTGACAGTCCAGCAAAACTTAATTACCCAACAGCAAACCATCGATTCTTACTTTCAGGGAATTTCCGATCTGGTATTAGATGAAGAGGGAATGTTAGAAGATTGGCCCCAAGAACGAGCGATCGCTGAAGGACGTACGGCTGCAATTTTTAGTAGTGTCGATGCTAGCGGTAAAGCCAAAATCATTCGCTTTTTATCCCAGTCAAAGTTACTGACTCCCTTACAGCGAGATTTTCGCTTGGGTAGAGCCATTCTCAACGGTGAAGGCGGTTACTCCGAAGACCGTAACTACGGTATTCGCGTTATAGATTTAGGTGTAATGCTAGCTAGAGCAGATCTTTCTAAAACCGATTTGCGTTGGACAGATCTCTCAGAAGCTAATTTAATTGGGGCAGATCTTACCAATTGCGACTTAGTAAAAGCTAATTTTTCCCGTACCATTTTGTATGAAGCACAGCTAGTGAGTGCCGACCTCAAAAGTACTCGTTTATTTTACGGTGATGCCCAAACTGCTACACCCCGCAGTCGCAATATCGCTCCCAACTACAATACAGGAGAACAGACGGGGGCAGTCATTGAGAATGCTGATTTTACTGATGCCCAGCGAATGTCTGAATCCTTACGTTATTACTGCTGCGCTTGGGGAGGCGAAAAAACAAGAGCCACCATTCCTGGTGGCTGTGAAGGGATTCCAAATAAATTGGGACGATAAATTAAGTGGCTGATGACTAGCGGCTGGTGACTAGTGCCAGAAGGCACAAGGAAATAATACGTGTAACCTCAGACCTAATCTTTTCTAGCCACCAGCCACGAGCCACTAGTCACTAAAATGTTTAATAATCGCGTCGGCAAATTCAGAACATTTAAGCGGTTGAGCTGGGGGTTCCATCAATCGCGCTAAATCGTAAGTGACTTCACGATTGGCGATCGCATCTCCAATTCCTTTTTTGATTAATTCTGCTGCTTCTTGCCAACCCATATATTCCAACATCATTACGCCGGAAAGAATTACCGAACCAGGGTTAATTCTGTCGAGTCCGGCGTGTTTTGGTGCAGTGCCGTGAGTCGCTTCAAAAATAGCGCACTCGTCGCCAATATTTGCCCCTGGACCCATCCCTAAGCCGCCGACAACCGCTGCTGCTGCATCGGATAAATAGTCTCCATTCAAATTCATAGTAGCCAGAATGGAGTATTCATCGGGTCGGGTTTGGATTTGTTGGAAAATACTATCGGCAATGCGATCGTTGACCATGATTTTATGTTTCCATTGACCGTTGCCGTGCGTCTCCCAAATTTGACTCAACACCGCTTCGACTTCCTGGCAAATTTGGGCTTTTTTATCGGCAGTCAAAGCATTGTAGCCAGGTTCGAGCTGTCGGGCGTTGTCTTCTGTACTGAGGTCCGAGTTATGTTCTTTGTTGCTAAGAATCCAAGATTCGCGTTCGGTGATGCACTCGTTGCGAAACTCAGATGTTGCCAATTCGTAGCCCCAATCGCGAAAAGCGCCTTCGGTGTATTTCATAATGTTGCCTTTATGCACCAAAGTCACCATTTGTTTATTGGGAGGCAACCGTAGAGCGTGTTTAATTGCGCGTCTGACTAAGCGTTGAGAACCAGTCTTGCTGATGGGCTTGATGCCGATCCCTGCATCAAGGGGAATTTGTTTTTTACCGTGTTCGGGGGTAGCAGGGATGAGATCTTCATTCAAGATTTTAATCAGGCGATCGCCAATTTCGCTACCCTGTCGCCACTCAATACCTAGATAAATATCTTCCGTGTTTTCGCGATAAATAATCACATCTAGTTTTTCTGGGTTTTTGTGCGGGGAAGGCGTTCCAGGGTAGTAACGACAAGGGCGAACGCAGGCATATAAATCGTTAATTTGGCGCAGCGCCACGTTGAGCGATCGAATACCACCACCAATCGGTGTCGTGAGCGGACCTTTAATTGCCACGCCAAATTCTTTAATCGCCTGAAGCGTATCTTCAGGCAAATATTGATACGTTCCGTACACTTCGCAGGCTTCATCTCCAGCGTAGACTTTAAACCAGTCAATCTGTCTTTTGCCCTGATAGGCAGTTTGTACAGCAGCATCCATCACCTTTTGGGCGGCGGGCCAAATATCTACCCCCGTACCATCTCCGCGAATGAAGGGGATAATTGGATTATCGGGAACGATTGGTTCGCCATTACTGAAGGTAATTCGAGAACCAGTAGTAGGAGGAGTAATCTTCTCGTACATGGATTGCTACACCAGGAGTCTAGAAACTTTTATTTTGCCATCTGACGATGCTGTTATGGAACGCTAGCAGATTTTAACGCGAGAAAATGTAATCAGTTATCAGTTGTCAGTTATCAATGAAGAGTGGTAGTTGGTAGTTGGTAGTTGGTAGTTGGTAGTTAATTGTCATTCCCCCTTGTCCCCCTTGTCCCCTTGTCCCCTTCGCCCCCTAATCCCCACTCCCTTCGGTCGTGGGGTCCCCGAGTTCCCCCTTGTCCCCTTGTCCCCCTTGTCCCCCTTGTCCCCCTTGTCCCCCTTATCCCCTTGTCCCCTTGTCCCCCTTGTCCCCCTTGTCCCCCTTGTCCCCCTTGTCCCCTTGTCCCCCTTATCTTCCTCCTGTCTCCTGTCTCCTCAATTTTGACTTCTGACTTCTGGCTTCTGCGTAATATAGTTAAAATTAGCGATCGGTGCTGAACTTTGTGCGTTTCTAGTGAGAGCATGACTAACCCAACCACGACATCAGATACTCCCATTGACTTTTCTGCTCTCCGCTTGCAGCTTTCGTCTGGATCGGAAAAAGTTCAACAGCAACTGATTCAACAGCTAGCAACACTAGGCGAGCCAGGTTTAGAAGTGTTGATGGAATTTTTGCTACAACGCCGCGATCGCCTACCAACTTGGATTGATGGCAAAATCTACCAAATCCTCTATCATTCCAAGTTTTCTCCGGCACGGGAATTTTTGCAAACTCACTTTCCCGCTGGAATTGTGACACTGCGATCGCAATCTAATATCGATTACAGTTCCTTACAACAGTTGTTGATTGAGGGAGACTTCCAAGCAGCAGACCGCGTGACGCTACAAAAACTTTGCGAACTGGCTGGCGCAACTGCCGTACAGCGCAAGTGGCTGTATTTTACAGAAGTCGAAAGATTTCCCATTCTCGATTTGCAAACTGTCGATACCCTCTGGTCAGTTTACTCTGAAGGAAAATTTGGCTTTTCCGTGCAGCGAGGACTCTGGTTAACTTTAGGCAAAAACTGGGAAAAACTATGGGCAAAAATTGGCTGGAAAAACGGCAACACCTGGACGCGCTACCCTGATGGATTTACTTGGAGCCTTGACGCTCCTGTAGGACACCTACCTTTGTCAAATCAGCTACGCGGCAATCGTGCGATCGCCGCACTATTTTCCCATCCAGCCTGGGGGAAAAGGGAGCAGGGACGAGCTGGGAGCAGGGAGTAGGGGGACAAGGAGACCAGGAAGACAAAGGAGAACAATCACCAACTACCAACTACCAACTACCCATTACCAACTCCTTAAGAGTTAGCAAAATCTTTCTGCGCCCAATTGTTGATCCTGAATAAAAATCGGGAATCTTAAGTCTAGTAGATATCCCTGAATCTAGGGTTAGATACAGCACAACATTCATGTCGCAGGTGCGATCGCTTTCTTGCAGTGTAAGGTGGATTGGTAAATGGTGGAGCCAGAAAACAAATTATTGTGTCGAGGGGATACTGGCGTAGATCCAATGATAGATCGGCGCATGAAGGCGTTGTCGGATCTGGGCTTGTTGGAAGCTCAAACGACACCAGTTTTTGAGGAAGCAACTCAAACCGCCGCCCACCTGTTAGAAGTGCCGATCTGCATTTTGGGGTTTTTAGACCGCAATCGCCACGTATTTAAATCAGCAGTGGGTTTGTCGCGTTTGGGGCTGATGAATCCACTAGCGCAGGAAAGACAATTACCAATCCACGAATCTTTTTGTACCCAAGTTGTTGAAACGAGTCAAATAATTAACGTTGGCGATACCCGCACTCATCCTGCCTTTGCCAACAGCGTCCTAGTCCAGCGTTACGGTATTCTTGCTTACCTGGGAGTTCCATTGATTGACTCCTCCGGTTTATGCTTGGGTGCGATCGCGGTGATGGATTTAGAAACTCGCAATTTCAGCATCCAACAAATGAAATTTCTCGAACTCATGGCTCGCTGGAGTATGAGTGAATTCGAGCGCAATCGACTACTCAAAATGCAGCAGTTGGAGCCACTAGAACAGCAGGCAATCGAGATTGCACCGCCAGTTCTCAACCCTGCACCAGCAATTTCTTTCTCACCTCCTACTGCTTCACCAGAAGCCCTTTCCATTGTCCAAGTTAAACTCAAGTTGCTAGAGCAGCTCACCCAAGAACTCAGAACTCCTCTAACATCAATTTTAGGAATGGCAAATGTCGTAGGACGAGAAATTTACGGTCCTTTGACGACGAAACAGAAAGAATATCTCGAAATTATTCAAAATAGCGGTCGATATCTCCTCTCCCTAGTTAATGAAGTGTCTCAGTTGGGAGTCGTAGAAGAATATTCCCTTGGTCTTAATTTAACGACTGTAGATATTGAAATGCTTTGCCAGCAGATACTCAACACTTTAGATGAGGTCGCCAAACGCAAAGAACAAAAATTACGACTGTCGCTAGAGCCTGCGAAAAGTCGTATGTGGGTGCTGGATAAAGACAAGGTAAGACAGCTAATCTATCACCTCATATCGAGTATGATTCAAGCTGCTACTAGTGGGAGTGCGATCCGCATTCACATTTCCTATAAAAGCAACTCTACGCTCGATCGCGGGGGACAAAGTAATCTTTTGAATCTGGCAATTTCAGTTTCTCATCCTTGGTTAGGAGAAGGATTAACCCCCGTCGATCCCTACTTAGGGCAAATTTCTGCTTTTCATGGTTCTCGTACTGGCGACGAAAGGCAGGAGTCAAAAAGCAAGAAGTCGATGCACGAGCATGACGATCGCGGGGAAGACAAGACAGAATTAGTCAATGTCAATAGCTTCAATCGTTCTTGTGAAAGCCTACGCTTGTTGCTCAGCCGCGCTTTAGCAGAACTACACGGTGGTCAAATTGATATTTTAGGCACTCCAGAATCTGGCTATCGTTATGTCGTCAGTCTTCCTGAGTTAACATTGGCGCAAGCTAATGCTGAAATTTAATTTTAATGCAGTTCGAGCCGATCGCACTTGCATCTGAAATAAAAATGCGATCGGCTTTAAAAGTTATACAGTTGTTAGCCTTAGCAATGTTCCTTATTGGCGTTGCCAAACTTTAATATAGTCAATGTCAAAATAGCTAGGAAACGGTGTGGATTCATCTGGAAGTTTATTCGTCCAAATGGGAC
This sequence comes from Chroococcidiopsis sp. CCNUC1, assembly GCF_023546805.1. Lineage (NCBI taxonomy): Bacteria > Bacillati > Cyanobacteriota > Cyanophyceae > Chroococcidiopsidales > Chroococcidiopsidaceae > Chroococcidiopsis > Chroococcidiopsis sp. CCNUC1. The sequence continues at coordinate 5,884,864 of NZ_CP097480.1, read as the reverse complement.
CGAGTGCTAGAGTCGTTAAAATATACATTGGTTTTTGGGGAATATTTTGGCTGTTTGTATAGCGCATCCGCTCCACTCCATCTACGTACCAAATTATGGCATTTGGTTCCCATAGCACTGCGTAAACGTGGTAGTTTTCTGAAAAATCAAAGTTATTACCCCACGATAAAGATGAGTATGTGGGCTTACCGCGATCGTTGATATAGTGCAAGACCATCAGCACGCTTTTCGTATCTGAACCAAAAAACTCCCCGATATTCACTTCTGGAGGCCAGTTTCTATCCTCTGCGGCAAGCCACATGGTAGGCCAAAAACCCCTACCTTTAGGTACTTTGGCACGTATTTCTACAAAGCCGTACTGAAATGCATACCTTTGGTGGGAAGAAATCATCCCAGAAGTGTACTGGAATGTAGCATTATAAGCATTCCAAATGCGTTTTTGAGTGCGTAAACGCAAAATTCCATCTTGTACCAGCACTTCCTCTGGTAAAAACCATTGGATTTCTTGCGCTCCATGATTGGCACATCCCCTTCCCAAATGCCACCAATAGCAAGTATCCCATTTGAGCGGATCGAGAGATGTACCATTGAATTCATCCTCGAATACCACCCGCCAGTTATCTGCCCGCACAACAGATGGGTTGAATAATGTTGTTGCGATAATAGCAAAACTAAGCAAAGTTGGTCGAACGCTCTTTCGCAACCACAAGCCGTATTTCATATTTGTAGAACATTTGCAGAGTTATTTTCAGTCAATTGACTTCATTTCGTGTTTAACACTTGGTTGTCAATTGCCCTTTAAGAATTTGGTAAGATTTTATATTTACGAGTAGTAATTTGGCAATATCTCTTGCTACTCGCAATAATTTATTTTGGTATTATAAATGGATCTATGATACAAAATGCACTGCATTTTTTATAGGTAATAGCTTCAGTACTTAGAACAAATTGGAGAAAGGTTGAGAAATCCATAAATATATTTTAAGCATGTGTAACCGAAATGTATTGTTATTGACTTTTTTTAAAAATCCTATCTATCTCTAGATATAACTTTATCCTTGCTATAGCCCACTGAACAATTATAGAGAAAAAAACCTAGCGTGCGGACATCAATAGCCCTTGATAATTTCTATAATTCCAACAGAATTGTGGGGAGAAACAAGAAAGACTTGTGGCAAAGCGATCGCGCGTAACTGAGAGTACTCAGCATTTTCTTGTCAACTTACAAGTACTAATGGATACCACCAGGAATGTATTCAATCACAATCGTAAACTTGTAGAGATAATTGTGACTGACATTGTGTATTAAGCTAAAGCAAATAAAATTCGCAATTATGGTAAGTCAAGTCAGCCTAACGTTGACTTAAGATAGACCAATCCCTATCTCGCAGCTCATGTTTATGAACTCAGTTTGGCAGCAATTTACTTTATCTAGCTTGCCGCTGCAAGAATGGCGACGTGCAAGCTACTTACACCGTTCTGTTGTCGGGCTATTTAGTACTTGGCGACAGGGTAGCTGGCTGATGCAATGGTCGGAAGCCTTAGCAGCTTTATTAGTCAGTTTGGTCTTTGCGCTCGCGCCATTTGTCTCCAACGACCTAATTGGCGTGTTACTCTTTGCTTGTGCTAGCTTCTGGGTACTGCTGACTTTAACAGACGAACGGCGTTATGCTTCAGAGCGTGCCAATACTCTGACTCCAATTCATTTATTGGTATTGCTTTACTGGGGTATCTCTACAGTAGCTACAGCACTATCGCCCGTCAAAGCCGCTGCTTTCGTAGGTTGGCAAAAGTTGACGCTATATTTAGTTCTGTTTGCCTTGACTGCGAGGATTTTACGATCGCCCCGCATTCGTTCTTGGCTGATTACCCTCTACCTCCACGTAGCGCTGATTGTGAGCATTTACGGTTTGCAGCAGTGGTTTTATGGGGCAAATGCTCTAGCTACTTGGGTCGATACTCAATCTAATCTCACCCGCATTACCCGCGTATACAGCTATCTTGGCAATCCTAACTTGCTAGCTGGCTATCTACTACCAGCCGTGGTTTTGAGTCTGGTTGCTGTCTTTGCTTGGCAGCGCTGGGTTCCCAAGTTGCTAGCACTAACAATGTTCGTTGTCAATAGTGCCTGTCTCGTCCTCACCTTTAGTCGTGGTGGTTGGATGGGATTACTCGTAGCGATTTTTGCCGTGTTGGTACTATTGGTGTATGTGTTGAGCGTCCATTTCCCCCCATTTTGGCGTACTTGGTCGCTACCATTGCTTATCGGTGGCGTAACGTTGGTATTAGTAGGTGGGGTGTTGTTTGTCGAACCAATCCGCGATCGCTTTTTGAGTATCTTCGCTGGAAGGGGTGACAGCAGCAACAATTTTCGCATCAACGTTTGGATAGCAGTGATTGAGATGATTAAAGACCGTCCGATTTTAGGGATCGGTCCTGGGAACACTGCCTTTAACAAAATTTATCCGCTTTACCAATTGCCTCGTTACAATGCCCTAAGTGCCTACTCAATCTTGTTGGAAGTAGCCGTAGAAACTGGTTTGGTTGGTTTAGCTTGCTTGTTATGGTTACTGGTTGTCACCTTCAACTCAGGGTTGCAACAACTGCGCCGTTTGCGGCAAACTGGCAGTCGAGAAGCATTTTGGTTAATTGGGGCGATCGCGGCTTTATTTGGAACTCTGGTTCACAATATCGCCGATACTGTCTGGTATCGTCCTGAAATCAACACGATTTGGTGGTTTATGGTAGCGATTATTGCTAGTTACTATGCTGCCCCAGTCACGCGATCGGATCTTTTGGCTAATTCCTCTTTCAATCGCGGTTCGGATAGCTAATCTCGGTGGATATGTATTTGTAGGGGCGCACAGCTGTGCGCCCCTACAGTTTGTGTGCGCCCCTACAGTTTGTGTGCGCCCCTACAGTTTGTGTGCGCCCCTACAGTTTGTGTGCGCCCCTACAGTTTGTGTGCACCCCTACGGTTTGTGTGCGCCCCTACAGTTTGTGTGCGCCCCTACATTGTGTGCGCCCCTACAGTTTGTGTGCGCCCCTACAGTTTGTGTGGGACAGATCGTTAAAAATCAACAACAGCCCTCCTCTTTTCCCAAAAAGGCAGTACAACAATACAGTAATACAACCGGATTGAGATCGAGCTGTGGGAAAAATGCAATTGATGGATAGACTGCGCTTGGGTGCGGCTGTATTGACAGCAAAAACCGTGACTTTCGGGGTGCGATCGCTACGTCTGGGTGCGGCTAGCGTTTTACCAGGAGAAATTGCCCGTCGTCTTCAGCCAAAGTTGTTGCAACTGCTAAGTTGTCAGGTGAAGCAAGGAGTTATTCTCATTGCGGGGACGAACGGTAAAACTACCACATCCTTACTACTACGCACGATGTTGGAACGTCAAGGTTGGCGGGTTGTCCACAATGCAGCGGGGGCGAATTTAGAAAATGGTTTGATGACAGCGCTGTTACAAAATACTAATCCCATCGGTACGTTAGATGCAGACTTTGCCATTTTAGAAGTAGACGAAAATATTGTTCCCAAGGTGTTAGCACCTCTACAACCTCGGCTAATTCTGGCGTTAAACTTGTTTCGCGATCAGCTGGATCGCTACGGGGAAGTCGATACAATTAGCAGGCGTTGGGGACAAGCGATCGCACCTTTACCGTCAGAAACTATTATTGTTGCCAATGCTGACGATCCTACCTTGGCTTACATGGGGCAACAACTCAGTCAAAATGTTTTATTCTTTGGCTTGAGCGAACCAGAACATTATCTTGATGAAATTCCCCATGCTGTAGACTCAATTTATTGTCCCAGTTGCGGTACTCGCCTGGTTTATCAAGGGGTTTATCTTTCACACCAGGGAGATTATAACTGTCCTAACTGTGGTTTTCACAAACCATCTCTGGCGATCGCTAGTCGGGAATGGGAGCAAATTTTAATTGGGTTGTATAACAAATACAATACTCTAGCAGCGGTGTTATCAGCACAGCAACTTGGCGTAGATGAAGCGATAATCCGCGATACTATAGCTAACTTTCAGGCGGCTTTTGGACGTGCTGAAGAGTTGCAAGTTCGCGGTAAACACGTCCGCATTCTCTTGTCTAAAAATCCTGTGGGGATGAATGAAACAATTCGGGCAGTGAATGAGGTAAGAGGCGAGAGGCAAATCGAAGCGGAATCGCGTCAACTTGCGCCTGTGTTGATGGTTTTGAATGACAGAATACCCGATGGTACAGATGTTTCGTGGATTTGGGATGTGGATACAGAAAAGTTAGTCGAACGAGGAGGGACTTTAATAGTCAGTGGCGATCGCGTTTACGATATGGCTTTGCGTTTGCGTTACAGTCAGCCGGAGATAGATAGCAAAATGAATTTGGTTGTGAAGGAAGATTTAAAAGAGGCGATCGCAACTGCTTTGGAACAAACTCCAGCACATGAGACATTACACATTTTGCCTACATATTCTGCCATGTTAGAAGTGCGGGAGATTTTGACGGGAAGAAAGATTTTGTAATAAGTTGTAAATCGTAAGTCGTAAGTCGTAAGTTGGAATGAACTGATAACTGATAACTGACTATGCTTTTATCTCAGACAGAAAGACATTTAGCTGCTGAAATCGATTTTGATGAGTCTGTTTTGGAGATGATTAAGCAAGAATGCCAAGTCAAAATGCAGAAAATTCTTTTAAAACAAGAGGTGTATCTCAAAGATAGCGAATTGAGTTGTGTAAATGAAATTTTGCCAGCTTACTATCTTGAATTTGAGCAAGATATTTACGGAGTCTACAACTATGGAGGCAATCTTTTAGTAGAAGGCTTGTCTATTATCATCCCATCTTACATAGATTATCGGGATATTTTTGTCAAGCTAAAACAATCATTGAATCCACACGGCTATCTGACAAGCTGCGAAAATCGAGTTGGTTTGACTCCAGAGAAAAACAGGTTGAACCAATATATTTCTAGAGTTTTAAATTATGTCACACAAGCAGAATTAAGAATTGCAGTTTTTAAGGGTGAAGAACCTTGGGATATTATTAAGATTCATCAGACTAATGGGTGGAATTATGATATTTCTCCTAAAGACATAATTAATAAATTAAAATCGTGGCGGGAAGTGTGTGAATTTGAAATTATATTCGCTAGTAAAAGTAGTTTGAGTCTGGAGTTTGTAAGACCACCTACAGATATTGAAAAATTTGCTAAAGACGTAGTTGAATTTTGTCCCGATCTCCAAAATACTCAGCTAGTTGCAAGCAAGATCGAGAAGTATAAAAGTCTTTATTTAACTTGGAATTGAGCAAGAAATATATATGAATCTGGAAATGGAAATTACAATTGGCTGGTTATATCCAACTTTAATGAGTACCTATGGCGATCGCGGTAATGTTATTTGTATCCAGCGGCGCTGTGAATGGCGCAATTATACAGTGAAAATATTACCTTTAGATCGGGATTCTACGGCTCAAGATTTTTACCAAGTCGATATCCTCGTCGGTGGTGGTGCGCAAGATAGACAGCAAGAAATTGTCATGCGCGACTTGCGCGGTGCTAAAGCTGAGGCGTTACGAGACAAAATCGAAACTGGTACGCCAGGAATTTTTACTTGTGGTGCGCCGCAATTATTAGGACATTACTACGAACCAGGAGAAGGACAACGAATTGAGGGACTGGGATTATTTGATTTTGTTTCTATCCATCCCGGGTTAAATGCGCGTCGCTGTATCGGGAATTTAGTTATTGAAGTGACTGCTAAAAAGTTAGCACAGGAATTAATAGCAATGATAGGTTCGCCACCCTACTTGATTGGTTTTGAAAATCATGGCGGGCGCACAAAATTAAGTCAAGTGGAGGCGTTGGGACGGGTAATATATGGTTTAGGAAATAATGGTGAAGATGGTACAGAAGGAGCAGTTTATCAAAATGCGATCGCGACTTATTCGCATGGTCCCCTGTTACCTAAAAATCCATTTTTAGCTGATTGGTTGATTCAAACTGCCTTGAAACAAAAATATCAAGAATCAATTGCACTTGCACCTTTAGATGATACTTTAGCTAACCAAGCACGGGAAGCAATCTTCAAGAAACTGCGCGTAAATCTGCCAACCTTGGTTAAACAGTAGGGTGCGTTAATTAACGCACCTACCTAATCGAGAATTAGGCGCGATCGCTTGAATCTTTTGACTGCTATTAACAATAATCCCGCGTCAATTGCTGCTAAAATAATTAATACTATCAAAATTATTTGAGTCATATTAGTATTTCTGGCAGACTTTAAAAGACTGGTTTGTAATTGAGTTGGAATTAGGCTCAAACTCAACAGTGGAATCCAAGTTAAGGCAATAGAGACAAAAGCTAATTGTTGGGCTGCTTGTTTGACTGTGGGACTGCGGAGAGAGACAATGACACCTATACTCGCCATAGCTGTAGCTGTCAGAATTCCCAATCCAATTCCAGTTAAAGTTATTCCTATGGGGTAGAGTAAGATTTCTCCCGTGTTATGAGTTAAATTAACAGCTATCAAACCTGTTATTAAAACTATTAACGTTAATAAAAAACCATAGATAACAACTGTAATAATTTTACCGAATAGAATTGCTGCTTCTGATAGAGGACTTGCTAATAAAGTTTCTAAAGTATGTCTCTCTCTTTCTCCAGCAAAACTATCAGCAATCAGCGCCATAACTGGTAAAGTTGGTAGCCAACCCCAATAAGCAATTGTGAAGGGAGAGTCTACCCAAAATGTACCAATCTGAATGGGCATAAGCAAGCCAAATATTAATATTAAAGGTAGCCAACTTAGGATTGTTGTTTTAATGCTACCGCGCTGAAATAGTAATTCGCGCCATTCTTTCCAGATGACAGTCCAAATATCGGTAATCATACAAAATCTATTTGATTGACTATATATCCCGTAAGGGCGGGTTTACTAAACATGTCTGTTTTTAGATTGAGATCTTGGTGAACCCGCCCCTACGTTATCCACAATTGATGACTTGTTGTGCTGTTAAATTTAAATCTGGAAATAATTCTGATGGAATGCAATGCTAGGTTGAACACGTGGATATTGTTTTTTATACTATTCTTGCTTTAGTAGATAGTTATTATTAAATACAATGATTCGAGTCAAAACTTTACGTGAGGAGTTTGAAGCAGGCGAAAATGGTGGATACGTATATGGTGAGATACAAAGACGAAGAAGTTTTCCCGTATATGTTGAGCTTGGGATAGAACAAGAATATATTCCATCCTCCTAGGATAATTCAAAGACAGAATATAGACTGTTTCAAAAATGTAACGTTTTCGTCGCTGAGACTGACGAGGAACTTGACCGAGAAGAATATATATACTCTTCACTCAATGTGACGGTAATTATATATTGTTAGTTACTGGGAAGAAGACACAGGAGCAACACGCCGTTTTCCCATTTGCTTGTGCTGAATTTCTATGCGATCGCGATTTTTTTCTAAAAATTCTTCAAGTTCTTCTATAGGAACTTGAATAGTCTCTCCGTTTTTGAGTTTGACGGTAAACATAGCGCATTGTTTCTCTAAGATTATCCAATAATACCATGTTTACATGGTATTATTGGGAGCCAACCAGGCTGCGTATAGTAGTGGTAAGGTGCGTTTTCAAAACGCACCCTACAAGCTGTGCCAAATTTGGGCGGGGCGACTCATAGCCGCCTTAAGCACTAGTAGCGCGATCTGTCAGGCGAGTTAATACCTGATTAGAACGCTCGACAAAAGATTTCATTCCTTCTGCATTAAATCCTTTTTGTGCCATTAATGCCAAGTCATAAACGTGTTGACAAATTGCATTTGCTAATTCGGCACTTGGTGACTGTCCTTCACCTTGGATAATACTACCTTGGCTGAGACTGACTAAGTTTTGAATCAGCGGATGCGCGGTATTAACTAGCAAGATATGATCGTCAGGAAACTGTGCTGTTTGCTGCTGGACAAAAGCACTCATTTCTTGAATGCGGCGCATATATTCAGGTAACAACACCATTGCTGGCGGAGTACCTTGCGGATCGTCAGATTTTAATGCTTCGGTACGGATATTGAGTTTGGGTTTATTCAAGGCTTTTTCAAACAATTCCTTGATTAATTCGCTGCGAGTTTTGTTTGTAGTTGGATCGACAATTTCCCCAGCTTTATCTTTGTCAAGTAGAGTTTGATCTAAGTCAGAATCAACGCGAGAGAATTTAACGTCTGAATACTCTCTTTCTAGGAAAGAAATAAAGTGAGTATCGATAAAGGAATCCATAAATAGGACTTCTAAACCCTGCTTCTTATGCAGTTCTACATAAGTAGCTTGGGTAACTTCATCGGTGCAATAGTAAACGCGATTCTCGTGACGTTCTTTGTTACGTTCCAGGTATTCTTTCAGCGTGGTATAGGAGGAAGTCGTAGGGGCGTTCTCCTGCACGCCCGTACCTGAGTCGGGAGTAGATTCTGCTGGTTGTACGTCTTGCCATGCGTCTCCCTCTTCTGCTTGCACTTGGACGGCTGGTGTTTCTGTCGCAGGTGAGGACGCAGCCACTACAGGCGTTTCATAGGTTGTGCGGTAGATGACGATATCTTCGACTTGTTTTTTGAATTTCTCGTCGTTAAGGGAACCAAATTTGACAAACGTACCTACGTCTTGCCAAACTTTGATATATTCTTCGCGGCTATTGCGATAAAGTTCTTTCAGGCGATCGCCGACTTTACGAGAAATATAATCGGCAATTTTCCTTACCGTCCGGTCTGTTTGCAAGGCGCTACGAGAAACGTTAAGGGGAATATCGGTGCTATCAATCACTCCCCGCATGGGTAGCAAGAATCGCGGGATAATCTCTTCGCAATGGTCGCTAACAAAGACTTGATTGCAGAATAGTTTGATCTGTCCCTGGGTGACATCGACATCCGGTCTGAGTTTAGGAAAATACAAAATCCCGTTGAGGATGAAGGGATAGTCGGTGTTGAGATGTACCCATAACAGGGGTTCTTCTTGAAACGGATACAAGTAGCGGTAAAATTCCAAATAATCTTCTTTGGTGAGATTATTAGCTGACTCTCGCCAAGGTGCTTTTTGCTGGTTGATAACCTCGCCATTCAGTTTGATGGGAACAGGCAGAAAATCGCAATAAGTCTTGACAAGTTGCTTGATACGTGCATCTTCTACGTACTCCTGCTCGTCTTCCATTAAGTGCAGGGTAATAGTCGTACCGCGATCGCTCCGAGATGAATCTTCCAAAATAAACTCTGGGGAACCATCGCAACTCCAATGGACGGCTGGCGCACCTGCTTGGTAAGACAGAGTATCGATCTCAACTTTTTGCGCCACCATAAAGGAAGAGTAAAAACCCAAGCCAAAATGACCGATGATCTGTTGGTCTTTCCCTTCGTACTTGTGAATAAATTCTTCCGCACTAGAGAAAGCCACTTGGTTGATATATTTCTTGACTTCCTCCGCCGTCATCCCGATACCGTTGTCGGAGATGGACAGAGTTTTGCGATCTTTGTCTATAGCAATTTGAATTTCTGGTTCGCCTATATCGCCGGAATACTCCCCAGCACGGGATACCATTTTCAGCTTTTGGATAGCATCGACAGCATTAGAGATCAATTCCCGTAAGAAAACCTCATGGTCGGAGTAGAGAGATTTCTTAATAATGGGGAAAATATTCTCAGTGTGGATGCTGATTGTGCCTTGTTCCCGCATACTAAATCAGTGTTGTGGTGAATGTTCTTTAATCAGGATCTTAATGGCTTAAACCACGCGATCGCTCTTTACTTAACTAAAGATTCCCCCCAACGCTAATTCGGTTTACCCTACCTGTCTTTAGTAAGTCAGGAGTCGGGAGTCGGGATAAGAGAGCCGAGGGAGCGCAAGGTTGCTGAGGAAGCTGAGGGGAGAAGAGAGCTGAGGGAGCCCAGGGAGCCCAGGGAGCCCAGGGAGCAAAACTACCATGCACCACGCACCACGTACCACTTTTTAACCAACTACCAACTACCAACTACCAACTACCAATTACCCTTTACCCATAACCACTCCTTACTGATAACTGATAACTAATAACTGATATGACTCAGGATATGCAACGCGAATTTACCAGTCGTGAAGAACTGGTAGCCTACTTAAAAGAACAATTTCCCACCGCTGCGAGTCGAGATGATAATATCAGCGAGACTGTCGGGGGACGCAAAGCTGCTGAAAAAGCTTTACAAACAGTAGATCCGGCAGGTTACGCCAAAACTCGCAACTTTCTCACGGGTGCGGTAACCCGTCTCTCGCCCTATCTTCGCTATGGAGTTTTGAGTCTCGCTGATGTTAAGAAATATGTCTTGAACAAAATTCAGCAGCCAGATGAAGCAACGAAATTAATTAACGAACTCGGCTGGCGCGATTATTGGCAACGCCTATATGTCAAATTAGGAAATGGAATTTGGGAAGATCGAGAAGAATATAAAACTGGTTACACTACCAAAGAGTACGCCCCCGAACTACCAGAAGATATCGCCACAGGGACGACAGGGCTAGTTTGTATCGACAGTTTCAGTCAACAAATGCATCAAACTGGATATTTACACAACCACGCCCGGATGTGGATGGCTGCTTACATGGTGCATTGGCGACGTATCCGCTGGCAAGTCGGGGCGATTTGGTTTTTGGAACATTTATTAGATGGCGATCCGGCGAGTAACAATATGTCTTGGCAATGGGTAGCAAGTACGTTTAGCCACAAACCCTATTTCTTTAACCGCGAAAATTTAGAACGTTATACAAATGGTGTTTACTGTCGCGAATGTCCCCTCTACGGACATTGTGACTTTGAAGGCAGTTACGAACAAATAGAACAGCGATTGTTTCCCAAGGCAGAATTTAACAAACAACCCAACAGTCAAAGTTGGCAACGCGGGAAGAGACAAGGTGGACAAGGGAGACAAGGGGGACAAGGGGGACAAGGGGACAAGGGAGACAAGGGGGACAAGGGGGACAAGGGGACAAGGGGACAAGGGGGACAAGGGAGACAAGGGGGACAAGGGAGACAAGGAGGATAACTACAACCATCAACCACCTACTACCAACTACCCATTACCAATTACCCATTACCATGAACCAACCGATTATTTGGATACACGGAGATTGCTTGAGTCCAAAAAACCCTGCACTGCAAGAATATCCCAATTCGCCTGCAATTTGGGTTTGGGATGAGGCTTTAATTGAGGAGTGGCAGTTAAGTTTGAAACGAATTGTTTTTATTTATGAATGTTTGTTGGAATTACCAGTTGTGATTAGACGAGGTGATGTGGCGAAAGAAGTGTTAGCTTTTGCCAAAGAACATAATGCTGATTCAATTGTGACAGCCGATAGTCCTAGTCCCAGATTTGAAACAATTTGTGATGAAATTGAGCGATCGCTAAAACTTGAAGTTCTCGAAACCGAGCCATTTTTTGAGTACGATGGTTACATCGATCTGAAACGATTCTCTCGTTATTGGAAAGTAGCAGAAAGATATGTATATGGTAGGGGGCATTAATTAACGCGCTCTACTTATTCCCCGTAAAAGTTACCCCTTGAATAAAGTAGCGATTGAAAAAGGCATAAATTAGTAAGGCGGGTAAAGTGAATACCATTGAAGCAGCCATGATATAGTTCCAATAACTAATGTATTGCCCCTTAAATGTATTCAAGCCCAAAGGTAAAGTAAACATTTCTGAAGTAGAAACAATCATTAACGGCATTAAAAAGTTATTCCACGAACCTAAAAAGATAAATATAGTTTGAGCTGCTAAGGCTGGTCTAGCTAAAGGTAAAACAATCTGAAAGAAAGTTTCTAAGTAACCCAAACCATCTAAGGCAGCAGCTTCTTCTAATTCCTTGGGAAAGTTAACAAAAAACTGCCGCATCATAAAGATAAAAGTTGCATTGACAATATTCGGAACGATTAATCCCTGATATGAATTTAACCAGCCTAAAGATTTTAGAATTAAAAAACTAGGAATTAGCGTGACTTGAGCTGGAACCATTAAAACTGCTAAAATACAGAAAAATAAGATCTGATTTCCTTTAAAAGGAATGCGAGCAAGGGCATAACCAGCCATTGAGTTAAATAAAAGGTTGAAAATAGTGACAGTGCTAGCAACTACAACACTATTAAATAGCCAACGACCAAATAATGGTTCTTCTAGAAAAATCTTCTGATAATTTTCTAAAGTAAAGTTTTGCGGAATCAAGTTCAAGCCGCCAGCAATAATTTCAGACAAGGGTTTAAATGAAGCAGAAAGCGCCCAAGCAAAGGGTAAAAAAGTTGCGATCGCATAGACAATCAAAATCGCATATAAAATTGGAATAAAAGATATTTTTCGGTTTGCGTTCATTCGCATATCCTTTGGCAAGGCTTACACCTATAGCCTTTTTCAAATGGCTGAGATATAAGATCTGTAGGGGCGCACAGCTGTGCGCCCCTACGAATGTATTCCATCATAATGAGAATAGCTATATATTCGCAATGAGTTTTCTTAAATATATACTCATCCCTCTTTTGTTACCTTTGAAGCAGTAAAATAAAAATCTCCTGTTTCATCTAGGCATAGGACAATTGGTTTGTCCCCAACTGATGCTTTAATTAACTGCAATCGTAGTTCTCGCAAGGCTTTAATATCCCTGGCGTGTATCTCGTAAGAAACGATCTAATTCTTGTCCATCAGATAGACCAACAATCCGGGCGATTGCTGGAGCGCGATTTTCGTTTAATTTCAGAAATGATCCCTAGATGCAGAAACTTAAAGGCTTCAAAATTTCTCACATCACAGAAAAGATTTCGGTACGTTTGGCAATATTCGTCGATCAACGCTACTGTCGATCCTGGCTCTCTACGCTCAACCATAGTCGCAGCCTAGCTTCTAACACTTCCTTCCCTATTTTAGTCTTGCCAAAGCAACAAAAGAGGGATTAGTTCAAATGCAACAGACAGCAGACAAAAGAGATTAGAGGGGTGACGCGAGCCGCATCTCAAGTCACGATCGCGACTTCTCCGGTGTCTAAATCGTATCGTCCGCCAACAATTTTCAATTTACCTTCTCCTACTAGTTGCATTAAAAGATCCGATCGCTCTAATTTTTTCACTTGATATTGCACGTTTGCCACAACTGCATTCTCAATTAAATCGCTTTCCGATTTATTATTTGATTTGTGATTAAGTTGCGCGTTAGCGGAGCTTAACGTAGTTATCGCAGGTTCGATCGCTTTAGCAAAACTACTAATTTGACCTGGAAGTGGCTTACCTTGTACTGCTGCTGTAACTGCACCGCATCGTTCGTGACCTAATACCATAATTAGGGGAGTCCCTAACATAGCTGCGGCATATTCTAAGCTGCCAAGTGCTTCAGTTGTGACAATATTTCCAGCAATCCGCACGTCAAATAAATCTCCAATTCCCAAATCGAATAGGATTTCTGCCGGAACGCGAGAATCAGCACAACTTAGGAGAGTAGCAAATGGATGCTGTGCGGTAGCCACTTCATGCAAGCGTGTCTGGGACTGATGCGGATGTCTCAGCTTTTGCTGCACGAAACGCTGATTTCCCGCTAGCAATCTTTGCAATGCTGTATTAGGACTATCGGGTTCGATATCCTCTATAACTACGGCTTGCGCCGATCGCGCGTAACCAAGTAGGCTACTTGCAGCAACGCTAAAACCAACACCCGCTATCTTTAAAAACTGACGGCGATCGACAAACTTATTCTGACGACTCATAATCCTTCCTAACAAAGCAAGTAACTAGACAGCGGCACGCTAGCCACCAGCCACTAGTCACTGATAACTGATAACATTTGTACAGACGTTACATGTAACGTCTCTACAGAGACGCAATACATCTAACCGAACGAATCTCCATCGCATCGGAGATATAACAAGCGCCACCGAATTTATTCAAAACTGGTCGAATATTCTCTATGACTGGCTTAACTTGCTCTGGCATACAAAAAGCAATGATATAGACATTATCTAATTGCGTTGCGTCTGCACCAGGACTTCTACCAACCACGTTGCGGATCACAGTGTGTGCGATAATACCTGCTTTATCCAAGCCTGCTAAAATTTTTGTCAGTTCTACCGAATCCGCGAGGACTTCTATTCTCTTCACTGCGTGCATAGTTTTACCCCCAAAGCAGATTGATGCCGTACAAATACAAAGGAATTCCCACAATGATATTGAAGGGAAATGTCAGTGCTAGAGCGGCAGTAACGTAAAGGCTGGGATTGGCTTCTGGTAGCGTCATCCTCATAGCAGCTGGAACCGCTATATAAGAGGCACTCGCACACAATACCGAAAATAACAGTGCATTTCCCTGCGGCATCCCGATCGCTTTTGCTAAAAGTATGCCAATTGCCGCATTAACTATTGGTATCAATATAGAGAAAGAAATCAAAAATGTACCAGTTTTACCTAGATCTTTGATTCTTCCAGCAGCAACTAATCCCATATCTAACAAAAAGAAGGTTAGGACTCCGTAAAATATGCCTTGAGTAAATGGCTCTTCTACCTTCCAGCCTTTTTCTCCTGACACTGCACCTATTATTAGGCTACCAACTAAAAGAAAAACCGAACTGTTCAAGAAAGCTTCTTGCAAAACTTCCGACCAAGAAAAATCGCCATCTTGCTTGTCGATCGCAAATAGTTTTACCAAAAGCAGTCCGACAATAATTGCTGGGGATTCCATCAAAGCTAAAGCCGCTACCATGTAACCGCTAAAATCAATCCCTAGTTCAGTCAGAAAAGAACCAGCAGTAATGAAAGTGACAGCACTGATAGAACCATAGGTAGCGGCGATCGCAGCTGCATTATACAAGTCGAGTTTGATTTTGAGAATAAAAAATGTATAAATCGGCACGATACAAGCCATCATTACCGCTGCCAAAAGGGTGAGTATGACTTCTTGACTGGCTCCGCTTTTGACAAGTTCGTTGCCTCCCTTAAACCCAATGGCAAATAGGAGATAAAGCGAAAAAAGTTTAGGTAATGGTTGAGGAATCTCTAAATCCGATTTGACAAAAACAGCTAACATCCCCAGAAAAAAGAACAGCACTGGCGGACTCAGAACGTTAGACGCAATCAAGCTTACATCCATTCCCACCTCTCCTTGAATCTGCGGGAACAGACGCTCAAAACAGTTTTTAACATCACAAAACTTAATATTTTATGTTAAATGCGATCGCCGGACAATAATCTAGCAACCAAGGTGATTTGACTATTCTAATTTGGCAATTTCTACCAAACAAGAACAGCATGAAGCATAGTTTATCAGAAGATGCAACTATTTCTACATTTGCCAGCACTCATTTGTCAAGAAAAGCGGCACTGCAAATCTAACTTGCAAATCTAACTATTGTTGAAACTGAGACAGCAACCACGCGCTAACTCTACCATGATTCATTTGACGAGTTCGCCGCAAAGCTTCTTCTAATAAAGCAATTTCTAAACCTAGTAAAACTTGGGATTGTGTAATTCTTCTGCTACCACCATTTGCTACAGAAAAGGCAAAAATTTCAATATTTTTTACATCGACAATCCAATATTCTGCGACTCCTAACTGTTCGTAAAGCAGACGCTTTTCACCTTTATCATCTGATATAGAAGTATTAGCCACCTCGATTGCTAAAGTCGGTGGTGGATAGAGATCGAGATTAATAATTGTCGTTCCCCAAGGAATTGCTTCAGCATTGCCACCAATATAGTAAGACACATCGGGTTGTGCTTCCCGAACACCTGTTTTCCGATAGGTACAGTTATCTTTACCATTTAAATCTATGCCTGTTATTCCCGCCCAGAGGTGAACGGCATGATTAACTATTGAATGGTCGCTGGCATGGTCGTTTCCCACTGGTGGCATTTCAATTCTCATCCTCTCGTTGAAATAATAACCCTTGGCTTTCTCTAATTGCGGATTTTCAATTATCTGAATGTACTCATCCCAACTAGCTTTCACCCAGGTATCTGTTGGTAGCTCGATCTGCGGGATATTCATAAATCACCTCAGCACAACTTGCTAGATTTGACTTTCAAGAGTTATTAATATTTTCTCCGATCGCACTTGGTTTGATTTGAGCTTCCAGTTGTCGTTTTTGGGCTAAAAGTTCTTGGATTTTACGATAGCGCGCGATCGCTACACTCAGCTCCAACAATTGATCCATAGGACAAGGATAAGACCATTGCTCACCGGATGCATCGAGACCGCAAACGCGATAGCTAGTTGGAGGTAACGAGCGATCGCTGGATAAATCTGGACGTTCAAACACAATTTCTTCGATCTCGTCGTCCGATGCTGAAGCAATCGGATCGGCATCGATCCAACCATTGACAATTGGACCCTCGTAGTAGAGCGCTTGAATTTTCTGTGCTATCTGTTCTAGAGTGGCAACTGGTGCAGATCGTGGTTTTTCTACTGGAGTTTTGGTTGCTAAAGATGGATTGACACTACTAGCAGAAGATAGTTCGGGTAACTGAGGCGATTGGGGACGTTCGCTCTCGATTGCTGACGGTGAAGGTAAATCGACTTTTGGCGCTACTGGCAAAATCTGAAATGAGATCGGGCGATCGGTAACAGTAGACGGTTCAGTGGTAGACTGCTTAAGCGTCTCTAGTTGGTCTAAAGTTGCGTGAATGCGTTGTAGTGCCTGTTTCATGTGTTTATATTTAGTGGCTAGTGGTTAGTGGCTAGTGGCTAGTGGTTAGTAATCAATATGGTGTGGGGTGTAGCGAGTGGTGCGTGTGTTAATTGCGACTTACGACTTACAGCAATGATGCCAACTTCTCCTTCGAGTCGAATTGTACTCGTTACTGGACCAACTAAATCTGGTAAAAGCGAATGGGCAGAAACTCTAGCAATGCAATCTAGAAAATCGGTGATTTACATTGCGACGGCTCAAACCAATGCTGACGATGCTGAGTGGCAACAGCGGATCTCTCAACACCGCGATCGCCGTCCTGCTGACTGGTTAACCGTAGAAGCTCCAGAAAACTTAACCGAAACAATCGCCACAGCTCCCTCCTGTTGCTGCTTGCTAGTCGATTCGCTAGGAACGTGGGTAGCGAATTTGCTGGAGCAGGATAGCATTACTTGGGCAGCAACAGAGCAAAATTTAATCTTAAGTTTAGAGCGCTTAGACAATAAAGATGTAATTGTTGTAGCAGAAGAAGCTACCTGGGGCGTAGTGCCAGCTTATTCAAGCGGCAGGTTGTTTCGCGATCGCTTAGGTCAATTAGTCCGTCGCTTAGGAGCTATTGCCAACCCCGTTTACCTCATCGTCGGCGGACACGTCCTTAACCTCAGCCTGCTGGGTTCCCCACTACCCACCCCTTTAAACGAGAAACGATAGCATAGATTCAGTTGTCAGCAAGAGAGTGACTAGTGGCTGGTGACTAGTGACTAGATGAAGAATTCTACTACTAGCCACTAGCCACTAGCTACTAGCAACTCCCTACTCCCTACTCCCTTCTTAAAATGGCATCCACACAAGACGTTAGAAGATATCTCGCATACTGGTTTCAGTTAGGTAAGCATGTCGTCATCCGCGACGGACAAGAACGCTTGCTACCACAACCAGTGATAGAAGGCGATCGCTACAGCCAAGCTTTTGAAGAGTGCTGGCAACGCATTAACGCACCTAATGTAGGGGACTGCTACTTGGAGGCAACAGAGGAATCAGTAGCCGATTTACTCACGCCAGAGTGGGATGTGTCTCCTTGCGCCCGTTGTGCTATGCCCGTACCCGTGCGTAATGTGGGAATGCCTCCGGCTTGCTGTCCTTGCAATGACTTACTGAGTTGGCCCAACCTTGACGTTCCGCAGCCGCGATCGCCAGTCAACTCCCAAGTAAAGCTCAAAGATATACAACAACGGCTGATGTCAATGCGCGATCGCGGTTAGATAGCTTAAATAAATTAGGCACGCAGCTCAACTAGACCTTTGCCGCTTGCTTTTCTCCCTCTGGTTGGCGACGACGGGGAATTTCATAAGTTAAAAAGTCGTGTGCCATTTCAGTGTTGGGAAAGATCGCCCGCGCTTCCTCTAAAAGGTGTTGTAATTGAATGTCATTACCAGGAGCATAGCGAGGGCTAAAATGTGTCATAATTAGCAGCCTCACTTGGGCAGCTAATGCTGTTTGTGCTGCCATCGTTGATGTGGAATGCAAACGTTGAAAAGCGAGTTCTGCATCGATATGAGAAAATGTCGCTTCGTGAATCAGTACGTCCGCACCTTGGGCAAGAGCAACCGCCCCATCGCAGAAAATTGTATCGGTGCAGTATGCTAGCTTGCGCCCTTGTTCTGTGTCACCGCATAGATCGACTCCCCGAATGACCCGTCCATCATTGAGAGTTACAGTTTCGCCCCGCTTCAGTTGACCGTATACTCTCCCAGGAGGGATGTTTAACGCTTTGGCTTTTTCGACATCGAACCGCCCAGGACGATCTTTTTCAGCAATCCGATAGCCAAAAGCGGGGACGCGATGCTCTAAGAGATCGCAACTCACTGTAAATTCTTCATCCTCGTAAACCATCCCAGGCTGTACTGTATGGACGTGCAGCGGGTAAGATAGATGAGTTTGAGAATAGCGACCGCAGGCGCGGAGATACTCTTCTAACTTTGGTGGACCGTAAATATCAATTCGGTGCGGACTACCCGCTAAACCACAGGTGGCTAGCAATCCCATTAAGCCAAAAACATGATCGCCGTGCATGTGAGTGACGAAAATGCGGTTAATTTGGCTAATTTTTAAGTCACTCCGCATAATCTGATGCTGAGTTCCTTCCCCACAGTCAAATAGCCAGACTTCTGCTCGTTGCGGTAGGCGAAGGGCAACACTAGAAACATTACGCGATCGCGTCGGTACGCCGGAACTCGTTCCTAAAAATGTAATCTGCACTGCGGCTGCTGTCGATCTACGACATGGCTGACGTATTCTTTATCTATACTGCCACGCGATCGGCAATCGTAATCCGCGAATCGGGGGATGGGATGTATTTTGACTTCTGAGTTGGAGACTTCCCTTTTGCCTCTCCTCAACCTAGTCGAATCAAGACCCAGTACGATTAGTTTTAGCTTTAGTATTTGGTAGATTCAGGTTGGTCGAGTTTTTGACATACTACAGTTGTGTTCTTATTTTTAGGTTTTTTAGGGCGATTTTAATTACAAAAACGCTTTTTATTAAGATAAATCTAAATATTACCTGTTTTTGCTAGTTTTTCTAGTTGATAATTACTGCTATTTTAATTATTAATAACTGTTTTTATTGGTATGGTAGCTGTAAGCTCAGAAGGTTGTAATACCTCCCTATCTCCAATCTCATTTCCCGTGGTGCAGTTACAGCGGCAAAACCTGTGTCGAAATTTGCAGTATTGCCCTAAAGCCGTGTCGAATTCGAGCCAGTTTGGGTGAAGTTAAAGTTTTTCTTTCACCAGATCTATATGTATCTAAAAATGCTTCGTCAACTGTAATTTTACTGATATTCAGTATCGGTAAAACTCAAAAGTTTATGAATCTGCGGTAAAAATTCTTTCAAGGGGTGTGAAAGTTGTGGTAAACTCTTAGCGAGCGTTGATATATAGGAGAGGAGGAATACAAAAAAAAGTAATGATTAATAACTCAATTTTTTGCGATCGAACTAGCAAAGTTTAAAGATGCTGATGGAAATGCTGGCATCATATTATTGATTTATCTACAACGTTAAAATCCATTCAATTAAAATAGAGCGTATTAGCTTTTTCTGAAAAAATGGACGAGCAGCTCGGTCTAATTAGGCGAGCATTTTGTCATTAGTGCTAAAGATATCTAAGCACTAGATTTCTCATGTTTTTTCAGATTTCAAAAATATCGCGGTATCCTGAAATTGGGCGTGAAACGCCTGGATTGTTCGGCTATTTACTCCAATTGCAGACTGTAGCGATCGAAAGCAGAGATAAGTATTCGTGCAAAAATTGCATCTAGTATCTGCTGCAAAATCTTAAGTAAATGAAGCGTAAACCCTTCAATTTCCGAAGCACCTGTCAACAAAATGAAAATCATAGTAGAACAAGTATCCAAAGCTTTATTGGAAATCAGAAATCGACATTTTATTATTCTCGACACCATCGTATTTTCAATCGCACCAATCCTAGCACTGAGTCTGCGCTTGGACGAACTCAATATTATTGAAACCCTTAACACATATGGGCTGCAATTAGCGATCGTCTCTACCGTATTTATCATTGTAAAACTAAGCATCTTATATAGTTTTGGTTTTTATCGACGGTGTTGGCGCTACGCTAGTATTGACGAGCTGACGCAAATTGTCATGCTGACGTTAGCAGCGATTGTCCTCGAAACAATAATTGTCTATACCTTTAATAACTGGTCTAATTTTTCCGCTGTCTTGCCGCGATCGCTAGCGCTGCTAGATGGAATGCTCAGCCTAATCTTCGTAGGTGGACTTCGCTTGAGCATTCGAGTGGTCGAAAGAGCAAACTACAGGCAGGCTCAACCTAAAAGTAGCGAACGCTTGCTAATTGTTGGTGCAGGTAATGCAGGCGTGACAATTGCCCAACAGATGCAGCAGAACCCACACTTCAATCTTTACCCCATCGCTTTTATCGATGACGATCCGGCGAAATTTCAATTAAGAATTCGCAGTTTACCTGTAGTTGGCGATCGCCATCAGATCCCGAAAATTGTCCGATCCTTGCGCGTCGATCGCGTCGCGATCGCCATGCCGAGCGCCCCTGGCGAAGTCATTCGCGAGATCTTAGATATCTGTCAATCGAGCGGCGTGCGTACCAGCACTTTACCTAGCGTCAGCGAGATCGTCAACGGTTTCAACGGTCGCGTGGCGATCGAAAGCATTCGCGAAATCAAAATTGAAGACTTATTGCGTCGGGAACCAATTCAAACAGACGGGCAGAAAGTCTCGCAGTTATTAACAGGTAAAAAAGTACTCATCACTGGCGCAGGTGGGTCGATTGGTAGCGAACTTTGCCGTCAAGTCTTTCGCTGTCGTCCCGCAGAAATCATGCTGGTAGGACACGGCGAAAATTCGGTCTTTTACATCCAACAAGAATTGGAACGAGTCATGGAAGTGCTGCGGCAAGACGGCGCGATGCAGGGATATATGCCACGCCTGCGCGCTTTTATCGCCGATATTCGCTTTCCATCGCGTTTAGAGTATGCTTTTGACCAATTTCGCCCAGATATCGTTTTCCATGCTGCCGCGCACAAGCACGTACCCCTGATGGAGGTGAACTCACCAGAAGCGATTACCAACAACGTCTTGGGGACGAAAAACCTGCTCGATCTTGCTCTGAGATACGATGTCAACCAATTCGTCATGATTTCTACGGATAAGGCAGTTAACCCAACTAATATAATGGGAGCCAGCAAGCGGACTGCCGAAATGCTCGTTCTGCAAGCAGCGCAAAAGAGCGGCAAACCTTATGTTGTCGTCCGGTTTGGTAACGTGCTGGGGAGCAGAGGTAGTGTCGTGCCTACCTTCAAGCAACAAATTGCTAAAGGAGGACCGATTACCGTTACTCATCCCGATATTCGACGCTATTTCATGACAATTCCCGAAGCCGTGCAATTAGTATTGCAAGCGGCGGTTGTTGGCTGTGGCGGAGCCATATTAATGCTAGACATGGGACAGCCAGTGAAGATTGTGGATCTAGCGAAAGATTTGATTCGGCTGTCTGGATTGCAGGTAGATAAGGATATTAAAATTCAGTTTACGGGGTTGCGACCAGGAGAAAAGCTCTTTGAAGAACTGTTCATCCCTGGCGAACAGTACGAAAAAACAGAACACGAAAAAATTCTGATTGTCAAAAATGCCAGTAACTTTACGCCAAAAACTTTAAATTCTTTGGTAGAAGCACTGTGCGATGCCGCACGGCAAAATGATGCTCCGGCGATCGCCTTCTTATTACAACAGCTCGTACCTGAATATAAGCCACAAAACTCTCCAATTCCCAAACAATTACCTGCAAGCCAAGAAATGCTGGATGAACTTATCGTTCCAAGATCGAAGCGGCAGCATATTCTAGATACGCCTATTGCTGCACTCGATCGCCAGTCCAAAATTCAGCTACAGGAAATTGAGCAAGCATTCGAGCAGGGTGAATTTGAGATTCACTACCAACCGATTGTTGTGTTGCAAACCAATAGAATTGTTGGGTTTGAAGCACTCTTACGCTGGCAGCACCCCACGCAAGGGATAGTTTCACCTACGGACTTTATTTCTGCTCTAGAAGCAACAGACGCGATTTCAACTATCGGCTGGTGGTCGTTGCGGCAAGCTTGTCAACAGCTACGCCTATGGCAAGAGTGCTATCCCAACATTCCTCTGACTGTGAGCGTGAATCTTTCCAGTACCCAGTTCGCCCATCCAAATCTCGTGGCACAGTTGGGACTCGTTCTGGAACAAACTGGATTGAATCCTCGAAATTTGCGTCTGGAAATTCCTGAAAGCGCGATCTTATCGGATATTGAATTTGCGAACCAAAGGGTAATAGAACTCAAAGCATTAAATGTAGAATTACAAATTGATAATTTGGGTATTGGCTATTCATTTTTGAGCTTACTGCAAAGGCTCCCCAATCGCATGTGCTATGAAAAATTCGATCGCCTCAGCGTCGATCGCTCCCTCGTCAATCAGATTGATACTGATGAAGAGAGCTTGGAGATTTTACGGACAATCGTGGCGATCTCCCGCAACTTGGGTGTAGAGACAACGGTAACTGGTGTGGAAACTGCGGCTCAGCTAGCACAACTCAACGCTTTGGAATGCCAATACGGACAAGGCTACTTTTTCGCCAAACCCATTAACAAAGATGCTGCCAGTACGCTGATTAATTCGCAATTGCAACCCTTGTAATCAGTTGTCAGTTATCAGTTATCAGTTGTCAGTGTAGAGACGTTACATGTAACGTCTCTACTTACTGGAGATTAGTGGCTAATAAAACTCTGATTCAAGCTCCTGCCACGGATCTAATTCTAGAATTGGATCGACTTCATCTAATTCGATATCTGTCGGGCGATCGCTCAGAGGAATTTCTGCGGCTTCAGGGAAAATAGACGGTAGTTGAATTACAGTTGCTTCTCCTGCATTACTGCCATTCTCATCAAGTTGAAGTTCGTCAATCAAAAATTGCTCTTGTAGGTTTTGGCGATCGGAGATTGCTACATCATGAGCATGACTAAAAACTGTCTCGGCTAAGTCTTGCCGAATTACATCTACTTCTTCCAAAATCAGTACGAATTCTCCAATCCGTAATATATCTCCAGGTTTCAGGAGATATTTTTGATTAACATCAGCTAATTTACCATTAATTATTGAGCCGTTTCTACTTCCAATATCAATAAAGTAATAATTGCCACCTTGCTGAAGAAATTTTCCATGTAAACGGCTAACATCAGCACTATCTAAAACTAAACTTGCAGAAGAAGAGCGACCGATCGAACACTCTTTTTGGAAATTGTTTGTTGCTAGGAAGAGATTAACTTCTTGCGTTTCATTTAGCTTGCGAGAATTAAAAATTTTAATTTGCATAAATCAAAATTCAAAAGTCAGAAGTCAAAAGTAGTTTTTCTTCCTCAGCTTTCTCAGCTCTCTCCTACCCTAATCTCTGCCATAAATGACAGTAGCCATACTCTCTCTTGATAAAATACCCAAATCGAAAGGTATGTTAACTAAGTTTTTGATTTGTTTTGTTAATTTTTCTAAATGTAGGGTGACATTGCCCACCTGATGAAACTATCTAAGGATTATGCAGGCTAATTTACGTTTCTTGGAGATTGACCAAGAAGACACCCGTAAGTGTAATTATTCCACCGACTATAGATAACAAACTGGGTAATTCTTGCAGCCAGATCCAGGCGATCGCAATTGCGAGAAATGGCACGAGATAAAGATAGCTAGCGGCTTTGGCGGCAGAAATTTGCGATAGGGTGTAAGTCCAAGTCATATAGGCGATCGCAGCGGGAAAAATGCCTAAATAGGCGATCGCTAAAGTTGATTCTAATCCCTAAAAATCCGCCAAGGGCGATCGCGGGTAAGTCTTTAAGTTGCGGCAAACGCATCCGCGTCAGATATGCATAACCTACCAGGACAAGGGAGGCGATCGCAAAGCGCAAGGCAACTAAATGTTCGGGGCTGTAGCCGCGTAAACCTGCCCGCACGCCAGCAAAGCCAGAACCCCAGAGGATGAGAGTTACCAACAGAGCAAATAGTTTTTTATTCACGCTGCATGATAGCCCCCGTCTACATACAGCACCTCACCTGTGATGTATGAAGCTGCATCGCTGGCAAGGAAAATATATGCACCAAGAAATTCTTCTACTTTTCCTCGCCTTCCCATTGGCGTAAATCTCGTTACCCGTTGCTGATACGGATCGTTTTCGTCGTACTCAACGCCTGCCATCATGTTGTCAATGTATCCAGGCGCGACAGCGTTAACTCTCACTCCTTTTTGCGCCCATTCCACAGCCATTGTGCGCACCATTTGATTAATCCCTCCCTTAGAAGCGGCATAAGGGACTAACCCTGGTATTCCTACAGCGCCAGCAATAGAAGAAGTCATAATGATACTACCAGCGCCGCGATCGAGCATTTGTTGGGCGGCGAACTGGGCGCAGAAGTAGTATCCCCGCAAGTTAATATCGATAATTTTGTCCCATTCTTCCGCTTCGTATTGCTCGGCAGGTTTAATAATATCGATGCCAGCATTGCAAATTAAGATATCGATCGCGCCATAATGCTCTACTGTTCGGTCTATGAGTTGCTGGCAACGATCGCGTTTACTGACATCAACTTCAACAGCGTAGACTTCTAAATCTTGTGACTGAAACTCGCGTTGAGTTGCTTCTAGTTCCTCTAAATTCCAAGAGGAGATAACCACTTTTGCACCGCGATCGGCAAAACCTCGCGCAATAGCTTTGCCCAATCCTCTACTAGAACCGGTGATGCAAACAACTTTACCCGCAACGCTGAATATATCTGCCATGAGTTGTTGGAGACCGAGTAGATTCTCATCATCTCAACATATCTCAAATCTAACTTGAGTTCAACATATTGAAAATTTAATATATGGAACTCCACTCTGAATGTTTCAGTAACTCATAGCACCGATCGGCTAGTTCCTGAATCTCGTTTGGTAGCTGTCGATAGTGATACCAAAAATCAGGAGTCGCACGATATCTCACAAGTCAGTACAACGTCCTTCACGTAAGTGTTGCAGTGCCCGTTGAGCCAGACGATCGAGCCGACCTGCTGCGACATCTTCCTCAAACTGCCGATCCCATACTGCTGCATCGAATTCTGCAAACCACGCTCGGAAATCGGCAAGCTCCTCTACTGATAGTTGGCTGACAGCCTGTTCGATTTCTTGCAAATTATTCATACGAAGGAAATTTACAGATGACTGAACCCTTTTGATGATAACGCTCCGCCGTACGCATAACTAACTTCTCCGCCTACCCTTTTCGACTCTTGAAGAAGCGATCGCCTTATCGGAAGGTAGCCAGAATTGAGGGACGAACATCAAGCCGTTTAACAACTATGGCATGAAGCCAAACATTCCATAACATCATGGAAAATGCCGTGGCTAATGCCGCGCCAAAAATTCCTAACCAGTGGATGCCAATTAGGTTTAAAACGACATTAACTAAGGCACTAATTCCCATCACTGATGCAGCAGGATTTTGGTTGCCTGTCATCATCAACAGGTATCCCACCGAACCCGCACCCACGTTTACGAGTTGCCCTAGAATCAGCACGATCAGCGCTCCTCTGGCTGCTGTAAATTCTGTCCCGAATAATTGCAGCACTGGAACGGCAAAAACAATGAGTCCGATCGCAATTGCCAATGCCGGATAAAACATCCACCGCGCAATTGTAGGTACGAGCTGCTGCAATCCTTGGCGATCGCCTTGAGCGTGTAGCGAAGCGATGATGGGAGCAAAAATTGCATTGACAGCGGTGAGAATGAAATGAACCCACAGCGATGTTTTGAGTGCTGCACTGTAAATCCCCACGGCTTTAGCTCCTAGCATGGCTCCTAGCATGAGCGTATCTGTTTGGCTCAACACAATCGACGAGCCATCAAGAAACATCAATGGCAAGGCAACTCGCCACCATTGACCGATTGCATAAGCAGGAACAGCTTGAGAGATTTCTGTAGTTAATTCTCGATAAAACAGAAGTGCTTGAACTAACAAAACCAGTAGCAGTGACAGAATTGAAAGCGCGATCGCCTCTGTGCTATTTAAATTCTCATGTAGCTGCCAAATAAAGGCAATGGCAATTAATACTAACGGATAGGCGATTAAGTATGGAGCATAAGCTAGGGTAATTCTTTGAAAGGCTCTAGCGATTTGTTGCTGAAGAATAGCCAATGCCATCAAAGGCACACTCCAAACACCAAAAATCAGCGATCGCGAATGCTCTAACCTGTAATGTATTGATAGCCACTGCAATACAATCGTGCTGAATATGGCTGTAATCAAACTAGCGATTAGCGTTTGTTGCCAACTTCCCCAAATAATTCCCCGCAAATGTCGCCAATCTTGCTCGAACTGGTATTTGGGGATAAATCGTAAAACCGCAGTCGGCAAACCCAATCCGGCGAGAAAAGCTAGAGAAAGACTGAGGGCGATCGCATAATCGTAAATTCCATACTCCGTGACTCCCAGCCACCGGGCAAGCAAAATTTGAGATATATAGATCGCGATCGCGCTGAAAATTTGGACGCTCAGCGCCGCCCTTGCACCTCGTACCAATGTGTTTAGCAGATCGGATTGCTGGTGTTGTAGCCAAGATTCAAATTTGGGCAGATGAGGCATCAATCGCACTCTTGAATTCTAGATGCTACAAATATACTACATAGCCGTACTGATTAAAAACGCTTGCCATTGAGCATCATATTTCGCCTTCTCTGTTGCCGATAGAAAAGTCGCTGCCAGCGTGTTGAGGTTAAATTGCCATAGTTCTTCCCATGAAAACCCTTGAGATGCTAGCGTTAAATATTCGTTATTGAGACTGGTAGAAAACATTGCCGGATCGTCAGAATTGACAGTGCAATAAAGTCCTGCATCTACCATTTGACGGATCGGATGCGGCTGTTCGCGTCCCACAACTCCAAGGCAATAGTTACTTTGCGGCGAAACCTCCAAGGGAATTTGACGCTGGCGGAGTACCTCAACCAATTGCGGATCGTCTAAACAGCGAATACCATGACCAATTCGTTCGGCTTGCAAGCTATTCACTGCTCCCCAAATACTTCTAGTTCCGACGACTTCACCAGCATGAGCCACGACTCTCAATCCTTGCTGACGCGCTTGGGCGAATGTTTCGGTAAATAATTCCGGTGGATAGCCAGCTTCAAGTCCTCCAACTCCCAACCCGATAAATAATCCTCGCTCTTTACCTTTCAAGACAAATTCCAGTACGCGAGTTTGAGAATCGGGAATTTCACGGGCAATATCGGGAATTAAGTTGACTCGAACGCCATACTGTGCTCGTCCCGCTTCAAGTCCAGCGGCGATCGCATCTAAAATCGCTTCATCTTCAAACTTTTGGGTCAAGAAAGACGCACTGAGAGAAGCTTCGGTATAAACGATATTTTGTTCTGACTGCCGCTGAAAGAAACGCTCAATTATCAACTTGTAATCATCTGGAGTTTGCAAGCAGCGCGCAGCAGCAGTGTAAACCTGAATAAAATGAGGAAAACTACGAAATTCAAAATACTCTTTCCACTCCCCTAAAGAATTAGCAGGCAGATCGACTCGATGGCGTTGCGCCAACTGATAAAACGTCTCAGCATCCGTCGCGCCTTCAATGTGGACGTGGATCTCTGCCTTTGGCATCGCTTGCAGTCGGGCAGCGAGGACTGAAGAAACTGTAGCTGGATGCTGCATGAGTTTAACCTTTTAGCTATCTTTTCGCTTTTAGAGCGATCGCGAAAATTCGCATCAGCTTCTCAACTTATCGCAAGCAAACAATAATTTCAATATATTGAATTTCGTCCTGTTCTACTGCGACTGGAGCTATAAAACATAAACGAGTAATGCCCGTGCTTCCTCCGCGCCAATATTTTGAATCTGGTGATGAAGATCCGCAGGATATCTCGCTGTATCGCCTGCGTTTAGAGTTTGCTCGCATGTACTGCTTTTAACTAGCAAATTTCCGCGCAAAACAGTTAAATGCTCGTAACTACCGGAGGCGTGTGGTTCGCTCTCCAAACAGGCATTGGGTTGCATCACCAGTTCGTACCACTCAGTAGCACCAGCAGATGAGATCGGGCTTAAAATTCGTAACTTACACTTACTATCTTGGCTGGCGATTGTGGGGGTATGGTGCGATCGCATCACCTCAATTTTCGTAGGCGCGATCGCGGTTTCCACATGCGCTTGACTGACTAACTCGGTAATACTGACATCCAAGGCATGGGCGAGACTCCATAAAGTGGCGATCGTCGGATTTGTTAACTCTCGTTCGATCTGCGACAGCATCGACTTAGAGACGTGAGAGCGTTGAGCGAGTTGTTCCAGAGTCAAATTACGGCGTTTGCGGATAGATTTAACGATCGCCCCGATTGCTGGAGGGGAAGGCTGGCGGGTCATCTATAGTAGCAGTACGATTGTATTTTTTACTCTAGGAGATTACAGCAGCAATTCGCCAATGCCGAAGTTGCAGTAACTCAAATTAACCCCCGCAGCAAGAGCAGGAATTTGTAATTGCTTTGTTAGAGTGAAGAGAGTAGCCCTACTTGCAATTCGATCGCCCCTCAGAATTATGTCCCAACAACCCGCACGTATTTGTATTCTCGGTGGCGGCTTTGGCGGTTTATATACGGCACTACGCCTGAGCCAATTACCTTGGGAATCGGAAAAACCAGAAATTGTCCTAATCGATCGCAGCGATCGCTTCTTATTTTCGCCCTTGTTGTACGAATTGCTCACGGGTGAATTGCAAACTTGGGAAATTGCCCCGCCGTTTGTCGAACTCCTCGCCTCAACTGGGATTCGCTTCTGCCAGGGTGAAGCAGCAGAAATCGATATTTACGAACAGCGAGTTCGGCTGCAAGATGGAATCGAAATTCCCTACGATCGCCTAGTACTAGCTTTAGGTGGTGAAACGCCTCTAGATATGGTTCCTGGGGCATCCTCCTATGCTTTCCCCTTCCGTACCCTTGCCGATGCCTACCGCATGGAAGAAAGGCTGCGGTTACTTGAAGCATCTACAGCAGATAAAATCCGCGTGGCAATTGTAGGGGGAGGATATAGCGGAGTAGAATTGGCGTGTAAGCTGGCAGATCGTCTTGGTGAAAGAGGACGCTTCCGATTGGTAGAACTGAGCGACCAAATTCTCAGAACCTCCCCAGAATTCAACCGCGAAGCAGCCACAAAAGCATTGGAAAAAAGAGGGATTTGGCTCGATCTCGAAACTAAAGTCGAGTCAATCGAACCAAATGCGATCGCCCTGGAATATAAAAATCAAGTCGATATTATTCCTGTAGATATTGTCGTTTGGACGATAGGCACGCGAGTTGCGCCAATCGTGCGATCGCTGCCCCTCAAACAAAACCAACGCGGACAACTCACAGCGACATCGACATTGCAAGTCATAGATCGTCCCGAAATTTTTGCTTTAGGTGACTTAGCTGAATGTCGCGATGCCGCAGAGCAACAAGTTCCCGGTACTGCCCAAGCTGCCGTACAACAAGCAGACTACGCTGCTTGGAATATTTGGGCTTCCTTGACCCACCGTCCTTTACTTCCCTTCCGCTACCAGAATTTAGGGGAAATGATGACTCTAGGGATTGACAGTGCCACGCTTACGGGTTTGGGAATTAAGCTAGAGGGTCCTCTCGCCGCGATCGCCCGTCGTCTGGCTTATTTATATCGACTGCCAACTCTAGATCATCAAATTAAGGTGGGCATCAATTGGATTACCCGCCCGTTTTTGCAGGGACTAGAAGAGAGCTGAGGGAGCTGAGGGAGCAATTCTGGTTCCACTAGCCACCAGCCACTGATAACTGATAGCTGTTCTTACAACAACTGAGTCAGGAGAAATCCCAACCCGGCGCTAGCTATGGGTACAGATAAATTATCAATGCCGTACCAAGAAAAAGCTTCTAGACCTGTAGCTACCAAAGCAACTACAAAAGCCACGAGCCAAACTAACGAAGAATTACCATGTACGGCTACGAGAATGGAGCTACTCACAATGTAGCTGACTACAGCCATAGTCAAAGAGCCTTCCCAGCTTTTTTTCACACCTCCGACCGTGTAGACGTGCTTTCCGTAACGCTGTCCGATTAAAGCTGCGAGTCCATCACCCCAAGTCATGATGAGTATGCCCAAGGCAGCGAAGTAGGGTTTCTGTACTGCCCAAAACCAAGCGACCAAAACGCCGATGCTTACAGCGTAGAAAAACGTCCCTAAGCTCTTGCGTCCGATACTGTTGATTCCTGGTAGAAGTGGCAAGCGATAGGATAATAAAGTCGCAATACCTGCTAATACTGATGCGCCAATCCCTACCCAGGCGGGAATATTTAATAACCAAGCGAATAAAATGACATTGCCAGTACCAATGTGAACGATTTTCCGCACAATTTCGGGATCGCTATTTGCGAAACGGCTAACTGCACCTGCGATCGCCAGAACAATTCCGAGCCAAACTCCTACCACCGCTATCTGTAGCCAGAGAGTAGGAATTCGAGCCAGTAGCGGAAAATCAGCCATCAAAGACTCAATCAAAACAGTCATAAAAGCTACTACATATCAAATGTAGTAGATTTGGGATACACAAGGAGAAGTCAGAAGTCAAAAGTCAGAAGTCAGAAGTCAGAAGTCGCAATTGACCGATCGCTGGTCACTGGTCACCGATCGCTGATAACTGCTTGCTGGTTACAAATGACCAATGACCAATAACATTGGAGGAAATTATCGATGTTGAAGATCGGATTAATTTGGTTAATTCGGGGCTATCGAATGTTAATTTCTCCTCTATTGCTGCCATCGTGTCGGTTTCATCCTACCTGTTCTACTTACGCCATAGAAGCGATCGAACGTTTTGGCGCTTGGCGGGGTGGAATTTTGGCAGTGCGACGCATCTTACGCTGTCATCCCTGGCATCCAGGCGGCTACGATCCTGTACCAGCAGGGAGGGAGCAGTTATCAGCGACCAGTGACCAGTGACCAGTGACCAATTATCAGTCACTTACGACTTACGACTTGATTAAGGCACGGTTTTTGTTTGCCAGTTGTATAAACTTCTGGTGTTTCCGACTGGAAAACGGGCGCGTCTGCGGATTGGGCGGTTGGTGCGTCTGGCGATCGCGGGTTTGACTCGTCTAGAGATGGGTTGCAATCGCCTTACAGTTGTTCGTCTCACAGTCGTTTGTCTTATCCTCGATTGAGGACGGGAGGTAGGAGTTGCGATCGCGGTTCTAGAGCGGTTGGGGCGGCTGCGGGGGCGATCGGTAACAGTTTTGGGTCTAGATGGAGTTACGACGGGCTGCGTTCGCGATTGGGGCGGTTTTGTTGCCGCTCTAGACTGTTGCGGTGGGATAGCGGTATTGGACGCTAAAGCAATTTTAATGGCTGCTTGTTGGGCAAGAGGAGCGATCTGCTGTTGCCAGTAGGGATGAATAGTAACTTTTCTGGTAGCTTGGAGGACATCTTGCCACTTACCCACAGCGGCGGCGCTTTTTGCTGCCTCCCAAGCGGCGCGGTTGTTTTGCCAGTCTCGCTGCCATTGGGCAATTGCAGTTTGGGCTGTTTGATAGACGGGGTTAGTGATGGGAATTGCTTTAACTAAGGCGATCGCCTGTGGTAAGTTTCCTGCTTCGTAATCGGTTTTCGCTTTTTCTAATAAACGGTTCGTCCACTGCGCGATCGAAGGTTTAGCTACGGGATAAAGCGGATCGGTGCTGGGAATTTGACTGCTTAGGGCGATCGCAGCCGATAGATCGGTGGCAGCTAGCTGCTGTGCCTGGGCGAGGCGACACTGTTGAAGTCCGGCTTGAAGTTTGGCGTTGGTACTACTGTGAGTCGATGCTAGATCGATGCACTCTTGGTATTTTCTCGCAGTTTTGAGCGCGTTCATCTGCTCCAGAGTTTGCTCTGGATCTGCGACTGGATGCCAATTCGTTACGTACATCGCTGCTACGCTTGCTAAGACAGCCGTGAGTGCTGCTCCCACGCGGAGGGGATAGCGCTGTCGCGTTCTGGAGGCTTTAGCAGGAGTTGACCGATCGGGGTTTACTAATGCGATAGCGGGCGGGTCGGGTATCCGTTCTAGAACTGGTATTGCTTGGGTGGCAACCTCGGTAGTTGGGTTCGTGTCGAGTCCTGCCATCGTCACAGTATGAGTCTCGGCATGATTTTCAGGCAGCTCGGTTTTCACTTCACGCTCTATGCCTTTAGGTGTGCCAACCAGAGTCAGATATTTCTCGACGTTCGACTGGTTGAAGTGAGATGCAGGTGGCGGTTGAATTCCTATAACTGGTTGCAGTAATGTGGGAAAATTGGCGAGTTGGCGCAGGGCAACCAAAGCAGCTACCGCTGTTTGATAGCGATTTTTGCTGTTGTAGCGCACCATCTTGGCGATGACTGCCCCCAGTCCCTCGCTGACTTTGGCATGTTGTCGCCACTCAATTTCGCCAGTGTCTGACTGTTCTGCTAACTGGGAAGGATTCATCCCTGTGAGAGCTTGAATGGCGATCGTGCCGAGGGCATAAATATCGCTATTGGGTTGAGGTCTACCTTGACCTTGTTCTGTGGGCATGTAACCAGGAGTCCCGATCGCGATCGTGGCTGGCGGGCTATTTTCCTGTTGCCCGGTTCGCGTAAACACCTGCGTCCAAACCTGTTTGACTGAACCAAAATCTACTAAGACTAACTTGCCATCTGCAATTCGCCGGATCAGATTGTCAGGTTTAATATCACGATGAATTGCTGCGTGAGCGTGGACGAAAACCAATATTTCTAGGACTTCTTGTAGCAGTTGGTAGACTTTACTTTCTTCCCAGCGATCGCCTGGAAGTAATTCTTTGGTAAGAGTATGTCCTTGAATGAACTCTTGAACGAGGTAAAACTCTTGGTGTTCTTCAAAATAAGCTAGTAACCGAGGAATCTGGTCGTGATTGCCGAGTTGCTCTAAAATTTCTGCTTCTGTTTGAAACAACCGCCTGGCATTGTGCAAAAATTTAGAGTTGACGCTAGCAGGCTGGAGGTGCTTAACGACACATCGAGGATTTCCTGGTCGATGCATGTCTTGGGCTACGTATGTTTGACCAAAACCACCATTGGCTAAAACTTCTACAACTTGGTAACGCCCGCCTAGCAACTTGCCTCTCATCACCTGAATTCCCAGAAAATTAAGATAATGTTACAATATTTACAAACTATCCACTTACTCCTACAGTAATAATTACGTATTTTTTAAATTAATTTTGAGCGATCTCAAATAGTGTAAGTCCTCAGAGCTTGCTGAGAACGAGCAGTAGCCAAAATTTAATTACTAAAAGTTTAATAAATTTCCTGCTTTCTCACAAAGATGTTATTTCAAGTACGTGAGTTCCTGAAAACAAAGCTAAAATTCAAAATCTCAACTCCAAAAATAAAGTTCCTACAACGCCCTCAAAATTGGTAATAGCAGCTTTTCTACCGCAGTGTAGTCAACGAGACTATGTAGTGAAAAAAACGCCATCATTTTACGTTGTAAAGGTTCTGCTTTTCTTCCTCCTGCCTGCTTGCACTAGTTTGTGCTTTGCTTTTTGACAGCACAATTCTCAAAAAAACTGTTAATAATGAACTGGCTGTATGATGTCAGGAATTCAATGAAAGATTGTCAGGAATTCAAAATTTGCCTGCCCCCAATTTAAACTTGGCAGCTACAAGCAATTGCGTTTATCTTTGGTAAATTTATCCCTAGTAACTCTATTCCTAGTAAAAAGGTAGTTCAGTCCGTTCACTTTGTCTAGCCTCTGAGGATTTTTACTCAAAAAAGAGAGCGATTAGTCCAAAAACTATTTCTAGGTTAGCAATAATACAGCCAGTATCACTCCAGCTTCATCTATGCCACCTCAGTCTTTAGTTTCCATTGCTATTGCGATCGCCTGTCAGTTGTTAGTTGTCAGCTATCAGGGAGCAGAGAGCAGGGAGCAGGGAGGAAGAGAGCTGAGGGAGCTGAGGGAACTGGGGAGGCTGAGGGAGAAACCTCTCGCCTCTCACCTCTTGCCTCTCGCCTCTTCTCACGCACCACTCACCGCTCACCACCCAATTACCAATTACCAATTACCAATTACCAATTACCAACTACCATTACTCCTAACTCGTCTGTGGCAGGGAAAATTTCAAGTCGATACGATTAGCGGTGGGCATCGACGGGCAGTTTATTCAGTAGCGTTCAGCCCGAACAGCCAGATGATTGCAAGTAGCGGTGGAGATCGGACGATCAAAGTCTGGTATTTGGCAGGGAAAAGATTATTGCAAACTTATATAGCACACAGAGATTGGGTGAGTTCTCTGGCGTTTATGCCCGACAAAACCGGACAAAAAACGATTCTTGCTAGTGGGAGTGGGGATAGAACAGTCAAGGTGTGGAATTTACGGCATAGAAGATTAATTCGTACCTTTGTAGGACATAAAGATTGGGTAAGTTCGGTAGCGTTTAGCCCGAATGGAAAACTTTTGGCAAGCGGTAGTGGAGATAACACCGTGAGGTTATGGAACCTCAGAACTGGCAAAGCCGCGCGCGTCATCAGCGAAGGCAGTGGAGTTACGGCGATCGCCTTTAGTCCCGATGGCAAAACCCTAGCTAGCAGCACTTTTTTCAATAGCGTCCAACTCTGGGATGTCGAGAGTGGCGAACTGATTCGTACTTTTACCGGACACAAACGTCCAGTCTACGCGATCGCCTTTAGTCCCGATGGCGAAACTCTTGCCAGTGGTAGCAATAACGGGCAAATGATTCTATGGCGAGTTGAAAGCGGTAAGTTACAAGAAACTATCAAAGCCCACAAAAAAGAAGTCACGTCGCTGTCTTTTAGCGCGGATGGCGACACCCTCGCCAGCGCCAGTGGAGACAAAACGATTAAATTGTGGAATCCTGCCAATGGAGAATTACTGCGCAGCTTATCAGATCATTCAGCTGGAGTCACGTGCGTTACCTTCAGCCCCAGAGGACATTTCGCTAGCGGTAGCAAGGATAGAACGATTAAAATTTGGCGAGAAAAATCTTAAATAAAGTCAAAAGTTAAAAGTTAAAAGTCAAAATCCAGGAGATAGATAACTGATAGCTTTGTAGAGATGTTACATGTAACGTCTCTACACTGATAACTGATAACTGAATAAATGAAACCTTACCAACAGATTCAAATTACAGAGTGTGGGGAACCGCTAGTAGAAATTCCTTTAGAAAAGTTTGCTGTAGAGTCACCCCATCCCTACCAATTACTAGGTGCGCCTTATCAAGGGCGATCGCCTTATCATCTTCGACAAGGCGTACTGAATCGCCTACTGCAAGCCCAAACCTATCTTCAACAATCTCATCCCCAGTGGCGCATTCAGATTTTCGATGCCTATCGTCCAATTGCCGTTCAACGATTTATGGTAGATTATGCCTTCAGCCTCGTTTTGCAAGCAGAAGGACTGACGGTAGAACAATTATCTCCCGACCGACAACAGGCTTTATGGCAGCAAGTGTATCAAATTTGGGCAATTCCTAGCACCGATCCCAAGACTCCCCCACCTCACAGTACGGGTGCAGCAGTCGATATTACCTTGGTAGATGCGGCTGGAATGACAGTAAATATGGGTTCTCCGATTGATGAGATGTCAGCGCGATCGCAGCCCGATTATTTCGCAAATAGCGCCGATCCTGTAGAGCAGGAATATCACGAGCGCCGCCAGTTATTGCAAGATATCATGCTCAAAGCTGAGTTTACGCGCCATCCTGGGGAATGGTGGCATTTTTCCTTCGGCGATCAAATGTGGGCATGGCTGAGCGATCGCCCTGTAGCTCAGTATGGTGGTATCGTGTAGAGACGTTACACGTAACGCCTCTACACGACTCACTTTTTAAGCTGATAAACCCCATAGCGATCGTCTTTGTAGAGTTGAGCTAAGAAGGTGCAACTAGCATTGAAATTTTGGCTTTCGGTGACGACTTTGTTAATTTGATAATCGGCTACGAGTTGTTTTAAAATGTCGCACTGGCGATCGCTTGGCGATTCATAAAATGCTTGTGCGGCTAAATTTCTTTCATACCACTCTAAAACTTCGACATCTTTGTATGGATGTGATTTAAAGTTAACCAGAATGGGAGCGCCTGTATAAACTCTAAATTTGCGTAACTCTTTATTTTTATTTGGGACTAGATAGAGATCTTCTTGTTGCGTTGTTTTTTTGACATAATTCAACATTGGAACGCTTCTATCTTGTTCTACAAACATTTGTCCTTGATTGTACAAGCCAAGCACAAAAACCATAGATATTGTAGCTAAACTCGCCGCCATCACCGAGCGTTTGTGTTTTACTTGAAAGTAGCGATCGAATAAGTAAGATACGAGCCAAGCAACTATAATACTAGTGGCGATCGGTACTAAAACCGCAGACAGTCGCCAAGGAGCAACAAAAGCTATTGTATTATTGGGATAGAATATTTGAATAAGAGTTAAAGTAACAATAATAAAGAAAGGAATAAATAGAGTCGCAAAAACTTTAGTTTTTCTAATTAAATACAGTGCTATAACAACTAAAAGAATTTGTAAATAAGCCGAAGGTTTACTTAAAAAAATCTGCGGGATAGAATGGTGAGGGATTCTCAATTGGACGATGATATATTGAGATTTTGCCCACAGTTCAGCGGTGGTTGGTCTGAACTGAAAATACATATAATTAAATACTGGTAGTAATAATAGAGTTGCTACACCTCCAACTGATACGACTTTAATCAAACTACCTTCGTTTTTATAGATAATAATTAAGTAAGTCAAGCAAATAATTGCTGCACCCATAAGATATGTGGGATGAAAAGTAGCTGCTATAGCTAGACAAGCTACAGCTAAGAAATAATTTCGGTGGAGAAACCGATAAATCGAGAAAATGATAAAAACACCAAAATTACTCGGTTGAAAGTAAGGTCCGAGAACGTATTGTTCTGCAACTCCATAATGAATATTTAAAGCCGTATCTAAATCGAGAGCTTTAATTTGAATATTGATCGAATGAATGACGATTAGAATAGCAAAAAACACTAGATATCTCAGGCGATCGCTATTGACTTTAGCATCTACGTTTTTTCTAGAGTTGATGCCAATTGGGAAAATAAATGAAACAATTCCAGTCAAACTGTAAATGTATACGCCAAAAATAATTATATAATAAAGATAAAAAGCATATTCATTTAAATATAAATGAGTTATCTTAACTAAAAAAGTAAAAGCTGGTAAAGGATCGATAGTGCTTGCAAACCAATCATTTTCCAAAAAACCATAGCCAGCTTGTGCTAGTCCATGAAAAAATTTAGTTGTTTGATTGTCGTAG
This sequence comes from Chroococcidiopsis sp. CCNUC1, assembly GCF_023546805.1. Lineage (NCBI taxonomy): Bacteria > Bacillati > Cyanobacteriota > Cyanophyceae > Chroococcidiopsidales > Chroococcidiopsidaceae > Chroococcidiopsis > Chroococcidiopsis sp. CCNUC1. The sequence goes on along the minus strand of NZ_CP097480.1, from coordinate 5,847,288 downwards.
TATAAAGGTCTTTGAGTGTATGAAATTCCAAAGACAAAAGAAATAAGTAAAAACTGACTTATTGACAGAAAAATTTTTTTCCAGGGAATTAGATTGATTTTCATTTGTATTCTTAACCGGGCGTTATCTGTTTATAGCGGTTTCCATATAGATACAATACATCTGTAGGGGCGCACAGCTGTGCGCCCCTACTACAAATATGTGTACCTCTATCATCTTTTAAGAAAAATCATATAAGTACGCAAACGAACCGGGAACTGTAAAAACATCAATTTTTTGACCCATACTATCTAAATAAGTTAAAATTCTTTGCTGCTCATTTGGAACGTGAGTAATGTGAGATAATATGACCCACACCCTTCTCTTCCCACGCAGTTGGTCGAAATCATTTTGATATCTTTGCCATTCTTGTTCTGACATTCCCTTCCCATCATATTCATCGAGATCGTCTATTCCCATAATGTAATCACCCTCACGGTAGCCATATTTTGCAGCATAATATCTAAATTGATATTCAGCTCTTTGATAAATGTATAAAATATCTTCTGGCTGTTGATGAGTTTTTACGTAACTTATAACTTGCTTAATTTCTTGTTTGGTTTGTGGCTGTACCAGGCGATGGGTAGCATTGGCTATAGGAACGACAAGCAGCAAGCTGATAATTAACATACCGATAATAGCAGTCAATTTATTTCTACAAGTTTTCTGCCAAATGAAATAGCTTCCCTCCGCAATTCCTAAAATAAAAAAGGGAGTTAAAAAGACAACTAAGCGACTGTGAAAAGGATATTTTTGTAGATAACCTGCAAGCAACGTCACTAAGAAAGGAGAAATTAGAATAAATAGGATTTCTCTTTTCCGATACCAGAGGGAGATAAATCCAGCTAGACAAACTAACCGTGGAACAATAACCAAAGGTTCGGAAAAACCTAAAGGATCTTTGAACAATTTGATATATCTTAAATACGACCAGTTAATATCAAATATTGAGGTAGGAAAAGCATACTTGTTTGTCCACGATCGCAATAAATATTCACTTTCACCGAGATTTCTCAAAGATAAAAAATATAAGCTAGCAAAGCTTATCAACCAAATTGAAGTTACTGCCAATACTATAATTAACTTTTCTCTATTTTTTTGCTGCCAACCAGCTAATACATGATATATTCCTACGCCTGCCAAAACAAAAATTGCTGGATGGGAAAACCAAACTGCGATCGCACCTCCTATTGCATATGCTATTAGTTGAAAAGGCTCGATCTTTTTCCGATTCAAAGATACTCCAATTGTAGCGCCAAGTATGGCGACGGCTACATCAGTTGAATACTGTTTGACTTCAGAAGCAAAGTAAAGCAAATACTCTAAACCAACAAAAAGAGTTAAGGCAATGGGGATAGCTGGTTTTTGCAAACATCTTTTTGCCAAATGGTAAAATAAGAATAAAGAAGCAATACTAGAAACTAAAGGAAAGAGTCTTAAAGCATACTCGTTATTACCAAATAACTGAACTGCTAACTTTTCCACCATTAAAAAGCCAAGGGGTGCGCCTTGGTTGTAATCTAAAGGCTGGAGCAATTCTAAATACGAGCGATTGACAATATTTAAAGCTAGTGCGGCTTCGTCATTCCATAAAGAACGATTAAATAGATATTGAACTAGCCTGACTAGGATACCAAAGCCGATAATGACGAATGATATTCTGTTTAGAGTGAAAGCAGTAAATTTGCTGGGTTGAAGCTTTTTAAATTGCTTTATAGTAGTTTGCATAAATTTGGATAAATATAGAGTTGCGATCGCAACAGTAATTGCTATACCTAATTTAGGGAAATTGATTTATCTTGGCTCAACTTCCAGAGACGGGCGGGTTCGTAAACGAGTTTTGTTGTATAATTCTGTATTTGGTTAAAATTGTTTAACATATCATCTGAAGGCTTGTACACAAATATGTCACTGTAGTTCGTAGAAATCCCGGAATTAAAGGATAGATTTGCTGTAAAATCGAGTTGGCAAGTATGGCATTTGGGTTTGAGCTGAAATTGAACCTTTGGTTCTAGTAAATAGCTTAAAGAGATAATTCTGCCAATCTTAGTATCGCTAATTACCAATGGACGATTTGCCTCATTTATTATTTGAGCAACTTGAGGATTTTCAGCACTATTACCTTTAGTCCACCAAGTCTCCGTTCGAGCGCTGACTACACAGGATAGAATACCAGAAGTTAATATCACGAGTGTTAGCAACCGCCAAAATTTTTGCTGTTTGACACCGCTTGACGAGAGTTTAGTAGCTAGCAAATAAGCAACAGCAATTTGAATCCCTAAATAAGTCGGAATAAGATAGCGCATCGTCAGCGATCGCTGTCCTCCTAAAATCAAATCTGGTAAAATTAGGGGTATAGTTGGTATTGCGATCGACAATAGAATAAATAATGAGACTTGTTTGGTTGTTGTCCGATATAAAAAATAGAGAGAGTATCCTGTCAGAAATAAGAATGGTGAAACGATAAGATGCGTGAGAGCGAATCTAGATTCTAAACTTGACTGTCCCCAAATATCAAAAAAAATATAACTTAAGTTGAAAACCCAGGCTTTAACTAAACTAAGTAAGGGTATTGCTTCATCCTTGTTGACGTTACTATTAATCGCAGAAAAATTGCTGACAACAATAACTAGCCAAGGGATAAACGCTGCGATCGCGGTAGTAAAGGCGATAAAATAAGCAGAGACTGCTTTGCTAAATTGCAGCTTTGTCTTCAAACTAAATAAATATAGTCCGTGAGCGATCGCGACTAAACCAGTAAATAAAAATGTATATAATCCTACAATGAGACTAATTGCGTACAGTCTCCAACTTAGTTTACTGCTGAGACGAATAGCGCTTAGTACAGACGCACTTGATAGTAAAATTATCACCGTCCACAAACTATACTGACGTGCTTCCTGAGCCATTAAAACATGAAATGGCGAGACTGCGACTAACGCCATAGAAACCCAAGCAACCGAGGGTGACGGAAATAATTCTCTACACAGCCAGTAGATACTAGGAAAGACAAGCACGCTAATTAGAGCCGATAAACCTCTAATTGCAGCAATTGAATCGCCCAACCATTTTACCCAAAAATGAGCGATCGCATAATACAGTGGTGGATGCTGAAAATCTTCCGTAGCCAAAGATTTTATCGTATCTAATAAATTTCTACCAGCGTCGTGCTGATACCGTTGTAAATCTTCTAAACTGACAACAGGATGACGAGAAACTTGTTGAATCACTTCTGATTCCGTGTAGCCAAAAATACGCAATGAAGTGAAGACTTCATCGTACCAATAAACCTTGCGATCGAGATAGAGAAATCGAAAAAATATACCGAAAACTAGAAAACTGATAATTAATAATTGCCATCTAGTCATGTCACTTCGCTCCAATTCAAAATTCAAAATTCAAAATTCAAAATTTATAGATTAATTTTGAATTATTCTTCAGAGCTTAAATATTAATGGTACGTATTTGTCGATCTCTCATAAATAATAGTGGTATAGGATTATCTTACTAGATTATCGTTGAGGCGATCGCAGTGTGACATATCTACTTGCTGGCTAATGTAAGATTGTATAAATAGACAAAAGATCCTTCCTTCTCAAAAGCATCAACACGTTTACCGATACCATCCAGATAAGCTAAAACTCTTTCTTGCTCATCTTCCCAGCGCCGCAAGTGAGATAATAAAATCCACACCCTTTGCTTACCGCGTAACTTATCAAAATCGCTAGTATATCGCTGCCATTCTGCTTCTGAAATACCTTGTCCATCTTGACGATCGAGATCGTCTATCCCTAAAATATAATCTCCTTCCTGATATCCATACCAATTCGCATAATATTTGAACTGATATTCAGCACGTTCGTAAATATAAATAGTATCACCTGTTTGTTGATGACTACTCATGTAACTAAGAACGGGTTTAATTTCTTGTTTAGTATAGGGGTCGAAGATGAGATAAGCAGCAGTTCCTATGGGAGGAACGAGAAGCAATATCAAAATCAGAGTACTGACTTTCTGGAAAACTCGACGATCTCTTATCTGTCGAATTGCCACTGTTCCTTCTGCAATGAAAAGGATAAAAAAAGGAATTAAAAATATGACTAGCCTACCGCTAAATGGATACTTTTGTAAATAAGCTGCGAAAAAAGTTACTAATATGGGAGCTAACAACGTCAGTAAAATAGCTCTATTTTGAAACCAGAGTGAGATACAACCAGATAAGAACGCCAGAATCGCAATTCCTAGAAAAATATCGGGAAGTCCTAACGGAATGTGAAAAAATTCTACAAAGGCATTAAATAACCAGCCGAAATCCCAAATAGATGTAGGAAATGTACCGCGTCCCGCCCATGATTTAAATAAAGATTGATTGCTGGCTATATTGCGTAATGAAATAAAATATGAAAGACCAAAACTAAACGTCCAGATAGCATAGATAGCTAACAGCTTTAAACTAAATAAAAATTTTTGTTGAAATAAACTTATAAATAAATAGCTCGTTCCTATCCCCGCTAAAACAAAGACAGCCGGGTGAGAAAACCAAACGGCGATAGCGCCGACAACACCAAATTTTAAGATTTGTCTTAGTTTAATTTGCTGTCGTTCTATGCCAATTAAAATGAAAGATAGTATGACAGCGATCGCCACATCGCTAGAATATTGTTTTGTTTCTGTAGCAAACTGAAGCCAAATATGTACGGTGGAAAACAAAGTAAGAGCGATAATCGCAGCCTGACGAGATCGCAAGCATTTTTTAGCTAATTCGTAGAAAATAAATAAACTTGCGATCGCGCTGACAAAAGGAAATAATCTCAAAGCATATTCGTTGTTTCCAAACACCTGCACCGCTAACTTTTCCACCATCAAAAAGCCAATAGGTGCGCCTTGGTTGTAATCTAAAGGTTGTAGCAATTCTAAATACGAGCGATTGATAATATTTAACGCTAGTGCGGCTTCGTCATTCCACAAAGACCGATTAAATAGATATTGAACTAGCCGTACCAAAATGCCAAAACCAATAACTGTATATGGCAGCTTTTGAGGCGAAAATAGAGAAAAAATAGCCTTTTGACTAAAATAAGATTTTTGCAATTGAAATACACCGCGCATAGAATTGCTTGAGGTCGATATCAATGAGTTAAGCGGTAAACAATTGCCTTACCTGCAAACTGAGGTAAAGCCAGCATCCGCCGCCAGCGCCAGGGTTCCTGATAGAGACGGTAAAGCCATTCCAAATTATTATTTGCCAACCATGCAGGCGCTCTTGATTTCGTTCCTGCCCAAATATCAAAGCTACCACCAACACCAATCCAAGTCGCATTAGGACACAAATAACGATTTTGCGCAATCCATAATTCTTGACGTGGCACTCCCAAACCTACCAAAATCAATTGAGGTTGGAGTTGACTGAGGGTTTGCTGAAATTCCGCCTCTTCTGGGGAAATGTATCCGTGTTGCGTGCCAACAATATTGATATCTGGGACTTGTTGTCGCCACGTTTCGGCGGCTTTGGCTGCTACTCCAGGCGCACCACCATAGAAAAATACCCGCGCCTCCGTATTCTGCAATAGAGACTCTGCCAATTCAATCCCAGGACATCGCTGTACCTGTTGGTGAAATAGTAATTTTAGGTAGAGTACTACCCCCGCACCATCGGGAATCACCAACTCTGCTTGCTGAATAGCATTGCTTAAAGCAGGGTTCTGTTCGGCTTGCATACTCATTTCCGCATTAAGCGTTACGACATGAGTACCGAGTTGCTGCCCGATGCGCGATCGCAACCAAGCCGTATAATCATCGATGAGATGGACTGGTAGCCCCATGACCGAAAAAGGCTTCATGACCGCACTCATAACCTTACCCTAACCCCCCGCGAAAAACTCTTTAGCAAGGCTACCTTATTTACGCACGAGAGGCTAGTAAGCGAAATCAGATGATAACTGAATAGCAAAAACAGTCGGAAAATCGTTAAAATCGTCAACGGACTCTTTCGCCTTGCCCTCATGAATTACCGTCCCGATGCAAAGATTGAAGTCACTGAATCCGCAAACGGGCATCATGCAGATACTTCTAACCCCAATAGCCAAAATACCATCCGCATTCGCGGCGCGAGACAGCATAATCTCAAAAATATTAGCTTAGAACTACCCCGCGATCGCCTGATCGTTTTTACGGGGGTTTCCGGTTCCGGTAAGTCTTCCCTCGCCTTCGATACTATCTTTGCTGAAGGACAGCGGCGCTACGTAGAGTCTCTCAGTGCTTATGCAAGACAATTTTTAGGGCAAGTCGATAAGCCAGATGTGGAAGCAATTGAAGGCTTGAGTCCGGCAATTTCCATCGATCAAAAATCGACTTCCCATAATCCCCGTTCTACGGTGGGGACGGTAACGGAAATCTACGACTACCTGCGTCTATTATACGGACGAGCGGGTAAACCGCATTGCCCGATCTGCGATCGCTCGATTGCGCCTCAGACAATCGATGAAATGTGCGATCGCATCATGGAATTACCCGATAGAACTAAATTTCAAATTTTAGCACCCGTCGTGCGGGGTAAAAAAGGGACGCACAAAAAACTACTCTCCAGTCTGGCTTCGGAAGGATTCGTCCGCGTCCGCATTAATGGCGAAGTGCGGGAACTCAGCGATTCGATTGAATTGGATAAAAATCAAGCGCACAATATTGAAGTCGTGATTGACCGCTTGATTAAAAAGCCAGGGATGGAAGAGAGATTGACTGACTCCCTCACCACCTGTCTGCGGCGTTCGGAAGGGATTGCTGTTATCGATTTGTTGGATGTGGAAGAGGGGCGAGGAGCGAGGAGCGAGGAGCGAGGAGGTAATATATTAATTCATCCCACTTTACAGGCAAAAGTAGCAGAAGGGGCGACTTCCTACCAAGTAGAAGACCAGGATAGAGGTAGAGAGAAAGAATTATTATTTTCCGAAAACTTCGCCTGTCCCGAACACGGCGGGGTAATGGAAGAGTTATCGCCGCGTCTGTTTTCTTTCAACTCTCCCTATGGGGCTTGTCCTCACTGTCACGGCTTGGGGAGTATGCAAACTTTCTCACCTGAATTAGTCGTACCCGATCCGAGTCAATCAGTCTATGCTGCGATCGCCCCTTGGTCGGAAAAGGATAACTCCTACTACCTTTCTTTACTTTACAGCTTAGGGAAAGCTTTTGGATTTGAAATTCAAACCCGTTGGAACCAGCTAACTTCAGAACAGCAGCAGACAATTTTATACGGTAGCGACCAACCCGTTTGGATTGAAGAACGTAAAGATTATCGGCGTTACGCTGGGGTTATCCCCATCCTCCAGCGCCAGTTTGATGAAGCGAGTTCTGAATTAATTAAGCAAAAGCTGGAACAGTATGTCGTCCAGCAACCTTGTCCTGTATGTCATGGCAAGCGGTTGAAACCGGAAGCCTTAGCCGTGCGTCTGGGACAATATCACATCCTCGATCTTACCAGCGTCTCAATTCGAGAATGCCATCAGAGAATTGGTAGTATTACACTGAGCGATCGCCAAATGCAAATTGCCGATTTGGTGTTGCGCGAAATCAAAGCCAGATTGCAATTTCTCCTTGATGTCGGTTTAGATTACCTCACCTTAGACCGTCCCGCCATGACGCTTTCGGGGGGAGAAGCCCAACGCATTCGCCTCGCCACTCAAATCGGTTCTGGTTTGACAGGAGTACTCTACGTCCTTGACGAACCCAGCATCGGCTTGCACCAAAGGGATAACGGGCGCTTGCTACAAACTTTAACCAGACTGCGAGACTTGGGCAATACATTAATTGTCGTCGAACACGATGAAGAAACCATCCGCGCCGCCGATCATTTAGTAGATATTGGTGTAGGGGCGGGAGTCCACGGGGGAAATATCGTCGCCCAAGGGAATTTACCAGCTTTACTCGCTGCACCGGAATCTTTAACTGGGGCATATTTATCGGGAAGGCGAGTGATTCAAACTCCCGCCCAACGTCGGGAAGGAAACGGACGAGAGTTAGTTATTAAAAATGCCTATCGCAACAACCTGAAAAATATTGATGTCGAAATTCCCTTGGGGAAACTTGTTTCGATTACGGGAGTATCCGGTTCGGGCAAATCTACCTTAATTAACGAATTACTCTACCCAGCTTTACAACACCACCTAACGCGCAAAGTTCCCTTTCCGAAAGACTTGGAGGAAATGAAGGGCTTAAATGCAGTTGATAAAGCGATCGTGATCGATCAATCTCCCATCGGACGCACTCCCCGTTCTAACCCAGCTACATACACGGGTGTTTTCGATGCGATTCGAGAAGTATTTTCCCAAACTATCGAGGCAAAAGCTAGGGGTTATAAACCAGGGCAATTCTCCTTTAACGTCAAAGGAGGGCGCTGCGAGGCTTGTGGCGGACAAGGCGTAAACGTGATTGAAATGAATTTTCTACCCGACGTTTACGTGCAATGTGAAATTTGTAAAGGGGCGCGATACAACCGCGAAACTCTCCAAGTCAAGTATAAAGATAAATCGATCGCCGATGTTTTAAATATGACTGTAGAAGAGGGCGTAGATTTCTTTCAAAATATTCCCAAAGCATTTAATAAACTGCAAACTTTACTTGATGTTGGTTTGGGATATATGCACTTGGGGCAACCTGCAACTACATTATCGGGGGAGAGGCACAGCGGGTTAAGCTTGCTTCAGAATTATCGCGTCGCGCCACTGGAAAAACTCTGTATTTAATTGACGAACCAACGACAGGTTTATCATTTTACGACGTGCATAAATTACTCGATGTTCTGCAAAGATTGGTAGACAAAGGTAATTCTATTATTGTCATCGAACATAACTTAGATGTGATTCGTTGTAGCGATTGGTTGATAGATTTGGGACCAGAAGGAGGAGATAAGGGAGGAGAAATTATCGCTGTCGGAACGCCAGAAGTAGTAGCAAAAAATTCTCGTTCTTACACGGGACAATATTTAAAGCAGGTGTTGCAACAATATCCGGCTGTTAAGGAAGTCAAAAGTTAAAAGTTAAAAGTCAAAATGTGGCGCTTGTAATCTGCGTACCCCGTGGGAAGGTTTTGCCTACATCCGCGTTCAAAAATTTCTCCGCCAAGATTGCAAAAATCTACAATTTTCTGCAAAATAACTCTTTACAAAACAATGCGCAATACAAATGCGCGATACAATTGTATCGCGCACCTCAACTAACCTGCTTTAAACAAGCATTCAGTTAAAAAAATACTATTAACATAGTAAGATGAAATTACAAATAAATCAAGTGTCTTTACCAGATAAATCTAAATTTTTTTAAATAAATAAGTTAATTTACGATCGATTGATTCCTACTTTGAAAGAAATTTGCTTTGCTATTGATGAGATATTCGATCGCAGTGAGGAATGTATGAATCAGGGTAAACAAAGACAAAATCAAACTTGGCGAACAATTTGGACGTATGGTTTACTAGGCGCGATCGCAATTTTAATGCTGTTTCCTCTGCTGTGGCTGCTGAGTACGTCGCTGAAATCTCCGACAGAAAATATTTTTCAGTTTCCACCGCAATTTTTACCCAGTCAGCCAACATTTAATAATTTTGTCCGCGTTTGGCAGACAAATCCTTTTGGCAGGTATTTATTTAACAGCACGCTCGTAGCATTGCTGACAGTGGGATTGAATTTATTATTTTGTGCTTTAGCAGCTTATCCCCTCGCCCGCTTAGAATTTCGCGGTCGAGAAATTATCTTTACGGCAATTGTCACTACCATCATGATTCCGTTTCAAATTGTGATGATTCCGCTGTATATTTTGACAGTACAGTTAGGAATGAAAAATACCTATTTGGGAATTATTTTTCCGGCGATCGCCTCTGCTTTTGGTATATTTCTACTACGGCAAGCCTTTCAAGGCGTTCCGAAAGAATTAGAAGAAGCAGCCAGAATTGATGGGTGTTCGGAATTAGGTATTTGGTGGAACGTCATGCTACCAGCTATTCGCCCTGCCCTCGTCACGTTGGCAATTTTTGTTTTTATCGGTGCTTGGAGTGACTTTCTTTGGCCTTTGATTGTGATCGATCGCCCCGAACTTTACACTTTACCTTTAGGGGTGGCAATGTTAGCAGGAACCTTCTCTTTAGACTGGCGATTAATTGCAGCTGGTTCGATAATTTCAATTGCACCAATTTTAATTTTATTTCTGTTCGTGCAACGTTACATCGTACCCACAGCAGCAGGTAGCGGCGTGAAAGGGTAATTCGGAATTCGGAATTCGGAATTCGGAATTTGGAAATAAGAATTTTATGAAAATTGTTTTACCAAGTAATTTAGCAGCACAGATCGAGCCTCATTTATCGAACGACGATCGCATTGTCAGGCTCGATCTTCAAGGGAATCTAGATGGAGATCCAAGCGATGCTGAGGTGTATTTTCATGAATGGTCTTATAATACGTTTTTCGAGCGAGTATTATCACAATTACCCAATCTACGTTGGCTGCATACTGAAAGTGCAGGCATTGACCATTTATTAATCCCAACCTTAGTCTCTCGCGATCTGATAATGACAAATAGTGCTGGAGTTCATGCAATTCCCATTGCTGAATTTGTCTTAGCATATATGCTCGATCGCGCCAAATGCTTATCTACATTTAAAGCCCAACAGCAAGATCGTTGGCTGTCATATCCAGAAGTAGAAGCTTTGGGAATCCAAGAATTGATGGGCGCAACTATCTTAATTATCGGTGCAGGAGGTATTGGTCAAGCGATCGCCACCCGCGCTCAAGCTTTTGGAATGCGCGTCTGGGGGAGTTGCTTGCATCCGCGATCGCTGCCCGGTTTCGATTTAGTCGTTGGGGCTGAGGAATGGCGTACACTTTTACCAGAGGTAGATTATCTCGTCTTGGCTACGCCTTTAACACCTCAAACGAAACACCTAATCGATGCCAATGTCCTAAAATCCATGCAGGCAAGTGCTTATTTAATTAATATTGCCCGTGGCGGAATTATCGATGAGAATGCTCTCATTCACGCTCTCCAAAAAGGCTGGATTGCAGGCGCGGCTTTAGATGCTTTTACTGTAGAACCACTACCAGCAGACAGTCAATTGCGATCGCTACCCAATGTCTTTATAACTCCTCACTGTAGCGGCATATCTCAACAGATGCAACAACGGGTAATAGAGTTATTTCTAGAAAATTTGGCACTTTATCAAGCTGGGAAACCTTTGCGCAACATTGTAGATCGAGCGGCTGGATATTAAGCCTTGGTTTTCAAATTAAGTTCTTGAAACGGTTTGGTAGATGTATCTAATTTCAACCGTAAATGGGAGCGACCATTTACTGTCAGTGTATACTCTCCCTGAGACAATCCTTCTAGATAGTAAACTCCGGCGCTGTTCGTCACGGAAAATTTGCGCTGACCAGATTTTCCTATAGCTTCTACCGTTGCACCAGCAATCGGTTTGTTTTGCATATCGATAACAACTCCAGTGCGGCTAAAGGCAGGAACTAGAGGCACGAAAACGGGGGTGTAACTGCCAGCACTGACAACCACAGCCAAAGCTTGTAGGTGTGCTTGCCAATCGGGAGGGAATCCCGCCGGATCGAAATCTAAGCGGTAGGTATTGGGTGGTAGGCGCAAGAGGATGCGATTGTGTTGAATTTTCGGTCGCCAAGCGGTTAGTGGTTGATTATTTAGTATCAGTAACAGATCGCAGTTTTCGGTGTAAATCTCTTCACTTGGATCGCGTTTTGAGTTGTTGTTGCGGTCAAAAAACGGTTGAATTAATAAACCGCCTTGGGTACGGAACTCGCTGGTATGCCTGTCGCCTGGGCTAATACCCGCCTGCAAGCCTAAGCTAGAAACTAACTCTACACTGAAACTCGACTCATCAGAGGTGAGAGATACTCCTTGGTAGCGTCCGCGCAACATCACGCCTGGTAGGACGGTGGTTCCCAGCGAGGCAAATAGACCGCTACCTCCAGAATTCATCCCGTAACCTAGTTGGGCTTCCCATAAATAGTTTCCATCACTTGCCCGTTGTGGCGATCGATATTGCCAGCCAAGAGTCAGTAAGCGATCGCTTCTACCTTGACTGCGCGTTTCATAATTTAATAGCAATGAGTGTCCGGTGTTGCCATTGTCTTGAGATAAGTTGTACGTCAGTGCCGAATTCGTACCTACTTCGTTACCTTGTAAGTTCAGTTCCAATCTGCCCAAACCTTGGAGTAAGTACCAACGTAGGCGGTTTTTGGTATCCAAGCCAGCACGGGCAAAGGTGAAGACATTTTTCCTGCTAAAGCTAAATTGCACTCCTCCAGATGTGGCATCGCGACTGTTAGCTGAGGCATATAAGCTGAAGCTGCGCGACAACTGCCAATTGAGATTCAAACGACTGGAATATCTGTCACTCGATAGCAACGCACTGAAATTAGGCGAGGGAGTGAATTGAATATCGGCGATCGCCTCCAATTTAGAACCCGCCAGCGCCGAGACTGCTACTTGTAAAGGAAAGTTCTCAGGTCGCCAGAAGATCTCTGCCAAGCCTTGTAAAGAGTCGTCGTAGACCCCACCTAAACCTACAGTTAGCGTTGGCGATAAACCCCAGCGTCCAGCAACTCCGCCGCGCAACTCTCGCATGGAAGGAATTTGCGTGTCCGTATCGCTTTGCCAACCGCCAGACACGACGAAAGCCGAAGCACCTGCGGGAATTTGTCCTGGTACAGTAGAAAAACTCGCTTCCCGAATTTCTGGTGGTGCAGTCAGCCGTCCTTGGGGATAGAGGAAAACACGATAGTTGCTGTCATAAGCGCGATCGGATTTAATATTTTCAAAGCGATAGATTCCAGAGGAATCGACTAAAACTTCTGCGATCGCCCGACTGCCAAATCCTCGGACTAACCTAACTAAGGTTCCTGGTTCGGCTTTACCGGCGATCGTGCGTCCCACGACAGCAGCTTGCAAGCGTTGGCGCGGATCGGAACTCCCAGCAGATAGACTCTGAGGTGGAGAAAAGCCTTGTCTTTGAACTAAGGTTAAACCCCAATAATTTCTCGTTTCTTGACTTTGCCAAAATGTCGGTTGAGAGCCTACAAAATAGTCGGTAAAATCGGTTTGACGCAGAAATTGAGCTTCGGCAAGTTTCCAAGTGGAGAAGTCTTGCAATTGGGATTGAGTGGTACGGACAAACCAAGAACCACCGAAAGCACTACCAACAGCAAGTGTGTCTCCCGTGTAAGTGGGTGTGGTGTCTCCCGTTCCCGTAGCATTGACCCTTTGTTCCATACCAGCAATATTTAATTTGCCAGGGTAGAGGCGTTGTAAGCCATTTAAGACAACAGGCGTTTCGGTTTCTTCAAATGTATTTGTTGCAGGCTGAGTCAGCCAAGGCACTTCTAAAATAATTGCATATTCATTCAGGTCGAACTTTGCTTTTACTCCAAATAATGTTTGTAAATCTTGAATCGAAAATACCAAGCCTAGTTCGGGATCGGTACGCAGTTTTTTAGGATTGAGGCGAGTCACAATTCCTGCGGAACGGACTTCTATTTGACCGTCTGCTAAAGTGGTAACGTTAAATTTTAAGACTTGAATTATATCATCGTAAGACAGTCGCCAATTAGCAAAGTTAAGTGCTTGTCTGCCGTCTTCTTGTCCTCGGACTAATGCGCCAGATTTAACATTGCGATCGCCTATATTTATTCCTACAGGAAAAACGCTAAACTCAGTCTTAGGCGTTGATGAGTTATCTGAAGTTTTAGCACTTGCTGGTGCAGCAGAATGCATGAGTTCAGAATTTAAGAAATCTGGCGAAATTTGTCTAGCATTCTCATTTGATATTACTTGCGCGATCGCTGTCTCAAATGTTCCCAGCACAGCCGTGAGGAGCGATAAAGTCAGCAGATATTTTGTTTTCATATATTGAAAATCAATCCGTCCAGGTTAGTTAAATTGAATTAACTTATCAACAGGCGATCGGCTAACAAGTAACAAATTTTGTAAAATTTTGATTTTACAAAAAATCTTATACAGATATTTGCTGTACAAAAGCAGTAACACATTACCAGCCGATTTTGGTAATGCAAATAAAGTTATTTTGAGCGAACAGCGGATTAATATAGCTCGACAATTATTAACGTCACATCCGTAGAATTCACGATATTTCTCGCTCGATGCGCAAATATCGGTCAAATAATCGAAAATAAATAAATTATTAAAGTAAATAGCTATTTTTGTCGTTTTTTGCGGCTAAACTTACGTAATTTCTCTCAGAGAGTTTTGAGAAATACTTGCTTATTTTAGTAATCAGTCACAGCAATAGTTGAACCTAAAATTGAATGGCATGAGTTAAAAAATCTCTGGTTGATTAATTTAACTGAAGTGATTTTTTAGAGCCATCAAGTAGTTTTTTATTAGGAAAAGCTATCTGGACTTAGAATGCATAGACTAATGCAAGTTTATTTCTAAGCAGTACTTTGCTGTGTCCTAGTTGAAAAATTCACCAAGATTTAATTTGAAAGGAGTAGCTTATGAATTGGCGTTTAGCTTTAGCTAGTAGTCTTGCTGTGTTGAGTACTGCATCTTTCATCCCCGTGGCAAATGCAGCACCAACAACCCAAGATGTTCCATTTAACGGCACTGTTGCAGGAAGCTGTGTATTTTCTGGGACTGTCGGCGGTACTCTCGGTCAGGTTATGCCCAAATATGGCTGGGTTGAATCTAGTGGAGGTATTCCTGGTTTAACACCTGGTCTCCCTGCTGGTCAAACAATGATTAATTGCAATTCTCCCGCTCAACTGAGTACTTCTGTTCCAGTAGCAGTTAGCGTCCCTGCTAGTTTTAATCCACAGAAGTTACAATCTATTGTTTACGATGGGGCAAACTATACTACTGCCTATTCCGGTGGTAGTACTTTTGATAGTGGTGCTTGGAACAAGTCTACGACTCCCATAACAATTCCTTCTGGTGTTGATGTTCCACTCCAAGTCGGTATGGTTGCCGGTACGAGAAGCTTTACTTCTGACGTTCCTAGCGGCACTTACCAATATATGGTTACTTTGACTGCAACCCCTAACTAATGCTATGACTGATTTGCTTAATTAAAAGCAATTGAAAAGTGACGAACTTGGTTTTTTTCAAACCAAGTTTCGTTGCTAAATGGAGTTGCGCGTGCGTAACTAACAACGGTAATAGTTATTGTTATTGTGATAAAACCATTGATGAATGTTGCTGCCATCGGTCGCTGTTCGTTACTAGGTAGTTGTTTGCTATCTAGCTTTTTATTGTGGGGCAGTGTTGCCCGCGCAGATATTGCTATTACTCCTATGGTCGTGGAGACAGAAGCTAAACGGGGTCAAGCACAAGGTACGATGACTGTTTACAATCAAGCGCCGGAAGCTTTTCGCGCCCGCGTTTACACTGCTCCCTTTACTTACGACAAAGAACAAGGGTTTCAGGCTTTGAAATCTAGCCCTAACGATCTGAGTCCCTATTTGCAATTCTCTCCTACAGAGTTAGTCGTTCCTAGCTCTGGTAAGCGGAAAATTCGTTTCATTGTAAGGTTTCCACCTAACTTACCAGATGGTGAATATCGCACCATGATTTTTACAGAAAACCTTCAGGCGACTAAAGTTACGCAAACTAACCAGGCAAATCAAGTCACGTTCATTACTTCTGTTGTGCCGCGCATTGGTGTCACGGTCTACGTCCGTAAAGGAGATGTGTTACCAAATCTCGTTGCTAATAGTGCCAGGTTTAACCCAAAATCGAACCAAGTGCAATTACTCGTGCAAAATACAGGCAAAGCTTCTGCCGTTGTTGCGGGAAATTGGACGTTGAAACAAGGCAAGCAAGAGATTTCTACAGGTAAAATTAACGATACGACTGCGATCGCCCAAGGAGAACGCTATCTATTAATTTCTCCTCAAACTCCCCAGCAAACTAAGTTAGCACCAGGAGAGTATCAACTCTCTGGCGAGTTGAAATGGGGTGAGGGCAAGACAAACCACACTCCCTTTAGCGTTAGCTTCACCGTACCGCAGTAATTAAGGTTAGTCATTAAGGTGGCGTGACAGTGACGCTGAGATTCAGGCGATAATTATAATTTCCTGGGGTAAAGGCAACAGGACGCTCTACCCGCATCCGCACTTCTAAATCCGTGTTACCTGTGGGTAAGTTGGCAGTATTATTTTGACTATCGCTGCTTAGGCTATTCGCTCCAAAGTTCAGAAAACCTACCCGCGTCGTCCCCTCTGGATCGTCTGACGCTCCTTCTACCAAATTCGGAGATAAAATACTAATCTGAGCCGCTAGCTCTGATGGTACGTTAACGCTCAGGGTCGCTGGTGCAGTTGACTGCAATATTTTCATATTCCCCAACATCGGCTCTACAATGCCAGGGTTAACATTGCTGAATGCTACTTGAGGTGCTTCTTGAGCGATCGCGGCATAATTACCAAAGCCTACCAAGATCGCTCCAGTGATAAATAATGTTAATCGGTGTAGCATTCGGCTCAGAATATGTGAATATTGATTGACTTCACTCCAGCGATCGCGAGAGTGTCAACCGGGAATATGGCATTTTCCAGTTATGAGTGTCAAGGATATCGAGCCGAAATCACCTTACACTTTGCGATCGCCTTAACCTTTGGTTAAACGAATATGCTCCATAATTCGCTTCTTGCGGTCTTCGGAGTTGAGTGACGGTTTAATAAAATCTCCCGTACTGCGAGATAAATGTTCCATAATCTGCCGTTGCCGATCTGATGCTTCAGCCATGAGCGAGTTAATCTCCAATGCTACTATTTTTATCAATACTTCATATTATTTTACGTAAATTCATGAATTTTGGAAACGAGCGGTTATCAGTGGCTAGTGGCTAGTGGCTAGTGGCTAGGAGACAGTTCTACTACTCGTGAAATTGACGCTCCTTGAGTGTTATCAGTAGCTAGTGGCTAGTGGCTAGTGGCTAGGAGACAGTTCTACTACTCGTGAAATTGACGCTCCTTGAGTGTTATCAGTAGCTAGTGGCTAGTGGCTGGACTCCTTTCTAGTTACTAGCCACCAGTCACTAATCACTAACGATTTATGAATTATTGGTTGATGAAATCAGAACCACAGACTTACAGCATTTCAGACCTCGATCGCGATCGCACCACAATTTGGGATGGGGTACGCAACTATCAAGCCCGCAACTATTTGCGTCAAATGCAAGTAGGAGATTTAGCTTTTTTCTACCACTCTAATGCCACACCCCCAGGAATTGTGGGTTTGATGCGAGTTGTCACACCTGAAGTTATCGATCCGACGCAGTTTGACTCTAGTAGCCCCTACTATGACCCAAAATCGGACTCTCATTCTCCGCGCTGGTACACAGTTAAAGTGGAATTTGTCAAGGTTTTTCCTCGATTTATTTCCTTACCTACGTTGAAACAAAAATTTAGCCCAGAAGAACTAGGCGTAGTCAAACAAGGTAATCGATTATCAGTAATGCCCGTTACCGAGGCGATCGCCCAAAGAATACTAGCATTGGCTCAGTAAGTATTTGTCATTTGTCATTCGTCATTTGTCATTTGCAAGTAGCTAGCCACCAGCCACCAGCCACCAGCCACTGATAACTGATTTCTCAAAATCGCAAAATCTCGCGATCGTAATTGATTGGGGTGGGTTCGATTTCCCAAACTAAACCTTCGCCTGGAGCAAGAGAGACTTCGACAAATAGACATTCTACAGGTTTGCTAGCTGTGTCTTCGTTGCCTTCAAATGCTTGTAAGTCTTCAGTTAATAAACGTAGTGTAAATCCGGCAGGAATGGAATCGCCCATAGCATGACGTAACTCAAATCGCCAGACTCCCCCTGTACGAGGCATCACTCTTAATTCATACTGCTGCTGGGCAATAATCATGTGGCGAGTCAGCAAAACTTCTGGAAAAAATTGTGTCGTCCCTCTTGCAGCCGCCACGATCGCTGGTTGCCAGGTGCTTTGTCCCCATCCCATCTGTCTTGCTGCGTCCGATACTCCTGTTTGCAGCCATTCTAAAACCGACCACTGTTCGGGATGTCCCAAACGGTGATGGTAAAGTTTTTGTCGCCAACCGCCATGCGAGATTAACGCGCCCCATAATTGAAACGGTACTGCCAAGCGCGGACTCACAACTTCTGAGCTTCCCAGGCGGGGAATTAAATTTTCTACCTGTGCTAAGGGAATGACAGGTAAAGTTGCAACTGTCCGGCGTGTCGTTTCGGTAATACCGAGTTGTCTGCTTACCCACAATACGCTCATGTTCTGAATTACATGGGCTTCATCTAGGCAATAGCTGCGGTCTTGGGAATCGTAGCTACCATTTTGTTTGAGTTGTTCGTGGGTAGCATAACCCCAAACTCTAATAGATGCGCAATCGGGGTCTACTTGTACGCCAAAGTAATAATCAGCAACCCAGTCAGGAATGTCTACCCATTCTTGAGGCACGCGCAGTTCGCTTAAATCAATTGTCTCTGTTGGAATTAAGACGATCCGCAGCCTGTCCCAAGCTACGCCCGTCCCATTCACAAATTCCCAGATACTAGGTAAAGCGGTGAAACTCGGTACAGCCAGAGCTTTTCCAGCATGTTCTTCCCGCAACCAGGGTAATATAGTCTGGAGGCAAACTTGATTGAGATAGGCGTTCCAACGACTGCTGGGATGAGAACAAGCTTGGCTGCGCTGCCATGCCTGCGATCGCACTAAATCCGACACTTCCAGCCACACCTGTGTCGGATCGGTTAAAGTTAGCGAGCTAGGATCGAAGGTCATGAGGTAGACTCCATGAGCGAGGAGGGACGGCGGTAATGTACCTGCAACCATTCCTCTAAAACTGTGTTGATATTATTGAGTACCTCTGATGTCAGAGTAATATGCAATGTCTCTTGACTCCATTTTGCCAAAGCCAGTAACATGCTTTCTCTGGCTCTGGTGAGGCGGCGAGAAACTGTATATTGTTTGGTATCGATCGCCTTGGCAATTTCCTGTTGCGTCAGTCCCTGTCCGTAGTACATTTGCATAATTGTCTGCGCTTGCGAGTCCAGTTTGGCGATCGCTTCTGCTAAAACTGCCTGCATCTGAGTTTGTCGCGATTGCTGTTTTTTCTGTTCTTCAACAGCGATCATTTCGTTCAGGTAATTATCTTGCTCGAAGCTACCTAAATCGTCCAGAAATGCTCCTGATTCTTGTCCTGGTTTGGGAGCGTCGATCGATACGAGTGAGGGATAGAGGTAAGAGCGTGCGGCTTTGGCACAGGCAACAAGCCATTTTTCTAGCGTCTGAGCGTTACATTCTGTCCCTGATGGCTGGAGTTGGGTAATGCGTTCTTGATTGTAAAGTTTAGCGATCGCCTCCCAAGTCTCAGATTCCGGTTTGGGCAGTTGGCGGGTTCCCGTGGGCTGAGTCGGAACGTAAAGCGTTTTAAAGCAATTCCAAGCAAGGACGTAACGGTTAATAACTTCTACACCAAGTCCGGCATTTTGTAAAGACTCTACCAGTCTTTTTTGACTTAAGCGACGCAGCAGCGACCAATTTGTCGAAATATCGACTTCCTGCTGTTGGCGCAGCAAATCTTTCAGGACGCTGCTAAAAATCGCACTGGCATAGTTTTTAAACCCGTAACCCAATTGGGGGTTAAAGCCTTTTAAGACCTTATCAAAACGGGCGATCGCCATTTGAAAGCAATCAGACAAGGTGTATTGGGATGAAGCAAAGCTGGCACTCGTTTTATGTGCCGTCCAGTAGCACACTTCCTGCAAGTAAGCGGTAAGGTGTGCCTTAGCTAGACTATCAGGCTGAGTTTGCCACAACTTATACCAATAAAGAACCCAATAGTTTTCCGCCGCCTCCATTTGCGGAGATTGTGCCAGCCTAGCTTGCATACTCCGCCGCAAGTGCGGGTCGCTGACCCAAGCACGGAAGCGGTCTGCGTCAAATTGCAGAAAGGTCGAAAAGATTTCGATAATGCCTTGACGGGGACGCATGAATCAATCGCTCACGTTAGTTGCATAACACAGCAGAGGTAAACCTATCAAATAAATGAAGGTAATTAACCACCTATATAAATAAAACCCACCAGTTCCACCTAATTTCAGTATTACAAAAGGAGAGATCCCTATGTTCGCACCAATCGCACTCAAAAGTAATATCTGCCAATGGTTAGAAAGCCTAGAAATTCACAATCCCAAATTCGCTCATCTGTTTTGTCAATTAATTCCCGCACGGTGTCCTTTTGAACGGACAATTAGCTTCTTTGGACGCAAGCTGGTTCACATTCCACCTCTATGTAAGTTAAATCCTTTTTACGAACAGATCGTTTACCTCCGCTTCAAGTGCCTGTGCTTCCTAGCAGACGAGTGCGGTGAAGATGTTACGGTTTATTGTTAAACGGCGGGAGTCGGGAGTCGGAGAGACAAGGAGGACAAGGAGAACAAGGAGGACAAGGAGGACAAGGGAGACAAGGAGGACAAGGGAGACAAGGGAGACAAGGAGGACAAGGGGGACAAGGGAGACAAGGGAGACAAGGGAGACAAGGGAGAATAATTATCATCCACAAATGACGAATGACAAATGACGAATGACGAATGAGAAATGATAAATGACGACACAGATTGGGTTATGGATGCGAAAGATAATTGCTAGCACTGTCCCAGGACTATTGTGGATGCATTCGGTGTTGGCGCAGGACGAGCTATTAACCCGTACTGACGTTTTAGAAGTTAGATACTCTGTATAACCGCAGCGCGATCGCGGACAGATTGACTCTTTCACCTGTGCTATTTGGGATAAGGCGATGTCATTGTGGGATGTAACAGCGATCTGACCCATCATCTCCTACTCGGCACAGATGGAAAACCCTGAAAAACATTTTGAGGATCTGTTGAAATACCTTTCGGTTCTTCTTTAACGGTACACGGTACGATCTGCTCGAAACCAGGTGGGGGTTCTGTTTCTTCGCGGAATTGATCTTCTAAAGCGGCGATCGCCTGATTTCGGACTGTCAGAATCGTATTTTGTGCTTGTGGCGGGAGGCTATCGCTCGGTGTTTCCTCCGCCGTGCCTAAGTCAGCCGCTAGATTGCAGGCTTTGTAAAATCGCCTCAAGCTCATATCTTTTACAGCTGTCAATTCTCCTTGTTTCACAGCCGTGCGCTGTCCCGCATCTAAAACCACTACGCCTTCACCCCCAGAAGTGGCAACAGTCACGGGAACTTGGGGGTTTTCGGTCAAAACTCCAATTGATGTCATGTGTTTATCTGAGTTATGCTGCACCCATACGGCTGTTCCCGGCGCTGTGACTACAGCTTCTGGTGTCACAACAGTACCGCTCTCATCTCCAGGTGGAAAAATAAACAAGGCAGTACCGTTACGCAACTGAAAACTACGGCTACCAGGTACAAAGCGAAAAATAGCATTTCCCCCTAACCGCACCAGCGAACCTTCATTAAAAACTAAATCTGCTCTAGCGAGGGGATCGGTTTTGACTGCATCTAGAGGCTGAACCATGTCTGCAACTTGCGCCGATCGCGGCGGTTGGTTTTTCAGCCATAATTGAACTCGATTGACTAATTTATAAATTTCTGCTTGAGTCAACAAATCTGACTGCGCGATCGCTAGACTGCCGAACATGGCTACCAGATTACCTGCGATAAATCCTGGCGCGAGCAAACGTTGCCACCATTTCATCAAAATTATCTTCTCCTTAACTTGACTGTAATTTACTGTCTCAGGAACTTATACAACTCGGTCAAAGTCTTTTTGGAAGGGAGCAGGGAAAAAGAGAGCTGAGGGAGCTGAGGAGGCTGAGGAGGCTGAGGAAGCAATTCAAAATTCGCGCATTCAAAATTTCCCACTCGCCTCTTGCCTCTTGCCTCTTGCCTCTTCTCGCACACCCCACACCCTTTCTTCACGCTCTTACTGATAACTGATAACTGACTGACAGCTAAGTGCAAAGGAAGAAATTACTATGAAAATCGATCGCATCCTCAAAACTGGTTGCAGCGGTTTAATTTTAGCTGCAAGTTTCGGATGGTTTTGTATGCCTGCCCAAGCCGATAAGATTATTCAAATTAACACGCAAATTACCGGACAGGATGGTAATAGCAACACTTCGGTCCAACAATCCTCTCAAACTGCCGAAATTGATAAAAAGGGGATAAAAACGAAACTCGATCGCTCCGGTGACTACGACTATTTGCACGATTCCTCCGAGTCTTCTCGTCAAGACAAGCATAATCGAGGCAATCACCAACAAACCAATCGCAATGACAAGAAAAACACTTCTGTCGATCGCGGCGTTACTGTTTATCCTCGCTAGTACCTGCGATCGCTAGTAGCTTCAGAAATTTCTCAATGCTCTAGCGCGATCGCGTCAAATGTAAGCCTACACTGCGATCGCCTTTTCTTTTTCTTTCTAGTCTCAAAAAAATTTTGCTTTCTTTCCGAAATGAGGCACAACTTTTCTGATTAACTGTAATAGTGATGCAGCAAGTAACCAAAAACACTTGCTCGTCTGTGGAACAAATCTCTAAAAACCTCCGACATGAAGGCTATCGTCCTTCTGAGGACAACAACCAAGTGCAAGTGAAGTAATAAAAATGACAAACAACAATCTCAGAACCAATCTTAACGCCGGACTCAAAACAGGTTTAGTTGGATTAATCGCTGCCGCTGGCTTTGGTCTAATTGCTCTGCCCGTCAAAGCTGACGAAATTAACCAAGGTAACACGCAAACCACCGGACAGGACGGCTACAGCAACACCTCTGTCAACCAAAATACCCAAACGGGCGAAATTGAGGAAACTGAAACAAGATTTGGTCGTCCAGATCGTAGAGAAGGTCGTCCCGATCGCAACTCCATCAACCAAGGCAACGACCAACTCACCGATCAATATGGTGATGGTAATACTTCTGTCAACCAAAACACTCAAGATGGACGGATTCGCCGCGACCGCTTTGAGGTTCGCGATCGCTAAATCCTAATTCCCATCCTGCAATAGGTTGGGTCATGCTCCTCACACACAGCTGTAATGCGATCGGATTTGACGACCCTCAACTATAGAACTAATCTGAAACCGATCTTAGTCGAAGGAAGTCACGCACATGCTAAACACCACTTCACATCCAGAAGTGAAGAGAATTTTCTCAACTTGTTTGCTCGGTCTTGTTGCTGCTACTGGAATTGGATTGAATTCCCTTCCCGCGCGTGCCGATGTCACCAGTCGTAGCAGTTCTTCTAACAGTGCAACAGCGAGCGATGGTGGCAGCGTCAACCAAAGCACTCGGCAAACGAATATCATTCACAGTGACGGTTCGGGAAATCATACATCAACTCAAAATTCCCGTGTCAGTGGCTCTGCAAGCGGTGAAAACAACCGCATAGATCAACAAATCGACCAATACAGCGACCAAGATCGACGTGGTGACAGCACGAACAGTACCACCAGACAAAACGCTCAAAGCGATGCTGTGACGAACGGAACCGATAACCGCATCCAGCACAAGATCGACCAATTCATTCGACGAAGATAAGAATTTGCTGTAGAGATGTTACATGTAACGTCTCTACAGCCCAACAACTAACAACTAAGTGCAAAAAGAAGGAAAAAACTATGACAACCATCAAATCTACTGTTAAAGCTGGTCTAGTCGGAATTATTGCTGCTGCTGGTTTTGGATTGCTGGCTCTGCCTGCTAAAGCAGACGAGATTAACCAGGATTCAGTCCAAACCACAATCCAAGAAGGAAATAACAACACTTCTGTTAACCAAAGCACTCAAAACGCTGAAATTGATAAATCTGAAAGAAGATTTGGACGGCGTGGTGGTGCAGAGCGTTCGAGAGATGTTATCAATCAAACCTCCGATCAATTGACCGATCAATTTGGTAGCGGTAACACTTCTGTCAACCAAAACACTCAAGATGCTCGAATTCGCCGCGATGTATTTAATCGTCGTTAAACAATCGTTCATTGTTAATGGTTAATGGTTAATCGCCATCAACCATTAACCATTAACAATTAGCTAATAGTGCAGGTATCTGCTCATGATGAACAAAAAATCGATTTCAGTCTTGGTTGCCTCTATTTTTCTGGTGTTACCAATGGAAATGGCGAAAGCAGGCAACGTAGAAATTCGGTCAAGCAACGGGGGGTCAACGGTCGTTCGAGGTGACGACATCCGCGTGACCAACGGCAACTCTCAAGTTACAATTCAACGCAATCGTCCAGCCGTGAGAAGTAGCAACCGCTGGCGGCGGATCTACAATACCCGTACCAGACGCAGCCCGTGGAGTGTCAGTCCCCAAGTCCGGCGGACGCAAACCAGTTGTAGAGGCGGTAGTACATACAGTCACCAAAGTTCTTCCACAACCACTTCTTCTGGTGGTGGAGTCAGCCGCACTCAAACTTCTTCCACAACCACTTGCAGATAGCCGTCGGTAAATAGGAGCTAAAAGTGCGGTTTAAATTCTGGTTACTCGGCTTACTCAGCGTTACCACTTTATCTGTGGCTGCTTGCGCGGTCGATCAACCTCGTGCAATTGATAATTCTCAAGTTCTGAGAACTCGAACTGATTGTAACAAGGGTAATTATAGCCACCAGCGATCGCAGACCACTGTTTCTTCTGGTGGCGTTTCTCGCACCTATAGTTCTTCATCAACAACGTGCGAATAACACTACAAATCGACATTCCACACTAGGAGAAAAAGTGAGATTTATGAGATTTAAATTTTTGTCCCTTGGTTTATTTTCCCTTTCTACTGTATTGGCTTTAGGTACGACGACAATTAAACCCGCCCAAGCTGTATGTACTGCAACTGATGTGAACGTGCAAGTGGGCGTATCTAGAGAGCCAGCCGAGCAAAACAACGAAGCTAGCGCCGAGTTTGACGAAAATTGCTACAACAACAATAGTACTCATACGTCTACTCAAGTCGGTCAAGGCGATCGCGTCAGACAAAATCGCCGCAGCGAACATAAACTAGGTGGTCGTGAAGGCGACAACAAATTGCGCGAAATGGGGATAGATACTCCAAATATTTATACTCCTGTCGATGTTCGCGTGAATGTACCTACTCCAGAAGGAGCTTTGGAACGCCGTTAAATCAGTTGTCAGTTATCAGTTATCAGTAGGGTGGGCAACGCCTACCTAATGCTTGATTTGATGCATCAATAAGATGGCTAAATCGCACGCAATCTTAATAACTGCCTTAATAACTGCAATAACCGCTCGCTATTCGTAGCATATTTCAACTTTCTTGAAGTTAATTCCACAAATCCCTTCACCCTTTTGTACACTTAGCTTATACAAAGGGGTTTTTCAGTTATCAGTTATCAGAAGGAGTCGTAAGGGCGGGTTCACCAAAGATCTCTAACTCCGACGAAGATTTCGGATGAACCCGTCCGTACAGGAGTCAGAAGAATGTAATTACAATCTCTTCCACGCACCACGCATCACACACCACTCAATTACCAATTACCAATTACCCATTACCACTCACTTTCTCCCTACTCACTTAAAGATGTTAATCGGATTCATAATTGCTGTTTTAGGACTAAGTTCGCCATTAAATTATTATCAAAATAATTTATCTTTACCATCAAATAGTCAAACAATTAAACCTATGAATTATTCAAGAAGCTACTCGTATTCTCATAGTGTTGCTAGTACTTATAGTCAATCATCGACTCAATCATCGCAGCAACAAACAACTGGAATCAGTTTGAATGCAACCGCACTGCGATCGCCTCACATTTTATCAGTTGCGATCGCCGGAAATACTCGTCTAACCGGAAAAGTCATGGTAGATGGGGTAGAAGTGAAAAAACTACAAGCAAGTCAAACAAGCTTCAATTTAGTGCCTTATTTAACAAAAGGAGATAACAAAGTTGAAATTGTAGGAGAGTATCGACCAGTTTCCTCTAACGTGGCGATTAAACTTTCTGGACCTGGGACACAAATATCACAGCAAGTCAGTGGCAACGGTAAATTAAGACAAACGCTCATTATTACCATTCGTTAAGCTTTTTCAAAAACCTCTGATTTATTTGTGAATAATTAAGTTATAGGGTAGGTATCGCTTACCCTATTTTAGATTTGGTCTTGCATAACCATTCTACTTCGCTCCTAACTAATAATAAGAGTAGATAGGATGATAACTTTATACCCACCTCCCCCTCCACTTTGTCCGAGGAAAGGATCGCTATGGCTGACGGTAACAATAATAACGCCAATTTTTTAAAAATCGTTTATACCAAAGTCACAACCAACGGTCAAACTGAGTTAGTGCCACTTAAGCTCTACTCAGAAGTGCCGATTGAAGAAATTGCCTTGCCTGAAGTTAAAACTCCAACCGCAAATACGGCAACGGGAATGTTAATCGCTAATCGTTATTTGCTACATCGAGTTTTAGGACAAGGAGGATTTGGACGGACATACCTAGCCTACGATCAACATTGCTTTAATAAGTTTTGTGTTTTAAAAGAATTTTTACCAGATTCAATTGCGACACATTGTTTACAAAAATCTCGCGATTTGTTTGAGCGAGAAGCAAGAATATTATATCAAATTTCTCATTATCAAATTCCTAAGTTTCTAGCATGTTTTGAAGATAACGAACGACTATTTTTAGTTCAGGAATACGTTGACGGCAAGAATTATTCTCATATTTTACGAGACCGTCTACTAAAAACCGGACAAGCCTTTTCTGAAGCAGAAATAGTTCAATGGCTTCAGCATTTATTACCTGTATTAGATTATATTCACCAACACGGAATCATTCACCGCGATATTTCTCCCGATAATATTATTTTTGATGGCGAGAAAAATTTACCTGTATTAATTGACTTTGGAGTTGGGAAACAGGGAGTAGAAGCATCTGGTAATATGGCTGCTAATAACTCCGAGCAAGCCTATATTAACTACAAATCTATGGTGGGTAAAGTTGGCTATGCGCCCCACGAACAAATTCGGATGGGTCACTGTTCTCCTAGTAGCGACCTCTATGCTTTGGGAGTAACTGCAATTGTTTTATTAACTGGTAAAGCACCCCATGAATTGCTCGATCGCTATTCTTTAGAGTGGCTCTGGCAAGATTATAAACCCGTCAGTTACGGCTTGACTCAAATTCTGAATAAAATGCTTGCCGACAGACCGCGAGAGCGCTATCAATCGGCAATGGAGGTACTTTCAGCAATGGGTGGAGGGCGATCGCAGCCTACTGTTATTAATCCACCTGGGACAGAATTTGTACCGCAATCGCCACAAAAACCTGTATTTCCCAGCCAACAACAGGCTTCTTTTTATCCGCAGACTACAGGTATTTCATCGCAACCACCACAAGTCACTCCACCTCCAATCGAGCAACGTTCCTCGCTGCATCCTGAATTCGTGAAACTTTGCCATCAAGAACTAACTAATTTTGTGGGACCAATTGCGAGTTTTCTAATTCGAGAAACTTTAACTCAAAATCCTAGTATATCGGCTCATATGTTAGTAGAAGCTTTAGCCGAAAAAATTCCCAATCCACAACAGGCGATCGCCTTTCGTCGTCGTTTGCACTAGATTTTTGTACTAGATTTAAGTATATGTATATTGGTAGGGTGCGTTAAATAACGCACTCTATTGAGCTTTCAGCCCGATCGCGCGATCGATAAGTAACTTGACAGATAGCGATCGCCCCCTGTAGTAATGCTGTAGTAGTGCTATTGTCTCACCCCTACTTTGCAGCACAGTCATGACAATCGAACAACTATTCAATGGTGCAAATATCTTCGTTTTACCCTTTTGGGTATTAATAATTCTGCTGCCGAACTGGGGTGTAACCCGAAAGATAATGGAATCATACCTCCCATTTGTCGCCTTAGCAGTGCTATACGGTTTTTTCTTCGTTAATAGTCTCACTGCTGAAAACGCCCAAGCTTTATCCAATCCCCAATTAAAACTAGCAGATCTCGCCCAAATCTTTGCCGATCCGAAAGTCATGGCGACGGGATGGACTCATTACCTCGTCATGGATTTATTTGTCGGACGCTGGATTTACTGGGAAGGACAGCGCACCAGAGTTTGGACGATTCACTCATTAGCCTTGTGTTTATTTGCAGGTCCTTTAGGCTTACTCTCCCACATTCTCACTAGCGCGATCGGTCAAAAGTTCTTTACTCGTACCGAAGAGAGTAAGGTAGAGACTGTTACTACATCTAGCTGAATTGGTAGTTGGTAGTTGGCTAGACTGATAACTGATAACTGAAGCAATGAGTCATCGGTAATGGGTAATTGGTAGTTGGCTAGACTGATAACTGACAACTGATAACTGATAACTGAAGCAAGAAAGAATTACACCCTGCTATATGCAACCAATTCGCACGTTTAATGTCTCTCCTCGCCTATCGTCGCGCCTCGAACCTCTCCGGCGACTGGCTTACAACTTACATTGGGATTGGAACGTTGAAAGCAAAGATTTATTTCGGCGCTTAGACCCCGATTTGTGGGAATCGAGCCACCATAACCCTGTATTAATGTTGGGTAACATTAGTCAAGCGCGGTTGCAAGAAGTGGAGGAGGATGAAGGCTTCTTGGCGCAAATGGATAGGGCTGCCCGTCAGCTAGATGACTACTTGCAAGAACGCACCTGGTATGATAAGCAACGCGGACAGAAGACGGGAGACGGTAGCCTTGCCACACAGCACACGCTCCACGAATCTACGCGCTATGCGAAAGAGTGTTACGCTTATTTTTCGGCAGAATTTGGTTTAGTAGATTGTTTGCCCATCTACTCCGGTGGCTTAGGGGTACTAGCAGGAGATCATCTCAAATCTGCGAGTGACTTGGGTTTACCGTTGGTGGGTGTGGGCTTACTCTATCAGCAAGGCTATTTTGCCCAATATCTCAACGCTGATGGTTGGCAACAAGAACGCTATCCCATCAATGACTTTTATAATATGCCACTGCACTTAGAGCGCAATCCTGACGGCTCTGAGATCCGCGTTGCAGTAGACTACCCTGGAAGAACCGTCTATGCAAGAGTCTGGCGCGTCCAGGTGGGGATGGTTCCGCTGTACATGCTCGATACCAATATCGAACCGAATGGCGCATACGACCATAACATCACCGACCAACTCTACGGCGGCGACCTCGATATGCGCATCCACCAAGAAATTATGTTGGGAATTGGTGGCGTGCGGATGCTAAAGGCGTTGGGATATAACGTCACGGCATACCACATGAACGAAGGACACTCGGCATTCTTGGCATTAGAGCGCATCCGCGTGTTGATGCAGGGTGAAGGTTTGAGTTTTACTGAAGCCAGACAAGTCGTAGCAGCAAGTAACCTATTTACCACCCATACCCCGGTTCCCGCAGGAATCGATTTGTTCCCCGCAGACAAAATGTTGTATTACCTGGGACATTATGCCGATGCGTTCGGGTTGGGACGCGATGAGTTTTTGGGGTTGGGACGCGAAAATACTGGGGATCTGAGCGCGCCTTTTAGTATGGCAGTGTTAGCGCTAAAAATGGCGACTTTTGCTAACGGGGTAGCCCAGTTACACGGTGTTGTGTCACGCGAGATGTTTCAAGGATTGTGGCACGGTGTTCCAGAAGAAGAAGTGCCAATTACAGCCATCACTAACGGGGTTCACGCCCGTAGTTGTGTTGCTAAGTCAACCCAGGAATTATACGATCGCTACTTGGGTCCGAATTGGTCTTCAGCCCCCAGCGAGAATCAGTTATGGGAACGGATGGATGCAATTCCCGATGAGGAGTTGTGGCGCAACCACGAACGCTGTCGCTTGGACATGATCGTGTACGTGCGGGAGCATTTAGTCAAGCATTTGCGCGATCGCGGTGCTTCTCCTGCTGAAATTGCCGAAGCTCAAGAAGTTCTAGACCCCTATGCTTTAACCATCGGCTTTGCACGGCGCTTTGCTACCTACAAGCGCGCAACTTTATGGATGCGCGACTTTAAGCGGATCGAGAAAATTCTTACCAATAAAGACCGCAAAGTACAATTTGTCTTTGCAGGTAAGGCACACCCTAAAGATATTCCAGGCAAAGAACTGATTCGCGAGATCAACCGCTTTATTCGCGAACATGGGTTAGAGAAGCAAGTTGTCTTCGTCCCGAATTATGATATGCATATTTCGCGGTTGTTAGTTGCTGGCTGCGACGTTTGGCTCAACAATCCCCGCCGTCCCCGCGAGGCTTCCGGTACGAGTGGAATGAAAGCAGCGATGAATGGACTACTCAACTTGAGTGTCTTAGATGGATGGTGGGATGAAGCCGATTACGTCCGTACTGGTTGGGCGATCGGACATGGAGAAATTTACGACGATCCCAATTTCCAAGATGAAGTCGAAGCAAATGCCTTGTACGATTTAATCGAGCAGGAAGTTGCCAGACTATTCTACGATCGCGATACTGACAATCTGCCCCGCCACTGGATTGCCAAAATGAAGGATGCAATTCGGATTAACTGTCCGTTTTTCAATACTTCCCGGATGGTAGGCGAGTACGCCTTACGGGGTTATTTCCCAGCTAGCGATCGCTACTCTACCTTAACTGCCGATAAATTTGTCCCAGCAAAAGAATTGGCTCGTTGGAAAGCCGATTTAACCGAACACTGGAACTACATTAAAGTTGTCGAGATCGATATTGCCGAACCAGCAGAAATTCAAGTGAATCAAAATATTGCTGTCAAAGCCAGAATCGATCTTGCCACATTGTCCCCTGATAGCGTGCAGGTAGAACTGTATAAAGGTAACGTTGATGCTAGTGGGGAAATTGTCAACGGCGTACCAATTACGATGCAGTTTCAAGGTACAGATCCACAGGGGATGAGTATCTATACGGTTGAAATTAACTACACCACTTCTGGCTTACAAGGATTGTCATTACGGGTATTGCCAAAACACAAATATCTGTCCAATCCCTACGAGACGCGACTAATTCTCTGGGCGGAGGACTCTAGCGCCGTCAAGGTTAGCAGCTTGGACGGGCAAGGGAGCAGGGACAACAATGTACCCGCTGGTGCGATCGCCTAATACCCAGTTCCGCTCTAAACCCCAGTACCACCAATGCGCCGCTACATAAGCACAGATCAGACTATCTAACTGGTCTTCTACGGCTTTGAGGCTAGCAAGAGTCAGTGATGCGTGGCGATCGCTATTTAAAACCGATTGTATTCTCTTGTGACTCGTTATAGAGGGAATTTTGCCCCCCTTTTTAAGGGGGGTTGGGGGGATCTCCGAGGATTGGCAACTCTCCTGGCTCAAAACCAGAGCAGGTTCTAGAGTTGACAAAACATCAACAATATGCCGGCGGAGTTTGAGCAATTCTAAGTAACGTTCCGCCAGCTTTCCTTTTTTATATTTAAGAATCCGATCTAACTGGAATAAATGCACGATCGCAGGATGCGGAAACACCTCAATTTGGTAGCGTCCTAGCATTTGAGGCGTAATTTCTGGCGCGTGGTTAAATCCCCTAGCTTCTAAAGCTAGACCAAAATCTACTGTCCTTTGAGCAAAAGGTAGGCTGAGATTAGCTGGATAGCAACCAGCATGATATTTACCAAAATATTTGTGAGTGAGTTTGTCAGGTAAACGCATCCCTGTGGCGTTGGGGATTAGAGTCGGCGCGTCTACAGCAACAATGGCTGGTTCCTCTAGTTGTACCCAAGTATCGATCCAAGCGAGGATATCGGCAATAGATTCTCTACGATCTAAATCCAATAGTTGTAACTGCCCGTTTGTTAGTTCTAAACAACACAAACCGCTTGCACCAGAACTCCAACCCAAATCTATTCCTAGAAATTTCATCCGTTAAAGCGATCGCCTTACCAAGACTCACTCGTTAAATTGTAAATGGCACTATACACGGTCAGACTAAATGCAGGTTATTCGTCTCAACGCACTCTCTGATAACTACATTTTCTTACTTTACGAACCACAGCAGAATATAGCTGCTGTCGTCGATCCGGCTGAGGCTGAACCAGTTTTAAAACAACTGCAACAACTGGGTGCAGAATTAGTGGCAATTTTCAACACCCATCACCATCACGATCATGTGGGTGGAAATCAAAAGCTGATGCAAAAATTTCCCCAACTGACAGTTTATGGTGGAGTCGAAGATAAAGGCAGAATACCAGGACAAAAGGTGTTTTTACAAGAAGGCGATCGCGTTTCATTTGGGAATCGCACTGGCGAAGTTTTCTTCGTCCCAGGACACACCCGCGCCCATATCGCTTACTATTTTCCTCCTACCAGCGTCAACGAACCTGGAGAATTATTCTGTGGCGATACTCTATTTGCTGGAGGATGCGGGCGATTATTTGAGGGTACGCCGACCCAAATGGTAAACTCTTTGAGCAAATTACGAAATTTACCCGATAATACCCGGGTTTGGTGCGCTCACGAATACACGTTGAAAAATCTGCAATTTGCCTTAACTGTAGATGGAAATAATTCAGAACTGCGATCGCGCTTTGCCCAGGTACAAGAGGCTCGCGATCGCGATCGAGCGACTGTACCATCATTATTGGGAATAGAAAAGCAAACTAACCCATTTCTCCGCTGGCAGCAACCCGAACTACAAGCAGTTACTAAAAGTCAAGATCCCGTGCAAACATTTGCTCGTTTGCGGGGCATGAAAGATAGATTTTAACAGTTATCAGTTGTCAATTATCCCCGATTTTGTAATTCCTGTTGCAAGACTTTTTGGTAGATTCGTGGCAAAGAACTGGTCATCGCGTTATCTTCAATTCCGTAACCGAGACTCGTCCAAGTACCGGAAAGCAGCCTTAACACTCGGTCTAACTTTCCTTGGCGCAATAATTCAGCAATATCCGTCCCCCACTCTTGCGAGTCGTTGAGCCAAGCATAAACCACCTTATCCTGATATCTTGCCTCAAAACTATAAGACTGCCAAAACAGAAAGCCAGAAGGCTGAGGGTGGTATCGAGGCGCAAGAGCATACCAAGTTGTATTTATCATTTGATATCGCCCCGCTGCGGTAGAGCAATTTCCCTTGTTAGGACCGTTGACAATTGTGATACAGCGTTCTGGATGACGGCTCAAATCGCTAACGCGCTGACCACCATAGATTAGAGAATAGGGTCGAGAACCATTTGCCTCGCTAGCGGAGATCGTCCGCATTAAAGCCCGAATGTAAGGATCTCCCCCCTGCATCACCAGAGGAGGAAAATTACTCTCAAAAGTAGGATCGGGAGGCGATTTCTCTTGAGGTAAATGCCGCAGAAAGGAAAGTAAGACAAATGCAGCAATACCAGCGGCAACTAAGCGCCTTCTGCCGATTCTTAACAAGGGGGTGGTAATGGGTAATTGGTAATGGGTAATTGGTAGTTGACTATTATTGGTTGTAGACGCTGGCACTACACTGCGTGAAGGTTGTTGGTTGTCGGTCATTATTCTCCCTTGTCCTCCTTGTCCCCCTTGTCCTCCTATTTAAGCAACGCCTGCAAACAAATCCGCCAAATTCTTCTCTGGGGCTTCTGGTTTGGCGATCGCCTCGACAATTTTATTCCGCGCTGCTGGTTGAAATAAAGCTTCCACACAGATTTCAGCTACCTTGGTACGCGGAATGCTACCGCTTAAAGACAGCGTATCGGGAGAATATAACTCGATCTTATCTGCGTTATCTTCATTCTTTAACCCCCCAGGACGGACGATTGTATAAGTCAAACCACTTTTTTGAATGTACTCTTCCGCTTGCTTCTTCCAAACCAAAATTAACCAAAACAAGTTGAGTGGATGGAAGAATTGCGACGCACCAACCGAAGACACCAAAACAAAATGCTCGATGCCTTTGGCTTTAGAAACATCGACGAGATTTTTCGTGCCTTCGTAGTCTACTTTATAAGGTGCTGTGGGGTCGAAGCCCGGTTTTGCTCCTGTCGCACACAAAACGACCGTACTATCTGCGATCGCAGCTTCTAAGCTACTTGGCTGTAGCACGTCACCCTGCACCAATTCGGCAGTATTAGGTAGAATTGCTCTAGCCGAGTCCAAGTTTCGCACCAGCGCCCGCACGGGAATATTTCGTGCCACGAGTTGCTGGACGATCCTGCGACCTGTCTCACCTGTTGCGCCTGCTACAAATGCTTTCATAGTGATTATGTTAAATAAACGACAGTTATTTGTCCTGCTATCTCTAAATTTTAAATTTGATAAACATTTGATGAACTCTGCCAGATTGACGTTTTGTTTTAGTAAAGATCGAGTTGGGAACAGCAACCTCTAACTTATCGTGGGCATCCTGAATATAGAGACCAGATTAGACACAAGGGCTTTTATGCTGTCAAGCAATCGCGAATACCAATACATGGAGGCTTCAGAAACGGTTTGGGATGCAGCAGCCGTGCCAGAGGTAGAAGTACCAGCCGAGAAACTAACTCGTTTTCACGGTCAGTTTACCGACTGTATGGAAATGTATGCTGACGTGCATACTGTTGCCGAATATCTTAACGCCCATCAGGGTTGGTTTTGTCGCTGCGCTCAGCCGATGACAGTAGAGCCACTTGGCGCTAACGGTTATGCCTTGACAGTCGGTCGCTTTGGTGCCTTCAATTACGAAGTAGAACCTAAAGTCGGTTTGGAACTTCTACCTCCAGAGTCAGGCGCTTATCGAATTAGAACGATCGCCATTCCAAATTACGTTGCTCCTGGCTACGACGTAGACTTCAAGGCAGTGATGAATTTAGTGGATGCTAGTACTAACAGTCATTACAGCGGTGTCGTTACTGGAGTCGAGTGGGAACTCGATTTATCGGTTTATTTGCATTTTCCCAAGTTCATTCAGCGCTTGCCGCAATCTGTCATTCAAGCTACAGGCGATCGCCTCTTGAATCAAATCGTGCGTCAAGTCTCCCGCCGTCTAACTCACAAAGTACAGGAAGATTTTCACACGTCCTTCAATTTAACTTTTCCCAAAAAATCGAAGCGCCGTCATAGTTAATATTAGAGCGCGATCGCGCTCTAACACCAAATGCGATTACTGTTTAGTAATAATTCTCTGGACAATTTGTACTCCACTTACGGCTTGCCAACTAAATAGAGCTAAAATCGTGGCATTTAGGACAATATGGGTGTATCTCGCCCAATCTTGTCCTTTTTGCATGAAAGGGGACAAGCTAGCAGAAATAGCAATCATTCCTGTCATACCCAATCCCGCTAAAAGGTGAGGTCCAACGAATAGCTTGCCGTTATTAATGTAAGTCACAGCCATTGCACCAATCGCACCCAATACCATCAGCGCCAAAATCACCGAACCAACTTGGTAGTGTTTGACATTGTATCTGCCTTTGAGCAGCTCTTTCTTTTTCTCGCCTTCAGCAGTTCTTGCCCGTCGCCACTGTATACCCAAATAGAGCGCATAAATTGACACTCCTAGTAAGATCCACATCAAGACTGGATGGAAAAAATTGAGCCAGAACTTGACTTCTGGGGAGAGTAGAGTATTCATCGTGCGTTCACCTGGCTTTAAGAATCTTTATAAAAATTATAGTAGGGAGTCGGTAGGGGCGCACTGCTTTGCGCCCGTACAGAGGAGTCGGGAGTAGAGGAGCGGAGGGAGTAATTCAAGTCACAAGTCGCAAGTCACAATGAATTCCGAATTCTCCTCACTCACCACGCACCACGCTTTATGAGATGATTATGAGCATGGATAGTCGTGGTGTCTCCTTAATTCGAGCGGTAAAAAGTGGCGACGTTGGGCAGGTAACAGCGCTACTCGATCGCGGCGCTGACCCTAACGAGTGCGATCGAGAGGGTACGACAGCCTTGATGTTTGCCGCTCAACTTGGATATAGAGAAATCGTTCGCGTGTTGCTCGATCGCAATGCCAATCCCAATATCCACCGGCAACTTTTTGGCATTACGGCTTTGATGTTAGCAGCTGCGTCCCACCGTCTCGACGCGATCGAACTCCTGATTGCGAGGGGAGCAGATGTTAATGCTGGTAATGACGACAACAGCACAGCCTTGATGGTAGCAGCTGCCAAAGGAGATCTCGAAGTCGTACAAATCTTGTTACAAGCAGGTGCAGATGTCAATACTAGAGACAAAGATGAGGATACAGCACTGCTCCTAGCTATCCAGCACGGACACGATCGCGTCGTCCAAGCTTTACTCGTTGCAGGGGCAGATCCAAACCAAACCACAGCAGGCGAAACAGCTTTAACTCTAGCAACAGCAACAGCTAACACTCAGCTAGTCAGAATTTTGCTGGCACATGGTGCAGCAGTGAATGGCAAAAATTGGGAAGGTAGAACGGCACTCATGCAAGCTGCGCAAAGAGGTGATGTTGCCGTAACTCAATTGTTGCTAGCTAAAGGTGCTGAGCTGAATTCAAAAGATGATGCTGGCGAAACAGCTCTCACATTGGCAGTAGACGGAGGAAACCTAGAGATTGTCAAAGCCTTGTTGGAAGCCGGTGCTGACGTGAAGGCAAGGACGGAAGATGGTAGTACGGTAGTCGCGATCGCAGCAGCTAGCGGACAGGGAGCGATCGCCTCTGCTTTGCTTCTATACGGCGCTGACATTAATGCTAAGGACAAAGATGGAGAGACCCCCTTACATTTGGCTACCGTTGAAGGCTACGCTGATGTAGTAGAGACCCTACTCGATCGCGGTGCTGATGTCAATGTCAAAAATCAACTTGGCGATACTCCGCTACTGGTAGCAGCTTTGCAAGGACACAGCCAAATTGCTGAAGCATTGCTGCGGCGGGGTGCAGACCCTAATGTCAGAAATTTAGACGAAACTCCCCTCAACCTTGCCGCTAGCCTCGGTCGCACTGAGACAGTCAGAGTATTGTTAAACTATGGCGCAGACCCAAATATCCAAACAGCAGACGGTAAAACCCCGCTGATGAAAGCAGCAGACCGCAACCAGATCGGTGTGATGCAAAAGCTATTAAAAAAAGGCGCAGATGTAAATCGCCAAGATGCAGCCGGAGCCACAGCTCTGATGTGGGCAGCCCATCGAGGTTACAGCGAAGCCGTAGAATTATTATTAAATGCAGGGGCAGATGTTAATTTAAAAAATCGTGGCGGACATACAGCACTGACGATCGCCGAGTTTAACGGTTATAAAAATGTGGTGCGATCGCTCCAAGCCCTTGAGGGTAAGTCGTAAGTCAAAAGTCAAAAGTCAAAAGTCAAAAGTCAAAAGTCAGAAGTTATAACAGATCGCTGATAACTGCCCCCCTGCTCACTGCTCACTGTTTCGCTCCAGCTACATATGCTCCCCAAAGACTAGCACCGTCCATATTGGCATCGGTTAAGTTGGCTTGGGTAAGATTTGCCATTTTCAATTCTGCTCCACTCAGGTTAGCACCTTTGAGATTCGCTCCAGATAAATTAGCACCATTCAATTTAGCACCGCTTAAGTCAGCATGAGTGAGATTTGCCATACTCAAAGAGGCTTCTTGCAGGTTTGTTGCGCTTAAATTCGCTCCACTCAAATCGGCTTCGCTCAAAGATGCTTCTTTCAAGTTAGCACCACTCAAATTTACGCCGCTCAGAGCAGCACTGATGGCATCGATTCCTTTAAAATCTCTCTCTCCAGCTTGATAGCGCTCGATTAGTTCTGAAACGTTCATCTTCACCATCGATTCTCACAGTAGGATTGGTAGTAAGCATCAAGCTTGAGCGAACGGACTCTAGAGCCTGTGTAGTCGTGACTTACAGTCGCAAGAGTGCTTACTCGTATAAGTTTTGCAAATATAAAAAGCGAGAAAAGTAAGATTAGATACTGATGTTGGGGAAGGTGGAGCAATTTATGCAAATCGAGCAATGTCTTCATACAGCTATACTAGTCTCCAATTTAGAGCAAGCCGATCGCTTCTACGGGGAAATTTTGGGATTAGCCAAAGTCGAGCGATCGCTCAAATTTTCTGGTAGTTGGTATCAAGTCGGCACGTATCAAATTCACCTGATTGTTGCACCCAGCGTACCTTTTACAACTCAAAACCCCGAAAAATTGGGTCGCAATCCTCATATTGCTTTTGCTGTATCCGATCTAGATGCTGCCAAGCAAAGACTTTTGGCTCACAACTGTCCTATCCAAATGAGTGCTTCCGGTCGCGCAACTCTTTTTACCCAAGACCCTGACGGCAATATCATCGAATTGAGTCAGTTATCAGGGTAATGGGTAATGGGTAATGGGTAATTGTTATCAGTAGCTAGTGGCTGGTGGCTAGTGACTAGAAATTCTTCCTTGTCTTCCTTGTCTCCCTTGTCCCCCTTGTCCCCCTTGTCCCCCTTGTCCCCCTTATCCCCCTTGTCTTCCTTGTCTTCCTTGTCTCCCGTGTCCCCCTTGTCCCCCTTGTCTTCCTTGTCCCCCTTGTCCCCCTTGTCTTCCTTGTCTTCCTTGTCCCCCTTGTCCCCCTTGTCCCCTTGTCCCCCTTGTCCCCCTTGTCCCGACTTAATGACAATCTTTGCTTACTGCTATACCGATCCTCTCCTCGATCCGACACCCGATCTCGGTCGATGGCAGGGTATGGATCGAGTTTATCAAGACTTAGGGCAGCGATCGCAGTTGCAGCAGTTGTTGAGTGACTGTCAGACAGCACCACCAAACTGTTTGTATATTCGTCGCTTGGACGATCTAGGCGATAGTATGGCAGAAATTGGCGATCGCTTGGTTCAATTACAGGCTCTGGGTGTAAAGGTAGCGATCGGTGAATCGTCTTTAGCAACCGATTTGGGGAGTGAATTAACGCTACAGACAGATTTAATTCAACTTCTACACACCATAGGACAACAGCAGCGCAGCCGTCGTCTGCGTCAAGGACACGCTCGCACTCGTCTCAATGCCTTGCCTCCTCCTGGTAAAGCTCCCTATGGTTATCGGCGTGGTAAAGAAAAATACGCGATCGACCGCACGACTGCTCCAGTTGTGAAAGATTTTTTTGAAAACTTTCTCCTGTTCGGTTCTTTGCGCGGAGCAGTACGGCATTTAGCACAAAAATATGGCAAAAAGATTTCCGTGACTACCGGACGACGTTGGCTGACGAATCCTGTTTATCGAGGCGATACGGCTTATCAAAACGGTGAGACGATCGCCAATACTCACGCACCAATTATTTCTCGGGAAGAGGCGGCTCAGATCGATCGGCTGTTGCGGCGTAACCGCCAGCTCCCGCCGAGAACTGCTAGCGCTCCTCGTTCCCTCGTCGGATTAGCGAATTGTAGCGAGTGCCAAGCGCCAATGACGGTTGTGAGCGTTACTGCTCGTCGTCAAAAGCGAGAATATCTCTACTTGCGCGCCTTACAATGTCCTCATCGCCCTAAATGCGGTGCTATTGCCTACGAACAGGTATTAGAACAAACAATTGCTGCTATTTGCCGCGATTTACCTAATGCTGTGGCTCAAATGAATTTTCCTCAATTGGATGCAGCAAAGCAGTCTTTACTCAACGCGATCGCCAATCGGGAAGAGATTCTAGCTCAACTTTCTCAGCTTACTAGTACAGGTATTTTGGATGAAGAGACTGCTAGTTTACGCGCCTACAAACTGCGCGCGGAAATTTCCCAGTTACAAGCTCAATTTGCGACTTTACCACCAGTTAATTTACGTTCCGTAGCTCAGGCTGTATCCATTCCTCAATTTTGGTTCGATTTATCTGAATCGGAGCGTCGCTTCTACTTTCGCGAATTCATCGACCAAATTCAGATTCTGCGGCAAGATACGGCTTGGCAGGTACGCTTAGTTTTTGTTTTTTAATATTAGGCTTCACTGCAATATTAGGTTTCGCTTCTCAGGCGCATTGCTAGTTCTGCAAATAAAGCCGATAATGTAATTCGATTAGCTTTGTCGCTCCGAATTTCCTGAGTTTCTCGCTCAACTGTTGCTAGAATTTCCGCATATTTCTTGCCTATATCCTCGTTCATATTTTTAGATTGGTCTAAAATCTGCTGGCGTAAATCTCGGGCAATTTTATTTGTTTGCTCGTCCAAATCAAAAAGCTTTCTCTCTAGATTTTCAACTTGGTTTTTATGTTCTTGGGTCAGTTCTTTTAAAGTTTCATCTCGACTGACTTGCTGTTTTTTAACGACTTCTGTGAGAGATTCAATCTCTTGTCTGATGTAGGCTTCCAAGCCATCCATGCGCTTTCTTGTATCTTCCCGCAGTTCTGTAAATTCTTTCAGCAGTCGTTCTTCAATCCGGTTGAATCTTTTATTATTTTCTCGAACTTGCGTCCCGAAGAGAATCTCTCGAATTTTATCTAAACTTCCACTACTCAAATTTTCTACCTGAGCATATTGAGAACCATTTGCTCCAGGTGAAATCGACTCGTTGTTTGGAGATTCTCCATCTATATATTTGATATCGTCCTCTGTCGATGCACTCATTATTAACTCCTTATCTTTTCCTGAAAATGATTTATTTACATTTTCATTCTTGCCAGATCGTTTGCGATCGCAGTCCGAATTTAACTCAACTTTTCTAGTTTAGACGAGATTGTCTCTAAAATCTTTTCTTGAACCTTGTAGGCTTTCTTACTGGTGTATATACTTTAATTTACTAAAATTAATCGTAGCGCGAGTGCTTGAGGTTAATTAAAGTTTTTTGAAAAATTTAAACTTCGCTTTACAACAAAATCTCGAAAAACCAAGAAAATATTAAAAAATTTACACAGCTCGTCTTTGTCACAAAGAACTGTAACAAGATAGATCTTACTGAGTTCGATCGTTTCCAGTTTGGAGCCGCGTCACAACGTAACTATCGTGAGAAAATGTTAATTGCTCGCGATCGCAACTAACATGAGCAATACAATATTAAAATTCATAGATAGATGTCTCGCCGATAAAGAGTGTGGGTATATTTACAGGAAATAGACCAAATAACTTGGGCGTGCGCGATGGTAAGCTCGCCCCATGTCCGAATACACCAAACTGCGTCTCTAGTCAAAGTACAGATGCTAGCCATAAGGTAGAGCCGCTGAACTATACATCTGCTCCCGAGGTGGCGTTGACCCAACTCAAACAAGTTATCTCAAGTTTACCGAAAACAAATATTGTGACGGAAACTGACAGCTATATCTATGCTGAATTCACGAGTGCGATCGTGGGTTTTGTCGATGATGTCGAGTTTTATTTAGATCGCGACGCACAAGTCTTCCACGTCCGTTCGGCTTCTCGATTGGGTAAATCCGATCTGGGCGTGAATCGCAAAAGAATCGAGACGATTCGAGCGCAGTTTCAAGAACTACAAGTACAAAATTCCGCTTAGTACAAGAAGAAAAGAAATAAAACTGATAACTGGTCACTGGTCACTGGTCACTGGTCACTGACAAAAAAATACCCTCCTACTGTGGCTTGAGGAGGGTTTGAATCTTTGCATGAGGAAGCAGACTGTTTGGTCTACTGAAAGATAGAATAGAAGGCTAATGTGACATAAATGTGACACAATTTTCAATTCGATCGCCTTCTCTGTCAATTGCTATATGTTTTTATGGGCGTACCTCTGTGCGCCCTTACTAATTTGTCTATCTCGCGAATTAATCTACAAAGTCTGAAGGCATCTCAGGTTGTGCCTTGTCATTTGAAGAGATTGGACGCTGACCATCCACATTCAACGTCTTGTCAACTTTAAAATCATTCGCAGCGATAGGGCGTTGACCGTCAATATTTACTGTCTCTTTAATGTCTAGATTGCTGGGATCGACTGGACGGCTGCCGTCTACATTCAATGTCTCTTGAGTTTGCAGATTACTAGCAGTAATGGGACGCTGACCATCCACATTCAGGGTATCGCGCACTTCATTGCGATCGGCAGCGATAGGGCGTTGACCGTCAATATTTACCGTCTCTTTGACTTCTAGATCGCTAGGATCGACGGGACGATTACCATCTACGTTAATCGATTTTCGGGTTTGCTTCTTGCGACTCATGTTTCTTTCCTATATCGATTCTTATGGGTGAATCATTGGGTGGGGGTGGGTTAATTAAGTTCCTGGTGTAGAAACAAATATTTTTGCTGAAGCCACTCCTACAGACTTAATACTTTTGCGCTCTTCAGTGTTGCGCTTCTCTTCGCGCCTTTGCGTCTAACGCTACGCTTCACCTACGGCTGATGCGCGACACAAAATCTTTTCTTGATTTCTTCAACCACGATCCAAAATTTATCTTTTAACCACATCAAAAACATCTACTAAAAGTCCAATCATCAAAAATTAAAAATCCCCCACCCGTAGGCGAGGGATTTTCTCATTTAACTACACAACTAGGTAGAGGCATTAGCCAAACTTACCAGCCGTGGAGGCAATGAGGAACGCAGCATACGTGAGGATGTATCCAGCAGCGAAGTGACCCAAGCCAACAATCCGAGCTTGAACGATGGATAGAGCAACGGGCTTGTCTTTCCAGCGAATCAGGTTCGCTAGAGGAGTCCGCTCGTGCGCCCAGACCAAAGTTTCGATCAATTCTTGCCAGTAACCGCGCCAAGAGATCAGGAACATGAAACCAGTTGCCCAGATCAAGTGTCCGAGGAGGAACATCCAAGCCCAGACAGACAGGTTGTTCATGCCATAGGGGTTGTAGCCGTTGATTAGCTGAGCTGAATACAGCCACAGGTAATCGCGCAGCCAGCCCATCAAGTATGTCGAAGACTCGTTAAATTGAGCTACGTTGCCTTGCCAAATACCTAAGTGCTTCCAGTGCCAGTAGAACGTGACCCAACCAGCAGTGTTTAGTACCCAGAAAGCAGCCAGGTAGAAGGAGTCCCAAGCGGAGATGTCGCAAGTACCGCCACGACCAGGACCGTCGCAAGGGAAGGCATAACCGAAGTCTTTCTTATCGGGCATCAGTT
The DNA here is from genome assembly GCF_023546805.1 of Chroococcidiopsis sp. CCNUC1. NCBI lineage: Bacteria > Bacillati > Cyanobacteriota > Cyanophyceae > Chroococcidiopsidales > Chroococcidiopsidaceae > Chroococcidiopsis > Chroococcidiopsis sp. CCNUC1. The sequence continues at coordinate 5,804,417 of NZ_CP097480.1, read as the reverse complement.
TGGAACCACGGGCATCCAACGCGCCTTTAACCAGTACCAACACGGTTGTGTGGATCGCCAAAGCAAAAGCGTGGTGTACCAAGAAGTCGCCAGGACCGATGGTCAAGAATAGAGAGTTCGTGCCGTTATTGATTGCATCCAACCAGTTAGGCAGCCATGCAGCGCCAGCGGTGGAAGCAACGCTATCGGGATTCGATAGCAGGGTATCGAAGCCGTACAGTACTTTACCGTGAGCGCCCTGAATGAACTGCGCGAAAACTGGTTCGATCAGGATTTGCTTTTCAGGAGTACCGAAGGCTACTACAACGTCGTTGTGGACGTATAGACCCAAGGTGTGGAAGCCCAAGAAGAGAGACACCCAAGACAAGTGGGAGATAATCGCTTCTTTGTGCTTCAAGACGCGATCGAGAACGTTGCCTTTGTTTTGCTCTGGGTCGTAGTCGCGTACCCAGAAGATTGCAGCGTGGGCAAACGCACCCAACATCAACGCACAAGCAATGTACTGGTGATGGGTATACAGCGCTGCTTGTGTCGTGAAGTCCTGCCCGATGAATGCATAGGGAGGCATCGCGTACATGTGCTGCGCGACCAAGGATGTAATCGTTCCCAGTGCAGCCAGTGCCAAAGACAGCTGGAAGTGCAGGGAGTTGTTGATCGTGTCGTACAAGCCTTGGTGAGGCAGGTTGAACTGACCTTCAGTGCTAGCGCCGAAGAATTTCTTGGCGTTGAGCATTTCTTTGATGCTGTGACCGATACCGAAGTTGGTACGGTACATGTGTCCGGCGACGATGAATAATACAGCGATCGCCAGGTGGTGGTGTGCCATATCCGTCAGCCACAAGGACTGGGTTTGGGGATGGAAACCACCTAAGAAAGTTAGAATTGCGGTTCCTGCGCCTTGACTCGTGCCAAATACGTGATTGGCAGTGTCAGGGTTAGCAGCATAAGCGCCCCAGTTACCAGAGAAGAAGGGTTGTAGCCCATCTGGATGAGGTGGGGTGGTGAGGAAGTTACTCCAACCAACGTGCTGTCCGCGAGATTCGGGGATCGCAACGTGAACTAGGTGTCCAGTCCAAGCTAAGGAGCTAACGCCAAACAGACCAGCTAAGTGGTGGTTGAGGCGTGGCTCGGCGCTCTTGAACCAGGAAAGACTGGGGCGGAACTTGGGTTGCAGGTGCAGCCAGCCAGCGAACAGGAAGAGAGACGCTAGCAGCAGCAGGAAGACAGAACCCATGTAGAGGTCGTTATTTGTCCGCATCCCAATGGTGTACCACCAGTGGTAAACACCAGAGTAAGCAATGTTAACGGGATAGCTTGCACCACCTTGGGTGAAAGCATCAACTGCGGCTTTGCCGAATTGCGGGTCCCAAATTGCATGGGCAATGGGACGGACGTGTAGTGGGTCTTTAATCCACTGCTCGAAGTTGCCTTGCCAAGCGACGTGGAACAGCAGGCTAGATGCCCACAGGAAGATGATTGCCAAGTGACCGAAGTGAGTGGCGAAGAGTTTCTGATAGAGATTCTCTTCAGTCATCCCGTCGTGGCTTTCAAAGTCGTGAGCGGTTGCGATGCCGTACCAAATCCGACGTGTTGTCGGGTCCTGGGCTAGGTCTTGGCTAAATTTAGGGAATTTTGTTGCCATAGGTTACGTGAATCCTCTGACCTATTGCCATCAGCAATCCATAAGAATTGCTGATGACTGAATGCTAACCTACTGAAAGTATTCGCGCCTCGAAGAACGCCCAGATCGTGACGATCGCACCCAAGAGGTAGTGAGCTACCCCCACAGCTCGACCTTGAATGATACTCAAAGCACGAGGCTGTACGGTGGGAGCGACTTTTAACTTGTTGTGCGCCCAAACGATCGATTCGATCAGTTCTTGCCAGTAGCCGCGACCGCTGAACAAGAACATTAAGCTAAATGCCCAGACAAAGTGAGCGCCCAAGAACAGCAGTCCGTAAGCGGACAGTGCCGAACCGTAGGACTGAATGACCTGAGCGGCTTGCGCCCACTGGAAGTCACGCAACCAACCGTTGATCGTAGTGGCGCTCAACGCCCAGTTGCCTGCCGTAATGTGATTGATCGTACCGTCTGGGTCTACCGTGCCCCACACATCCGATTGCATCTTCCAGCTGAAGTGGTAGACAGCGATCGAAATCGTGTTGAACATCCAGAACAACCCTAAGAATACGTGATCCCAACCAGAAACTTGGCAAGTACCGCCGCGTCCTGGACCGTCGCAAGGGAAGCGGAAGCCCAAGTTAGCCTTGTCTGGGATCAAGCGAGAGTTACGGGCAAACAAGAAGCCCTTAAGCAGGATTAGTACAGTAACGTGGATTTGGAAAGCGTGGATGTGGTGGATCATGAAATCCGCCGTACCCAACGCGATCGGCATCATGGCGACTTTTCCACCTACAGCCAGCACGCCGCCACCGAAAGCATAGCTGACGGGTTCGAGGGCGTTAGGAGCGGTAGAACCAGGAGCCAAGGTGTGTAGGTTTTGCACCCACTGCGCGAATACGGGCTGAAGTTGAATCGCCGTATCCGAGAACATATCCTGGGGACGACCGAGCGCTTGCATCGTGTCGTTATGGATGTACAAGCCGAAGCTATGGAAGCCCAAGAACATGCACACCCAGTTGAGGTGAGAAATGATAGCGTCGCGGTGACGAAGGACTCGATCCAGAACGTTGTTCATGTTCGTGGCTGGATCGTAATCCCGCACCATGAAAATGGTGGCGTGAGCCGCACCACCGACGATACAGAAAGCGCCAATCCACATGTGGTGCGTGAAAATGGACAGCTGGGTGGCATAGTCGGTTGCCAAGTACGGATACGGAGGCATCGCGTACATGTGATGCGCCACGATAATCGTCAGCGAACCCAGCATGGCTAAGTTGGTTCCCAACTGAGCGTGCCAGGAAGTGGTCATGTTTTCAAACAGACCTCTATGACCGTCTCCGGTGAAGGGTCCTTTGTGATTTTCCAGAATTTCCTTCAAGCTGTGACCGATGCCCCAGTTCGTCCGGTACATGTGTCCGGCAATGATGAACAATACGGCGATCGCCAAGTGATGGTGCGCTTGATCTGTCAACCACAGTCCACCAGTCACGGGATTAAGCCCGCCCTTGAAGGTGAGGAAGTCAGCATACGCGCCCCAGTTCAACGTCCAGAAGGGTGTTAAACCTTGAGCAAAACTGGGATACAACTCAGTCATCAAATTGGAGTTGAGGATAAATTCTTGCGGTAAAGGAATATCCTTTGGCGCTACCCCAGCATCCAACAGCTTGTTAATTGGCAAAGATACGTGGATCTGGTGTCCCGCCCATGCCAAGCTACCTAGACCTAACAATCCTGCTAGGTGGTGGTTCAGCATTGACTCGACATTCTGGAACCATTCCAACTTAGGAGCGCGTTTGTGGTAGTGGAACCAACCAGCAAACAGCATTAGCGCCGCCATGACTAAACCGCCAATGGCAGTGCAATAGAGTTGGAACGTGTTCGTGATGCCAGCACCACGCCAAATTTGGAAAAACCCAGATGTAATCTGAATGCCGTGGAAGCCACCACCGACATCAGCATTTAAAATGTCTTGACCAACAACAGACCAGACGACCTGAGCGCTAGGCTTCACGCCCAGCGGATCGGCTAGCCAAGCTTCATAGTTTGAAAAACGAGCGCCATGAAAATACATCCCGCTCAACCAGATGAAGATCACCGCTAAGTGACCGAAGTGAGCGGCGAAGATTTTACGGGAAATATCTTCTAGGTCGCTGGTATGCGTATCGAAATCGTGTGCGAGGGCGTGCAGGTTCCAAATCCAGGTTGTGGTTTTGGGACCTCTAGACAAGGTGCGATCGAAGTGTCCTGGTTTTGACCACAACTCAAATGAAGTTGGAACCGGATCGTTATCGACGACAACTCTTGCTTTCTTTTCCTCTCGCTCCGGAGGACTGATCGTCATTTAGACTCTCCTCTCTTGACAAGGAAACAGGAGTGGTTTAATTCACAAATCGATTTTCTTTGAAGAAGCCAACCATTTTGTCTGCTTTATGACATCCATCAGGTAGACAAGAAGACCGATCGTGAAACTGCTTTCTGATGAATTATAAAATCTCGGTTGTCTTCATCTTAGGCGTTTGTTAACAATAATTCAAAATTGCTCAACATTAAGCAGGTTCAGGTGTCCAACTTTCCATGACTGTGAAAAAAGTCAAGGGGTTATTTATATAATTTACAAAGCTAAATAATTTGCAACACTTATGAAGAAAGGAGCCGGAAGTCAGGAGTCAGGAGCCAGGAGTTATATCTTGAGACAGAAGTTTCTGAGTAGCTATAGTTGTAAAGAATGTATAAGTCACATGTGACCGTTAATACCCTCGGATCGCTAAAAATTAGCCATGATAAGGAAACAATAAGAAATTCTGACTTCTGACTCAGCAATTCCTGTACGGGCGGGTTCACCCGAAATACTTGTCGGAGTCAGAGAGATTTAGTGAACCCGCTCCTACGACTTCTGGCTCCTGACTCCTTCTCGGTCATCTGGCACAATCTGTAAATCATTTCAGGCGATCGACCCCAAACCCTTAAAATTTAGATTGAGGGTGATAGTAAATTTCGAGTATGAGGAGCATTCGGGGTGGTGGCGATCGCAAAACTACGAAAAATGGCTAAGGCTGCGATCGCAGTTCTAGCCGCAGCATGTTTGAGCTTAGGTTTGGTAAGTTGTGGCAGTTCGGATACTTTACGTGCCGCTACTCCTCCAAACGCCCGTAGCCCCGTCCAACTTGCAGGTAACATTACCGAAGTCGCCCCGCCGGAAGCTATTCTGCAGTTGCGTCAAGCCTTGGAAGTTCGCCAGCCGCAAGTGAAAATCTTGTCTCCCCAGCCCGATGAGGTGCTGCAAGACGATACGGTATCAGCCCGCTTTCAAGTTCAAGACCTACCCATTTTTCAAAATTCAGATTTAGGCTTAGGACCCCATCTTCACGTTATTCTCGATAACCAGCCCTACGAAGCCGTCTACGACGTGCAAAAACCTTTTGTTCTATCCAACCTATCCCCAGGAACTCACACCCTGCGCGTCTTCGCTTCTCGCCCTTGGCACGAAAGTTTTAAGAACGAGGGTGCATACGCCCAAACTACATTTCACGTTTTTACCAAAACCGACGACAACAACCCCAACTCTAGCCAGCCATTATTAACCTACAGTCGTCCTAAAGGTAGCTACGGGGCAGAACCAATCCTACTCGACTTTTACCTTACCAATGCCCCTCTACACCTCGCTGCCCAAGCCGATCCTCAAGACGAAGTTCCCGACTGGCGTATCCGTTGTACGATTAACGGCAAGAGTTTTATCATCGATCGCTGGGAACCGATTTATCTTTCGGGTTTTAACAAGGGCAAGAACTGGGTACAACTCGAATTTCTCGACGAACAAGGCAACCCAGTCAAAAATGTATTTAATAACACCGTTCGCGTCATTTCCTACGATCCGAATAGCCAAGATACTCTTTCAAAACTGGTAAGGGGTGAACTATCCGCCGCCGCCGCCCGTGGTATTGTCGATCCTGACTATAAGGGTGAAGTAGAAGCAGCGCCTGCACCCTTACCACCAGCGATAGAAGAGACTACTCCACCGCAACCAGAAGAAGAAATACCAACCGAAACGAAAGAAAAGCCTGCCGAAACAAAGATTGAAACTCCAGAAACTGAAACTAAAGAACCAACCCCGATACCTCCAGCCAAGGCAGAAGAACCAAAGGGATTTTTCAATCGCTTCCGCCGTCCTGCTACACCATCCCCAACTGTACCGGAAGTCAAAGAATCTCCTGCACCGGAGTTAACTCCACCTGCTGTAGAACCACAGCCAGAAATTTCGCCGGAAGTAGAACCTGCTGTAGAACCAGAAGAGAAACCCGAAGCAGCACCAAAAAAACTAGAGGAAGAACAACCGAAAGGATTTTTCAACCGCTTCCGCCGTTCTCCAGTTGTCGCACCATCTCCAACACCAGAAGTAGAAGCACCTGCACCAGAATTAACGACTCCTGAAGCAACGGAACCATTACCAGAAATTGCCCCAGAAGTACCAGCAGTAGAAATTACGCCACCAGTCGCACCGACTCCAGCGACTCCCGACTCCCCAGTACGGGCGCACAGCAGTGCGCCCCTACCGACTCCCGACTCTCAACGTTTTGGTGGTTATTTCAATCGTTTTCGTCGTCCACCAACTGCTACACCATCACCCACTTTGCCTGAAGTGGAAGAATCACCCGCATCCGAGTTAAATACTCTTGAAGAGGAAACAACTACTCAAGAAACTGCACCAGAGTTAACAACACCAGTAGAACCAAAACCAATTGCACCAGAAAAACCAAAGACTCAAAATCCAATTGGTCAAAAATTTGGTGGTTACTTCAATCGTTTTCGTCGTCCTCAAGTTACGCCATCTCCTAATGTGACACCTGCATTACCAGAAATTACAGAACCAAGCGAACAGCCAATTCCTGACACTAAAAATTCAGGTGATGCGGAGTTGGTTCCGTCTGTTGGTGTCCCTGAAAGTATGGGCGATCGCAATTAGCAATAGAATGAAAATTTCTCAAAGCTACATTATTGAAACACAAAGATGTAGGCTCAGATGTGTTTCTCTAGAAGATATTCCACACACATTTTCTGCTACTCAATATCAGGGTTTCAATGATGGTATGTTGTGGGAACCACCTACAAAGGAAGAAGAATTAATTGAGCCATATCAACGCAGCATTATATCTTGGGAAAATGGCGAAGCATACACCTTTACTATAGAGTCTAAAGATAGCAAAAATTTTAGATCTCTTGAGGGCGCACGGCTGTGCGCCCCTACTATCAATACCTCTTTTTTGGTTTAGCTAGTAAACGAGCCGCGATCGCACCCCCAATAAATCCAAATAAATGCCCTTGCCAGGAAATACCATATTGTATCGGTAAAACTCCCCAAATCATCCCGCCGTAAAGGAAACCCACAACAAGAGAAAATAAGATCGCTGCAAAACTCCGTTCAAAATAGCCGCGTAGGAGTAAAAACCCAAAATAACCAAAAATAACTCCACTCGCGCCAACGTGAATTGAATAAGGCGAACCAGTCAGCCATACACCCAATCCGCTGACGAACATGGTAATGATGCTAACGACAAAAAAATCGCTGGTTTCCCGCAACATCACTAACCAGCCTAGAGTTAGAAAGGGAATTGTATTCGCAATCAAATGCCCCAATCCACCGTGTAAAAAAGGAGCTAAGAAAATGCCCCGCAAGCCGATAAAACTGTGGGGACGAATACCAAAAGCGTCTAATCTACCTCTAAAAAAGAAGATATCTATAAATTCGGTAATCCACATCAGGGCGGCGAGTCCACCCAATACTAAAATTTGGGTTTGAATTTCCCGCGCGATCGCTCCAGATTCTTGTTTACTCATAGTTCATAGTTACGAAGTTGGTAGCAGCCTCCCCCACACTCAAAACTTCTTAGCTCAAGCATAATTTGCACTGACTCAGACAGCGAATACAACAATATCTGTGGCTGTGCTTGTATTTTAAAATGAGTTCAGAAAGTTTAGGTACGATTGCGCGAAGAAAACTCTGTTTTCTCGAATCGTTGCCGCAGTTCATAAATCCCCAGCAGTACGATCGCCACAATCAAAGGTAAAAAGTAGTAAATGCCTCGATATGCTAATAACGCCCCAAATAGTTCGGCTGATGGAATTTGCGCTGATAGCGACAGCAAGAGTACCGTTTCAAACACGCCTAATCCACCCGGGACATTGCTAATAACTCCTGCCAACTGTCCTAAAATGTAGATCCCGAAAAAACTTGGATACGATAGGGGAGCGTTAGCTAATAGCAAAACGTAAAGAACGCCCCCTGCAATTGCCCAGTCGAGGATCGCGATCGCTGTTTGAAATAGTGAAAGCTTACCAGGAAGGCGCGGAATTCCCCACTTGCCGAGTTTCATCGGCTTGTGACTCCAAGTATTCCACAATAAATATCCTGCAACTAAAAATAAAAATATCGTACCAAGCGGAAATAAAGAGTTTGAGGGAATGCGGAGTAAAGAGGGGACAGATACAGGTTCGCCGATCAACACCAAGCCAGCTACCGCAAAAAAACCCAGCCAAAAGCTAACGTGACAGAAAGTAATCACTTTCGCAATTTCTAGAGTCGATAGCCCCCAAGCCGAATAAAATCGGTAGCGAATCGCGCTGCCAGTTAAGAGTTCTAATCCGGCAGTATTGGTAATTGCCTGACTAATAATCGCCGTCAGTGCCACTTTCCGAAAAGGTATGGAACGGCGAATGTATCGCATTGCTAAAGCATCATACCCCGTCAGCATCAAGTAGTTCAGCGCAGTGCAAATCAGTGCAAGGACTATGTAACTTTTGGGAATTTCTGCCAAGCTGCGAAAAATATCTCGATAGTCGAACTCTCGCAATTGAGTTGCGATCGCCCACAACGATACTCCAAATAAGAGTAAACCTAAAATCGGAGAGCCAAACTGAGATAAGCGTTTGAGGTTCATTTAGCAATCTTAATAAATTTTACGAAAAAGCTAAATTTGTATTATCTTCCCGTAATACGTTGCCAGAAGTCATGAATCTAACGTAGTAGATGTGCTGTCAATTATTAATTCTGAGTTAATTGTTATTAAATATACAAAAAAAATAAATACTACTGACTCGCAAGCGGTAACAATCAAAACTGTCACAGCAACAATAGGTAGAAGCCGCAAATTAGACATCATCTCACGTCCCAATTTTGCTTAGCTGCCTAAAAAGGGTCAGGAGTTACGCACAAGAAAGTCTGAGATCTCGATCCCCCTGGTTCCCCCCTTAAAAAGGGGGGACTTTAAGCCCCCTTTTTAAGGGGGTTTGGGGATCGACTGCGTAAGTCCTGAAGGGGTTTGGAGGATCTCCGAACGAAGCCAATCTGTCAAGCCAAATTGTTGATGAAATTTTGGGAATACTAGAGTCCAGGCATTGCCATGAATCGATAGAGGAGTGTTTTTATGACCCTGTTCGTTAATAACTTACCGCACCAAGTAGCACAAACAGATATTTTAGACCTCTTTGGCAATTATGGTTCTATCAAACATATTTTTTATCCGACTCACTGGAGTACAGGTGAAGGGTTAGGATTTGCCTTCGTTCAAATGACTGCAAAACCTCAAGAAGAAATAGCAAAATTTCAGCTTCACGGTGCTGAGTGGATGGGTAATGCTTTACAAATTCGAGAAGTGAGTTCGGATTAAGTTTGACTGACAATCTGACATGACTCTTATTTAAAGATCGGTTCTAGAACAAGAAGTTATAGAGAAAATTTTGCCTGCTTGGATTCAGAGCTGTATATCGAATATTTAATTAAAAAATCGGGATAGTTTAGCTAACTTCCTATCCCGATTGATTCTAGATTTTATACTTTAGCTACGCTTTTACTAACAATTTATACAGCGCTACGACGGTTGATTGCATTCCAAATAAATATAGCAACAATTGCACCAAGAACTGCTAGAGCTATACCAGGAATACTAAATGTTGTGGCTGCCAACTGTAAGGTTCCCGTACTGAGGAAAGTTCCCAAAGTACCACCTACAAATGCACCAATAATACCTAGTAAAATCGTACCTAAGATACCACCGCCTTGGCGACCGGGATAGATAGCTTTGGCGATCGCACCAGCAATTAAACCTAAGACTATCCAAGCTAGAATATTCACTGCTCAAACTCCTTTGAATAATTTATTTCAATACTTTTATGGTATTGATATATACTAAAAAGTCGATCTATCGCACGGAAGAAATTTGAGAATCGCAAGATATATTCGGTTTATACGACAATGAAGGTGAAAACTATTTAAGTAAAAAATTAAACCAGACTGTGGATCTCAAACAACGCTTGCAGAATCACTTAACGGAAATAGTCCGCGATCGCGATCCTTTCCTATCAACAGCAGGACATTTCTTCGTCCGCCAATATATTCATGCAGAACTCAGTCAATGGGGCAAGGTAGACATTCATGAATTTCAAATTAGAGGACAAACTTTTCAAAACTTAATTCTCAATCTTCCTGGCTTGCAACAAAGTAGTCAGAGAAAATCTCCACCAATTTTAATTGGCGCGCATTACGACACCGTTCCCGGTACGCCTGGGGCAGATGATAATGCTACAGGTGTATCGGTACTACTAGAATTAGCAAAATCTTTGGCTACCCAACCAGCCAAACATCCCATTCAACTCGTAGCATTTGATTTAGAAGAATACGGATTTACCGGAAAAGACGGTATCGCTGTAGGTTCGGGTGCGTCTGCATATGCCGATTTATTACGCCAGCAGCAGCAACCGCTACGCCTAATGATTTCCCTTGAAATGTTGGGTTATAGCGATGCCACACCTGGATCGCAACGCTATCCGAGTCCCCTAGAACGCTTCTATCCCAATCGCGGCGATTTCATTGCTTTAATCGGTAATTTATCGATTGTTCCTGACTTAATTCATCTCAGCCGAAATATACGCCAAGTAGGAGTTCCTAGCGAGTGGCTGCCAGTTCCCAACCGAGGTAGGATTGTTCCCCAAACGCGATTAAGCGATCACGCTCCCTTTTGGGATCGAGGATATCGAGCGATGATGGTTACAGATACAGCAATGTTACGCAACCCTCATTATCACAAACCGAGCGATCGCATTGAAACCTTAAATTTAGATTTTCTCACGGGTGTTTGTCAGGGATTAATTCAAGGTATTTATCAATTACGGTAGAGCGATCGCGCCATGCAACCATACCCAAGCTACTGCTAACTTACAAATAGCCCTTGCATTGAGGAATGAGTGATGACGGTAGCCGATCGCGCGATAGGACGTTGGCAATTTTGGATCGATCGCGGTGGTACGTTTACCGATATCGTGGCGCAGCATCCTGACGGACGAACGATCGTTCACAAACTCCTGTCGGAAAATCCAGAACGCTATACCGATGCAGCAATCCAAGGTATACGGGAAATTCTGGGCGTTCCTGCCAACGCACCCCTACCAGCAGCAAAAATTGGCGTGGTGAAGATGGGAACTACTGTCGCGACAAATGCACTGTTAGAACGTAAAGGCGATCGCACTGTCTTAGTCGTGACAAAAGGCTTTCGAGATGCCTTACGCATCGGCTATCAAAATCGCCCCAACATCTTTGCACGGCAAATCGTTTTACCAGAAATGCTGTACGAACGAGTCGTTGAAGTAGAAGAACGCTACAGCGCCCAAGGCGAAGAACTCATTTCTGTTAATCCAGCCTATACTTTAGAACTGCAAGCAGCTTACGATGCCGGAATTCGTTCCTGTGCGATCGTCTTCATGCACGGCTACCGCTATCCTCACCACGAACAACAAGTTGCAGCCGTCGCCCGAAAAATCGGTTTCACTCAGATTTCAGTCTCCCACGAAGTCAGCCCCTTGATGAAACTCGTCAGTCGAGGTGACACTACCGTAGTTGATGCCTATTTATCTCCCATTTTGCGTAGGTACGTGGATCGGGTGGCGAGTCAGTTGGGAGGGAGCAGGGGAAAGAGAGCTGAGGAAGCTGAGGGAGCTGAGGGAGCTGAGGGAGCAAAAAACAATTATCAACCAACTACCAACTACCAATTACCAATTACCAATTACCAATTACCAATTACCGACTCACCCAAATTAATGTTCATGCAATCCAATGGTGGGTTAGCAGATGCCCAAAGGTTTCAGGGGAAAGATAGCATTCTCTCGGGACCAGCGGGAGGGATTGTCGGGCAGTACAGACAAGTTTGATGGCAGGGTTTAATAAGATTATCAGCTTCGATATGGGTGGAACTTCTACAGATGTTGCCCACTACGCAGGCGAATACGAACGGGCGTTAGAAACAGAAGTGGCAGGAGTGCGACTGCGAACGCCGATGATGGCAATACATACGGTGGCGGCGGGTGGCGGTTCGATCGCCCAATTTGACGGGGCGCGCTATCGTGTGGGACCCGAATCAGCTGGGGCAACCCCAGGACCCGCTTGTTATCGTCAAGGAGGACCGCTGACGGTAACGGACTGCAACATCATGGTAGGCAAGTTGCAGCCAGACTTGTTTCCCAAGGTATTTGGATCGCGTGGAGATTTGCCCTTAGATGCAGAAGTCGTGCAACGCAAGTTTAGCCAACTAGCGGCAGACATTGGGGATGGGCGATCGCCCGAACGAGTCGCAACGGGATTTTTAGCGATCGCTGTGGAAAAAATGGCGAATGCGATTAAGAAGATCTCTCTTCAGCGCGGTTATGACGTGTCGGAATACACTCTCTGCTGTTTTGGCGGCGCAGGCGGACAACATGCTTGTTTAATTGCCGATGCTTTAGGAATGCAGCAGATTTTGATCCATCCCTATGCTGGGGTGCTGTCGGCTTACGGTATGGGTTTAGCAGACGAACGGGCGTTGCGGGAACGTGCCGTGGAGAGGGTTTTAGATGTAGGGTTGGTGGCTGAATTAGAGGAAATTTTAACTCAGTTGGAGTTAGAAACAAAAGCAGAACTAGACCTTACAGATAGGGATCTCCGCGTTGCAGATCGGGTTGAGGTGATGCGGCGAGTACATTTGCGCTACGAGGGAACAGATTCGCCTTTGGTAGTCCGATATGAAGATATAGCAGGAATGCGACAGCAGTTTGAGGCAGCGCACCGTCAACTGTACGGTTTTATTGCTGCGGATCGACGATTAATTGTCGAGGCTGTAGCTGTGGAGGCGATCTTAAAAACAGAGGTGGCTACAGAACCAATTGTGACCCGGCGCACCGACGCACCTCCCGTACCAGTGAAGACAGTACAAATGTATACAGCCGCTGCGTGGCACGACACACCTGTATATAGAAGAGAAGACTTACAACCAGGAGATTGTATTTTCAGTCCGGCGATCGTTGCGGAAGCCACGGGGACGAATATCGTCGAACCTGGTTGGCAAGCCGAAGTGACACAGAGAAATCATTTGGTGTTGAGAAGGCGAGAGTCGGAAGTCAGAGACAAAATTCAAAATTCAAAATTCAAAATTCAAAATTGGGACAAGGGAGCAACTACCAACTACCAATTACCAATTACCAATTACCAACTACCCGATCCGGTTATGTTGGAAATTTTCAATAATTTATTTCGGGCGATCGCGGAACAGATGGGTATAACGTTACAAAATACAAGTTCTTCGGTCAATATCAAAGAAAGGTTGGATTTTTCCTGCGCCATTTTCGATTCTCGCGGACAGTTGGTGGCAAACGCACCTCACATTCCGGTTCATTTAGGTTCTATGAGTGAAAGCGTGACGGCGTTGATTGCCCAGAAAGGCAGTAGCTTGCAACCTGGTGATGTCTATGTATCGAATAATCCTTACAATGGTGGGACTCACCTGCCCGATATTACCGTAATTACGCCCGTTTTTCCCGATTCCCTATACGGGCGGGTTCACCAAGAAACTTCGTTCGTCACAAATATTTCAGGTGAACCCGCCCCTACACCCATCTTCTACGTTGCTTCCAGGGGACACCATGCCGATATTGGCGGGATTACTCCTGGTTCGATGCCACCCAATAGCACGACTGTGGAACAGGAAGGGGTATTAATTGATAATTTTCTGCTGGTATCTCAAGGAGAGTTTCGCGAACCGGAGTTAATGCAACTTCTATGTGATGGTGCGTATCCCGTTCGCAATCCGATGCAAAATCTTGCCGATCTCAAAGCCCAAATTGCCGCAAACGAACGCGGCGTGCAAGAACTCCACAAAATGGTAGAACACTACAGCTTGGAAACAGTTCAAGCCTACATGGGTTTTGTCCAAGATAATGCTGCCAAGTCAGTGCGAAAAGTTATAGAAGGACTCAACAGTGGAGAGTTCGCTTACCAACTCGACAATGGCAGCGTCATTCAAGTGGCGATCGCGATCGATAAATCTACCCGTAGCGCTCGAATCGATTTTACTGGCACTTCGCCCCAACTGAAAACCAATTTTAATGCTCCGGCTGCGGTGTGCAAAGCTGCGGTGTTGTATGTCTTCCGCACTTTGGTAGATGACGATATTCCGCTTAATGCTGGCTGTCTCGAACCTTTGGAAATTATTATTCCTGAAGGTTGTATGTTGAATCCTCGCTATCCGGCAGCGGTGGTAGCGGGAAATGTCGAGACTTCTCAAGCGATTACCGATGCTTTATATGGTGCTTTGGGTGTGATGGCAGCAGCGCAAAGTACGATGAATAATTTTACTTTTGGTAGCGATCGCCATCAATATTACGAAACGATCTGCGGTGGTTCGGGTGCGGGTGCAGATTTTAACGGCACGGATGCGGTGCATACTCACATGACAAATTCCCGCCTTACCGATCCTGAAGTCTTAGAATGGCGATTTCCAGTCTTGTTAGACAGTTTTAGCATTCGTCCCCACAGTGGCGGTGAAGGCTTACATCACGGTGGTAATGGTGTCATTCGCCGCCTTCAGTTTCGCGAACCAATGACAGCTGCAATTCTCTCTGGACGTAGGATTGTACCTCCCTTTGGCTTGCATGGTGGTAAGCCTGGGAAAGTAGGGAGAAATTATATTCAACGCCAAGATGGTACGGTGGAGGAGTTAGGTAGTACGGCGATCGCGCAGATGCAGCCTGGAGATATTTTTGTCATTGAAACCCCAGGTGGTGGTGGCTTTGGTGCTTTGCGATCGTGATTTTCAATTGAGGAAAACACACGTTCTGTAGGGGCGCACAGCTGTGCGCCCCTACAAATGTCACCCATGCAAGCGAGAATTCTATGAGAGTCTTGAGGCGATCGCAAAAATCCCCTAAATATAAATACCACGCTATCTAAATCTCAACCACTGACAAAAGTAAGATTTAGAGTCAAATTCATCGAATTTGTAATCTGTAAATAGATTGATGGCTGCTTGCTTAATCGTCAAGATAATTAAACATTAATAGGTAAAGAAAATTTAAGTAGGCACAATCTTTTACTCATGTCTGAAGAATTTAAGCAAGGCGATAAAGTTGAGTGGAAAACCTCTCAAGGAAAAACCACTGGTGAAGTAGAAAAGAAACTCACTTCTCCTACAGAAATTAAAGGACACCACGTTGCTGCATCGAAAGATCATCCTGAGTATCTGGTAAAAAGCGAAAAAACAGGGAAAGAAGCAGCTCATAAACCAGATGCTTTGGACAAAGTAGAGGAGTAGAATTAAGTTATGAGTCAAGATGTCAATTCTGCGATCGCAGAGTTTCATCAAGTCGTCAATATGACTCCTAAAGAGCTTGAATCTTGGTTGAAAACTGAGGAGTCACAAGCGGTAGGACAAAGAAAGGATGATGACGAGTCAACCGGACATAAATCTGGAAGACGAATCGTTGAGTTATTGCAAAAAAAAGAGGATGAATATACTGAAGACGAGATTTCTCATATGAAGAAAGTCATCAGTTACGTCCACCGTCATAGCGCCCAAAAACCATCGCACGATATTGAGAATTCGCGCTGGTATTATTCCCTAAAAAACTGGGGTCACGATCCGCTGAAGAAGTAAATCATTCGGTAGGGTGCGTTAACAATAACACACCCTATTGTTAATCGATCCAGAAGTGCTATATATAGCTCGACAATTAAAAAATTATTTAAGCATTTGCAGACAAGAAAGGAATATTTTCAGCCAAAGCATCCTTCACGATTGTTCCTTGTTTGCTTGCCCAATATTGACTCAAAAAATGAATTTGTCTCAAACCGACAACTAAATTCAAGCCAGGTACAAATATCCACCAAACAGTTAGCGGTTCTTTCATTCCTGCTTCTCGATACAGCGCATTCACAGTTTTATACAGCTTGAACTGCACGATATAAATCCAAACCACCCCCAGCAGTGAAAACCAGCCGAACCAACCTGGTACGTCAGGATCGTAAATCCGTAACAATTGGGGAACGACAACCCCTAGTACAAAAGGTGCTAAGCACAACGTCCCAGACCAGCCATAACCGTTGTAGCGGCGTAATTCTTCTTGGATAATCCATTTATACCAGCCGTAATACAGCATCAGACTAGCAACAGACAGTAAAATGACACGCCAAAGAGGACGGGGTTTACCTATGAATCGGTCAGACATATGAAAGGAGAAGCTTTTCTTTACATTACTTCATAATAAATCGAATGAAGCTATCTCGCACTCTACGAAGCACGACGCACGAAAGGTAAAAGGTCTGATAAGATGTCTTCGGCAAAATGCTCTTGAGGATAATGCCCCGCTTTTTCAAGTTTGACAATCTCTGCTTGGGGTAGGCTGCTGGCAAATTTCTGGGCGATTTCGACAGGAAGCCAAGGATCGTTGACACCCCAGACAATTAAAAGTGGTTTCTGCCAGTTTTGAAAACCATCGGCAATTTCCGACATAGACGGGGACATTTTCAGATTGCGTACCGTCGTCATCAGCGATCGCCCCGCTTTTGAACTTTTCAAAAAAGGCTTGCGAAATATGTCTAAATCTGCATCCGAAATCTGGTAACGGCTACCACCTTCGAGGGTACGATCCACCAATAAAGGATCTTGCGTCGCCATGTCTCCCGCAAAAGGTAGTCCCCACTGTTGCATCTGCCAAGGTAGTTTAGCAGCCGTAGTCAAGGGAGTATTGAGAATGGCAATATTTTCGACGCGATCGTTATGGCGTAAGGCATACTGCAAGCCTACCGAACCCAAAAATCCTTGCACGACCAAACAAAAGCGATCGATCTCCAAAGCTTGAATAAAGTCATCTAATGCCTTGACAAAAGCATCGGGAGTGTAATTAAAATCCCGCCCTTGGGGTTTTGCTGACGAACCAAAGCCAATCAAATCGGGAGCGATCGCCCTTGTTCCCTGACTCCCCAAAGCAGGCATAACGTGTCGCCAACCGTAGCTATGGGAAGGTAAACCATGTAACAGCACCACTGGCAGCAGATCGCTCATTCCAATCGGAGCAACCTCGCGGTAGAACCATTCTAGGGAACCAACATTAATTTGATGTTCTGTAATAGACACGATACGAGTAATGGGTAATGGGTAATGGGTAATAGGTCATAGGCAACCACCAACTACCAACTACCAATTACCAATTACCACTCTTCATCAGAAGATAATATCATTTTGCGGATCGCTTGTGCGGTGGCGGGTGCGAGTAAAACACCGTTGCGATAGTGTCCCGTCGCTAAGAGAATATTGCTAAATCCTGACAAGTAGTCGATTATAGGAGCGGAACGACCTTCAGGACGGGGACGCAAACCAGACCAGGTTTTGATAATATTTGCCGTAGCTAGAGCGGGACAAAAAGCGATCGCCTGTTGCATGACTTCCTCTAACAAGGCTGGTGCTGCCTCGATTTCTCGTCCAATGGCAGGAAATTCCACCGTTGCTCCTACCCAATATTCAGTGGCTTGTTGACCCCCATTTAGAGGGACGATATGCACGTCGTTACCCGTGATGACGGGTTGAAAATCTGTGTTACCCAGAGGGCGATCGAGCTTGAGGTGAATAGCTTGACCTAGTACGGGTACGATGTCAAATTTTAGCGGGGGTGAAGTTTCTGTTGGCAGAGATGGTAACGAGCCTAATCCAGCCGATACAACTAGCCAATCAACATTCAAATGCGATCGCTCTCCAGAAATTGTTATTTGTCTGATGCGGCGATCGTCGGGCAAACCACCTTTAGCATAACTAGAACTGAAATTAGATTCCTCTATCTGTGTTCCAAAGTAAAATTTGACACCGTTGCGTTTTGCTCCTTCAACTAGAGCTAAAGTTAAACTCACCGGATCGACTTGCCGATCTTGGGGCGAGTAAATTGCCCAAGTCGAGGAATTGCAGTTAATTTGCGGACAATAAGACTTGACTTTTGCCCCATCCCAAATTTCTAAAGCTAAGCCATGAGAGGCGCGAGTCGCGACGAGTTTCTCCCAAGAACCGAGTTCTGCTGCCACGCACAACATCAAAATTCCCTGCCGATTAAAGGGGATGTGATGCCCTGTGAGTGCTTCTAATTCTGGAATGAGGGTTTCATAGCGTTGGATACTTGCCTGTCGCAACTGCCACGCCCTACCCTTAGTTTTATGGCTGATGACACCCATCAAAACGCCCAAAGCCGCTTTTGTTGCTGCTTGCGCTGGCAATTGGCGATCGAGGACAGCAACCTGTAACCCTGGAACTTGGCTCAGTTCGTAGGCGATCGCTGCCCCCACTATACCGCACCCGATAATTACTACTTGAGTCATATTTGAGCGGTTAGGAGTAAGGGATAAGGGAAATTTTGGGTTTTAGATTTGGAATTATAGATTGTAATTCCCCCTTGTCTTCCTTGTCTCCCTTTCCCCGACTCCCGACTCCCTACTCTGCTGTTTGAGGAAGCAACTGAAGAAAGTTGTCGATGTCTGCTATGGCTTCTCTGGCGTTGAGCAAGACTTTTTTCGCATCGCCTTGTTGAGCAGCTTGATCGACCGCTACTAGGTCGTTAAAGAAGTTTCGCGTAATCTGCTTTGCTTTAGATTGATCTTGCGGCAGCAGATTGCGCGTCATGTAGTTCATAGTCAACCGCAGTTCTCCTAAAGGTCCGTGGACGAAATTACCGACATCGATCCAATCTTTTCTTTGTACTAAAGACGGGATTTCTCTGCTGGCGCGATCGCGCAAGCTTTGGATATCGGGAATGTACTGCTGGATCTGCTGAATTTGAGCCGAGCTGTAGGTCGGGGGTACTGTGGCAGTGCTGGGACTACTACAGCCGATGAGAAATGTTGCCAAAATTACCAAAATAAGGGATAAGAACGATCGATGGCGCAACATAGAATCAATTGCTTGTAACTGCTACTAATCAGTGTCATTTTAGATCGCTAATGGTAACAATCAATCCTAGCTATGGGAGTGAATTCAAAGATTTTAGATTTAAGGCAGAAGGCGAGGGGTGAGAGGTAAGAGGTGAGAGGCGGTAAATCCGAGCTAGAGGGGCATTGATTTAGTTGTAGTCCCAGCCCTACCATGCAGCGCCAAGCATCTGACGTGTCATCTTTGCTAGTTCTCGTATCGGCATTCAGTTGCGCTAGGCTCCAGGGTCGTCAATGCCAGTAAGGTGAGGGGCGTGAATTTTAATTTACCGGAGAGGTCAACTGGTAAAAAATAATTGGAAATTATGTCAATTCTTCTTTTTAAGAAAGTCGTGTTGAGTACAGCAAAAAGCTTTTTGTGCCGAGAACAAAAAAAATTGCGATCGCAGTATATCTATTCCTTTTGATGAATATCATAGACTCAACTATTATTTTTTTGTACTTACCATAAAATAGCTCTATAGTAAGTATGAGTTTTTTGTACCCATAATTTGATAAATTTCCTAATCGTTGGGTCTGTTGTTTGATAAATTTTTTGCAAGTTAGTTTATTTTAAATTTGCAGATTTTCACGTCAAAACGAAATTAGGTCGTGCGACTACAAACGCAGCAAACATAGAGGTTTACTATGCTGATTTTTCCTGTTTTATCAGGTATAAATCAGCAAATAATTTTAATTGAGGTACGGTGATGACTCGAAAAAATGGATTTGTTGGACGGCGCAATTTGCTCAAATTGATGGGTGTAGGAGGAGCTAGTGTAGCTGCGACTACTGTTGTTAGTAGCTCGTGGGGCGCACAACCTGCTGTGGCACAACAAACAGACACTCAAGAAAAACCAAAGTCCGTTAGTCCAGATGATGCTCTCAAGAGATTAGTGGAGGGCAACCAACGGTTTATAAAAGAGAAGCGGCAGACTCCTAACCAATCGCGATTGCGCATACGAGAGGTTGCCGTAGCTCAATATCCTTTTGCTTCTATTTTGGGATGTGCTGATTCGCGAGTTCCAGCAGAAATTGTCTTCGATCAAGGACTAGGAGATTTGTTTGTAGTTCGGCTTGCTGGTAATGTTGTCAGTCCTACAGCTACAGGTAGCCTAGAATTTGCTACATCGGTGCTAGGTTCTCAACTGATTATAGTTTTAGGACATGAAAGATGTGGTGCAGTACAAGCAGCACTCAAAAGCGACCTACTTCCTGGTAGAATTGGTACTTTTGTTGAGGATATCAAACCAGCATTAAATGGGATAAAAGCTCAATCAAACGATCCAGTGAATGATGCTGTTGTGGCTAATATTCGGTATCAAGTTGACCTACTGCGGCAGAGTTCTTCAATACTATCTCAACTGGTTCAAGATGGGAAATTAAAAATCGTAGGTGGTCGTTATGACCTAGATACTGGAGCAGTTACTCTAGTAACTTAAATTTTGGCGAGGGGCGATCGCCTACTGAATTTTTATCATACACTTCTACAGCGGCAGCGCTAGAGATGTTTATTCAGCAATGGCGATCGCTCTCAGTCACATCATTTATGGGAAATTTCCTGAAGGTCAAGCTTTAACTGTATATTTGGCAACGATCGCTCTACGAATATTTGCTCTACAAATGTGAGAAAGCTATTTACTGTTCGTGAATTATTTAAGATAGCTGTAGAATAATATACTAAGTTTTAAATGTTGCTTTGAAATAGCTGTAATTACAACTAATCGCTGTTGAATTGAGTTAGATATTATATATAACTAGGGGTATAACTCCTAACATTTATATTGTTACTGTGTAGAAATATTAAAAAAAGCTTAAATTGCGTATACTGCGAAAATAATTATGATAGAAAATTACGCATTGCTATACATTAAAACTTTATGATTCATCCAGACACAGAGTTACGTCTTGTTAATGAAATTATTGGTTACGGTGTATTTGCTACTAAATTTATTCCTCAAGGAACGATAGTGTGGGTATTGGATGAATTAGATCAGCAATTCGACGAGGGATATATATTGTCTCTAGACCGACTTCAACAAGAACACGTATTCAAATATTCTTTTCGAGGAAGAAACGGTAACTATATACTATGTTGGGACATTGGTAGATATATCAATCATAGTTTTTATGCCAACTGTATTTCTACAGCTTATGACTTTGAAATAGCTCCTAGAGACATTTATCCTGGTGAAGAACTAACCGATCACTATGCTTGTTTTAATTTAGACAAACCTTTTGAATGCCTTCCAGAGCCAGGTATCACCAAAACTAAAGTTATGCCTGATGATTTTTTGTTACTATACCCAGAATGGGATAGACAAGTTGCTGAAGTCATGCCCTATTTCAATTGCGTCGAACAGCCATTAAGAAAGTTTATTTCAAGTAAATTTGTAGACAAAGTGAATGCCGTTGCTGCTGGAAAAGAACGGCTTGATTCCGTACTTGATACCTACTACGACCGTCAACATAGACTAATAACTGCATAGAATATATCCAGTTCATTAAGTCATTGTTGTGTTTTCTATGCTACAAAAAAATCTCAAAATCCTACTTTACAGTAGTAATATTTGGTACTTAGGCGAAGGAATGTTTGCTCCGATTTTTGGTTTATTCACTCAAAAAATTGGAGGTAATATTCTTGATATTAGCGGAATTTGGGCTACATATCTAGTTGCTACAGGAATTTTTACCATCCTAGTTGGAAGGTTATCAGACCGCAACATAAGCAAAGCCAAACTCATGATAATTGGCTATGCTTTAAATGCCATTTTCACATTTTGCTATCTATTCGTATCTTCTCAACTAAGTTTGTTTGTCGTTCAAGTAGGGTTGGGCATAGCTTCTGCTTTAGCAACTCCTACCTGGAATGCTTTATATGCACAATATGAAGATCGAGGAAAGGCAGGGCAAATTTGGGGCTTGGCTGACGGACAATCAAAAGTCATGACTGGTCTTGCTGTAGTGCTTGGGGGAGTGATTGTTAATTGGTTGTCTTTCAATACTTTATTTATCACAATGGGAACGATTCAAGTTATTGCTACCTTGTATTCCATTCAACTGTTAAAGCAACAGGGACGTGCAGCAACAACTACTGATAAAAAGCATTTGCTAAGAAAACATCAAATAAAGTCAAGCGATTGACAAAAGCAAAAGATGGTAAATTGCTAGATCGCTAAAAATCAAACCACACGCCATAAATTGCCCAAATTGCCATTGCTCGCAAATAATAGCTTGCCCGAAAAGTACCAACAGATGTAATTGCTTCTGGAGTACGGAATTGCAAACCATTTTCATAAATTTGATTGACAACTGTTTCTGTTAATTGCAGTGCCTCAGCTTTCATTCCCATTTGTAAGAGAAAAGCCGCCAATCCAAAATTAATTCCCGTCCATACTTCTAATGGATGGGTAGCATTAGGATTTTCAGGAGAACCATTCGGTTTTAAACCATTCGCTGCCCCAAATTTTCCCTGATGAAACTTCAAAAAGCAAGCATCGTATATAGTTTTGAGTGCAGATAAAGCACATTCTTGCGGTACAATGTCAGGTAGTTTTAATAAACGAGCGTAAAATTGTCCGCAGAGTTGATCTGCCATCACGACATCAGAACCGCTATTGCTATCCAAGCGATAATATTGTCCGTTCCAAAGTTTTTCTTGGTAGATAGGACGCGATCGCGATAACCAAGATTGATAAGTGTCGATCGTTTCTTGTAGAGACGTTACATGTAACGTCTCTACATGTAACGTCTCTACAGAATTGAGTAAAATTTTACCAATGGCGATCGCGGCTTCTAAAGCCGCCAACCACAATCCCCCACAATAAGCACTAATACCCTGCAACTTCCAATCATCAAAAGTTTGATCTGGCGCACCAGAATTTTCAGGAATTCCATCGCCATCTTCATCGAAAGTTTTCAAATAGTTGAGGGCTTGAACGATCGCCTCCCAACATGATGCTAAAAACTCTACATCAGTTGCACCTGTCAGTAAATAGTCTCGATATACCTGCAAAACAAAATCGCTGGGTAAATCCTTCCACAAATTGCAATCTTGATATGCCGTGTAATTTGTCTTTTCCCAAACGTGTTCGTTGGGTGCGCCTAAATCGTGAGGTGTTGCACCAGCAACTTTACGCGGCGCGAGGGGCATTTCCGCCCCGATAGTTAGGTAATATCCAATGAGGCGACGATGATTGTCACTAGCAGGAATAGCCCGTGCAAAAGCACGCATCACAGCCTTTTCTAACTCTGGAAATAAGATTAATAAAGCAAACGAACCGTAAAGCCGCACGTCAAGGCTTTCATACCAGCGATAATCAATACATTCTAAAATGGCAAACTGACCGATCGGATCGCGCTCTGTCGCCGCACTCCACAGCGTCCCACCACTGGTAAGATCGTAAAGTTCGTTAAACAATGCCATTTTGAACCAATCGGGCAGATCGGTTTTATCTAAAATTGGTTGCTGCCAAGCTTGAATTTGAGATTGCCAAGACTGGTATGCTTGTAAGGCTGTGCGAGCGATCGCCCAAGCATTTTTACCCGTGCGATCGAAAAAATCTGTATAGCGACGATAATATTTGACCCCAGCAGCAAATTCCGTAACGGGAAAATCCCAAGTTAAGACAAAGGGAATCGTGCGAGTTTCTCCTGGTTGAAGTGTAAAACGAATGGCGATCGCACCTGCAATTTGTTCTCCCTCTATAGCTGGTGTCTCATCTTGTATATTGGGTAAAGCACCTGATTGGGCAAAACTTGTCCATATGTCTTCTCCCGTACCGACAGGATTCCAACGGGTATGATGAAAGACTTCTACACCGGGCTGTTTTGCCGTAGCAATGCACCACTGCCCGTCTCCTTCCTCTACATCCTCACCGCTATCTCGCCCTAATACGCATCCCACATACTCGGATTCCACCAACCGATTAAAATTTCCCTGGCTTTCTCCCCAGCGCGATTTATATTCATACACTGGGCTACCATCATCTCTAATTTTGACTTCTGAAGATTTACTGGCATTAGTAAACCACCCCGTCATATTCTGCCAGGACAGCATAATACTCAGAGTTATGGGGGCATTAGTAGGATTATGGGCAGTCCAGACAAATACACCCACTGGATAGCTGCTTTCTTGATAGTTATTTGCCCAAATTGGCGAAAACTGTTCGCAGGTTAACTGAGATTGAAACACACCCTCATACACAAACCAGCTACGAGGATACAACGCATGATACGTGCCTGTATGGGCGTGTTGTTCGCCCCTAGATGGATACCACTGCCAATTCTGCAATCCATCTTCAGGTGCTTCCGTACACAAAGCGTAAGCCTGACGAGATGCACTCCGTTCAGACACGCTTTCAAACACGCTAAACTGACAAGCAGGCATCGGCTGAAAAATATGCTCGCCGCCGTCCACCTGCCACACGTTAAAATCACCCCTAGAAGATCGACCGATACAACCCGCACCAAAGCCCCCTAAAGGCATACCGTGCCAGGGACCATCATCTAAATTACTCGCGGTACGGACAGTATAGGGCTTATCCCAGCCCAGACCGATAGGGCGCTGCCAGGTACAGTTAGGAATGTTCATCATTAAGGTGCTGAATTGCATCCCATAGATTTTACTCTTGGATTTGGTAATTGGTCATTGGTAATCTAAGATCTTGCAGTTGTTGCAACGTCCGCCTGGGATTCAAATCCCAGTCTCATAGCTTAAGTCGGATAAATCCGACTGTAACTAGTTTTTAGTCTACTGAAGTAGACTTGTGCTATTAGCCCAGAAATTAATTTCTGGGCGGGTCTGGACACAAGTTGAGATTGCTACAAAATCTCAGTAATTGGTAATTGGTAGTTGTAAATTTTAACTTTTAACTTTTGACTTTTGACTTTTTACAATCCTGCATACCATTCATAGCCTTGGTCTTCCCAGTAGCCTTTGACGGGTAGGAGGCGATCGCTAAGGATGATGTTAGTGACCCATTTACTTTGCTTGTAACCTAATTTAATTGGCGAGGCGAGACGTAAAGGCGCACCGTTATCTATTGGTAAAGGTTGCCCGTTTTTCTGATATGCCATCAACGTTTGTGGGTGCAGACACGATGCTAAATCCCAGCTTTCGTAGTAGCCGTCAGCGGATTTAAAGTAAACGTATTTTGCCTCGGGTTTAGGTTGGGCAAGATTAATAATATCCCGCAATCGAACTCCACCCCACTGCACGATCGCCGCCCACCCTTCCACGCAGACGTGACGAATCACCATTGAGGCAAGGGGCATTTGCTGAATTTCTATCATGCTGAGGCTGAGAAATTTATTGACTGCACCATCGACAACCAGACGAAATTTGGTTGGATCGATTTTTGGAGTAAAGTTAAATGAGTTAACAATTAATGCTTCTGGTTCGATCTCGCTGACTGGAAATTCTGGTGCGAGTTTTTCAGGATTGAAAATTAAAGTTTCAACTTTTTGGTTCAATGGTTCGGAGACTTTACCGACTATATCTTCAAATAAAGGCGTGCCACATCCACCTAATAATAAACTGACGCTGGAAAGCCCAGAAAGTTTTAGAAAGTGACGACGTAATAGTCTTTGGCGAGGGATTTGAATCTGATTCATATTGTTATAGATAAGCTTACCAAAACATCGATTCCAAAAGGCGATCGCCACCGACTTTTCGTCCTAGTAAGGCGTGGATTGTGGCAAAGATAATCACGATTGGGACGGTAGCGAAGTGAACGATTCGCAACGCTTGCCAATCGCCAAAACAATCGACAATCCAGTGAAATTGAGCGGGTTTGTACATACCCAAGCCGCTAAATATAGCAAGTAATAAAATGGGAACGATCGCCGTATAAGCGATCCGATGCCATGCATAAGCACGACGCTTTTGGTTTTGACTCAATTTCAGTGCTTTGATGTCTTTGTCGCTGACAAATCGATGTTTCCAACGACGGGAAACGAGGATATAAATTCCATAAAACACCAAGTTGAGCGAAAACAGCCACATTGCAGCAAAATGCCAGTGTCTACCACCAGCCAGCCACCCTCCAAGGGCAAAAATTGGTGGAATATGCCAGCCAGCACGCCCGCCAAATACGGGGTTAGCATTGTAGATTTGCAGTCCGCTGGTCAGCATAATGAATAAACTAACAATATTTACCCAATGAAAAATTTTGGCTGCAATATTTTGCCTGGGAAGTCGAGACAGAGATTTCATATCAGTTATCAGTTATCAGTTATCAGTGACATCTCGATCGCACACCACGCACCACTCAACTACCAACCACCAACTACCAACCACCAACTACCAAAATTATGACCCTTCATCTACCAACAGATTTTATTAGCTCAGGTTGCGTTGCTGATGATTCACCTGTTAGTTATTGGTATGAAGGTTATTGTCCTCAGACGGGTAAATTATTGACACTGCCCCGCACCCCTTTTGTAGAAGCGATCGCAATTGGGTTGATGCAACAGCTTGCTACTATCGCGCGGTATTCCCATGAGGGGAAAATGTACGGTGTGCTGCTTGTCGAGACTGCTGCTGGGGAACAGCGAGTGCTGAAAGCATTTTCTGGGCTTTTGCATGGTTGTAGCACGGTTGCAGGTTGGGTGGGAGCGATCGAGGGCAAAGAGCTGGCTTTAGAAGAAGCCCGTACCCTGGATATGTTAGCAGCAATGAAACAAGAGCTAATTGCTTTGCAACAAATACCGGAACGGCAAAAGTATGCAACGTTAGTGCAGGATTTTGAAACGCGCTGGCAGCAACTTACAATCCTACATCGCGATCGCAAGCAACAGCGACAATTTCAGCGCCAGGTATTTCAAGATACCCTCGCAGGCGTTGCTTTAGTAGAGGCATTAGCGCAACTGGACGAACAAAGTCGTCAGGATGGGATCGATCGCAAGCTGTTTAAGCGTCAACGAGATTGTCTGTTACAACCGCTCCAACAGGCGATCGAGCAAGCAGATAAGAGAATGTACGAGTTGAAACAACAGCGGAAAAGTTTATCGAGGCAGCTGCAAGCACTGATGCACGCTAGCTATAGGTTGAGCAATTTCGCAGGGGAGTCTCTACCACTACAGCAGTTGATGGCGGGTTCGCTACCTACTGGAACTGGGGCTTGTTGTGCGCCAAAGTTGTTGCATTATGCGGCAACTCATAACTTGAAGCCACTGGCAATGGCGGAGTTTTGGTGGGGATTGCCTTCGACTAATGGCGAAAAAGTGCAGGGAGAGTTCTATGGAGCCTGTACGGAACGCTGTCAGCCGTTGATGGGGTTTTTATTGTCAGGTTTACAGCAGAGATCCCCCAACCCCCCTTACAAAGGGGGGCAATGAGATCTTCCCAACCCCCCTTAATAAGAGGGGCAATCCGATCCCCCAACCCCCCTTAATAAAGGGGGCTAAGAACGATTTTGTTTCCCCCTTTTTAAGGGGGATTAAGGGGGATCTCCAAGATCTATGCATCCAAACCAAGACATCTATTCTTTATGAAAAGGATGGCTTTGTTTCCCCCTTTTTAAGGGGGATTAAGGGGGATCTCCAAGATCTATGCATCCAAACCAAGACATCTATTCTTTATGAAGATGAATGGCTGATTGCCGTGAATAAACCGCCAGGACTGCTCTCCGTTCCCGGTCGTTGTAGCGATCGCTATGATAGCGTCGTGTCTCGTTTACGTCACTTACTGCCCGATGGCATGGCGATCGCAGCTCCACATCGCCTCGATCTAGAAACGTCAGGTATTTTGCTACTGACTCGCGATCGCGCCTCTTATCGTCATCTGAGCCAGCAATTTCAACAACGGCGAGTGCGTAAAGTTTATGAAGCGGTACTTGCCGGATGCGTGACGCAAGAAAGCGGTACGATTCAACTGCCACTTTGGGGAGATCCTAGCGATCGCCCTTATCAGAAAATTGATGCACGGGGAAAACCTAGCTTAACGGAATTCCAAGTCATAGCAAGATCGAAGGATTCGACTCGGATTCAGTTCCTCCCTCTAACAGGACGAACGCATCAGCTTAGGGTTCATGCTGCCGATCCTAGAGGTTTAGGAATACCCATTTTGGGCGATCGATTGTACGGTTGTCGCGCCCAAGTAGAGCGTTTATGCTTACACGCGAGAGAACTTTGTTTCGAGCATCCCCACTCAGGAAAAATTCTGACTCTACAGGTGGTAGAAACTCCGTTTTAACTACTTTGCCAGGCAACCGTTACAGACTGGTGACGAGTTTTTGTCCACAACAAATAGACAGCAGGAACGAAATACATAGAGAGTAAGGTAACACCTCCCAATCCTCCTGCGATGACGATCGCCAGTGGATTCCAAAAGCCTGTAGGGTCGAAAAGTAGGGGAGTAAAGCCAGCCATATCGGTGATTGTAGTGGCAATTAAGTGGCGCGTAGCGCGCACGACAACTTCTTCAACAGCGTGGCGATCGCCCGTACTAGCTTTCACATCAGCTTGCAGCGCCGCAATCACTACCGTTGCTTCGTTCACGGCAATCCCAATCAAGCCAATTGTACCGAGAATAGCTGTAAAGCCAAAAGGATAGCCCGACAGCCACAATGCACCTAACCCTAAACCTACAGAAAGAATAGCGATCGCGCCAATACTAGCTGCTAAAGCAAAGGAATTGAAAGTCAGTACCAGAGTTGCAGTCATCAATACTCCCAATACTCCAACGGTAGATAAGATATTGCCCACAGCTGTATTTCGTTCTTCCGACTCACCACCAAACTCAAAGGAATAACCAGGCGGAAGTTGAAAATTATCCTGTTGCAAACGTTGTTGTAACTGAGTCAAAGCATTGGCGGGAAGAGTCCCAGCCGTCATGAACCCTTGCACGACATTAACTCGTTGTCCGTTGCGGCGGCGAATAACGGCAAGATCGGGAACTAAGCTAATGTTTCCTACAGTAGATAAAGGTATCGTTTGACTGTTTCTATTATCAGTTGGTAATAAATCGAGATCCGATATCTGTTCTAGATTACTCCGCCCAGAGTTGGACAATCGCACGCGGACGGGTAATTCTTCCGTTGCTTCCAGTACGGAACCCCCTGTTGTTCCTTCTAAATTTGCATCTAACTGACGGGCGATCGCACTGCGATCTAGTCCTACCATTCTGGCTTGTTCTTCATCGACATTGACCGCAAGTTTGGGCTGCGCTTCAGTTAGACTAGCACGGGTATGAGTGATCTCTTTAATTTGAGCCATTTCTGCCCGCAGGCGATCGCCTAATTTTCGCAGTTGAGTTAAATCTGCACCGTACAACCTGACTTCTACAGGTGCATCGAATGGCGGTCCCTGTTCGATTTGTCGTACAAGTATCTGTGCGCCTGGAAAAGCTCGATCTAACTGAGTTTGCAGGGATTGAATAATCGGACGCGAAAGGGTGTTAGGGCGCAGTTGAACGAGTCCTTGGGCGTAGTTAGCGGCATCCTCTTGACTACCCACAATATTGTAGTAGAAAGTCGGGGCGCTTTCGCCTAAAAACCAATGTACGTCCGTTACCTCTGGTTGCTGTAAGATTAATTCCCGTGCTTGCAAAACTTGCGATCGCGTTTGTTCTATTCCAGCCTGACTGGGAAATTCAACTTCAATGTAAAACTGATCGCGACCGGAGGGCGGAAAAAATTGTTGCGGTAGGTGGGGTGCGAGGGTAAACCCGACCGTTGGTAATATTAAGGCTAAACCAACTGCGATCGCAGGACGGCTAAAAGCAAGTTGTAGCGATCGGCGATAAATTCTGGTGAGTTGAGGATGGGAAAAACCTGACTGTAAGATCCCCCTAACTCCTCTCGGAAAGGGCAAAATCCCCCCAAACCCCCTTAAAAAGGGGGGCAAAATTCCCTTGAAAACAGCAGGCGACCATTGATGTAATCTTCCCGATAGAGCGGGTAGAATTGTTAGGGAAATAACTAAAGAACTTGTGAGTCCGAGAATTCCCGTTACGCCTATTGTCCCCGTAAATTCTCCCACGCCGCCAGGTGCAAGGGCAATTGGTAAAAAGGCTAGTACTGTGGTTAGAGTAGAACTGAGCAGGGGAACGAGTATATGATGGATGCTATCGGCGATCGCTGCTCTTGCTTTCATGCCTCTTTGCAACCGTACCTGAACTTCATCTGCCATCACGATCGCGTTGTCAATTAGCAATCCAATTGCAATCACCAAACCCGTCATTGAGATTTGATGCAAGGGGACGTTTAATACTTCCATGCAGCCAAACGCTAACAAAGTTGCCAAGGGTAAAGCTGCACCTACAACCACAGCCGATCGCCAGCCCATCATAAATAAAATTACTGCCATGGCTAACAGCGAGCCAAAAGCCATTTCCCACAACACGCCATTGATGCGTTGCTGCACGTAACGACTTTGATCGAGAATTGTATGTAAACTAATACCTTTGGGTAATTGGGTTTGAAACTCTTGCAAAGCCTGTTTAGCAGCCTGCGCCCAGGCATCCACGCGCATAGCTGATTCTACTGTAGCAGCCAAGGCGATCGCGGGTTTTCCTACGACAAATGACAAACTTGCCGCTGGTTCGATAATACCTTTATTAACTTGGGCAATATCTCCCAGCCGCGTTACTTGTCCGTTATTTTCAGTGCGGATAGGAATGTTGCGAATGCGTTCTAAAGAATCTAATTCTCCAGCAACTTCAAACGAGAGTTCGTTATTTTGTCCTCGCAATTGTCCGGCACTAATCTTGGCATCGCTAGCTAAAATCTGCTGCGATAATTCTGCTGCTGTTATTCCCAGCATTGATAACTCAGCCGGACTAATTTCTACCCGCATTTCTTCTTCTGGAGCGCCAAATATTTCTACCTTCTGCGTTCCGGGTAAATATCTCAGTTTGTCTTCTAGTCTTTCTGCCGTTCTACGTAAGATAGCATAATTTGGAGGTGTATTTGTTTCCCAAGTCAAACCTATAATTAGGGCATTTGCTTTGACTTCCCGATCTTCATATACTGGCGATCGCGCTCCTTGCGGTAATCTGGGAATCACATCATCAACTTCACTGCGTACCTGTTCCCATACTCGATCTACATTCCGCACCGACTCTTTCAGATTGACAGTAACTACAGAAATTCCTAACTGCGATCGCGATTCTAAAGAATCAATTTCTTCAATTTCTGATAACTCATCTTCAATTGGTTTTGACACCAAAGCTTCTACCCGTTCGGTACTCGCACCAGGAAACAAAGTCGTTATCGTCGATACGCGCTGGGTAATTTCTGGATCTTCCAAACGCGGTAAAGTAAAAAATGAAGACAATCCCCACACTAGAATTAACGTAAGTGCGAGGAGAAGTAATTGACGATTGCGATAGAAAAGAGTAGACATAAAAACTTAAAAGTTGAAAGTTAAAAGTCAAAATATTACCAATTACCAATTACTAATTACCAATTAAATCGGCTCTACTAACTGCCCTGGTACAACGCGCTGCGTACCGTCAATAATTGCCTTATCTCCAGATTGAATAGTGCCTCTGACTAAAGCGCGATCGCCTGCGGTATGCAAGACTTCTACATCCCTACGTTCCACTTGATAAGACTTATCTTGTGTTTCTACTGGGGTATAAAATGCCCACAAGCCTCGCTCTCCTCTGACTAATGCTGTAGTAGGCAACCAGTAACCTGTCGTTGCTACATTTTGCCGAACTTGTAACCTTGCCACCTGTCGCGGTGCTAATAAATTGGAGATTGCAGATGGTAAGGCTAAAATGACGGTGCGTGTACGAGTCGCAGAATTAATTTCTGGCAAAATCGATGTAACTTCTGCTGAATAAGTTTTTTGCCCGATTTGTACTTGTTGCTGGCTTCCCAATCTTAGTTGTGCTACTACGTGCGTCGGAACGCCGATTTCAACTTCAGGTTCGCTCTCTTCTACCAAGCGCACCACTGTTTGTCCAGCATTAACTACAGTACCTTCATCGAGTTGCCGTGTTGCGACAATTCCAGAGAAAGGGGCTTTGATGGTACTTTTGGCAATTGACACGTCTATATCTGCAATACTTGCTTGTAGCTGTCTCACTTCAGCTTGTTGGGCAGTAATTTGTTCGCGGCGCGTCCCAGTTAATAACTCATCTAGATTGCTGCGGGCTGCTGCTAGCCTTTCTGAGAGGGCATTGGAACCGTAGGCGATTTCGTCAAATTGTTCTCTAGAAATGGCTCCATCGCGCCATAATTTCTCTCTGCGATCGCGTTTGATTTTCTCTAAACTCAGTTGTTGTTCTAAATCCCGTACTTGCGATCGCGCTGCGGCAATTTCTTCCGTTCTAGCTCCATTTTGCAATTCCTCCAACACAGCTTCAGCTTTGGCTTTTTGTGCTAATAACTGCGATCGCTGTGTTTCTAAATTCCGCGTATCGAGTTTGGCAATAGGAGTACCGCGATTTACCTTCTCGCCGCGATCGACATACACCTGTACTAACTCCCCCACTCGCTCAAATCCCAGTTCGCTAGCTCTCTGCGCTGCTACCTCACCCGTGTAAGTTCGTATTGCCGTATAAGACTGCACGGCTTGCAAAGGAGCTGTTTTGACTGGCAAGCGGCGCTCGGATTTCGTACTGATAGGAGCATCATTACTAACGAGCCGCATTACACCCACAGCTATGACTGATAGCAGCAAGATACCAAGTGCGGATGCTAATAGATTTCTGCGTTTAGGAATACGGGGTACGACTTCTACATCTAGAGGAGTTGATTCTGGCTCTGTGGGTGTGTGTGATGATACGTCCATACCTTCTAATGGTCGATCGTTCATGAAATTCTGCTCCTGATGTCGGCATCTACGGTTGCATCAGTCTGGAAATATGTCTATTGGTATTGGCGATCGCTTCTTTATATTCAACTGTTTTATATAAAACAAATTGAGTATAAACAAGATGCTATACTCAACTTATTGGATATGTCAACCTCTGTTTGGAAATGGCATTAGGGCATACGATATTAGCAGCACTCAGCATAGAACCCTTGAGTGGCTATGACTTGGCAAAAAAGTTTGCGGATAAAAGCGGTTGCTATTGGAAAGCGACGCAGCAACAGATCTATCGAGAATTAGCCAAGCTAGAAGATGAAGGCATGGTAATATCCGAGACGATCCCTCAAGCAGGACGACCGGATAAGAAGCTATATCACATTACCGATAGCGGTAGAGAAAATTTGTGTGAATGGATCGCTCAACCTTCGGAACCTACACAGATTCGCGAAGATTTGATGGTCAAAGTGCTGGCGGGACATTTAGTTCCCCGTCCGGTAATTCTTAAAGAACTAGAACGTCGCCGCCAAATTCACTTAGAGCAGTTATCAATCTACAAAGAATGGTATCAAAAATGCTGTGAGAACGTGGCTGAATTATCGCTACCAGAACAATGTCGCTGTCTTACCCTAAGACGGGGTATTCGTTATGAAACCGAGTGGGTAGCTTGGTGTGAAGAAGCAATGCAACTGTTGAACGAGTAACGTAGGAGCGTGCATCTGTACGACAACAATTTTAAGCAAATCGGGAATGCGCGATCGCGTCCAAGTTGCTTTGTAGGCGCAGCAGCATTTATATCCGCATTTTTAGCCAAATATCGTACTTTTGTGCTTAGAACCTTGCATTAACTGCTTGCTGTTGACTTTTGCGCTTTTTCTTACCGTAAAATAGCAGAACTGCAAGTCCGAGCGCTGCTACTACAGCGGTTATTGAAATGGCAGGATTATTTAAAGATAAATGACGCACGGCGATCGCCACATACGCCCAAACAAATACCAGCGTAAAGGCGATATCTGCCCGTTGAAGGGCAACTACAGAGGCGATCGCTGCACCAATAAGTAGCATAATGACAGTCCATCCTAGAGAGCTTATGCCCCAACCATCCCAATTAGAAATATACAGAGCAGAGGCAATATTAACAATCGTTGCTACAGAGATCCAACCTAAATAAATACTAAATGGTACGTGTACCAGCCATTTGAATTCGCGCGATACTCGTTTGCCAATTTCTAATTGCAAGTAAGCTCCAATTAAGGAAATTAGAATTGCTAGCATTGCTATTACTGAAAGCCAAAATAGCTGTAGCGTGAAGAGATATACCCAAGCAATTTGAGCTAGACAAGCAATAATTAGTAAGACATCAACTCGATGCAGAGTTGAATTTTGGCGCTGTGCTGGAAGAAACTGATAAACGCCATAGGCAATTAATCCGAGATAAATTAATCCCCAAATAGCAAAGGCATAATTTGCTGGCGTAATTTGCACGCCTTGAAGGATGGTATTGGCAATTTCACCAATATTTAATCCTCGAACTGGAAAGAAATTTGACAAGACGTTAACGCTGAGAGTCGCCAAGATAGCAAATAGTGTTGCCAAAGGCAGTACAATTTCTTTACCAGAACCTTGTGTGGATGCTTTCATAAATTTTTTCTCAAGCTGCGATCGCAGATGCACGCTCTTATATTGGCTCTCTTATACTGACTTTATATTTGGAAAAGATTGCCCCTCTACGGTTGGATCGCTCGATCCTGCTACGGGTTGAATATCGTAGTGCGTGCTATTAGCTGCTATGTTAGCCACGATTTCTGCAACTACATCTGGTTGGGCAGATGAGACAAGCGTAGAAGGATAAACTGCTTTTCCCCAAGTTGGATGGACGATCGCGGCACACTGACCGCTACGATCGATTGTATAGCCCAGGGTAGCGCCGACAACTTTCACATCGCTCAACCGCACTTGACCGGGAGGAGAAGTCATAGGGAAACCAGTGCGCGGGTCGAACATATCTGCTAAGTATCCCATTGTTCCCAGTTGGGCAATGATTTGGCTGCCAAATTCTAGAAATTGTTGCCGAAATTCGTTCTTATAGATTTCTGTCTCAACTGTCCGTTCCAAGAAAGCAAATTGACACAGTTGTAAAACTACAACCACAGATAAAACTGGCAACGACCAACTCGGTAAAAGCCGATTTAAATGAGTGCGAATGAATCTAGGAGCTGGGTGAACTGAGTATTGCAGCATTTAATCAATTAATATGCTTGCTGAATATCTTCTAGAGCTTTTTGTAAATCTGGTGCGTGCAACCAACCAACAAAGCCTGCATACAAACATTCTCCGGTAGGAGAGGCAACAAAGACACAATCAATCCCAAATAAGTTCTTGCAAGTGCGAATAGTAGCACCATTTGGCAGTGCGATCGCAATTTGGGCTTTACTAAAATCGCGGCGATGACCGTCTGTCATGCCTGGTACTGCCTGCAACCGTTGTACGATATCGTCATAGACGATCGCCTCACCGACATTAGCATCCATCCAAAAGTCTTGAATGATGGTGGCAACCGTAGGATAATTTCGCAAAACGGCATGAGCTAGTCCTGGCAAGCAGATAAACCGAGCATTTTGAAACTTTGTCGATTCTACTGGAACCGTGCCATCGCTACCACCATCAATATCGCCAGCAATAACTAATGTGGGAATTATAGAGGCGATCGCGGCTGCAATTGGCTTACGATTTTTTCCCAGATCGCCAGCAATCCCAATTCCCCAATTTAAAGGATCGATCGCCCGTGCCACATCTGCACCACCGACTGGCGATGCAATCAAAACCAACGAGTGAATACTAGACCACCACTCAGGATGCTTATGCAATACCTCTAACCAGATCAAACCACCCATCGAATGACCGATAATCTTCAGCGGTACGTCTGGATATTTGGCAATCTGTTCGCTAGCCAGCTTTTCCACTGCCTGAATCAAAGGCTCAATTCTCACCCAAGTTTGAACGTAACCCAGACTCGGCGCAAACACTGGAATTGTATCTGTGACCAACCGACGCGCCAGTAGCATCATGGCACGGTTATCATCTGCCCAGCCGTGCTGCACGAATAAAAGAAATGCCGGATCTACCAATCAGTCATACTCCCACACTACCCAAGGCTTGCTGAATAATTACAGCCTCCATCTCTGCTAGTTTAGCTCCCGCGATCGCGAGATTGTAGGGAAAAGGACGGGGACGAGGAATATAATCTCGCGGTTGCGTCGGACGATGGCGCAGAACGGCGTTAACGATCGTGCATGGTTCGGAATCTAGATTTATTGCACCGTGTAGCACGCCTGGGGGAATTTTAACAACTTGAGGCAGGCGATCGCTCAATGGAGTGTAGCGATACTGCTTATTTTCTAAAGTCACGAGGGCTAAACGCCCTCTAACAACTAAAATCTGGTCTGTCTGAGATTTGTGAACGAAGAGATCGTCAATCGTGTGCGGCGGAATCTGTACCAACATTGTCTCGTGGCTGGACTGGGGAGTATAAAACTGAGCCATTCCCCCTTGAATTGAAGCTAGCGGATAGATCTCAATACCCCGATGAGCAGCCATACCAAACCCGTTTAGACTAAGTGGTTCGCTCCTAATCTAACCCAGTTTTCTGTAAAAAAGTGTTGCGCTAGCAACAGAATGTAACCAAATGTGATATGGAATTGTAGAGACGTTACATGTAACGTCTCTACAATTTTCCCGACTCCCTAGTACGGGCGCACAGCAGTGCGCCCCTACGAATCCCAATTAACTTAAAGAAAACGTCAAACTACCGGGTTGGGCGGGATCGCCTTGCATTGCCACCCCTCTCCGATTTGCTTGCAGATGGCGCAGAATTTTATAAATTGCCTCAATTTGGTCTGTGGCTGCGGCTTTCTTGGCAATTTGTGCCAGAGATAAAGGAGTTTTAGCCTCTTGCAGGACTTGCAAGACTTGTTTTTGCAAATCTAACACCACGGCGGCTGCTTTTTTCCCTGCTTCCACGCCTGGTTGGTGGTAGGCGTTAATATTGACTAGCGAACCATAAAAACCTACAGCTCGTTCGTAAAGGGCAATTAATGCGCCTACTGTGTGGGGGTTGACTTGGGGAATGGTAATGGTAATGGAATCGCGCTGTTTTTCATACAAGGCTTGGCGAGTTCCTTGGAGGAAGCCAGAGAGATAATCTCCAGCAGTTGCGCCTGGATCGATGTCTGGCGAGGAGCCCGAACGGTCTTCCAAGACTTCGATAAAGGTAGCAAAGAAGTTGGGTACGCCTTCGCGCAATTGCTGGACGTAGGCATGTTGGTCGGTCGAACCTTTGTTACCATAGACGGCGATTCCTTGGTGGACGATGTTACCGTCGAGGTCTTTTTCTTTACCCAGAGATTCCATCACCAATTGCTGCAAGTAACGGGAAAATAGTAAGAGGCTGTCTTTATAGGGCAGCACCACCATATCTTTTTCACCGCGTCCGTTCCCAGAGTAATACCAACCGAGGGCAAGCAAGGCGGCGGGATTGGTTTTGAGATCGGCAACGCGGGTTGCTACATCCATTTCTTTTGCGCCAGCCAGCATCGCCCGGATGTCGATACCCTGCAAAGCGGCTGGTAGCAAGCCGACGGCGGATAGTTCTGAAGTGCGTCCCCCCACCCAGTCAAACATGGGGAAAGTGGCTAGCCAGCCTTCTGATTTTGCTTGCCGATCGAGTTTGCTATCGGGAGTCGTGATGGCGATCGCGTGTTTGGTAAAGTCTAAATTGTGACCTGCATAGGCTGCTTTGAGTTCAATCGTGCCGTTACGCGGTTCTGGCGTGCCTCCAGATTTGGAAATGACGATAACTAAAGTGCTGGTGAGACGATTTCTCACCCGCGTTAACACGCGATCGATCCCCGCCGGATCGGTGTTATCAATGAAGTGAATCGCCAGGGGAGGAAAATCAGGAGCTAAAGCTTCAGCGACAAATTCGGGACCGAGTGCCGAGCCGCCAATACCAATAGAGATAATATCAGTGTAGCGGGGTGCTTGGGGTGGATGAATTGCTCCGCTATGAATTTTTCGGGCAAAGGTTTCAATTTGGTCTACAGATTCAACAATCTCTTGTTTAATTTCTGGAGTTGGAGCCAGATCGGGATCGCGCAGCCAGTAATGTCCTACCATCCGATTTTCGTCAGGATTGGCGATCGCTCCCCCTTCTAAAGCCGCCATATCTTGAAATGCTTTCTCTAACTTGGGCTGCAACCCCTCTACAAATGCATCGTCAAAGCGCATCCGACTGATATCTACGTAAAATCCGAGTCCGGCGTGATAATAGAGCCAGTCTTGATAGCGTTGCCAAAGTGCCGCAGCATCCATAACAATTCTCTACTTACTGTTTGCGCTGATAACAAGTCTTAGTTTAAAGGAAGCTGTTGCTTGCGTTTTGCAGTCTTATATAGTTTTTAGTGTTGACTAGAGGACGGGCTTGCTGTGTATCCCTTTAGTTTGATTTCTCGTAGCTGTTGCAGAAAACAGTCTCGGTGAGATAAAGATGCGATCGCTACTGACTTCTATCCTTGTTGGGTTAAAATCTTTTAGCACAAAAGCATACATTCCCTAGTGTGGCGACGGGTTTAGCAACGCTTATGTTAGATTTAAACGCCCTGATGAACGATCCAACAATTATCGGTTGGGTTGCCTATATCTTGTTTCTGACAGTTTCTACAGCAATTTTTGCCCTGTTCAGCTTGGGGTTAAACTTGCAGTGGGGTTTAACGGGGTTAATTAACTTTGGTCTGGTTGCTTTCATGACTTTGGGAGCATACACGACTGTATTGTTAAGCATGTATGGCGTACCCTTAATCGTAGCAACGCTAGCTGGAGCTTTAGTAGCCGCTCTCTTAGGATGGTTAATTGGTTTATCAACACTAAGGTTGCGGGAAGACTACTTAGCAATTGTCACGATTGGGGTATCGGAACTCATTCGCTTGGTGGTCAACAATCAAGATTTGCCAACTCCTAATACTCCCACACCTGGGGCTTTTGGATTGCAGGGATATCCTCTACCCTTAACAGATTTTAACCCCGATACGGTGATGAAATGGATAATGGTAGGGCTACTCACATTAGTTGTGGTTGCGTGTTACTGGAAACTTTGGAAATGGGCGATCGGAAGTCAAAAGTCAAAAGTTAAAAGTCAAAAGTCGTTTGTGACTCGTTATTTACCACTAGTCTTTCGGGCAATTGTCGGCATAGTGGCGACGCTGTTGATTTTTGTCCCCTATGCGGCGGGAGCTATTGGACTATACAACTTCACCAACTACGAAAAATCGGGATTGATGCTGATCTCGGTGTTGGTGCTAGCTTTTGTCGTATGGCGGTTAGAAGTGCTAGCGCGATCGCCCTGGGGAAGGGTATTAAAAGCAATTCGCGAAGATGAGGAAGTTGCCCGCGCTTTAGGAAAAAACGTCTTTTGGTATAAATTGCAAGCTTTAATGTTAGGCGGGGCGATCGCTGGGATTTCTGGTGCTTTGTATGCATGGCAGCAAACTTCAATTTATCCGAACGATTTCCAGCCGCAGACAACTTTCGATGCTTGGATTATGGTGATCTTAGGTGGTGCGGGTAACAATTTCGGTACGATCCTCGGCGCAGTTGTTTTCTTTGCTTACGACAGCGCCACCCGTTTTATCTTGCCCAAAATCGTACCCCTCGATGACGTGCGCCTGAGTGCGTTTCGGATTATGGTTATCGGCTTACTACTGATGATACTGATGATTTGGCGACCGCAAGGAATATTAGGTAAGAAAGAAGAATTGACACTTGGAAAGTAGTCATTGGTCATTTGTCATTTGTCATTTGTCTAAGACCAACCAACAACCCATTACCCATTACCCATTACCCATTACCAATCATTATCAATGGAATCCAAAGATCTACAATCCCAACCAATGCCACTATTATCAGCTAGCGGTCTTACCAAAAGTTTTGGCGGGATTAAGGCTGTGGATAATGCCGATTTAGAAGTAGCGAAAGGAAGTATTACGGGGTTAATTGGTCCCAATGGTGCGGGTAAGACAACTTTATTCAACTTACTGTCAAATTTTATTCGTCCCGATCGCGGCTGGGTAATTTTTGACGGCGCACCCGTGCAGCAATTGAGAACCTATCAAATTGCCTTACAGGGTATGGTACGCACGTTTCAAGTCGCACGGACGCTTTCGCGGCTGACAGTACTAGAAAACATGATGCTAGGGGCGCAAAAGCAAGACGGAGAGAACTTTTGGCGGCTGCAATTTCAACCTTGGGCGATCGCCAAAGAACAGCAAATCCTGCGAGAACAAGCGATGACGCTACTAGAGTCGGTGGGCTTGGCGCATATGGCGCACGAGTATGCGGGGGCGCTATCGGGAGGACAGCGCAAGTTATTGGAAATGGCAAGGGCGTTAATGACGCAACCCAAGTTAATTTTGTTAGACGAACCTGCGGCGGGGGTAAATCCCAAGTTGATCGAACAAATTTGCGATCGCATTTTAACTTGGAACCGCGAAGGTATGACATTTTTGATTATCGAACACAATATGGATGTGATTATGTCCCTGTGCGATCGCGTTTGGGTGATGGCAGAGGGGCGTAACTTAGCTCATGGTAGCCCAGAGGAAATGCAACAACATCCTCAAGTGCTAGAGGCATATTTAGGAAAATAATCCAATACTGTTGTCAAAGATGTGTATCGCTTCAAACAATCTCTATCTTAGGGAGTATTCCCATGAAACATTGAGATTTGTTAATGGTATCTGAGGTGGAAGGTTAATTTGAGCCACATTCGAGTCTCTGGCGCTCTAACTGCAATAGTCAGCTTTAGCCAGCGCCAGTTAACTTTTCTTATCAAGTTTAGAGTTGGTGTTTTTTGACACAAAAAACCGATCGAACAACGACATACAGTATGCACCCAGTAGTCACTAAATTTAGGTGCAAAAGACAGCTTTTATGTCGTTAGAGTAACAAGCCTGACTGACGCTTGCTGAGAACTTCCTCAAAATTGATAAGCAAAGATAACTTGGTGGAGACAGCCAAAGAATGAGCAGCGATACAGATCGATTAGAACTACAGCAACCACCTACGCCACAGTATACGGGTTGGCAAGCAGCGATCGCTCGTTTTTTTCAATTTGACCTGTATAGAACTAACTTTCGGATCGAGACTCTGGCAGGATTGACAACTTTTATGACGATGGCATACATCCTCGTCGTCAATCCCTTAATTTTGTCGGATGCGATTTTTCTACAGCAGCCAAAAGATTTATTCGCCGAACAAGTCTTTGCTACCGCAGTCTCAGCCGCAATTGGAACGCTGGTAATGGCATTTGTTGCCAACTATCCCTTTGCCCTCGCCCCTGGCATGGGATTAAACGCCTTTTTTGCTTATTCTGTCGTTTTAACCCTAAAAATCGATTGGCGTTTGGCACTAGCGGCTGTATTTGCCGAAGGATTGATTTTTATTGCCCTCACCCTTACCAACGTTCGCAGTCAAATTGTCAATGCCATTCCCATGTCGCTGAAAACAGCAACATCAGTAGGGATCGGTTTATTTATTGCCTATATTGGGATATCTGGCGATCCGAAAACTGGAGGTGCTGGGCTAATTATCGCCAGCGAAGTGACAAAAACAACCCTGGGTAGCTTCAGAGAACCTAATACTCTACTAGCTGTTGCCGGAATTATTATTACTACAGCTTTTTTAGTACGCCGCGTTAAGGGGGCATTACTCTGGGGGGTACTCGCCACCGCCTTACTCGGTTGGATTGTAGGTGTTACACCCCCGCCCAAAGGAATTTTTCAGATCCCTACCCTACCGACAGATCTGATCGGACAAGGCATTTTCGGTTTATCGCGATTGACTGCTAACAACTTTCTCGACTTTATCGCCATACTTTTAGTATTCTTATTCGTCGATATTTTTGACACCGTTGGTACTCTGTCTGGAGTCGGCATGAAGGCAGGGTACATTAAAGAGGATGGAAAACTACCGCGAGTCAATCAAGCACTGTTTGCCGATGCAGTAGGAACAACTGCTGGGGCGCTGATCGGTACGTCTACAGTCACTACATATGCAGAATCAGCCGCAGGCGTATCGGAAGGGGGGCGCACGGGCTTCACAGCTGCGATTGTAGGCGTATTATTTATCCTGGCGATCTTCTTAGTTCCTTTATTCGAGGCAATTCCCGCCTACGCTACTACACCAGCCCTAGTCATTACAGGCGTGTTAATGATGACAGGTGTATCAGATATTCGTTGGGGTGATGTAGCTGAAGCTGTTCCGGCATTTTTGACGATTTTGTTTATGCCCCTTGCCTACTCAATTGCCACTGGGTTGTCAGTTGGTTTTATCACCTATCCAATTGCCAAAGCACTGCAAGGCAAAGCCCACGAAGTTACGATCGCAACTTGGATTTTAGCCGCAGTTTTCATAATTCGATTTGTCTTTATGACATTGCGCTTCGGTACATCTGAATAAATTTCATATTTATATGTAGAGACGTTACATGTAACGTCTCTACACGCAACTACTAACTCTCTAAAGATGAATTCATTCTTTTGCCAGATTCCTAAAGCTGAGTTACACATACATATTGAAGGTTCCCTCGAACCAGAAATGATGTTTGTATTAGCCGATCGCAACAATATTCAACTACCCTACAAATCGGTAGAAGAAATTCGTGCTGCTTACAACTTTCAAAACCTGCAATCATTTCTCGACCTTTATTATGCAGGAATGAGCGTGTTGCAGACAGAACAAGATTTTTACGATCTAACTTGGGCATACATGCAAAAAGCATCTGCTCAAAATGTGCGCCACGCTGAAATCTTTTTCGATCCTCAAGGTCATATTTCTAGAGGGGTTTCGTTTGAAACAGTTCATCGAGGAATTTATCGTGCATTACAGGAAGCAAAACAACAACTCGATATTTCTTCTTATTTAATTCTCTGTTTTCTACGACATTTAAGCGCTGAATCAGCAATGGAAGCTTTAGAACAAGCTTTACCTTATAAAGATACAATTCCAGCAGTAGGTTTGGATTCTTCAGAAGTAGGAAATCCACCTTCAAAATTCCAAAAAGTCTTTAATAAAGCCCGAGAAGAAGGATTTCTTACCGTTGCTCATGCAGGCGAGGAAGGACCACCAGAATATATTTGGGAAGCCATAAATCTTTTAGGCATATCGCGTATCGATCACGGTGTACGCTGCATCGATGACCCGAAGTTATTAGAATATTTGATTGAAAAACAAATTCCTCTGACTGTCTGTCCGCTATCTAATATCAAACTTTGTGTTTTCGATTCGATGGCAAAGCACAACATTAAACAATTATTAGACATGGGATTGTGCGTGACAGTAAATTCTGACGATCCGTCTTATTTTGGCG
The DNA here is from genome assembly GCF_023546805.1 of Chroococcidiopsis sp. CCNUC1. NCBI lineage: Bacteria > Bacillati > Cyanobacteriota > Cyanophyceae > Chroococcidiopsidales > Chroococcidiopsidaceae > Chroococcidiopsis > Chroococcidiopsis sp. CCNUC1. The sequence continues at coordinate 5,761,373 of NZ_CP097480.1, read as the reverse complement.
GCTACGTAGCTGAGAATTTACAAGAAATAGAATCGGCTTTAAATTTGAGTAGGCAAGATATTTATAAATTGGTGAAAAATTCCTTTCAAGCAACGTTTTTGAGTGCGGAAGAGAAGCAGACTCGAATTACTGAATTAGATGAGTTTATGGTGAAATAGAAAAACTATGAATAAAAAACTCGTTCCACTCATTTCTCAGTCAGAAATAGCAGCAACTGTGCAGCGATTAGCGCGGGAGTTGGATCGAGATTATCAGAATTGTTCTCCAGTTGTTATTGGTGTTTTGAAAGGCTCTTTTATCTTTCTCGCCGATTTGATCCGGCAGATGCAAACTCCGATTTTTAATGTCGAACTGATCCGTTTATCTAGCTATGGTTGTTCTACCATTAGTTCGGGTGAAGTCAAGATGTTAATGGGTTTAACTGAAGGTATTATTCACAACAAGGATGTCATTTTAGTTGAAGATATTGTCGATACTGGGTTGTCAACCTCAAAAGCAATAGAAATATTGAAAGCTGATAATCCATCCTCGCTCAAACTTTGTGCCTTACTCGATAAACCCTCACGCCGCAAAGTTCAAGTTGAAATCGATTATTTGGGAATTGAAATCCCCGATCGCTTTATTGTCGGTTACGGTATAGATATGGACGAAAAATATCGTCAACTACCAGCAATCTACGCGATCGAGGAGTAGATAAAAAGTAACTGTTCACTGATAACTGTGTGTAGCAATTGGCAGACAAATTGTAAAACAAGTCTTACCAGGCTGCGATGTAAATGTAATTGTTCCTTGGTGACGGTTCTCGACAATCCGCCGTACTGCATCTAAACCTAAACCCGAACCAGAACCTACAGGCTTTGTCGTATAGAAAGGCTCGAAAATTCGCGATTGAATTTCTACAGGAATCCCAGCACCAGAATCGGCAATTTGTACCTGGATATAATCGCCATTTTGAGCGGTAGCTAATTCAATGACTCCTTTCCCCGCGTTAGCAAAGCTTATCGAAGATATCGCATCAACTGCATTATCAATTAAGTTCGTCCAAACTTGATTCAACTCGCTACCGAAAGCGAGAATTTTAGGCAAAGAGCGATCGTAATTCCGCTGAATTTCAATTCCTTGCTTGAATTTATAAGCAAATAATTGCAATGTATCTTCAATTCCATCGTGAACGTCAACAATTTGTTGCGCGCCGCGATCCATGTAAGAATAAGATTTCATCGACTGGACGAGCTGAGAAATTCGCTGCGCTCCCCGCAAGCCACTCGAAACCGTACACATAACCTCAAAAGACAGCGCCAGCCAGCGCAACCCCATATCTTTTAATTCTGTCGGATCGTCCTTCCAGCGCTCCATCAGCTGGGTTAAAGTCTCTATATCTACATTTCCAGCTGCTAATGGTTCGGCGAGTTTCCAAGCATCTTCTACGCCATAGTTTTCTAACCACTCAAGCAATTGTTCCTCGCGATCGCTAAATTCAATGGGGTTCATGCGACGGTTGACAACCGCATCCCAACCATCGTCACGCACTTTGAGCCATTTTTCTGTATGTTCTACCTCTACTTGGCGCTGTCCGTAAACAAAATTCATCCGTTGGAGTTCGAGCAGTGCTGGGGTGATATCTTGCAAAGCACGAATTACAGCTGCCGCAGGGTTGTTAAGTTCGTGTGCTAAGCCAGCCGCTAGCGTGCCTAGAGCTGCCATTTTCTCTCGATTTTGAATAAAAGACTCTAAACCGCGCAATCGTTTCTGTACGGCTCGAAATATTAAGCGCTCGAAGCCTCGACAACTATGTAGTAGGGTACGAAAGTCGTCGCCTGAGATTTCGTAGAGCCGACAATCAGAAAGAGCGCGTAATGTTACGGGGACTGGTTCATCGGTTAAGACTTGAATCTCACCAAAAAAAGCAGGTGCTTGGTGCTGTCCGATCGGCATTTCGATCCCTTCGCTGATGCGGGTAATGCTCACCCGACCTGATAGCATGACATAAAATCCCCGTGGCGGATCTCCTTGTTTGACGAAGACTTCGCCGCTAGATAGCTCCATTTCTTGAGCGCGATCGCAAACCCAGTGAATCTGCTCTTGGGAAAGCTGTTGAAACAACTCCAGCGTTAACAGTTCGTCTACACATAGCATGGTTGAATCTTCTCCACGCGAGTCGTACTGTTACTGTATCTGAGGATTTATAAGCAAGGGAAGCATGGGAATAATGATTTATTTGCTGTATTGAAGGATACTTTCCGTGAAAGTTTTTGTCGATGAGATGCGATCGGAGTGACACAGGCGATCGCGTTGGGTAGATTCCTTGCATGAAAAATTATAGATATACTCTAGTTGTTTGCATCTGCTCGTGATGTCAACTCGATTGTTAGTTTAACCTTGCGGCTTGACTAACTAGATGGAGAAGAAAACAATGCCAGCAAGCGAGACACAGCGACAGGAAGCGGAACGGGAAAGGCAAAACGCCGAACAACATCGGCGCGAGTCGGAAGTAAAGCGAGAGATAAGTGCTGAGCAGCAGCAGCAAGCTGCATTGCACCAATATGCTGCCGAACAACAGCGCATCCAGTCGGAGAAAGACCGTCAGGCTTCTGAGGAGAGCCGAGAATTCGCGGAGGAGATGCGGCAGACAAAAGAGGCTATAAGGCAGCAGGCTGAAGAGGCGCGGCGTGTTGCGGAAGAGGCGCGACGTGCTGCGGAAGAGGCGCGGCGTGTTGCGGAAGAGGCGCGACGTGCTGCGGAAGAGGCACGACAGCAGGCTGCTGAAGCCCGTCGTATAGCGCAAGAGGCACAACGAGCAGCGGCAGAGGCACAAAGCATCGTGCAGGAGCAACGCGAAATATTAGCGGAGATGGCGCTGACTGCACAACAGTACCGAAAAGTAATGACACAATACGAAGAGTAGCTGAAGTTAACGCTAGTTTGGCAGCCTACATAAGTCGATATATCATGTATATCCCCAGCGCCTTTCGAGAGGACGATCCTGAGAAGTTAGTAGCTTTTATGCAAGCTCATAGTTTTGCCACGTTGGTATCTACAACTGATAGTTTACCTGTTGCCTCGCATATTCCGCTCGTTGTCACAGTGCAGGATAATGTTGTTAAACTAACTGGTCATCTTGCGAAGCAAAATCCTCAATGGCAAGCTTTTGGCAAGCATGAATCATTGGCTATTTTTACAGGAGCGCACGCTTATATTTCACCATCTCTATATGAGAAACGCGAGAACGTACCAACGTGGAATTATGTTGCCGTTCATGCTTATGGTATACCTCAAATTATTACTCGCGCTGGCTCGCCGGAACTAATGGACAAGATGATGGAGGAGACAATTGACACCTACGAGTCTGAATACAAAGCGCAATGGCACGAGCTGTCTGACAGCTACCGTGAAGGAATGATGAGTGGAATAGTTGGCTTTGAAATGATTGTGACGCGGTTGCAAGGGAAATACAAACTCAGTCAAAATCGTAGCCATACAGAGCGGCATAATGTTGCTCATTCATTATTAGAAAGTACCGATCCGGCTGCACGGGAAGTAGGTGAAATGATGCAACAACTTGAACCATGAGCTTATCCCTTCCATGCTGGAAACTGCTTGCCGCAATCTTTACACAAATAACGCTGCTTGCCGTGGCGATGCCCGTTTTTAGATAGTCGTTCGGATTGGCAGTGAGGGCATTTCATTACTTTCATTACCTCGCCCTGCAATACCTCATCGCCAACATGAGGACTGAGGTAGGATACGAGTAGATCTTCAATCTGTTGGATGAGCTGCTGACTGTGAGTTTCGCTGCTGCGGAGAGCAATCAAAATTAATGTGTTGCTGCAATGAACGCAGACTTCGGCTAATAAGCTAGCTCTCTCGTCGCTTAAGGTAGGGTGGCGCTGTTTCAATAAACTAGCCATAAATGCGATCGCCTCTTGAGTCAAACTCTCGTCAATTGTTTGAAATATTTCTGGTGCGGTGAAAAATTGCACGAAAACAACACGAGATGTCGGTTGCTCGAATAGTTTGGCAACAGCGGCTACTAGCTGTTGAATCATCTGTCTCAGAGGTAACTGAATAATGCTAGGCGTGTTTACCTTAGCCCACATTGCTTTTACTCGTTCGACATGACGAATTTCTAGGGCGCGAAAGATAGCTGCTTTATCAGGAAAAAACTGGTAAAGCGAACCAACAGCTGTATTTGCCCGTGTTGCGATCGCATGGGTTGTAGCGGCTTCATAACCTACCTCAGCAAATACCTCAGCCGCAGCATCCAAAATTTTTTCTACCCTTTGCTTACCTCGTTGCTGTTTCGGTGAACGACGCATAGATTTTGTAGGTGACTCACCACCCTTGCTTGACAAACACGAACAATCCGTCATATTTTGAGAAAATACGAATAAACCGTCATATATTTTAGATCTTTAAGAGGTCAGTCTATGCATCCTATTCTTCCTGGTGCGCCGTGGTTGATTGCTCATCGCTCGATGCTAGGAGTTAATAAACCTCATAAAATTACTCTTAACGGTCGAGATTACGTACTGTGGCAAAATCAAAGAGGCGAAGTCTTTGGCTTAGATAATATTTGCCCTCACATGCAAGCCCCTCTCTCCGATGGCTGGATTTGTCGAGAGCGAGATACCATTACTTGTCCGTTTCACGCCCTAGAATTTGACACGCAAGGACAGTTGTACCGAGAGGAAACAGTAACTCAACCTTTGTTAGAAAAATTAGATTTGACGGTTATTGGCGATAATATCTGGACGTATGGGGGATGCGAGCCGAAAATTCCCATTCCCGAATTAATTGAAAGAATTACCCCTGGTTTTGAATTTGTTGGGATTGCTGGTAGTAAAAGCATTCAAGGTAATTTTTTAAGCAATCTTTTAATTAATTACGATTACAATCATCAAAATGGTACGCATCGAGAAATATTCAAAATCAAGGCAATTGAGGTGAACGATTATCAAGAAAATGGTTACACTACTAAGCTTCTACAAAAAGTGACTAGAGATGACAACACATTCAAGGAACTTGCCAGTAATCCAGTGTTGTTCACCGTTCCCAAAACCTTTGTCAATCAATTTGAATATTCCTTTCCTTCTCTAACTTCATTTATTGCTACAATTCCATCTGGTCAATTTATTCAAATTCATTCTTTATACCCTGAAACAGAAAATCGTACTAAGACATTTGTTTTAGTTTTTGCCAAAATTCAGAATTTAGTTTTAAAAATCTTATTAAAGAATTCGCTCCTCAAAGCAGTAGATGAAGTCATCCGCCAAGATACAGAAACAATCGAGAATTTATATCCCAGGCAAAAACCAAAAATCCGCCTGCCAAACGAAGAAATTATGTTTTACGCCCAAAAGCTATATCAAGAATGGTAAGCGATCGCCTTGTCAGTGCAGCCCGTGGAGCATCTAGGATAGTTTCAAAATTTGGGCGATCGCGTCATTGTAGCAAGAATAGAAAGAAGTGGTAAATTGTACTCGTTCCCTGCTGACACCTGAGACAAGCCAAACAGCTACAAAGTGGAACGTTAATTCACTACTCTATTGACACCTAGCCTTGAGTATTAAAACTTAGATGCGTCGTTGGATTTTGACTGGGGATAATGCTAAGCATTGGAAATCTCAGCTGCATAGCCGAGCCGATTGGTTATGGATTGGGGGACTGCTCTTGGCAGCACTACTTCTATATACTAAAAACTTGGGTGACTTACCGTTGCGAGACTGGGACGAAGGTACGGTAGCGCAAGTCGCAAGAGAAATATGGCGATCGCCTGCAAACTGGCTGCACCCAAAAACTATAGGCGGCGAACCTTATTTAAATAAGCCACCCCTCATGCATTGGCTCATAGCTCTCACCTATACAATTGGTGGGGTAAATGAGCAGACATCTCGTTTACCAGGGGCATTACTAACCGCGCTTGGTATACCAATTTTATACAGTATTGGACGAGAAATCTTTCACTATCGCCAGCCAGCAATTTTCTCGGCTTTAGTTTACCTAGTCATGCTACCCGTGCTACGTCACGGCAGGCTAGCAATGCTAGATGGTGCGATCGTCAGTTTTTTTCTATTTACAGTTTGGTGTTTGTTGCGATCGCGTCGCAATCTGCGCTACTGCTTGGGCGTAGGCATCGGTTTAGGATTGATTGGACTGACTAAGGGTATGGTAGGGCTATTACTCGGAGCGATCGCCCTGTTATTTCTCTTTTGGGATACGCCCCGCTTGTTAGGTAGTTGGTATTTATGGGGTGGAATCGCGATCGGGAGCTTGCCTGTAGCAGCGTGGTATGCTGCTCAGTGGTGGCAATACGGACATCAGTTTACCGATCGCGCTGTCGTCGAGCAGTCCCTCAGCCGGATTTGGCAAGCGGTAGAAAACCACCAACATCCCCCCTGGTTTTATTTGCTTGAAATTCTCAAATACTGCTTTCCCTGGTTAATCTTTTTACCTAGCGGTCTGCTTTATACCTGGAATCATCGCAACTGGAGTTGGGCAAAACTGATCTTAGTTTGGGGCGGAGGCTACTTGCTAGCAATTTCCTTAATGGGAACTAAACTGCCCTGGTATGTTTTACCTATTTACCCCGCGATCGCTTTGGCTGTGGGAGTCCAATTGGCTCAGTTTTGGCAGCAACCCTATCCAGCTAAATATCCCCGCTACGCGATCGCATTTTTAACTTTACTAGCGGTGGCGACGTGGGCAGCCAGTTTCTACTACAGTCCTTGGAATACCGATCCCGACTGGGAATTACAGTGGATTTTGGCAGCAGTAGCAGGCACGATGACTTTCAGTGCTTGGCTAGCTGTGAGGGGAGATAGACAATTTATCGCCGTACTTATTTGGGGCATGTACGTTGCCCTGTTACTCTTCGTCACCTCTCGCCACTGGGTTTGGGAACTAGCAGAAGCCTACCAAGTCAAACCCGTAGCTGCTCTCATTCAAGCTCGCACACCTCCAAACCGAGAAATCTACACTTCCTTCGCCTATAATCGTCCTTCCTTAGATTTTTACAGCGATCGCCGCGTCATTAGTAGTAACTTCAACCAACTGCAACAACAGTGGCAGCAACCACATCCATATTTACTTCTAGATCGCCCTACCCTAGAACGTTTAAAGCTACCAGCGATCGAATCCCTCGGTCAAGCCTCTGGCTGGATGTTAGTTACAAGGGAGTAGGGAGCGCACGAGCGATCGAGCGCACGAGCAGAGGAGCAGAGGGGCAATTACCAATTACCAATTACCAATTACCAATTACCCACACCCTGTTCGCCGATAACTGACTCAATTTGCTATTTCCTTCACATCTTCTACCAATCTGTCCCAGGGAGATTGTTGTTTGTTGAGGCTATCTAGACTGAAGATACTAATCCCTAACAAAAAGATACTACCCGCCGTTAAGACTGCTACAGGACGTTTGAGCGAACCAAGGTCGCGGATGATTCTTGCCCAAGGTCGGCTTTGACGACGCAGCGCGTGCGCTACCATAACTTGTTTTAAGCATTGGGGATCGCGCACGTAATGACCGCTCCAACTGACAACTAATTTTTCTTGACAATTAGGACAGGTAAAAAGCCCACGATTGCCTTTGATTGGCTTGAGCTGTTCGGTACGTTGACAAATCGGGCAAGTGAGAGAGTGGTTTCCAGTGTGAGTGTTCATCAGCGATAACCTAATGCGTCGAACCTGGGGAGCGTGAGAAATTGTTGGCATAAGCAATGTAAAACTGCTAATTCCAACTAATAAAGCGATCGCGATCGAACCAAACTAAAAATTTAGCTTTTGTTCACAAGAGATAACGAGGACTGGCGGATGCAAACCACGGCAATAGGCAGCTCCTGCCAAATCTTTTTGACAAAACTGGTAGAAGTATATACCAGCCGCTCTGATATTAGCCCCTATCTTTGAGAGTATTCGGGGCTTTACGAGTTTCTTCACGCCTAGAGCGTTCGATTACGTGAATCTATAAATTTTTATTTTTTCTATCTTAAACGCTAATTCAATATATCGTCTGATTTTATATGCATACTGAAAATAGTTAAGCTACAAGCTAGATGGTGTTTGTTGTCATTTGTCATTTGTGAGTGGCTAGCCACCAGCTCTCGTTGCTACCAACTCATATCGCCACTACTCACTACTCACTTTACTCTAGTCATTTGTCATTTGCGGTTGCCTATGACGAACGCGAGCGGATTAGGGATTGCTAATTAGCTCCCAACCTACATTTAAGCACTCTTATAACTCTTTTTCGAGCGCGATCGCACTTGCTTAGCAAAGCTTCTTAAACGATCGCAACTATCTACTTGTCTGGCTTCAGAAAAATCGCTGAGAATGAGTAATAGTAGATTGTGAAAAAAATTTAACTTTATTTTTCGTTTTTTATCTCTAAATGACCGATCGTTCCCTGTCTGAGGTGAGTCAGCCACAATCTGGCGGGCTTGCTGCTCCTTCTAACCCTATTGCCCACATTCTCAATCGCTTTCAGCCTTCTCCAGAAGCCGTTGTCTTACTTCTAGCGGTCTTGATTGGCGGCGGTACGGGTATGGGTGTGGTGACATTTCACTATTTAATCGAACTCGTTCACTACGTTGCTTTTGTTAATTTGATGGGGACGCTCTCCGCTTGGGGTGCGTGGACAATTGCTCTGGTTCCAACTCTGGGCGGATTCATTGTCGGATTGATGCTGACGCGCAGGCAAGATTTCGGTCCTGGGCTGTCTTCTTTAATTGCTGCGGCTTCTGGTAGTGCCACGCGACATGCTATTTTGCAGCGGCTTCAGCCTGTAACCAAGATGGTAGCTGCTTCTGTATCTTTGGGTAGTGGTGCTTCGCTCGGTCCTGAAGGTCCCAGCGTCGAAGTTGGAGCTAATTTTGGCGTGTTACTCGCTCACGTTCTACAAGTCTCGCAAGAACGCCAGCGTCTACTTTTAGGTGCAGGGGCAGCAGCAGGTTTGGCAGCGGGTTTCAATGCTCCCATTGCGGGAGTATTTTTTGCTCTAGAAGTGGTGTTGGGAACGACATTTGCGAATTCGGCTGTCAGCGTCGTCTTGCTAGCAGCGGTTGTATCGGCGCTGGTTGCCCAAATTGGTTTGGGAGGACAGCCAGCTTTTGCTTTACCTGTATACGAGGTTCGCAGCCCCTTAGAGTTACCGCTCTATGTCGGCTTGGGAATAGCTGCTAGCATTATTTCAATCGCCTACACTCAATTACTCCTTTGGGGACGAGCCTGTTTTCGCGGACAAGTTAAAGGTTTTGCTTGGCTGGGTCGCGTTCCCTTGCCAATGCATCCGGTGATTGGTGGTGCTTGTGTCGGCTTGGTGGCGTTGCTCTATCCGCAGATTTTAGGCATTGGATACGAAACCATAGAAGCTATGCTTCAGGATGTTGAGTTTTCTTTGCTGCTATTGTTAATTCTGCTGGTGCTGAAGCTAGTAACCACGGCGATTAGTATGGGCAGCGGTTTGGTTGGCGGGGTTTTTGCTCCAGCTATGTTTCTCGGTGCTTCGTTGGGAGCAGCATATGGCAAAATTTTAGCGGCACTGCTACCACAAATTGGCATGTATATGGCTGGTCCGCCAGCTTACGCGATGGTGGGAATGGCAGCTGTACTAGCTGGAAGTGCTAAAGCTCCTTTAACAGCAATTCTATTATTGTTTGAATTGACGCGCGACTATCGCATTGTTTTACCGTTGATGGCGGCGGTTGGCTTAAGTGTCTGGTTAGTAGAACGGCTGAAAAAAAGCGTAACTCCTGAATCTAGCGCCAATTTACAACAGTTGAATTTGAATTTAGTTGGGGACGAAGATCGAGAAATTGTGCAGCAAATATTGGTAAGAGAAGCAATTTACGAATCGCCTCTCATGTTGCCAGATTCTATGTCTGTCTCTCAAGCAGGTTTATCCATGACTAACGCTCATTGTCGTAGTGCTTTGGTGGTCAATCCCGAACTGCAACTACTAGGAATTGTGACTTTAGAAGATATTAATCGGGCGATCGCAACTTGGGAAAATGCTGATGCTCAATTGGTCGATATTTGCACGACCGATTTACTTTATGCTTACACGGATGAACCTTTATCTGAGGCTCTATCTCGAATGGGAGCCAGGGGGTTACATCAGTTACCAATTGTCGATCGAGATCAGCCAGAACAAGTTTTAGGCTTGCTCGAACGGGAACAAATTGCTTTAACTTGTAAACTAGCAACAACTCGCAAAGCGCTTCATCCTTATCTCAAAGTTTCACTACCTGTAGAAGAATTAGCGTTGCCAAAAAGTGAGTAATGGCTAGTGGCTAGCGAGTAGTAGATTTAATCGTCAACGTCCTGTCAATCGCAAATTGAACTTGCGATCGAAAATATAGTGGCGGGCTTTATCAGTTCTAGTCAGGAAACCTTAACAATAAATTGCTTGCCTCTGGTGGCAAGTTTGTTAAGCTGCGTTTCTCCAATGGGATCTCGATAAGTACCCGCCTAAGTAACTCAATAAAGTTATCGCACTCTTACAAGTCGAACAGCTTAGTTTTTCACCCGCTAGCTTTACTTTCGGGTGAAAAACTAACTCTGCAACTCTCAAAAAGCGCTTTTCTAGCAAAACTTGAGGTACTGTTTGCTGCTGATAAAATTGAGCTTGAAGTCTGACGAAATAGCAGATCGATTTGGATGCGATCTCGTCCCCTAAATCTCAAGCTGTAGCCTCTACGTCTTCTTTTGCTCCATCTATTTGCTTGAGATGAATGTGTTTTTTCCCTAGAGTGATGACAAATTCATCTCCTTGTTGTAGACCCATTTGCTTCGTATATGCCGAACCAATTAGCAAATTACCGTTCGATTGAACGCTAATGCGGTAGCTGGCACTACGTCCGCCACGCCCATTTGAGTTGGAAGTACTATCTAATTCAATGCCTTCCGCATCTATTAGCGCGTTGAGAAACTTCATCATATTGACACGCTCTACACCATTTTTGGTAGTCGTGTAGTAGCCGCATTCCTTTGCCTTTTCTTCTTTACTCAGGCTATCTAGCTCTTTGACTTTCTTGAGCAGTGCTTCTCCGGCTAGAGGCTCGATCTTTTTCTTTTTATTCATCAACTTAGTTCTGTTTTAACTGGAGCAGGTGGTTTACAGTTTTGATTGTCAGCTAACTGAAGCTATGATTTAGTTTAATTTAGCTTTATATCAGCTTAGCTAACTATAATACACTGATTATAGTAATTCTTTCAGCTTTTCGATCTTAATTTTGAAATTTTTTTTGATTGAAAATAGTATGAATCATCCTAATAACTGTCCGAACTTTGTCAATCCCCGATCCAATCGAATCATCCCCAGGAAATAGCATCGGCAAAAACTGACTGAAGTACTGTTGGTTGTGTGGTAGCGATCGCGATCGTCATCTTCGGGAAAATTTATTCGTTCGGGAACGAGTGACTTCGTCTATTTATCTACCCTCAGTAGGTAATTAAACTGAAAAATTGCTCTCCCCCAAAAGACAACTACGTGATTTTTGCTGCACGCATCAATGTGTAAAGTAATTTTCTCTAAATATAAAAAGAGTGGGCGATAGAAGTCAAAAGTCAAAAGCCAAAAGTCAAAAGTCTCCAAGCCGCAAGTTGCAAGTCGCAATTAATGACTCATCACTCACTGATAACTGATAACTGAGAAATGATAACTGAGAAATGAAACTGACAACTAGGGGTCACTACAGCGTTAAAGCATTGCTCGATCTGAGCCTGCAACCAAATTACACTCCGGTAGCAGTTAAAGCAATTGCCGCTCGGCAAGAAATTCCTGCTCCTTATTTAGAGAAATTACTGATTGAAATGCGACGAGCAGGATTAGTAACATCGGTGCGGGGAGTTCAAGGAGGATACAAATTAGCGCGATCGCCTGCGGCAATTTCATTAGGTGAAATTCTCGCTGCTGTCGGAGAAACTATCGAACCTTTGCCCCACCATCAACCAGAACCAGGACAAGCAGAAGATTGGGTCACTTTTACGCTCTGGCAACGATTGCATCAAAAAATGAGAGAAGCATTGTATAGTATTACTCTTGCCGATCTCTACTACGATGCCCGTAGTTGGCAAGCCGCTCAAGGAGAAGAAACAAATTTTGTGGTTTAGGAGTGAGAAGCGAGGAATGAGTATGATGTGGGAAGAATTCGGAATTCGGAATTCGGAATTCGGAATTGGCGATCGTTCTCCTCCGCTCCCTCAGCTCTCTTTTCTCCCTTGTCTCCCTTGTCCCAATTTTGAATGCGTGAATTTTGAATTTTGAATTTTGTCCCCAGCTCCCCCAGCCCTCTTCTCATCGCCGCAGTTTTAGACTACTTAATTGGCGATCCTTGGGGTTTTCCACATCCGGTGCGGGTGATGGGATGGCTAATTGCTCAGTTTAATTATTTCGCATTCAAATATTTGAAATCCGAGCGATCGCTCTACTGGGCGGGTGTGGTTTTAGGTTTGGGATTAATTCTTGGTAGTGGTGCTGTTAGCTGGTTATTGGTTTATGCTGCTAGCCAAGTACATCCATTATTGGGTCTAGTGACAGATAGCATTTTATTAGCCAGTTGTTTTGCTGGGCGCAGTCTGAGAACAGCAGCAGAAGATGTCTTGCAACCTTTGAAAACTGGCGATTTGGTACAAGCGAGAGCGAAATTAAGTCTTTATGTTGGTAGAGATACGCAAGAACTCTCAGCACCAGAAATTTTGAGAGCAGTCTTAGAAACAGTAGCGGAAAATGCCACTGATGGGGTGATGGCTCCCTTATTTTACGCGATCGCCTCTGCCTTCATACCATATACAAATGTGGCGTTTCTGCCCTTGGCATACAAAGCAGCAAGTACTCTTGATTCGATGGTAGGTTATCGAGAAGCACCATACACTCATTTAGGCAGATTCAGCGCTAAGTTGGAAGACCGATTAACGTGGTTGCCTTGTCGTTTAACAGTATTAACTCTCGCATTGCGATCGCTTAAGCCTTTGTATGTATGGCAAATGTGTCAGCGAGATGCAATTAAAGATCCTAGTCCTAATTCAGGTTGGAGTGAATGCGCTTATGCAGCTGTCTTAGGCGTACAACTGGGGGGGACAAATTGGTATCGCGGAGTAGCCAAGCAAAAGCCTTTACTTGGAGAACCGATTTATCCCATCACAGCTGAAAAGATTCATCAAGCCCTACAACTGACGCGGCATAGTTTTTTCATTTGGTTGGGATTAGGAATTGGGGCGATCGCAATTTCTACTTATAGTTTTTAGTCAGAAATACTATTAACTGCGAAATAAGCGCGTATATTGAGTTTCGTGTGCCATACTAGCCAGCGATAAACCCCAGCTACAACTACTCAACTCGTCATCAGTTAAGACTGAAATCCGAGCAGCTGCATCAACTATATGAGCTTGTAAATTAATTAAAATCTGTTGTCCGGCAGTTTGTCCGAGGGGAATTAGTTTAATCCCAGCAGTAACTAAATTTGTCGCCCAACTGTGTAAATAACCTAAAACAGCAGTTTCTTGGGAAATTTGCCAGCAATGCGCAGCCACTCCGAAGGCGATCGCATAATTCACCGAATTACCTACCGCATTAAATATAGATTCTAACTGTGGCTCAAGTTCCAACAACAACCGCATCAGCGATCGCCCCATTTGCCAACTAGAATTACGCAACTCTTCCGTTTCCCGCGCCGCCGATAGCCAACTATTCCAATAATTTAAATTTGTTAAATTGCTTGCCAAAACAGCATTATATGCTCTGATCGTCATCGCCGCTTCAATCCGAATTGCGCCAAAATGCAATTCCCGTTCTAACCAATGTTGCAAACTTTGAGCATCTGCGATCGCCCCCCATTCTACCAGCGTTTCTATACCCTCAGAATAACTATAAGCCCCTACTGGTAAAGCTGGACTCGCCAATTGCAGCAAACTTAGTAGCGCCAATTCCGAATTCCTAATGGTGTCCATATGCGCCAACTTCAGGCTGAAATGGAGCGTTTTCTTCTATTACGATGACTCCCAGATGTTCTAACATTGCTTGCAATACTGGATCGGGAGATAAGCGAAGATAGTTAGTACCAATTTCTAGAGGTACGTGACGATTACCCAAATGATATGCAGCCCTCAGTAAATCTAAAGATGTAGCTGCTGTGACCGTCAAGACTAGTTCTGATTTTGCCTTGACTAAAATCAAATATTCGCCATTATCCGATCGCAGCATATCTCCATCTCGCAACACCGTTCCTCTGGGTAAACGTAGAAATACCGTTTCTCCTTCCTCAGTTTCAAAGCGATGGCGGCTTTTCGTACGTTCCTCCGCCGTCAGCACCAAGGTAAAAGCATTGACAGCACTGTTAATAGCTGGTAAGCGATCGGTTATAGTTAACATCAGTTATCAGTTATCAGGAAGTAGGGAGCAGTTATCAGTGACCAGTGACCAGTGACCAGTGACCAGTGAGCAGGGAGCAGTTAATTCTCTACTTACGAATTACGAATTACGAATTACGAATTACGAATTACGAATTACGAATTACGACTTCGTTAAGGGCTACCTTGTAATCGCAGCATTTCATCTTGAATTCGCTGTCTTAAATCGGGATTATTTTGGACTGTTTTGGTAATTTGATTAAATTCTTCAAAAGAACTAAAGTATTTTTTCACAATTGATTCATACTGCGAGCAATAGCCTTTGGCAATACTGCGAGCGTTATCTGGTAGGTTAGAGATGCTATCTTCGCGATCGCACGCAATGCGGGGTAACTCTTCAGAACCCATACTTTGTTTGAGATCGGTTAAAGCCGTTTGGCGGACTGGTTCTGCCTCCAAAACAGCCCTAGCATAATTGTTAACTTCTGCTTCGCTGAAGTCTTGAGCAGATGCAGCAGTGCTGAAGTTGAGATTGCTGAAATTGTGCAGATCGGGTAGTCCAGCAACTACACTCAACGCGCTAATTGCCCCAATCAGCAGCGATCGCGATAACATCCGGTTGAAGTTGGTCAGTAAATAGAGATAGCAAAATTTAGTCATATTTTATGTTGGCAGAAAATGTCATACCGGAGGCATCAGTTCTTTTGAATCATTTTCAGAGTTAGAAGTTCCAGCCATTTCTCACTGCGCTTTATTCCAGCTTACAGCTAGCTGTTAGATGATGAAAAAATCTGGCAAAGGGCGATCGCTTTTGTTTGCAACGTCGTTATGTGTTCTGCACCTTGTTTCAAGCTCACTTCTAATTCCAGCAAGACGGGTAAAGCAGCGATCAGTTGCTGTGTAGAAATCTGCATCACTTCTCGCTTGAGAATAAATACTCGTTTAGGATTGCTAATTTCTGCTGCTTGAGCGATCTGTTGTTCCGAGTTTTCGCCTCGTTCTAACATTAGCTTTACCCATAGCCAAGTCCGAAACTGTCCGATCAACGTCGCCACGATTTTGAGTACGGGTTCGTTGCGACCGATCAACTGCCCGATGAGAATCAAAGTTTTGTTTGTATCTCCCTGACGAATTGCTTCTGCTAGCTTTAAGCTATTTTGAGTATTGACTTTAACCAAGTCTGCTACAATACTCTCGCCTATGGGTGGAGAATTCTCACCTGCATAGAGTTTGAGCTTTTCCAGTTCGTTATAAAGCAGTCGCGTATCATTTCCTACAGATTCAACGATCGCTTCTACTGCACTGGGAGTAAGCTTCACCCCCAAACTTTGAGCGGCTTGTCGTACCTGCTGAAGCAGTAAATCTGTTTTCCACGGTGGAATCAGCGCAAATTCCTGCACTTCGGCATGTTCTTGGAAAAGTTTAGTCGATTTCAGCCTGCCATCCGGTTTATTGCGACTTGTCAGTAACAAAACTGAAGTCTCGGGAATAGCTGGTAGGGTGCGTTTTAGTTCAGCCAATAAGTCATCCGAACAATTTTGACAAACAGTGGTATCCACCAGCCAAACAAGACGACTACCCATCCCAAATGGTGGTGTCATCGCTTGATTGAGTCCCTGAATTACCGCATCGGATTGTGTAGGCGGAATTTGCGTGTAGTTAAAACTCATCCAATTTGGGTCGAGGCAGCGATCGCGCAAGCCATTGACTGCTTGTTGCAACGAAAACTCATCCTCACCCCAGTAGAAGTAGATTGGCACGGTTAGTAAGTCGTAATTCGTAAGTAACTACTCAGAAGCTCCCTGCTTCCTGATAACTGACAACTGACAACTGACATACTCTAGCATCTCGATCGTCGCACATTGACCAAATCAAATGAGAAGTATAGTTTCAGTGGAGTAAACTTGTTTTATGGTGGAACTAGTTTTGTACAGACGTTACTTTGTAGAGACGTTACATGTAACGTCTCTACAAAGTAACGTCTGTACGGGCGGGTTTTGACTCCCGATCTACTGTTTTAATTGTTAATCTATTGCCTAAACCCGCCCCTACGATAACTGATAACTGATAGCTGACAACTGTGAACTTCCCTATCCATCCCATCATGACGCAGAGTTTTGCGGTTATCGATCGCGAAATTGGCACGTATAAAGATAAATTTAGTCCGGCTGAGTATGCGATCGTCAGACGGGTAATTCATAGTACGGCTGATTTTGAGTTTCAGCATTTGATTCGTTTTAGTCCCAACGCCATTGAAGCAGGAATTCAGGCAGTTCGCGATCGCGTGCCGATTATTACTGATGTAGGAATGGTGAAACAGGGTGTAGTGAGTTTGCTCAGAAAAACTTTTGATAATCCACTCATTAGTGCTGTAGAAGGAGTTGAAGTAGCTCTTCCAGGCAAAACCCGCACGGAAACAGGATTAATCCAATCTTATGCAAAGTTTCCTACAGCAATTTTTGCGATCGGTAATGCTCCCACAGCGCTTTTAGCTTTATGTCAAGAATTAGAAAGCGCCAGTACGCTACCAGCTTTGGTAATTGGTGCGCCAGTAGGTTTTATCTCAGTAGTTGAATCTAAGGCTGCATTAGCTCGCTCCCCAGTCAATCAAATTCGTGTAGAAGGACGCAAAGGAGGTTCCTCCATCGCTGCTGCGATCTTAAATGCTTTAATTATGTTGGCATTAGAACGGGAGTCGTAAGTCGTAAATCGTCAGTCGTAAGTCGTCAGTATTTCCCACGCCACGCACCACTTTCTACCGATCGCCGATCGCTGTCAACTGATAATTATTAAATGACACCAATACACGTAATTGGCATTGGATTAGATGGAACTGAGGGACTAGTTGATTCACTACGTCAATTGGTTGTGAAGGCAAAATTACTTGTAGGGAGCGATCGCCATTTAAATTACTTCCCACACCACCCAGCACCACGCCTGATACTAGGAGATTTCATCGAAGCGATCGCTCAAATTCGCCGTTATTTAGCAGATGGGAAAGATGGTATTGTAATTTTAGTATCGGGCGATCCGTTATTTTTTGGTTTAGGGCGATTGCTACTCGCGGAACTCCCACCAGAACACCTAACTTTTCATCCCCACCTCAGCTCAATCCAGTTAGCATTTAATCGGCTCAAAGTTCCCTGGCAAGATGCTAGAGCGATCAGCGCTCACGGGCGATCGCTAGATGAATTAATTCAGGCGTTGCAGCAAGGGGTAGAGAAGATTGCCGTATTGACGGATAACACAAATAACCCTCATGCGATCGCTCGTCTATTAGTATCGCTAGATTTACTCGCTCGATACAAACTTTGGGTATGCGAAAATTTGGGTAGCGAGGACGAAGTATGTCGAGAGATTAACTGTAACGTTTCTACAGACAATCTGTCTTTTGCACCTTTAAATATT
The DNA here is from genome assembly GCF_023546805.1 of Chroococcidiopsis sp. CCNUC1. NCBI lineage: Bacteria > Bacillati > Cyanobacteriota > Cyanophyceae > Chroococcidiopsidales > Chroococcidiopsidaceae > Chroococcidiopsis > Chroococcidiopsis sp. CCNUC1. Next base: position 5,743,619 of record NZ_CP097480.1, on the reverse strand, counting down.
GTTGTCTTACTCCGCCAATCCGAGTCAGAACTGCAACTGAACTTAGCCAACTTACCGCAACTAGGGATACCAGATCGTTTATTTCTCAGTTTTAGCGATCGCCCAGGATTGATGACAAAACGAGAAGTACGCCTGTTGATTTTAGGCGAACTGGCGCTGCAACCCGAACAAATTGTATGGGATATTGGGGCGGGAACTGGTTCGGTTTCGATTGAAATTGCTCGTTTATTTCCTACTAGTAAAATTTACGCAATTGAAAAAACGGCAGCTGGTAGCACGTTAATTGCTCAAAACTGCCAACGATTCGGAGTCAAAAACGTTATGTCAATCCACGGTACTGCTCCAGAAATCTTACAGGATCTTCCTAGATGCGATCGCGTTTTTATCGGTGGTAGCAGTGGTAACTTAACCTCTATTCTAGAAACCTGTTCCTGCTTATCTTCTGGCGGAGTTTTAGTCATTGCTCTTGCTACCCTAGAACACCTCAGTACAGCTCTAGACTGGTTCAAGCATCAAAATAGCTGGGAATATCAATTATTGCAAGTCCAACTCTCCCGTTCCGTACCCATAGCGCAACTCACTCGCTTTGCCCCTCTAAATCCAGTTACAATTATCACAGCTAAACACCTTTAGCGATCTTCTTCGCGCCTACTCTACGAGAAGCCACTTTGCGCCTTTGCGTCTTTGCGTGACATAAAAATTTGAACGTTGGATACTACATGACGGTATTAACGATCGCTTTGCAGCATTTCCCGAGCTTCTGCATGTTTTAACATCCTGGCGCGATCGCGCTTTTATTTAAGCGTAAAAAACTCGGTACAACCAAATAAGCGTGCCTGTTGCAAGTAAAAATAGTAACCCTACAACACCAGCCAAAGGCTTGCCATATTTCCCCGTGACCCATTCTGCTGCATTACCCGTATAATCTACGACTTGTAAGGTATCCAAACACGCGATCGCCCATACCCAACCCGCATGGAGTCCCCAAGCTAAGCCCAAACTTCCATTGTCTACCCAACGGGCAAGCACCAACACCATACCCATTAACCACAGTCCGGGTAATTGTGGCAATGTTTCTTTTTGCTCCCAAACTAGATGTAACAAAGCAAAAATTAGACTGGAAATCGCAGCTGCCCAGCCTAAATAAAAGTCGTGTTTTAGTTGAGTGAAAACGAAGCCGCGAAAAATTAATTCTTCCGTGCCGCTAATCCACACTGCTAATAGTAAAGTTAGCAGCACAACTGATGCAATTTGTCTAGATTTTTTTGGTTCGGATTGCTGCCATTTCACCCAACCAAGAGCTATTTGTCCGGCAAATAAACTAGTAATACCGATCGCGCCAATTACAAAACCCCCACCACTAGAAATTAACAGATGCCAATTCCAGGTGAAGCCCCAATCGGTAAAAGGTACTGCCAAAATCTGGCTGGCTTGCCATAAAATCAAGGGCGCGATCGCGTAAAGTGAGGCAAGCAGTGGTAATTTTTGTCCACTTGTAATTGGTTGAGACGGTCGCCATTTAATTGCGATCGCGCAGCCAATTGCTAATGGTAGCCAGCAAGCAGTCCATACTAGAAAAAATTCTGTCACCTGTATCATCGATACAGGTGCAATTGTCTGGAATGACATTAAGATTTGGCAGTTACTACGATCCGCGATTAGCACGCCTCAGATAAAATTTGTCATCGGTCACTTGCCATTGATTGCTGGTGGCTAACCAATGATAATTGACCAACGACCATTTTTATTCGTCGTCTTCATCGTCTAAGTTATCGTCTCTACTTTTATCGCTATCGAGTTGAATTAGGTGAATGTGTTTGTAACCTAATTTAATCTCAAATTCATCACCTGGCTTTAAGCCCATTGCTTCGGTGTAAGTAGCACCAATTACAATTTGACCGTTTTTGTGTACGCTGACGCGATAGGTTGGTTCCCGTCCGCGACCATCTTTTGGTCCTTCAGGACTCAGAGGAATGCCCCTTGCTGCGAGTAAGGCATCATAAAAATCGGTTAAATTGACGCGAGTTTGGCTGTTTTTTGTGACCGTATAATAGCCACAGGCTTTTGCTCTTTCTCGTCTAGGTAAGTTAGAAAGTTCTTTTACCTTTTGCAGCAATGCTTTTCCAGTTAATGGATGGGTTGCAGTTTCAGTACTCACGCTCCAAATATCCTTACGTTCTCCAAAGTGGGTAAAGTTTGCTTGACAGATATTGACTGAGCTGTTTGCTTTTTGTCTATCGTCAAGTTGCTCTTTGCTAGTCGCACATTGTTTGTGCGATTTTTTCAGCCATCAGTTACACTTTGTCAGTTGTAGGCTGTTTATTTGCCACTGACATGCGATCTTCGATCGCCGACTGCTCTGGCTAATTGCCAAGTAGCTAATCTCTTATTTTATAGAAGAAGTATGTCCAAATCTCTCCTGTTCTCCAAAAATTTTTTCCATAATTAGATACTACCCATTTTAAATTCAACTTTGCAAATTTAATCTTAATTTTTTAACCAACCTTACCAAATATACAATCTTCGATCGCTAACATCGAAGTTTTTTAGTCAAGCAGACACTCCTCGGACTCTAACTGGGAAATGCAACAAACATCAATAATTTTTCCCATTTCTGTAGCAGACTGAACTAAACGCTAGCCATAAGGGGACAATTTGGTTAGGCATAGCAGAATCTAACTCCCAAAAATGGTTGCAAGCGCTTAGCTTTCACAGCAAAGAACCAAAAAAATTTCGATCGAGACAGGTAAAATCGGAGGAAAGAGGTCATCCCTTTCTACTGATTTATGGCGAGAAAAGAGATCTGCCTAGCCCCCAAATCATTAAAGAGGTCAGGGAATCGGATCTGTTGTCAGAGCAGATAAAATTGGTATCAATCTAAAATCCCTGACCTTTACGAGTACGAAATTGCTCTAGCTTCATTTCTTTAGCACCAGCGACTCATGCGCCCACAAAGAGGGAAAATATATTTTTTTAAAAAAGGGGTTGACAAACCTGAAACTTGACCCTGGGGCTAGATAAATTCCACCAGATTTAGGTCGATCGTTCTAGACTAGAAGCAGTTCCAGCGCGATCGACTACAGAGCAGTAATTTAACTAACCAGACAGCAAAATCTCCTTTGAAAGGATGGATTAAATGTCAAGTAGCGTTAACAACGATTTATCAGCGCGATCGCTCCTATGTACAAAATTTAGTTGATGGCAATGCAAGTTCTATTTAAAATCATCCGACAATCAGAAAATTCCGCGCCTCGCGTTCAGTCTTATCAGCTAGAGGTAGAACCAGGAAATACAATCTTGGACTGCTTAAATCAGATTAAGTGGGAGCAAGATGGTAGCTTAGCATTTCGTAAAAATTGTCGCAATACTATTTGTGGTAGTTGTGGAATGCGAATTAATGGTCGCTCGGCTTTAGCCTGTAAAGAAAATATTGGTAGCGAAGTCAGCCGACTGCAATTAAGCACGGGTGAGAGCAGGAATAGAGATGTTAAGACACCAGAAATCATTATCTCTCCTTTGGGGAATATGCCAGTCATCAAAGATCTGGTAGTGGATATGAAGAGTTTTTGGAATCATCTAGAGGCAGTCGATCCCTATGTCAGCACGGGGGCAAGAAAAATCCCAGAACGGGAGTTTTTGCAATCACCAGCAGAGCGATCGCAATTAGATCGAACGGGTAACTGTATTATGTGTGGTGCTTGTTATTCTGAATGCAATGCTCGCGAAATCAATCCCGATTTTGTCGGTCCTCATGCTTTAGCCAAAGCATACCGCATGGTAGCAGATACTCGCGATGCTGAAACCGCAACTCGGTTAGAAAAGTATAACCAAGGAACCCAAGGCGTTTGGGGCTGCACTCGTTGTTATTACTGCAACACTGTTTGTCCAATGGATGTTGCACCGATGGATCGCATCAGTCAGATCAAGCAGGAAATCTTACCATTAAAAGATGCTGCCGATAGCCGTTCCATCCGCCACCGTAAAGTTTTAGTCGAGTTAGTCAAAGAAGGTGGCTGGATCGACGAGCGTAAGTTTGGGTTGCACGTTGTATCAAATTACCTGCGAGATCTTAGGGGCTTACTCAGTTTAGGACCTTTAGGATTGCGAATGCTCGGACGCGGCAAATTCCCGCTCAAATTCGAGCCTTCCGAAGGCGTGGCAGAAGTGCGATCGCTGATTGAAGCTGTGAAAGAAGGAGCGAGGAGTGAGGAGTGAGGAGACTCTCGAAGACAAGGGGTATGAGGGGATAAAAGAGTTGCGGGAGCGCAAGGTTGCTGAGGGAGCAAGACAAGTCGCAAGTCGCAATTAAAACATGCACCACTCTCTTACCCCTCACTCCTCGCTCCTCACTCCTCACTCCTCACTCTCCCCTGACAACCGTTCACTGCGGGTTCATCGGCACGTTAATCAAGTTACCAGCGCGATCGCAAACTAAAATATCCCATTGACCGTTAGCGCTCGATTCAAAGGCAATCCTGTTGCCATCGTTGCTAATGGTAGGGTGGCGCACTTCTGCTGCTAAATTTGCCGTCAAATTCCTTAATTGGCGAGTTTCGCGATCGTAGAGAAAAATACCAACTTGACCTCGCCTACTACTAGTAAACACAATGTAGCGACCATCGGCTGATAAGTCGGGATCGGAGGCGATCGCATCAACAGAGTTTAACCCTGGCAGATTTACGAGACTACTCGTTTTCAAATTAAATAAATAAACATCTTGTCGCCCGAAGCGATCGGATGTAAACACTACGTATTCACCTGCAACGCGCGGAGACAATTCTGCGGCAGGACTGTTGAGGCTGCGTCCCCCTAGATCGAAGGGATAGCTTAAAAGATGGGGAGAGCCGCTACAGCCACTCAGGAAACTAACTAGGAGCAATATCAATAGAGAGAAACAGATAGACAAGGGAGACAAGGAGCGAGGAAGACAAGGGAGACAACGGAGACGAGGGAGACGAGGGAGACAAGGGGGACAAGGGAGCTGAGGAGATAAAATAACTAACTGGTCACTGGTCACTGGTCACTGGTCACTGGTCACTGATAACTGCTCCCTACTCCCTAACAACTGTCATCGTACCATCTGGAATATCCAACTCAATGCGATCGCCTCGGTCTAGAATTTCGATATCCCATTGCCCGTTTTTACTGCTTTCAAAGGCAATGTAACGCCCGTCAGGACTGATGCTGGGGTTGCGCACCCATGCCTGATACCACTGGCTGACAATCTGCGTCTGTTGCGTAGCGCGATCGTATAGTGTCAAAACAAGTTTACCGCGATCGCCAGTTAAATAAGTTAAATAGCGCCCCGTATAACTCAAGCTCGGATGTTCTGCGATCGCTGCGGCGGGAATGCGCGGTAGAGAAATGAGGCAGCGGTCTTGTAAATCGTATAACAGTAAACGGTGCTTGCCATCGCGATTTGAGACATACGCTAACCAACGCCCATCACCGCTCAAGGCTGGTTGTTCGTCACTATAGGGGCTATTCAGGAAGCCTGACAAACAAACTTGGCGATCGCTAGGACTACAGGCTGCGATCGCCAAACTCAAGATACTTATAGTGAGCGTCCAACACAGCCACTTCAGCCACCGTCTCAGCGTAGATTTTTTCATCTATGCTGTCGCCATCCGTGCGAAACTATGGCTCGTCAAAATTAGTCGAATTGTCGCGATCGTCGTCAAACCGCTCGATTGGCTTGTAATCGACATAATCGGAAGCTGGAACTTGGACATCATCTTGACCGTAAACTGAATTTTGAGGCGGACGACGTTTTCTGGGTCTAGATGACACTTCTGTATCCGCTGGTTCCACACGTCTGGAGCCGTTACTACCGGAGCGAGGCGGCTTGCTGGTACGAGTCACTTTTTCTTCCCAGTCATCTTCTCTAGTTGCCTGAGTTGAATCGTTCCAATCTTCATCTTGTGTGTCTGGCGGGAGGGGACGAGATTCTGGACGAGAACGACGCTTGCTGGTGCTGGTACGAGTTCGGTCGGCAGGTGCAATTCTTTCAGTTCCGCTACGGCTTGACGAGCGGCGGGGTGGTTCTTCCTCATCGCGGCGATAGCGTCGGGGGATTTCATCCTCGCGATCGTACTCGCGATCGTAATCGTCCGTGCGCGTGGAACGTCCATCTCTGCTCCCTCGAATCCGCCGTGGGATCGTGCGTTCTTCCTCTAAAGGATCGTATTCGTCTAACTCTGCTTCATATTGATATGCAGAGCTGACGGGTCTTTCTTCGTCTACAATTCGAGTATTGCGTCGAGCTTGTTCTGTAGCTACGCTCCGTAGCCTCACGCTTTCTACAGCAAAAAATATTGTTCCTCCTGTCAGCAGCAGTTGACCGAATTGCATAATTGGGTCATACCGCCAACCTTGAAAAATCAGGACGAAACCACAGACTAAACCGATCGCAGCAAAAAAAATGTCGTGATCTCGCGCCAATCCAGGGCGAAAGTTGCGGAGGAAATATAGCGCTGCCCCAGCTACAGCTAAGACAATGCCCGAAATACTCGCAAAGTTAAAGTTGAAGTTGACCATTTTCGTTCTCTCAAGTATGTCTAGCCTAGCGAGTCAACTAGAAGATCGTCAAAATTTGCTGGGTAAACGAGGGATCGGGAGTTAGGAGTGAGGGGTAAGGAATTCTCCATTAATTCCGCGCTTCCGAATTCCGCGCTTCCGAATTCTCCCTGCTCCCTGCTCCCTGCTCCCTCTTATGAGCGTTCAATCTTGTCTTGTTGGCTAATAAAAATCAAACCAACGACGACTGGGATCACCACAATTGCCAAACCTGCTAGCAGACTGTAAAAGAAATTCATTAAAGAAGGTGTCATAGATTTTTAACCCGACAGTTTAACACTTCAACTTTAATTGTAATTTGTCGTTACACGCTTGAGAAGGCAAATTGGTAGTTGGTAGTTGGTCATTGGTCATTGGTCATTGGTGGATACTCGCTTTTCACTTACGAATACCCGACTGACGACTTTTCCATTACCCATTACCCATTACCCATTACCCATTACCCATTACCCATTACCCATTACCATGAATCCTAATGTTGCCGATCTTCGCATAGATTATCAACTTGAAGGTTTGCAGGAAACTGATGTCGATCCGAATCCTTTGCGTCAATTTCAAATTTGGTTCGATCGCGCCCTATCAGCTCAAATTCCCGAACCAAATGCTATGACCTTAGCCACTGCTACGACTGATGGCATACCTTCGGCTCGAATTGTCTTGCTCAAGGGTTTTGACGAACGCGGTTTCGTTTTTTATACCAATTATCAAAGTCATAAAGGGCAAGAACTAACAACCAATCCCCATGCAGCGCTAGTTTTTTGGTGGGCGGAACTCGAACGCCAAGTGCGGATTGAAGGGCGGGTAGAACAAGTTTCAGCCCAAGAGTCAGATGAATATTATCGCAGCCGTCCGTTAAATAGCCGCTTGGGAGCTTGGGCTTCCGAGCAAAGTCAAGTGGTGGAAAGTCGCGCAGCTTTAGAACAGCGCTTGCAAGAATTGCAAACCAAGTATGAAAATCGAGACATTCCCCGTCCGCCGCACTGGGGAGGTTTTCGCGTTATTCCTAACGCAATTGAATTTTGGCAAGGTAGACCGAGTAGATTGCACGATCGCCTCCGCTATCGCCTGCTAGAAAACGGTAGTTGGGCGATCGAGCGGTTGTCTCCTTAGGGTATAGAGACGTTACGTGTAACGTCTCTATACTGCTCCCTGCTCCCTACTCCCTCCTGAAGTTGGCGCAGTTCGATCGCGTAAATAAACCCCTAACGCAATGAATAAAATAATGAAAATTGTGCCAATTCCCAGGGGACTGGGGAGCCAGAAAATAGTTTCTATATGATTCATCTGTCCTGGTTGCAGCCGCCATATCAACCGATTACCCTGTTTGTTAGCGGGAATGGCGTTTTCTGCCTTCTCGATGCTGCGTCCTCCCCAAGGGGCGTTGAGGCTGAATTCAAAATCTAAGATCGAACTAGGGTTAATGGCGAGATTTGTGTTTGTAGAAATTAGGGAGAGCGATCGCAAGTCTAAGTCGAAACTCAACCGATTTCTCACTAACAATAAAAAATTATTTTGCTTCAAACTCAATTGAGAGTCTATTGGTGGCAAGTCCGTTTCTGTTAAATTATTTGGATTTTCCTTGTCAATGTAGTGGAAAAATGCATTAAATTTTTCTGCTAAGTCCGCCCCATTTTTAAACGGAATTGTGACCGTGACTTCTCGATCCGATCGCCGCTTCGCTTTTCCGTGCAGTTGCTTGACGCGACGTTCGATGCTGTCTAGCCAAGTCTTGACCGAATCGCCACTCAAACTCATCAGCCGTTCGTCTAGCTGGATATGCTGCACGATTTCGCCATAGTTGGGACTGTCAAAATTTACCCCGACTTGATACTGGACGCAGCCGGAAAGAATCAAGGAAGACAACAACACAATTCCTAATAAGCGCAGCTGTCCGATAATTTTCCTAGCTGATGCCATCAAGATAGATAGTTTCACAGATCCCCCTCTGAATACTCTGGCGTGAAGGGCGCAACTTAATAAAGTTATCGCTCTTATTTACTATTGATATCATCATTGCTTGTCGCGTGATGACATAGTATTTTTACTCGATCCATAAGACACTCATCAGAAGTTAGAAGTCGTAGGGAAGGATCTATGCAAGAAATCACCATCCATACTGTCTCCGAATATGTAGAGCGTCTTTCGGATATTAACCGTGGAAGACGCGCTGTTTACCGTGGTCAGCGACGCGATCGGAGCCTATTACCTAAAATTGCTCGCCTCACAACTTACTTACCTATTCTTCAAGCAGAACGGGAAATGCTCGAAGTTTTTAAACTCAGAAGTCTTCCTCTGCTTGAGCAGCACCCCGATAATGATTGGGACTGGCTGACAATCATGCAGCACCACGGGCTAGCAACGAGATTGCTAGATTGGAGTCTTAATCCCCTAGCGGCTCTTTGGTTTTGCGTCTGCAAACCACCTGCTGAGAACGAGTCCGGCGTAGTGTGGCTATTTTATCCTGATGCTAATGATTATGCTGTACCCTCAAAGCAAGCAGATCCAACCAGCATCAGTAGAGTTTATTTGTTGAGAGGTAAATTGGTTGCGTCTCGCATTCAAGCACAGTTTGGTTGGTTTACCGTGCATTATTTCAATTTAGAACAAGAGAAATTTATTGCTTTAGAAAATGATTCATCCTATGCGTCTCGTCTAGTAAAAATAATCATTCCCTCTAATGCGTTTGCCCACATTCGCTTTCAATTGGATCGTTTGGAGGTTAATTCAGCAACGCTATTTCCAGATCTTGATGGACTGTGCGCCAATATTGAATGGGCTTTTTCGAGCTTGGCAGACGAAGAACTTCAAGACATTCCGAAAAAGAGCTTTCCTACCCCAAATAATTAGCATTTTAACCCAGCATTCTATAGTCCCCACCAAATCAATGCACCAAGGGTTAGAGCGATCGCGAATAGAGCAACGACGATAAAGCGATTGTCTTTCGTGTTGATTTTGCTCAGGTCTTCGATTTCGCGGGTTGGTTCTGACTGTGGCGATCGCTTGCGATTATCGCTCTTAATGCTCAGTTTGATTTGCGACTCATTATCTGATATTGCCCCCAGATCGGGGATTTGAGTCATCCATTCGGCGGGGCGTTGCAATTGCGGTGCTTGCAGAATATACAGCAACCGCCGTCCTTGCTTGTTAATTTCATAGTGAGGATGACGTTTGAGCTGTTCGCATAGCGCGATCGCTTCTTGTCTTTGTCCAGCAGCTTCGTAAGCATTAACCAACCATAGCTGCACTTCACCACCCTGGCGACTGTTACGGTTAGATAAGGCGCTAGCTTTTTCTAAGTGTTGTACGGCTTGGCGGTATTGTCCTCGCTCAAAAGTTGCTAACCCTGCTTTGTACTCAGTCTTGACAATTTCTTGGGATTGGGAACTCACGTTTGATTGCATGAATCTCTCTTTCTCGATTGTGTCACTCATGGGCAGCTTAACGACATCTGACTTAAGTAACAATTTTACGCAACATTAATCGCCATAATTATCTAAAATTTTAGATAGTGGGCTGAAATATCGGGAACATAGAGACAACAACGCAACATCAGAGTGTTTAGACTGCCGATCGCGCTTGGGTATTAAGCGTTACTCAAAATTTTAGGTTCTGGATATGAGAAAAATCACCGAGGTTCCACACATACCACGCAAACAGATTTTACATATATATACAAGCTGGGTTAGATGGGGTAGAGTGGCTTGCTCAACTGCTGCGCTTTTACCATTGGGAATACTATTAGTCAATGCAACACCCGCATCTGCACAATCTACAATTATTATCAATGGTGGTGGGAGCTATCCTGATGGCAACTATTATCGCAGGAACCAGCCACAGTCTGCCCCTACATCTACGGTAGTCCTATTCCCTCACCTATTCCAGTTAATCCAGCAACGGGGATGACTCCTAAACCCGCCGATCGCTACTTCGATCGCTACCCCGATTCCGCTCCTAGCAGAGACCAAAATATCACGATTATCAATGTCGATCGCTCGTATGACCGATATCCGCACGATCGCTATCCAAATGAAGTGGGGTATCCAAGAGTACGTACTATAGAAGTTATACCCGCTCCCCCAATTCCAAATGGACTCGATCCTTACAGATAGGCTATTGGCGATCGCGCTGTGTGAAAACTTAAAGATCCCCCCTAGCCCCCCTTAAAAAGGGGGGAAGAAGAGAAAGTTACATGTGGGGCTAGTAGGTGTATTCAGAAGCAACGATCATCGAACCAATCCCTACGTCAGTGAATACTTCTAGTAAAAGGGCGTGGGGAATGCGACCGTCGATAATGTGAGCAGCACGCACTCCTTGGGCGAGCGATCGCACGCAGCATTTAACTTTGGGAATCATCCCGCCACCGACAACACCAGCAGCGATTAAATCTCGCGCCTCTTGAATATCCAATCTAGGTAGTAGCGTTGAAGGATCTTTGTAGTCCTTGAGAATTCCGGCTGTATCTGTCAGTAAAATCAATTTTTCTGCTCCCAGGGCTGCGGCGAGTTCTCCCGCTACAGTATCGGCATTAATGTTGTATGCCTGTCCGTTTTCGTCTGCTGCTACGCTGGAGACGACCGGGATATAACCTTCTTTGAGTAGGGAATTCAACAGTCGCACGTCCATACTCGTTACTTCTCCGACAAAGCCAATCCCCTCGCGACCTTCAGGACGGGCTTTGATTAAATTAGCATCTTTACCGCATAGCCCAATTGCAGAACCACCAGCACGGTTGATCAGAGAAACTAATTCCTTGTTCACCCTGCCAACTAACACCATTTCTACCACGTCCATTGTCGGCGCATCCGTTACCCGCAGTCCGTGCTTGAATTGCGGTTCAATGCCGAGTTTATCTAACCAACTATTAATTTCTGGACCCCCGCCGTGAACTACGACAAGCCGCACTCCCACAGAAGTTAAAAACACGATATCGCGAATCACTTTATCTTTCAGGGTGCTTTCTTTCATCGCTGCGCCGCCATACTTGACGACAACGATTCGTCCGGCAAATTTTTGAATGTAGGGTAGTGCTTCGCTGAGAATTCTTACCCGCGTGGCTTCAGTTTCTCTAATGTACTCGCTCTCGTTGCTCATGAATTGCTTCCAGAACGCAAATAAATACTCGATAAGAGTGCAGTTTAAAAGAGTTTGCGTTTTGCCACAATCTCAGAAATAACAGTTTGAACAGCCTAGTGTGTGGTAGTTGGTTATTATTGCATGAGCCGTGGAGCCGCGCTGCACGCACAAACGCGAGTAGAATCGATCTCGATCGCGCCGTATTGTACCGAGCGCATGGTTGCGGTTTTTATCTCGTCCTACCCGTACTGGGAACTGAGATGAAAGTTGGCGAGCATCGTTTCACCCTCACTTGCTGATAAATGATAACTGATAACTGAATTAGTAAAGATTAGTTGCAGGAAATGTGTTTTTCTAGTCGTTAGTAGTATCTTACAAATAGAAGCTTTCCATAGCTTCTGTGGCAGATAAACAGCCAAAAGTCCGATAGATCAACTGAGTTAAGAGGTAAAAGAAGCTGTTTTACTATCTGTCCGACCGACCGACAGCAACACCCAACTCGAACGCTGATATTTCCTCCTAGTTGAAAACAGAGGGCAATGTAACCGGCAATCTAACCTTTCTCTGAACAGGAATTGCGATCGGTGCAACCCCAGATAGGATTACAAACATGAGGAAATCGCTAAGCAAGTAGATGCTTGGGTGTTGTTGTTTTGAAATCCAAAAATAATTGAAAAACAGAAACTGGGATAGTCGAAGCGTCGAACTAGGTTAGGTTTCCCGCACTCCTAATATTGCAGATATCCGTACAAACTTTTACCTACCTTTCAACTGATATTTTCAGTTCGGTAATCATCATTTCAGCATTCATAAAAACCGAATTTCCTCGAACTTTCTACACCAGTAAGATAAGAAGCAAGAACACGGAAAACAAACTTAAAGCAATCAATTAAGGTGTAGTTATGGTATTAGTTCGCTGGAATCCTTGGCAAGAAATGAATACTCTGCAACGTCATATCGATCGCTTATTTGAAGATTCATTTGCATCTAATTCTGTCGTGAATGGTAACATCGCTAAAATACCAGCCGCAGAAATTTCTGAAACTGAAGATGCCGTCTACCTCAAACTAGAAGTACCTGGAATGGAAGCGAAAGATTTAGACGTGCAAGTTACAGAAGCTGCTGTTTACGTTAGTGGCGATCGCAAGTCTGAAACTAAGCAGGAAGAAAACGGCAAGACTCGCAGCGAATTTTACTACGGTAAGTTTCAGCGTGCCATTCCTTTGCCAGCACGGATTCAAAACACCAACGTTACCGCAGAATATAAAGATGGAATTTTGAATCTGACTCTCCCTAAGACTACGGCAGAAAAAAATAAAGTGGTCAAAGTTAATTTAGAGGGATAAGCAATAAGGGAGTAAGAAAATTTCTTCTTACTCCCTTATTGCACTTTTTTCTGTCTATAAAATCACAGAATCAACTTGCCTAGCTTCACGCAGTAGCTAGGTTTTTTTGCGCTCGAGAGTTACGCAATTGAAGCATCGAGATCTCGATTCCCCCTAATCATCCCTAAAAAGGGAAGAATTTGTCGTTTTGACTTTTGACTTTTGACTTTTGACTTTTGATTTTTGGCTTTTGACTTCCTGATGTCTCTACAGATAGAGGTAGCTACCTTGACAAAAATTAATAATTTTAGAACGGAAGTTATAGGAGTTCAGCGAAATGACGAGTGAAATTGCCGATCGCTTCATGCAGACGCTACAGCAAATCGAAGCTAGTGGCGATGTAGAACCATTAGTTGAAATGTTTGCCGAGGATGCAGAAGCGACTAACCTAGCAATGGTAGAACCACTCAAGGGAAAGGATGGCGTGCGGCGATTTTGGCAAAAGTATCTCTCAGTGTTCGATCGCATCCACTCTGATTTCACCCATGTCACCGCAGATAGCAACACTGCGGTTATGGAGTGGCGATCGCAAGGGACTTTATCCAATGGTGAAGACGTATATTATCGAGGTGTCAGCATTATTGAAATTGACAATGGATTAGTACAAGCCTTCCGCACCTACTACGATTCAGCCGTATTTCTGCCTACAGGTGCAAAGCAAGCACAGAGATAATTGAAAAGCGATTAAGGCGATTAAAATGAAACAGCATCGATCTGCAAATAATCTAACTCATGCCATCTGAGATTCAGCTGTTACCTAGCATTCATGCCAAATCCGTGCGCGAGAATGGCAAGCAATATTACTTAAGTACAAATGGCGATCGCCTTCCTAGCGTCTCTACCATCCTCAACGCTACAAAACCTCAAGCAGATCGAGATAGACTATTCAACTGGAAACAGCGTGTTGGTGTAGAAACTGCAAATCAAATCTCCTCCACCGCCAGCCGTCGCGGTACGCAAACGCACAAATACATTCAGCGTTACTTGCAGGGTGAAGATATATCTTGTTCTGAAGCCAGCCGTCCTTACTGGGAGAGTATCGCACCAGTCTTGGAAGAAATTGATGTCGTCAGATTAATTGAAGGGGCAGTTTTTCACTCAGATTTGAAATATGCTGGAATTGTAGACTGCGTTGCCAGTTATCGAGGTGTACCTTGTGTCTGTGAATGGAAAACAGCAGATCGACCAAAAAGAACCCTCGAACGGCTATTTGATTATCCTTTGCAATTAGTAGCTTATTTAGGTGCAGTCAATCACTATTATCGCGACTATGGAATTCAGTTGAATCGCGCCTTAATTGCGATCGCAATTCCTCAAGCGCCAGCAGAAATCTTTTGGTTTGAACCAGAAGCAATCGCATCTTATTGGCAACAATGGCAACAGCGTGTTACTTCCTATTGGCAATAAGGGTGTGAGGTGTGGGGTGTAAGGTGTAGGAAGACTTAGAAATTACGTCTTTAGATAGAAGCATTTCCACTCATATCATCATTAGAACTGGCAGAAGAGAACCGCTCGTCACAATTTTGACTTTTAACTTTTGACTTTTGACTTTTCTATGAACTCAAGTACCAGTCAGCCCAATCGACGCAAAGAAATTTTTCGAGGCATTCTGGCTGTAGCAATTATTATTGTAGGAATGACTCATTTTCTCAAACCATTAGAATACGCTAAGATTGTTCCGCCTCAACTGCCCAATCCCGTCGAACTAGTTTATATCAGCGGTTTTTTTGAAATTTTGGGTGGCATTGGTTTGTTAATTCCCTTTATTAGCGTTGCTGCGGCTTGGGGGCTGATTATTTTATTTATTGCTGTCTTTCCCGCCAACATTTATTTAGCAACTCACAGCGATATTGTCATTGAAGGCATTCCACATAGCCCGATTATGTATTGGGTGAGGCTGCCGTTACAAGCAGTTTTAATTGCTTGGGCATGGTGGTATACTCGTAAACCAGAAGCGCAACCAGGGGCGAAAAGTTTTGTCTCTGGTACAGAAAAGTTAGTTAGTCGCGATTAAATTGGTAATGGATAGTTGTTGGTTAACGGTTAACGGTTGACAGTTAACTACTCTCTGACAACTTTGTACAGACGTTACATATAACGTCTGTACACTGATAACTGATAACTGATAACTGACAACCGTATGGGACGATCGATTGAAGCAAATCAAAATAATTTTGCCACTGAGGTTATCGAGCGATCGCAACAACAACTCGTTTTAGTCGATTTTTTTGCTCAATGGTGCGGTCCTTGTCAGGTTCTCAAACCAATTCTCGAAAAACTTGTAGAAGAATATAACTTTACCCTGGCTAAAGTCGATATCGACAAAAACCCGGAACTAGCGCAGGCGTATCGCGTGGAAGGGGTTCCCGATGTCAAAATTTTTAGCCAAGGACAAATGCAGCCAGGATTTGTCGGCGTGCTACCAGAGGCACAAATTCGGGAATTACTAGCTCAATACGGCTTAAAATCTACTTTAGATACCGAAATAGAAGCAATCCAACTCGATCGCGCTGCTGGTAATATTGAAATAGCCAAGCAACGCTTCCGCGAACTGATCGAACTCTATCCTCAAAATCCCAAATTAGCGATCGCTGCCGCAGAGTTTTTAATTGGAATTGGTAGTTTGGAATCGGCAGAAAAATTGCTGGCAGCAGTCCCTTCTGGTAGTCGAGAATACGATGCTAAAGTACGAACGCTGCGAGAGTTGATGCAATGGCAGCATCAAGCAGCACAGTTGGGACCAGAAACAGATTTAGACCAACAATATTTGCAAGCAGCTCAATTGACTCTTAAGGGGGATTACGAATCAGCACTATCTATTTTATTAGCAATGGTAGAGCGCGATCGCAAGTATCAAAATGATGCCGCTCGCAAAGCGATGATCGCGATTTTTGGCTTACTAGGAGACGACCATCCCTTAACTAAGAGCTATCGCAAGCAACTAACTCTTGTTTTGTACTAAAAATTAGTTATCAGTTATCAGTTTATCAATAATCAGTGACTTCTTTTCACACACCGCGCCCCGCTCAGTTTAAACAAATCTCATCTTCTATTAAAAATCACTATAAAACATTACTAAAAAATAAAAAAATGCCAAATATGACTCAGCGTAACACTATCATAAATAGTAGGGATTAATATTGCCGATAGTAAATTTAATGTCAGCTCAGGTTCATGTCAGTTCAGGCAGATACGACTGCTCCACAACTTATCTTGCACATCACGCAGCGATCGCAATGGGAACAAGCACGTAGAGAAGGAATCTATCGAGGTGACACGCTCGATACTGAAGGGTTTATTCACTGCTCTACGCCAGCACAAATTGTTAAAGTAGCCAATAAGTTTTTCTTTCAGCATCAAGAATTAATCGTGCTTTGGATCGATTCTCGGCGCGTGCTAGTTGAGATTAAATATGAAGAATCGGAACCCGAGGAGCAATATCCTCATATTTACGGTTCGCTCAACATAGATGCTGTAATTAAGGTAATCGAGTTTGCACGAGGCGCAAATGGCAAATTTGAATTTCCGCCACAACTTGTGGGATTTACTTGAGGAATGCCGTCCGTGCATCTTGTAATTAATTGGTGTAAGATGCCGATGCTATGAAGTTAGGGGAGTGGAGATGAGTTTAGGTATACTAGATCGAGTCCGTGCAGCCGCGCAAGAAGTTGCTGTTAGGGCAAATTACGTCCGCATTGACGAGTCAAGTATTCCAGCCTATGTTGCTTCTTTGCCCATAGAACAGGCTAGTTCGCCCAAACTCGATCCCCGCTATCATTATCTTGGCGATCCGCGAGAAATAGTCGCTTATATTCTCACGCTCAATGCGATCAACTTTGGTTCTGGCTACTTTCCCCACCTACAAAAACGTCCTCGTCTTTCGGGATACTTTACCATTGCCACCTGTTTGAAAGAGCGGTTTGAAACTCGTGGAGCTTTTAGAGCGCGAGAACTTTGTCGCCTAACGCCGGAAGATTGTGCGAATATTTTCGAGCAAAATCTCATTAAACCACCAATTCGAGAGTTGATGGGGTTATTTGCCTCAGCTTGGAATGAATTAGGACGACATCTACTCGATCGCTATGAAGGAGATTTTGTCGGATTAGTCAATGCTGCTGACTCATCAGCCGAGCGTTTAGTAGAATTGTTGGCAAAAATGCCTCATTTTCAAGATATACAAACATATAGCAATGTAGAAGTTCCATTTTATAAACGCGCTCAACTAACTGCTGCCGATTTATCCATTGCACTAGGAAATCAAAGTTTTGGTTTTTTCAACGACTTACCACGATTGACAATTTTTGCTGACAATCTCATTCCTCACGTTTTGCGTGTCGATAATGTTTTACAATACGAGCAAAGTTTGGCTGCAAAAATCGATGCCGAAGAATTAATTGGTGCGGGAACTGAGGAAGAAATTGAGATCCGTGCCTGTACTATTCACGCTGCGGAGTTGATAGTCGCACAGTTGCGCCGCTTAGGGCATAAAGTTTCTGCCTTAAAATTAGACTATTTCCTTTGGAATCGCGGACAGCAACCTGAATACAAAGCACGTCCGCGTCACCGAACCCGCACGATATTTTATTAACTATTGATAGCAATCTCGTGATAGCAATCTCGATCGCGATCGCTAGAGGACGGGCTGTGATTTGCAAGTTGCTAGCGATCGCCCCTAAGACTGGCTATTTTTCTACTGTCCCTTGCCTCTCGCCTCTTACCAAAAACGAACAACCGAGCGCAAGATTTAATCTAAAATTCATAAACATGGTCAATTAATCGCTGTTATTTAAAGAACTTGTAAACAATGTTCGTTACTGCTCGAAATCGGGAACACTTATAGCGTATCTTAATGTATCTTGTTCTTAGTAGTGGTTTAACATATAGTTCAAATTTATCTAAAAGAATAAAACTATGTCGCTAGACAGCTAGCAGAATAATTCTTCTGAACATGGCTAGTGATGTGAGGGACTGATTATGGGGTGTGTGTCTCTAACTAGATCGAGAATTGCCGTCTTTGGAATTCGCCTGTAGGTTAATAGTTATAAGTTCTTGAGTATAAACTCGGAATTGGAGCGCAGCAGCAACATGACACCAATTCAAATAGCCGCGTTAGAGCAGTTTTTGGCTAACAATGGTTTTCTATATGACGATTACGATGAAGAAACTGGTGCGGTTATCTATAGTGTCAGCAGGGGTGACTGGACGATGCAAATAGCCTATGGCGATGAATGTTACTACTGTTTGTATAACGATGTCACCGAGGATGCTGATTGTGCGGAAATTACTCAGCTAGCGGAATTAATGGTGAAGTATGACAGGCTAGCCAAAACTCATTGGCACGCCGCTTAGGGAGTGAAATAGGCGCGTCGCCATAAATCACTCGGTTTGACTGTCCTCAGAATATGTAGGTAGCTTGCGGATCATTGCCCGCAGCAAGTCAGTTTTTGTTCTCTGAGTTTGATGACAATATGTTTCGAGCGCTTGCATTTCTAGCTCCGAAACTTTGAAGGTGATCCACTGCTTTGAATCCTTAGCCACTTGTCTACAGTTGAAGTAACATTAAAACCCACAACGAGCTTCTGTATAGACTAGCACGATATCTTGTGCGTTTAACAAATAGCGGTATCGCAAGAGACTGATTCTGTGCCGCAATTGTGAAAAATTAGATGGTAATTGGTACTAATATCAACCAACCTGCCTCGAACGAGAGCTAGGGCTTACGCTGGGCAATCTATGCTTTGGCAGCATACTTAGCATTTGTTGGTCAATTTTATTCGCAATCTAGATCTGATTAGCCTGGCTCCTCGCTCCTGGTGCGCCTGTAAGAATTTAAACGAAGTATTATTTAACACAGTGAAAAAAAGCTTTGGTAACGATTAGAATTCGCTCTAAAGCTGTATGTAAATCTCTGTGGCTAGATAGATTAACTTGTCTGTCAGCGAACAAACAATAGTATTAGGTTTATGGTTTAGTAGTTTTAGCAAAGAGTATTAACAAGTTGAACGGACAAAATCTGGTCAAGTTATGGGGTGCGCTATGCCAGAAGAGATAGACTTAACAAAAATTAAAGCAATTGGAGAAGTCATTCAGAAGAATTTAGCGATCGTACAGCAAGCGTTGGGAATTGAGAAAATAAATGATAGTGATTTGAGTGAATTAGAAATTGAATCAGAAGTATTTGCCAAGGAAACTGTTAGTAACTTCCCCAGCAGGAGAATAACTGTATCAGAACTGGCAGAAGAAAAATGCCACTTGTTAGCTATGAGAGAGGCAAATCGAGCTAGATTTTTGGAAAATCAAGCTATTTTTGCAGAAAGCGTGACCAAGTTTAATAGATCGAAAGATAGATTTGTTCAACGACAAAAAGTCAGACATCGGTAAAACCGATGTCTGACTTTTTCAAATTTTTGACTCTGGCAGCACTTTCAGATATTCTTTTACTGCTGTTGATAGTCCCATGTCCAATGCATCTGCTATCAGAGCATGACCGATTGAGACTTCAAGTATATTGGGAATTGAGCAGAATTTTGCCAAGTTTTGTAGGTTCAAATCGTGTCCGGCATTGACACCTAAACCGATCGCCTGAGCTTGTCTAGCGGCAGCAGCATATTGTTGAAAAACTGATTCTACATTACCATGACGAAATGCTGTAGCATAAGGTTCTGTATATAATTCAATGCGATCGCTACCAATCTTTTTAGCAATTTGAATTTGATTTGGATCGGTATCCATAAACAAACTGACGCGAATTCCTAAAGATTTTAATTCGTTGATAATTGGTATCAGCTTTTCCCCATCTCGCACCAAATCCCAACCGCAATCTGAAGTGAATGTATTTGGTGCATCTGGAACCAGAGTGCATTGAGTTGGGTTTACTTGACGAACTATCTCCATAAATGGAGGTTGAAAAGGATTCCCTTCAATGTTGAACTCAACTGATAACATCTCTGCTAACTCATAAACATCTGAAGGTTTGATATGTCGTTCGTCGGGACGAGGATGAACGGTAATTCCACTTGCGCCTGCATCAATGCAAATTTGTGCTGCGTTTACAACACTTGGTATGCCAAGATTTCGAGTATTTCTCAACAAAGCAACCTTATTCAAATTAACGCTGAGATTTGTCATCCAATTCTACTCGCGATCGCTTCAATAAACTTATAGCAAAATAATGTCACGCGGAGGCGCAAAGACGCGAAGAAAAGCACAAAGAAGATTCTGAAAAAAAATTATTACTTTAGCTTCAATTGATAAAAGGTTGTATCGCCTGCCATTGTAGGGAAAGTTACGGGTAATTGCTTTCTACTAATTGCTGTAAAACCATTTTTCTCATAGAAACGATGAGCAGCTTGAAAAACATCAACTGTTCCTAAATAAATATCGCAGATATTTTTATTTTGCGCCCAATTTAGCAACGTATGCAATAAATTTTGACCAACCCCGATGTGCTTGCCGCGATAGTTAGGATCGACAAACATTTTTCTTAAAGCTAATTGACGATCGCCCATATCAATAGCTGCGATCGTACCAATAACTTTTTCTCGGTATAAGGCAATCCAAAAGTTACCGTTACCTTGTTGGTAGAAGTTTGGAATGTCTAGTAAGTCGCGTTGATCTTTAAGAGTAATTGGCAAGCCAAACTCTTGTTGTTGAATGTTTAAAATGAGCTTGATAATTGCTGCTTGATACTGAGACTGGTAAGTAATAATTTGAATATTCTGAATATTTGATAATTCGTCTGAGAAATTAGGTGAAGTAGATTCTAACATTGAGCTAATAATCTCATTCTAATTCTACAACAGCTTGATAGTACGTTTTATTTGTCTTGCTGACGATTTTTAGTAAGGTGGGGATTGCCCATTCTACATTTGATTTTGACTAAACGTACTTCTGCAAGATTTCTCCTAAAATGGCGATCCCTTGCTCGATTTGTTCTGGTAAAAGGGTAAAATTCAAACGCAAAGCAGGATAGCTTTGCTGTCCGCCTGGGAAAAATGGCGTTCCTTCGGCAACGAATATACCTCTAGCTAACGCTTTTTGACAAATTTCTGCTAGTGGTAAGTGGGCAGGCATTTGCACCCACAAGAAGGTTCCACCTTTGGGAATCGTCCAATAAGTAGCAGGAGGATAGTGACGCTGCATGGCATTTAGCATGGCATTGCGACTTTGCAGATGGACGGCTTGCAAATGTGCTAAATGGTGGCGATAATGTCCAGATGCTAAATACTCGCTGACAATAGCTTGGGAAACTGTAGATACGTGGATATCGTAGTGCAATTTACGCTCTACCAAAGGCTGATAATCTTCTCCAGTGACAACGAGATAGCCGACGCGGATACCTGGCATGATGGTTTTAGAAAACGTACCAGCGTAGATGACGCGATCGCTTGTATCTAATGCTTTAATTGGCACTGGCACGGGTTCAAAATTCAGTCCTTCATAAGCATTATCTTCTAGTACGACACAATCATATTTTTCGGCTAATGCCAACAATTGACGGCGATGATCTAAGGAAGTGGTAAGACCTGTAGGATTGTGTAAAGTGCTAACGGTAAATATCAGCTTGGGACGGTAAGTATAAAGATTTTTTTCCAACAACTCCAAATTTATACCTTCGGGTGTCATTGGTATACCAATGACCCTTGCACCCATGTTGTACAGCAGGGATAGCATACCGTACCAGGTGGGGCTTTCAACCAACACCCAATCACCAGGTTTGACATAGTGATGTACGGCTAACAATATTCCTTGTTTGGAACCGTTAGTAATAATTAAATTGTCTGCCGTAACATTTAAACCGTGCTGCTGTACCAATAGCCGCGCAATTTGTTGCCGTAGTACGAACTGTCCTTGAGGTAAGTCGTAGTTAAATAAACTACCCGATATTTGCTTCACGGCGCGTCGGGCAACACGCGGTAAATCGTCCAATCCAGAAGCTAAAGAAAAACCGCTACTAAGATCGATCGTCCCTGGTTGCTGACGGGCTTGCACCGATTTCATGTAGAGATTGAAAGACGAACCGCCCTGGAATTCTTCAATTCGTGGTGGTAGGGGGGGTTGTTCTAGAACAATCGTGTCTTGGGGTGGCGCAAATTGGTGCTTTGACTCGACGCGATCGATTTTTGCCGGACAGACAAAGTAGCCAGATCCTTGACGGGCTTCTACCAGTCCTTCTGCTGCCAAGACATTGTAAGCCTCGATGACGGTAAGCTTATTTACCCGCGTACTAGCAGACAAGGTGCGAATGGAAGGAAGTTTATCCCCCGATCGCAATGCACCAGTTTCAATCAAATGACGGATGCGATCGCAGATCTGGAGATAAACAGCCGTAGATGAGTGTCTTTCAATAGGAATTCTCACAATGCAATCCTTTTTAAAGATGAGAATTCAGCCTGTTTGAATATGATAAATGATTCATCTGAATCTGTGATGGTACACTTTGACTTTATTTACCTAGAACAGTTTTAGATCGAGTCAACTGTTCTATTAAAAATATCTGAATCCGTACCTTATCAGATTTAACGGGTGTGGATAAAACTATATGTAAGCAAGTCGAAAGGCAAAAGTCAAAAGGCAAAAATATAGAAAATTGCCCGTGAATTTTGCTGCAAATAAATACGATCGCCAGGTTTATTATGATGAAAACTTCAGTTTTACCTACGCAAAAAACAAAAATATCTTTATTGCTCATTGAGAGTTTCAAGGCAATTATTGAAAAATTAATTCAGGCTTTAACTCGCAGTCATGAATTACAAGTTTGGCGCAAAAAAGACCGTAATGGTAACGCTTACTGGCAAGCATTCGATCCAAAAACCCGTAAATCTACTAGTCTCAGTTCCGAGGCAGAAATGCGAATTTGGATCGAGCAACGCTACTACCACTCTGACTAAACGAAACATGGAACTCATCATTACTTACTCAATTGTCCACATCTGTTTAGTAGCAGCATCATGGCTATCAACCAATGCAAAAAATCGCCCCATCTCTCCCCCAACCCGCTACCTTGGGAGTACGGATATTGAACCAGAAGTAACAATAGAAATGCAAAAAACACGACTTTGGTTTTAACAACCTTGCATCACAACCAAAATACCTTTTGCGCCCTTACTTTGCGTCTTTGCGTCTTTGCGTGACATTTCAACCAAGATCCACAACTGGCAACAACAACCTAGAAGCGCGATCGCCACCACACTCAACCCTCAAAGTCACAACTTGAGCATCCATCAACCGCGTGCTACCCAAAGGCGAACCCGTACCAGGATTCATCGGATAAGCCGGAAAACAAGCCGCACTCAAACTCAACCGCAAAGCATTCCCCTTTCTAATACACACACATGTCGCTTGCAGAGACATTTTTAAAGGTCGATCTTGCCCTGACGGAACGTGAATGTAACCCTGAGTCAGGTTATAGACACTCCCATTCGGGTGTACCTCAGAAACCACCGCACACAAGTCATGACTGGGTGTATCGGCACTGCACCAAATCTCTGCCATCACTTCCCCCGCCAAATGCAAATCTGTCACTAAGGGTGCAGTAGTATAAGTCAAAACGTCGGTACGACAGTCAATTTGCGATCGCTCAAACGATCCTGCGGGTACGACTGCATGACCTCCCAACGCTGGCACGGGTCGCCAAGGGTCGTGAACGAAGACATCTGAAGCATAGGATTCGGGACAAGATTCGCTTAGCATCCCTGAGTCTTCCCGAATACTTGCCAATCCAGTGCTTGACAAAAAATACGATTTCTGGTTTGATTTGCTTATTATGGGTAAAGTGTGCCACATATTAGCTCCCATCTCAAACCAACGAATTGGTGACTCTGCTTCTAAGCCTGTATCCAAACCCTTTAAAAACAGATCGAACCAACGAACTTGCATCTCATCTACGGGACTGACAGCTTCCAGCCCGTAATCAACTGCACCGACTTTGCGCGACCAAGGTAAATGCGCCCAAGGTCCCACGAGCAATTGCTGACGATATTGACTCCGTTCTGCCATATCTTTGTACAAACGCAGCGTCCCGCGCAGGTAAGTATCAAACCAGCCGCCAATATGAAACATCGGTAGATCGACATGTTGCAAGTAGCACTGAGGCGAAATTTCCTGCCAGTAGTCATCATCTTGAGAATGTTCCAACCACTCGTGATAAAAGGCATTAGGCGCGAATTTACGCAGGCACTCGTTTAAGCTAGGAACGCGATCGTAGACAGATATATCTTGAGCCGCAGCGTAGAGAGTGTAATGTGCCGCAACATCACCCTGTATCCTGGCGGATTCGGCAGCGAGTTGAATTGCCCAGCCCAAATTCGTTTGCAAGCAAAAAGCCCCACCCTCGTATACCCAGTCGCTGTAAAGGTTATAGGCAACCATCGCCGGGCAAATTGTTTTTAAAGCAGGAGGCTTGGCAGCAGCAGCATACAACTGCGTCATTCCCTGATAAGAAAAGCCATACATCCCAACTTTGCCATTACTACCAGGTAAATTTGCTGCCCAATTTACCGTATCTTCACCATCTTCAATTTCATGGACAAATAACTTAAATTCTCCCTCTGATGTGCCTCGCCCTCGCACGTCTTGGATTACGACAATATATCCACGGGCAGCATACCAAGTTGGATGGGCATAGACTACAGTAGACGCGATCGCCCTACCATAGGGTTGACGCATTAATAATACGGGAAATTCACCTTCAGCATCAGGATAGTAGACATCTGCATCCAACCGCACGCGATTGCGCGTCAGCATCGAAACAGTTTTTTTCGGGCGCACTGCTAACATAAAACTGGTGCAGGTAAGCGACGCAACACGGAAATATCCTCCTCATCCAGCTCTACAGGCGTACCGCTACGGATTAGTTCGGCAAAGTCTTCGTTTGGAACCATGATACACAGGGCATACAACCGAGTCGAACCAGTATTTTCTATGATATGAGTTCCCGTAGCAGGGACTAAAATGCTATCTCCGGCTTGGATAGAAACCGTTTTCCCATCACACATTGCTCGTCCTTCGCCTTTGAGGATAAAAAACATTTCTACTGCCCGTCGGTGTCGATTAGGAGGAGTCTTGCCATCCACATCAAAAATTTCTACACACATCGTCAGTGACTTGTTAGCAGTTGCCGTGTCAAAGACAAGCGCCAATCTGTTGGTATCTTGAGGGCTAATCCGAAAGGCTTGGTAGTCTTGGGGAGACTTAATAACGGGAATTACACAACGATTTGTATTCATACGTGGTAATTAGTAGTTGGTAATAGGCAAGAGGCGAGACGTAACTGATAACTGGTCACTGGTCACTAGTCACTGTATCTTTAATTGCTTCCACGATAGCTTGGGAATCGGTGACAAAACCAAAGCATTGCTTAACGTTGTATAAAGTTGCCAGCCAGCAATATTCTGGGGATGTGGTAGCGGTACAGTCTTCGACTAACACGCAGTCGTAGCCTAAAAAATTAGCATCTTGTAATGTTGCCATGACGCATTGATCGACATTTACGCCTGCAAAAAATAGCGTCGTTCTGCCCAAATTACGCAAAATACTATCTAAGGGAGTATCCCAAAAACCACTCATGCGGTACTTATCGACGCGGATATCTTGGGGAAGTTGTTCTAACTCATCTACTACCGCCGCCGCCCAACTTCCAGCCGTTAGTACCTTAGCACCGTTGGTAGGGAGAGGGTCGCCTAACCCGACTCCCGTACCTGTGGGGTTGTAAACGTGGCGCGAACCAGCACTAATATTAACTAAATCGACACGATTGCCCCAGTTGATCCAGAGGACAGGGACATCAATTTGCCGCAAAACTGGCAGTAAAGATTTTAGCGGTGAAATCGGGCTGCGGGCGGGAGTCACATCCACGCCAATATGTGCCAGCCAGCCATCGGGATGACAGAAATCATTTTGCATATCTATAACTAGAATGGCAGACTTTGCCAAGTCGAGGCGTAGAGTTTTGGTTTGAGTTAGTAGGGTAATAATTTTTGTGTCTAGAGGCGGACGAGTGATATCTGCGATCGCTTCATTGACTGCCCAGGCGTTGGGTGGTATTCCTAGAGTTGTTAGGTGGTTCATATTAGAGGGGAGTTGGGAGTCGGGAGTCGGCGTGCATAAATGTTTGTCCAGATGCGGTTCGATCGATGCATCGCACGCCTCTATATGCAAGATTATTATTCAGTGACTTTGTACTCTGAGTAGAAATCTTTTTTACAGAATTGGTGTCACACTAAATAACAAGATTTTATATTTGTTGATATTTAAGGATAAGTTTGTGAGTTATACGATTCAACAAGCCTTAATTCCGGTTGAAGACGGTTACACAACAGTAGACGTGCAGATAGAAAACGATCGCATTGCTGCTATTGCTCCCCAATTACCTATAAACGGCACGGCGATCGATGGTAAAAATAAGTTACTCCTACCTGGTTTTTTTAACGCTCACACGCATTCTTCTGAAATGTGGCAACGGGGGATGATTCCTCCCGTACCTTTAGAGTTGTGGCTTGCCGAACTGTACGATTTTGCCCCCCTCGATCCCGAACAAGTCTATCTCAGTGCTTTGGGTACGGCAGTGGAAACCCTACTTTCAGGAGGGACTAGCGTTGTCGATCACTTAGTTTTGATCCCAGGAAAGGAAATTGAAACTGTAGCAGCGGCAGTGAGGGCTTATCGTGAAATTGGCATTCGGGCTTTCGTTGCGCCCCTAATTCAAGATGAAGCTTTGACTGCGGGAATACCAACTGGAGGGAAGGAAGTAGAAAAAGAAGCTTTCTTTCGTTCTACAAATGAGATATTGGCAATGATGAAGGACGTTGTGACTCAATTCCACCGCCCAGAGGAAGGAATTAATCTACTCGTCGCCCCTACAGGAATTCAACTATGTTCTGATGCTTTATTTACAGGGTGTATTGAATTGAGCGATCGCTACAATCTCTGTCGTCATTCTCACTTACTCGAAACCAAAGCCCAGCAAAAATTAGCACGAGAAAAGTACGATTGCAGTGCTGTAGAACACTTAAAACAAATTGGCTATTTGAACGATCGCACTTCTTTAGCCCATTGTGTATGGTTGGATGACGACGACATTGCTATCCTTGCCAAAACGAAATCAACTGTAGTTCACAATCCCTTAAGTAACCTACGTTTAGGTAGCGGCATCGCCCCTATTTTAAAATACCGTCAAGCAGGAATAAACGTGAGTTTTGGTTGCGATGGTTCTGCGAGTAACGATTCGCAAGATTTGCTAGAAGCAATCAAAATTGGTTCAATTCTACACACTGTTACCGATCCAGATTATCGTCACTGGATTACACCCCGTCAAGCAGTAGAAATGGCATCTTGCGGCGGGGCAAAAGGACTAAATGTTTCAGATACAATAGGAACCTTAACAGTAGGAAAAAAAGCCGATCTAGTAGTTTATAATTTGACTAATTTATCGCTCCTACCTCGTACCGATCCAATTGGTTTACTAATATTAGGTCGTCCAACTCAGGTTGTTGATAGTGTCTGGGTAAATGGCAAACAAATTGTGAGTGGTGGGAAGTTAACAACTATTGATATTGACGAACTACGACAAAAACTATTTCATCGCAGCCAATGGAGTAGCCAGCGCCAATCTAAAACTGTGACAGATATTGAGGTTCGCTATCGTGCGGTGATGGGATTATAAGTTAAAAATGAGAAAGAAAAAAATTCTATTAAATCATATTCTTCGATCGACCTGCGCGATCGCTCTCATTCTCTTCAAATCGAACAAATTTACCTAACTTTTCTGTCATTTCTCCATGTCACTGTGAGCGCAGTGCGTGTTTCTCTACTTCGGCAATGTATGCTGACGATACCTTTTTCCTATTCTAGTATTTACGTCTATTCTGCCCTCTGTCTGCCCAATCGATGTCTGACAAAAGAATGAGTTTTTACCCCAACTACTATGATTCCAATTAGCAATCGCATTCCTAGCGGTAGGCAACCAGTTGTTGTCTATTTAATAATAGGTATAAATATTGTTTTATTTATCTGGGAATGGAAACTCGATGTTAAAGGAGAACTAAGCCATATCATTAATAGTTGGGGAGTGACTCCAACAAAAATATTTTATGTCACGACAGCAGCTTTTACTACCTTGAATCCTGCTGCTTGGATAGCTTGGCTTTTACTTCAGTTGTCCCTAGTTCAAGGACTATTCTTGCATAGTAGTTTCAGCCATTTAATCGGTAATTCACTATTTTTATTAGTATTTGGCAAAACTTTAGAGAACTTATTAGGACATCTCAAGTTTTTATATTTTTATTTACTGTGTGGCGTTTTAACCTTTGGATTGCAGATTTTAGTTGAGCCTACACTCAACTTACCTTTAATTGGCTCGAATGGTGCGACTGTGGGAGTTTTAGGAGCTTATCTCTACAAGTTTCCTAAAACTAAAATTGATACTATATTACCCTTACTAATTATATTTATTCCCCTGAAAATACCAGCATCCTTTTATTTGTATTGGTGGTTTATTCAACAGCTATTTTATGGTTTTGGTAATTTAAGCATTCATAGCAGTATAAATCCTTCTAATCTTAGCTATTGGATGCATGGGATTGGATTGATTATTGGTATAATTTTGATGCGCTCTCTAAAATATAAGTAGTTATAAAAAATATCTATAGATAAATAGCAAAAGCCCCTCTATTCCTAGAGAGGCTTCGATTGAAAAATCGACCTGGCGCGGAGCTATTGTCCCGTGGGGCGACCCCCAGAGTATCGTCGCCGCAGTCGCGTTTCACACCTGAGTTCGGGATGGAATCAGAGTGGGTCCACAACGCCATGCGCACCAGGAAAGCTGTCGGGTGGAGGTCACCCTGAAGACTGCATAGAAAGAGAAAATTGTCAAGTCCGCCAATGATTTGGTTGTGGTCAAGCCCTCGGTCTGTTAGTATCAGTCGGCTGCACGTGTTACCACGCTTCCACCACTGACCTATCAACCCATGTTCTGTGGGTGACCTTACTGAATTTAATTCATGAGAGTACTCATCTGGAGGTGGGCTTCCCACTTAGATGCTTTCAGCGGTTATCCGCTCCGAACTTGGCTACCCAGCGTTTACCGTTGGCACGATAACTGGTACACCAGCGGTTCGTCCTTCCCGGTCCTCTCGTACTAAGGAAGGCTCCTCGCAATACTCTAACGCCTGCACCGGATATGGACCGAACTGTCTCACGACGTTCTGAACCCAGCTCACGTACCGCTTTAATGGGCGAACAGCCCAACCCTTGGGACGTACTTCCGCCCCAGGTTGCGATGAGCCGACATCGAGGTGCCAAACCTCCCCGTCGATGTGGACTCTTGGGGGAGATCAGCCTGTTATCCCTAGAGTAACTTTTATCCGTTGAGCGACGGCGCTTCCACTCACTACCGTCGGATCACTAAGGCCGTGTTTCCACCCTGCGCGAGTTGTCACTCTTGCAGTCAAGCTCCCTTTTGCCTTTACACTCTGCGGCTGATTTCCAACCAGCCTGAGGGAACCTTTGCGCGCCTCCGTTACACTTTAGGAGGCGACCGCCCCAGTCAAACTGCCCACCTGAAACTGTTCCCCGACCGGATAACGGTCGCGGGTTAGAATTCTAGCCTCGCCAGAGTGGTATCTCACATTGCGGCTCCTCACTCCCCACAAGGAGTGAATCATTGCCTCCCACCTATTCTGCGCAAGCAAAGCCCGAACACCATTCCAGGCTACAGTAAAGCTTCATAGGGTCTTTCTGTCCAGGTGCAGGTAGTCCGTATCTTCACAGACATTCCTATTTCGCCGAGTCTCTCTCTGAGACACCATCCAGATCGTTACGCCTTTCGTGCGGGTCGGAACTTACCCGACAAGGAATTTCGCTACCTTAGGACCGTTATAGTTACGGCCGCCGTTCACCGGGGCTTCGGTCGCCAGCTTTAGGCTCAAGGCCCTGACCGACTTCCTTAACCTTCCGGCACTGGGCAGGCGTCAGCCCCCATACCTCGTCTATTGACTTTGCGGAGACCTGTGTTTTTGGTAAACAGTCGCCTGGATCTCTTCACTGCGACCTACTTGCGTAGGCACCCCTTCTTCCGAAGTTACGGGGCCATGTTGCCGAGTTCCTTAGAGAGAGTTATCTCGCGCCCCTTAGTATTCTCTACCTCCCTACCTGTGTCGGTTTTGGGTACAGGTGACGATTAGTTAACGTGTTTAGAGCTTTTCTTGGAAGCTTGACCGCTACCACTTCGGGTCCGTAGACCCTCGGTCTCTTAACCCCAGCTCGAAGCGTTTTCGCCGCTTCTCGATGCCTCGGTTAATTGCGCCAGTAACCAACATCTGGCTGGTGCGTGCCTTCTCCGTCCCTCTGCACAACTAATCTTCAGTACGGGATTGTTCGCCCGTTGTCCATCGACTACGCCGTTCGGCCTCGCCTTAGGTCCTGACTAACCCTCCACGGACGAGCCTTGTGGAGGAACCCTTAGGGTTTCGGGGTATTGGATTCTCACCAATATTTGCGCTACTCAAGCCGACATTCTCACTTCTGCTTCGTCCACACCTGCTTGCCGCTAGTGCTTCACCCTATCGCAGAACGCTCCCCTACCACTTGTATCGCTACAAGTCCGCAGCTTCGGTACAAAGTTTAGTCCCGTTCATTTTCGGCGCAGGAGCGCTTGACCAGTGAGCTATTACGCACTCTTTCAAGGATGGCTGCTTCTAGGCAAACCTCCTGGTTGTCTGTGCACTCCCACCTCCTTTGCCACTTAACTTTGATTTGGGGACCTTAGCTGGCGGTCTGGGCTGTTTCCCTCTTGACGATGAAGCTTATCCCCCACCGTCTCACTAGTAAGATTGTTGCTGGTATTCTGAGTTTGTCTCGATTTGGTACAGCTTGAGGCCGCCCGCACCGAAACAGTGCTTTACCCCCAGCAATTATCACTTACCGCTGCGCCTCAACACATTTCGGGGAGAACCAGCTAGCTCTGGGTTCGATTGGCATTTCACCCCTAACCACAGCTCATCCGCCGATTTTTCAACATCGGTCGGTGCGGACCTCCACTTGGTGTTACCCAAGCTTCATCCTGGCCATGGTTAGATCACCCAGGTTCGGGTCTATATACACTGATAATTCGCCCACTTCAGACTCGCTTTCGCTGTGGCTATTCGCCATACCAGTGACTATAACTCGCCGGCTCATTCTTCAACAGGCACGCGGTCGGACGTTGAATCATCCTTCCACTGCTTGTCAACTGACGGTTTCATGTTCTATTTCACTCCCCTTATCGGGGTTCTTTTCACCTTTCCCTCGCGGTACTGTTGCTCTATCGCTCACGCAGTAGTATTTAGCCTTACCGAGTGGTCTCGGCTGATTCACTAGGGATTTCCCGTGTCCCTAGCTACTCGGGATTCAGCTAGTAGCACTTCAACTTTCGACTACGGGACTATCACCCTCTTTGGTACGATTTGTCAATCGTTTCGTCTAGTCTAGTGCTTCCATCTCGCTGTCCCACTACCCCAGAATACTTGTACTCTGGTTTAGGCTGTTCTCCTTTCGCTCACCACTACTGGGAGAATCTCGTTTGATTTCTTTTCCTCCAGCTACTAAGATGTTTCAGTTGGCTGGGTTGGCTCATACCTGTCTATGGATTCAACAGGCTGTACAAGGGGGTTGCCCCATTCGGATATCTTCGGCTCAGTGCTTGCTGCCAGCTCCCCGAAGCTTTTCGTCGGTCGCCACGTCCTTCTTCGCCTCTGCGTGTCTAGGTATCCACCGTCAGCTGTATTTCGCTTGACCAGTTATTTCGCAAATACTTGGTTTTCTACCTGACTATTTCTCTTTTCTCTATGCAGTTTTCAAGGTGCTCGCTGGAGAATTTCCAGCAGTTGTCTCCACTCGCAGACAGTGCTGAATTTTACTCAACTTGACTAGCCTATCACATCCCACTGGATTTGACTTGACCAATTGCTTGTTTCAATTTTTTTGAATCTCGAACTGGAAATTCTCAATTCTTTGAGGTGGGCCATCCTGGACTCGAACCAGGGACCTCACCCTTATCAGGGGTGCGCTCTAACCACCTGAGCTAATAGCCCCTACTGGTGGTACCGCTCCTACCGAACCAGTTCTAGTTTGAAAGCGTTGCTGCACTCGAGCTGTTTTGTCAGTGTCGTCCGACCTCGGGATGTCCTCAGTTTCCAGCTTGGTGTTAGTGCCTTTGCCGATACAATCGGCACCGGTCACTCTCTACTGGTTACTGAAGTTGGTCTCCCTGTAAAGGAGGTGATCCAGCCACACCTTCCGGTACGGCTACCTTGTTACGACTTCACCCCAGTCATCAGCCCTGCCTTCGGCATCCTCCTCCACGAATGGTTAGAGTAATGACTTCGGGCGTGGCCAACTTCCATGGTGTGACGGGCGGTGTGTACAAGGCCCGGGAACGTATTCACCGCCGTATGGCTGACCGGCGATTACTAGCGATTCCGCCTTCACGCAGGCGAGTTGCAGCCTGCGATCTGAACTGAGCTACGGTTTGCTGGGCTTTGCTCCCCATCGCTGGTTGGCTTCCCGTTGTCCGTAGCATTGTAGTACGTGTGTCGCCCAGGACGTAAGGGGCATGCTGACTTGACGTCATCCCCACCTTCCTCCGGTTTGTCACCGGCAGTCTGTCTAGAGTGCCCAACTGAATGATGGCAACTAAACACGAGGGTTGCGCTCGTTGCGGGACTTAACCCAACATCTCACGACACGAGCTGACGACAGCCATGCACCACCTGTGTTCTGGCTCCTTTCGGCACCCCATAGTTTCCCACGGGTTCCAGACATGTCAAGCCCTGGTAAGGTTCTTCGCGTTGCATCGAATTAAACCACATACTCCACCGCTTGTGCGGGCCCCCGTCAATTCCTTTGAGTTTCACACTTGCGTGCGTACTCCCCAGGCGGGATACTTAACGCGTTGGCTCCGGCACTCCTCGGGTCGATACGAGAAACGCCTAGTATCCATCGTTTACGGCTAGGACTACTGGGGTATCTAATCCCATTCGCTCCCCTAGCTTTCGTCCCTCAGTGTCAGTTGCAACCTAGTAGAGCGCTTTCGCCACTGGTGTTCTTCCCGATCTCTACGCATTTCACCGCTACACCGGGAATTCCCTCTACCCCTATTGCTCTCTAGCTCACCAGTTTCCACCGCCTCTTCCCAGTTAAGCTGGGGGCTTTGACAGCAGACTTGATGTGCCACCTGCGGACGCTTTACGCCCAATCATTCCGGATAACGCTTGCATCCTCCGTATTACCGCGGCTGCTGGCACGGAGTTAGCCGATGCTGATTCCTCAGGTACCGTCATTGCTTCTTCCCTGAGAAAAGAGGTTTACGACCCAAGAGCCTTCCTCCCTCACGCGGTATTGCTCCGTCAGGCTTTCGCCCATTGCGGAAAATTCCCCACTGCTGCCTCCCGTAGGAGTCTGGGCCGTGTCTCAGTCCCAGTGTGGCCGGTCGTCCTCTCAAACCGGCTACCGATCGCAGCCTTGGTAGGCTCTTACCCCACCAACTAGCTAATCGGTCGCGAGCTCCTCTTTTGGCTATGAATATTTCACCCAAGGGCACATCCGGTCTTAGCTGCCGTTTCCAGCAGTTGTCCCGGTCCAAAAGGCAGATTCTCACGCGTTACTCACCCGTCCGCCACTAAGCTCCGAAAAGCTCCGTTCGACTTGCATGTGTTAAGCATACCGCCAGCGTTCATCCTGAGCCAGGATCAAACTCTCCGTTTTTTTCCTTAAACTCAATTATCTTCTTTTAATTCGACACCAACCTCTTGTGCTTGTTGGCGCTTTCAAACTATACTCTTTTCTAGGTTCGGTCGCCCTTTGGGAGGTCGCTTCGCGTCCCTCTTTCATCCGGCGCTTTATTAATCTATCTAATCTCCACCAAATGTGTCAACCCTTTTGGTGAAAAAAAAATTTTGACTTTCCCCCCAATTCCCTTCCCACACCGGTTTGAAGAATTCTTAAACATTACTGCTTGACTCCCTGAGTAGTCCCTGCCCAACCGTGGGAGATTTGCGGTCGCGCTACAGTGTTAGGAAACATGGACCGGAAAGCAGAATCGCGATCGCCCAAACTTTCGTAGAAGAAGAAAGATACTCCTGCAAATCCTCGATTACGGACTGCTTGAACCTGCTGTTCAATCCGCTTCATAGGAGTAGGACGCTTTTTCAAACCTGCCAATATACCTATACTGACAGGAATACGGCTACGGACTGCTTTGATTTCTGGATGCTCTATTTCTTTAACGAAAGTTTTCAAATCATCTCGATAGACTTGTAAGACGACTTCCTCTACCAAACCCTTTTTTTCCCAAGTACGCCAATCTTGTAGAGACGTGTTATAAGCGTATTCGTGAGCATTTGGCGCTAGAGTCACGAGACAGTCAGGTCTGCGAGTTTTGACCGCTTGATAAATTTGGGTCATTAACTGCGTAATTTTGTTAGCACGCCAGCGCATCCACTGCGGATGACGAGGATTGGCAGGCGGCTTCTTACCGCCATTTTCCCGCTGGTAGAGTCGGGTAGTAAACGTGTCATAGCCTAAGTCAATAGGCAAACTGAAGTGATCGTCGATTTGGATACCGTCTATGTCGTACTTCAAGACAATCTCGGCAACTAAGTTGACGATAAATCGTTGCACCATTGGATGAAAGGGATTAAGCCAAACTTGGTTATATTTATTTCCTTTAGAAATTCGGCGGGAGTTGCGGCGATAGGTAATCCAGTCTGGATGACGGCGGATGAGGTCGGAATTGGCGGGTGCTTTTAACCCAAATTCAAACCAGGGAATAACGCTCAGTCCTTGCTGGTGACTCTGTTGGACAATTTCGGCTAAAACATCTCTTCCTTTCAACTTCGGATTGGGATCGAGCGACCTCCCAATTGTACGTTCTGCTACAGAGCTGGGATAGAGAGTATAGCCGCGATTCCAAACGGTAGGATAAACCGTGTTGAAGTTTAATTTTGCCAATCGTTGTAAAGCTTTGCTCAAGCGAGCGCGGGAAAACAAAACATCGCTGTCAACATTGGTCAACCACACTCCCCGCACTTCAGTTTCTACAGGGTGAGGCTGAGATGCTACTTGTAGCGGTAGGTGTAGTAGCAAGACGATCGCCATACATAGACTGAATAAAGTCATAAACCAAGCTTGACGCTTACCCTTCACCAGTAATCCGTCCTTTTGAGAATTTGTTGGCAGTGGATTCGATCGTCGCACATCTCTTTTGTCAGTGGAAGATTGTCAAATTTCATATAGACTCGCAACCGATTGTAAAGAGTTAAGTTAACGAGTTTGTCGTAAGGGTTCACAGCCGTGCGCCTCTACCACTCTTTCTAGCTATGTGTCATAATCCAGCCTGGATGCTATGTCTGAGGAAGTAGCTGATGGCATACGAATTAGAAAAACAGGTGGCGATCGCATCTGTAATCGGAGCAATCAAACTCTGCACGCAAATTCAAAACGATTGCCTGGTTGCTGCAATAGAAAAACCAGATTTTAGTCCAGTCACAATTGCAGATTTAGGCGCTCAGGCAATTATCTGTCAAGCGATCGCGGCAGATTTTCCTCAAGATACAGTTGTAGGGGAAGAAGATGCAAAGTTGCTGCGCCAACCGCATATGTCTGAGCAACTGGAACAAATCGCATCTTACGTGCGGGTACATATTCCAGAAACATCTGCTGAGACTGTCTTGGAGTGGATCGATCGCGGTAACGGTCAAGTAGGCGGTCGCTTTTGGACTCTAGATCCGATTGACGGGACAAAAGGATTTTTACGCGGCGATCAATATGCGATCGCTCTCGCTTTGATTGAGGATGGAGAAGTCAAGCTAGGGGTGATGGGTTGTCCAGCATTACCACTAGACTTGAATCAGCCACAAGGCGAACGAGGAGTTTTATTTGTAGCTGTGAGGGGACAGGGAACAACTCAAATCGCTTTAAAAAGTGGGGTTTCTCAGCCAATTTTAGGGGCGAGAACTGCGAACAAACACAATTTCCGTTCGACGGAGAGTGTAGAGTCAAGACATGGTAATTTGCCTTTACAACGAGCGATCGCGCAAGCAGTTGGCATGACTCCCGAGCCACTCTCGATCGATAGCATGGCGAAATATGCCGTAGTTGCTAGGGGTGAAGCTGCTCTTTATTTACGACTGCCTTGGGCAGAATATCCCGATTACCGCGAAAATATTTGGGATCATGCCGCAGGAGCAATCGTTTTAGAAGAGGCTGGCGGTCGTGTTTCAGATATGTACGGTAAGCCTTTGGAGTTTGCTGCTAATGCTAAGATGCTCAATAATCGGGGCATTATTGCTAGTAGTAGCGATATATATGATGCCGTGTTGGATGCACTGCAAGAGAAAGTTTAAGTCAATTTAAAGCTTGTGAGTATTAGGTTAACAGTCGAACATTTGCGGCTGATTTGCAGCCACGCAGAAAGTACTTATCCACATGAGTGCTGTGGCTTATTGCTGGGTAAGTTGAGTCAGGATGACAAAATTTTAGTAGAGGCGATCGCAACTGAAAATGATTGGAATCCAACAGCTGCCGCAGATTTTCAAGCGATCGATCCAAATCTGAATTTAGGCACGCAGAAGAATACTTACTACACGATCGCCCCAGAAGTGATGTTGAATGTGCAAAAAGAGGCACGCGATCGCCAACTTGATATTATTGGGATTTATCATTCCCACCCCGACCATCCCGCAATTCCATCAGAATTCGATCGCCTCTGTGGGTGGCAAGCCTATTCGTATATCATTGTTTCAGTTCTCCAAGGCAAGGCTAGAGACGTATTGAGTTGGAGCCTTGACGATAACCATCAGTTCCAACCAGAAGAGATTGTCGTAGAAAGATTAATTTAGCGATCGCAAATTTAAGCACCAAAATTTAAGAATTGTATCGCGATCGTATCTAGTGTTTTTCCATTTAAGATACGATGTAGGGTCTGTCTGTATTCAAGATAGATTCCATCTCCCCATCACCCCCTCATGATGGTAATCAACCGGAGACGATGTTAATCCGCTCCTTTCCATCAAACTGTTATGCTCAATCCCAATTTGGATGAAATCCAACTCTCACAAGAAGAATACGAACGTTTTTCCCGTCACCTGATTTTGCCAGAAGTCGGACTGGAAGGACAAAAGCGTTTGAAAGCCGCCAGCGTACTGTGTATCGGTACGGGAGGTTTAGGTGCGCCCCTGTTGTTATACTTAGCGGCAGCTGGGATCGGACGCATCGGGATTGTCGATTTTGATATCGTCGATCGCTCCAATTTACAACGTCAGGTGATTCACGGCACATCTTGGGTTGGGAAACCGAAGATTGAATCTGCTAAAGAGCGAATTCTAGAGATTAATCCTCATTGCCAGGTTGACCTTTATGAAACGCGCTTGAGTTCGGAAAATGCGCTGGAAATCCTCAAACCATACGATATCGTCGCTGATGGAACTGACAATTTCCCTACGCGGTATTTGGTAAACGATGCTTGCGTGTTGTTAGATAAACCGAATGTTTACGGTTCTATTTTCCGATTTGAAGGACAAGCGACTGTATTTAACTATCAGGGTGGTCCTAACTACCGCGATTTATATCCCGAACCCCCACCACCTGGGATGGTTCCTTCCTGCGCTGAAGGTGGGGTACTGGGAGTGCTGTGTGGCATCATTGGCACAATTCAAGCAACAGAAACTGTCAAAATCATTTTGGGTAAAGGAACGACTTTGAGCGGGCGTTTGTTGTTATACAATGCCCTCGATATGAAGTTCCGCGAGTTGAAGTTGCGTCCCAATCCCGTGCGTCCGGTAATTGAAAAGTTAGTAGATTACGAACAATTCTGTGGGATTCCCCAAGCGAAAGCAGAGGAGGCAAAACAGCAGATGAATATTCAAGAAATGACGGTACAGGAATTGAAGCAGTTACTCGATAGTGGTGCTGATGATTTCGTGCTGCTAGATGTGCGTAACCCGCACGAGTATGAAATTGCGAAAATTCCCGGTTCGGTATTAGTGCCTTTGCCAGATATTGAGAATGGGGAAGGTGTGGAGAAGGTAAAAGAGATACTCAACGGTCATCGGTTAATTGCTCATTGTAAAGCAGGAATGCGATCGGCTAAGGCTTTGGGTATTTTGAAGCAAGCTGGGATTGAAGGGACGAATGTAAAGGGTGGAATTACTGCCTGGAGTCAGGAAGTCGATCCTTCTGTGCCTCAATATTAGATCCCCTAACCCCCTTAGAAAGGGGGAAATAATGCAATATCCCCAGGTAGGAGCGCACAGATGTGCGCTCCTACTGATATGTGTAGGTACAAAAAAAGTAGAGACATTAAATCAATGTCTCTACTTGAAGAACTACCTATGTTTGGTTAAACTGTCGCTGAAACAGGTTGATTTAATGCTTGCTTTAAGATGTCTGCTTTGTCGGTTTTTTCCCAAGGCAAGTCTAAGTCATTTCGTCCCAAATGACCGTAGGCAGCAACATCTTGATAGAAGCGACCACCTCTTTCAGCTGGTAGGTTACGCAAGTTGAAGGCGTGGATAATACCAGCTGGACGGAGTTCAAAATTCTGTTGGACTAACTCCAGCAAACGGTCTTCGTCAATTTTGCCAGTGCCGAATGTTTCTACTAAAATGCTAACGGGTCGCGCTACACCGATCGCATAACTCAGTTGTACTTCGCACTTGTCAGCTAACCCAGCAGCAACAATATTTTTTGCCACGTAGCGGCAAGCATAAGCCGCACTGCGGTCTACTTTAGTGGGGTCTTTACCAGAAAAAGCACCGCCACCATGCCGTGAGTATCCACCGTAGGTATCGACAATAATTTTACGTCCAGTTAAGCCAGAATCACCTTGGGGACCGCCAATGACAAACTTGCCTGTGGGGTTGACTAAAAAGCGAGTTTGTGCATCTGGTTTGACCTCAATATCGGCAAAGACTGGCTCTACAACCGCTGACCAGAGGTCTTCTCTAATCTTGGCTTGCACTGCTTTCTCGTCGGTGATGTCGCCAATCGTCGGTGCGTGCTGAGTCGAGATTAAAATCGTATCAATTCTTACAGGTCGTCCGTCTTCATAGGCAATTGTAACTTGAGTTTTG
Source organism: Chroococcidiopsis sp. CCNUC1 (assembly GCF_023546805.1). NCBI lineage: Bacteria > Bacillati > Cyanobacteriota > Cyanophyceae > Chroococcidiopsidales > Chroococcidiopsidaceae > Chroococcidiopsis > Chroococcidiopsis sp. CCNUC1. Next base: position 5,704,480 of record NZ_CP097480.1, on the reverse strand, counting down.
CCATCAGGACGCAAGTACGCCAGTTGACCAGTTTTCCGTACTGCGGCTAGACGGCGAGAAATTCGATGGGCAAGGCTGATAGGCAAAGGCATCAATTCGGGGGTTTCGTTACAAGCGAAACCAAACATGATCCCCTGGTCGCCCGCACCCGTAGAATCAAATATTTCTTCACTAGATTTTTCGCGAGTTTCGTGCGCTGTATCAACGCCTTGAGCAATATCAGCCGATTGTTCGTCTAGGGCAACTAGTACGGAACAGCTATTGGAACAAAAGCCATTGACAGCATCGGTGTAGCCAATTTCAGCAATTTTTTGTCTAGCTAAATTGACATAATTAACTTGAGCTTTGCTAGTAATTTCACCAGTAATTAAGACTAATCCAGTGTTAACGACTACTTCTGCTGCGACTCGGCTGGTGGGGTCTTGCGCCAGTAGTGCATCTAAGATAGTGTCGGAAATTTGATCGCAGATCTTATCAGGATGACCTTCAGTGACTGATTCTGAGGAAAATAGGTAGCGACGAGACAAAGGCAGTTCCTCCTTGGAGTTGCTGATATTGAGTAAGTTTGCTTTGAGTGTAGCTATGTCAATCGGCGATCGCCGCCGTTTTACCACTATTTACAATTATTATGTGGGTGCTATCCCCTCAGCGATTAAAAGCTAGATAGACGGTGTGTATTTTAGCCTATCTCAAACAAGTCGGTTTGTAAAAATTCTAGTAGGAAATTTGCCATCTTAACGCAACAGGTGTATTAAGTCTGTGTAAAGTTCGATCGTTTCACAGCTAACCTAAAATGCGCTTAAGTAAGGGTAACTTGCCGCGATAGGGAGGATAGCGTAAATTAATCTCGATCGCCAGAGAACGATACAGTACGCTCTTGTAGTGCGAAAATATGTCAAAACTAGCCTTGCCGTGATATTTTCCCATGCCACTACTACCCACTCCACCAAAGGGTAATGTGGGAACGACAAATTGCAATACGGTGTCGTTGATGCAGGCGCTACCAGAGGAAGTTTCTGCTAGAACGCGCTTTTGCAGGTTTCTGTCACGAGAAAAGAGGTATAAAGCCAACGGTTTCGATCCTTGATTAACGATCGCGATCGCCTCAGATATATCTTGGTAAGTCACGACTGGTAAAATGGGACCAAAAATTTCTGACTGCATTGCTGGCACGTCTAGGGAAGCTAACTCAATGACAGTGGGTGCAATATAGCGTGACTCGGCATCTGTTTCTCCCCCAAAAACTATCTTGCCATCCGCTAGCAAGGCAACTAAGCGATCGAATTGTTTGCGATCGATAATTCTGCCATAATCGGGGCTATTCGCGGGTTGCGCGCCGTAAAATTCAGCGATGCATTTTTGAATTTTCTCGATAAATTGTTGTTTAATTGCTTCCGGGACTAAAAGATAGTCGGGGGCAATACAACTTTGTCCAGCATTAATAAATTTTCCCCAAGTAATTCGCTTGGCAGCATACTCAAGATTGATGTCAGTATCGACAATACAAGGACTTTTACCACCTAGTTCTAAGACAACTGGAGTTAAGTGCTTGGCTGCCGCTGCCATCACAATTTTACCTATATTCGTACTCCCCGTAAAAAAGATCAGATCGAATTTTTCTGTTAAGAGTTTTTGGCTAGTTTCGACTCCGCCTTCCACCACTGAAATATATGTGGAATCAAAATATTTTTGTAACATTTTAGCTAAGACCGCAGCAGCGTGAGTAGCGATTTCTGATGGTTTAATAATCGTACAGTTGCCCGCTGCGATCGCCCCCACGAGTGGAGTAATAGCTAACTGCAATGGATAATTCCACGGACTAATAATTAAAACAATTCCTCGCGGTTCTGGATAGATTTTGCCAGCACCAGGTAGTTGTTCAAGCGGAACGGCAGCTTTATGGGGTTTTATCCAACTTTTTAGATGTTTAATGGCATAGTCGATCTCTTTCTTGACTACGGTAATTTCTGTTAAGTATATTTCAACAACTGGTTTATGGAGATCTGCTTGTAATGCCTCGTTAATAGCAATTTCGTACTCAACTATCGCCTGTTTGAGGATTTTTAGCTGGGCAAGCCGAAAGTCTATCGATCGCGTTTTACCAGTTTGAAAAAATTCTCTTTGTTGGCGTAGCAGCTCGGAGTAATTCATCTTTTTTAATTATTTCACTACACTTTGATAGTGAAGTGCTTGCAATAGCACATACAATATTGATATAATTTACTTCATAATGGGAATATAATTGCTTTTTTAAATTGCGTTTATATTTCCATTATTGAACTAAACTACTTTACTACAATTAGGTTTTTAAAACAAGTCGCAACAGCGATCGCTTCTCATAAAATCAATTGCAGAAAAGTCTAGCTCAATGTGAGCGATCGCCCTTGCAAATGACGAATGACAAACAACAAGCGAATCTACTTCATCACAGGTAGGCTAACCCTAAAAGTACTACCTTTTCCAAGTTCGGAATCAACTTGTAGCGTACCTTGATGGGCTTCGACAATGCGGCGTGATAAATACAGTCCTAAGCCGCTACCGGAACGCCTATGGCTACCTTGACGGAATCGTTGAAACAAAGTCTCTCTATCTTCAAAGGAAATACCGGAACCCGTATCGATCACGTCTACTTGTAAATAAGAGTCAGGATTGGTAGACACGCAAACGGTAACGGAACCTTTATCGGTAAATTTAAGGGCGTTGCCCACCAGATTAGTAAAGAGACGATGCAATTCCAAGCGATCGCCAGAAACTTGCACAGATGGAATTGGCTGCTGTTGTTGTAACTGGAGCGATACACCTTTATCTTGTGCCAGAGGAGATAGTTCTTTTACGATATCTTCTAGCAAATTTTGCAAGTCTACTGGAAAGAATGCCAAGGTCTTGCGCCCAGCCTCAAAACGATAGACTTCCAACAGCGTATTGACCATTTGCAGCAGATTCTGATTGCTACGAATCATCGTTGCGATCGCTTCATGGATCGGTGGCGATAGTTCTCCTAACGCCCCTTGCGCGAGAAGTACGAGCATTCGGTCGGCAGCAACAAGGGGAGTCCGAAGGTCGTGCGTTAAACGAGAGACAAAATCTTCTCTTTGACGGGCAATTTCATCCCGTTCGTCTACGCTGTGCTTCAACCGTAGTAGCGATCGCACTCTTGCCAAAAGTTCTTCGACTTCGACAGGCTTGCGGATAAAATCGTCTGCACCCGTATCCAAACCTTTAGCCACACTAGGTTGGTCGTAAGCAGTAATCAGTAAAATTGGAATGAAAGGTAGTTTGGCATTTTGCCGGAGGCGCTGAGTCACCTCAAACCCATCCATTCCTGGCATCATCACATCAAGCAGAACGAGATGAGGCGGTGATTTTTCAACTTCTGCTATTGCAGTGGGACCGTCTTCTGCCGTAGTAATGGTGTATCCTTCTTCCTCCAAAATCGTTTGAATTAGGAACACATTATCGGGAGAGTCGTCAACCACGAGAATTCGGTCGGCTTTGGAGGATGGGATAGTCATGAAATCCGCACGCTGCTCAATAAATTAAGATTTTAATATTTTCTAAATATCTATTCGTTGGTATCATTCTTCCTTGTCGTTCCAAAATTAACCTCTTACCCAAGAGAGAATGTTTCTCCAACTACAGATCGTTACATTTTTTGGCAATGTTCGATCGCGGTAGCAAATTCACCTGCCGAGCGAGCAATTGAGGCAAAAAGTTCGCTTCGGCAGATAGATAACAATCTGAAATAGTCAGCATCAGCGATAGTACCAGCGTCTATAACCAACAGCTAACAACCATTTAAAACAAAAAATATCTTTGTGCCATTGGTAAGATTGTAGCTGGTTCGCAAGTGAGAAGCTCTCCATCTGCCCTAACTTCGTAGGTTTCAGGATCGACTTCGATGCGAGGTAGGGCATCGTTTAATTTTAAATCCTGCTTACCGATTTGACGGGTTTGTGAGACAGCAACAGCAGGTTTTTGTAAACCTAACCGAGAAGGAATTTCTTGTTCTAGGGCAATTTGAGAAACAAAAGTCAAGGATGTTGCCGCGATCGCACCGCCAAAACTAGCAAACATGGGACGCATGTGAACTGGTTGGGGAGTGGGAATACTAGCGTTAGCATCACCCATTTGCGACCAAGCAATTAATCCGCCTTTGAGAACAATTTCCGGTTTCACGCCAAAAAAAGCCGGTCGCCAGAGACACAAATCGGCAAGTTTCCCCACTTCCACAGAACCGACATAATTAGCAATACCGTGGGTAATGGCAGGGTTGATCGTGTACTTGGCAACGTACCTTTTAGCGCGGAAATTGTCATTTTCTATAGATCCCCCATCGGGAGAAGATAAATGCCCCCTTTGCACTTTCATTTTATGTGCCGTCTGCCAAGTACGGATAATCACTTCCCCTACTCTTCCCATCGCTTGAGAGTCGGAGGAAATCATGCTGAATGCCCCTAAATCGTGCAAAATATCTTCTGCGGCGATCGTTTCTCGACGAATGCGCGACTCGGCAAAGGCGACATCTTCGGCAATACTTGGATCGAGGTGATGGCACACCATCAACATATCTAAGTGTTCATCCAGGGTATTGAGCGTATAAGGGCGCGTAGGATTGGTAGAAGATGGTAAAACGTTGGCTTCACCGCAAACTTTAATAATATCTGGGGCGTGACCGCCGCCAGCCCCTTCTGTATGGTATGTATGAATCGCCCGTCCTTTAAAAGCACCGATGGTAGTTTCAACAAACCCAGCTTCGTTGAGGGTATCGGTGTGAATCGCGACTTGGACATCATGTCGGTCGGCGACATCCAAACAAGTATCGATCGCGGCGGGAGTCGTTCCCCAATCTTCATGCAATTTCAAACCCATTGCCCCAGCTGCAATCTGTTCGACTAAGCCTTGAGGTTGACTGCTGTTACCCTTACCGAGAAAACCTAAATTGACGGGAAAGGCATCGGCGGCTTGCAACATCCGGTAAATGTTCCAAGGTCCAGGGGTACAGGTTGTGGCATTCGTACCTGTAGTGGGTCCCGTACCTCCACCAATCATAGTTGTCACACCAGAGGCGATCGCCGTTTCAATTTGCTGGGGACAGATAAAGTGAATGTGACTGTCGATCCCACCAGCCGTGACGATTGCGCCTTCTCCTGCTAAGACTTCCGTACCAGGACCGATGATAATATCTACGTTGTCTTGAATGTAAGGATTGCCAGCTTTGCCAATTTTGTAAATCTTACCGTCTTTAATTCCGATATCGGCTTTGACAATCCCCCACCAATCGAGGATTAAAGCGTTGGTAATGACTAAATCGACAGCACCATCAGCATTAGCAATGGGAGATTGTCCCATCCCATCGCGGATGACTTTACCACCACCAAACTTGACTTCATCACCGTAGGTGGTAAAGTCTCGTTCGACTTCGATAAATAATTCTGTATCGGCGAGACGGATGCGATCGCCTGTTGTGGGACCGAAGGTTTCGGCGTAGGCACGGCGATCCATGCGATAGCTCATAGATATTCCTTGTCAGAGTCTATAGGAGATTGAACCATACAGATACAGAAAATATCGAGAAAAATTTTATATAGGTTTCACAAATTTCACGAAAACTATCCGTCTAGCGCTCCATTGACACTACTGTTGAAGCCATAGACATGTCTAGTTCCAGCTAAGGGGATAATGGTAACTTCCCGTTCGTCTCCTGGTTCAAACCGGACAGCCGTACCTGCGGGAATATCTAAGCGCATCCCTTTTGCCCGTTCTCGATCGAATTCTAAGGCAGGATTGACTTCAAAAAAATGATAATGAGAACCAACTTGGATCGGGCGATCGCCTGTATTTGCTACTCGTAAAACAGTTGTGGGACGACCTGCATTTAATTCAATTTCCCCTGACTGGACGATCGTTTCACCTGGAATCATTGCCTATTCCTCGTCTTGCTATTTGCTGATGAAATAAAAACATTGTAGCGATCGCTGACACCGAGCGCTTTCGCACGCCAAAATATAATCGGTTTGGTGTCAACTATTGCTAGCCACCAAATCTTATGCACAAAATGTTAATTAGTGCAAACTTGTTTGAAGTTCATTATGAACTTACTTCAAAAAATTGCCCATAGCAATTTTTTTCTATGTTATTGAAAATACACTTGGTTAACCAAAAGTGAGTACGATCGCTATTTCTAGCTATGAGATTATTAATAAAATTTACGAAAGCGATCGCTCGGTAGTTTATCGAGCGTGGCGAATCCGCGATCGTCAACCAATTATTCTAAAAATTTTAAAAGCAGAGCAACCTAGTTTAGAAGAGCTGATTCGGTACAAGCAAGAATATGAGATTACCCATTCTTTAAATTTATCTGGAGTCGTAAAAGCTTACAGTTTAGAAAATTTCCAAAACACTGTATTAATTACTTTAGAAGATTTTGGCGGTGAGTCTTTAGAAATTCTCAGTAAAGCTAAAAAGATCGGTCTTAAAAATTTTCTTGAAATTGCTATTCTCATAGTAGAGAGTTTATGCCAAATTCATGCGGCAAATATAATTCATAAAGATATTAGTCCGGCTAATATAGTTTTTAATTCTGCTACCAAGCAACTCAAAATTACTGACTTTGGAGTTGCTACTGTTTTATCTAAAGAAACTCCTAATTTTAGTCATCCTAGTATTTTAGAAGGAACTCTGAATTACATATCTCCAGAACAAACTGGCAGAATGAACCGCAATGTTGATTATCGAACAGATTTTTATTCTTTAGGAGCAACTTTCTATCAATTACTCACCCACCAACTACCATTTGATACTGACGATCCTTTAGAACTCATTCATTGTCACCTTGCTAAGCAGCCAATTCCGCCCCACCAAATCGATCCTAGTATCCCTCTAGCTCTTTCACAAATTATTATAAAACTATTGGCAAAAACCGCTGAAGCGCGTTACCAAAGTGCCTGGGGAATCAGAGCGGACTTAAAAAAATGTTGGCAGCAATTAGAGAATAATCATACTATTACAGAATTTGAATTAGGCAAAGAAGATGTTTCCGACAAACTACAAATTCCCCAAAAGCTTTACGGTAGAGAACGAGAGATTAAGATTCTATTAGCGGCTTTTGGGAGAGTCTGTGAAGAAGGACAAAGAAGACAAGGAGGACAAGAGATACCAATTACCAATTACCAATTCAAACCCGAATTAGTCTTAGTTCGTGGATATGCTGGAATTGGCAAATCATCTCTCGTACAGGAAACTTTTAAATTAGTTACTCAAAAAAAAGGATATTTTGTTCAAGGAAAATACGAACAATATCAACGGCATATTCCTTATTTTGGCTTAATTAAAGCACTGCAAGAATTAGTTCGACAACTCTTATTAGAAGACTCAGATCGATTAGCAAAGTGGCGAGATTGCATTCTCACTACTTGCGGAGAGAATATCGGCGTTCTGATCGATGTTGTTCCCGATTTATCATTGCTTTTAGGTCAACACTCAGCAATCGCAACTTTAAATTCAACAACAGCAGAGCATCGGTTTAAATTAGTATTTCAGAAGTTGATTCAAGTATTTGCCCAGGCAGAACATCCACTCATAATTTTTTTAGACGATCTTCAATGGGTAGATAGAGCTACTCTACAATTAATTCAGATTTTAGTCGCGGAAGGAAAGCAGTATTTATTTTTGATTGGGGCATATCGAGACAATGAAGTTAATGTTTTTCATCCTCTCAGCTTGAGTTTAGAAGAGTTAACCAAATTTGGAGTCACAATTCATTATATCTCTTTAACACCTCTTAATATATCTCAGATTAATCAGCTACTTTTGGAAACTCTTAAGTGCGATCGCGAGGTGACAGAACCTTTAGCAAAACTGATTTTAGAGACAACTCGCGGTAATCCATTTTTTATTAGTGAGTTTATCGCTTATTTAGAAGCAGAAGACTTATTAAAATTTGAACGAGCGAGACAAATTTGGTACTGGAATTTAACAGAAATTAAACTAGCTCAAGCAACTCATAATAATCTTACCGAGCTTCTCGTTAAGAAAATTCAAAAGCTCGATGACAATACACAACAAATTTTAAAACTAGCAGCATGTATTGGTAGTTCGTTTGAGTTATCTACTTTAGTTGGCTGTATGACAAAACCTGCTGAAGTCATAGTGGCACTTCTACAACCAGCGATCGCTGCTAGTTTAATTATCCCTATTGGCAACGATCGCACGGCAATTGAGTTAGGTATTTCTCTAACACGAATATTAACAGTAAAATATAAATTCGCTCACGATCGCATTCAACAAGCCGCCTACTCGTCGATTCCAGAAGGTACAAAACAAACTTTACATCAAATAGTTGGTCGAACCCTACTACAAAATACTCTAGCAGACAAGCAAGAAGAAAAAATTTTTGATATTGTCAATCATCTGAATTTTAGTATCTCTTTGTTACAGAACCAAACTGAAAAAGATGAATTAGCAGCACTAAACTTAACTGCTGCCAAAAAAGCTAAAGAATCCATTGCCTATGAGTCAGCATTGAGTTATGCAAGTTTGGGTATCAAACTTATTGAGGAAAAAAGCTGGCAACGACAATACGAGCTTTCACTTGCTTTATTTTTAGAAGCAGCGGCAGCAGCATATTTGTGTGGCAAATTTACCTCAACAGAAAATTATACAGATATCGTACTACAACAAGCAAAAAATTTATTAGATAAAGTTAAAGTCTATGAAATTAAAATTCTCGCTCATGTTGCCCAAGGAAAACCACTTGCAGCTGTCAGCATAGCAATATACGCCTTGCGGCTTTTAGGAGTTAATTTACCTCACCGAGCGAGTAAATTTAAGATTTTACTAGCGGCGATCGCCACCAAATTTAGCTTATGTCATAAACACATTGAGGCACTAATTAATCTACCATCTATGAGCAATCCCCATACATTAGCAGCTATGAAAATTATGGGAATTGCTGGTTCGCCTACATACAATGCTGCGCCACAATTCGCTCCCTTATTAGCATTTGCTGGAGTCAATCTATCACTAAAATATGGTAATACAGCAATGTCTGCTTATGGTTATGCCAGTTACGGTGTGATGTTATGTGGCATATTGGGGAATATTGATGCTGGCTATCAATTTGGTAAACTTGCTTTAGACCTATTAGAAAAGTTTCAGGCAAAGGAATTAAAAGCTAGAACCTTCATGGTGTTTAATAATTTTATTCGACACTGGAAGGAACATGTTAGAGAAGGCTTACCATCCCTCATAGAAGCTTATCAAAGTGGATTAGATACTGGCGACATTGAATTTGCTGCCTATTGCGGGTTTATTTACTGCTATCATTCCTATTTTGTCGGCAAGGAATTGACAGCACTCGCCCAAGAAATGGAAACATATTTACAAGCAAGCGATCGCCTCAAACAAGAGACAGCCTCGCATTTATTGCAACTCTATAGACAATCTGTCGCAAACTTGTTGGAGACAACAGAAAATCCGTGTTTTTTTAGAGGCAAGTACTACGACGAAAAAAAGATGCTGTCATTACTATTAGCAGTGAATCATAAAACTGCTTTATTTCACTTATATTGTCAGAAACTTGTACTCAATTATCTATTCGAGGCATACGAGTGCGCTGCTGAAAATGCATTGCAAGCAAAAAAATATACAGATGGTGTTATTGCTTCTCTATCTTTACCTATTTTTAATTTTTATCATTCTTTAACTTTAATATCCACATATAGCTCTACTTCAATTTGGCAAAAAAAGCGTATTTTAAAACTTGTCAAGATGAATCAAAGGCAAATGCAAAAATGGGCAAATTCTGCACCAATGAATTATTTGCATAAGTATTATTTAGTTGAAGCTGAGAGAAATCGAGTTCTTGGCAATTGTAACCAAGCAATAGATAACTACGATCGCGCCATTACTTTAGCTCAAAAAAATGCATACTTACAAGAAGAAGCATTAGCAAACGAACTAGCAGCTAAATTCTATTTAGAATTAGGTAAAGACACGATTGCTCGCATTCATCTTTTAAATGCTAGATCTTGTTATCTAGTCTGGGGTGCAATAGCTAAAGTAAAGGCTTTAGATACCAAATATGCTCGATTATTATTTACCTTGGCAAATCAGTCTCATAAATTCACTGCAAGCCATAACATTAATATTCATACATCCGATCGCTTACTCGATTTAAATACATTTATTAAAGCCGCACAGATCGTTTCTGGCGAAATTGTTTTTCAGGACTTAATTCATAAAATAATGCAAACTGCAATCGAGAATGCAGGCGCGGAGTTAGGCTTTTTATTATTGATTCGAGATCAAAAGCTAGTTATAGAAGCAGCTATATCTATCGCATCATCTGAGCAAACGCTCTCATTTCCTATGGCAGTGACAAGCGATCTGCTACCAATTTCTTTAATTAACTATGTAGCCGAGCATAAACTTGATGTCGTGCTACAAAACACTATTGATAGTTACAATTTTGCCCGCGATCCTTACGTTCAATCGCATAAACCCAAATCAGTATTGTGCGCCCCTATTTTGAATCAAAATCAACTCGTAGGCATTTTCTATTTAGAAAATAATCTTGCCACAGGTGCATTTACGAGCGATCGCTTAGAAATTTTGCGATTGCTCTGTTCTCAAGCGGCAATTTCCTTAAAAAATGCCCAACTGTACCAAGACTTACAGAGATCGGAACTGAAAGAACGAGAAAAAGCTAGTCAATTAGAAAAATCATTAAAAGAACTGCAAATCGCTCAAGATCGTCTCGTACAAGTTCAAGAACAACTACTGCATGATGCCTTTCACGATCCCCTCACCGATTTACCCAATCGTGCTTGGTTGATCGAGCGTTTAGAACAAGCGATCGAAATGCACAAACGCTATCCAGATTATCTCTATGCTTTACTGTTTATCGACCTAGACCGTTTTAAAGTTGTGAATGATAGTTTAGGGCATTTGGTAGGAGATGAGTTAATTAAAAGTGTTGCTAGTAGGTTAAAACTTACTTTACGTGCCTCAGATACAGTAGCGCGACTCGGAGGCGATGAATTTGTAATTCTACTAGAAAACATTCGCGATCTTGAAGAAGCAACTGTGGTAGCAGACAGAATTCAAGCACGCTTAAAACAACCGTATCGACTGCTGGAATATGAAGTTTTTACCAGCGCGAGTATTGGCATCACGTTCAGCACGATGAATTACGAACGAGCAAGCGATGTTCTCAGAGATGCGGATGCAGCCATGTATCATGCTAAAGAGCAACATAAAGGACGATATCAAATCTTTGCCCCCGCAATGCAAGCCCGCGCGATCGCCCGTTTGCAATTAGAAAGCGATTTACGACGGGCGATCGCCCAACAAGAATTATCTTTACATTACCAACCAATTATTCAACTTTCTAGCGGCTGTCTGACTGGATTTGAAGCTTTGATCCGCTGGTATCATCCCCAGCAAGGTTGGATCGCACCAACAGAATTCATTCCAGTTGCAGAAGAAACTGGATTGATCGATTCTTTGGGTTGGTGGGTATTGCAGCAAGCCTGTCTGCAATTACAAACTTGGCGCGAACGATTTCCTAAATATCATAGCCTTGCAGTCAACGTTAATTTGTCAGTGCAACAACTCAAACAAGCAGATGCAGCCGAACGAATCGAGCAAATTTTACAGACAACTCAACTGCCAGGAGAATGTTTGAAACTTGAAATTACCGAAAGCTGCTTGTTAGAAACAGCAGACTTAGCCCCACAGTTACTAGAACGTCTTCAAGCTTTAGGAGTTCAACTGTGTATCGATGATTTCGGTACGGGTTATTCTTCTCTAAGTCGCCTGCACGATCTACCCATTGATACGCTGAAAATCGATCGCTCTTTTGTCAACCATCTCGAATCTAGTCGTCACACCGAAATCGTCCAGACAATCGTTACACTAGCACGCAGTTTGGGCATAGATGCAGTAGCAGAAGGCATAGAAACCCAATTGCAGTTAGAAAAACTACAACAGCTTGGCTGCGATTTAGGGCAAGGATATTTATTTTCTCAACCTGTAGACAATCAGAAGGCGGAAAAATGGTTGAATAAGTAATTCGGGAGTCGGTACGGGCGGGTTTGGAAACCCGCCCGTACGGGAGTCGAGAGTCGGGAGTAAAAGGCAATACAGTTCAGATCGGACTCGATCCCCCCAACCCCCCTTAACAAGGGGGCTTTGTTTCCCCCTTTTCCAAGGGGGCTGGGGGATCTTCGAGGATAGATCGCTTTTAACTGAAATGTATTGGAGTAAAAGGTTACTAACGACTCACAAATGACAAATGACTAACTATCAAATTGTGTTTCACAAAAACATTGGAGAATTTCAATACAGTTAGCGATCGCTCCTAAATGAGCAATTTCATATCCGTGAGTGTTTTGGGTTGGAAATGCCAAACACGCAGCACGCGCAACGTGTCCGAATTTCATGGCGATTGAAGCGTCGCTGCCAAACCCGCTGAGGGTTGCTAACTGCAAGGGAACATTCTTTGCTTCTGCTGCATGACGCAGTTGTTGGTTCAAACCTTCATCGTAAATTCCATAACCATCTTGAGACAAAATTACGGGCGCTTCCCCAGACTGAATTGGATACTCTGAAGAGAGAGGGCAGATTTCTAAGGCGATTAATCCATCCAAGCGTTGCTGCTGCGTGAAATATAGCGCCCCAATTGCTCCCACTTCTTCTTTTGCAGAAGCTACCAAATAGATATCTACTGCTGGTTGTTTAATTCTCTCAGCTAAAGCCAGCAAGATCGCAACGGAAGCTTTGTTATCTAAAGTGTAGCTGGCAATATGGTCTTTTAATCCGATCGGACGCTTGCGATGCTTGCCAATTACCATCCGCGTACCCGCACGAACTCCCGCAGCTGCGAGTTCTTCAGGAGTACGCATAGTTTCAATCCAGGCATCTTCCCATCTTACAGGCGTATCTTCCTGCTGCACTTTTTGGGGCGACTCGTGGGAAACGTGGCGAGAACCAAAGCTGAGAATGCCGCTAATAGTTTCGTTGTCTCCCAGCAGATCCACGACTCCTTCGCCATATACCCAAGGGAAAGCACCGCCTAGTTTTCTAACTTCTACGCACCCATCATCGCCCACACTCTTGACAATTGCGCCAATTTCATCTTTGTGGGCAGTAATCGCGATCGCACCTTGAGGATCTCGCCCAGGAATTTTGGCAATAATATTGTCAGCACGATCTAGCCACACTTCTACCCCCAAGGCAGAGAAGCGATCGAGCAAGAATTGATTAATCTCTGCCTCGACTCCACTGGGAGAGTGATGCATGACTAATTCTTCGATAGTGGTAAATAGGCGATCGTAGTTAGACACGAAGGATGAATGAGAATGAGGTGTAGAGATGTTATCTGCAATGCCTCTACAGTAACAAGGGCTGAGCGATTAACTCCATCGATCTTCGATAATTGTTCCTTATCTCTTGTTCTTGTATAGCGATACCGTAGTCCCTGCCGCAGTGCCGAGGGTAGCCAACATGAATGCGTTTAATCCAGCAGTTGATGATTCAGAAGATGATTTAGCAGTAGATGCAGATTTGAGGCTAGATAAAGCTAATTCTCCTACTAATGCATGGACTCCAGTTGTGGGGTGCAAATTGTCCCAGAAGAGATATTCGTTAGGATTGCTGCATACGCTTGTTCGAGTCAAGCAAGTATCGGTGACATTGGTAAGCCCAAACTCAGATGGATTGGCGATCGCTCGTCTGAATAGAGAATTCACGTCCACTGAGACAATATTAGTATTGGTTCTCTTATCCAAGACTTGCAAAGTTGCTGCCAAGCCAGTGTTGTGGAATTGAGTCAAAGCATTCAGGGTGTTAGCAATTTCTTGATTATTTCTAGTAGCGGGAATGCGCCCCAAATCTGGTAAATTTACTACTAAAATATGTCTTGCCCCGCGCTCTGCGAGAGTACTTACTGCTGATGTAATATTGTTAACTGGTACGAACGGATCGGTGACTCCACCTCCTAAATAGTCATTTGCTCCCACCCATATAACATAAAGCGCTCTGCGATCGGCTTTGGGATGCTGAGCTTTAAAATTCTCTAGCTGCTGCTGCAATCCTGGTAAAGGAGGCGTGTTGGGAGGTAGTGGGGCAGTAGTATTATTCTTGCCAGTCGTGGCTCCGCCAAAAGCGTAATTCGTAAGGCGATCGCGACTTAACCCTAAATTGTCTACCAGATAATCTATCCAGATCGAACCGTTAGAGAAACGTCCTTCAGAGTACGGCGGACTGGGAGGAATGCCTGTAGCTTGAAATGTATTCCCCGTATCGGAAAGACTATCGCCAAACACGACGATCTGACTGAAAGGAGTTTTTGCTTGTGCTTGTAGGGGGACAATACACGAACCGATCGCAAGTCCCGTAGCGAGAATTTTGATTCTAACGTTCTCTTTTTTTGCCATCTAATTTTACCAGGGAGCGCACGAGCGCACGAGCGCACGAGCAGAGGGAGAATTTAATTCCTAATTCCGACTTCTGACTCCTGACTCTTGACTCCTGACTCCTGACTCCTGTTTGCTGACAACTGACAGAAAATTCTACCATTAGTTAGAATCATCTTCCCTGCTAGACATACAATAATCCCCTGCTATACTACAATGTATTACAAAGGAGTTAGCACGATTTGTTCGAGCTATCTGCCAACAACAGCCCTAAGTCAGCACCACAATCTATGACTAGCATTGCTAGATCGTCACAAACTGAAGCGGTAGCGCTCGCAGCCTACGACCTGTGGAAATCCTATCGCGATCGCCCAGTCGTACAGGGAGTCAACTTCACCCTCAATCCAGGAGAGATTTTAGGCTTGCTCGGTCCCAACGGTGCGGGAAAAACGACGATTGTGAGAATGCTTTATGGTTCTGTCAGACCCGATCGCGGCTTCGTCCAGTTAGGGCAAAATAAAATTCAGTTGCAGGGACGAGCAGCTAGAGCAAAAATGGGAATTGTCACCCAAGAAGACAATCTCGACCCTGACTTTACAGTTTGGGAAAATTTAACTTATTTCGCCCACCACTATAGAATTACTGGAGCGGCAGCACGTCAACGTGCCGGGGAATTGTTGGCTCTGGTAGGATTAGAAGACCGTGGCAGTTCCCTGGTTGACGAACTTTCAGGTGGGATGAAGCGGCGGTTGGTGCTAGCACGCGCTTTGATTAACCATCCTCAAGTCGTATTTCTCGACGAGCCGACAACAGGACTCGACCCAAATGCACGACAAGATTTTTGGCGTTTGGTACTGCAATTAAAACAAAACGGTTGTGGGGTACTGTTGACAACTCATTATATGGATGAAGCGCAACGGCTGTGCGATCGCTTGTTGTTACTCCAGCAGGGCAAAATTCTCGATCGCGGCACGCCCGCAGAGTTAATCGAACGTACAGTAGGTTTAGAAGTGGCGGAAATTATCGGGATTCCTGAATCTACGATTCAACAGCTTGCCCAACAAGCAGGTACTTGGTATCACCCATTTGGCAATAGCTATTTACTTGGGCTACCAGCAGATCCCCAATTTTGGCAGCAGATCCATACCATAACACCAACTCCGCCCATTCGTCGTCCCACTAATCTTGAAGATGTTTTCTTACGACTGACAGGAACAGCACTGGCATGAAACGGATTTCAGTTACGGCTTGGGGTATATATTCTGTCTGGCGTCGTCATGCCAAGGTGTATCAAAAAACTTGGTTAGTTAACAGTTTGCCACCATTATCCGAGCCTTTAATCTATTTAATTGCCTTCGGCTACGGTTTAACCCCTCTGATTGGCGATGTAACTTATCAAGGGCAAACCGTTAGCTACTTACAATTTATTGCCCCCGGCATGATTGCAGTAGGAGTACTCTTTCAATCTTTTTTTGAAGGTTCTTTCGGTAGTTTCATCCGTTTGAGTTACCAAAAAACATGGCAAGCACTACTCACCGCACCTCTGAGTTTTACTGAAGTCTTCTTAGGCGATTGGTTGTGGGCAACGACGAAAGGCTCGATTGCAGGAATACTGACCGGTCTAGTTGCAATGAGTTTAGGGCTATACTCGGGTTGGCATTTGCTAGGATCTCTACCTTTAATTATCTTGGGTAGTATGCTATTTGGTGCGCTAGGGCTGTTTACTGCGGGTACGGTGCGGACTGTCGATCAAATTAACGTGCCGATCTTCTTATTTGTTGTCCCCATGTTTACCATTTGTGGGACATACTTCCCGCGCAATACTCTCCCACCAGTGTTGGGTTATGTTGCTAATATCTTACCCTTATCAGCACTAGTTGACCTGCTGCGTTGGTCGCTGGGTTTGCCTCAATTCTGGTATTTACAGGTTGTGTGGTTACTCTTGTGGTTGAGCGTTTTTACCGTATTAGCTTGGCGACAGATTTATCCGCAGTTAATTCAATAGTTGAACTGAACCATCTCAGAATAATTCTAGCGATCGCACCAGATTGCATTGATAAAATCGGGATGACTGGATTCGAACCAGCGGCCCCTTCGTCCCGAACGAAGTGCGCTACCAAGCTGCGCTACATCCCGCGATCGTTTTGAGTCATTAGACGAACTCAACCTCAAAGCATTGTAACATACCTGTCTACCTGCTGAAATTTCGCTTTTGGGTCAGACAGGGGATGAGGTACATAGATCTGTAGGGGCGCACAGCTGTGCGCCCCTACGCATGTATTACACCTGCATGGAAAACGCTATAGAATTTCAATGTTTCTGTAAAGTTTGAAATTTTATATATCAAGCAGTATATGGATCGGCTAAAATGAGTAAAAGTTTTCACAGAGAGAACAGCTTACTGTTTGCGCGATGAAATAGCAAGAATGGCTCTCAGGAAAACTTGATTATACATATCTTTCTACGCGAGAAACCGAGAAGAAATCGCCTGAGCTTTTTGGCTCAGGCAACTTATAACCTGGTCCACTTCTTCAGACTACTTCACGCTAATTTAGATCGATAACAGTAAATTTCCCTAAAACCGATAGAGTAGTTACTAATAAAATCAGTATAAATATGGTAGCTATCTGATTTGTCAAGATTTTCCCAGCCCTTCAACGCACAATTCATTGAGTTCGTGCAGATTTTGTACAGCAAAAAACAGGGATATAGCATGACTAAATCCCTATTAGTAGCTCAGGCAAAGCTAGACTGAACTGTGATGCTAACTCAATCGAAACACGAGAAAGATTCAATCTGCGCTCTGAATAATTTGTCACTTTGGCTCGGTAAATGACAGTCGTTCGCCAAACTCTTCATTGTAGCCTTCTTCACCGTGTTCGCTAATATCCATACCTTGAAGTTCTGCTTCTGGTTTGAGTCGCAGTCCTACAGTAATATCCAAAATTTTCATTAAGATAAAAGTCCCGATCGCGGCGATCGCGTAAGCAATTAAAACTGCAACAATTTGAACGATAAACTGGTTGAAATTTCCCCGTAACAAACCATCTTTACCAGCTGAATTAACTTCCGTAGTAGCGAAGATACCCGTGAGAATTGCGCCCACTGTTCCGCCCACACCATGTACGGGAAAAGTATCGAGGGAATCGTCAAATTGCAACTTTGCTTTAAAAGTAACGGCATAGAAGCAGACTAAAGCAGCCGACATCAGCATAAATGCCGTATCTGCTGCGGTTTGCGCGTTGGCGATCGCTGCATTTGCGTCACTCGGTGCAGCAATTGCCTGCCCCGCAAGTGAGAATATTAGCCCCAAGACAATGGCGATCGCGAGCGAAACTTTTTGCAACACTGATTTTTCCTTAGACTTCCAACAGTTGTAAAACAATTTCATCTATGCCGCGTGGATACCATTCCATCAATATCTAAGCCACGATTCTGTGTTCAGAAATACATTTTACCTGCTGTCATCCCCCTTGCGATAGAGCGATAAAAAACCTGCTGTCAGTTTCAATTGGATTGAAACTGACAGCAGGCTATTTTTACTTAACTAGCTACGAACTAGAAAAAGTTTAGTTAAAAAGCCTAGTAAGGATTGCTGGATACATCGCCAGCTCGCTTACCCATATTAGTAGCACTAGTATCAGCAAACCCAGTCACATCAGTTTCTTTGAGAAAGCCACTGTATGCTTCCATACCATGTTCGCCAATATCCAAGCCTTCAAATTCCTCTTCGGCAGTCACGCGAATTCCCAAAGTTGCTTTCAGCGCTAGCCAAAAGATAGTAGATAACAGGACAGTCATACCACCAACGGTGATGATACCGATGAACTGCGCCCATAGTTGTGAGAAACCACCACCGAGCAGCAATCCTCTCGCAGGTCCCAATCCGTCTTCATACAAGTTCAGCGCTCCACCTGGACCTTCAGCAAATAAACCTACGCACAGAGTCCCGAATATACCGCAGACAAGGTGAACGGAGGTTGCACCTACAGGGTCATCAATTTTGATTTTGTCGAAGAAGGTAACGGAGAAAACAACGATGATACCAGCAATTAGACCAATTACCGCCGACCAAGGCACGCTAACAAAAGCACAAGGAGCAGTAATTGCTACCAAACCCGCCAGAATCCCGTTGATAATCATGGACAAGTCAGGTTTACCTAAGTAAAGCCAAGCAACAATAGTAGCAGCGATACCACCCATAGAACCAGCTAGGTTAGTCGTGACTGCAATATGAGCAATACTGGGGCTGACTGCCATCGTAGAACCAGGGTTGAAACCAAACCAGCCCAACCACAGAATTAAACAGCCTAGAGTGGCAATACTCATGTTATGCCCGGGCATGGCGACTGAAGTGCCATTTTGGTATTTACCGATCCTGGGTCCTAAGAACGCCGCACCCATCAAAGCCGCCCAACCACCTACAGAGTGGACTACAGTGGAACCAGCAAAGTCCCAGAATCCAGCTTTTGCCAACCAACCGCCACCCCAAATCCAGTGACCTGTAATTGGGTACGCAACCCCGACTAACAATACGCTAAAGATTAAGAAGTCAACAAACTTGATCCGTTCCGCTACAGCACCCGAAACAATCGTAGCAGCAGTACCAGCGAATACAAGTTGGAACAAGAACTTGGCAAGCAAGGGTACTCCTGCCCAGTTGAGCGCACCAAACACGCCTTTGTATGCATCTGCCGTTGCCGGACTGTTATCTGCTCCCGCTAAGAACCAGCCCGTCGTACCAACGAAGGGATTGCCATCGCCGAACATTAAACCAAATCCAATTGCCCAAAACGCCACGGTAGAAAGGGCAAATACGATTAGGTTTTTTGACAAGACGTTAACAGCGTTTTTCTGACGGCAAAAGCCAGTTTCCAACATCCCGAAACCAGCATTCATAAAAAACACTAAAAAAGCAGCAATACACACCCAAAGAGTATCTATTCCTACCTTGAGATTTTGTAATTCCTCCGCTACTTTATCTTGACTTGCAGGTGCGGCATCTTGGGCAACTGCGGCATAACCCCACGCCAGCACAATAACTACTGTTAGGGGAATGCAAGCCTGCCAAGAAGGAGACAATCGCTTCACCGCTAACTTTAGCTGCGTGAATAGAGATGTATGCTGAGATAAACGCTTCATTCCAGCAGCAGGTAGCCGCTTTCTATTTATTCTGCGTTTATTTTTGGGTCTTAGTTTTAACATCATCACTTGTAACTATCCTCAAGCGGGCAAAAACTCTATAAAGTGGCTGATTAGCTACCAATTCTCGATTCAGAAGCGGCTATATTTAAACTCAATAACCAGATGCTGTCGATCTCGTGGTGTTTTTTCAGTTGTAAGCTAACTACCACAAAACTTGGCGCTACTCATTGCTGTAGGTTTAAATCTACAAAAAAGTATGTATACACCAGTAGGGGCAGATTGAAGTTAACACTTTTACCCGTGAAAACCATTAGCTTGTTGTGTATTAGAATTAAGATTTTGTATTTTTTCTATTTTTGATTCTGTATCATTAGTTACATTAAATCAAGATTTCCTGACAAATCTAAATACAGCAAAATACAGCCCAGAAAATTCAAACAATGCAACTAGGGCAAAAGTATTGCCAGTAAAGGGATTGAGTCAAACTGAGTGCTTGAACTGATGCGCTCTCAGTGACTTGACTTCAGATCGCTCCATCTCCGTCCAACCCTTTAAATTTCAGTATATTTTATTGCATATCGCTAAGTATATTTAGGTAAGCAAGCATTTTGGTTGCACTTACCTTTGCATCATAGACATCACTCGCGCTTAACTAGAATGTCCGTGGTTTCAATTGATAGTTAGCCCTTGTCGATCGCCATAAGTATTGAACAGAGCTAAGAGCTACTCGGATTCAATTTATCGCTTATCTGGCTTAACGTAAAGCAGCGAACAAAAAAAGGATCTTCCTTTGAACGAAATATTACCTGTTGTTCGATACCTGTTATCTGATACCTGTTGTTTGTATGCAGGGCGAGATGACTGTTATTCATGCTTTCAGCACAAACTCGGAGATCGTGAACTACAAATTAGCTATGTATTTTTGATAACCTATCTGTTCTAACTTTGCTTGCTTTTCCATCACAGTATTTGCCAAGCTTTGACGATATTTTTGTACCTTTGTCAATAACTCTGGTTGATGAGCTGCCAAAATTTGTACGGCTAACAAGCCAGCATTTTTCGCATTACCGATCGCCACTGTAGCTACAGGAATCCCCGCAGGCATTTGCACGATTGAATAAAGCGAATCTAGCCCCTGTAAGTGACGGCTAGCTACGGGAACGCCAATCACGGGTAGGGGTGTGAGAGCAGCAACCATACCTGGTAAATGGGCAGCACCACCAGCACCAGCAATAATAACTTTGAGTCCGCGTTGATGAGCAGATTGGGCATACTCTACCATTCGTTCTGGGGTACGGTGGGCAGAAACGATCGCCACTTCTACGGCTAAAGCAAATTCTTCGCAAACTGCGATCGCATCTTGCATTGTCGGCAGATCGGAGTCGCTACCCATAATAATGCCAATTTGGGGTTGAGTCATAAGAGGAGTGAGGAGTGAGGGATGAGGAGTGAGGAATGCATTGGTTCGACCTGGCGAGAAATAGAGAGATAGGGTTAGTTATAAACTAAATTGGCACTGGAATTTAGATAGATTTTTTGGATAAGGGTGACCGCTCGATGACTCATGCAGTAGATATTATCAACGCTCGCGTGCCTGGTTACGCGCAATTGCAGGGAATTCGGATCGATCTACACGGTCAAATTTCCGCAATTGAACCAATGGATCGATTTATTAAAAAAATTCCGCCTGCCGATTTGCAAATTATCAATTTAGCAGCAGATTGGATATCTTTGGGTGGAGTCGATTTGCAGATTAACGGGGCGCTAGGCTTAGCATTTACAGATTTGCAACCGACCGATATCGATAAACTGCAAAAAATCTCTGAATACTGGTGGCAACAAGGCATAGATGCTTATTTACCCACATTAGTGACGACTTCTGTAGAAGATATACAGCGATCGCTAGCTGTTATTGCTAACTATATGCAGCGGCAAACCACATCTCTACCAACTGCCCAAGTTTTAGGAGTCCACCTTGAAGGACCATTTTTAAACCCACAAAAGCGCGGCGCTCATCCAGCAGAATATTTATTACCGCTGACAATTCCATACATTCAGCAACTTTTAGGCGAATACGCTCGTATAGTCAAAGTTATCACCCTTGCCCCAGAATTAGATCCCACGGGCGAAGCCATAACCTATTTGCGTTCTCTCGGTATAACAGTCAGCCTCGGGCATTCGCTTGCCACGGCAACTCAGGCGGAACAAGCCTTTAAACTAGGGGCAACAATGGTGACTCATGCTTTTAATGCCATGCCGGGACTCCACCACAGAGAACCTGGATTGTTAGGTGCTGCCTTGGTACATCCTCATGTGAAATGTGGGTTAATTGCTGACGGACAACATATTTGCCCCACAATGATTCAAGTATTACTTCGCGCTGGCTGTTACGAACGAGGAATCTTTCTTGTCAGCGATGCCTTAGCACCTCTGGGGCTTTCAGACGGTGTTTATCCTTGGGATACGCGGCAAATAGACGTGAAAAACGGTACGGCTAGACTGTTCGATGGTACTTTGACTGGTACGACTCTACCACTACTCGTAGGAGTCCAGAACCTAGTTCGCTGGGATCTTTGTGACGTAGATACAGCGATCGCACTTGCCACCACCGTACCGCGACAGGCGATCGATCTTCCCACAATTCAACTCGGTACTCCCTTTCATCAACTCCTACGCTGGCAGATAAAACCAGACAGCAAAGAACTGACGTGGAAGAGATTGCAGTGACATATAGTGATAAATTTAAGGTTTGTGAACCAAAATAATAACCTATCTATATGACTGCAACAGACGATAAAACGATTGTTAAAGAATATTTCAATACAACGGGATTCGATCGCTGGCGACGGATTTATGGTATTACCAATGACGTTAACAAAGTCCAACTCGATATTCGCAACGGACACCAACAAACTGTAGATACTGTTATTGGTTGGTTGCAAGCAGATGGCAATTTGTCAGAAATATCTATTTGCGATGCAGGATGTGGAGTGGGTAGCCTCAGCATTCCTCTGGCGCAGGCAGGTGCTAGGGTGTACGCTAGCGATCTATCAGAAATGATGGTAGCAGAAGCCAAAGACAAAGCTAGAGCAGAATTGGGAGATTTGGTCAAGAATCTGACTCTGACCGTGCAAGATTTAGAAACACTAAGCGATCGCTATCATACTGTGATTTGTCTTGATGTTTTAATCCATTATCCTCAAGAACAAGTAGAGCAAATGATTTCTCATCTTTGTTCTTTAGCACAGACGCGCATAATTTTGAGCTTTGCCCCAAAAACTTTTGCGCTTAGTTTGCTGAAAAAAGTTGGTAGTTTCTTTCCTGGTGCAAGTAAAGCTACCCGTGCTTATTTACACCCAGCATCAACAGTCATCAAAATTTTAGAAAAAAACGGTTTTTCCGTGCAGCGTCAGGCAATGACAAAGACTCGCTTCTATTTTTCTCGTTTAATAGAAGCAACTCGAAAATGATTTCCAAATCGGAATTAATTATAAAGCCAGCGAGTCCTTGAATTAAGAGATGAAATAATAAGAAAGTCTGGAATATAGGTTATTGGCTGATGGGTCAATTCTTTCTGGCGATCGCTGCTATATTTGGTGGTTTATCTGTTGGTGTAGGAGCCTTTGGCGCTCATGCTCTAAAAGAAAAATTAACTGAGCGATCGCTAGAAATTTTTGAAACTGGTGCTAGATATCAAATGTATCATGCTCTAGCACTTCTATTCGTGGCTTTATTAATTAGAACCAGTGGCGAAGAATTTGCTCAGCCTGCATTAATAGCCGCTGGCTGGAATTTTATGATTGGAATTCTAATTTTTTCCGGCAGTTTGTACGCCTTAAGCTTAACAGGAATTAAGGTCGTCGGTGCAATTACTCCACTAGGAGGAGCAGCTTTTATTGCTGGGTGGGGTGCATTGGCGATCGCTGCCTTAAATAATAAGTAAGTTAAGTAAGTAGTGATAAGTAAGTTAAGTAAGTAGTGAAGAGTGGCGATGAACGCTGGTGGCTAGCTACTCACAAATGATAAATAACAAATTCATCTGTCGTAAGTTGAAATCTCCATATCTGTCTCTAGCAAGGTTAAGTGAGGCGATCGCTGCACTAAAACTATGAGAGAGGTTACAAAAGTTTACCTCGCCAGCTAGCAAGCAGCAATTATTGCAATCGGAGAGTTTTATGACTTACGCGACTGATGAAAGTACAAAGCGATCGCTAGAGCAGTTTAACCGTTATGATGCCGATACCAAACTTGGATTGTTGTGGTTTGGGTATCTCGATCTTAAAGATAAGCTAACACCTGCAAACGAGACTTCCACACAGGATACCGCAGCAGCAGTATTCGATCAATTTGTTGCACTCTCACAAGAAGAACAGCTGCAAGCACAGCGCGATATTGTTAATCGTGCTGACACAGATCTTAGCCGTGCCTACAGTGCTTTGGCTTCTAGTGGCAAATTAGATCTTTGGTTGCGCTTAGCACAAGGAATGGAAGACGGTAGAATTATTGGCGTACCATCTGATTACGAACCACCCGCAGAAACAAATGAGTTTGTAGAGCAAATCAAACAGCTTGAATTTGAGCAGCGGCTTAATTTTATGCGTAGTGCCGTTGTCGAGATGGGTGCTAAATAAGCGATCGCCATTTTCAGAATAATTAAGACAACACGTTAAATCGTAAATAAGCATTGGGGCGCACGGGTAGGGGCGCACATCTGTGCGCCCCTACTTATGTAAAATATGATTTAGCGATCGCAGCTAATAACCAGGTGATGACTATGAGTTCCGCCGCAATTCTCCAAAACTACATTAACGGTGAATGGTGCGACTCTAGTGCAAATGAATATCTAGAAGTCATCAATCCTGCCACAACCGAGTTACTCGCTCAAGTTCCCTTGGGGACATCCGCCGACGTAGATCGAGCCGCTACCGCTGCTGCTAACGCTTTTAGCAGTTGGCGACGCACGCCAGCCACGGAGCGAATCCAATATTTATTTAAACTCAAAGCTCTATTAGACGAAAATTTTGAAGACATCGCTCGGACAATTACTCAAGAATGTGGCAAGACTCTAGAAGAGTCAAAAGGGGAAATGCGTCGAGCAATTGAGAATGTGGAAGTTGCCTGCGGTATCCCAATTTTGATGCAGGGACAGTACTCGGAAGATATTGCTAAAGGAATTGACGAATTTGTCATCCGCCAACCTGTAGGAGTTGCCGCAGTTATTGCACCGTTTAATTTCCCGGGAATGATCCCGTTTTGGTTTTTACCTTATGCGATCGCCTGTGGTAATACATATATCATCAAACCTTCAGAGAAAGTCCCGCTGACAATGCAAAAAGTCATGCACCTGATAGAACAAACGGGACTACCAAAGGGTGTTGTCAATTTGGTTAACGGTGCAAAAGAAGTTGTCGATGCGATTTTAGATTCTCCAGTGATTCGGGCGATTAGTTTTGTCGGTTCTACACCTGTGGCTCGATACGTATACAGTCGTGCCACTGCTAACGGCAAACGCGCCCAATGTCAAGGAGGGGCAAAAAACCCAATCATCGTATTGCCAGATGCAGACATAGACATGACTACTCGAATTGTTGCTGATAGCGCTTTCGGTTGTGCGGGACAGCGTTGCTTGGCGGCTTCGTTAGCGGTGACGGTAGGAGAAGCAGGAAAAACATTTACAGAGGCGATCGCTCAAGCTGCAACTTCTCGCGTTGTCGGTTACGGCTTAGATTCAGGCGTACAGATGGGACCCGTAATTACAGCTGAAAGTCAGTCGAGAATTAAGCACTTAGTAGAGCAAGGCATCGCCGCAGGGGCAAAACCATTAGTAGATGGTCGAGAATCGCTAATTTCTGATTATCCTGATGGTTATTTTATTAAACCGACAATTTTACAAGATATCGATCCAGCAGGTGCGATCGCCCGTACTGAAATTTTTGGTCCCGTTTTAGGACTGATTCACCTCGACAGCATAGAAGCGGCGATTCAGTTTATCAACAGCGGTCAGTATGGTAACATGGCTTGCCTATTTACCTCCTCTGGTGCAGCCGCACGAAAATTCCGCTACGAAGCAGAAGTTGGTAATATCGGGATTAATATTGGTGTTGCCGCACCGATGGCATTTTTTCCCTTTAGCGGTTGGAAGGAAAGTTTCTTTGGGGACTTGCACGGACAGGGACACCATGCAGTTGAATTTTTTACCCAGACTAAAGTTGTTGTAGAGCGCTGGCGACAAAATTGGTCGAGACAGTTTTGAAAAAGTCAAAAGTTAAAAGTCAAAAGTCAAAATAATATCGCCTTATACGTACGCTAATATCTTAACAACCCAGAACTATTTAGACCTGGTGGCAGTGTCATTTTTGTAGTTCTTATGCTAAGTTCTTTTTCATTTTGAGCGACTTTAAACAATTTTGCGAACGGTTCATAGTTTAAATGCCTCGAAAGTCATTGGTGGTGACTCTCTGAGGCATTTGGCTTGTTATACGATATATAGATGGCTCGGTTATTCCCAGTAGGATGTAGCTATCTTTCTAGCTAGCAACCGTAACTTTACCAATCATTCCAGCACCACGATGAGGTTCGCAGTAGAAGGTGTAGTCCCCAGCAGGAGCATCAGCGGGAATAGTGGTTGAAACTGATTGACCTGGGGTCATCAGTAGTTGCTTGTGGGACAGAGATTTTGCCAGATCCGCACTCTTGTTAGGAGTGCCAGCTGTATCGAAAACAACGTTGTGGGGAGGCACTTTGTTGTTTACAAACTCAATGGTGTCCCCTGGCTTTACAGTCAGCTTGGATGGCTCAAACGCCAGCATCCCTTTATCTGTACCTAACTTAACTTGAAAAGTTTCAGCAGCGGCAGGGGCAGAAAAGAATGCAAAGCTACTAGCAACCAAAACAATGGTTAAAACAGCTAAACCCAAGCGCCGCAAAGTTGCAGCAAATAGTTTCATGACCTTCTCCAAACAGGTTTGACAATTCGTCATACTTAATTTTATCAACTATGGATGTTAATTCTTCATTCTCTTTCTGGCTAATTTATTCTCACTCTCACGACATAGGCTTAAAAGCAGCAGGCAGCAGTCGGAAGTAACCCATAACTGGTTGCTGTGAGGCGGTTGCTGTGAGGCGATCGCCTCTGCTTTTAGCCTCAATAGGTGAAACCCGAAGCCACAGCTTTTAATAAATCTGTAATATCTTCATAATCCGACTAGCAGGATCACGGAAGAATTCCCAAAATTTTAAGCTTATTTTAATAAATAGAGATGCGCTCCTAGAACTATAAGTAGCTACTGCTAATTACAATTCAGCCGCACCGGATAAATTTGGTGATGTTCAATAGCTGCTACCCAGTCATTTGTGCTTCATCTTTACCAAATGACCAATGACAAATTTATTGTCAGCTTTATCTAAAATTTCTATTTGACCATATATGAAACAATTACTGAGGCTGTTTCTTCCCCTTGCTGGAATAGCTCTATTTCAGACAACCGCGATCGCTCAAGAAGCAGATGGATGTTTTATGCTTGACTCTGCCGGACAGACAATTGACTTATCTACTGTTTGCGGTCTACCAAAAAAAAATTCGGCTCACGCTAGCGAATTTCAAGCAAAAATCAAGCGTCGTGAAAGTGGAATACCAGTTATTGACGTAACTTTTAACGGTCAGCAAAAATTTGAGATGCTTTTAGATACTGGGGCTTCTCAAACCACAATCACGACGGAGATGGCACAAGCGTTAGGAGTCGTTCCAATTGGTACGCACAAAGCACAAATTGCCAATGGCGATATAGTAGAATTCCCCATTGGACAGGTAGCTTCAATGAGTGTCGGCAAGGCTATAGTTCGCGAACCAAAAGTTTCGATTACTGAAGGAGATCCACTATTGGGACAGAACTTCTTTGAAGATTATGACGTAACGATTAGGCGAGATGTAGTGGAATTTCAGCCGCGTTGATCGGTTCTCGCAAAAACTTGGTCGTACTGCGAGACAATTTCTGCAATGACTTGAGTAATACTCTTGCCATCAGTAATAATCTCAACTGCCCCAGCAGCTTTTTTTAATGGCGCAACCTCGCGATTGCTATCCTGCCAATCTCGCGCGGCAATATCCCGTTCTAGTTGTTCCAAGCTCACCTGTGGCTGTCCCTGAGCTAAAAAGTCTTGCTGCCGCCGTTTAGCTCTTTCTTGCACGGAAGCCGTCAAGAAAATTTTCAGGTCGGCATCGGGAAAAACCTGCGTGCCGATGTCTCGTCCTTCCGCCACCAAGCCGCCTTTTTGTCCCCACTGCTGCTGTTGCTTGACTAAAACGTGTCGCACTTCTGGAATTGCCGCGATCGCAGATACATTTGCCGTTACTTCCAAACTGCGAATCGCTGAAGTCACTTCGCGATTGTTAATCCAAACTCTTACGGGTTGCGCTGCATCTAGGCTAGCAGCCAGTTGAATTTCGCACCGATTTGCTAATTCCGCGATCGCACACCGATCCGTAACTGAAATTCCCGACTCTAAAACCAACCACGTTAAGGCGCGGTACATAGCTCCCGTATCGAGGTAGACTAACCCCAACTCCCGCGCTACCGACCGCGATACAGTTGATTTGCCGACTCCTGCCGGACCATCAATGGCGACAATCGGCTGGCGATCGCGCAAAATTATATTGTCGATTAACCGCGTCGTTCCTACTCGTGCGGCAACCGCGATCGTGCCTGCTTCCTCTACTCTATTCACTGGTCGTAACGTATCAGGATGTACTAACTCCAGATACTCTACTGCCACTCCCTTAGCCAGCGCAAGTACTTGCTCTACAGTTGTTAATAAAGTTTGGCGATCGCGCTTTCCAGCGATAAAAGCTGCTTGAGCGTGCTGCAAACCGCGATATATATATGATGCTCGTTCTCTTTGTTCTGGGGTTAAATACTGATTGCGAGAACTCATTGCCAACCCCGATGCTTCCCGCACTGTAGGACAGCCGACAATCTCGACTGGTAAACTTAAATCTCGCACTAACCGCCGAATAATGGCTAACTGCTGTCCGTCTTTCTGACCAAAATACGCTCGGCTCGGCTGGACAATATTTAACAATTTAGTCACGATCGTCGCCACACCCTGAAAATGCCCTGGACGCGATTCACCGCACAATACTGAGGTCATTTCTGGGGTGGAATAATTTGGGTGAGTTGGTAGTTGGTAGTTGGTAGTTGGTAATTGGTAATTACTCCCTTGTCTCCCTTGTCTCCCTTGTCTCCCCCTCTCCCTTGTCTCCCTTGTCTCCCCCTCTCCCTTGTCTCCCTTTACTCTCTCCCCAATCCCCAGATCCTCGGCAGTGGGAGCAAAGATAATGTCAACGCCTGCTTGCTCGCAGAGTTGGCGATCGCTTTCTAGCTGACGCGGGTATTGTTGATAATCTTCTGTGGGACCGAATTGCAGCGGGTTGACAAAAATGCTGACCGCCACAATGTCATTTTCCTGCCGCGCCCGTTGCATCAAGCTTAAATGTCCGGCGTGTAAAGCACCCATCGTCGGAACTAAACCGACGGTAATCTCAGCTGAAGCGGCTAGATTTCGCTTAGCTTCTGCTTTCAACACGCTTAAGTAACAGCGTAATGCTGCAACTGTTGCAAACAGACGCACCAATACCCCCTCTGTTTTAGTCTCAACCCGACTCTATTGTAGAGCAGATCGGAAGAGGGGTGTGGGGTGAGGAGGAGCCAGCGCGCTGGCTCCTCCTCGCTCCCCTATCTTCCCAAGATTTCAACTCGCACGGGGGCAACACCCGAACTAGCTATGCCGAGGACGCGGGCGGCGGCGGCGGAGAGGTCGATAATGCGACCGCCAATGTAGGGACCGCGATCGTTGATGCGGACTACAATTGAGCGACCCGTTCCCGTGTGGGTGACTCGTACCCGCGTCCCGAAGGGTAAGCTTTTGTGGGCAGCAGTAAGGGCATTTTGGTTGTAAGTTTCGCCGTTAGCCGTGCGATTGCCGTGGAAACCAGGACCGTACCAAGAGGCAACTCCATTCAGGACGGCACGCACTGGTGCGAAAGCTATATTTTGTGGCTGCGATCGCTTGGGTTCTGGCATTCCTGCCACTTCTTTGAGGGGCGGAGCATTCCCTAAGAGTCGCCGCAAGCGGTTAGTGGCTTGTAATGCCTCGTCTGATAGTTTTTTCTTATTCTGCTCTGGTAGTCTGGTATCCGCATCAACTGCTACTAGTTTTCTGCCGTCGATGGCAATCTCATAGCGTTCTGATGCTTTTTGAGCATTAGATTTGCCAGTGTCTTTCCATTTGACTGTAATTTTGCTGGCATCGACACCATCTGCACTTATTTGGTTGAGTCTAGCTGCTACTGCTGCTGCCTGCCAAATGGGGGCATTATTCGCTGAAGTTGGTTCGATGCTGGGTAACTTGCCTGTTGTTGCTACTTGGGTTGTTTTGTCAGCAGCATTTTCGGCACTCTGGGTTTGTCCGACTTTGGTAGTTTTTGCTGCTTGTTTGTCGCCTAAAAACGTCAGTACGGGTATGTTACGCACGTACAGCGTCACTGCTTGGCGATCGCCCCTTTCGTGGGGTTGGATTCTGGCGACCGTGGCTTCTTTAGCTTTAGATTCGCCTCTGGACTGGGTTTCGCCTACTTTCTCAACATTCTGCGGTTGAGCCTGCACTGCTGAGGAGATCTCCTGTCTGTTATCTCTTGAAGAATCTGCATTCAGCGATTCTGCATAACATGACAGGGGTACGCCTACGGCAGTAGTAAGCAGAGCAACGGTTGTTAATAAAATTTGCTTTTTCATGCTTCCGTTGTGAATTGCACTCCTCGACTTCGGCAAGAGTTACGCGGGGACACCACTGAATGGTCTCAAACTGACCCACTAACTCGTACTCATTACGCTTTTATGTTGAAGTTTCAACTGCAACAGACTACCACGAAGTTTTTGCATTGAGGATCGGTAATGTCAAGGGGAAATTGTTAATTTTAATAAAAAGTTTTTGTAAAGCAAAGCATAAAACCTTTACAGAGAGGCAAAATCAGCTTTTCTGTCTCTCTAACCAAATAAATTATTTTTTAATAAAATTAATATTACTTAAAATACTTAAAAAAGAGTAAAAGTAAATAAATATTGGTTTAAAACTTAACTTTTTAGCTATAAAGTGATATTTAAACAGGCGATCGCCCTCAAGCAACACGTAGAATGCTAATGCTGTCGCGCAGCAAAATTAAGATAAAATGCTGATGCGTGAAGCGGAGCTATCTGCCGCATTGAGGAAACTGGCAGCATGGATTATCGAGCAGCAGGGGTTAATGTTGAAGCTGGTAGAGCATTTGTTGAAGGCATTCGCCAGCTCGTGCATCGCACCCATCGCCCAGAAGTGATTGGGGGATTGGGAGGTTTCGGAGGTTATTTTCAACTCCCTAGCGGTTACACGGAGCCAGTTTTAGTCTCTGGGACAGATGGAGTCGGCACAAAATTGAAACTTTCTCACGCGCTCAACCGTCACGACACGGTAGGAATTGATTTAGTGGCGATGTGCGTGAATGATGTACTGACTTCTGGGGCAGAACCGCTGTTTTTCTTGGATTATTTAGCAACGGGAAAGCTCAACTCGGAGCAACTGACACAGGTAGTTAGCGGCATCAGTTTGGGATGTCAAAAGGCGGGGTGTGCGCTGTTGGGGGGTGAAACCGCTGAAATGCCTGGTTTTTATCAGGTAGGAGAGTACGATCTAGCGGGTTTTTGTGTTGGAATTGTGGATAAGAGCAAGTTACTCGATGGTTCTAGGGTACAAATAGGCGATGTGGCGATCGCGCTTGCCAGTCAAGGTGTCCACAGTAACGGTTACAGCTTGGTGCGGAAAATTGTTGAGGTGGGGGGATATGCTTGGAGCGATCGCCCAGAAGAGTTTTCCGGTCAAAGTTTGGGAGAAGTTTTTTTAACACCAACGCGGATTTATGTCAAGCCCGTATTGGGCGCGATCGCATCTGGGATCGAAATTCATGCAATGGCACATATTACGGGTGGGGGAATACCGGAAAATTTACCCCGTTGCTTGGATAAGGGACAATCGATTCGCGTGGATGCGAACAGTTGGACAATTCCCCCAGTATTTCAGTGGCTGGCGAAAGTTGGTGGAGTCAGTCAGAAGGAGATGTTCAATACTTTTAATATGGGGATTGGCTACGTGGCGATCGTTCCTCCCCAAGCTGTAGAAGAGACGCTGCGGTGGTTTGACTCTCAAGATGTCGAAGCGTTTGCAATTGGAGAGGTTATTGCTGGTAGTGGAACCGTTGAGGGTATACCTAAAGACTGAAATTCTCAAGGTAGAAAAGCAAGTGATGGTAACATAATTGTCATGAAACTTTAACTTTTGTGACAATCATTGCTCTGCCAATTTTTGGCTTTGGCTCTCCAAGCTAGATACTAAGTTTTTAGCATCTAGACATTTAGAGTGGGCAGTGAGTTGAAATACTCAAAACCCATGTCAAACCGCAAAGAACATCTTGAGCATTTACCTCACGCTGAAGCAGTCGATCGCACGATTCGTTTAAAGCAGCATAACCGCCTATTTGCCTTACTCTCGCTGGCGGCGGGTCTAATTTTTCTGCAAGGATATACGATCGCTCCCCTGATTCCGCGTTTGGCGGAAGTCTTTAACGTTCCAGTTCAAGAAATTGGCATTATCGTTCCAGCCTATATGCTGGCTTACGCGCTGATGGCATTGTTCTACGGCGTGCTGTCAGATCGATTTGGCAGATGGTCGGTGATTCGCATCTCGCTCATCATTTTTGTCATCTGCACGGCTTTGACTGCAACAGCTCAAACAGCTTCGCAAATGGTAATTTGGCGACTGCTGACAGGACTGGGAGCTAGTGGAGTAATTCCACTCACGTTTGCCTTAATTGGCGATTTGTTTCCATTCAACCAACGAGGTAGCAAATTAGGGCTGGTTTTCGCAGCTATGGAAGGGGGAATGGCAGCGGGTTCTGCGGGTGGCGCGATTCTCGAACCGTTTATTGGGTGGCGATCGCTATTTATCGGGACGGCTGTTTTCGCTGCTTTCGTCCTTTGGCGGCTGCATCTTTACGGCGCTTTATTCGATACAGCCAAAGTAGAAAAATTACCGACGATTCGCCAGATATTTAGAGGCTATAGCCAGATCTTAAGCAGTTTTCGCGGCAAACGGACTTATGCCTATGTTTTATGGAACGGCATCTACCACTCTGGCGTGTATACCTGGCTGGGGTTGTACTTGTCGCAACGCTACAACATGGATGCATTGAGCATTGGTCTGACTATTCTCGGCTATGGTATTCCTGGGTTGCTGCTCAGTTCTCTAATTGGTCGAGCCGTGGATCGTTGGGGACGGCGTTGGTTGGTTCCAGCAGGATTAATTATGGCAGCCTTAGCGGGAATTGCAATGATTTTTGAGATTCCCCCGATTGGAACGACGATCGCAGTGCTTATCTTATCTTTGGGGTACGACCTGACGCAACCTTTATTTGTGGGTATCGTGACTGACTTGGGAGATAGCAATAGTTTAGGTCAAACAATGGGACTGAAAGTATTTGTCTTGTTTACGGGATTTGGTATTGGCAGCTTAATATTCGGAGAATTGTTACGGTTTGGATTTGGAGTATCGCTGGCTGTATTTGGTGGCATTCAGTTGATTAGCGGCGCGATCGCAATTAAGCTATTCTGGCAGGAAGTCCCATATCGGTTGCGATCGAAATCGCCTTAGTGCTGAAAAACGCTCAATCTGTTGATTATTCATGGCAGATTTTCATTTTTTGCTTCAAGTACAGGTACTTTCCAAACCCGTCCTTGACAGTGAACTTCATCAGCAATTACACGAGTACCAGCTAGCAGTCGCATTAATTTTACTAACTCTTCCCTTTCTGTTGCCGTGAGAAAATCTTCACCAGGAAGACCGCTATGAGTGCCTTTTGGTTCGCCTCCTGCTGCTAAATAACGCTGATGAGATATGTCCAGCAGTTCTTTAACTCGTGCGTACTGCTGTTTTTCTGTTTCTGTAGATTTCATGACTCTAAAAACCATGTAATAGGAACGATTTCACCATTTGGTAGCAAAAAAGCGATTGGTAACACGGAATTAGGCGTTTCAATTATCCAAAAGCCTTGTTCTGGATCGTAAACCCTTCTTTGTAGTAGCTCTAGCGTTTCCAGGGCGTTCAGAATGAGATATTGGGCTTCAGTAGGTTCCACTATGATTTTATACTGGCTGACAGATTGCTTCTAGGGATTTTACACTGTGAAGCCGCTTGCTTAGTCCAACTTCCCCCAACAGCCAGAAGACAACTATAACTGCAATAATTCTAGAATCAGCAAAGTCCTTCATGCGGCGGTCATGGCTCAACGTTCTCGCTTTTCTAAACTCCTCAATTACCTGCGTCCCCACTGGAAACAAGTTCTCATAGGGGTTGTGGCTTTATTTGTAGTTAACGCCGTCGGAGTATACATTCCACTATTAATTCGCGACATTATCGAGCGCCTTCAGGGAGAATTTAGGTTCGACCAAGTCTTACAGTTTGTCGGATTGATAATTGTTTTGAGTTCTGTCATGTGGGTAATCCGCATGGTATCGCGGATTGCCCTGTTTGGTGCAGGACGACAAGTCGAATTTGACTTGAAACAAAAGCTATTTCAACATCTTTTGAAGCTGGAACCTACCTATTTCAACACAAATACAGCGGGAGATTTGATCAACCGCGCTACAAGTGATGTCGAAAATATTCGGCGATTGGTAGGTTTTGCAGTACTGAGTATTGTCAACACGATCTTTGCTTATGCGTTGACGCTACCTTTCATGTTACAAATTAATGTCGAACTGACTCTTGCGGCTGTAGCAATTTATCCAGTGATGTTGGTGGTGGTACAGTTATTTAGCGATCGCCTCCGTAACGAACAAGCAGAAGTCCAAGAAGAACTATCTGACATTAGCGAATTAATTCAAGAAGATATGAGCGGGATGGCATTAATTAAAATCTACGCTCAAGAAACAAACGAACGCCTAGCTTTTCGGCAAAATAATTCCAGGTTATTAGGGGCAAATTTAAAACTCGCCAAAACTCGTAATACTTTGTTTCCCCTAGTTGGAGGTTTTTCTTACGTTAGTCTGCTCTTATTATTGTGGTTTGGAGCGGGAAAAATTGCAAATAACAGTTTAGGTGTTGGTGATTTTATAGCACTCATACTTTATGTCGAAAGACTCGTTTTTCCCACCGCTTTACTTGGGTTTACCATTACAGCTTATCAAAGAGGAGAAGTCAGTATCGATCGCGTAGAATCTGTTCTGGCAGTCAAACCTCAGATTTACGATAAACCTGACGCGATTTCATTAGCAAAAGAAGAAATAAAAGGAAAGTTAACAGCACGCAATTTGAGCTATACATATGCTGGTTCTGGTACACCATCATTACAAAATGTCAGCTTTTCTATTCAGCCAGGGGAGACAGTCGCAATTGTAGGACCAATTGGTTCGGGAAAATCAACTTTAGCCAATGCTTTACCTCATCTTTTAGAAATTGACCCAGGACAATTATTTTTAGATGGGCAAGATATTACTCAAATTACATTGAAAGATTTACGTCGCGCGATCGCCTACGTACCACAAGATAGTTTTCTCTTCAGTACCACAATTAAAAATAATATTCGATATGGCGATCCGCTCGCAGAACAATCTGATGTAGAATACTGCGCCAAGCAAGCTCAAATTCATCCTGAAATTCTCAATTTTCCACAGCAATACGAAACAATTGTGGGCGAACGAGGGATTACCCTTTCCGGTGGACAAAGACAGCGTACAGCGCTTGCTAGAGCTTTGCTTGTAGATGCTCCGGTACTAATTTTAGACGATGCCTTATCTAGCGTTGACAATCAGACTGCAACAGCGATTTTAGATAATCTTTCCACAGGAACCGATCGCAAAACTGTGATATTTATCTCTCATCAACTATCAGCTGCGGCTACTACCGATCGGATTTTGGTGATGGATCGGGGTGCGATCGTCCAATCTGGCACGCATGAAGAACTAGTTCAACAACCAGGGTTATACCAAAATTTGTGGAACCAGCACCAATTACAAGAGATTTTGCAGTAAACCGGAACTAGTTGTAGTAGAACGCGCCAAAAGCAAGTGCAATGACGATGGGGATAATAATTGGTAGAGCAACTATCAATCCCCATTTACCAAAACGAATTTCTTGACCGTCAGATTTTAGCAGTGCAATTACACCCGCAGTTCCCATCAGAACCCAGATACAACCAAAGACGATAAAAATAATAAATTGAGAGTCTTCCATTTCATTAGACCGCTTGCGGACTAAACTCAATTAATCTGATAAACATCAATTTAGTATCAATGAGAATAAAGGGTAACTCAACAATAGGATAGTTTAATGCTAACAATAAGTTTAAAACATGACTTCTGGTCACAAATCTGCAATTAGCCTTGCCTTCCTGAGAAAGAATTGGAGTACAGTCTCTTCTCTAGAAATAATATCGACTCTACCCTCCATTCCTAACTGGATAGAACACTGGCGATCGCCCCGAACTAAAGAAAGACTTTCTGGCTCAACCGTGACTTCGTAGAAACTAGGAAGAGCAGTCGCTGTTTGACTGGTAGTCGTTGTAGAGGTTGCCGTAGAAGCACCATTTCCTTGAGGCACAACGGCATCTGGGGAAATTGCCTTCACCCTACCCTTGAGAGTGCCGTAGTCTGTATAAGAACAGGCAGAAACCCGCATTTGTACGTCTTGACCTTCATTCAACTTATTTTTTTCCTGAGGCGCGATCGCTGCCTTAATGACCAAGGGTGCATTAGTTGGCACAATTTGGGCAATTTCCTCACCAGAAATTACAGTTTGACCAGGATTGCGCAAGTTCAGCTTGGAAATAATACCGTCAGATGTAGCGGTAATGTTAGTCTGTCCTAGCTCGAATTTTACTTGTTGGAGTTCGCTTTTGTCGCGCTCTAGCTGTTTTTGAATTTCAATTTGTTGTCCGATCAGGGCATCGCGTTCTTTGTTTAATGTAGCAATACTACCTTTTCCTGAAGCTTTTTCTTGAGCGATACGCGATTCGGCGATCGCGACTTCTGCCTGACTGGGATTCAGGGAAGTTTGGGCGCGTTGCTGTTTAGCATGGGCTGCTGTAACTGCTTCTTGTAGCCCCTCGATCGCTTGTTCTTGCGTCTGGACTGCCGCTCTTTGCGCCTCAACTGCCTGTTGTTGTTGGTCAACAGCTAGTTGTGCTTCCTCAAACTGATCCCGAGACAGCGCTCCTACTTTAGCGACACTCTCATATCGGTTTCGCTTTGCTTGAGCTGCTTTGAAGCCAGCGATCGCCGCTCTGAAATTCGCCTGAGTCACGCCTAATTGTGCCTGAGCTTTTTGTAATTCCTCCCGAGCTATCCTAACGTTTGCAGAAGCTTCTGCAACGTCAGCAACAGCAATAGTTTTCTTGTCTTGATATTCTCGACTGCGACCGCTCAGTTGCGCTTGAGCTGAGGCAACAGCGCGATCGATCCGGTCAGTTTCTGCTTCAATGTGGCTATCGAGAGCGCTAATCTGGGCATTGATTTGAACGAGTTGTAGGCGGCTCTGTCCAATGCTGCTAACTAGTTGACTCTTTTTAGTTTGTAGCTTCGAGTCATCAATTGTGGCGATCGCATCTCCAGTCTTGACAACTTGATTCTCTCTAACAGAAATCCGCATCACCGAACCTGCGGTTGCTGCCTGAACGAGCCGCAATTCTCCAGCCGGACGGACGACTGCCTGCGCTTTGACGGTGACTTTATACTTAGCTACTGAGGCAATTGGGACAGCTAACCAGACAACAGCAAGAATTAATAATCCACTTACATTAGTCCAACGACCGAGTGGCGGGAGAAATCCGTTTTCTTGAATTAGAGGTAGAAAGTGAGAATTGGAGCGGCTAGTCATAATAGATCGTTCGTAATTTCTAATCAAAAACAGTAATTATCAATTAGTCATTAGTAGCCTGGAGCTTGAGTGCCAGTGGGAGACTTACCGTTAGAATACGAGGCAGATTTGCCGACTAAACCATTTGTTGCTGGAGTAAAGTCATCGAGAAAATCTAAGTGGTCGCCGACTTGATAGCGTAGTTCCTCTGGAGTGCCAGAGATTTTCAAGCGTCCTGCTTCTAGCAGCACAATCCAATCGGCTCGCCCAATCACTTTGGGACGGTGGCTGATCAAAATCGTCGTTTTGCCCTGGCGATGGTGCAGCAGTCGATTTAGTACTTGAGCTTCACTGACTGGATCGAGAGCGCCAGTAGATTCATCTAAAATTAGTATCGGTGGGTCAGTAACTATGGCTCTGGCTATAGCTAGTCTCTGCCGTTGTCCCCCAGAGAGATTCGCACCAAATTCTCCTAAAATTGTTTGATATTTATCGGGCAGGTTACTAATAAACTCATCTGCACCTACAATCTGGCAAGCCCTCACAATTTGCTCAAAAGTGATGTGGGGATAGCTAAAGTGGAAGTTGTCAATGATGGAGCGACTCCAGAAGTGGGGTTCTTGCGGCACTAAAACGACTTGCTGTCGCAGGCATTCGAGAGAGAGATCTTGCTGGTTATAATCACCGTAGCGAATGTTGCCAGATTGGAGAGAATATAAGCCAGTAATCAGTTTGGCAAGAGTACTTTTGCCACAGCCGGATTTACCAATCAAAGCTGTAACTTTACCGCCAGGGATCTTGAGGGAAAAATCTTCGAGCAGGTCAACTCTACCTGCATGGTGAAAGTTGAGATTAGTGCAAATAATATCCGCATTGCCCTGAATTTCTGTCCAAGGTTTTTTGAAGTCGTTTTCATCTTCTGGAGTGGCATCGATGACTTCTGTAAGGCGTTGGATGACAATTTGGGCAGTAATAAACTCATCAGCCAACCCAATGGCTGAACTTAAAAAACCGAGAAAGTTACCGCTCATGCCGTTAAATGCCAGCAACTGACCGATAGATAATGTTTGATTAATTACTAGGTAGCTGCCCAACCAGAGAACACCAATATTGGTAAAAGTGGAGAGGATACCAGTAATAGTGCTACTGTAAAGCCCTAACTTCATCGTACTCCAGCCCAAGTTGGCAAGATGACCGTAATTGCTTTGATATTCTTGCCAAGCTTGCTCCGTGGCTTGGGTGGTTTTGAGTACCTGAACACCGCGAAAAGTTTCGACCAGAAAACCCTGGTTTTCCGTGCCTAAGACAATTTGGTTGCGAGTTTTCTGGCGCAAGGCAGGGAGAAACAGCAGGTTAACGATTGTGACAATGACAAAGGCAGCAAAGGAAGCTATGGTAAGTCCCCAGCTATAGAAGAGCATAAAGCTGAGGGAAACCAAGGCAATAAAAAATTGGCTGGGTAAACCGAGAACAATTTGGGCAACTAGTTGATTGATCGAGTTAACATCAGCAATGCGGCTGACGACTTCGCCACTGCGCCGTCCTTCAAAGTACGATAAGGGCAAGTGCAGAAGTTTTCGCCCATATTCCAAGATTAAGCCTAATTGCAGTCGCTGACCAAAGTGACCGATCAAGTGAGACTGGACTAAACCGATCGCACTTCTAAATAGATTCATCGTAACGACCCCAATTGCCACTGTAGTTAGCAGTTGGGTATCTCCCCTCACCAGCACGTCGTCGGTGAGCAATTGCATCATTAAGGGAGTGGCAAGGGAAAGCAGCCCAATGGTCATGTTGATGGCAATTGCCTGAGCGAGAATGAACCGATAGGGCAGAACGCGCTTCAGATAGCGCCCAAAACCGCCAACTCTATCGTTTGGTTGTTCGTAAAAGCGGCTGTCATCTGGTGCGAGCAGTAGCATCGTACCATTAGTCCAACCTTTGACTAGTTCCTCGCGGCTCAGGTAGCGGATACCAACGGCGGGGTCGGCAATGACATATTTTTTCCCTTTTTGTCCGTACAAAACAACCCAGTGGTAGCCTTTCCAGTGGATGATGGCTGGCAGCGGTGCTTGGTGCAAGCGATCGAGTATTTGAGGATTTGCTTTGACTTGACGGGCATTGAATCCTAAAGTTTCTGCTCCCCGATTCAACCCTAGTAGGGTAGTCCCCCGAGACCCCGTACCAACTGCTTCTCGCACGCGGTTGAGGGTGAAGGTGCGTCCGTAGTGTTTGGCAATGGTTGCTATGCAGGCTGCGCCACAGTCTTCTTCACTGTGTTGAAGGACAATTTGGTATTTCATGTTGATGAGTAGCCCTTGATAAATCAGGGCTGTTTTATTCGAGAAAACTTTTATTAATTATTTTGTTCGACCAAGCTTTTATTAATAAAGAAATTGGGAGCTAAGGAAAAATATCTTTGATTTTCCCTAGTCTCCCTTCTTGCAGACTTGATTCTATGGAGAATAAAATGACCTACTTTTACATAGGGGTATATCTCTATAGCTCAGAAACCTTTTATAGCTATAAGCTATAGTCCGATCTAGCCTGTCTGCTGAGGCTCTAACATGCGTTGTTGTCCTGTAAAGTAGTGTATTACATCTGCTAGATCGGATTCATAACATTCACAGGTACTGGCGGCATATTCCCTATATGGAAATTTACAGTGTTACCAGTTTGGCTAAGTCTGTAGAATCCATCAGCAACTTTTCCCCCTGCTAAAGTCAAAGATGTAGGGTTAGCATCCTGGTCAAATAGCAAAGTAACTTGCTGGTCATGGCTCTTGAAGGAAACTGTTTCGCCGTTCTTTATAGATACTTTATTTGGTTTGTAGAATTTATCCATCCAATAAATAATCTGTTCAGAACCTGTAGTATTTTCGACTTCATAAGTCCAGTTGGTACCTCCACTAATAGCAGCACCTTCTTCGGGGGTTAATTCAGCAAACAATTGTTCATCAGTAAAAGAAAAACTGTTGTCTAACATTGTGTTAATCCTTTAATAGATTTGGGTAAAATTATCTGGAAGTCGGTATTTATTCCAGATAGAAAACTGCGCTTCAAAATGAAATGATTTGTCTCATAATTTTTGAAGCTTTTCTTTTTACGAGAGCGGTCAGTTCTTCACTTGAAATGGCAAAGAATAATGAACCTTAGAAAATCAAAACAGTAAATCTTCTTGATATCTAGGTATTATGCTATGTAGAGATCGAGGTCATATGGGTTTTCAGGAGTGTAGTTATTGTCTTCAAATTTATACTTTCCTTCATTGTTTAAAGTGTATGATTTGTCTTGCTTGTAATTATCTCGACCATCTGTGTCAAAGCTAATATATCCGTTCGGAGCAGCAAAATACCATTTTTCACCTGGTTTCATGAGATATTGCTTACCATCCAAGACATGGGTGATATCGTATTTCGTCTTGTTTGTAATTTCAACCAGCTTGCATCCGCCACTAATTATTTCTGCATCTTTTTGATTTAAATCCACAAAAATATCTTGGTTAACAGAAGTAAGTTTGAGCAAGTCAGCAGTAGTAGTCATTCTATCAATCTTCAACATTGTTTTAATCCTTTAATAGAATTGGGTAAATTTATCTGGAATAAGTACTAACTTCCAGATAGAGAACTAGTAGGAAGGGGTTAATTATTTAACTTATCTTCCTGGGGAAATGTATCTCTACTAGTAGGCTATCCGTGTCTTATGCGATCGCAAGTCGAACGAACGGCATTGTTAAATTGCTCACTGATAGCGGTTTGTGAGTCCATTTAGATGAAGATACTAACTCTCGAAAAATGGCTTGATACCTTTTTTCGCGTTGCATCTTTGCAGCTATAAAACTAATCAATAATTGATTAGTACTTTTAGTATGAAAGCAACCTGTTTGCGATCGCGTTCAATTAAATGTATGACTTTATGTATAAGTTAAATGATTTCTATCTATTGTTGTTTGAGTTATAGAAAATTTCATTAATTTAAGTAACAAGGTAGATCGTGCAGGGCAGAAGTAAAGTAGATCGTGCAGGGCAGAAGTAAAGTAGGTCGTGCAGGGCAGAAGTAAAGAACTACTATACTGAACGAGAGGCGATCGACTTTGAGCAGTTGCGCCACAAAAACTTGTTGATAGCAAAAGAATCGGCTCAATTAGAGCAGATTATAAAGCCATAAGGTGAATCACATTTTGAGCTAGTTTCATTACGCAATGATAAGAACTGTAAGTTACTTTTAAGGATTGATGATGAATCGTTTAGCAGCGTATTTCTGACTTGACACTCAGCATAAAACTAATCATGTGACTAATAGAATTAACTATTCGATACAGATGCTTCCACGTGCTTATCACCCTTTAAATATATAGAAAGAATAAAATACTAACTCTGCTACGATTTTTACAAAACAACTGTAAGAACAGTTCTGTTTTTCTCTAAAGATGCGATCTGGTGGTATGATAATCTCCTCAATCTAATCGGTTCTAGCAGGAAACAGCTGTTAGAGGCAACGGGGAAAGTTCGGTGTAAGTCCGGCGCTGTCCCGCAACTGTAATTGGTAGTTGGTAGTTAGTAATTGGTAGTTGGTAATTTTTG
Source organism: Chroococcidiopsis sp. CCNUC1 (assembly GCF_023546805.1). Taxonomy (NCBI): domain Bacteria; kingdom Bacillati; phylum Cyanobacteriota; class Cyanophyceae; order Chroococcidiopsidales; family Chroococcidiopsidaceae; genus Chroococcidiopsis; species Chroococcidiopsis sp. CCNUC1. Next base: position 5,662,402 of record NZ_CP097480.1, on the reverse strand, counting down.
CTCAGAATTTCTCGATTCCCGATTCCCAGCTCCCGCATGAGTCAGAATACCCACCGATAGAAATTGTTTAACTCACATCCTTCGCGAGGTACGGATGATGTCTAAAGATTTGATGTCTAAAATTTTGCAGCTATTTTGGCGCTATCTAGGGGCAATCGCAACCGCTTTGACGATCGCATTTTTTGCCATACCCCAACCAGCTTATGCCCATCACGCGATTGGTGGCAAGACTCCGGTAAATTTATTTGAAGGTTTCTTGTCAGGACTGGCTCACCCTGTTATCGGTTTAGATCATTTAGCTTTTGTCGTGGCAATTGGATTACTTGCAGTCGGACAGCGGCGCGGTGCTTTAATTCCGGCTGGGTTTGTCGTGGCGGCGATGTTGGGGACAGTTATTCACGTCTTCCAAATCGATTTACCTGCGGCTGAGGTCGCGATCGCAGTTTCTGTTATCATCTTTGGGGCAATGCTGGTGTGGCGAGATCGTCCTCATTGGTTGATAACATTGGGGTTGGGTGCGATCGCGGGATTATTTCACGGTTACGCTTACGGAGAAGCTATTATCGGGGCGCAAATGTTTCCTCTATTTGCCTACTTGTTGGGTTTTACTCTAATCCAATATGGTGTTGCTTTAGTTGCCTTTTTAGTAGGAAATTTAGCATTGCAGAAATCTGCTAATTCTAGTCCTGCTTGGTTAAGATTATCTGGTTTAGCAATCTGTGCAATTGGGGTAGTGTTCTTGACTTCCTCGGTGATGGGTTAAAAGTTAAGTAGTCACCTGTGGCAATCGCCGCCAGTGAATTAATTCACTGGCTTATAGCTCAAGTCGGATAAAGCCGACTACAATTGATTTCTAGTCTACTTCAGTAGACTTTTGCTGTTAGCCTCGGACTTAAGTTCGAGGCGGGTCTGAATACTAATTGAGAATGCTCACTGGTCACTGGTCAGTGATAACTGCTCCCCACTCCCTCAATACTTGTGAGACAATGCTGTTTGTCGATCGCAGGCTAATTTCAATTAGAATCCAATGGCTACAAAAATTCCCGTTACAGTCGTTACTGGTTTCTTAGGCAGCGGCAAAACAACTCTCATCCGTCATTTGTTGCAAAATAATCAGGGACGGCGCATTGCTATTTTAGTCAATGAGTTTGGTGAGTTGGGGATAGATGGGGAATTACTGAAATCTTGCCAGGTTTGTCCAGAAGAGGCGAAAGGTGAAGATAGCTTACCTCAGATTGTGGAATTAACAAATGGTTGTCTGTGCTGTACGGTACAAGAAGAATTCTTGCCGACAATGCTGGAGTTATTAAAACGCCGAGATAGTATAGATTGCATTGCGATCGAAACTTCTGGGTTAGCTTTACCAAAACCATTGGTGAAAGCTTTTCGCTGGCACGAGATCCGCAATGCTGCTACGGTGGATGCAGTGGTGACGGTGGTAGATTGTGCTGCTGTTGCCGCCGGAACGTTTGCTAGCAATCCGCAGGCGATTGAGGTGCAAAGACAGGCAGATGAGAGTTTAGAACACGAAACCCCATTACAGGAATTATTTGAAGACCAGTTGGCTTGTGCAGATTTAGTTGTATTGAATAAAACTGACTTGATTGATGCAACAACGCAAGCCGAAGTTTTAAAGTTGGTGCAACAAGAACTACCGCGACAGGTAAAAATGGTAACAAGCGATCGCGGTCAAATCGATCCTACAATTTTGTTGGGTTTTCAAGCTGCGGCTGAAGATGATTTGTCCAATCGTCCCAGCCATCACGACACGGAAGAAGACCACGAACACGAAGAAGAAATTACTTCAACCCATGTTGTGTTAAATCGCACATTTGAACCTAATGCTTTACAAAACCAGTTGCAAGTATTAGCAAAAGAACAAGATATTTATCGGATTAAAGGTTTTGTCGCTGTTGCAAATAAACCGATGCGTCTGGTTTTACAAGGCGTGGGAACCCGATTTGACCAATTTTACGATCGCTTGTGGCAACCTGAAGAAATGCCGCAAACTCGATTGGTTTTTATCGGTCGCAGTCTCAATCCTACTACAATTGAATCTCAATTAGTAGCTTTGCCGAACTAAAATTGCACTCTTGTTAGGGTGGATCGATCGCACACTCTAACAGACTATGTATTGCGTTCAATCTTCAAGAACAATAACGATTTATCTATAGTTCAAAGAATTAAGAATATCTTAATTTTGTATCCTAAATGACCATTGTATAGAGGATGATACAATAAGCGGAGCTATTACTCTATGCTTATAGAAATAATCCTATAGTATGGGATTGTAGCAGCCTAACTATCAGGTTGAATTGTATGGATTGGTCATTACAATCGCTAGATCGAGACAACGCCAGTGCTTCACAGTCGGAGGAGTTGACGATCGCCGAAACGGTTGATTTGACGAATTGCGATCGCGAACCAATTCATATTCCTGGATCTATCCAACCTCACGGTGTACTTTTTGTCCTACAAGAACCTGACTTAATCGTTGTACAAGTTAGTAAGAATGTTTCCGATATCATTCAAGTTTCAGCTCAAGAATTACTAGATAAACCATTAAATAATCTACTTAATTTAAAGCATATTAATTCGATAAAACAATGTTTATCGCAGGAATTTGATAGTGTAAATCCCTTAAAAATAGCCATAAAATCTCAAAACAAAACTCTAGTTTTTGATGGAATTATTCATCGCAATATAGATAATTTACTGGTTCTAGAAATAGAATCAAGAAGAACGAATAAAAGTAGAGACTTTTTTGATTTTTATCATTTAGTCAAAAACCCGATCGATCGGATGCAAAAGGTAGATACTTTAGCAGAGATGTGCCAAATTGCTGTGAAAGAAGTCAGAAAACTGACGAACTTCGATCGCGTCATGGTTTATCGCTTTAATTCTGAAGGTGCTGGCACGGTTATAGCGGAAGATAAACGCGAAGATTTGACTTCTTATCTTGGCTTAAACTATCCTGCTTCCGATATTCCTAAGCAAGCCAAGCATCTTTATACCTTAAATCTCCTCCGACTCGTTCCCGATGTCAATTACGAACCTGTAGAAATTATTTCTACCGATTCAGATAACAATAAGACTTTGGATTTGAGTCTTAGTATTTTACGTAGCGTTTCTCCGATCCATATTGAGTATTTAAAAAATATGGGGGTCGGCGCTTCTATGTCTATTTCTTTGGTGAAAAATAAAAAATTATGGGGATTGATTGCCTGCCATCATTCCGCAGCTAATTATCTCACTTGTGAAGTCCGTACTGCTTGCGAGTTTTTGGGTCAAGTCATGTCTTTGGAACTGGCTACCAAAGAAGATAATGAAGGCATGGACTACAAGATTAAACTCAATTCAATTTTATCAAAATTTGTTGAAATTATTCCTCAAGACGAAAATTTTGTTGAGAGTTTACTCCAAAATCGAATCAATTTATTAGAGTTGACTGCTAGCGAGGGAGCTGCTATTTGTGCAGACAGTCAGGTATGGCTAGTTGGTAAAACACCCAGTGAAACAGAAATTCAAGAATTAATTCAATGGCTTGAACCTCAAATTCATAATGACGTATACTGCACGGACTCGCTGCCAAAAGTTTATCAACCAGCGACAAAATTTAAAGATAGTGCGAGTGGTTTGTTAGCAACGGCTATCTCCAAAAGTCAAAATGATTACATTCTTTGGTTTCGTCCTGAAGTGATTCAAACTGTGAATTGGGGTGGTAATCCTCATAAACCAGTTGAGATACAACAAGATGGAAGTTTACGCTTATCCCCGCGTCAATCTTTTGAATTGTGGCAAGAAACAGTAAAATTAAAATCTCTACCTTGGCAACAATGCGAAATTGATGTAGCAGTAGAACTGAGAAGTGCAATTGTAGGTATTGTGCTGCGTAAAGCAGCGGAATTAGCACGAATTAATAGTGAGTTAGAACGGACTAATAGCGAGCTTGATGCCTTTGCATATATTGCTTCCCACGATTTGAAAGAGCCGTTACGAGGAATTCATAACTACTCTAGCTTTCTGCTTGAAGATTATGCAGATATTCTGAATGAAGACGGCGCATTTAAACTGCAAACTTTGGTACGTTTGACGCAGCGAATGGAGGATTTGATTGAATCTCTACTTCACTTCTCGCGGTTAGGAAGGATAGAACTTTCGTTCCAGAAAACGAATTTGAATGAATTGGTTAGTAACGTCGTTGATGTACTAAATATTAGTTTGAAAGAAGAGAGAGCTAATATTCGCATTTCTCAGACTTTACCAATTGTTGAATGCGATCGCGTCCAAGTTAGTGAAGTTTTTAGCAATTTAATTAGCAATGCAATTAAATACAACAACAAAGAAGATAAATCTGTAGAAATCGGCTATTTAGAGTCTGAAAATAGCTCTAACGATAGCCAAAGTAATTCCTTTGTTTTCTATGTTAGAGATAACGGTATTGGAATTAGAGAAAAGCATTTAGAGACTATTTTTCGCATATTTAAGCGATTACATGCACCGAATCGGTATGGAGGTGGAACAGGCGCTGGTTTAACCATTGCCAAGAAAATTGTAGAGCGTCATGGCGGGAAAATTTGGGTGGAATCAACTTATGGAGAAGGTAGTACGTTTTATTTTACATTGCACGGTTAATACTACGTATTTCAGTTATCAGTTATCAGTTATCAGTTATTAGCTTCCAGTGACAAATGACAAAAATGGTACGAAATAATGGTCACTTCTTTCAAATTAGCAACTCAAGTTGAACGTATGACTAGTAAATCGACCCAACCATTGCTGTTAATTGAAGATAGCGATGAAGATTTTGAAGCTTTCGGGCGGATAATGCGGCAGTTATCCGTTATCAATCCTATTCATCGCTGTATTGATGGTGACGATGCATTAGACTATTTATATCATGATGGCGAGTACGCCGATCTAGAGCGAGTACTTCGTCCAGCAATTATCGTCCTTGATTTAAATCTACCAGGTACAGATGGACGGGAAGTACTAGAACAGATCAAGCAAGACGAGGAGTTAAAAATAATTCCTATTGTAGTATTTACAACATCTTCTAATCCAAAAGACGTGGAGGTCTGTTATCGCTATGGCGTGAATGGCTACATCATTAAACCAATGGATGTGAAAAAATTAATGCATACGATTCAAATTCTCATTCAATATTGGTTTGAAGTCGTGATTCTACCTCATAGGAGGAGGTATTGATGAGTTTTGAGAGAACAGTTCTCATCGTTGATGATTCTCCTGAAGATCGAGAAACATACCGTCGCTTCTTACTTACTGACGAGCGCTACCATTACATATTTTTAGAAACAGATTATGGTGAGAATGGACTAGAAGTATGCAAACTAGTACAGCCAGATGCTATTTTGTTAGACTTTCACCTCCCTGATATTGACGGTATTGAGTTTTTATGCGAGTTAAAAACTCAATTTGGTAAAATGCAATTACCTGTAATTATGTTGACGGGACGAGGAAATGAAGATGTTGCCGTGCAAGCAATGAAAAGTGGTGCGGCTGACTATTTGGTAAAAGGAAAAACCACGTCAGAAAATCTTCGTTTAGCAATTCATAATATTTTAGAACGCGATCGCCTACAACAGCAATTAGAACAAAGCGAAGACAGATTTCGCACTTCAATTGAAAACATGCTCGATTGCTTTGGCATCTACAAATGCTTGCGTGATGAATCGGGTAAAATTGTAGATTTTATTGTCGAGTACGTGAATGCGGCAGCTTGTACTAATAACCGCATGACAGCAGCAGAACAAATTGGTAAAAAACTCTGTGAAATTTTGCCTTTTCATCGAGAGACTGGATTATTTAATGAATATTGTCGGGTGGTAGAGACAGGCGTACCTCTGACAAAAGAAGACTTAATTTACTCAGATAGATTTAACCAAGAATATTTAACCAGAGCCTTTGATATCCGAGCAAATAAATTGGGCGATGGTTTTGTGGCTTCTTGGCGAGATATCACCGATCGCAAACGCTCTGAAGAACGTTTGCGATTACTAGAATCTGTCGTTGTCAATGCTAACGATGCCGTCATCATAACCGCGATCGCTCCTTTAGAGGAGCCAGGACCGCGAATCGTATATGTGAATCAAGCATTCACTGACTTAACTGGCTATACCTGTGAAGAAGTTGTAGGCAGATCGCCGCGTTTTCTCCAAGGTGCTAAAACCGATAAAGCAGCACTCAAGCGTATTCGGGATGCCTTACAAGCCAAAAAGCCAGTACAAGAAGAACTGATCAATTATTGTAAGGATGGCTCGGAATTTTGGGTAGAGATTAGCATTACACCCATAGCGGATGCCGCAGGGCAGTACACCCATTTTGTCGCCATTCAACGCAACATAAGCGATCGCAAGCAAGCAGAAATGATATTGCGAGAGACTCGGCATTTGATCGAGCAAATTGCCGTGACTATCCCTGACATTTTATATATTCACGATTTAAAAGAGCGGCGAAATGTCTATATAAATCGACAAGTTACTGAAGTGCTTGGGTATACGCCAGAAGCAATTTGCCAACTCGGAACGGTGGGATTGCAAAGCCTGATGCACCCTGAAGACCTTGCTTTATTGCCCGCACACTTACAAAGATTCGATGGAGTTGGAGATCGTGAAGTTCTGGAATTCGAGTACCGAATGCAGCACGCTAACGGTGAATGGCGGTGGCTGTGCAGCCGAGAAAGCGTGTTTACCAGAAACAGCGATGGTTCGGTTCAGCAAATTCTCGGTACGGCTCAAGACATTACCGCACGCAAGCAGGTAGAGATAGAACTACGTCGCAGTCAAGAACGTATCCAACGCACGCTAGAAACATCTCAAATTGGCATTGGCTTTGGTTCATCTAATGGTGATGTTTTAGAGATGAACGATACGCTGTTGTCGATCCTGGGTTATACCCGCGACGAGTTTCGCAATTCTAAACTGAGTTGGCGGGATATGAGTCCGCCAGAGTATGCCGAGATAGATCGGCAGGCAATGGAGCAGCTAGAATTGACTGGCAGCATCAAAGCAATAGAGAAAGAAGTTATTCGCAAAGATGGGACGCGCCTACCAATTTTAATTAGTGCTACGCGCTTGCAAGGTGAGGTAGAAGAACATATTGCCTTTATCGTAGATCTCAGCGATCGCAAACGAGCCGAGATTGCCCTGCGCAACAGTGAAGAACGATTGCGGCTGGCTTTTGCCACAACTCAGATGGGAAGTTGGGATTGGGACATTTCAACTGGTAGCATCACTTGGTCTGACAACATGGAAGCCATGTTTGGCTTAACTCCAGGGGAGTTTGACGGTTCTTACGAAATGTTTGAATCGCGACTGCACCCAGAAGATCGCGATCGCGTGCTAGAGGCAATTGACAGCGCCGTCAATACGGGAGCAGACTACAACATCGAATTTCGAGTTGTTTTTCCTAATGGTACAGTTCGTTGGGCGCAGAGCAAAGGACAGGTTTTCTACGATCGAACGGGTAAAGCCGTCCGTATGACAGGAGTTGATTTAGATATTACCGATTGCAAACACAGCGAAGTAGAAAACGCTCGTATGCTGGAACTAGCTCAGCAAGCACAGAGAGAAGCTGAAGCTGCTAACCGTGCTAAAGATGAGTTTGTGGCAATGGTATCTCACGATTTGCGCTCTCCCCTGAATGCGATTCTGGGTTGGGCAAAACTGCTGAGGACTCGTCAGGTGAATGCTGAAACCACTGCCCGCGCCTTAGACGCGATCGAGCGTAACGCCCAATCTCAAGCAAAATTGCTCGAAGATCTGTTAGACGTGTCGCGCATGATTCGCGGCAAACTAGAACTCCAAGAGAGTCAGTTCGATTTAGTTTCCCTTGTAGAAGAGTCGGTTGAAACTACTTTTCTTGCTGCTAGCGCCAAGCAGATTCATTTAGAATTCCGAATTCCGAATTCCGAATTCCGAATTCCAATCTCTGGCGATCGCGATCGCTTGCAACAAGTCTTGGGTAACTTACTCTCAAACGCAATTAAATTTACCCCAGAAGGTGGCAAAATCGAAGTCCAGTTATCGTTATTAACTAGTAGTCACAACCACCAATTACCAACTACCAATTACCAATTATCAACTACCAACTACGCCCAAATTCAAGTTATCGATACGGGCAATGGTATCAGTCCTGAGTTTTTGCCCCACGTCTTCGATCGCTTTCGTCAAGCCCAGAGTCCTAATAAGCAAGGAGGATTGGGACTGGGATTGGCGATCGCCCGTCACATCGTAGAATTGCATGGTGGTACAATTCACGCTGCCAGTCTTGGCGTGGGACAAGGAGCAACGTTTACGATCCAGTTGCCATTAATGCCTCCAAAGTAGGGCGATCGCACATTGCAGACTGCGCCCCTGGCTTGGTTGCAGCTAAAGCGCCCGCCGCTGCACCCCATACTACTGCTTGTCTCAAGGGTAGTCCTTCTACTAGTGCCGCAGCTAAACCACCATTGAAGGCATCTCCTGCGGCTACCGTATCTACAGCCGTGACGGAGAAGGCGGGAGTAAAAAATGTTTCTGCTTGAGTCGCACAGATGACACCCCTAGCACCAAGTTTGACGATCGCATTACCCACACCTTTTTGTAACAAAGCCCGTGCTGCTGCGGTTGCAGTTTCTCGTCCATCTACAGTAAAGCCAACTAATCGCCCTGCTTCTGTTTCGTTTGGGGTGATGATATCGATCAAGGGATAAAGTTCATCTGGTAAATTTTGGGCTGGTGCAGGATCGAGAATGACTTGAATTCCGGCTGCTTTTGCAACTTGGGCGGCTGCAATAACGGCGCTGAGGGGAATTTCTAGTTGGAGGAGTAGGATCGATCCCCCCAACCCCCCTTGGGAAGGGGGGCTAATAGATTTTTCTAACTCCCCTTGGGAAGGGGGGCTATTTGTTCCCTCCCTTTGGGAAGGGGGGCTACTTGTTCCCTCCCTTTGGGAAGGGGGGCGAGAAAGGATCTTTAATACACTCTGGAGACGTTCTACATCTGTCTCATCGACTCGTCCATTTGCCCCAGGAGTTATGATAATTTGGTTTTCACCATTGTCATCAACCGCGATCGCAGCGACTCCAGAACTGATACTTTCATCCACCAATACATTTTCAGTTCGTACTCCCGCCGCTTGCAAACTTGCTAATAATTCCCGACCGAAATTATCTCCGCCAACACGCCCTACCATGTATGAGGGAACGCCCAATTTGGCAATCGCAACTGCTTGATTTGCGCCTTTTCCCCTGGCGCGGTGACAAAACTATGTCCCGTCAGAGTTTCTCCAGGTAAAGGTAATCTGGGTGTTTTACTAACTAGATCGATATTGATACTACCGAATACGATAATAGAGTTCATATTACGTCTCAATCGAAGAAAATAGCTTTTTTACAGATAATAATGCCAGAAGCCTCTCCTAGAGAAATTCAAGTTTATGCAACTCCAGATGGGAAATATCCTTTCATAGAATGGTTAGAGTCTCTACGAGACAGTAACGCTAGAGCTAAAATTAAAGCAAGGCTCGATCGCGTTGAAACTGCTAATCTTGGGGACTATAAAGCAGTTGGGAAAGGCGTGTGTGAGTTGAAAATAGATTATGGTTCTGGTTATAGAGTTTATTTTGGACAAGTAGGAACGACGTTGATTCTACTTTTATGTGAAGGAGATAAGAGTACTCAAGAAAAAGACATCCCCCAAGCTATTCAATATTGGACGGACTATGGAAACAGATAAAATGCCGAAAAATATTAGCTACCACAGTTACCTAATTGAGTCTTTAAAAGAACCATCTGAGGCTAGTGCCTACTTCAAAGCTGTTTTAGCAGAAGGAAGTGTAGAACTGCTTCAAAAAGCCATAGACAATCTAATCGAAGCAGGCTATAACAATTTAGCGATCGCTTTGGATTTACAACAGTTAAATAACTTCACTCTGTTGTCAGCAATGACTACCAAAGTAGAAACAAAAAACTTATTTCAAACAGCCGATCTTGAATTGAAACAACGAGTTTAATCGAATCCGATAACGACTCCCTACTCCTGTACGGGCAAGTTTATCCGAAATATCTGTCAGTATCAACCCTTCGGTAAACCCGCCCCTACGATTCCCTCTTTTACAAAATTTACGCTTACAAAATTTGCGATAAAAACTTGCGCGTCCGTTCTTCTTTGGGGTTTTGAAAAAATTCTTGGGGTGGGGCTTGTTCGACTAACATTCCACCATCCATTAAAACGATGCGATCGGCAACTTCGCGGGCAAACCCAACTTCGTGCGTCACGACTACCATTGTCATCCCCGATCGCGCTAGACTCCTCATCACATCTAACACTTCTCGTACCATTTCTGGATCGAGGGCTGATGTAGGTTCGTCAAATAACATAATTTTAGGCTGCATTGCTAATGCCCGGGCGATCGCTACCCGTTGTTGTTGTCCGCCAGAAAGTTGTCCTGGGTACTTTTGCGCTTGTTCTAAAATTCCTACCCTTTCCAACAGTTGCATGGCGACTTCTTCCGCTTTTTGCTTTTTCCAGCGGCGTACCCAAATCGGTGAAAGAGTTACGTTTTGTAGTACGGTAAGGTGAGGAAACAAATTAAATTGCTGAAACACCATTCCCACTTCTTTACGAATTGCATCTATGTTACGCAAATCGTGAGTTAGGGCAATTCCATCAACTTCAATTCGCCCTTGTTGGTAATCTTCTAAAGCATTAAACGTGCGAATAAACGTAGATTTACCCGAACCAGAGGGACCCATCACCACCACCACCTCCCCCCGATTCACGGTAAGGCTAACCCCACGCAGGACGTAAAATTTATTGCTGCTATACCACTTATGGACGTTCTCAGCAATAATCATTGGTTGTGAATTGTCATTTGTCATTGGTAGTTGGTAATTGATAGTTGGTAATTGGTAGTTGGTAGTTGGTAATTTTTGACTTTTAGCTTTTGACTTTTGACTTTACCCATTACCCATTACCTGTTAGTTACTAACATTTAATTTCCGTTCTAAATAGCGACTTGCAGTAGACATTCCATAACAAAAGAGCCAGTAGAGTAAGCCAATGAATAAATAAACTTCGGCATAACGTCCGAGAAATTGGGGTTGTGCCAAAATCGAGCGAGAGATTCCGGTTAATTCTAGTAAACCAAATAGAGCTAGTAGAGATGTATCTTTAAATAAACCAATAAATTGACCGACGATCGCGGGAATTACGGCTTTAAGTGCCTGGGGTAATACGATCAGTAACACAACTAAAGGCGAACTTAAACCCAAGGCTTTAGCGGCTTCGTATTGTCCTCTAGGTATAGCTTGTAATCCACCACGGATATTTTCTGCTAAATACGCTGCACTAAATAATACTAGTCCAGCGATCGCCCGTAGTACGCGATCTAAATTGCGGAAGTTAGGCGGGAGAAATAACGGTAACATTACCTGGGCTAAGAATAAAATGCCAATTAATGGCAACCCGCGCACGACTTCAATGTAGAGAATCGATAAGATCCGGACTATAGGTAACGGACTTTGGCGACCGAGGGCGAGTAAAACGCCAAAGGGAAACGACAGTACGATCCCGCAAATTGCTGTGAGTAGGGTTAGTAATAGCCCCGACCATACATTTGTTGGGACTGAAGCTAAACCTAAACCACCTCCAATTAACCAAATATTGACGATAAATACTAATCCCCAAGCTGGTGTTAGCCAAGGGCTAATACTAGTAGGTAATTTGCGTCCAACTGCGTAGCCAACTATAGCAATAATGGCGATCGCTAATATCCATAGACGCGCACTCAGTTCTAAAGGTAGCAGTACAATAGCTGCAATCATTACCCCTAAAACAAATAAAATTGTCCGACTAAATATGGGAGAGTTTCTGACAATATAACCCCAACAAAGCCCTGCTAAACCGATAATCAGCCCCAGCGCCGTCCACACCCGCCAATACAATTCCGGAGGAAATCGACCGACAAAAAAGAGCTGCAAGTTTGCACCCACGACCCCCCACTGTGCTGCGGTTAATGCCCAACTAATAAAGTTACTCAGTCCCCAAATAATGACTGCTAAGCAAACAATTGTCAGAATACTGTTGTACCAAGTACTGAACAAATTGTTCTGTACCCAGTTCAGGGGAGATGTGGGTGGGGTAGGAGGCGCAGACGATTGGATTTGCAAGGGTCTATCTCTCCTTAATTTGCACAGTGCGGTTGTATAAATTCATGATGAGAGAGATGGTTAAGCTTGTAGTTAGATAGGTAATCATAATTAGCAACATCACTTCCACAGCCCGTCCCGTCTGATTAAACGTGGTGGAAGCAACAAAATAAACATCGGGAAAACCAACTGCGATCGCCAAACTGGAGTTTTTCGCTAAGTTGAGGTAGTGACTCGTCAAGGGTGGTATGATTACGCGCAATGCTTGCGGTAAAATCACCATTTGCATGATCCGATTCGGCTTCAGTCCCAAAGCACGAGCTGCTTCCCATTGCCCTTTTGGTACGGCTAGAATCCCCGCCCGCACAATTTCAGCAATATAACTACTCGTATAAATCACCAGTCCAGCAAGGAGGGCGCAAAACTCTGGCGACAGACGCAATCCACCCTCAATCTGTCCCTGCGTAACTTGCGGAATACTCAACCGAAAGGGAATATTGCGGGTCAAGACAAAAGCGATAACGATAGCCCCTAAAATCGAACCCAAAGCATACCAAATTTGATGTCCTGCCTGTCCTCGTTCTACCATGACGCGCCCCCGCCAGCGCCACAAGGCGATCGCCCCAACAATTCCCGCCAGCAGTAACACCAACCAAATGCCTCCCCCCGACCCAATTTCCAGCCACGGAAAAAACACGCCTTGTCCCGTCAGGTAAGTAGAACCAAGAAGAGTAATAGGATTTTCAATTCCTGGTAGGTTGATAAAAACGGCAAAGTACCAAAAAAATAGTTGCAATAGTAGAGGTACATTGCGGAAGATTTCTACATAAGAAATAGCAATACGTCGTACCAACCAGTTATCTGAAAGTTGGGCAATACCAAAGACCAATCCAAAAATAGTAGCTAAAACTAGACCGATTGCTACCACACGCAATGAATTAAGCAATCCGACAAATATTGCCCGACTATAGCTATTAGACGGATCGTAGGGAATGATGCTTTCGCCAATATCAAAGGAGGCTTGCACTCCCAAAAAATCAAATCCTAACTGAATGCCTAATTGCCGCAGATTATAAGTGAGATTATCCCAAATCAGAGCAACAAAAATTACCACCAACAAAACCGCGATCGCCTGTCCGGCAATCTGCCAGAAGCGATCGTCTCGTAATAGTTTCTGCAACTTCATGTAGTGGTAATTGGTAATTGGTAAGTCAAAAGTCAAAAGTTACAAGTCAAAAACCAAAAGCCAGAAGTCAGACATCAAAAGTGACTGCTCCCTGCTCCCTGACAAATGTTACCTGAACGGTGGAGCGTAGTGTAAACCACCTTTCTCCCAGATATCGTTCTGACCGCGTGGTAAATTGAATGGCGTGCCAGGTCCGAGATTACGGTTGTAAATCTCGCCGTAGTTGCCGACTTTCCTCACTGCACGGGCAACAAAATCATTCGGTAAACCCGCACCTTGACCTAAATTCCCTTCCGTGCCTAGCAATCTTTTGACAACTGGGTCTTGGCTTTTGGCGAATTGGTCGATGTTTTGAGAATTAATCCCCAGTTCTTCGGCTTCAATTAAGCCAAAGATCGTCCACTTAACCGCATCAAACCAGCGGGAGTCTCCGTTTTTCACGGCTGGTGTTAGTGGTTCTTTGGATAAAAGCGCATCTAGAATAATATTATCTTGCGGATTTTTCAGCGTTGTTCGACGGGATACCAATCCAGAGCGATCGGTACTCACAGCCTGACACCGACCTTGTTCGTATGCTGCGTAAACGGCATTAGCATCTTCAAATACTAGGGGCGTGTATTTCACTCCAATTTTGCGCATTTGGTCGGCAAAGTTTTGCTCGGTAGTAGTTCCCGTCTCCATGCAAACAGCTTTGCCTTGCAAACCCTTCAAGTCTTTTGTCCCAGCAGATTTCTTCACCATTACGCCCTGACCGTCATAAAACGTCACGGGAAGAAACTCCAGCCCTACCGAAGTATCGCGACTCATCGTCCAAGTCGTATTGCGACTGAGAATATCGACTTCTCCTGCTTGCAGGGCAGTGAATCTCTCTTTTGCGTTCAGATTGCGGAAATCGACAGCATTCGGATCGTCAAATAAAGCCGCTGCGATCGCCCGACAGATATCCACATCGAGTCCAGAATACTTACCTGCTTGGTCTACGTAGCTAAACCCTGGTAAAGTACCACTGACACCGCACGCCAGCCTGCCGCGAGACTTAGCTGCATCTAATGTACCCCCTCCTCCCCCTGCGGCTGGGCTACTTCCTGTTTGAGCGGTTCCCTGTGGCTGTGGTGACTGGGAATAAAATTGGCTGCAAGCAGTTAAAGGAGTTGCTACCAGCGCAACACCCACTAGCAGTACACTCCTTTTGAACATAAATAGATTTGTCCTACTCTTCTCTGTTTTTTTACGATGCACGCTCATACTAAGTGGTATCAATTGCCACAAAAGCGAGTGTTTCTCTGTAAATTTGATTAGTTAAACTTTACCGCAAACAGACGTAAGAAGTGAGAGATCGGAGGTAAGTTGATGCATACACACTTGTAGGGGCGCACAGCTGTGCGCCCCAATAAATTAGGCATAATATGGAGGAAATTACACGTCGCTAATTCTGATACGAACGACCGCGCCTATAAAGAGTTACTCCTAGAGCAATTCCAGGAATAGTCAAAACTGCTACCCAAGGAGAACGCCACCAATCAATTGATTGCGTCGTGTAGCTGTTCCGATATCTGCTGCAAGGATAAGATTGAGCTGGATCGACAGAAGAAAATAAAACTCCACCCGCGATCGCAGTCGTGGATAAGATAGTCGCCAACGATAATTTTGCTGCTTTCATTGTGCTTAACTTCCCTAGCTTTTATCAGTTCAACTCAAGTAGCTTGAGAAAAGCATGAATTTTTATAAATTGTAATCTAGAACTTGTAATTTAGAACTTGTAATTTCTACCCTGAAGCCGAGTTCGGCGCTGATGGCGCAAATCGTTATCAACTCTAGCAATCAATTCATCCAGTGCCAAAGTTACAAATTCGAGTTGTCGATTACTGTCACGTAATTGTTCGACGGTACGCTTAACTTTGTCTGGATCGGGAATTTTTTTAGGTTTACTCATGTAGGTCAAAGTCCCTCTTAGCTTCTCTAATACTTGCAATTGAAGCATCGCGGGCAGCTTGGGCTTGCTCGATGTTTTGATACAGTAAATTTACCACATCTGTAGGAGCAGTCGGTTGATATTCGGAAATTCTAGGTAAGAGCGCACTCAGACGAGAATAAGGAGCTAGTAGGCGTTCTCTCACATTCAGGAGTTGTTCTAATACTGGAAGCGTTTCTTCTGTTTCACCAAACTGTTCAAAGAGCCTTGATTCTGTTGCTGCTGCCTCATCCATCCCTTCCACTAACTGTCTTTGTAGAGTAAAAATGGTACCTAAAGTTTCATCTGAAAGCTTTGCCATCTGCGTATTTTTTCATCTTTAACTGTTTCATAAAATACACAGAAAGGTTGAGTTATAGCAAGAAGCCAGTATTATCTGACCCCATCAGATTGCCGAAAGCAATTTTCTTCAAAAACATTAAATTTATCTTGACCTCAGCCATGCCGCTCAGTTGCCTGCTACCCTAGATATTCGTGTTGTTGCGCTGAAGCTCTGCTAAAGTTCTGAAAAAGCGACGTTATCGACGGGTCAAACCGCGAAAATCTGGGCGTAGGGGTTGGTGTTGGCTGATGCTACTACTGCCTACCTTATTGTGGCTGGGATATCAGGAGGTGAAAAGCCAGTTAGAGCCATATCAAGCAATTCTCGTTCTCGGCGGTTCCGTCCAACGAGAGAAGTTCGCAATCGAATTTGCACAGAACAAGCCAGATTTACCAATTTGGGTTTCCGGTGGTAGTCCGAAAGAATACGCCCGTAATTTATTTACCCAAGCTGGTGTCGATCGCAGTCGTTTGCATTTAGACTACCAGGCAGTAGATACGGTCACAAACTTTACTACCTTAGTCGGCGAGTTTCAAAAGCGGGGCATCAAGAAGATCTACCTGATCACGTCTGACTATCATATGCGCCGTGCCGAAACAATCGGTCAAATTGTCTTAGGTAGTCGTGGGATTGATTTTACCCCAATTTCCGTTCCCTCGCAGCGATCGCCAGAACCCTACAACAAAACCATCCGCGACGGAGGTAGAGCTTTGCTTTGGGTACTGACAGGACGCACGGGTTCGACATTAACGAAAAGATAAGTCGGTACGGGAGTCGGAGGACAAGGGAGACAAGGGAGACAAGGAAGACAAGGGAGACAAGGGAGACAAGGGAGACAAGGGAGACAAGGGAGACAAGGGGCAGAGGAGCAAGAACTGTCAACCACCAACTACCCATTACCCATTACCCATTACCTCTCACCTCTTGATAGATGTGATTTTAGATTTGGCAGATTAAATTTGTCTTTGATTGCTAAGTTTATCTGTGGTGGCGATCGCACTTGTTAGCCAACTACTGTCTTTATGTGTATGATTACTGAGCCAAGCAGTACAAAATTATTATCTCGCACGGGCGATCGCTCTAAATTGGGTTTAGTTTGTATCACCGTTTCTAAAGCAGTCCGCTATCGTACCATGACGCGGACGCGCTACCTCAAGTTAAGTGCAGCAGAACGGGAAACTGCCTTACGAGAGCTTTATTTGAGCAATTTAACTCGCTTGGATGCGGCAATATCTTTTTGTCAAGCAAACCAAATCTTCCTCTATCGAATGCCTTCGGGTTTATTTCCCCTAAGTGACATGGAAGACGGCATCGGACAGAACATCTTAGCAGAAATGGCTGCTGATTTAGCAGCAGTGGGAAGGCGATCGCAACAACTGGGCATCCGCATGGTACTCCATCCCGATCAATTTGTGGTATTAAGTTCTGACTCGCCACAAGTCGTGGAAAACAGTATCAAAATTTTGACACAACATGCCCAAATTATGGACTTGCTCAGTTTACCGCGCTCGGCTTGGGCGTGCATGAATATTCACGGAGGCAAAGCTCAGAGAACGTCGCAATTGGTGCAAGTTGTCAATCGCCTTCCAGAAGCAATTAAAAGCCGC
The DNA here is from genome assembly GCF_023546805.1 of Chroococcidiopsis sp. CCNUC1. NCBI lineage: Bacteria > Bacillati > Cyanobacteriota > Cyanophyceae > Chroococcidiopsidales > Chroococcidiopsidaceae > Chroococcidiopsis > Chroococcidiopsis sp. CCNUC1. Next base: position 5,645,164 of record NZ_CP097480.1, on the reverse strand, counting down.
CTCACTTTTGAAAATGACGAATATGCCTACAGTGCTGAGGAAATCTTAGCTGTTTGTCAGCAGGCAAAAGTCCCAATGGTTTTTGACGCTCACCATCACATCTGTCATGAGAAACTAGAAAGCTACGATCGTCCCTCCGTAGCCGAGATGTTTTATGCTGCTAGATCGACGTGGAAAAATCCAGAGTGGCAACTCGTCCACATTTCTAACGGTGAAGCAGCTTTCAGTGATAGACAGCATAGCGAATTTATTACCGTCATGCCCAGTATCTACCGAGAAGCACCCTGGATTGAAATTGAAGCTAAGGCAAAAGAAGAGGCGATCGCGGCTTTGACTAACAGCAATTGGTGATACTATTTGCTGTTATCGCTCCTTAACTGCGATCGCATTCTTGGTGCGAGCAAAATTTGGTTGAAATGAATATGTCATCTGTGCAACAAACTCAAATAGCATTTCGTCCAGTACGGCGCTTTCTCTGGCTGGAAAGATTAGTTGCTCTTGTGGTTTTACTGAATTTCTTCCTTGTCTTGTTCGATTTATCATATATTCCTTGGCGCGACTTTTATTTTGAAAAACTTCCTCAAATTGTTCAGCAGTACGATCCGATTAAAGGTATCGAACCCCATCGAGAAACAACCCGATATCTGGCTCAATTTCAACAAATCAAACAAGAAATTGAGCAGACGGGTATTCAGTCACCAGAAGTCGAGAATCTATTAGCTCAAATGCGGCAACTTAGCAATGAGTTAATCGAAGATAATCCTTTTGCGATCGCCCAGAAAACCGGACATTTAGAAAATATCAAAAATCAAGTCCGCGATCGCGTTCATATTAACTCAGCTCATCAAGCCTTCGATACTTTTTGGAGTCAGGCTTATCTCAATCGCGCAGGCTGGGAGCGAGAATTAGATTTCTTTACAACAAATCTTCAGCCACTCATAGAAACTAACTACTATCGTGGAATTAATACTCAAGGTAAATTCATCGATCGCTTTTGGTTAATTGACTTACCTTTTATCGCTTTTTTTGGCTTAGAAATTCTCATCCGTACTTTCATTATCAGCCGTCAAAGACCAGATTTAAATTGGCTAGAGGCACTGCTAAGGCGTTGGTACGATTTATTTCTCCTCTTACCATTTTGGCGCTGGCTGAGGGTAATTCCAGTAACGATACAGCTTTATCAAGCACAATTATTAAATCTCGAACCTGTTCGCAAGCAAATTAAATATGATTTCGTCACTAATTTCGCTGAAGAAATGACAGAAATTGTTGGCGTGCGGTTAATCGATCAAATGCAAGACTCTATCGAACGAGGTGATGCAGCTGAGTGGTTATTAAGAACGGGACGTTATCAACCCTATATCAATATTAATAACACTAATGAAGTGCAAGAAATTGCTAATCGCTTACTGCGAATGACAATTTATCAAGTTATTCCCAAAGTCCAAACTGAGATTGAATCATTACTCCACTACAGTATCGAAAATGCCATTAAGAAAACTCAAATGTACCAGCAAATACAGCATTTACCAGGTATGGACACTCTACCTCGTCAAGTTTCATCCAAATTAGCTAACGATATTTCCCAATCTACTTACACAACTTTGACCAATTTATTAGAAGATCCTATAGTTATAGAAAAATCGAGTCACTTAATTCAAAACTTTAGCATTGCCCTAGAAACAGAAGTCAAAAAACAACACAACTTGCAAGCACTCAAGTCATTATTTGTAGACTTACTCGAAGAAGTCAAAATTAATTACGTCAAAGATATTGCCCAAGGTGGAGTTGAAAGAAGTTGGGAAGAAGCAAATCAATTGCGCCGCATCATTCGCCAGTAGCAGTAAATCTTGAGAAAAATGTCACGCAAAGACGCAGAGACGCTAAGCACCCTTTGCGCCTTTGCGTCTTTGCGCGAGACAAATTTTAGAATAGAATTCCCAGCTACAATTAAGAAATGTTAAGAGAAGTTTGTCAGTTATGATGCAGAATACATCTGATGCGGGAGCGAGTGCCATAACTCAACTAACAGCAATTAATGCAGCTAAGGTGCTGACAGTTTTTTGCTTGGCAATTTGTGCAATCGTTTTTGGGATATCCGACTTACGCCAAGTTATTTATCTTTGTTTGCACGTTAGCTATTGTCTGTGGTGGTTGCTAGAACAGTGGTTCTTTCCTAACCGACGACAGATATTTAACGAACCCATAGGAGTAGGAGGTTTTAGCTTCACTTTGATATTTGTCGGAGTATTCTATACCTTACCTGGATATTTGGCATTTACCAACCCCGCACCTATTTCTGCACTCGCGATCGCGATCGCCATACCACTTTACATCTTCGGGACTCTAATTAATACCACTGCTGACGTACAAAAACTAACTGCTAAGCAATACGGGGCGGGTTTAGTGCAGGATGGAGTTTGGAGATTCTCTCGCAATATTAACTACTTCGGTGACTTGCTACGCTATCTCAGTTTCAGCGTTGTCGCAGGTTCTTTATGGGCTTATCTCGTACCAGGAACTATTACCCTCCTCTATCTCCAGCGCATCTCTCAAAGAGAACAAACCATGTCTGGCAAGTATAGCGAGTATGCAGCGTATCAAGAGTCTAGTAGCCGCTTGATTCCTTTTCTTTGGTGATTCAGGGCAGCATACCATATCCATTCTGAGAAGGCGTACAATCGTGCGCCCTCAAAGTGTACGCACATTAATAATGCGTACTCATAACGAGTATGATATACTTGATTTTCAGGAAATATCTTTTTACAGATGTAAACCCAAGCAGCATCTATTTAAGTTGCTATTTCACTATTACTATCACTACCGCGATCGCAATTTATGAACGTTGTTCTTGTCGGATTTCTTGCTAGCCTACTCGCTGGACTAGCAACTTTTGTTGGAGCTTTACCAATCTTACTACCAATCAATTTGACCCAGAGAATCCAGGGAATCATGTTGGGGTTTGGTGGTGGAGTTATGTTAGCAGCTACAGCTTTTTCTCTGATCGTTCCAGGTACAGAAGCAGCAGAAAAAATTGGTTATTCCAGAGCGATCGCTGCTCTAATTATGGTTGTAGGAATTTTGTTGGGTGGATTGTTCTTACAAGTTGCCCACCATGCTTTACCGCACGAACATTTTTTTAAAGGACGAGAAAATTGTCGAGGTAAAAGTCTTAAACAAATTTGGTTATTTATTACCGCGATTACAATTCATAACTTTCCTGAAGGATTGGCTGTAGGAGTCAATTTTGGGAGTGGAAATATCGAACAAGGGCTACCCGTTGCTTTAGGTATTGGCTTACAAAATATGCCCGAAGGTTTAGTAGTAGCTCTATCATTAATCTCAGAAAGATATTCTACTAGCTATGCTTTGGGAATTTCTCTGCTTACGGGTTTAGTAGAGCCTTTGGGCGGGTTAGTGGGTGCTGGCGTAGCAAGTATAGCTCAGTTTATTTTACCTTGGGCAATGGCGTTTGCAGCAGGAGCAATGCTATTCGTAATCAGCGACGATATTATCCCCGAATCGCACCGTAAAGGATTAGAAACCGAAGGAACTATCGGTGTCATGTTAGGTTTTGTGGTAATGATGTTTTTAGATATTGCTCTAGGGGGATAGTCAGTTATCAGTTATCAGTTATCAAAGAATGGAATTTGACTTTTGACTTTTGACTTTTGACTTTTGACTTAATCCTTTGATTCTAATTGTTTTATTTTCCGCTCTAATTCAAACTCGCGATCGCTGACAATTGTTTCTAAATTTGCAATGCGTTGCTCAAGTTGTTTTGGATCGCTATTTGCTAGCGATTGAGACTGCTTATCATCGCGCCAGACAAAGTACGTACCTGTGGCAGCTCCGGCGATCGCGGCTAGCGGTAAAATAGGACCACTCCTAGTTACGCTAGAAAGTGGAATGCAAATTGCTAGCATTCCCGTAGCGAAAGCCCAAATTTTTGAAGTTGCAGCAACGCGGATATCTTTACTCATTGCCTGCTTCCTGGACGGAGATTACTGACAAACTATTTAATTTTACTGTAGCAACAAACTTCAGTATCTTTGCTATAGCTTTGCAAAAATTTGACTGAGTTAGCCCGAACCACATGGCACTCGTCTGCGTTTATCTGCTGACACATGGCTGGATCTGAAATACAAATTTATACAGTAGAGATAACAATGCCAATTGCTCTTAATGCATTATTCATAGATTTGAATACTTAAACTTTAAGTAGATATACTACGGTAAAAACAGCGATCGCCTGGATATAATCGCGATTATCCATCTGTAAGATATCTGCAAAATAGTAGGTTCTACAGTTAACTAGGATATTTTTTTGCCACAGTTTTATTGCTAATCGAAAAAATATGCAAACTCATGTAAAATTAGCGACTCGTTCGCTGAATTTGTTATGTCTTTTTAGTTTATTGAGTACGGCTAATTTATCTCTGCTGATACCTATAGTTAATGCTCAAACTCCTATTCTGACTGAAAATAGCCAAACCCAAGCACCTCAACGCCAGCGAGTTGCTGTCCTAGATTTTGATTTTGCCGATACTGGCAGTGTTAATTTTGCAAATATCTTTGGTGGTGCTAGCCCAGCCCAAGGAGTGAGTAATTTGATCGCAAATGCATTAGTTAAAGATGGTTCTTATAGTGTTATCGAGCGTAGTAAAATTGACGCTATTTTACAAGAACAAGACTTAGGTGCTTCGGGACGGATAAATCCAGAAACCGCTGCTCAAATTGGTAGGGTTTTGGGAGTTGATGCTGTCGTAATTGGTGCGGTAACTCAATTTAATATTGAAGAAAATAATTCTGGTAACGGCTTTTGCGTTTTTGGAGTTTGTTCGGCGAAACAAAAAAGTCGGGCGATCGTGCAAATTGATGCTAGGCTCGTCAGCACGACGACCGCAGAAATTCTCGCTGCAACTCAAGGTAAAGGAGAAGTTGATAAAAAAAGCAAAGCTTTAAATGTGGGTGGTATTTATCACGAGTCGAAAAATGCCGATCCTGAAACTTTATTGAGTGCAGCCGCAGAACTTGCTGTGAGTGAAATTACGCGAGAAATTGTTGCCTCTGCTGCCAAAGTTACGACAGCAGCTTCGTTTACACCAAATGTTAATGCTGTAGTAGCTGATGTCACTAATAATTTAGTCACGATTAACAAAGGACAGGAAGCAGGTTTAAAAACCGGGATGAAAATCTCAATCGAGCGAGTAGCCAAAGAAATTAAAGATCCTGAAACTGGTAAGACTCTGCGCGCCTTAACTTCGCCAATTGGCACGATTGAATTAACAGAAGTCGGTCAGGGATTTGCCACTGGTAAAGTTACAAACGGTGTGGGCTTTAAACGAGGAGATATGGCAAAAGCCGGACAATAGAGAGGAATTAAGAATTCGATGTAGGGTGGGCATTGCCCACCTTATTTTATGGGTCATTATCAATGACAAATGACCAATACCTGTAATAATTAAGATATTTAGAAGTTTCAAAAATCGTTTTTCAGGCAGAGTGACTGTAAGGTACAAATACCAAAATGACTCATGCGAATACTAGCAACACTAAACCATTTTTCTATCCCAACCGTACCTTAGAGCGGGCGCGTCGGGCGCTGATTTGTTCTAGCTTTAACTTACACTTATTTCAGGCAATGATAGCTCAAAGCGTACCAGTTATGGCGATCGCGGGCAGTTCTGGCATGGAAAAAGGCTATACTCAGCGTCCTTTAACAGAACTTGCAGTAGACAACGAACTCTTTTGGCTGATTCAAGTCGGTGTATTGCGGCGCGAGGTAGACGGACAGGGAATCACAGATAGTTTTCGGCTCACGCCTCTGGGCAGACAGCTAGTAGAGCGATACGCTCAGCATGGTAAGTGGGATACTCCAACGTGGCGCGATCGCCTTTACAATACCCTGAGTCGCTGGCTGCGGCTACCTTTTTAGGTGAATGTCTTAAATTTGTCAGCGCAAAAGTTAAGAATCAGCAAAAAAGGGGAAAAATAAACACAGAAACCCATCTCGGTCTGAAATTTCTGCCTTTACCTGCTCAAGCCGATAGCCGCATATGAAATCAATCATGATCGTGGGAACGACATCCCATGCTGGAAAATCAACAATCGCAGCTGCAATTTGTCGCATTTTAGCCAAACGTGGCTGGCGCGTAGCCCCCTTTAAAGGACAAAATATGGCGCTGAATGCTTACGTTACCGTTAATGGTGGCGAAATTGGCTATGCCCAAGCGGTGCAAGCGTGGGCGGCTGGCGTTGCTCCAATGGTAGAGATGAACCCAATCTTGCTCAAACCCCAAGGAGATATGTCTTCTCAGGTGATCCTCAAAGGCAAGGCTGTGGGCAGAGTCAACGCAGCAGACTACTACGAGCAATTTTTTCAACCAGGATGGCAGGCAATTGAAGAATCTCTGCGCCATCTGTCAGCAGAATTTGACATGATCGTGTGCGAGGGGGCAGGCAGTCCGGCAGAAATTAATCTCAAGCATCGCGATTTAGCAAATATGCGGATCGCCAAGTATTTAAACGCGCCAACGTTACTAGTCGTAGATATCGATCGCGGTGGTGCTTTTGCCCATGTCGTAGGCACGCTAGAATTACTCGAACCAGAGGAACGCAGTTTAGTGCGCGGGATTATCATCAATAAATTTCGCGGACAGCGATCGATCTTAGAACCGGGCATTAAGTGGCTGGAAGAACGGACGGGAATCCCCGTCATTGGTGTCATTCCCTGGCTGGATCATTCATTCCCCGCCGAAGATTCCCTCGATTTGTTTGAACGCAAGCCCTCTCGGGCTAAAGGCGAACTCAACATTGTCGTAATTCGCCTGCCGCGAATTTCTAACTTTACCGACTTCGATCCGTTAGAATCGGAACCCTGTATTGGTTTGAGATATCTCAGCCCCAAACACGAACTAGGACATCCAGATGCAGTGATTCTCCCAGGAACGAAAACCACAATCGCCGATTTACTCGTCCTGCATAAAACCGGGATGGCAAAGTCAATTCAAAACTATGCGGCGGCTGGGGGAACGGTTTTAGGTATCTGCGGTGGCTTCCAAATTCTGGGGCAACAGCTAGCCGATCCAGAAGGGCTAGAGGGCGAAGCTGGTAGGTATCCAGGTTTAGGATTGCTGCCAATCAGAACGGCAATCACGATGCATAAAGTTGCTCGCCAGCGTCAAGTCATATCGAATTTTCCGCAGTCAGGATTGCCCGTATCGGGGTATGAAATTCACCAAGGGCGATCGCGTTTAGTGGAATTACCCCCCGCCCAAGCCAACGACTATCAACCCCTGTTTGACGATACCGGTCTTGGCATGGTAGATAGTAGTCAATCAATCTGGGGAACATATCTGCACGGAATTTTCGATAATGGACCTTGGCGGAGGGCTTGGTTAAATCGCCTGCGGCAACAAAGGGGACTCAAATCTCTGCCTACAGGTATCTCTAATTATCGCGAGCAGCGAGAAGCAATGCTCGACTCCCTAGCAGGTATGGTCGAAACCCATCTAGACTTATCTTCTGTTCTGTCGCCTTAAAGTTAGGAATTATGACTGTGCGAGTCAATTTTTTACCCGATGATGTCACTGTAGAAGCCACAGTCGGAGAACCATTGTTAGATGTAGCAGACCGAGCGGGGGTTATCATCCCCACGGGCTGTATGATGGGTTCCTGTCACGCTTGCGAAGTCGAGATTGATGGGGACAATACAGTGTGCGCTTGTATTACTGCCGTTCCTCCGGGACAAGAACAGTTAACGATCGATCTTTATTTCGATCCAGCGTGGTGAGAATCAATACCTAGCTAGCATTTCCCGCTGTTTTAGCCCGCATCAAAAATACTAAGGCAGCTATAGCCATTATCCCCATCACGATTCCAGCAGTTCTGTAAGTTACAGCTATTCCTACGAAATTAGTCAAAGGCTGACTGACGAGGGGTGAGAGAAATTGTCCCAAAAAAAAGCTAGTTGTTAACCCACCTAAAACTCTCCCACGGGCTACACCAGGAGCGATTGAAGTCAGGCAAAAGTTCATATTTGGCATGAGTAAACCCAAACCCAGACCCGCGATCGCTAATCCTAGTAGAATCACCGCATAACCTGCGCCAAAACTGATCAATTCATATCCTAGTGCCATGTTTAAAAAAGCAATGCCATAAATGCTAATAAAGCTGAGGCGGGCTTTGACGCGCTGGTACAATAACGAGCTAACCGCAGAACACCCAGTTGCAAGGGCGATCGCTAACCCGCTTTGAGAACTGCTTGCTTGGAGTAATTGCTGTAAGTAAAAGGGGAGTTGGACGGGAATTAGATAAAATACAATTTGCGAGATTAGGGCGATCGCATAAGTCAATACCACTAAACCAGTCGCCAAGCTGGTTGGTTCGTCTGCAACATTAGCCCCAACACCCTTAGCTGTACGATTCGGTTCCGGTAGCAATAACACGACGCACGGGACTAAAACTAGAGCAATTAAGTAGATAAAAAAGGGCATCCGCCAATTGATATCGGCAAGAAAGCCCCCTAAAGTCAGGAAAATAACTCCTCCTAATGCCATAAAAGCAGCTTGGATACCCAAAAACTGCCCTCTCTCTTTCCCCGTGTAGTAATCTGCAATCAACGCCGTCGCCGTTACCATTACCCCAGCCACGCTCAAACCTAATAGCGCTCGTCCGAACAGAATAAAGCCGATCGCATTCAACCACAGCCCCGAACTACCTGCTAGCCCGTATACGAGTAAGGCAACGATCAACACGGGTTTGCGTCCCAATCGATCGATCGTCGCACCAATAAAGGGCGCAGCCAAGGCAATAAATAGGGCTGGAGCTGTCAAAATCAACCTTACCCAGTAATCTGCATTCGGTATGGTGCTAAAGTGCTGTTTCATTGCTGGTAGCGAAGGTGCAATTGTTGCACCCGCCATCACAGTCAGCGTACTGACAACTAGCAAAGTGATTTTGACAGGTAACGAGTTAGTTGGCTGCATCAGCTAAGCTCTAGGGGGTTCATCGTTAGAGAAACTGAATTGGGACGCGATCGCCTACCTCTAGCCCTAATGTTGCTGTCGTGCCACCTCGTAGCTGAATCATTTGATCTACCGTTGACTTGGAGCTATATGTAGGGCAAGCAATTGCATCGCAAGGCTTTGCCTCCACTTGAATGGCTGCGATCTGTCCGTTTTGCAAATAGACAACATCCACAGGGAAGCGCATATTTTGCATCGAGACCTTAACTGGGCGAGGCGGATCGATAGTATACAGCATTCCTCTTGTCTGGGACAGTTCGCCACGATACATCAGTCCCAGAGATTGTTGCTGCGCTGTTTGAGCAACTTCCAACTCAATTTCTTGTCCAGAAATTTGCGCTTTCGCACTTACAGGTAGAGATTGTGGTTGTTTTTCAATTTGAGCTTGAATTATTAGTAAAAGCAGACCGCTCACCAATGTAACTATGCAAAAAGCATTATTAGCTGAAATCTTCCAGTACTTCTTCTGGGTCGCAGTTAACATAAAGCCCTCGCTTTAACGATTTCTTAACCGAAGCTATTCGACTTTTTAACCGGAAATCGACTAATTTCTTAACCAAAAATCGTTCTTGTAAATAGTTTAAATTAACTCTTACTTAAATCTTTTATCTAAAACAAAAGAACGGGCGTTAAGTTTTATTAAGCTAAGATCGGCGAAAAGTTTTAGTATCTAAGTCGAGAAACTCGATTGGTAGGCGATCGCCTATTTTTAAACCTAGCTCTAAAGTTCTTCGAGCCTGCAACTGAATCATTTGGTCTACTTTTACCTTTGAGCTATATATAGGGCAATTGACTTCGTTACAGATAGGAACAGCTATTTGAATTTGCTGAATTTCCGTATTTCTCAGAAAAATTGTATCGACTGGTACAAAAATGTTTTGCATGGAAAATTCGATCGTTTGAGGCGGATCGAATTCAAATAAAATTCCCCTACTCCTGGGAATTATAGTACGATACATTAAGCCTTGTGCTTCTTGTTCTGGGGTTTGAGGAACTTCTAAGTAAATTCTTTGCTTGGCAACTTCAATTCTGGCTAAAACTTGGATAACTTGTGGTTTTTGCGGCGAACTAATTTGTAAAGACAACCAGGAAAAGCCTAAATACAGAGCAGTAAAAATAATAAATATTGAGATTCCAACTAGCCAAAGAGAGATTTTAGGAAACATAATTTTATGAATTTAAACATATCAATTGATTCGCAGTTAAATAATAAGTAATCGGCAATGCAGGTCGCGCGCAATGAAAAAACTGCACCATTAACACATTATTAATCAGCAATTCACAATTTTAGGAACGATCGCTGTAGATAGTTTTAGCTCTATAAAGTTAAGAGCAAAGGCGATAATTTATTAAGAATCAATGAAAAGAGATAGAAAATATGGATAATGCAGAAGCGTGTTTTGACTTGTAGTTTCTAACTTCTTTCTCGATCGCTCAAATATTGCCAGTCCCAGAGAGCAAATTCGCTGTACCATATAACAAATCAGTTGCGTCTGAGTGCTTTGAGGGATGAGGAGTTATGAAAGCAGCTATCTTACCAATCTTAGCGATCGCCTTAGTCGTCTTTTCCGATCGAGAAACGCCAGCCCAACAAGTAGAAACTAGCTCTGACCGTTCTTTCTTAGCGCTGGTGGAGGGAGACGAAGGCGATCGATGTAGCTTTATCTCTGCTGATGTCTTGGAACGATCGGCAGACATCGCTCAGGGATTGCTATTCGTGCGATCGGGAGACTCTCCAGACCAAGTAAAATACAAAATGCGCTTCGTTCCCGATGGAGCGTATGCCAACGAGATATTACAGTGGACGGCGATCGCTGGAAAAAACTACACGCGGGCTGATGTAAATTTCGACAAGAACCGCGCCGCTACACGCTCGTTTACAATGGCGGTTAACTATCAGCAGCCAGAACAAAAACAATGCCGTTGGGAAGTACGCGAACCGCAACCAGCAGCAGCACAGACAACGGAACAAGATTTAGCCCCTACACCTGGTAGTAATTCAACGGAGCAAGATTTAGCCCCTACACCTTAAATCTAAGATTAAATATGATGGTGCGATCGCTGTTTAAATCTAAGTTGAGATTGGCTGGCGATCGCCCATAGAGTCCTCAAAAATTGCGCCTTGTTGCTGAAACTCAAGTTTCATCTGCGCTGAAATTCCAACAACATTGACAAAGCGTGTTGTTTCTACTTTTACCTGATTCAATTCTGCACGGGTGAGATTAGCTGCATTCAAATTTGCATGGCTGAAATTCACGCCATTTAAATCTGCTTGTTGCAATAACGTATCGTTTAAATTTGCCCCCTGTAAGTTAGCATTCTGAAGATAGGCACTCGATAAATTTGTCCGGCTGAGATTCGCACTGCTTAAATTCACGCGGGGTAGAATTGCGCGTAAGTCTGCATCGCTCAGATCGGCATGACTGAGATTCGCATCGCGAAGATTGGCATTACTGAGTTTGGCACGCACAAGACAAGCACCACTCAAATTAGCGCGACTCAGATCGGCTAATGTCAAGTCAGCACCACTCAAATTTGCCCCTTCTAAATTAGCGCGACTCAAGCTAGCATTACGAAGATCGAATTGACTGAGATCGGCTCCGACTAAATCTTGTGTAGGATCTAAACCGATCGCTTCTAGACTAGAAACAAAGTCTGTCGCGATTGCCGAGTTGAGTAATTCCCGCGCGATCGCCAACTGTTGCTGTTGATATTTGCTCGCCTGGGTCAATTCTCCTAAACTAGTGTATGCTTGTCGCAGGCTATTTAAGATCTGTCCTTCCTGTAGGCGATCGCCTTGTGCTGGTACAATCGCCAATAGTTTTTGCCAGTACTCGATTGCACGCACATATTCTGCTGATGCCAAATAAGCATTACCAATATTGGCAAGAGCATTCATTTCGCCAGTTGCATCTTGAGTTTTCTGGGCGATCTCCAAATGTTGTTGAAAGCAGACGATCGCCTGGGGTATGTTTCCTAAAGCTTGATAAGCTGCGCCCAAATTCCCTAAAGCCGCACCTTCGCGCTTGAAATTTTGGCTGCTGCGATAAAGATTTAATGCTTGTTGCCAAGACTGCAATGCCAGCTCAAATTCACCTGTTTGGTATTGAGAAATACCTTGTCTTAGCAATAAATCTGCTTCACTAGTCATCTAGCGATTTTTGCCGTGCGATCTTCAGCTCTAACATTACCATAAACCTGCTAGATCGTGACAACATTGTAGGGGCGCTTTCTCTGTGCGCCCCTACAAGAAATTTATGTTAGGTATTTATATTAAGCGATCGCAGTTTCGATCGGACAACTTAAATATGAAGGAACTAAAAGTGTCTCTTCAATTTCTGTACGTAAGCTCCGCGTCATGTATTGTGCTTGGCGCAAGCAATCAAGTATGAGTTGATTGACATCGTAATATTGTTTGAGAATAGCTTTTTGCTGGCAAGTAAAAGGAAAATTTATCAGCTCGTAACTCGAAGCATCGATATCAGATAGATGAAGATGGCGATCGGTGCGATCGTCTTGGAGAGAATCTGATTTAAGATCGAGGATAAATTCTAAATAAAAGGCACGGAAAGCAGCTGGTTTAAACTGAGGTTTGCTCAGATGATGTGACTTGCGCTCCAGCCAGAAAAGAAAGCGCGATAATTCTGGATCGACTCCGGCGATCGCGTCAGCTTGTTGCTTCATCAAGCTGAGAAAATAGTCAGCATTTCGCAACATGCCAACAACGAAGACAAAAACTTCGTGCCAGCGTGGTTCTGAAATCCGAGCAGCTAAATTTCTTAAAGCTTGTTCTGCTCTTTGAGGATGAGAAGGATCGGCTATTTCTCGCGCTATAAAATACTCGTGAAATCTGCTATCGGAGAAAGAATAAACCTCTGGAGCGGACTCAACAAATAACTGGTGTTGATATTGAATAGACTTTAGTAGCGCCTCAGTCGTAAGTTGCAAGAGTTCCGGACTAGTAGGTGCTTTTGGCAGGTTACATATATATTCGGTAATAGATTTTTCAATATCCTGTTTGCTAAACTTACCTCCAGTTTCAAATGTAGCCAAAGCAATTTTACTTAACAAGTCTTGTTTGTGCTGTACGGACAAATTTTTGTAGAAGCGATCGCCTGGAATGTGATAAGCTTCATCCCATTGATTCAATAAAATTTCTAGTCCTTCGCGGTAGAGCTGACAGCGATCGTCAGGAATTTCTCGACCGGCTTCAACTAATAGACAAAGCAAATTTAATAATGGATCGTTAGACAATTCATTAACAATTTCTTTTTCCTCGTGTTTTAAAGAGAAATTTACAACGCGATCGAGTTGCTTTGAGTCATTTTTCTGTAAGTTCTCAACTTGTACCCATTTACCACTAAACTTGACACCTTTTCGGTTATCCAACTTAATACCTTCAGTTTCCATCGGCTGAGGAAAACGATCTACCAACGCTGAATCGATGGAGTTCATAAGCTTTATGGTTTTGGTGTTACAGTTTGAATTTATCGGACGTTTATTCAATTCATAATTACGAATTGCGAATTACGAATTATAAATTATCATGCTCTAGTTTGAGCAATTTGAGGTTGAAGCAAAGAAAATAACTGTTCTTTGCCCTTTTGAAGATATCGAGTTACAGTCATTGGACTAATACCAATTCGTTTAGCAGCCTCTTTACGAGAAAACTCTTTTAAGAAAACAAATTCTACAGCTTTACGAGTTTTTTCTTCCAGCTGATTCATTGCTCCTTGCAATTGTTGGCGATCTTCTTCCTGTTGTTGCAAGCTAGTAGAGCGCTGGTCAGGTAAAGCATCAGCTAATTTAATTTGGCAATCGAGATGTTGAATAACTGTACTATCCAAACTTAAGACAATTCGATTTTGGAAAGCGAGCTTACTCTCTAACCATTCTTGAATTGCAACATTCAATTCTTCAGCAATTTCTATATCTGTAGGAGTGCGACCGAGAGTTAATGTTAGATCTTTACGAGCCTTTTGTCCTTGATTGTGAAGTTCTTGCCAACGACGGGGAATTTTGACAACTCCCGTGCGATCGCGTAAGAAATGTAAAATTTCACCTCGAATATAAGGAATGGCAAAAGAACTAAAAGCATAACCTTGATAAGGGTTGAAGCGCTCGATAGCACGAATCAAACCAAAGTAACCGATTTGTTCTAAATCTTCATATGGTTCGGTACATTGGCGGCTAAATTGATGCGCCATCTTTCGCACCAAACCAGTGTGCATACTTACAAGTTTATTGCGTAAGGCAATCGAAGGATGTTGATAATAAGCAATTAATAGCTCTATCCCATTAGAGCAGCCTCTAGTATGAGTTATCGACATAAAAATCCTCAACAGCGATCTAAGCTTCCCTAATGGGAATTAACAGGTGGTGGAAAATCTTTAATCAAAGCTGAAAATTATTGTCGGTGGAGAAGGCTTCTCAAACCATGTCGTTCTTACTGAATTTATGAGGAGATTAGCAGATTGCGGTGAATTTTCTCCGTAGATCTGCTGAGTTGACTGGCTGAGAATGCTAAATATTTTAAGATTAGATTTAGATTTCTGCTGCTAGTCTCACCCTGGTTAACTGTTAGAGGTTTAAGCCAAAATAGGCATATGTCACCATATCGTTGCTCTCACACAACCCGTTAAAAAATTAAGAAAAAATTCCATGAGTAGCACTAGCAATTTTCGCGAAGCAATTCGTCAAGCTAAAACTAGCGCCATAGTAGGTCCAAACGTTATTGCTAACGCCCTGCCTTATCTAGGTGGCGGGCTGGTACTAACAGCACTGGGAACCTACGGTGGTCTAAGTGTCATCCGTGCCAATCCAGGGTTATTCTTCCCTACGTTTATTGGTGCGGTCATTTTGGAACTGATTTTGTTCTTCGTGGCGATGAACGTTGCCGAGAAAGGTAATAATCGCGTTGCCCTGCCTCTACTAGCAACATATAGCTTGCTAACTGGCTATACTCTTAGCGGCATCGTCTTTATGGCACTAAGAACCCAAGGCGTAGGTATTGCAGGTGTGGGGTTTGCTGCCCTCGGCTGCGGTGTCACCTTTATTGCGGCACGTCAAATTGGTTCTAACTTGTCAGAACAGGACGGCATGGCATTGACGAAAACAGTCAGCCTGGGAGTCATTGCCCTAGTGGTCGTCTGTTTGGCACAATTTCTGTTTGCTCTGTTTGGCATCTATACGCCGACTTGGTTAGAAATTGCAATTTCAGGCATTGGCGTGTGTCTATTCGTTGGTGCAGCAGTCGTAGATTTCTACGTTCTGCCTCGTACCTACCGCAACGACCAATATCTCCCTGCGGCGCTGTCGATGTATCTGACTTACATCAACCTGTTTATTTTCATCTTGCGGTTGTTGATTGCCTTGAATAGCCGCGACTAGTAGAGACATTAAATGAACTGTAGAGACGTTACATGTAACGTCTCTACAGCAAGACCGTGGTTTAACCTCAAGCCACGGTTTTTTTGGTTGTTGCCCCAAAGGTTTTCATAGCAATTCTCGATTGCGTGCATGACATTTGTAGGGGCGCACAGAGAAAGCGCCCCTACAGATCGTGTGTTTTACTCAATTGAAAACCGCTATCAACTCTAGTTAAAATCATCAATACAAGTAGGGTGCGTTGTTAATGTACCCTATCACTCAGTGAGCGATCGCTACTCGAAACCTATATGGAAGCACTAGAAATCAAGCGCGAAGTTGAAAAGTTGTCCGATCGCCTGGGTAAAACCCAGGACTATCTTTGACATCCCCGCACTAACGGCAAAAATTCAAGATTTAGAACAAATTGCTGCCCAACCGGAGTTTTGGAACGACCAAACCAAAGCACAGCAAACACTTCAGGAACTCAACGACCTGAAAACTCATATCCAGCAATACGATCGCTGGCAAGGTAGCCTAGAAGATACCAAAGCCGTGCTAGAGCTACTGGAACTCGAAACGGACGAATCTCTGCTGCAAGAGGCTGAGACAAACGTTACCAGCCTCAACCGCGAACTCGACCAATGGGAGTTGCAACAGTTGTTATCTGGTCCCTACGATGACAAAGGCGCAATTTTGACAATTAACGCTGGGGCGGGTGGAACTGATGCTCAAGACTGGGCGGAAATGCTACTGCGGATGTATACTCGTTGGGCGGAAGATCGCGGCTATAAAGTCCAACTCGATGAGATTTCGGAAGGAGATGAAGCGGGAATTAAATCCGCTACCTTAGAAATTTCCGGTCGCTATGCCTACGGCTATTTACAAGGCGAAAAAGGAACTCACCGTTTGGTGCGGATTTCTCCGTTTAACGCTAACGGTAAACGACAGACTAGCTTTGCTGGTGTGGAAGTGATGCCCCAAATCGATACTTCCGTACAGTTGGAAATTCCAGATAAAGATTTAGAAATTACTACCACTCGCTCTGGTGGTAAGGGAGGACAAAACGTCAACAAAGTAGAAACAGCCGTGCGCATTCTCCACATTCCTACGGGAATTGCCGTCCGCTGTACCCAAGAGCGATCGCAGTTACAAAATAAAGAGAAAGCCCTGGCGATCCTCAAAGCCAAGCTGTTAATTATTGCCCAAGAACAACGCGCTCAAGAAATCGCTGAAATTCGCGGCGATATGGTAGAAGCAGCCTGGGGAACTCAGATTCGCAACTACGTTTTCCATCCATATCAGATGGTGAAGGATTTGCGGACAAACCTAGAAACAACAGCAATTACCGACGTAATGAATGGCGAACTCGATACCTTTATTGAGTCTTATCTACGCCAGGAGAAACAACTAGTGGCTAGTTAAGGGACAAGCAAGACCCAGAGCAGAAACAAGAAAGCTGAGGAAACTGGAGGAGAAAAACCAAAATGGTTTTGCTGTTTACAGTCCTTAGCTTTTTCTTTTAATTTTACCAACTATAGCAGTTCTAAATGATTTGTAAAGCAAGCTTCTAGCCTGCTCCATATTCATGAATCAAATAGGATTGCTGTATTTACCCTGAACTTTTTTGCTGAATTTTTCCATATTGCTCTGCTGAATTTTAAGCTTCATAATTATTGCAATAAATAGCTACAAAAATCTATTTTCTCACGTGCTGTTGATGCTGTTGGCTCCACGTTAAGACACAAAAAAATTATTTTAGGACAATCATCGTGCTAATTCAAAGTTTATCCGAGCTACCTGCTGTAACAGAAAGAGCAGTTATTATTAATTTCAATACAAAACTAGTTACAACCTTAGCTTTACTTTCTGTTATTCGTCATGCAAAAATGCCCGTACTGTTGATCGACTGCGAGTCAACTGATGGTAGCTTAAAACATTTTCTAGCTTTGATGAAGCGGTATGATTTTGATATTTTAACCGCTCCCTTACGCCCTCACGGTCAAACTTTAGACTGGCTTTTTAATCATATTGCCGCAGAAAAAGTTTTATTAGTTGATTCGGATCTGGAAATTCAGGATTCCACTATAGTTAGCTTTTTCAAAGATTATATTGACGAACCGCAGGTTTTTGGTTGTGGCTTTACCAATGGACCAAGTTGGCTGGAAGAACCAGCTTTTCAGGGAACCGCTTTAGAAAATGCTCTCTATCACGAACGTCCTTGGATACCGCTAACTCTCCTTAAGGTAGCCCCTATTCGAGAAGCACTTAGGCATGGAAAGTCATTTGTAGATTTTTACCTAGACAATGAATACTCATTGCTGTCACCTTTTAATAAACTGCGATCGCGCTTCAAGCTACTCCACAGAATATTCAAGAAAGGACCAATTGAGTTGCGACGCTCTTGCCATGCTTTGAAACCCGCTGCGATATTTTACGATACCGGAGCCAAAATATTTGAATACCTTCGGTACGAAAGGCTGATGTTTTTTGTAGGACTACCAGAACCAGTGCATCACCGTTTTGCGACTCACTTTTTCGGGATTACCCGAAATACGCTGAAACCATCAGATACTCACGGAGGCGGTGGGCTAGCTAAAATCTCCGATCGGGTTCGCTATCGTTTATTAGAAGTTTATGGTGAGGAGGTTCACACTGAGGAAGTAACCGAGCGCCAGCAGGTACTTGTCGGACGCAAGTAACAACATTAGTAATAACATTAGTAATAACATTGCTTGTCTAATGGCGAATGGGAGCGATCGCTGTAGTTAGTATAAACGGCAATCTTTAGAAACTTAGACAAAGATTGGGAACGAGCGCAAAGCGATTTGCGCTTGTTTCTCAGCTATTAACCCTGGTACGGACTACATTATTGGTGCAACAAACTGTTACATTTGAGAAAGAACCTAGCAAAACTTTAGGGTCAATCTCATGGAGAATTCACCTGACACGACGAAAACCGCCGAGGCACAATCCACGGAAGCGACAACCATGCCCCCTCATGTAGCGAATGAAGTTGCCAATGAGCCTCGACCGAGTTATGTAAAACTCGCTATGCGCAACATGGTGAAAAAGCGGGGGACTTCTCTGAAACATTTTGCCCTCACAACTATAGGATTATTGTCTTTACTGGTGGGTTTAGCTTACATAACTAGATAATGACAACCAGGAATACAGAAAATTCCGGCGTACAAGTCGAAGTCTGCGTGCAAGACTGTTTTACTGAAGCTTCTGGAATGAAGCCAGCAGTTGATGCTCAAACTTGGCAAAAATGGTTTGAGTGCTGGCTAGAGAGTTTATCTTCTCAGCTTCCTTCTGCTGACAGTTACGAACTGAGTTTACGTCTAACGGATGATGCAGAAATTCAAGTACTTAACTCGCAGTATCGGCAGCAAGATAAGCCCACGGACGTTTTAGCCTTTGCTGCACTGGAAACGGACGTACCGCAGTTAGAGGAGTTGCGATCGCTTTTACCTCTGTACTTAGGCGATATTGCGATCTCAATTGATACCGCTAGCAAGCAGGCACAACAACAAGCACATTCGCTATCGACAGAGCTGGCTTGGTTAGCCGCTCACGGTCTTTTACACCTTTTAGGTTGGGATCACCCAGATGAGGAAACCCTATTAGAGATGTTGGAACAGCAAACTTTGCTACTAAGGATAGTTGGTCTTGATGTCAATCTTGATTAAACTGGGCAAGATTGTAATTGTAAATATTGGCACAGCGCGATCGCGACAATTTGTTACTAATATGGTCTCGCTAGATGAGATATGTCTAAATTAAACTGTCTGTGGAAATTGACAAATTAAGCAAGTAGTAGGCTGTAACTCGGCTAGATATAAAAACCAAAAATTATTGATGTTTGCCATCTATGACCCAAAAAGTTTCGACCTCAACGCCTAGTAGAACAGAAAAAGTGCTTCCAATTCAGCGAAATTTCTCTTGGCAAGTCGCCTCCAACTTATTAGTGAGCTTCAAATATGCTTGGAGTGGCATTGCTTATGCGTTTAAAACTCAACGCAACTTCCGCATCCATATCTGTATAGGAACTCTTGCTGTCTTTCTGGGCTTATTATTACGTTTGCCTTTGGTCGAAATAGCTGTGATTACGCTGACTAGCGGCTTAGTGCTAGTGATGGAATTACTAAACACCGCGATCGAGTCTGTTGTAGACTTGACGGTAAAGCAGACATATCACGAACTCGCTAAAATTGCTAAAGACTGCGCCGCCGGAGCAGTGTTAATCTCGGCTATCGCTGCCCTTTTAGTCGCCGCCGCTCTTTTGTTACCTCCCCTGGTCAAGCTGATTATTTCTAGCTTGAATTGACAAGATTGTGACAAGGTAGCGGCGAATGAGTCACTCCTCACAATTAATTCCGAATTCCGAATTCTGAATTCCGAATTCCGAATTCTCCCCGCATCCCTTCTTCACGCACTACTCAAAAATGATTATAGTTATTGATAACTACGACAGTTTTACTTATAACCTAGTGCAGTACTTAGGTGAGTTAGGGGCAGAGTTCCCAGTTGCAGCAGAGATTCGAGTTTATCGTAACGACCAAATTACAATCGAGCAGATCCGCGAGTTGCAGCCAGATGGGGTTGTGATTTCTCCAGGTCCAGGTCGCCCAGAAGATGCAGGAATTTCTCTAGAGGCGATCGCGCAGTTAGGCGAGAATACACCGATATTGGGCGTATGTTTGGGGCATCAAAGCATCGGACAAGTCTTTGGTGGTAAAGTTGTCTCTGCACCTGAATTGATGCATGGTAAAACTTCATCAGTTTCCCATACGGGAGTAGGCGTATTTAAAGATTTAGAAAATCCGTTGACCGCAACCCGCTATCATAGTTTAGCGATCGAACGGCAGACCTGCCCAGACGTTTTAGAAATTACCGCCTGGGTTGAGGACGGGACAATTATGGGAGTGCGACATCGGCAATATCCTCACATTGAAGGAGTCCAGTTTCACCCAGAAAGCGTCCTCACAACTTCAGGAAAGCAATTGCTGCGCAACTTCCTGAAACAACTGCCGTCTCACTAGTGGAGTGAACGGAGAAGCAATGAAACGACGACAGTTGATTGGCTATGCTGGAGCGGGGCTACTTTCTACCTTAGCAGTGACGCTTGCAGCAAAATCTCAGCCTGCTGTAGCCCAAACTGGTAGCGGGTTAACGGTACGATGGTTGGGTCATACTTGTTTTCTATTTACTGGTGGTGGGGCGCGAATTCTGGTCAATCCTTTTCGGCAGCTAGGCTGTGCGGCGGGATACAGACCACCGAAAGTAGAAACAGATTTGGTTTTAATTAGCAGTCAATTATTGGATGAAGGGGCAGTAGAAGAAGTTCCTGGCAATCCCCAGCTGATCTTTGAACCTGGAGTATACCAATTTAAAGGAACGCAGATCCAAGGAATTGCGATCGACCACGATCGCGAAAAGGGGAGAAGATTTGGTACTAACGTAGCATGGCTGTGGACGCAAGGCGGGATTAGGATTTTGCACTTAGGGGGAGCTGCTGCACCAATTACAATCGAACAAAAAATCCTCATAGGTCGTCCCGACGTGTTACTAGTGCCAGTGGGGGGTGGTGCTAAAGCTTATAACCCTCAAGAAGCTCAAGCAGCCGTCAAAACTATCAATCCCAAGTTAGTCATTCCGACGCACTATCGTACCCCAGCCGCCGATCCTGCTGCCTGCGACATCGTGCCGTTAGATGAATTTTTGTCATTGATGGAAGGAACTCCCATCCGTCGCAGTCAAAGCGATAGCTTAACGATTAAACCTGCCGACTTACCCAAGGACGGAACTGCTATTCAGGTATTGAGTTATAAGTTTTAACTGGTAGTTGGTCATTTGTCATCGATCGGTGGTAGTTGGTAGTTGCTCGTTGGTTGTTGGTTGTTAGTCATTGATAACTGGTTACTGGTCACTGGTCACTGGTCACTGCTCGTGCGCTCCCTGCTCCCTAATAACTGCTAACTTGGAAAGATGTAGTTTCCTGACAGCGATGATGCAGTTGAACTCTAACAGCATTTATCCCTGCCCAGCCTGTCGCCTGGGCAAGGTTCAAGCTATGCCTTTAATGGAAGCGATGGCTTGCGACTGCTGCCAGCAGATTTTTGAAACTGATGTAGAAAGACAGCAGTTGAAAATGCTCTCCTGTCAACCACCGCTAGTCTGGCGTTGGAATGGCAGAAGGTGGATAGAAGCTTATTATGACGGCGTAGAATTTGGCTGGGGTTATACTCTAGCCGCGATCGCTCTCGTAGCAGTACCAACAGCTATAGTTGGGCTGACCGTCTATATCTTTCCGCCACTCCCAGATACTCCTTTATATTGGCTACCGTATGCTTGGATTTGGCTCACCTTTTTGTCACACTTATTAACAATTTGTTGGTTAGCGATCGAATTTTATCAATTTCAGCTCGGCATATTTTTGAAAACTTTGTTGCAGCGCTTAGTATTTCGCTAAAACACCGTACCGTCACTCTGTAACTGAATGGGGGAAACTCCATTCGGTCTGAGTTCGGCAGCAATCCGCCGTCCGGCGCTCCAAGTTCCGCCTTGCAAAATTTTGACTAAAGGCAGCTGCTTAGCATCCATTTCCAACTGCTGGCGGATCGTTGCAGCAATTTGGTCTAATAGAATCACAGTTAATGCTCGCCACTCGACAACGACTTCCGAGTCCACTGAGTGGGCGTAGTGGAAAATATCTGAGTGTTTGGCTTGTAGCAGTCCGAGATCGAGGCACAAACCACCATTTCGATATTCTGGTAATCCGGTCAGGTCGTCAAGTCCTGTAATTTCTAAACCGAGTTCTTGTAGTGGCTCCAAAAGAGAATAAGTCAACCATTGCGAGAGTTTGTGAAATGGTACGAGGGAATTCAGAATTCGGAATTCGGAATTCGGAATTAAATTCTCTCTCTGCTCCTTTGTTTCCCTACTCCCTGCTAAAGCAGGATGATGCCAGACATCGCCGAGGTTAACTCCGGCTATTTCAATTCTGCCAGACCAAATACTGCCGAGTCCTTCTAAAACAGCACGCAAAACTGTTGCAGCTGGTAGTTGTTTGTGGTGCGATCGCTCTAATAAATAATGCACCAGATGACCCGGACGGGGATTGTCGTCACCGAACATTTGCGGGAAATCGAGGAGCGATCGCCCTAATTTTTGTAATAGTTCTACTCGTCCTGCCAACCCTACCAATGGATTATCCTCACTTACCTGAAATCCTTGAGCTAGGGTTGCTTCACTCAGAGATTGCAATCCTTGGGCATCGACTTGTAAAAGCTGATGAGGATGGCTGGAGAAAGCACCTTGACAGAACATCCGAAAACTAGCCACTGCTAGCCCCTCCGATCGCTGAAAGATCGAATCGGTTTCCCGTTCGCAATACAACCAACGATCGCCCGCACCCGCATCTAACAACACGCTGACGATCGCCAGATCGAACCGAGTCACAGCTCGCTCGACTGGCGATCGCCCTGCCAACAGCCGCTCTAACTGTGCTAAACGCGGTACTCCACCAACTTCAAAATGCTGCCAGCGGCTATGGAAGGGAATTTGCCCATCGGGATATTGCTCTTGCATGACGGCAATAACATAGTCTGCCACCCGTCCCAACTGCGACAAATCGCAGCGGAAGTGACTCAACTTATCTTGCCGTGCCAACTCAAACAACTGCCCGCAGCGATCGCGAATCGCCCTGGGAGAACGCAAATAAGCGATCGCCTCTTCTGGAGACTGAAGGTTGGATGGCGAAGTTTGAAGATTCATCGTCAAGGAACAGGGAACAGAGTATGGGATATGGGGTGTAGAGGCGGGTTTAGCAAAAGATTTACGGGCTTTGACAACAAATCTTCAGCCAAAACCCGCCCGTACGAGTTTGGGGTGTTAATTCCGAATTCCGAATTCCGAATTCCGAATTCCGAATTCTGAATTCATTCCATTTCTCTACCTTTAATTTCTGCCAATCCTAACGGATCTAGTACCGCGCCAGGAGTGTAATAGCCAGCAGCTTTTTTCGCCTCAATTTCCACCTGTGCGTCTTGGGGAATCAAATCGTCAGGGATCGGTACTCGTTCTACAACTTCAATACCTGAGTTAGTGATGGCTTCATATTTCATGTTGCTCATCGATACCAAACGCTCGATTCGAGTAATGCCCAACCAATGCAATACATCTGGCATTAACTCTTGGAAGCGCATATCTTGCACCCCAGCAACGCATTCCGTGCGGGCAAAGTAAGCATCAGCGCGATCGCCTCCTTCTTGCCGCTTGCGAGCATTGTAAACTAAAAATTTCGTCACTTCTCCCAATGCCCGACCTTCTTTTCGACAGTAGACAATGACTCCCGCACCGCCTTCCTGTGCTGTTTGGATGCAAACTTCAATTCCATGCACTAAGTAAGGACGACAAGTACAAATATCGCTGCCAAAAACATCGGAACCATTGCATTCATCGTGAACCCGCACTGCCAAGGGTCGATTGGGATCGGTAATTGCTGCCAAATCGCCAAATATGTATACCGTGACTCCGCCAATTGGTGGCAGGAATACTTCTAAATCCGATCGCGTCACTAATTCTGGGAACATTCCCCCGTTTGCTCGAACAAGGCACGGCGCAAGTCTGCTTCCGAAATTTGAAAGCGTTTGGCAATGCCTGGTAAATACCATACAGGTTCGATCGCTGCTTTAGTGACAAGGACATCGCCTTTAGATTTGAGCAGCTTGCCATCGATCGCCAACCGCCCTTTTTCCACCGCTGCTTGTAATTCTGGAAGGTAAACGTGCGCTTTTGTAATGGCGATCGTCGGTCTGATATCGTATCCTTCCTGGTAATAAGATGCAAACGCCTCGCCTACCATTGCCCCAAACGGATCGAGCGAAACTATTTTCTCCGGGTCGTACCAACTCGGATATGGTCCAATATGCTCGACAGGCGAAGTATTTGTTAAATCAGCACGGTGATCTGCTTGCAATACCCCGCTTGCTACAGCCAGAGCGCGATAGACGGCATAACCGCCTGAATGAGTCCCGATCGCATTTCTGTGAGTTGGGTTAGCGAGGGTAGCCACGACCGGACCCCGTTGCATTGGGTCTTTGTCTCCCCAGCGAATCGGAATAGGTTGCGAACCAAAATTGCTCGGGTGAGAAGTCAGAATAATATGCCTGGGACTACTTTTTCGCTCTTGCATCGTTGTATTTGCTCTACCTGCTAATGGGGTTAAGAGGGCTGTGACGCAACCAGACAAAGTAAGATGCTACGAATAGCAAACCTTAAGGGGGAAACTTCAATTATAGCGATCGAATTTTGGTTTCAATAGTAACCCATAGCACGAAATTGGCTGCTCTTGGGTTAAATCTGAGGTTCAGGATACTAAGTTCTCGAATTTATGTATAAAAAAGTACAAAAAAGTGGTAGGACTTGCTTAATTCTAAAATTGAAGGAAACGGGTAAAAGCCCTTAGTCATACCGCGATCGCCTTTAACATCCGACTTAACTAATAACTTAGCTATGACAACGAACGTATGAATGAGTCGTCTATTCAATCTTTTCTAGAAAACTTGAAGCATCCTGATGAAGTCGTGCGTCAGGCAGCAACAGAAGCGCTGTGGCGAGCTTGGTTTTATCAAAAAGGGGACTACGGTTGGGAATGCATCCAACGTTCTCAAGTTCTTTTCTCGGCTGGAAAAGTGTCGCAGGCAGAAGCAGTCTTGACAGAACTTATTCGCGACCAGCCAGATTTTGCCGAAGCTTGGAATCGCCGAGCTATTTTATACTACTTCACTGCCCAGTACGAAAAAGCATTGGTAGATTGTCAGACAGTCGTTAAACTCAACTCAATGCATTTTGGTGCTTGGCACGGTCTGGGTTTATGCCAAATGGCACTAGCAAATTATGCCGCTGCAATTCGCGCTTTTCGCCAAGCATTGAAGATTCAGCCATATGCCATAGATAATCAAAGGCTGCTCTTGGAATGTACGGCAAAGTTATGAGGGGCAAAGAGCTAAGTATAGGCGAGTAGTTCTAGTCACTAGTCACCAGCCACTGGTTCCACTGACAACAGATAACTGATAACTAATAACTGATTATGATTGATTGGGATGCACTGACGGCTGAGTTACAGGGAATTGAAGTTATTAGCGATCCTAACCAAGTTGCTAAGTTATCTCAGGATTACCACACTTTCAGTCCCATACTGCAAGCTCAGTTAGATGGCAAAAAGGGGGATTTGGTTGTCCGTCCTACGACAGAAGCAGAGGTAATGCAGGCTGCAACAACCTGCGTTAAATACCGCGTTCCGGTGACGATACGGGGGGCTGGAACGGGCAATTACGGGCAGTGCGTACCCCTCCACGGTGGCGTGGTTTTGGATATGTCTCGGATGCAGGCAATTCGCTGGATTAAATCGGGAGTAGCGCGGGTAGAAGCAGGGGTAAAATTAGCTGCTTTGGACAAAAAAGCGCGAGAGACGGGGTGGGAGATGCGGATGGCTCCTTCTACTTATCGGACGGCGACGATTGGCGGATTTATTGCTGGCGGGAGTGGGGGAATTGGCTCGATTAATTACGGACAGTTACGCGATCGCGGTAATATTAATGCTATTCGTGTCGTAACTATGGAAGACGAACCCAGAGCGATTGAACTGCGGGGAGATGATATCCACAAAGTCAACCACGCTTGGGGTATTAATGGCATTATCACGGAATTAGAAATTCCCCTTGGTGCGGCTTATCCTTGGACTGAGGTGATTGTCACTTTTGAAAGTTTTATGGCGGCTGCCCATTTCGGTCAGGCTTTGGGCGATGCTGATGGGATGATTAAAAAGCTTATTTCTATTTTTGCTTGGTCAATTCCCTCTTATTTTGGCGCACGTCAATACATTCCTGATGGAACTCACGCAGCACTGTTAATGGTAGCTGAACCGAGTTTGGAATTATTACCTGGATTGGTACAAGAATACGGCGGTTGTATTACCTATCAGCGATCGCAACAAGATGCAGGTAAGAAATTCAACTTGGCAGAATTTACCTGGAATCATACTACTTTACACGCTCGTAGTGCCAATCCTAATATTACCTATTTACAAAGTCTGTTTCCTGCCGATAAAAATCTCCAAATAGTAGACCATATGTATCGTTACTTCGGCGACGAGGTGATGATGCATTTAGAATTTATCCGTGTTGGCGGTCGAACTGTTCCCGCTGCTCTGCAATTAGTGCAATATACTACCGAGGAACGCCTGAACGAAATTATCCGCTATCACGAAGAACACGGGGTTTTCATTGCTAATCCGCATACATATATTATTGAAGACGGTGGCAGAAAAGTTATCGACCCAGAACAGATGAAGTTTAAACAAATGGTCGATCCCTATGGGTTGCTCAATCCAGGTAAGATTAAGGCGTTGATGCGATCGTAGGCTGACTCTCAAGCATGGAATCACAGAATCCGAAAGTCGTCGTTATTGGTGCTGGCTGGGCTGGATTAGGAGCTACATATCGCCTAGCAAAACAAGGGTACAATGTGACGCTGTTAGAAGCAGGTGCTTATCCTGGGGGTTTGGTTGCGGGTTGGAAAACTCCAGGCGGGCGATCGGTAGAAGCGGGAATTCACGGTTTCTGGTACCCTTACAGCAATATCTTTTCCCTCATACGGGAACTAGGAATTAATCCTTTTACACCTTTTACCCGTTCTTCCCAATATTCCCCTGCTGGATTAGAGGTAGAGTCGCCAATTTTTCAAGATTTACCGCGCCTTCCTACACCACTGGGAACTTTTCTCTACACCCAGTTCAAAAGATTACCTTTAAGCGATCGCCTCAGTGCTTTACCATTACTCTATGCTGTAGTAGATTTCGATAATAGTGACGAGGCTTGGCAGCGTTACGATAAAGTTACAGCTCGCGAACTGTTTAAAGATTTTGGCGTATCGGCTAGACTTTACCGCGATTCATTTGAACCGATGCTGCTAGTAGGGTTATTTGCACCAGGCGAACAATGTTCTGCGGCTGCGGCTTTGGGAATGTTGTATTATTTCATTTTGGCGCACCAACCAGATTTTGACGTGGTTTGGTGTCGGGGTACGGTAGGAGAAAAGATTTTTCGTCCTTGGGTAGAACAAATCGAACAAGCGGGAGGCAAAATTCTATCTAACCGTCGCGTCAGCGATATTCTCCTCGATAGTGAAGGATTGGCAAAAGCTGTAGTTTGCGGCGATGAAGTCTTCGAGGCGGATGCTGTTATCTTTGCTGTAGGAGTCAGCGGGATGCAGAAGATTGTTAGCGGTAGTTCTAGCTTGCAAAACCGCAAAGAATTTCGGAATTTAATGAATTTGGGTGCGGTTGATGTGTTAGCAACTCGGCTATGGTGCGATCGCAAAATTCACATTCCCCGTCCTTCCAATGCTTGTTTTGGGTTTGATGCTACCACGGGTTGGACGTTTTTCGATCTCAATGCTTTACATGATGAATACCGCGACGTACCGGAAACAGTAGTTGAAGTAGATTTCTATCATGCCAATCAACTGTTACCGATGAGCGATGAGGAAATTGTTCAGATGGTGCAAGATTATTTAGCAACTTGCATACCAGAATTTCAAGCAGCTAGAATTTGCGATCGCAGTATTATTCGTTTATCTAGAGCCGTAACTCATTTTGCCCCTGGTAGCTATCAAAATATGTTACCAGCGAAGACGAGTATAGATAATGTATTTATGAGCGGTGATTGGATTATCAACCGTCACGGTTCGTGGTCGCAAGAAAAAGCCTACGTTACTGGTTTAGAAGCAGCAAATCTAGTTATAGAAAGATTTGGGAAAGGGACAAAAGCCGAAATTATTCCCGTTGAAGCAGACGAACCGCATATAGAAATGATGCGATCGCTTAACAGAAATTTACGTAATTTAGGTAATACTTTTCCTCCCATTTGGCTACCATAACCTCAATTGATTTCAGTCCGCGCAGGCGGACTTTGCCTGTGTAGACGCGAATTCTATTCGCCTAATACTTAACTTAAGTCTATTTTTCGTATGCATGAACGACTTGATAGAGATGGAATTCGTTACGAGCAATTCCCGCCCAATAAGGCTCATCTGGATTAAATCCAGGCTGCTTCAAAATAGCTTCAAATGCTTCTTGGCTCTCCCATTGCCCATAGTTGAAAACTCTCGTACCATCTAGACTACGATGAAAAGTAGCCGAAATCAAACCTGGTGAATTATTCATAGCGCGATCGAGTTCAGCTGATGCGCGTTTCACCATTTCTTGCTGATTAGCAGAAATCATTCTAAACTCTGCTAAATGAGTGATGCGATCGCCTGCAACAATCGAAACTTCTTGAGATAGAGATCGGCTAGCGAACACTTCGAGTAAATGGGAATCGGGAGGAAAAAATTCAGTAAAAATAGTTGGGCGTGATAAATTGCGATAATCGAATTTATGCATCCACTGGCTATAGGTAAAGACACGAACGCCATCTAAACTTTTATGAACGCTAGCAGATTTTAAGAAATTGCTAGATAACCAAGATTCAATCTGTTGTTGTACAATTGCTTCTACTAAAGCATCTTGATGCCTTGGGGCGACGCTGTAAAGATCTAGCCCGACAGTAACGGCATTGGTGCTATCTATTTGAATCATCTTAGATTTTCTACATTAATGCTACACTAACTTGCCAGTTATAGTAAAGTCTTTTTATCGTCTTGTCTCACGCATTCTTGCTAAAGTTGTAACAATCTTGCTGGATTTACAGCAATTTTTTATAAGCTTGGGGAGTTATCCCTGTATATTTACGAAACATCTTTGTAAAGTGACTTTGGCTTTGAAATCCCACCTTCTCTGCAACAAGAACAATCGAGTTGTGTTCTTCTAGCAATTGTTTTGCTTTCTCAATTCGTTTGCTAATTACGTACTGGTGGGGTGTAATTCCTATAGATTGTTTAAATAAACGAGCAAAGTGATAGGGACTTATTTGAATGACAGCAGCTATCTCTACTAAGGTCAGATTTTGCTCCAAGTTGTCGTGAATGTAATCAATCACCTGTTTGATTTTTAATTTAGATAAACCACCAGCGCAATTGCGAACTTTATATTTCCGTACTGAGTAATGTTTTAAAAGATGCACTACTAATGCATTTGCCATTGATTCTGCATAGAGGCGATCGCTTAATCCCTCTAATTCTAATTCCGATTTGAGTGCTAAACCAATTTGTTGAATGAGTGGATCGTGAAGTTTGAACTGTGGGATAATTTCAATATTCGCTGATTCATAAAAAGCAGATACGAAAAGCTTACTGTCAAGACGAAGTAACAGGAAGTCAGCATCACGATCCCAAGCTAATTTGCGATACAGATAAGGCGGCGTAATCATGATGTCACCTTGTATCAGACATTCGCTAATACATTGTCCCTCTGCTGTTCGCTCTAGTTGAATTGGGTGTCCAAGATGAATGCTAATTAGATGCTGAGGAAGACAGCATTCAGATAATCCATTTGCAGGTTGATAATGATGTTCGACACGAATAAGGTCTAAGCCAGTTGCTTGACTAGATAGAATGGGCGAATGCGGTACAATATCTAGAAAACGTTTACTCTTGGTTGTGTTTTCTCGGCTCATTTTCCCTTTGCAATTCTCTTAATTTCTCACTTCATTCGCCTCATCCTTTTGGATAAAACAATCGCACCTACTCAGGCAAAACAGGCATATGAACTAACTCCAATTTTAGCCCATCAGGATCGGCAAAGAAAACGGCGTAGTAACCAGGTGAATATTGATATTCTGCGGGAGGATCGAGGACTGTCGCGCCCATTTCTTGAACTAATTTGTATAAGTTATCTACTTGCTCCCGACTATCGGCATTAAATGCCAGATGGTGGAAGCCTGGGGAGTAGCGATCGTGAAATTTGTTAGGCGAATCTGGATTAGCAACAGTAATTTCAATTGCTCCAGCATCCTGCAACCACCACATAATATAGATATCATTTTTTTCTACCTGCTGGTAGCCCATAAAGCCTAGAATCGCATCGTAAAAAGGTTCGGATTGTTCTAAACTTTTGACTGTGAGGCAGAGGTGGTTCATCGTTCCTAGAGTCATAAAAGCCTCTCGCATGTACTAGAACAAATGTATTGTATTACGATCGCCGCAGCACTTTGATGTACTTAACCATTTCTTCCTGATATCCCAAGCGATCGCGCCTCTCCTACCACAGCAACAGGATAAAGATAATGCTAGAGTGAGCGAATGGCTTTTTTCCCCGCTTGCTACACCATGACGAGCATCTCTGCGGCACAAACCCGAACCGAACAACATCGCCAGCAATTCCCTGCCCTGGCAAATAAATCTTACTTCAATTATGGGGGGCAAGGACCGATGCCTCAAGCAGCCATAGACGCAATTATTGCTGCCCACGAATACATTCAACTTAACGGTCCCTTCTCCTCTCAAGTTAACGCTTGGATTACTCAAGAAACCGAGAAAACCAGACAGGCAATTGCCACTGAACTAAACGCCCCACCCGAAACCATTACCCTCACCGAAGATGTCACTGTAGGCTGTAACATTGCCTTATGGGGGATTGACTGGCAAGCAAAAGACCACATCTTACTCTCAGACTGCGAACACCCAGGAGTCATCGCCACTACCCAAGAAATTACTCGAAGATTCGGTGTAGAAGTTTCTACCTGTCCCCTCATGGCGACGCTGAACCAAGGAGATCCAGCCGCAGTCATCGCCCAACACCTCACACCCCGCACCCGCCTAGTTGTCATCAGTCACATCCTCTGGAATACGGGTCAAGTCTTGCCAGTTGACAAAATTGTAGAAGTATGCAAACAGCATCAAGGCGATCGCCCCGTGCAAATTCTAGTCGATGCAGCGCAATCTGTCGGCTTGTTACCCTTAAATTTGACTCAACTAGGGGCAGATTTCTACGCCTTCACGGGTCATAAATGGATGTGCGGACCCGCCGGAGTTGGTGGTTTATACGTCCGTCCAGAAGCACTTCTTGGCACGGATAACTGCCCTCCCTTACAGCCTACCTTCATCGGCTGGCGGAGTATAGTTATGGATAGTAAGGGACAGCCCCAAGCATGGCAACCAGACGGTAGACGTTATGAAGTCGCCACATCAGCCTTTCCACAGTATGCCGGATTGAAAGCCGCGATCGCCACCCATCAGCAATGGGGAACCGCCGAGTCACGCTATCAACAAATTTGCCAACTCAGCCAATATCTCTGGCAACGTCTGAACCAATTATCAGATATTATTTGCCTGCGTCACGCCCCACCTCAAGCCGGACTCGTTTCCTTTCAACTCAAAAATCGATCTTCTCTTCATGCAAAACTCGTCCAATTTCTCGAATCAAATCGCTTGATGACACGCACTCTTGTCGATCCAAGCTGCGTCAGGGCTTGCGTCCACTACTTTACCCTCCCCTGCGAGATCGATCGCCTTATTGAAGAAATCGAGAGATTTTGCCAGCAAAGCTAAAATGTCACGCGAAGACGCTAAGCACACTTTACGCCTTTGCGTGACACTAATCTGTCTTTAACTTTTATGGAAAAATCTAGACCCACCATATACATAGCCATCACCAACCACGGATTCGGACATGCTACCCGCACCGCCTCACTTGCAACGAAGATCCAGCAGTTGTGTCCCGATATCTTACTCATCATGGTGACAACCGCACCCCGTTGGTTACTGGAATCATACATAGAAGGAGATTTTATCTATCGTCCTCGCGCCTTCGATTTAGGTGTAATCCAGTCAGATAGCTTAACGATGGACAAAGTCGCCACGTTAGAAAAGCTACAGCAAATCCGCAAACAAGAACGCTCGATAATTGCCTCAGAAGTTAACTTTATCCGTCAAAATCGCGTTAATCTGATCCTTGCCGATATCCCTCCTTTGGCAGTAGCGATCGCCCATGCCGCAGGTATTCCCTGTTATATGAGTAGTAACTTTGGATGGGATTTCATTTATCGCGACTGGGGAGGTGAATTTGTGGAATTTGCCGATTGGATGGGCAAGCATTACGCACAATGCGATCGCCTATTTCGGTTGCCTTTTCACGAACCGATGAGTGCTTTTTCCAATATTACCGATGTTGGCTTAACAGGTGGTTCACCACGTCACGCGATCGACACGCTACGATCTAATTGGGGTATCAGTACCCCACCAGAAAAAACTATCTTACTCACTTTTGGTGGTTTAGGTCTACAACAAATTCCGTTTGAAAACCTTCAACTTTTCCCCGATTGGCAGTTCCTTACTTTTGATGTTACAGCTCCAAACTTACCAAATTTAATCAAAATTACTGACCAAAAGTTACGTCCAGTTGATTTTATGCCCCTCTGTGGCAGAGTTATTTCTAAACCAGGTTACGGTACTTTTGCTGAAGCAGTTGGCGTGGGAATTCCTATAGTTACCCTGACTCGTGAAGACTTTGCCGAAGCTAAATTTTTAGTTGATGGAATTGCAAATTACTCTTACCATCAAATTCTCAACACAGAAGAATTCTTTCAAAGCCACTGGGAATTTCTCCACCAACCTCCACAACCGCCTCGACAATCTCAACCTATAGCGAAAGACGGCAACGAAGCGATCGCTCAAGCCGTGCTTGAAGCCGTAAGTCATAAATCGGAATTAACTGATAATTGATAACTGACAACTGACCATGCATCAACATATTCTCAGACTTTCTACTACTGGTAAATCTTTTACTAACATCACTGCTAAAATTGAAGCAATTGTTGCTCAATCTGGTGTAGAAACTGGACTGTGTAGTTTATTCTTGCGCCATACTTCTGCAAGTTTAGTGATTCAAGAAAATGCCGATCCTGATGTACTGCAAGATTTAGCAAACTTCATGGCAAAACTCGTACCAGAATCAGCGAATTACATCCACAATGCTGAAGGTGCAGATGATATGCCCGCCCACATTCGTACAGCCCTAACTCACACTTCCGAACAAATTCCCATTTCTAGAAGACAATTATTATTAGGAACCTGGCAGGGAATTTACATTTGGGAACACCGTCAGCGCAGCCATATTAGAGAACTCGTCGTTCATATTGCTTAATAAGTCGGAAGGCGGAAGTCGGAAATAAAAGTTTATCTCTCACCAATTACCAATTACTGATTACCAATTACCAGCCACAATGAAAATCTCAGATTTAATAAATTGG
The DNA here is from genome assembly GCF_023546805.1 of Chroococcidiopsis sp. CCNUC1. Classification (NCBI taxonomy): domain Bacteria; kingdom Bacillati; phylum Cyanobacteriota; class Cyanophyceae; order Chroococcidiopsidales; family Chroococcidiopsidaceae; genus Chroococcidiopsis; species Chroococcidiopsis sp. CCNUC1. The sequence goes on along the minus strand of NZ_CP097480.1, from coordinate 5,611,575 downwards.
TTTGAAAATTGGGCAAATCCTGCTTGGCAAGAAAGTTGGGATAATTCTGGTTGGCAGATTGAACCAGGAGTATTAGAGCAACCTGCAAGGGTACTGGTATGCTTGACACCAACTCTAGCTGTGATGCAAGAGGCGATCGCACTACAAAAATTGGGTATTCCAGTCAATCTAATTTTTGCCCATCATCCACTAATTTTTAGTCCGCTGAAATCTTTGTGTAGTGGAAATGCGATCGCGGACATGACGCGCCTAGCTTTTCGTCACCAGATCGGCGTTTATACAGCTCATACTAACTTTGACCAAGTAGCAGACGGTACTGCTGACGTACTAGCGCAGTTATTACATCTCAAGCAAGTTGCGCCAATTGTACCGACGCAGCCAGAACTAGGCTATGGTCGTGTGGGAGAGATTAACCCTTCTTGTCCTTTGCAAGAATTGTTACAACAAATTCAAACAGTACTGAACCCTCCCGATCTGATTTTCTCCCCCACAGTAGATTTACAAAAACCAATCGAGCGAGTAGCTGTTTTAGGTGGGTCTGGTGCTAGTTTTATTTCGGATGTGGTAAAAACAGGGGCGCAAGCTTATTTAACTTCCGATTGTAAGTTTCATCAATTTCAAGAAAGTCGCGATCGCGGTTTAATTCTGATTGATGCCGGACACTACGCTACCGAACGTCCAGCTTGCGATCGATTGGTGACAAAGCTTCAAACTGCCGGAGTGGAATGGGCGCAATTAAGTCAGCAAGACGAAGATTTTCGACTTTTCTACAAGCGCTAGCAGTTTCTCGACCCAAACACCTCCGCGATCTTACGTAAGTCACAGCCAATATCGTTATATATTTTTACATTTACTCGAAAATTTTGTAGCCCATTTTACAATTTATCTGAGATCGAGCAAGTAACCTAAAAAGTATAAAACAATACGTTTATCAAGACGGTAAGAGTTTAAGCAACTTCTGCAAGCAATTCTTACTAGTTTTCGTCAGCAGCATCTTACATACATACACTGTTTCTACTAACTTTGCCTTTTTTAGTTTAAGTATTTAATAGCAAGATTTGATTTTTTAAAATCAATTCACTGCATTGATTGTCAACAAATTATTACGAAATATCAAAATAATTTGTTAGACTATTTTGCGGAAGTTTGGTAAAAGCTGTTGTAGTAATTCGGCAGACTCAATCGGATAAATTCACGAGTTGCATAAATGCGATCGCTTGCATAGGCAAGCGAAGAATTTTGCTGTGGCATAGCAGTAGCTATTGCAAAACTAAACTATCAATTTAAATATTCGAGTAGGGGTAAGCTATATGTCAGTAATCTTCAATCTCGATGCTAAGAAAAACGCTCGAATTCTATTACTATCTTTGCGAAAGATAAAGTTTCATGTTGCCCGCTGTTATTTATACGAGCTAGAAGATTTGATTTGTGAATTTGACTCAGCCGATATACTTACACCAGTTTTTAATCCCGACTTGTTCAAAGTTACTAATAGAATTGCTAATACTATGGCTCAAGCTGTTGGTAGTAGCAGGCTAATTAATCCATTGTTCAAGCAATTTAATCTGGATAAAGAGTATGAACTATTTTTTATCATCTGTCAGTCTCCTCTAGATATTCTAACGATAAATTCAATAAGAAACTGGCGAAACAAATGTCGTAGAGTAGTAGTTTGGCTCGATGAAATTTGGGCAAAAGATATTGAAAAATGGAAAGTTCAGCTGAGTTTTTTGCAAGAAATTGACTATATTTTCATGAACTTTAGCCAAAGTATCGAGGGAGTCTCCAAAATAATTCAGCGTCCTTGTGAATACATTCCATTTGGAATTGATGCAATTAAGTTCTGTCCTTATCCGCTGAATAGAGAGCGTAGCGTCGATCTTTATAGTGTTGGTCGCCGCTCGCAAGTCACGCATCAAGCTTTATTGAATTTATCTGAAAGAATTAATTTTTTTTATATCTATGAAACTATCAAAGATCTATACACAGCCGATCATAGATATCATCGAAGTTTATATAAAAATATTTTAAAAAAGAGTCGTTATTTTATTGCCAATCGAGCAAAGATTGACGATGCAAATGCAACTGGCGATCAACAAGAAGTAGGCGCACGCTTTTTTGAAGGTGCAGCAGCAGGAACAGTCATGCTAGGAGTTCCCCCTGAATGCGAATCCTTTACTCGAAATTTTGACTGGGAGGATGCAGTCATTCAAGTTGCTTACGATGCCCCTAATATAGTTGAAATTCTAGCCGAACTTGACTCCCAGCCCGATCGCTTGCAAAAAATCCGTACTAACAATGTTGTTAACTCACTCTTAAAACATGATTGGGTTTACCGTTGGGAAACAATTTTAGCTACAGTCGGACTGGATAGTACGCCAGCAATGATGGCTCGGAAAGCTCGTCTACAGAACTTAGTCGAGAGAATACTGACTCGGAAAAACAGCGATCGGCAGCTCATTACTCAGACCGGATTCACAAGCAAGACAGAACGCAGATGCCAGTTGTTTGAATCAGTTATCACTGACTAGTGACGAGTGGCTGGTGACAAGAATTGAGTTTAACCACTGGTCACCAGCCACTCACCAATGACAAATGACTAGTTAAATGGCGCCAAAGAGCGAGGAAGATTTATAGAAAACCCTGATTTTTCTCTATTCAAGCTGATGAGATGCTAAAGAATGAGTTAAAATTGATTAAAATAGATCGAGCTGATAAGGTCGAGTTTTCTCGAATTGACGCTTAGAGGGATGCCACTCAAGCCGAGGAGGCAGAGGGAAAGGCATGATTCGTTTAAGTAAACGTCTAGCGTAAAGGTGGTACAAAAATTTCCAAGTTGCTTAATGCATGTAGCGCGGTCGATAGCCACTGATATTGGTCGGAGTGCGAGGATAAGCGAAATGCTGCTAATGACAGATGAAGTTTCTAATAGGCTTCTTTAGTGTCCGCTAGACTCAGTAGTAGTTTCAATCAATAGCTGGCGGTCGAAATATAATATGAAACTGAAATACAAGCAAAAACTGAAACACAAACATATAATTGCCAAATTGGAGTAAAGTTAAGTAGCTCAAACTGGGTATTATATAGTAGGGTTTAGCCCAACAGTCCACAGGTATAACGACGTTGAGAAAGGTAGAAGCAATAAATGCTACACCGCAAGATTTATCAACTGTGTTGCGATGGGCGTGAAGTATGTATCTTCTTGCGGGATCAGCAACGCTGGATCGAGAAAGCCCGCATCATCGATATCGAAGGCGATTTAGTCACTCTCAGATATGAAACTGAAGAAGAAGACGAAATCTGCTCTTGGGAGGAGATGGTTCGCCTAGAAAGTATTGGTGCAGTGACTCAGAAGCTAGCTTCTGTACCGCGAGGCAATGCTGAACCCTTAGTTTCTGACGACTGCCCCGAAGCAGAGCGCATTCGCAATCGCTTTACTGATTCTAATCCTGAATAAGTTCTAATCAGTAAAGGCGTTATCTAAAACGCCTTTACTTGTTTTATTCGTCTTGGCGTTCGTAGGCAGGGCAGTAGCCATCCGGTGTAACCTTGAAGCCAAATAAGGGCGACTCTGGATTCCAACAGCGCTGCCCGCGCTGGAACTTGCAGGTAGCACAGCAGCTCAAATCCGTCCAGGCTAAGCGATCGCCATTTTGGTTCATCAACTCGCGGGGCGACAAGCCCCGCAAAACTAGGTCTTCACCTTGCCAGCGAGCTTCCACTAAGCCTGTATCGGCAAAATTGCGCCAGCGAGGATCGGCGGTAATGGCATCAGGCAAGGTAATAGTTACAACAGTACCTAATTCGTTAAGTTCTCCTTCATAATTCGTTTCTGGAGCAGCTGGTTGAACGAAAACATCGCCGATGGGTAAATCGACAAGCGTGCCAACGGCTGGAGAATGTAAGTGGTAGCGGTTGCGTAATTCTTCCAGGCTAGCTAGGTCGGCTAGATAAGTTGGAGCGCCATGAACGAAAATAACGTGCTTCGGTCGCAGGTTGTGAATGAGTTGAGTCGTACCAGGACCGTCGCTATGCTGTGCTAGCAGGTAGGTTTCTACCTCTACTAGGGGTGAGGAATGAGGAGTGAAGAGTGAGGGTTGAAACTCGTTAGGATGACCAGGATTTTCAGGCAGAAGAACTAACCAGGGTCCGGTGTTGGGTTGGCAGTATTGACTTAAATCAGTAACATTATCTGCGATCGCGATACAGGGCGATTGACCGACAATTCCTCGCTGTTCGAGTGGTAGGCGACGGACTCGCGGGCGTACCTTTTCATCCCAAAATAAAGATTGATGTTTGGCAAAGTTTTGTACTGCTGTGGGGAAATGTGGTAGTAATTCTAAATAGGCATCGCAGCCCTGAGCTACACTGCCATCAACCCAAATATCGAGGTTGCGTCCGGTAAAGTTGTGATGGCTGCGCAACAGCATCAGAATTTCCTGACCTAGACCTAGAGTCGATGTAGGCAAAAGGACAGAATACGAACTGGCGATCGCCCGATTAATTCTTTCAGCCAGTTGATTTTCTTGGTTGCGACGGTGCGGATGACGTGCCGTGCCGTAGGTTCCTTCGATAATTAATACATCTGGTTCTAAACCGCGTAACTCTTCTAAAGGTAACCCTTCCACCAGGCGAGAGTTAGATAAGAAAAAGTCCCCCGTGTAAAACACTGTATAAGTGCGCCGTCCAGTCGTGTAGGTAAGGAGAATGGCTGCTGCCCCTGGTAAGTGTCCGGCAGGATATAATTCAGCCGTCAATCCATCCTGAAATTCCACAGGCGATCGCCAAGGTAGCGCTTGACAAAATTGCGGGATCTTTCCATCCTCATCTAACCAATTCAGCGGTAGCAGACGAGTTGTTGCTTCGCTGGCATAAATTGGCAGTTGCGGAAAGGCACGATGCAGGGATAGTAAACCTTTAGCATGATCGGGATGAGCATGACTGCATAGAACTAGGTCTACTGGCAAGTTGGTAGCGACAAGTAAACCATGAGACTTAGGCTGTTCTAGTCCCGATTGTAAAACAGAAATGTCCGTCAATCCGCAATCGAGCAGAATGCGGTACGGTCCCATCTTGACCATCAAACAGACACCTTCATCCCCATGCTTCACACCATAGGGAAAGCATTCTAGTTCTGAATTTGCTTCCCCTACAGGCATAGAGGATGCTGACATGCGATCGCTCATCTTCCCCTCCACTCAAACCTAATGCCGCTGTTGGAGCGCAGCGATAAATATGAAACGATGAATTGTAGGATAATTAGGTCATGAATGAAGCGAGCAGCGAATAGAAGCGACAGGTTAGGGAAAGATCGGGGGGCAATTCAATTCATAATGCGCAATTAGACCCCACGCACTCACAACTAACAACTCTTCACTAATAACTGGTCACTGGTCACTGGTCACTGTTAATGGGCGGAGCCGTTACCGTGGTAGTTGTCTGAATCGTAAAATCCGTTTTTCGTGCCAAAAAATAGGCAACAAACAGTAAATACAACCGTTAATCCTACTAAGACAAGTTTGATATCCATTTCTTAATTATTCCTCTCTTTAATTTCGACAAGCACAACGATTTGAAGTCGAGAGACTTCTACCCTGGGGATATTAGCAGAGCGCGATCGGGCGATCGCTAACAGCCTTCATCCGTTCAATTGTAAATAAATAATTGCTGGTAAATTGACTCTCTTCCATCAGATTTTAGAACCTTCTACCCTAACCCGTCCATCTACTGAAGTTGCACCAGCATTACTTGGCTGCACTTTAGTTAGGCAATTGCCGTCTGGACAAATTCTCAGGGGAGCGATCGTCGAAACAGAAGCTTATGCCCCTGGAGATCCAGCTTTTCATGCCTATCGGCGTGTCACCCCGCGCAATCAAGTTGTATTTGGCATGGCAGGGAGAGCATACGTGTATCAAATCTATGGCATGTACCACTGCCTAAATGTCGTCACGGACTGCGAAGGAATTCCTAGTGCCGTACTCATTCGCGCTTTACAACTGGAGTGCTTGCCTAGTGGCTGGGAAATTGGTAGTAAAGGAAACTTGCACCGTCTAGCGGCTGGACCAGGTAAACTATGTCGTGTTTTGCAGATCGATCGCGGCTTAAACGGAACTATATTACAACCAGGACAACCGCTATGGCTCGAACAACGTCAGCAAGAATTTGCGATCGTCCAGACAACGCGGATCGGACTATCTCAAGGTGTAGATCTCCCTTGGCGGTGGTACGTGCAGGGTTGTCCGGCTGTTTCTAAAGTTTAACTATGACATGTAGCATTTGTAACAAATAGCGCGATTGCATTTGAGCAAAAACCCAAAAAACTTGTATAATCCTCATCTAAACATCAAATCTCTACATAAAAGGAGATTGACAAATTTATGGCACGTAGTAATGGCGGCGGTTTTTGGGCAGATTTTCGCAAGTTTATCATGCGCGGCAACGTCATTGACTTGGCAGTTGCAGTTGTTATCGGTGGCGCATTTGGCAAGATCGTTACCTCTTTCGTAGAAGATATTATTACGCCCGTAATTCTCAATCCGGCATTGCAGGCTGCTAACGTTCAAGATTTACAAAATTTATCGGTCAACGGCATCAAATACGGTGTATTTCTAGCAGCTGTTCTCAACTTTGTAGTCATTGCCTTTTGCCTTTTCTTAATCATCCGTGCCTTTGAAAAAGCCCAGCGCCGATTTTTCCGCAGTCCAGAAGCTGCTGAAGCTGCACCACCCGATCCTACTGTCATTGCCCAAGAGAGATTGACAGGAGCATTAGATCGCCTGACGACCACAATTGAGACTCGGAACCTGGGTTAATCCCGAGTTGAGCAAGATAAACATAGGTGCGATCGCACCCCTATCTCATAAGATCCAAAGCTTGTAAAATTGCAGTATTGCTTGGCTTTTAGCCAACCAGAAATGCCTGTTGGCTTTTAGTCCACACAAAACGTCAGTTGGCTTTTAGCCGACCAGAAATGTTTATAGAACAACCAATTGTTTTAACTCTTACTCATGACCGTTGCTGCAAATACTGCTACGGGACTAGGTTCCCGCTTGGTAAACACCGTGCTGGCAATTCAGCCTCTAGCTAACTTAGCTAAGCATCAAGCACGGCAAATGATGGTGAAACGAGCAGAGAAAATCGGCGTACCCTGGACCAAAACAGTCCGAGAATTACGCTCTCAAGAATGGGAAAGCCACTGGCAACAGGTATACAATCCTCAATTGCAATATCCCGAGTATTATTGCTGCTCTTTCCACGCTTACGAACAAGGCAATCTCAGTTGGGATGCAGCTTTTGAGGTAGAAGTCGCTGCGCGTGCCGTTCATGCAGGAATTTGGTCTGATGCAGGCGCGGCTGGCGATGCTCAACTTCGTCAGAGCTATCATGAAATCGTCAAAAGCCAACTTCCTCACAACCCACAAGCAATTCTTGATGTAGGCTGTAGCGTGGGTATGAGTACATTTGCTCTAAAAGCACTCTATCCCCAAGCAAAAATTACTGGTTTAGACTTATCACCCTATTTTCTTGCCGTTGCCCATCAGCGATCGCAGCAGCAAAACCAGAGCGAAATCGAATGGGTACACGCTGCCGCAGAAGCAACAGGACTACCAGAGGCAAATTACGATCTCGTTTCGATTTTTCTTGTCTGTCACGAATTGCCTCAGTCAGCCACGCGGCAGATATTGCAGGAGATGCAGCGGTTGTTGCGTCCGGGCGGATATTTGGCAATTATGGACATGAATCCCCAGTCAGAAATCTATGCCCAGATGCCACCCTACATCTTGACGCTACTCAAAAGTACCGAGCCATATCTAGACGAATATTTCACGTTGGATATTGCTCAAGCAATCGTAGCAGCAGGTTTCCATCCACCTACTATCACCTGTAACAGCCCCCGCCACCGGACGATTGTGTCTCAGGTGAAGGATTAGTAGTGCGTGGTGCGTGGTGCGCGAGCAGAGTGGAACGTATTTAATTCCGAATTCATTTGGGCAGTTATTCCGCCACTATTGCTACTGATTTATTACTATCGTCGGGCAACTGCACCACCTCCCCTGTTTCTATTACTACTGTGCTTCGGTTGGGGCGCAATTTTTGGTAGTATCGCTCTGGGTCTAGAGTGGATATTCGAGCATCTCACCAGCCAGTGGGAAGATTGGCAAAGATTTACTCGCACTCTTGCTGGTGTAGCTGTACGTCAGTTGGTGTTTATTGCCCCAATTGAAGAGGGATGTAAGTTAGCTGGAGTCATTACTTCTCAATGGTTGGCAGGACGTAGAGGTAACGGGCGATCGCCTGCCCTCTCTATTTTCATACAGACAATCGCGATCGCTCTAGGGTTCACTGCTCAAGAAAGCTGGGTTTATTTATCCAATGGCGTAGCAACTGTATTCGAGCGCGCGATCGGTACTCCCATTCATGCCATGTTCTCAGCAGCTTTTGGCTATGCTCTGGCAAGGGAGCAGGGAAGAAGAGAGCTGAGGGAGCCCAGGGAGCCCAGGAGGCTGAGGGAGAAGTTACCTCTTGCCTCTCGCCTCTTGCCTTTTGCCTTTTTGATCGACGCAATTATTTGTCATGCTCTCGTCAATATATTTTCTAGTGCTTGGCGCTACAATCCACCAATAAATCTTTTGAGCTACTTATTATTTCCATTTTTCCTCTGGCTCTTTTGGCGCATGGAAAGCTGGTGGCGACAGGTGCAGCATCAGCCATCAATTATCCTGATTTCTGGCATCACATCTATCCATCGCTACTGGCAAAGAGGTTTGGTTGCGTTTGCCCTGATGCTCGGTGGTAATGCAATTTTTGGCTTTTTTCTGCTTGTCAGAACTCTTAGCCCTTTACATCCCGTCCAGCTACTCGAACCAGATATTTTCTGGTTTATCGCGAGTCGCTCGGCACTCAATTCGATTCCTGGAGCGATCGCCTGGGGAATTTATCGATACTTGAGGTTTGCTGCTAGCCGTCGCAATTTGTCATGATACTCTTTAAAAAAATCATTTATAAAACTTCGCAATCATTTAACATAATTAACAAGACGTATAATTTTTGTTTCAGCAAAGTATTATGATGCAGGGCGGAGAGACAGAAACCCAGGTAAAGAGAGCAGCTATGGCTAACATCAAATTTGTGCAAGAAAATCGGGAGGCGATCGCCGCTGATGGGGCAAACCTCCGCATCAAAGCTCTAGAAAATGGTATCGATCTTTATACGACTTGGGGCAAAATGATGAACTGCGGCGGCTATGGTCAATGCGGTACTTGTATCGTAGAGATTGTTGAAGGTGTAGAAAATCTCTCACCCCGCACTCCAGTTGAAAACAAAAAGCTGAAGAAAAAGCCAGCTAACTATCGTCTTGCTTGTCAAACTTTAGTCAACGGACCAGTTAGCGTTGTCACTAAACCAAAATGAGGGAGCGATCGAGCAGAGGAGTAGCAGAGCGCAAGGTCGCTGAGGGGCTTCAGGAGCAACTACCAACTACCAACTACCAATTCCCCACGCCTTACACCCTACACCCTTTACGCCTTACACCCTACACCCTTTCTTTACTGATAACTGACAACTGGTCGCTGACTCGCCCCTCCCTCTGTGTCACGCATTGATGATATCCTGAAAGAGTCAAACCCCCGTATAAAAGAGGCTTTCTGGCGATGCAAGTAAACGATTTAGGCTTTGTGGCAAGCATCTTATTTGTGCTAGTTCCATCTGTATTTTTAATCATTCTTTACATCCAAACCGCTAGCCGCGAAGGAAAAAAAGATTAATTATCACTGTTTTGTCAATTGCTTTGAATCAAAAACAAAACCTCTGTAGAAAGAACTACAGAGGTTTTTAGTTATTAGTTCACGGGGTGTAGGATTGAATTGTGACTTGTCTTGCTTTGCGACTTTCTCTTCCTGCTCTTCAACCAACCGTCCGCGCTAACAGCACGGGACATGTAGCATTGACACGAACGTAATCTGATAGCGATGAGCCGATTAAGCGATCGATGTCAACAAAACTTTTAGCCACGGAAGGACGGCGATCGGGTGAACCCAGCATTAGTAAGTCTACAGACATATCTTCAGCTAAGCGGCAAATTTCTTCGCCTGGCTTGCCCATACTAGTAACACAGCGGGTTTGCACTCCTTGCTTTTTCGCTTCAGCGATCGCCCCAGCCAAAACTGAATCTTTTTCTGCTGCTGCTAGGGCGACTTCTCCTTGTTTACCGCTCAAATTCTTATTAACGTATGCTAAGACTAGCTGACCGCCTTTAATATCTCTCAGCAAAAAGAGTGCTAACTGCAAGCATTGTTTTGCCGCATCGGAACCGTCATAAGCTACCATGATACGGTTGATTTTCTTCACGTAAATGTCATCCTTCACCAGCAACATAGGACGCGAGGATAACTGAAATACGTATTGACTGACAGAGTTAGATAAAATTGCTTGCAACCGCTTGAGTCCTCGCGAACCCATAATAATTAAGTCAGCATCAATCTCATCTGCTACTTGACATACTACGTCTTTGGGTTCTCCCTGTCGCAGCATAGTAACAGTTCGGCTGGGATCTAAGCCTAAGTACTCCACAGCATTTGCGATAATTTTGTCACCTTCCTCTAGCTTGGTTGTCATTCCAGCAGAAGTTGCTTGGGAAGGAACTACATGTAAAACAGTAACTTTTGCCTGTCCGATCGATGGAATCTCTTTCAAATTCTTGAGCATTTCTTCTGCGTGTCCCAGTCCTGAGACAGCAAGCAAAATTTTTTCAATCATTGATTTAACCCGATAGTGAATGCGTCTAGTTTTTATGCTTGGTTAGTGGATGAGTGGGTTAGAATTTGCTTTTTTTCAGTTAGCTCAAGCAGCTTAGCAAGCCATCATCTCTCATTATTATTCTTAAGCATAACGGTCATGCTACTGCAATAAGTTTGACAATTTGTTATCTTCTTTCAAGATAGATAAATTATTATTTAATTTGACTTATATATTACATAGAAAAAAGTATTTTAAAATTTGTTAAGATCGAGGGTGAGAAAATCTCAAAATCCGATCGCTTCAACTGTTATTTCTTCCCGAGCAGCGGGAGCGTGAAGCTCGCTTCAACTTTGTGCTGAGACTGACAATAATGGCAATACTTTCAGTAGTTCGCACAACAATCGTCGCGCTGGCTAGGCGTAGTTCAAAGCAATTGGAAAGTAAACTTTTGAGTGACAGTTTGAATAGTGTCACTCAGCCAGAGTGTAGAGCTGTGTAGCAAATTTTGCTGAAGCTTGAATTGAGATTGGAGTGAGATAATATTTTTTGGATTTTATTAATCTTTTTTTAGATTGAGTATTGCACTATTCGAGAACGGAGTTAAACTAAATATGAAGTATCTTATCTACAGATACTAGTAAACTAGCTGTACCGCGATCGCAAGACGAAGGTAACAGTTGAGTATATAGATTGATTAAAGGTGTGAGGGAAAAAAGGAATATGTCTAGGTTATTGTGGAAAACCGTTATTCTCAGCCCAGCGTGGCTGACTGCCGCACTCGCAGTTTCAACATCGGCAATCGCTGCTACACCAAGCAGCGCTCCAGCAGTTTCAGAACTTAATGCTGCTATTGAAGCCAAAGAGACAAGTATTGTCAATAGTGGCGTTACAAAACCACAGGGAACGCTAATTGCACAACAAGTGCCTGCTGCCCCTGAAACTGACAATACAATTTCCGAAATCAACCGTTATGGTAATGAAGGTCGAGGCGATCGCAACAACATCGCGCAGGTAACCTCAGTCTCTCAGCTATCAGACGTACAGCCTACAGACTGGGCATTCCAAGCCTTGCAATCCTTGGTAGAACGCTATGGCGTAATTGCAGGTTATCCCGATGGCACGTTTCGAGGTAACCGTGCCATGACTCGTTATGAGTTTGCCGCAGGTTTGAACGCTGCTCTCGATCGCGTTAATGAATTGATTGCAGCTGGCACAGCCGATCAAGTTCGCAAGGAAGACTTAGCTACCCTGCAAAGATTGCAAGAAGAATTCTCTGCGGAACTAGCAACTCTACGCGGACGGGTAGACAGCCTAGAAGCTAACGTTGCAGAACTCGAAGCGAATCAGTTCTCGACTACCACTAAACTCGTGGGTGAAGTGGTCGCTGCTGTCAGTGATGCTTTTGGCGGAGACACCGACGCTAATACAGTGTTCCAAGATCGGGTGCGATTGGATTTCCAAACCAGTTTCACCGGTAGCGATATCCTCCACACTCGTTTATCAGCTGGTAATGCGACTCGCTTAGATGTGGGTGAAGATACTTACCAAAACACTCTCACTTTCAACCCAGCCGACAATGGTAATGATGTTGTGGTAGACTGGGCAGCCTACGACTTTAAACTCCCAATTGGCGAAAACTCCAGAGCTTATCTAGCCGCAGCGGGAGGCGTTCACGCCGACTACGCTCCTACCAACAACCCCTTCTTTGAAGACTTTGATGGTGGTCGTGGGGCAATATCTACCTTCGCTTCCGAAAACCCGATCTATCGGATTGGGGGTGGTGCAGGTTTGGGGATCAACATCGCTCCTTTTGGCGAAGCCAGTGGTTTTAAACCTAGTATCACAGCTGGCTATTTTGCTAGAAATGCTCAAGATCCAGGTCAAGGGGCTGGCTTGTTTAACGGTGATTATGCAGCATTAGGACAGCTGAACTTCAACTTCGGCGATCGCATTGCCCTTGCAGCAACTTATGTTAACGCATACAACACCGGAGCTTCTCTCGGCAACCTCAATCCAGATGACGATGAAAACTCCGATATCTTTAATTACGCCGGTAGTACTGGTGTTGTTGGGACGCTAGAGGCAAACAATCCATCTAGGCTTTTGGGTGCGGCTGTAGGTGCTGATACTGTCCCAATCTCTTCTAATTCCTACGGTCTTTCTGGTTCTTTCAGATTAAGCGACACCATCTCGATCAGCGGCTTCGGATCTTACACCAATGCTACTCTTATTGGTCGTGGTAATGGTGATATCTGGTCATTTGGTGGCGGTGTAGCTTTCTCTGACCTGGGTAAAGAAGGTAACTTGTTAGGTATTTTTGCTGGCGTGCAACCAACATTAACATCTCTAGATGCTCCTGGTGTCAGAGATTTCAGTAATGAATATGGACTCCACGTTGAAGGCTTCTACCGCTACCAACTTACCGATAATATTTCCGTCACTCCTGGTGTGATTTGGCTCAACCGAGTTGGTCAAACTGGCAGCGATGAAGATGCAATCATCGGTACGCTTCGCACAACATTCAACTTCTAGGTTTTGGTGACCGACTAATTTGAGCGACTCTTAGTTCTGGAATTAGCCGTTTTCTCAATTATCATACCCCGCGATCGCAGCGGGGTTTTTTGTTGGTCATTCGTCATCTGTCTTTTGTCATTTGATGAACCCCTTGACAAATAACAAGTGACAAATCACAAATCTATCAAACCCCAGTGGAGAACCGGGGTATAATAGAGAAGTTAAGACTAAAAATTAAAATATCCTTCAACTTCTTGGAACTAGCTTGTGGAACTGTCGTGTAAATCAGAATATGCTCTGCTTGCCCTCTCAGAGCTAGCAGCTCGCTACCAAAGCGGTGAACCGTTGCAAATTCGGCAAATAGCAGCTCAACAAAACATTCCAGACCGTTACTTAGAGCAACTACTAGCAACCTTAAGACGCGGTGGTATAGTCAAAAGCCAACGGGGAGCCAAGGGAGGCTATATCCTAGCGCGAGAACCTTGGAAAATTACTTTACTAGAGGTTTTGGTCTGCCTAGAAGGTATAGAAGCAAGAGCTACTGAAGAAGAAAGTAAGCCTAGAACGTTAGAAACAGCTGTCGTGCATGAGATTTGGCATGAAGCTCGACAAGCGGCAAATATGGTCTTGCAGCAGCATACCTTACAAAATCTTTGCGAACAGATAGCTGCCAGACGACAACTCGATATTATGTACTATATCTGATTGCCAGTGAGTAATGAGTAGTGAGTAGTGGAATTACTATTGCTGCTCGCGAATGATAAATGACACCTGACGAAGGACAAACTATGCGTATTGCCCAAAATATTACAGAACTCATCGGTCGTACTCCTCTAGTACAGTTGAATCGTATTCCGCAAGCTGAAGGCTGTGTTGCCCAAATTGTCGTAAAACTGGAAAGCATGAACCCTGCCGCTTCGGTTAAAGACCGAATTGGCATCAGCATGATTAATGCTGCCGAACAGGAGGGATTGATTACCCCTGGCAAAACGATTTTAGTCGAACCAACTTCTGGTAACACGGGTATTGCTCTGGCAATGGCAGCAGCAGCAAAGGGATATCAGTTAATTTTGACGATGCCGGAAACTATGAGTGCCGAACGTCGAGCTATGCTGCGGGCTTACGGAGCAGAGTTAGAACTGACAGCAGGCATCGAAGGGATGAGTGGTGCAATTCGGCGGGCACAAGAAATTGTGGAATCAACGTCGAATGCTTACATGTTGCAACAATTCCGCAACCCTGCTAACCCCAAAATTCACAAAGAGACAACGGCTGAAGAAATTTGGCAAGATACAGATGGTCAGGTGGATATTTTAGTTGCTGGTGTTGGCACTGGTGGAACAATTACTGGAGTAGCGGAAGTTATTAAAGCCAGAAAACCCAGGTTTAAAGCGATCGCAGTCGAACCAGCTAACAGTCCCGTACTATCGGGAGGTCGTCCAGGACCCCACAAAATTCAAGGAATTGGAGCTGGGTTCGTACCGCAAGTCCTGAAAGTAGACTTGATTGATGAAGTCATTACCGTAACTGATGAGGAGTCGATCGCCTACGGTAGGCGTTTGGCAAAGGAAGAAGGGTTGCTATCGGGGATTTCTTCTGGATCGGCTCTGGCTGCGGCAGTTCGGGTAGCTCAGCGTCCAGAAAATAAAGACAAGCTAATTGTGATGATTCAGCCTAGCTTTGGCGAACGCTACTTGAGTACGCCATTGTTTCAAGATCTTGAGCCGAGACTACCCGCCACGGTTAGTTAACGCTAAAGTGATTGAATGGCTCACTCAAATCACTACGAAACCCTACGAATTCAACCTCATGCCAGCCAAGCGGAGATCAAATCTGCCTATCGCCACTTGGTGAAGCAATTTCATCCCGATACGAATCCTAAGACAGGCGATCGCGATTGGATTATTCAGATTAACGCTGCTTATGAAGTGTTGAGCGACGTTCAAAGTCGTCGGCAGTACGATCGCCAATTAGGAGCAGGTGCGCCAAAGCGATCGCCTTATTCAACTACCACACAACAGCGATCGTCCCAACGCCCAAATGCTCGATCTTCCTACCAAAATCGTCCTAGTGGTAGAGATGCTGACGAGCAAATAGAAATATGGATGCAACAAGTTTATCAACCTGTCAATCGATCGCTATGTCGAATCCTAAACTCTTTAGAACAACAAATCGAAGAATTATCTGCCGATCCATTTGATGACGAACTTTTGGACAAGTTTCAGGCTTACATCGTCGATTGTAAGGACTGGTTGAAACAAGCTCAAACGACATTTCGTTCAATGCCAAATCCTCCCAGTATGGGCAAAGCAGCAGCGCATCTTTATTACTGTATTAATCAAGTAGCGGATGGATTAGATGAATTAGCTTACTTTCCGCTTAACTATGATGAACGTTATTTGCACGTCGGGCAAGAAATGTTTCGGATTGCCCACGGATTGCACTGCGAGGCACAAAAATCGGTAGAGGCGATCGCTTAAGAAGTCCAGTCATATCATATTGAAGTTTTCTTCAAGTTGACACATACTAGATAGACTTAGAACTTGACGAAAAAGATTAAAAAAATAAAGCCCCCTTCATCTATAGAAAAAGAGGGCTTTGCATTAATACAAAAAATCGACCTGGCGCGGAGCTATTGTCCCGTGGGGCGACCCCCAGAGTATCGTCGCCGCAGTCGCGTTTCACACCTGAGTTCGGGATGGAATCAGAGTGGGTCCACAACGCCATGCGCACCAGGAAAGCTGTCGGGTGGAGGTCACCCTGAAGACTGCATAGAAAGAGAAAATTGTCAAGTCCGCCAATGATTTGGTTGTGGTCAAGCCCTCGGTCTGTTAGTATCAGTCGGCTGCACGTGTTACCACGCTTCCACCACTGACCTATCAACCCATGTTCTGTGGGTGACCTTACTGAATTTAATTCATGAGAGTACTCATCTGGAGGTGGGCTTCCCACTTAGATGCTTTCAGCGGTTATCCGCTCCGAACTTGGCTACCCAGCGTTTACCGTTGGCACGATAACTGGTACACCAGCGGTTCGTCCTTCCCGGTCCTCTCGTACTAAGGAAGGCTCCTCGCAATACTCTAACGCCTGCACCGGATATGGACCGAACTGTCTCACGACGTTCTGAACCCAGCTCACGTACCGCTTTAATGGGCGAACAGCCCAACCCTTGGGACGTACTTCCGCCCCAGGTTGCGATGAGCCGACATCGAGGTGCCAAACCTCCCCGTCGATGTGGACTCTTGGGGGAGATCAGCCTGTTATCCCTAGAGTAACTTTTATCCGTTGAGCGACGGCGCTTCCACTCACTACCGTCGGATCACTAAGGCCGTGTTTCCACCCTGCGCGAGTTGTCACTCTTGCAGTCAAGCTCCCTTTTGCCTTTACACTCTGCGGCTGATTTCCAACCAGCCTGAGGGAACCTTTGCGCGCCTCCGTTACACTTTAGGAGGCGACCGCCCCAGTCAAACTGCCCACCTGAAACTGTTCCCCGACCGGATAACGGTCGCGGGTTAGAATTCTAGCCTCGCCAGAGTGGTATCTCACATTGCGGCTCCTCACTCCCCACAAGGAGTGAATCATTGCCTCCCACCTATTCTGCGCAAGCAAAGCCCGAACACCATTCCAGGCTACAGTAAAGCTTCATAGGGTCTTTCTGTCCAGGTGCAGGTAGTCCGTATCTTCACAGACATTCCTATTTCGCCGAGTCTCTCTCTGAGACACCATCCAGATCGTTACGCCTTTCGTGCGGGTCGGAACTTACCCGACAAGGAATTTCGCTACCTTAGGACCGTTATAGTTACGGCCGCCGTTCACCGGGGCTTCGGTCGCCAGCTTTAGGCTCAAGGCCCTGACCGACTTCCTTAACCTTCCGGCACTGGGCAGGCGTCAGCCCCCATACCTCGTCTATTGACTTTGCGGAGACCTGTGTTTTTGGTAAACAGTCGCCTGGATCTCTTCACTGCGACCTACTTGCGTAGGCACCCCTTCTTCCGAAGTTACGGGGCCATGTTGCCGAGTTCCTTAGAGAGAGTTATCTCGCGCCCCTTAGTATTCTCTACCTCCCTACCTGTGTCGGTTTTGGGTACAGGTGACGATTAGTTAACGTGTTTAGAGCTTTTCTTGGAAGCTTGACCGCTACCACTTCGGGTCCGTAGACCCTCGGTCTCTTAACCCCAGCTCGAAGCGTTTTCGCCGCTTCTCGATGCCTCGGTTAATTGCGCCAGTAACCAACATCTGGCTGGTGCGTGCCTTCTCCGTCCCTCTGCACAACTAATCTTCAGTACGGGATTGTTCGCCCGTTGTCCATCGACTACGCCGTTCGGCCTCGCCTTAGGTCCTGACTAACCCTCCACGGACGAGCCTTGTGGAGGAACCCTTAGGGTTTCGGGGTATTGGATTCTCACCAATATTTGCGCTACTCAAGCCGACATTCTCACTTCTGCTTCGTCCACACCTGCTTGCCGCTAGTGCTTCACCCTATCGCAGAACGCTCCCCTACCACTTGTATCGCTACAAGTCCGCAGCTTCGGTACAAAGTTTAGTCCCGTTCATTTTCGGCGCAGGAGCGCTTGACCAGTGAGCTATTACGCACTCTTTCAAGGATGGCTGCTTCTAGGCAAACCTCCTGGTTGTCTGTGCACTCCCACCTCCTTTGCCACTTAACTTTGATTTGGGGACCTTAGCTGGCGGTCTGGGCTGTTTCCCTCTTGACGATGAAGCTTATCCCCCACCGTCTCACTAGTAAGATTGTTGCTGGTATTCTGAGTTTGTCTCGATTTGGTACAGCTTGAGGCCGCCCGCACCGAAACAGTGCTTTACCCCAGCAATTATCACTTACCGCTGCGCCTCAACACATTTCGGGGAGAACCAGCTAGCTCTGGGTTCGATTGGCATTTCACCCCTAACCACAGCTCATCCGCCGATTTTTCAACATCGGTCGGTGCGGACCTCCACTTGGTGTTACCCAAGCTTCATCCTGGCCATGGTTAGATCACCCAGGTTCGGGTCTATATACACTGATAATTCGCCCACTTCAGACTCGCTTTCGCTGTGGCTATTCGCCATACCAGTGACTATAACTCGCCGGCTCATTCTTCAACAGGCACGCGGTCGGACGTTGAATCATCCTTCCACTGCTTGTCAACTGACGGTTTCATGTTCTATTTCACTCCCCTTATCGGGGTTCTTTTCACCTTTCCCTCGCGGTACTGTTGCTCTATCGCTCACGCAGTAGTATTTAGCCTTACCGAGTGGTCTCGGCTGATTCACTAGGGATTTCCCGTGTCCCTAGCTACTCGGGATTCAGCTAGTAGCACTTCAACTTTCGACTACGGGACTATCACCCTCTTTGGTACGATTTGTCAATCGTTTCGTCTAGTCTAGTGCTTCCATCTCGCTGTCCCACTACCCCAGAATACTTGTACTCTGGTTTAGGCTGTTCTCCTTTCGCTCACCACTACTGGGAGAATCTCGTTTGATTTCTTTTCCTCCAGCTACTAAGATGTTTCAGTTGGCTGGGTTGGCTCATACCTGTCTATGGATTCAACAGGCTGTACAAGGGGGTTGCCCCATTCGGATATCTTCGGCTCAGTGCTTGCTGCCAGCTCCCCGAAGCTTTTCGTCGGTCGCCACGTCCTTCTTCGCCTCTGCGTGTCTAGGTATCCACCGTCAGCTGTATTTCGCTTGACCAGTTATTTCGCAAATACTTGGTTTTCTACCTGACTATTTCTCTTTTCTCTATGCAGTTTTCAAGGTGCTCGCTGGAGAATTTCCAGCAGTTGTCTCCACTCGCAGACAGTGCTGAATTTTACTCAACTTGACTAGCCTATCACATCCCACTGGATTTGACTTGACCAATTGCTTGTTTCAATTTTTTTGAATCTCGAACTGGAAATTCTCAATTCTTTGAGGTGGGCCATCCTGGACTCGAACCAGGGACCTCACCCTTATCAGGGGTGCGCTCTAACCACCTGAGCTAATAGCCCCTACTGGTGGTACCGCTCCTACCGAACCAGTTCTAGTTTGAAAGCGTTGCTGCACTCGAGCTGTTTTGTCAGTGTCGTCCGACCTCGGGATGTCCTCAGTTTCCAGCTTGGTGTTAGTGCCTTTGCCGATACAATCGGCACCGGTCACTCTCTACTGGTTACTGAAGTTGGTCTCCCTGTAAAGGAGGTGATCCAGCCACACCTTCCGGTACGGCTACCTTGTTACGACTTCACCCCAGTCATCAGCCCTGCCTTCGGCATCCTCCTCCACGAATGGTTAGAGTAATGACTTCGGGCGTGGCCAACTTCCATGGTGTGACGGGCGGTGTGTACAAGGCCCGGGAACGTATTCACCGCCGTATGGCTGACCGGCGATTACTAGCGATTCCGCCTTCACGCAGGCGAGTTGCAGCCTGCGATCTGAACTGAGCTACGGTTTGCTGGGCTTTGCTCCCCATCGCTGGTTGGCTTCCCGTTGTCCGTAGCATTGTAGTACGTGTGTCGCCCAGGACGTAAGGGGCATGCTGACTTGACGTCATCCCCACCTTCCTCCGGTTTGTCACCGGCAGTCTGTCTAGAGTGCCCAACTGAATGATGGCAACTAAACACGAGGGTTGCGCTCGTTGCGGGACTTAACCCAACATCTCACGACACGAGCTGACGACAGCCATGCACCACCTGTGTTCTGGCTCCTTTCGGCACCCCATAGTTTCCCACGGGTTCCAGACATGTCAAGCCCTGGTAAGGTTCTTCGCGTTGCATCGAATTAAACCACATACTCCACCGCTTGTGCGGGCCCCCGTCAATTCCTTTGAGTTTCACACTTGCGTGCGTACTCCCCAGGCGGGATACTTAACGCGTTGGCTCCGGCACTCCTCGGGTCGATACGAGAAACGCCTAGTATCCATCGTTTACGGCTAGGACTACTGGGGTATCTAATCCCATTCGCTCCCCTAGCTTTCGTCCCTCAGTGTCAGTTGCAACCTAGTAGAGCGCTTTCGCCACTGGTGTTCTTCCCGATCTCTACGCATTTCACCGCTACACCGGGAATTCCCTCTACCCCTATTGCTCTCTAGCTCACCAGTTTCCACCGCCTCTTCCCAGTTAAGCTGGGGGCTTTGACAGCAGACTTGATGTGCCACCTGCGGACGCTTTACGCCCAATCATTCCGGATAACGCTTGCATCCTCCGTATTACCGCGGCTGCTGGCACGGAGTTAGCCGATGCTGATTCCTCAGGTACCGTCATTGCTTCTTCCCTGAGAAAAGAGGTTTACGACCCAAGAGCCTTCCTCCCTCACGCGGTATTGCTCCGTCAGGCTTTCGCCCATTGCGGAAAATTCCCCACTGCTGCCTCCCGTAGGAGTCTGGGCCGTGTCTCAGTCCCAGTGTGGCCGGTCGTCCTCTCAAACCGGCTACCGATCGCAGCCTTGGTAGGCTCTTACCCCACCAACTAGCTAATCGGTCGCGAGCTCCTCTTTTGGCTATGAATATTTCACCCAAGGGCACATCCGGTCTTAGCTGCCGTTTCCAGCAGTTGTCCCGGTCCAAAAGGCAGATTCTCACGCGTTACTCACCCGTCCGCCACTAAGCTCCGAAAAGCTCCGTTCGACTTGCATGTGTTAAGCATACCGCCAGCGTTCATCCTGAGCCAGGATCAAACTCTCCGTTTTTTTCCTTAAACTCAATTATCTTCTTTTAATTCGACACCAACCTCTTGTGCTTGTTGGCGCTTTCAAACTATACTCTTTTCTAGGTTCGGTCGCCCTCTCCAGCGCTCGCCTGTCGGCTTGCCTCTCTTGTGGCGCTTTACTAATCTAGCAACCCTCTTCCATCTTTGTCAACTACTTGGCAGAAAAATATTTTCGCTCGCCCCAGACTGCTGATTTCACATAGTTTAAGCGACAATGACATATGCATTGTGCTGCTGAGGAACGAGACTTGTGAACTTTCAATCAGTGATTGCTGTACTAAATAAGTTTTGGGGCGATCGCGGTTGCTTGATTGCCCAACCCTATGACACGGAGAAAGGTGCAGGTACGAAAAATCCCCATACTTTTCTAAGAGCGTTGGGACCTGAACATTGGTCAGTCGCTTATGTGGAACCTTGTCGCCGTCCTACAGACGGACGATACGGAGAGAATCCTAATCGCTTTCAACACTATTATCAATATCAAGTATTGATTAAGCCTTCTCCTGAGAATATTCAAGGCATATATCTCGATTCCTTAAGAGCTTTGGGTATTCACCCAGAAGATCATGATATTCGCTTTGTAGAAGATAACTGGGAAGACGCGACTGTCGGTGCTTGGGGTACTGGTTGGGAAGTTTGGCTGGATGGGATGGAAATTACTCAATTTACCTACTTTCAACAGTGCGGTGGGATTGATTGTCGTCCTGTTTCAATTGAAATTACGTACGGCTTGGAACGACTAGCAATGTACCTCCAGGGAGTAGAGGCATTTACAAAACTGAAATGGACTGACAACATCACATACGGAGACGTTCATCTCCAAGGGGAAATCGAGCAGTGTACGTATAACTTTGAAGCCTCAAACCCCGAAATGTTGCTGACGTTGTTTAACATGTACGAGCAGGAAGCAGAACAACTGACTCAAAGAGCATTAGTTTTACCTAGCTTGGATTATATTTTGAAGTGTTCTCACACTTTTAACCTACTAGATGCTAGGGGAGTGATTTCTGTTACGGAGCGGACTCGTTATATTGGCAGAATTCGGCATTTGGCAAGAAAAGTGGCTCAACTGTACATTCAGCAGCGGGAAGCGTTAGGGTTTCCACTGCTGCACAAAGCAAAAGGGTAGAAAACTAATGGATAATTTGAGAGATCTATTGGAACCGATCGCAGCTTGGTTTCGTAGTTTGGGCATTCCAGAACCAATCGTGCATTGGGGACATCCCTTAATGATGGGAATTGTCGTGTTTGTGATGGGTAGTTTTGTTGGATTTGCGGGGTGGCGAGGAAGAATAGTTGCAGATAAGGACGTTGCAGTTGAAAATTTGATATCTCACCGTACTCTAGCGCCTTGGATGTTTGGCTTTATGGCAGCTGGTTATACTGGTGGCTTGCTATCGCTGGTAATGCAACAACACCCAATATTGGAGAGTCCTCATTTTTGGACTGGATCGATTGTACTACTGTTATTGCTAGTAAATGGAGCGCTCGCGTTTTTTGGTTTTGGTAAAGATAAAGGTACTTTACGCACAGTTCACGCTTACTTGGGTAGTACAGCACTTTTTTTGATGTTTCTCCATGCTGTCTTGGGATTGAGGTTGGGTTTGGCGATTTAATTGCTTTGTATTGAGATTGCTGTTGGAGGTGGGAATTATAAGCTCATAAAAAGCTAAAATCCCACCAAGCTGATGATGCCACATGATGTTTTGCTTAAAACTGCGCGACTTGCAGTACTTATTGATGCAGATAATGTAGAAGCAAGTCTAGTTGAACCTTTACTAAAAGAAATTACTAGCTGCGGTATTGCTTGCGTCAAACGAATTTATGGAGACTGGACGCAATCCCAACTAAGTAGCTGGAAAGAAAAGCTACATAAGTTTGCCATTCAACCGATACAGCAATTTAGCTATACATCAGGCAAGAACTCTACAGATAGTGCCTTGATTATTGATGCAATGGATTTACTATATACCAACAAATTTGATGGTTTTTGTATTGTTTCCAGCGATAGTGACTTCACTAAGTTAGCTTGCAGAATTAGAGAAGCTGGTTTGATCGTTTATGGTTTTGGCGAAAAAAACACCAGAAGCTTTTGTTAAAGCGTGCGATCGCTTTATTTATACAGGAAGTTTAGACAATAGTTCGACGAAGGAAAAGCAAACTTCAACCGTAATTGTAAGTAAAAATGAACAAGCATCTACTGAAGTTTTACAAAAAATATTCGAGCAAGTTCATTCAAAATTGAAACACGATCGAGAATTACTAGAACTTGTTAAACAAGTGTACGATATGACTGTAGGAAAAGATGGATGGACTAGTGTAGGTATATTAGGACATCAGTTACATAAGATGTATCCATCTTTTAAATCGAAAGATTATGGTTGTACAAATCTCAGTAAACTAATTCAATCTATGAAGATATTTGAAATTAAACAAATTCCCCAAACTAAAAACCCAAATCATAAAGATATATATATCAAATTCAAGAATAAATAATTGTTACTATTAATGAATCACATTACTCTGACTATCTTTTGCTTTGCATATATTTTAGGCTTACTAGCTACTGCATTCAATTGGGGAGAATATAACTTAATAGTTATAGGAATTCTAACTGTAAGCTTATCACACTTTGGTAGAAAAAGTATATTGAGAACTAAGTTACATAGAAGTTTTTGGCAGATCGAGCCGCAAATATGGTTGTTAGCTGGATTAGTAGGGTTTGGTGCAACTATATATTTTCAAATTAGAACACCGCATCCTAGTGAGAATGATGTTAGTAAATTTATAACTGCTACTCTTAAAGATTCAGTACAAGTTGTAACTGTTCAAGGAACAATTACTAGTACGCCACGCTTAACAAGAAATCAACGATCGCAATTTTGGCTAGAAGCGTTTCATTTAAATATTGGCAACGATATTAGTAAAGATATATCGGGAAAATTATATACAACTGTACCTTTATTACAAGCAACTGGATTGCATGAAGGAACAAGAATTACTACAACAGGAATTTTATATAAACCTAAATCGCCAAATAACCCAGGAGGATTTAATTTTCAGGCTTATTTAGCTAGAGAGGGAAGTTTTGCTGGTTTAAAGGGAAAAGAGGTTAGTTTAATTGATTCTGAAATCAATAATAAAACTAAGAATTGGGGATGGTGGACAGTCAGACAAAAAATTCTTCGCTCTCAAGTGCAATGGTTAGGCGTACCGGAGGGTGTTTTGGTAAGTGCGATGGTTTTAGGAAACCGCGTAGTTGACTTACCATCTTCTGTCAGCGACTCGTTTATTCGAGTTGGTTTAGCTCATGCTTTAGCTGCATCCGGTTTTCAAGTATCTCTAATTCTTGGAGTAGTATTAGCGATCGCTCAGCGTTTTTCTAATCGAATTCAATTTATTATTGGAGTATTGGCACTCCTAATTTTTCTCGGTCTTACAGGTTTACAACCATCAGTTTTAAGAGCAGTTATTATGGGAATTGGTGCTTTAACTGCTCTAGCATTAGAACGAAAAGTTCAACCTTTAGGATTAATTTTATTAGCTGCTACTCTGTTATTATTCATCAATCCTATTTGGATTTGGGATTTAGGTTTTGAATTTAGTTTTCTAGCAACTTTAGGATTAATAGTAACAGTACCCGCTTTGACGAACAAGCTAGATTGGTTGCCGCCTACGATCGCCACTTTAATCGCAGTGCCAATTTCAGCTTATATCTGGACAATTCCGCTGCAAATATACAATTTTGGCTTAATCTCACCTTATAGTATTTTAGTTAACATAATAACAACAATACCAATTTCCATTATTAGCTTAGGGGCTTTTATCAGTGCGCTCGCAGCGTTAATACATCCAGCTATGGGGAGTGCTTTAGCTTGGTTATTATATTATCCAACTTATTACCTCATGGAACTCGTCAATTTTTTTGCTAGACTGCCAGGAGCAGCAACCGCTGTAGGAATAATATCCTCATTACAGCTCGTAATAATATATGGGTTATTTATCTTAACTTGCAGTCTAAAATGGTGGCAGAAAAAATGGTGGATTGTAGGGCTAGTCACGATTAGCTTAATATTTATTCCAGCTTGGCAAACTCAAGCTAGCTTATTCCGAGTTACTGTTTTAGCAGCAGGAAAAGAACCTGTTCTAGTTATACAAGACCGGAGTAAAGTCTTATTATTAAATAGTGGAGATGAAACCACTTCTAGGTTTACAGTTTTACCTTTTTTACAACAACAAGGGATTAATCAGCTCGATTGGGCAGTAGCAGCAGAGCCTAATTCGATGAACAACATAAATGGTTGGTCGTTACTTTTGCAAAATTTATCAGTCAAAAATTTTTATAATTGCCCTAATCGCGATCGCAGCATAAAGATTACTGCCAAACTAACAGATCCAAACTGCCAGCAGTTGCTTCCAGAGCGAGAAATATCTACAGGTTCGACATTTATAAAGCTACTCGATGCCCAACAACAGATTCTACAGATACAGATCCAAGATCGGATCTGGTTAATTTTAGGGGAAA
Organism: Chroococcidiopsis sp. CCNUC1; assembly: GCF_023546805.1. Taxonomy (NCBI): domain Bacteria; kingdom Bacillati; phylum Cyanobacteriota; class Cyanophyceae; order Chroococcidiopsidales; family Chroococcidiopsidaceae; genus Chroococcidiopsis; species Chroococcidiopsis sp. CCNUC1. Next base: position 5,586,120 of record NZ_CP097480.1, on the reverse strand, counting down.
GAGAGATAGAGAAGACTGATACAAAATTACCACATGCTCAGGTATTGGTATGGTCGGGAGAGAAACTAGATTCTAGCTTGATTGCAGCAGTGAAGCCGGAAGTGGCGATCGCCTCTAGTGCTAAACTCGATCCGAAAACGATCGCTGAATTGCAACAAGGCAAAACTAAGGTGTTCTTGACGGGCAGAGACGGTGCAGTGCAATGGACACCCAAAGATAAGTTTGAAATTGCAGTAGAAACAGTTGAAGACAAGGCATCTGCACTGTAGAATAGTATTCTTGTCTAAAATAAAGCAAGACTATCTCCTGTGGAGAGGTGGCAGAGTGGTTGAATGCGGCTGACTCGAAATCAGTTTTGGGGTCAAACCCAACGGAGGTTCGAATCCTCTCCTCTCCGTTTCTAAATTAATAAACGCGATCGCGCAACAGAGATAACGAGCTGCCGTGGTACGATCGTCATGCTTTTAAGTCAAATGTGCTGTTGGTGACATAACCAGTAGTATGATGACCGATTCTCAATTTTTAGAGCAACAATGAAACGGCGACGATTTATTGCCAAAACGACTACGGCTGCTGCTACCACCACAGCTTTAGGTGCTTGCGTCCGCGTGCAAACCAATAACGCCCAGCAAGCAGGTGCTTTACCGAAAGTACGATGGCGCATGGCTACAAGTTGGCCTAAAGCTTTGGGGATTTTCGGTGGTGCGGAAACCTTCAGCAAGCGGGTGCAGGAAATGTCAAATGGGCGGTTTATCATCACGCCATTTGTCGCGGGGGAATTAGTCCCGGGATTGCAAGTTCTAGATGCAGTCCAAGCAGGAACGGTTGAATGCGGTCACACCGCTAGTTACTACTATATTGGTAAAAATGCTGCCCTTGCCTTTGCCACATCCGTACCATTTGGATTAACTGCCCAGCAGCAAAATGCTTGGCTGTATCACGGTGGTGGTTTGGAAGCAATGCAAAAGCTTTATGCTGATTTCAACGTGATTAATTTTCCGGCTGGTAACTCTGGGGCGCAAATGGGTGGCTGGTTCAAGCGAGAAATTAAATCAGTTGCCGACTTGAACGGTTTAAAGATGAGAATTCCTGGCTTGGGAGGTCAGGTGATGTCGCGCTTGGGCGTGAACGTGCAGGTGCTACCTGGCGGAGAGATTTATCTAGCACTAGACCGAGGTGCGATCGATGCAGCAGAATGGGTTGGTCCTTACGATGATGAAAAATTAGGTCTCAATAAAGCAGCAAAGTTTTATTACTACCCGGGTTGGTGGGAACCAGGACCAACTTGGGAAGTATTGGTCAATCGAGCTGCTTGGGATAAGCTGCCAAAGGAATATCAAGAAATTCTCAAGAGTGCTGCTACAGATGCCAATATGGATAATTTGGCTCAATACAATGCTTTAAATGGGGCAGCATTAGAACGGCTCGTGAAGGGCGGAACAAGGCTAACTCCTTATACTAAAGAAATTATGCAAGCAGCACAAAAGGCAACTACCGATTTGTTATCTGAAAATGCTGCTAAAGATGCGACTTTTAAACAGATTTACCAGCAATGGAATGCGTTCCGCGCCCAAGTTTATAGGTGGAATGAGATCAATGAGTTAAGTTTTACGAGTTTTACATTTCCTTCTGTTTGATTTATAGTGTTTTGCTTTTTGTTTACGGCAAAGAATATCCCCCTAATCCCCTTTTTAAGGGGGCTGAAAGAAGTCTTCCAATCCTTCTTATTTGCGTAATTTATCTACAGGTAAGCCCCAAAATTCTGCCCGTTGTCGCAGCCAGCCCGCAGTAGTATAACGGGCGATCGCAGCGTTGACTTGTTGTCGCAAGCTGTCGTATTGCAATCCTTTTGGCATGACTACAGCTAACGGTTCGGCTGACAATAATGTCGGTAGAATCTCATACTGGGGATATTCTCGCACCCAACCGCTCAACACGCTGGCATCGGCTGTAAAGGCGGCTGCTATGCCAGACTCTAGCAATGCGTGCGCCTGTTGATAGGAATCAACGCCTAATAACTGTACTTGCGGTAACAAATATTTTATTGTTGGAATTGTGGAAGAACCTTTGAGGACGGCAACTGTTTTCTTGGCAACATCGTTGAGACTTTCTGCTGTTGCTTTTTTAGCAATTATTGCCGCACCATCCATGTAGTAAGGCGGACTGAAACTAACCAAACGCGATCGCGAATCTGTAGCTGTGACTTGGGCGATCGCTAAATCGACTTTATCTTGTATTACCGCATTGAGGCGATCGCGGTTTGCAACTGGAATAAATTTTACTGCTGCTGGGTTTCCCAGTAAATCTGCTGCTAATTTTTGGGCGAGTTCAATTTCTAATCCCCGCAGCTTTCCTTGGCGATCGCGAAAGCCTAGAGGAGGTAAATTGTCTTTTACAGCTACTAAAAGATAACCCCGCTGTTGAATCTCTTTAAATTCGGCGGCGTTGCTTTTAAATGTGAAAGGGTAAAGGGTAAAGGTTAAAGGGAAGAGTAAAAGAAAGAAGTGCAAACAGTTCGTCATGCTTCTACTTACCTTCATTCTGCCTTCATCCTTCATCCTTTATCCTTTATTTTGCTTGATTTGCGAGTTCTGCAACTTTAGCAAAGCTAGCCGGATCGAGAACTGCCAATTGTGCCAACATTTTGCGGTTAATTTGAATCTCAGCTTTCTTGAGATTCCCCATCAATTGACTGTAGCTCATCCCGTGCTGTCTTGCCGCTGCATTAATCCGCACGATCCACAGGCGACGAAAATCGCGCTTGCGCTTGCGGCGATCGCGGTAGGCACTCCGCAATGCTTTCATCACTTGCTGATTTGCCGTGCGGAACAAAGTCGAGTGAGAACCGCGAAATCCTTTCGCGAGTTTGAGAATTTTTTTGCGGCGTTTGCGGGCAACGTTACCGCGTTTTACCCTAGTCATGAATAGAATTCCTTAGTAACTTACAAATAAGGGAGCATCATCCGAACGTTTTGCTCGTCGCGTTCGTGTACGAGTGCTGCTTTTGAGAGACGATTCTTTCTAGCAGTCGTTTTCTTTTCCAAAATGTGATTTTTGAAAGCTTTACGACGCACGATCTTACCAGTGCCTGTGGCACGGAACCGCTTTGCCGCTGCTTTGCGAGTTTTCAGTTTAGGCATGAACTAGCTCTGATTCGACACAATCCATTAATATAGCATCTTTCATATTTCTTCTACTGTAAATTTTTATATGGAGTTGTGGGGGTTCGTTTAGGATGTATTGACGATCGCGCTCTAGCTAAGTTTTAACAAAATAGCTGAATTTTCAGATTGTTGACGGTTGACGGTTAATGGTTGAGCGCTGACATTTATGAAATTTCATGCGTTTTGTATTCTTTGCAGCGTTAGATAGTTATGAAGTCAAAAAGTTGTATTGCAGTAGCAGCCATTGGTCTGAGTTTGAGCTTAATCGATAGTGGAGCGATTGCGGTCAAGTCTTCCAAGTACGCTTACCAAAAGATGGCTGATACGAGTAGTTCTTTTAGCAGCTTTGGATTGCCTGTTATCAACAATGCTGGAACCGTTGCCTTTAGTGCCAATACGGACGGAGCATTAGGAGCATACACCAGTACGGGCAAGACAATAACAACGATTGCCGAAAACGTTGGTTTATATGAAAGTATCGGTAGTCCCATCGCTATTAACGATACTGGAACCGTTGCTTTTGTTGCCACACCAGCAAGGGGAACTACCACCACAGAGTATCCAACGGAAACGATTTTTACTAGTACAAATGGTAAGGTAACTCAAGTTCCTGCTTACAAGCCATCACCTGAGAGTGGCTATCCTGCCTACGATCGCATTGTATCTTTGGCACTTAATAATCGAGGCACTATTGCTTATGTCGCTCAGAATATGCGTGGTATTGGTGTATTGAGTAGTGATGGTAGGCTGATTGCTGAAGCAAGTGACGCTAGATTGTCCACTGTAGATTCAGCCAATATTAACGATCGCGGCACGATCGTCTACAGATCTCAAAGTGGTAGAGCCTTTGAAATTTTTGCCAACAAAGGGACGAAAACTACAACTTTATCCAGTACTACTTATCCTTTGTATGTCATGGCTCCTAAGAATGGCGCTTTCTCTCCCTCGCTCAATAACCGAGGAACGGTTGCATATGTTGCTTTGGAAATCAAACCGACAAGCGAATACACGGCTGAGTTTAATCCTGCTAAGGCAGCAATCTTGAAGAGTAACGGCACTAAAATAACTACTGTTGCCGATACTAACGGAGCCTACAGCAGCTTTAGCAGTGGGAACAATTATAATTCTGCCGCTGTACCCCCTACAATTAACGATCGCGGTACGGTTGCATTTTTTGCGCAACTAGATACAGGTGGCGAAGGAATTTTTATTGGTTCCGATCCTGTCAAACATAAAGTTATTGCTACTGGTGATTCTTTATTTGGTTATACGGTACAAAGTGTTGCTCTATCTACAGATGGAATCAACGATTTCGGTCAGGTAACTTTTATTGCCAGACTAGCTAACGGTACAGAAGTCATCGTCCGTGCCGATCCGCTTGGTGCTGGCTGCAATTGTTTTGTTAAATAGACTCTACCTGTTGCTGCGATCGCTGTCGTTGTGCTTCGTATAACAGCAACGCTGCTGCGATTCCCACATTCAACGACTCTACCCCTGCACAGAGGGGAATTTGCACCTGTAGATCTGTCATTGCCGTTAGATCTGCTGATAATCCCGCTCCCTCATTTCCCAAAAGAATGACACTCGGACGCTGCCAGTCTACTTCCCAATATGTCATCTTCGCAGTAGGTAAAGTCGCGATCGCTTGCATTCCCGCCGCCTGACACTGGAGTACAGTTTGCCGCAGATCTTGACTCACGACCATCGGCAATCGAAACCACTGCCCAGCGGAAGCTCGTAACACCTTGGGATTGTCTAAATCTACACTATCCCTACTCAACCACAGCCCCGATGCACCAGCCGCCGCCGCCGTGCGAATTATCGTTCCCAAATTCCCAGGATCTTGCAGCGTCTCTAAAGCTAAACTAATGCCTGTATGGGGTACTTCTCGCCCTTGCTGTCTAGTTGCTGTCGCTACAACTCCATCGGGATTGATCGTAGTTGCGATCGCCTGCAAAACCTCTGGAGTGACAATTTCTATCCGCGCTCCCGATTGACTAATCTGCTGCCAAAGCTGTTGATGGTTTTCCTGCCATTGGGAAGTACAACAGACGCATTCCAAGGGATACTTCGCTGCATAAGCCTCCTCTAACAAATGCGTTCCTTCCAAGAGAAAAACACCCTGTTGCGATCGCTGTTTGGCAGAGTGCAGCTTTCGCATCTGCTTGACCAGAGGATTTTGCAAACTCGCGATCATATATAAAATCTACTATTGACGATTCGGAACTATCGTGGTAGTAATTAACTGCCAACTAGATTCACAGGACATATAAGGCTAAACATATAAAGCTAATAGCTCGTTGCTAGTAACCAAAACTCCAAATTGATGCGGAACCCGGGACTTGAACCCGGAAGCCTTTCGGCACATGAACCTGAATCATGCGCGTCTGCCAATTCCGCCAGTTCCGCTTGCCTTCGCCCTCGGTGGGCGCAATTTCTCATCATCACTTAAATATCTGTGTTTGTCAAGGTTTTTCAATTGTCAGTTATCAGCGGCTAGTGGCTAGAAAAGAGTCAAACCACTAGCCACTAGCCACTAGCCACCAGCCACTCATAAGTAACTAATGACCAAATCTAAAATTTTTTGACTAAAGCAAAAACTTTAGGGCAGCAACTGTAGAAATACCGAGATAGATCCAGATATTTGTAGCAGAGATAAGAAAATTCACAGTTTAAACTTTTACCATCTCAATGTAAAATCTAAACCAAATTTTTGCCAACTCGGGTACGGATTAACTAGATTCGGAGGACAGAGCCATTACTACTACCCATAACTCAATTAGACCGCAGCCTTCACCAGAAGTCGATCCAGCCGTACTGGAAATTTGGGGCGGGCATCCTTTGGCAGGTCAGGTCAAAATCAGCGGAGCAAAGAATTCTGCCCTTGTTATCATCGCTGGTGCTTTGCTCTGTCCTCAAGACTGTCGTATCCGTAACGTACCATCACTCGTGGATGTGGCGCGCATGGGTCAGTTGCTATCATCGCTGGGAGTAAAAATCTCTCAACACGGTGATGTATTAGATATTGATGCTAGCGATCTCAGCACATCTCAAGCTCCATACGAAATTGTCAGTCAACTACGGGCAAGTTTCTTTACCATTGGTCCGTTACTAGCTCGCCAGGGATATGCTCAAGTCCCCTTACCTGGTGGATGTACGATTGGAGCTAGACCAGTTGATTTGCACGTCCGGGGCTTACAGGCAATGGGGGCAGATGTCCAGATCGAGCATGGTATGGTCAATGCCTACGTCGCTGGCAGTAGCCGGAGATTGAAAGGAGCCAAAATCTATTTAGACTATCCCAGCGTCGGTGCAACAGAAACCTTGATGATGGCGGCGACATTAGCTGAAGGAGAAACAGTCATTGAAAACGCTGCTCAAGAACCAGAAGTTGTCGATCTAGCTAATTTCTGTAACTCTATGGGAGCGCGCATTCGGGGAGCTGGAACTACAGCAATTACGATCTCGGGCGTTCCCCGCTTGCACTCAACAGATTATGCAATTATTCCCGATCGCGTGGAAGCCGCAACTTTTTTAGTAGCGGGAGCCATCACCAACTCCGAGATCTCATTAGCGCCAGTCATTCCCGACCATCTCACCCCGGCGATCGCCAAATTACAAGAAATTGGAGTGCAGATTGTTGCCGATGCACCTGACTGCCTTCGTATTGTCCCTGGTGAAGGATTACGGGGAACGGATATTAAAACTCTGCCTTACCCTGGTTTTCCCACAGACATGCAAGCGCAGTTCATGGCTTTGCTGAGTTTGAGCGAGGGCGATAGCGTCATTACCGAAACTGTATTTGAAAACCGCCTGCGCCACGTCGCCGAACTCAATCGCATGGGGGCAGATATTCGCGTTGAGGGCAATATTGCTGTCGTGCGGGGAGTACCCCTACTATCTGGTGCGCCAGTCGTCGCTAGCGATCTACGCGCTTCAGCCGCTTTGGTACTAGCAGGACTAGCAGCAAAAGGTAAGACAACAATTCAAGGACTGCACCATCTCGATCGCGGTTACGAGAAACTAGAAGTCAAACTGCTCTCCTTGGGAGCGAGGTTACAAAGAGTAACAGGTGCGATCGTTTCTCCCGAGCGTCAACTAGGAGTTAATAATCCTACAGCGAACAGTTATCAGTGAATAGGGAGCGATCGAGCAGGGAAGCAAAGGGAAAAATACTCGTGACTTGTCCCCACACCATACACCCTTCTTTTCAACTTGACATCAGATACAATCTGCGACTATAGTTGTAGATTGTGTCAACTCTAACATTCAGAAATACCCTTGGCTAACGTCATTGTTATAGGAGCCCAGTGGGGCGATGAAGGAAAAGGAAAGGTCACGGATTTACTCAGTCGCTCCGCTGACATTGTGGTTCGTTACCAAGGGGGAGTCAACGCCGGACACACGATTGTCGTCCAAGATCAGACTTTCAAGCTGCATCTGATTCCCTCTGGAATTCTGTATCCTAAAACAGAATGCATTATTGGCTGCGGTACGGTCATCGACCCAAAAGTTTTGATTGAGGAACTCGATCGGCTAGAAAGTTTAGATATTTCTACAGATAACTTGTTTATCTCTGAAACCGCTCATGTCACCATGCCTTATCATCGGCTGATCGATCGCGCGGCAGAAGAGAGACGGGGTAATTATAAAATTGGCACGACAGGGCGAGGAATTGGACCCACCTATGCCGATAAATCAGAACGGACGGGGATTCGAGTTCTCGATTTAATGGATTCGGTAGGACTGCGAGAACAGTTACAGTGGGCGATCGAATATAAAAATGTCATTCTCGAAAAACTTTACAATCTACCACCTTTAGATCCAGAAGCCGTCATTGACGAATATTTGGGTTACGCAGAACGCTTGCGTTCCCACGTAGTCGATACCTCGCTGAAAATTTACGACGCGATTCAACGGCGGCGAAATATATTATTTGAAGGCGCTCAAGGTACGCTGCTGGATCTCGATCACGGCACTTATCCCTACGTCACCTCATCTAACCCCGTCGCGGGAGGGGCTTGCGTTGGGACAGGGGTAGGTCCCACGGCAATCGACCGCGTGATTGGCGTAGCAAAGGCTTACACGACGCGGGTAGGAGAAGGTCCATTCCCCACAGAATTAGACGGACAACTAGGGGAACTATTGTGCGATCGCGGGGCAGAATTTGGTACGACTACCGGAAGGCAACGGCGCTGCGGTTGGTTTGATGCCACCATCGGTCGCTATGCCGTGCGAGTGAACGGCATAGACTGCTTGGCAATTACGAAGTTAGATGTCCTCGACACGCTCGAAGAAATCAAAGTTTGTGTCGCCTACGAAATAGATGGCGATCGCTACGAACACTTCCCTCGCAACGCCCGCCAATTTGCCAAAGTCCGCCCGATTTATAAAACTTTACCAGGATGGCAGCGATCGACAGCTGATTGTCGCACGTTAGACGATCTACCCAGACAAGCGCTCGATTACCTGAAATTTCTGGCAGAGTTAATGGAAGTACCGATCGCGATCGTCTCTCTCGGCGCTAGCCGCGACCAAACTATCATCGTGGAAGACCCAATCCACGGACCTAAACGTGCTTTATTGCACGCTGACGGCACGCCCGTCTCAGCTAGCTAAGTAACGAATCGTCAGTTGTAGGGACGTACAGATGTACGCCCCTACATTAGCAACCAACAACTAACAATTAACAACAAAGATGGAACTTACAGTTGAGTGTCAAAAACGCCCAGAGGGAAGTCAACCTAATGCTTTACGTCGCGGTGGCATGATTCCAGCAAACCTTTACGGACATAAAGGTACAGAAGCAATTTCTCTAGTCATGAATGCTAAAACAGCAGAAACAATGCTGAAAAAGGCTTCTGTCAACAACACCATCATCGATCTAAACATCACCGATCTTCCTTGGCGTGGTAAAACTCTGGTACGGGAAGTACAATCTCATCCCTATAAGGGAAATATCTACCACATCAGCTTCTTTGCCGTTGCAGCGCAAGATTCTGTGGATGTAGAAGTACCTCTACATTTTGTTGGCGATGCAGTAGGCGTAAAGCAAGAAAGCGGAATTGTCGATACACTGGCAACAAGCTTGCAGATTCGTTGCAATCCCGATAGTATTCCAGAGGCGATTGAGATTAATATCTCTAACCTACACGTAGGTGATAGCTTGTACGTTCGCGAACTAGTTTTACCGTCAGGGGTAACAGTTTTAGGTGACACAGAACAAGCAGTTGTGACTGTTTTATCACCGCAGAAGACAACCGCAGCTGCGGTAGAAGAGTTGGAAGCAGAGGCAGGAACGGAATCAGCATCAGAATCTGATGCAGAAGCAGAATAATAGCTGACAACTTGAGTAGAATTGCCGATAATACCAGGGGGAAACTCCTGGTTTTTTATTTGCAGAAGAGATCCCCTAACCCCCGCAAGATCGGGGGAATATTAGAAAACACAGAGGAAAGAAATGACAGCAGCTTCAATTCCCGCTTCGATTCAACAAATGATGCAGCCTGGGTTTTACCCTCATCCAGTGCAAGAACCAATTCAACTGATTCAGACGCATATTTCTTACGTGTTATTAACTGGAGAGTATGCTTATAAAGTGAAAAAGCCGATGAACTTTGGTTTTTTAAACTATTCAACGCTGGAAGCAAGAAAGCACTTTTGTCAAGAAGAATTACGCTTAAATCAAAGAGGTGCAGCCGAACTTTATTTGGAAGTATTACCAATTACTAAAACTGAACAGCAGTACCAACTAGGAGGTACGGGAGAGCCTGTAGAATACGTATTAAAAATGCGTCAATTTCCCCAAGATATGTTGTTAATTAACATGTTTTCTCAGGGAAAAGTTGACGAAAAACTAATGACTAACTTAGGACGAGTTGTAGCAGAATACCATAAAAAAGCTGCAATCAACGACTATATTCGTAACTTTGGGGAAGTAGCTCAAGTTCGCCAAGCTTTTGATGAGAACTACGAGCAATCAGAAAAATATATTGGCAAAGCACAGACACAAAACCAGTTTGACGAAACAAAAGCGTATACAGATAAGTTTTTTGCGGAGAAAGAGTCATTATTTAAAAGCCGCATGGCAGGTGACTTTATTCGCGAGTGTCATGGCGATTTATACATGCAAAATATTTGTCTATGGCATGACAAAATTTTATTATTTGATTGCATTGAATTTAACGAACCATTTCGATTTGTAGACGTAATGTATGACGTGGCGTTTGCCGTGATGGATTTTGAGGCACGGGGGCGCAAGGACTTAGGCAATATCTTTTTAAATACATATTTAGAGCAAACAGGCGACTGGGAAGGATTGCAAGTTTATCCTTTATATCTCAGCCGTCAGGCATACGTGCGGGCAAAAGTCAATTCATTTTTGCTGGACGATCCAGGTGTACCCGCAGCTGTAAAGGAAGAGTCCGCAAAAACAGCAGCAAACTACTATCGCCAAGCCTGGGAATATACCAAACCTCGTCAAGGCAAGTTAATTCTCATGTCTGGGCTATCGGGTGCGGGTAAGAGTACGGTAGCGAAGCAACTAGCGCGACAAATGGGAGCAATTCACATCCGTTCCGATGCAGTTCGCAAGCATTTAGCCGGAATTCCCCTGGAACAACGCGGGGGAGATGAAATTTATACTACTGAATGGCATCAAAAAACCTATCAAAGGCTGTTAGATTTAGGACTGCTGCTAGCAAGTGAGGGTTTTACAGTCATTTTAGATGCCAAATACGATCGCACCGCTTTACGTCAAGAGGCGATCGCCCAAGCAGAATCCCGTCAAATTCCCCTACAAATCCTCCACTGTACCGCACCAGTAGAAGTCTTGCGCCAACGGCTGCAACAGCGCACCGGAGACATTGCCGATGCTACCGTTGACTTACTAGAGTCTCAACAAGCCACCGCCGAGCCTTTTGCCGACACCGAAAAGCCCTACGTCACCACAATTGACACGACACAGCCTGTAGAAACTCAATTGAAGTCGTAAGTCCCAAGTCGTAAGTTAAGAATGACCAACTACCGATTACCAATTACCAATTACCACCCAAATGTTCCTCTTCCTGTCGAAATTGCTACCACTATTTCTCTACCCGTTGGGAATAGCCTGCGTGCTTTTGGTGGTGGGGTTAGTGCTGTTGTTGTGGGGTAAAAAAACGCGCGGGGCGGCGATCGCAATTGCTCTTGCTCTGATAATTTTATTGGTAGGGGGTAATAGCTGGGCTGCTCGTTCTTTCGCGCGATCGCTAGAGTGGCAGCATTTGCCACTCAATACTGTACCAACTGCCGATGCGATCGTGGTTTTGGGTGGTGTCACCAGAACGTCAACACCACCACGCCCGACTGTAGAAGTGACTGAAGGCGGCGATCGCCTCCTCTATGCTGCTTATCTCTATCAACAGAGTAAAGCACCTGTAATAATTCTCAGTGGAGGACGAATTGAGTGGTACGGGAATGATTCTGCTGAAGCAACTGATATGTCAGCGTTACTGAAGAACATGGGCGTGCCAGAATCGGCAATAGTTCAGGAACCCAACTCTCGCAATACTTACGAAAATGCAGTTAACGTGCGTCAAATTCTGACACAGCGAGGTATTCGCCAGATTTTATTGGTCACTTCAGCAATGCATATGCCGCGATCGCTGTCAATATTCAAACGTTTAGGAATAGCAGCTATTCCCGCTCCCACTGATTTTCAAGTGTCTACTCAAGAGTTTCAAGAGCTAGCGAGTTCGCCCGAAGCTAAATTACTGAGTTTGTTACCAGATGCCAGCAGTTTATTTTTATTCACTCAAACTCTCAAAGAATACATCGGAATTGTCATTTATTGGTTGCGCGGCTGGTTGTAATCGGCGATAAGTCCGACTGACTCATAACCATTTCACCATTCACACCATTGACAAAGCCTTTGGGATGGATCGACTTTCACTCTACACTGACCGCTAAGATGCAAATAGATAGCAAAGCAGCCTTAGAGAGTGAAGAATGTCATGCTCGATACCCTTAGTACCAGCTCCGTATTAGAAGTTTTGCGCCCCGTGCAAGATCCAGAACTCCGCAAAAGCCTAGTAGAACTGAACATGATCCGCAATGTCAAAATTGACAATGGCAAAGTCAGCTTCACTTTGGTTTTGACAACTCCAGCTTGCCCGTTACGAGAGTTTATTGTGGAAGACTGCCAGAAAGCTGTCAAGCAGCTACCAGGAGTTACGGAAGTCGCGGTAGACGTAACAGCAGAAACGCCGCAACAGAAAAGTTTACCCGATCGCACGGGAATTGCTGGAGTGAAAAATATTTTGGCAATTTCTAGTGGCAAAGGTGGTGTGGGAAAAAGTACTGTCGCAGTCAACGTTGCCGTTGCTCTAGCACAATCGGGGGCAAAAGTAGGATTGTTGGATGCAGACATTTACGGTCCTAACGCGCCTACTATGCTGGGACTAGAACAAGCACAGGTTGCAGTCCGCCAAGGCGAGAAAGGGGACGTTCTCGATCCGGTTTTCAATCATGGTGTGAAGTTAGTCTCGATGGGTTTTCTCATTGACAAAGATCAGCCTGTAATTTGGCGGGGACCTATGCTCAATGGGATTATTCGCCAATTTCTCTATCAAGTCCAGTGGGGAGAATTAGATTATCTCATCGTAGACATGCCACCGGGAACCGGAGATGCTCAACTCACATTAACGCAAGCCGTACCGATGGCGGGTGCAGTGATTGTCACGACACCCCAAAATGTAGCATTGTTAGATTCTCGCAAAGGCTTGCGGATGTTCCAACAGATGCAAGTTCCAGTATTAGGAATCGTGGAAAATATGAGCTACTTTATTCCCCCCGACGCGCCAGATAAACACTACGATATTTTTGGTTCTGGTGGCGGGGAAAAAACAGCTAAAGAACTAGGCGTACCCTTGTTAGGCTGCATTCCGTTAGAAATTTCCCTGCGTCAAGGAGGCGATCGCGGTATTCCCATTGTTGTTGCTGAACCTGAGTCTGCCTCTGCTAAAGCTTTAATGGCAGTAGCAATGGCGATCGCGGGTAAAGTCTCGGTAGCAGCATTAACTTAGGAGTGAGGGACGAGGAGTGAGGAGTGAGGAAAAAAAGCTAAATTTAGACTATGAAAAGGGAACCATGAATTAGTCGTAATTTGTCCCTATCTCCAATCCTCGTCCATGCTGTTAAAAAGATTCATATTTTCTGTTCCTTGGAAATTACTGCTTGCCCCTTGGCAGCAGGTGGACTGGTGGCTGTTGGCGCTGACTGTAGGCATCACAATATTTGGTGGTATTTCCATTCGCAGTGCAGAGTTAAATCAAGGAATTACCGATTGGTGGCAGCATTGGCTGTTTGGTGGTATAGGATTGGCATTGGCTTTCTTTCTATCGCTTTGCCGCTACGATTTTCTCTTGCGCTGGCACTGGTTGACTTATGCCGTCACGAATGTATCTCTGATTGCGGTCATGCTAGCTGGAATCAGTGCCAAAGGCGCTCAACGCTGGATTAGTGTTGCTGGGTTTAATCTCCAACCCTCAGAATTTGCCAAAGTTGGGATGATTATCACCCTAGCAGCATTATTACAATCCCGTAGTGCGGGAAAAATTCCTGGCGTGCTGCGCGCTTTGTTAGTTAGCGCCGTGCCTTGGGTTTTAGTATTCGCACAGCCAGATTTGGGAACATCTTTAGTTTTTGGGGCAATAACTCTCGGAATGCTCTACTGGGGTAATGTCAATCCTGGCTGGTTGATCCTATTAATTTCTCCGATCGTGGCAGTTATCCTATTTAACGTCTCTTTACCAGCTTGGTGCATCTGGGCTGTAGCAATGGGAGCGATCGCCCTGGCGACTATGCCTTGGCGGTGGTTGTCGGCAGTTGGAGCGATTGGAATTAACTTTCTGGCAGGAGAATTAGGACACATTCTCTGGGGATTGCTCAAAGACTATCAAAAAGACCGCATCATTTTATTTCTCGACCCAGAGAAAGATCCTCTTGGCGGCGGTTATCATTTAATACAATCGCGAATTGCCATTGGTTCCGGGCAATTATGGGGACAAGGACTTTACCAAGGCACGCAAACCCAACTCAATTTCATTCCCGAACAGCACACGGACTTTATCTTTTCGGCAGTAGGCGAAGAATGGGGCTTTATTGGTTGCCTTGTTTTATTATTTATCTTTTGGTTGATTTGCTTGCGATTGGTATTGATTGCCCAAAGTGCCAAAGATGATTTTGGTTCCCTCCTTGTCATCGGCGTATTTTCGATGATAGTGTTCCAAGTCATCGTCAATATCAGCATGACGATTGGGCTTGCACCAGTCACGGGAATTCCCTTACCTTGGATGAGTTACGGGCGCTCGGCACTGCTGACTAATTGGATCGCGATCGGTATCGTGCAATCCGTCGCCAACCATCGCCCAAAGAGAAAGGGGCGAGGAGCGAGGAGTTAGGGGCTAGGGTAAGAAAGGACAAGGGGACAAGGGGGACAAGGGGGACAAGGGGGAACTCGGGGATCCCACGACCGAAGGGAGTGGGGATTAGGGGGCGAAGGGGGACAAGGGGGACAAGGGGGACAAGGGGGACAAGGGGACAAGGAAGTAGGTGTACAGGGGAAATCGGGAAGACTTGGGGGACTTGGGAGCAACTACCAACTACCAACTACCAACTACCAATTCCATACATCTCACACCCCACACCCTGTTCGCTGATAACTGACAACTGATAACTGACATCACTACACTTATAAGCGAAAATTTAAATTATCAGTGTTAACAAAGAGGAAAAGCTATGATTCTACCAGGAGCAACTGTGCGCGTTAAGAATCCTAACGATACTTACTACGGTTATCAAGGGCTAGTGCAGAGAATTACTGATGGTAAAGTTGCTGTGTTGTTTGAAGGTGGTAACTGGGATAAACTGATTACTTTCAATCAATCCGAACTAGAAGCAGTCGAAGTGACTCGGAAAAAAGGCAAGTAAGTTGTTAGTTGTTGGTTGTTAGTTGCAATCGACTATCGGTCAACAACTAACAACGATCGACCATTATGCTGCTTTTGGTGACATTACCAGGTCGTATAGGGTAGAGGCGATCGCATTTGGGGGAAGCACGAAATCTACTTTCCCAGTATTAATGGCAGCCTTGGGCATCTCGAAACACTCGCAAGTCGCTTCATTTTGGGCGATCGCTATGCCACCGTGTTTCTTAATTGCTAGCACTCCCAGTAAGCCATCAGTATCTTTACCACTCAGAATTACAGCGATTGCCCGTCTCTGATAACTTGTAGCAACCGATCGAAACAGCACGTTAGCTGAGGGACGAACAAAGTTAACTCTCGCTGCATCCGATAGCGACAACTTACCGCTAGGATTAACGACCAAATGCTTATCAGGCACGGCAACATAAACCGTTCCTGGGCGCAGCAATTCTCCTGTCTCTGCGTTTTTCACCCGCAGTCTAGTGCGGTATTTGAGAATCTCAGCCAGGTAGCTGGGGCAGTTAGGAGACAAGTGCTGTACGATCGCAATTGCTGCGGGAAAATCTGACGGTAAGGTGGATAAAATTTGACTAATTGCATTTAACCCACCTTTAGAAGCGGCGATCGCCACAACGTTAAACGCAACATTGGGAAAGTGGGAAAAGATTTTATGTTCGTGTTTGCTATTCACGCTTTTTCTATGATGCTTCTACGATCGCCCTGGCAAGCCAGGGCGATCGTTGCCTACTGCAAACAAGGGAGTTAAACGTTTATGTCAGCTAACTAACACACTTCCTATTCTATATGTTAGCTAAGATACATACGTTATTTACAATATTTATAATTAAATAAATCTTGGGTGAGAAGTCCTCGATTGATGCTGTCAGTTATCGATTTAGATAAGACTAGCTCAAAGAGGTTTTTGATTTTGGTATCCAATAACCCCCATCATGCTGTTGAAAATCAACTCTTAGCGAGCTTGCCTAGAGAGGAATACGAACGCCTCGTAGCTAACATGGAGTTAGTCCCCCTGACTTTTAAGCAAGTTCTCTACGCACCTAACGAATCTATTCAGTATGTCTACTTCCCTAAGAGTGGTGTAGTCTCTTTGCTGACGCTGATGGAAGACGGTACAGCAGTTGAAGTGGGAACGGTTGGCAATGAGGGAATGGTAGGTCTTCCCGTATTCCTGGGATCTAATAAGATTCCTGGTCAGGCTTTGGCACAAATTCCTGGCGAAGCTTGGAGGATGAGAGTAGATGTATTTAAAGATAAAGTTATCCCAGGTAGCACGCTTCACGATCTGCTGCAACGCTACACGCAGGCGCTGTTTAACCTGATTTCCCAAATAGCTGCCTGCAATCGCATACACTCAGTCGAGGAGCGATTTTGCCGCTGGTTACTCATGACTCAAGACCGAGTGGGTTCAGATGAGTTTCCGCTCACCCAAGAGTTTCTCTCGCAAATGCTGGGCGTGCGCCGCCCTACTGTCAGTTTGTCAGCCAGCGTTCTTCAGAAAGCAGGGCTGATCCGCTACGTTCGGGGTAAAATGACTATTCTCGACCGTGAAGGGCTAGAAGCTTCTTCCTGCGAGTGTTACATGATTATCAAGAGTGAATTTGAGCGTTTGCTCGGCAGCGATGTTGCCTAGCTAAAAGTTAGCATGGAGCAGGGAGCAGGGGGGAGAAGAGAGCTGAGGAAGTTGAGGAAGCTGAGGGGGAGAATACCTACCAACTACCAATTACCAATTACTAATTACCAATTACCGCAGGATAGAGTATGAAGGATAAAGTTTAATTAACGTTTCAACCTTTACCCTTCTGCCTTGAAATATGCGCCTTCCCCTACCACAATTTACAACAGGCGATCGCCACCCCAGCTACATAGCCGAAGTGATCGAAACTTCGACAACGGAATTTTTAGCTCAATGCTTGGAACCAGAAGATTTGAGCTTTCCAGTGATGCCACCTTTTGGTAGTTGGGTAAAGTCTGCGGATGATGAATCGGGAAATCAAGTTTATGGGGTAGTTTATTACGCTACTACCATGCCGATCGACTCAATCCATCGGGCAAGGGCTTTAGGATTATCTCTCATGGAGTTGCGCGAACAGCAGCCGCAAATTTTCGCCATGCTCAAAACTGAATTTCGCGCTGCCATTATCGGTTTTGAGCCAGCTAAAGCCTCAAAACGCGCTCAACGCCAAGTTTATCAATACCTTCCGCCTCGTCCGCCGCAAATTCACCAAGCGGTCTATTGCTGTCAGCCAGAAGATGTCATTTTATTTAGCGATCGCCTGGATTTTCTACGCACTCTATTACAAGTTCAAGGTGCGCCTGTAGAAGCTTTAACCGCTGCCGCGATTCGAGAGGTATATCAGTTGCGGAAAGCTGATAGACAATGGTTAGTCCAAGCCGGACGCACCCTCAGCACCCTCCTCAAAGACGACTACGATCGCTTGCGCTACATTTTGAGCCAAATACATCCTTGACAGTTATCAATTCGTAATTCGTAATTTGTAATTCGTAATTCAATATAGCGCTTTTGCTTATCGCGCCTCACTTTCTACCTTAAGGCGGATCGCGGTTGTATTAGTTTTATCCTTACGATGGAAGACGAAAATCTGTCAACACCCAGTCAATACTTAGGTGTTGCTTGAAGGAAATTTTTTCTCTCACGCTACAACAGATTCCTCACACGTCTCCATTTCAGTATTGAGTCACTATGACGACTGCCACAGCTAACCCTGATAGCGATGCTCTCGACCTCAAGCAACTCCTGCAAACATTACTAGAAGTTAAGAAGGGTAATTTTTCCGTTCGGATCTCTAGCGAACAAACAGGCATTGCTGGCAAGATTGCGGATACCCTCAACGACATTATTGAGACAAACGAGCAGATGACAACCGAGCTAGCGCGAATTAGCACGGTGGTTGGCAAAGAGGGCAAAATTTACGAGCGAGTATCGAATAACGGGGCAAAAGGATCTTGGCAAGCATGTGTCAATTCAGTCAATACCTTGATTACTGACTTGGTGCAGCCGATGGCAGAAACAACTCGCGTGATTCGGTCAGTGGCTAATGGCGATTTGTCACAAGCGATCGCTACAGACATTGCCGGAAACCCTTTACAGGGTGAGTTTTTGCAAACAGCGCAAATTGTAAATAAGATGGTCGGTCAACTGAACTCGTTTGCCTCAGAAGTGACGCGGGTGGCGCGGGATGTGGGAACCGAGGGAAAATTGGGCGTGCAAGCAGATGTGCGCGGTGTGGCAGGCACTTGGAAAGATTTAACCGATAGCGTTAACTCAATGGCAGGTAACCTGACAGCACAGGTACGCAACATTGCGGAAGTCACTACAGCCGTAGCGAATGGCGACTTATCCAAAAAAATTACGGTAGATGTAAAGGGTGAAATTCTAGAGTTGAAAAATACCATCAATACAATGGTGGATCAGCTCAATTCGTTTGCCTCGGAAGTGACGCGGGTGGCGCGGGAGGTGGGTTCTGAAGGCAAGTTAGGCGTACAGGCGGAAGTTAAGGGGGTAGCGGGAACTTGGAAGGATCTCACTGATAGTGTCAACTTTATGGCAGGTAGCTTAACGGCACAGGTACGCAACATTGCGGAAGTCACTACAGCCGTAGCGAATGGCGACTTATCCAAAAAAATTACGGTAGATGTAAAGGGTGAAATTCTAGAGTTGAAAAACACCATCAATACAATGGTGGATCAGCTCAACTCCTTTGCCTCAGAAGTAACGCGGGTAGCGCGGGAAGTCGGTACGGAAGGAAAATTAGGAGTACAAGCATACGTGCGGGGTGTCGGTGGTACTTGGAAAGATCTCACCGATAATGTCAATTTAATGGCAGGCAACCTCACAGCACAGGTACGAAATATAGCAGAAGTTGCCACAGCGATCGCCAATGGTAATTTATCTAAAAAAATTACGGTAGACGTAAAGGGCGAAATTTTAGATTTGAAAAACACCATCAATACAATGGTGGATCAACTTAGTTCCTTTGCTTCTGAAGTGACGCGAGTAGCGCGGGAAGTCGGCACGGAAGGGAAATTAGGCGGACAGGCACAAGTCACGGGGGTAGCAGGAACTTGGAAAGATTTAACCGATAACGTGAATTCAATGGCAAGCAACCTCACGGCACAGGTGCGAGGTATTGCAAGGGTTGTTACCTCGGTAGCCAATGGCGATCTCAAGCGCAAGCTGATGCTAGATGCTAAGGGCGAAATTGAAACGCTTGCCGAGACAATTAACGAAATGATCGATACCCTGGCAACATTTGCCGCACAGGTAACGACAGTGGCGCGAGAAGTCGGAATCGAAGGAAAACTCGGCGGACAAGCAAAAGTCCCAGGTGCTTCAGGGACTTGGCGCGATTTAACCGACAACGTGAACGAGCTAGCAGCCAATTTAACCACGCAGGTAAGAGCGATCGCCGAAGTGGCAACGGCTGTAACCAAAGGCGATTTAACGCGATCGATCGCCGTTGAAGCTTTAGGAGAAGTTGCTGCCCTTAAAGATAATATCAACCAAATGATCGCCAATTTGCGCGAAACAACACAGAAAAATACCGAGCAAGACTGGCTGAAGACCAACCTTGCCAAATTCACGCGGATGTTGCAAGGACAACGCGATTTAGAAACTGTATCCAAGCTGATTTTGTCAGAGTTAGCGCCTCTGGTTTCAGCCCAACACGGTGTTTTTTACTTAATGGAAAGCGGCGAGAACCACCTGCCTTACCTAAAATTAATTAGCAGCTATGCCTATCGGGAACGCAAACACTTAGCTAACCGCTTCTATTTGGGTGAGGGATTGGTAGGACAATGTGCGTTGGAAAAAGAACGCATTTTAATTACTGAAGTACCGTCGAACTATATTAAAATTAGTTCCGGTTTAGGAGAAGCAGCACCCATGAATGCGGTAGTTTTGCCCGTATTATTTGAAGGGCAAGTTACCGCTGTTATCGAGTTAGCTTCCTTCAATTATTTCAATGAAATTCACCTCACGTTCTTCGATCAATTAACTGAAAGTATTGCGATCGTCCTCAACACGATCGCCGCTAGTATGCGGACTGAAGAGCTATTGAAACAATCTCAATCTTTAGCAGAAGAATTACAATCTCAACAAAAAGAACTGACAGGTACTAACCAGCGATTGGAACAACAAGCGAAATCGCTGACAGCTTCAGAAGAATTGCTCAAAAAACAACAAGAGCAATTGCAACAAACCAATGCCGAATTACAAGAAAAAGCTGAGCTATTAGCATTACAAAATCGCGAAGTCGAACGCAAAAATCAAGAGATCGAACAAGCAAGGCGATCGCTAGAAGAAAAAGCCACACAACTTGCCTTGAGTTCTAAATATAAGTCTGAGTTCCTGGCGAATATGTCGCACGAACTGCGTACTCCTCTCAACAGTTTGCTGATTTTGGCGAGATTATTAGCTGATAATCAAGACCGAAATCTCACCGACAAACAAGTAGAATACGCTCGCACAATTCACTCATCTGGCAACGATTTATTGGCATTAATTAACGATATTCTCGACCTTGCCAAAATCGAGTCGGGCAAAATGTCTGTGGATATCGAACCAGTTAGATTTACTCATTTGCGGGAAAACATAGAGCGGACATTTCGTCAAGTTGCAGGCGATCGCCAACTCAAATTTGAAATTCAGTTTGACGAGCGATTACCCCGTACGCTTTATACCGATGCCAAACGCTTGCAGCAAATATTGAAAAATTTACTCTCCAATGCCTTCAAATTCACTGACGCTGGCTCCGTACGCTTAGATGTTACCCCCGCACTTGCAGGTTGGAGTGCGGAACAAGAAGTTCTCAACCGTGCTGCTAGAGAAGCACCACCTGGAGAAGCAGGTGTTATTGCTTTCTCAGTCACCGATACAGGCATCGGCATTGCACCTGACAAACAGCAAATTATTTTTGAAGCATTTCAGCAAGCAGATGGCACGACCTCTCGCCGTTATGGTGGTACGGGATTGGGTTTGTCAATTAGCCGCGAAATCACGCGCTTGTTGGGTGGTGAAATTCAACTAAGGAGCGAACTCGGTCGGGGTAGTACATTCACGCTCTACTTACCGCAAATGGTAAGTCGGACGGTAGAGCAACATGCAACCCCATCGTTAGTTCCAACTCCCCCTCTACCGACGCTCCCAACTTCCCCGCCTGAAGTCGTGTCCCTTGTCGAATCCCAAATCTCGAATTTATTAGATGAAAGAGCGGTTGAGGACGATCGCGAGGTTATTCAACCAGGCGATCGCACGCTGCTAATTATCGAAGACGATCTCAAATTCGTCAAAATATTAATGGATGCAGCCCGTCAACAAGGCTTTAAGGTGTTAGTTGCCACGCGGGGTAATGTTGGTTTAGCACTAGCACAGCAATTTCAACCCACGGCGATCACGCTCGATATTCGCTTGCCAATCGTCGATGGCTGGACGGTACTCGATCGCCTCAAACACAATCCCGATACCCGTCACATTCCCGTACATATCATTTCGGTTGAAGAAACAACGCAACGGGGATTAAAACAAGGTGCGATCGCCTACTTGCAAAAGCCAATTAGCAACACCGCATTATTAGATACGCTGTCTCAGATTCAAGAGTTTGCCAATCGCTCGGTGAAAAACCTTTTAATCGTCGAGCGCGACGAATTGCAGCGTCGCACTATGCTCGACTTGATTGAGGAAAGCGATATTGCGATTCAGGTAGTAGAAACAGGTGCAGCCGCACTCGAAGCTCTCCAAACTGGTCATTTTGACTGTTTAGTTTTAAATCTAGCCTTGCCGGACACCAACGGATTTGAATTGATCGATCGACTCAAGCAAGAACCATTATTTAGAAATCTACCCATCATCGTTTATACTCCCAGGCAGCTCACTGCTGAAGAAGAAATCGAACTACAACGCCTGTCAGGTAGCTCGATTCTCAAAGAGGCGCGATCGCCTGAACGCTTGCTGGAGGAAACTACGTTATTTTTACATCAAACGCAAGCCGATCTGCCTGCACCTAAGCGATTGATGTTAGAGCAGTTACAGCAAAACGATTCCGTCCTGGCAAGCAAGAAAGTCTTGGTTGTCGATGATGATATGCGAAACATTTTTGCACTCACCAGCATCCTAGAACGTCAGCAGATGCAAGTGATATATGCAGAAAACGGTCGAGAAGGTATTCTTCAGATTCAAAACAATCCAGATATTGACATTGTATTAATGGACATTATGATGCCAGAAATGGATGGGTACGACACGATCCGAGCTATACGGCAGATCGATCGGTTAGCAGCACTGCCAATTGTGGCGCTGACAGCTAAAGCAATGCAAGGCGATCGCGAAAAGTGCCTTGAAGTCGGAGCTTCCGATTACATTTCCAAACCCATCGATACAGAGCAACTATTCTCGCTACTAAGAGTGTGGCTACAGCGTTAAGCTCGCAGCCTCAAATCTAATCCTAGAGAGATAAAAATTTGACCTAACGATAGATGTATTCTTAACCTCTTAGTCTATCGTTAGATAGAGAGAATATATGCATTAAACTATACAATTTGAAGCAAAAATCTATTGTTCGCCACTCTCTTAGCTGTCGCTCATGCCATGAAGTCCGAACCTAAAATTAACGTCTTATTAGTAGACGATTATCCCGAAAATCTTGTAGCACTGGAGGCAACGCTTAACAGTTTAGGGCAGAATTTAGTCAAAGCTTATTCCGGTAAACAAGCCCTGAAATGTTTATTAGAGCAAGATTTTGCTGTCATCCTACTAGACGTACAGATGCCAGAAATGGATGGATTTGAAACAGCAAGTCTGATTCGACAAAGAGAGCGATCGCGCCATACACCAATTATTTTTCTCACGGCAATTAGCGATAGCGATGACCTGAAGTCAAAAGGATATGCTCTAGGTGCAGTAGATTATTTACTTAAACCTATCGATCCAATTATATTAACATCTAAAGTTGCAGTATTTGTCGAGTTATTTAAAAAGAATTTAGAGGTGCAACGTCAAGCAGCTCAATTGGTTGCCAAGAATTTAGAAATATTTCAAGCTCAAGCCGCCCGGCAGCAAGCAGAAGCAGCTAACTTAATGAAAGATGAATTTTTGGCGGTTGTTTCTCACGAATTGCGATCGCCCTTGAACTCAATTTTGGGTTGGGCGCAACTGATGCAGATGCGGAAGTTTGATGAAGCCAAATTGTGTCAAGCACTTAAGATCATCGAACGGAATGCCAAATCTCAAGCGCAGCTGATCGATGACATTCTCGATATGTCTAGATTGATCCGTGGGAAAGTGCAGCTATCCATTCAACCTGTAAATGCGATCGCCACGATTGAATTGCTATTAGAATCAATTCGTCCCCAGCTTGAGGAGAAATCGCTACAACTACGCACGCACCTCGATCCGGCAGCACAAACAATCGCCGCCGATCCAACCCGCCTACGACAAATTATTTGGAATTTACTCTCCAATGCAGTTAAATTCACTCCCGAAAAAGGGCAGATAGAGATACGGCTGACTCAAGAGAGTAGGGAGCGGGGAGCAGAGGAAAGAGAGCTGAGGGAGCTGAGGGAGCTGAGGGAGCTGAGGGAGAGAAGAGAGCTGGGGGAGACTAGGAGCAGAGGAGAAGGGAGACTAGGAGCAGAGGAGCAGAGGACGAATTTAATTCCGAATTCCGAATTCCGAATTCCGAATTCCAATTACGCTCAAATCCAAATTATCGATACAGGAATTGGCATTCGTCCCGAATTTCTGCCGCAAATTTTCGATCGCTTTCGTCAAGCAGACAGTTCTATTACTCGCGCTTTTGGCGGACTGGGGTTAGGACTGGCGATCGTACGACAACTGGTGATTTTACATGGTGGCACGATTGAAGCTCACAGCGAGGGAGAAGGCAAGGGAACAACGTTTACAGTACGACTACCACTAGCAAATAGTCCTTCTACCGCGACTTCCCCCACTACAGCGACTCCCAATCTCATTAACTTGACTGCAAATGATGCATCAAAGTTAAATTCATTACTGGATGGGGTAAACGTGTTAGTTGTCGAGGATAACAACGATAGCCGCGACTTCATTAAATTTGCGCTCGAACAAGCAGGTGCAACCGTCACGACAGTTTCTTCAGCAGCAGATGCAGTCGCTTATTTAAAACGCGATCGCCCCGATGTCATAATTAGCGATATTGCCATGCCAGAAACCGATGGCTATCAATTAATTCAACGGATTCGAGCCACCGAGCAACAAGGAGATAGACAAATCCCCGCGATCGCCCTGACTGCTCACGCGAAGCCAGAAGACCGTTCACGATCGCTAGCAGCAGGATTTCAACAGCACATTACTAAACCAGTAGAATCTACTGCTCTCATTACAGCCGTAGCGGAGTTAATCAAGCAGCAGTCAGTTGTCAGTTCTCAGTGGGCAACAATCGATCGCTCGCAAATGACGAATGACAAATGACAAATGACTAGACTATTTCAAATTTCGTAGTGCCAGAAAGGTAAGCGATCGCTCATAACAATAAATTGACGTTCTTGCCGTTGAATCGAGCCTTGTTTTTCTAAATCGCTCAGTATTCGCGTTACCGTGACGCGAGTTAATCCTACTAATTCGGCAATTTCTTGATGAGTCAAACGCAGATCGATTAATTTACCTTGCAATACATGTTGACCGAAGCGATTAGCTAGCCAAGCAAACAGTTGTAAAACTGCGGCTTCAGCATTGCGACAGTGCAAGATTTCCATTAACTCACCCGATCGCTGAATATGCGAAATCATTGCCTCATTGAGTTCGTGCCATCTCGACCTCGGAATCAGATTTACTTCAACTGGCGTTAAACATTCCATTTGATAGGTCTGAGCGCTACAAAATACTCTGCCGACTACATCCCCTACACCCCAAATTCCCAAAGTGCTGTAGTTCCCATCAGCTAATACTGTCAAGGTGCGAACCATACCAGACTTAATCTGCCACAGAGCATCATGCCTTAAAGGTAGAAGCGAACGACGCGCAAACCGAGAAGATTTCAGCTCGGTAGACTGATTTGATACCAGCAAGGAGACGGTCATAGCAGTTTATTTGGGTAGCAACAAGTATCAGAGCAATGCTCTTACGCAATACAATTATCTTAAACTCGGTCGGGATAGCGTAATTTACTCTAACTTCAGCAGTATGTCACATCTAAAGTATGAGCGCAAGTCCAAAAATACTAAATTTCTATCCATAAACCGTAGTAAAAGATAGAAACGTAATCTGCTGGTATTCGGAGTTGAGTTAGCTCGGTCGAATTCTATTGCACTAACTGCATACATAACTGCCGAAAATCGTCGCCGCGTTGCTCGAAATTTTGGTAGCGATCGAAACTGGCACAGGCAGGAGAAAGCAAGACAACCCGTGCCTGATATTGTGGGGCTAATTCTGCGGCTCTAGACACGGCACGCGCCATCGTTTCCACAATCTCGTAATTGTTGTAACCCACTTGAGATAGACGTGAGGCAAAAGCTGGCGCAGCATCGCCAATGAGTAAGACGGCGGCGGCTTGAGCTTGAATTGTTTGCAACCATGCTAAGTCATCACCAATTTTTGCTTCGCCGCCAGCAATCAGAATTGCAGGGCTAGTGACAGAAGATAACCCAACTTGAGCCGCATCGTAGTTAGTTGCCTTGCTATCGTTGATAAAATCAATTCCTTGCCAAGTGCAAATGTGTTCTAAGCGGTGGGGAACGCCTGGAAATGTAGCTATTGCAGTGGCGATCGCCTCTTTGTCAATGCCTGCTAATCGCGCCACCGCTACCGCCATCAGCAGATTTTGCAAGTTGTGCGCGCCTACCATCCGTAACGCCGACACCTGCACGATCTGCTCCTGCCCAAAGATAACCCAATCATCTTCAATATAAGTCCCTAAATCAGGACTGCAATTGAGGAAAGCTTTACCTTTTACACTTGTCCAGTAAGCATCCTGCCAATCATTTAGCTTCTCCTGGCTCAGGAAAGCATCATCGCCATTAATCACTTGCAATTGGGATTGATGCACTAGGTGCGCTTTAATGTCGTAATACCGCTCTAAAGTTTTGTGGCGGCTGAGGTGATCGGGTGTAAATGTCGTCCAAACACCGATACGCGGCGCAACCGAGGGAGCAGATTCAATTTGATAGCTGCTGATTTCGGCAATTATCCAATCGGGATATTTAGTAGGGGCGCACGGCTGTACGCCCCTACTATTATTTTGGAATTCCAAAGCTACATCGCAGACGGCATGACCGATATTCCCACAGGCGGGGGCGTTGAGTCCGGCGGTTTGAAAGATTGCAGCAACTAAAGCTGTCGTTGTGGTTTTGCCGTTAGTACCAGTGATTCCTACCCAGGGAACAGCGTTGAGATAGCGCCAAGCCAGTTCCATTTCACCAATCGTCTCGATCCCTAATGCTCTGGCACGATTTAAGATATCTGCATCCCAAGGTACGCCAGGACTGACAACAATTAACTGGGGTGAATCCGTGCTGTCTAAACTTGGAGTATGACCCAAACGAACTGTAATCTCCTCTGCTGCGAGTTGTTGCTGTTGCTGGCGCAAAGATGCAGAATCAGAGCGATCGCTCAGTATCACTTGCCAACCCTCTCGTTTCAACAGTCGGGCAGCAGCAACACCAGATTTTCCGAGTCCGATTACACAAGCATTGGACATACGCTATTTAGCAAAATCCCTGGACTAAGCACTCTATATAGTAAGGGGCTAGTGGGAAATTTGCCAATGCAAGGCGCGAGAGGTAAGGGAAGGACAAGGGGGACAAGGGAGACAAGGGGGACAAGGGGGACAAGGGAGACAAGGGGGACAAGGGGGACAAGGGGGACAAGGGGACAAGGGAGACAAGGGGGACAAGGGGGACAAGGGGGACAAGGAAACAACAATTCTAGTCGCCAGCCACGAGCCACCAGCCACTTACCCTGCTCCCTGCTCCCTACTCCCTGCTCCCTAGCTAACTAGCTAAACAGAGACATCAATAAACTAAACATATTCATGCGAGAACGACGCGATCGCCGTCCGCCACCGCCGCCACCGAATAGAGATAGTAGAGGCATCACAAACGTAGTTTGAGACATTTTATAACCAGTTCGGCGAGTCGAAGACGTACCGTCGTTGAAGTTTGTAGTTGCTTCGGCGGAAGTATCAATATCAGTTTGTTGGAAAAATATAGGACCAAACAGATCTTGTAAACTCGCTCCCCCTGCTACTGATTCTTGTTCCCGATCGGATAATTCAACAAATAGTGCTGTATCTTTAATTTCTGTCATCTGAGACATAGCATCCTCCCCATTTCTTCATTAAGGTAAGAAAAATTTCAAATGTTCCCCTGGTGCATGACGCAACTCTGATAGGGGTCCTTGGACGACCAATTTACCTTGATTCATTAACACCACCCACTCTGCGCGATCGACCACGGCAGGACGGTGAGTAATTAAAATTGTGGTTTTGCCTTTACGGGCAGCAAAAAGCCGTTCCAAGACTTCAAATTCGCCGATCGGATCGAGTCCAGATGTCGCTTCATCCAAGATCAGCACGGGTGGGTTGTTTACAATAGCGCGGGCGATCGCCAACCTCTGCCGCTGTCCTCCAGACAAGTTCGCCCCAAATTCTCCTAACACTGTCTGATATTTATTTGGTAGTTGGCTAATAAAGCCATCTGCATTAGCAATTTGACAAGCTTTCACTATTTGTTCAAACTCAAGATGGGGATTACCTAAACGGAAATTATCTAAAATCGAGCGACTCCAAAAGTGGGGTTCTTGAGGAATTAAAACAACTTGCTGACGCAAACAATCGAGCGATAAATCCTGCAAGTTATATAAGCCAATCCGAATATTTCCCGACTGCGGCTCGTACAACCCCGAAATCAGTTTTGATAAAGTACTTTTACCACAACCCGACTGTCCGATCAAAGCAACAATTTTTCCTCCAGGAAGTGTGACTGAAAAATCTTCTAATAAATCTATCCGTCCCGCATGATGAAAACAAATATGCGAACATTCAATGTCAGCATCGGGTAAAATTTTGGCAAATGGTTTATAAGTGTCTCCTACAGATTCTGGCGTAGCATCAATCACTTCTAAGAGGCGAGTGACAGCAGTTTGAGTCCGAAAATATTCATCAGTCAGTCCAATTAAAGAACTAATTAAGCCGATGACATTTCCCTGCATACTATTGAACGCCAGCATTTGACCGATGCTGAGTTCGTTTTTAATCACTAAAACGCTACCATAACCTAATAGAGCAATGCCCCCAATACTACTAATAAGTTGCGTAAAAGTACTATTAAGAATACCGAGTTTAATCGTACTAAATGTTAAATTTGCCATTCGTCCAAAACGGCTCTGAAATTCATCCCAGAATTGAGGTGCAGCTGTTGTGGTTTTCATCACCATCGCACCTTTAAATGTTTCTACTAATACACCCTGATTCTCAGCTGATAATATTAAAAGATTACGTGTTTTTTGCTGTAGCGTCGGCAAAAATGGTACAGTAGAAAAAGCCATTACCATCCCTACTAGTAAGACGGTAAGTGTTAGTTTCCAACTATAAAATACCATAAATGCGAAAGAAATTATCGCTATAAAAATCTGGCTGGGTAGGTGAGCGACAATTTGCGAAACTAACTGGTTAATTTCACTAATATCTCGCAGACGACTGGTAATTTCTCCACTACGACGAGATTCAAAATAACTTAAGGGCAAGTGCAAGAGTTTGCGACCGAATTCTAACACCAATCCCAATTGCAACCGCTGACCGAAATGAGAGATCATGGTTGATTGCAACAGTCCCATCGTGCTGCTAAAAATGTTGGTCACGATCACAGCAGCTACCACCACCGTGAGTAACTGCATATCTCCCCGCACTAGAACATCATCTGTAAGAATTTGAATTAAAATTGGGCTGGCTAAAGAAAGTAAACCTAAAACAATATTGATCCCAAGTGCTTCTAGCAATAGCAGGCGATAAGGCCAAATTCTGCGGAAAAAGCGTGAAAAACCGCCAGAAGATTCTTCTTCTCCCATATTATGGAAGCGGTCTGGATCGGGAACCAGCAACAGCATGATTCCACTCCAAGCTTCCAACAACTCTCGCCGGGTGAGGTAACGAATACCAACTGCGGGATCGGCGACAACAAATTTATTACCTTGCCGTCCAAACAAGACAATCCAGTGGTAGCCTTGCCAGTGAATGATGGCTGGGAGAGGGACTTCATGAATTTTGTCTAAAACCTCACTCGATGCTTTGACCGATCGCGCATTTAATCCTAAAGCTTCAGCACCGCGTTTCAACCCTAACATCGTCGTTCCCAGTTGTCCGGTTCCGACTGCTTCCCGACTGCGGTTGATGCTCAAAACTTTACCGTAATGCTTGCAAATCGTTGCCAAACAAGCCGCCCCGCAATCTTCCTCACTCGCTTGTAAAATCGCTTGATATTTTTTCTTCAGCAGACTAACCATGATAGATGCAGGCAATTCAGTTAACAGTGACCAGTGACCAGTTAGTTTTGACTTTTGACTTTTGACTTACCAATGACAAATGACAAATGACAATTGACCACTACTTTTAGATACCCGAAAGAATTCTTGCTTTACGTAAAACGAATTGTAATGGTGTCTCTGATTTGGAAATAATGTCTACTGTCCCTTCCATACCAGGTTGCAATCGACACAGGCGATCGCCAGTACCGACAAACCACGTATTCGGCTGAATTGTCACCTCATATGCGCCTGCTGGAGTCGGGGACTCGCTGGCTGCACCGCTAGCAGTAGGTACGACATCGGGAGCCACGGTTTTGACTACACCCTTAAGCGTGCCGTAGTCGGGGTAAGGACAGGCGGAAACGCGCATCTGAACTTGCTGACCTGGCTTGATCTTGCTAATCTCTGCGCCTGGGACGTAGGTTTTGATGTCTAAACGCGAGTTGGTGCGGGAAATTTGGGCGATCGCTTGTCCGGTGCTAACTACCTGTCCTGGGTTGCGCAACTCTAGTTTCAACACCGTACCATCAGTGGGGGAGAGAATCATGGTCTTGCTCAGTTCTACCCCCATTTGTTGAACTTCTTTAGTGTCGCGGGCAACTTGGTTTTGTAATTCGATTTGGTTACTAACTAAGTTTTTACGTTCTTTTTGTAATGCGGCTACGGTTGCCATACCCCGTGCTTCTTCTTGGGCGATGCGTTCGTTGGCGATCGAGACTGTAGCATTACTGGGGTTGAGATTGGCTTTGGCTTGATTGACTTTTGCCTGCGCCGCTTTATAAGCTTGTTCTTTTTCTTTAACTTGTAATATAGGAATTGCGCCTGTATTGGCTAGTTGACGGTAGCGTTGCATCTCCTCTCGCGCCAGATCTAATGAGGCTTGAGCGACTTGCACTTCTGCGATCGCTGTCTGTTGTTTGGCAAGGTAATCTCTTTGCTGTAGTTGCAATTCTGCTTGGGCGGAAGCAACTGAACGAGTTGATAAATTTGATTCTGCCGCAATTTGACTATCGATGGAACTCAACTGAGATGAAATTTGTCTCAGTTGAGAACGGCTTTGTTGAATGCTGTCAAGTAATTGGTTTCTTCTAGTTAAAATTTGTGAATTGTCAACGTAAGCGATCGCGTCACCTTTTTTCACCAATTGGTTTTCTTTGACGGTAATATTTCTGACAACGCCATCGGATGCCGATTGGACAATTTGGACTTCGCCGCGAATTGATGCAGGTGCTTTAACTGTCACGTTGTAGTTGAGCGTAGCAGCCAAGGATACCGCTGCACTGAAGGCAACTACCAGAACTCCGCCGCCAATTGTGACTGTAGGACTAATTGAGGGTAGAAACTCTTCGCTTTCAACTATTCGTAGAGATTCTGGATTGACTTCGCTAACCATGACTGTGAACCTTTAAACTACATCATTTGTCTGAGACGTTGAGCGCAAAAGTTAGGTAACTGCGATCGCTATTAAGAAAACTTCTAGTTCTCGCTTTTGTTATAAATCTTTTCTAGAAGATATAAAATCTTGACATTGGTTTAAGCAGGAAGGGATGATGAAATGGATCTTTCTTACCATTGTCTGATTCTGTTTGGCGGCTTGTTTCATGTTCCGTAGATTCATGAGTTTCCTTATTAATTTCGGTATAGTTAGCGCCGCCAGCTACAGACTCTTGTTGCTCTGTGGTTAATTCTAAAAACAATTCTGGTAATAGATTTTTCGGAAAAGACATGGTTGATTTGCTCCAATTGTTACAATCTCATTCATTTCGTCATAATAAAAAACTTCCAGAGACTTCATACCTTGGGTTGTTCTCATTTATGCACCGAGCTAGGCAAACCAAGCGCAATGAAAACGGTAGTGGAAGCTCTGGAGTTGTTTAGCGGATAGTCTGTACTACTGATTTATCTATCCATCACCGTAATCTTTCTCAGCGATTACTTGGCAGTAAAGTACTTGAAGGCATCAGTTTCAAACTTGTGGTTGGCATTCAAGTAATCTTGCTCAACATAGCTACCGTCGCGAGTCGAAGCAATCCCTACCTTGAGATGTTGCACGGATTTGTTTTCTTTCAAGCTGGTTCCCAGAGCATCATAGATGGAATTGTCACCATAGCTGTCCCAAGAATAACCACCTGCGACTAATTGTTGTTGCTCGTCAGATAGTTCGACAAATAACTCGGTGTTTTCGTTAATCATTGTGAGTAATCTCCTGAAGTTGTTTAAATGACTTAATTTAGATTTTGCTGGGAGGTAATTCTCTCGTTGGAGTTGAGAGAATTACACCTTATGAGTTCAGTTAGTCTGAACTATTTAGCTGTGAAATACTTGAAAGCGTCAGTTTCAAACTTGTGGTTGGCATTCAAGTAATCTTGCTCAACGTAGCTACCGTCGCGAGTCGAGGCAATTCCTACTTTGAGATGTTGCACGGATTTGTTTTCTTTCAAGCTGGTTCCCAAAGCATCATAGATGGAATTGTCACCATAGCCGTCCCAAGAATAACCACCTGCGACTAATTGTTGTTGCTCGTCAGATAGTTCGACAAATAATTCAGTATTGGTTTCGTTAATCATTGTGAGTAATCTCCTGAAGTTGTTTGAGTTGAAGTTATTTGGGTGAATTAATTTGAGATTTGCTGAGAGGTAATTCTCTCGTTGGAGTTGAGAGAATTACACCTTATGAATTCAGCTAGTCTAACTACTTAGCTGTGAAATATTTGAACGCATCAGTTTCAAACTTATGGTTGGCATTCAAGTAATCTTGCTCAACGTAGCTACCGTCGCGAGTCGAAGCAATTCCTACTTTGAGATGTTGCACGGATTTGTTTTCTTTCAAGCTGGTTCCCAAAGCATCATAAATAGAATTGTCACCATAGCCGTCCCAAGAATAACCACCTGCAACTAATTGTTGTTGCTCGTCAGATAGTTCGACAAATAATTCAGTATTGGTTTCGTTAATCATTGTAAGTAATCTCCTGAAGTTGTTTGAGTGACTTAATGTGTTGTACGTTTGTGGTTCGAGAATTATGCACTGAAGTTCAATTATTTAGCTGTGAAATATTTGAAAGCGTCAGTTTCAAAGCTTTGGTTAGCATTCAAGTACTCTTGGTCAACATAGCTACCGTTGCGAGTTGAAGCAATTCCCACCTTGAGTTGTTGCACGGATTTGTTTTCTTTCAAGCTGGTTCCCAAAGCATCATAGATGGAATTGTCACCATAGCCGTCCCAAGAATAACCACCTGCGACTAATTGTTGTTGCTCGTCAGATAGTTCGACAAATAATTCGGTATTTTCGTTAATCATGATGAGTAATCTCCTGAAGTTGTTTGAGTTGAAGTTATTTGGGTGAATTAATTTGAGATTTGCTGGGAGGTAATTCTCTCGTTGGAGTTGAGAGAATTACACCTTATGAGTTCAGTTAGTCTGACTATTTAGCTGTGAAGTACTTGAAGGCATCAGTTTCAAACTTATGGTTGGCATTCAAGTAATCTTGCTCAACGTAGCTACCGTCGCGAGTCGAAGCAATTCCCACCTTGAGATGTTGCACGGATTTGTTTTCTTTCAAGCTGGTATTGAGAATGTCATAGATGGACTGACCATCACCACCGCCGGGATAAGAATAACCACCTGCAACTAATTGTTGTTGCTCGTCAGATAGTTCGACAAATAATTCAGTATTGGTTTCGTTAATCATTGTAAGTAATCTCCTGAAGTTGTTTGAGTGACTTAATGTGTTGTACGTTTGGGATGCGAGAATTATGCGCTGAAGTTCAATTATTTAGCTGTGAAATATTTGAAAGCGTCAGTTTCAAAGCTTTGGTTAGCATTCAAGTACTCTTGGTCAACATAGCTACCGTTGCGAGTTGAAGCAATTCCTACCTTGAGATGTTGCACGGATTTGTTTTCTTTCAAGCTGGTTCCCAAAGCATCATAGATGGAATTGTCACCATAGCCGTCCCAAGAATAACCACCTGCGACTAATTGTTGTTGCTCGTCAGATAGTTCGACAAATAATTCGGTGTTTTCGTTAATCATTGTAAGTAGTCTCCTGAAGTTGTTTGAGTGACTTAATGTGTTGTACGTTTGTGGTTCGAGAATTATGCACTTAAAGTTTAGTTCGTTTGAGTTTTAATCTTTAAAATACCTAAAAGCTTTGTTGTCAAAAAAATAGTTTAAGCTTGGTATTTTTAATCAATACAATAACTTTTAAAGTTATTGTATTGATATTCAGATTTACCGACCGTTTTTTATACAGATTCGGTTTAGAGAACATCTTTTAGTGCTGAGAGAACGCTGTAAGAGTAACTACCAGCTTTAGTTGTTGTTTCTCGTTATTTAATCCTACAGTTAGTTCAGATTTGATTTCGGAAAACCTGTTTGAAAAAATTTTTGTTTTCTCTTGCTCAGGCTATTATTCGTCATCTACTAATAATCTATAAAAAGATTCAGATTATTTGTACGGCAAAGTTACCCAAAGCAATGGGTGAGTTCACTAGGTATATGCCCGTTTTAAAACAGTAGATATGCTATCTATTTTTAGAGGTTATGATATTAAAAAAGCCAAGTCAAGTACTAGGATATAATAGGTTTCTATGGAAACATATTATCCTTAGCACCAAACTTGGATGGCAGATAATAAATATTCTATTTTTGTTGTCTTTAGTAGAAGGCGGTTTAACTAAAAGAAATTTCTGTTGAGCAAGTAAATGGGGAGGAATATAAAAAACTACAATTAAATATTGCTAAGACACCATAGATAGAAAAAGAACATACTGTTTGATGCGATCGCAATCTTTACGAGTGTCTTAAGAAATTAAATGGTTCTCCATCGCAAAGCGCAGCAATTCAACACGATTGCTAGTTCCAGTTTTACCTAACAAATTGCTCACGTATTTCTCTATCGTGCGCGGACTGAGAAATAGATTGGTAGCAATTTGAGAATTAGATAGTCCCTGCGCCAGAAATTTGAGTACAGCCTGTTCTCTGTCTGTGAAATTAATGTGAGATCTAGTAGCTGCAATTGCTGCTTGGATTTGGGAATGCAATTGGTGGCGTAAGGTTTCAGTTGGCGATGAAATTGGTGTTGAGACACTGAGAGGATTGTAGTCGAAAGTATCTGTAGAGACAAGTAGCCTACCTGTATTTTGTGCGCGATCGCGCAGGCGCAATTCCCATTGCATCAGTTGAGATATCAGCTGCGATCGCTCCAGCAGATTGCGAACGACAGCATGTAACTCATCTAATTCAAACGGTTTAGGTAAGTATGCATCGCCTCCCATTTGATAGCCGCGAATGCGTTCTTCTGTTTCCGTGCGTCCGGTTAAAAATACGACAGGCAATAACCGAAATGCCGGACGCTGACGCACCCATCGAATCAGTTCGTATCCATTCATCTGCGGCATCATAATATCGGTGATAACTAAATGAGGTTGATATTCCTCAATAATTCTCAGCGCTTCTTTTCCATGTTCTGCCGTGACTACTGAGTAACCGATTTGCTCCAATGCATAGCTGGTAGAAACACGAATCGACGGCTCATCATCAACCACGAGAATTAGTAACGACATAGGACGCAAACATTTCCTAATAACTTGTGAAGGCTCGATTTGAGCTATATGCGCTGACCTACTAACCAAATGTTATATCAAATGTTATATATAGATACGCTGCAATTTTAGATTTGATGCATGGCGATCGCTTGTAGGTTTCCAGCAGAGAAAGCATATCTGGCTCAGTTAAACTTTACAAAAAACAACAATTTTTGTCCGCAGTAAACAAAATTTTTTTCTAGGCTGATGCATTGTATGTATAACTACAAATTCAACTTGAGTGATAAAGATTACGGAAAAAGTGCATACTTCTAAGTAAATTTGTTACCAGCACCCAAGACTAACAGCAAATTGCATAAAAGTAGCAAGATTACCCATAGCAAATGTTGCAGAGATGCAAGCAAAAGCTACAGAATGCTCTGCCTTAAGTGGTAAACCTAACTTCCTCAGAGTTTGGTTAAAGTCGGGAACCGTGCTTAATTTTTTTTAGCTTTGTTTTGTTTAAATCGATATTGTAATGCTGCTTAGCATTGCAAATAGGCTGTAGTTAGCACCCTTTGCTATCTGTCTGCAAGGTAGACAGCGTCACAGTTATCTTTCTCGTGTTTTTGTATAGCGAGTTTTGCGCCTCGATGATGCCAAGATCGAGAAGCAAAGAAGAAATTTTCTTACATCACTAATTTAAGTATTTTCCCAGCCAAAGTGTCAAAACCAGCCGTAGTCTTTATTAAATCTTTACTGAAACTCAACATAAGCTTAACTCCAGATTAACCGAAAGTAGCAGTAGATGTCGTAACAAAATTTCATTATTTTGCAGAGTTCGACTTAGTAAAGTTTTCTAGTTAGTAAAGTTTTCTAGCAAAACCATTCTTGCCGATCCGTTGCCGATGCTAAGTATAAGACAACTAAAGCAGGGATAACTTGAACTAGTACAGCTAAGATAGCAAAGATAGACCAGATGTTAGCGTGCATGGGGTTTCTCCTACTGCGCAATGCTTGTTACATGTTACTTAGGTTGCCCTCAGTTAGTTTATGCAGCGATTCGACCAGCAGTAGAGACGTTACATGTAATGTCTCTATACTGACAACTGATAACTGACAACCGAACGTGGTATGTTAGAACTAAAACTGAAAATCAGCAACTTCCGATGGCAGCAATCTTGTTAAAAAATCGTTACCGAGTGCTGCGAGAACTAGCAAATAGGAGGTTTGGGAAGACTTTTTTAGCAGAAGACACTCAGATGCCTTCTGGTAAGAAATGTATCATTAAGCAGCTCAAACCGATCGAAAACAGTCCCCAGGTCGATCGAATAATCAGAGAAAAATTTCAGCGTGAAGCCGCAACTTTAGAAACGCTAGGCGATATCAATAGTCAAATCCCTCGTTTGTATGCCTATTTTATAGAGGCTGGAGAATTTTATTTAGTTCAAGAGTGGATTCAAGGTCAAACTCTGAGCGATCGCGTCCAGCAAGTAGGACTGTTTAGCGAACGAGAAGTTAAAGAAATACTATTAGATATACTGCCAGTTCTGCAATACATTCACAGTCAAGGTATTATTCACCGCGATCTAAAACCAGACAATATTATTTGGCGATCGCGAGATAGCAAACCCGTACTAGTTGATTTTGGCACGATTAAGGAAATCATGGGAACGACGGTAACGGCTTCCGGTCGTGCCACAAGTTCGATTGTGGTAGGTACGCCAGGATTTATTCCCAACGAACAAGCAGCGGGAAAACCTTTATTTGCTAGCGATTTATATGCTTTAGGCTTGACAGCAATTTATTTACTGACAGGTAAGATGCCGCAAGAACTGAAAACTAACCCTTTGACGGGTGAGATCCACTGGCGACAGCAAACATTAAATGTGAGTCCAAAATTTGCGGTGATTTTAGATAAAACAATACAACCATCCGCCCGCGATCGCTACATGAATGCGCCTGCTATGTTAGCAGCTTTGCAGCAGCTCGACACTCATACTGTTCCACCGAAAGCTAGTGCGCCGCAAACGCCAGCGAGTGCAACTCCACCGACTCCTGCTTCACCGAGATTTAGTGCGCCACAAGCACCACCGAGTGCAACTCCATCCACTCCTATTCCACCGAAAGTTAGTACGCCGCAAGCACCACCGAGTGCAACTCCATCCACTCCTATTCCACCGAAAGTTAGTACGCCGCAAGCACCACCGAGTGCAACTCCATCCACTCCTATTCCACCGAGAGTTAGTGCGCCGCAAACGCCAGCGACTGCAACTCCACCGACTCCTGCTTCACCGAGAGTTAGTACGCCGCAAACGCCAGCGAGTGCAACTCCACCAAATCCTACTCCACCGAGAGTTAGTGCGCCACAAGCACCACCGACTACAACTCCACCGACTCCTGCTTCACAGACAATTATTCCAGAATCCTCTCCTCCGCCACCAACGGCAGTTTCTACGCCTCCCAAGCAAGTAGAGAGAAAAGAAATTCAGACAAGCGTTACTTCAGGTAAAGCTAATCGTGAAAAAGCTAAAACCTCTGCTACTAGTAAACTAGTCACTTTGGCAAAAGCTGCTTTAATTCTTTGCGGTAGCTTAGTAGCTTTAGCCGTACTATTTGTTGCAATCAGCTATGTAACAAGACCAAAAACGAATTCTATCAATAATGACTCTCCTACAGCGATCGCAGAGCAAAACGGCAAACCGAGTGAATTGAATTCCTCGTCAACAACTAACAATCAGCCAAATGGTGTTTCTCCGCAGCCAGCATCGACAACATCAAACTTGAACGAGCAAGTGAAAATCGGTCGGCTAAAAACTTATACTTACAATACCAATCTGTTTTCCATAGACGTACCGGAAAACTGGCAGCGTCGCGATCGCAGTACGACAGGTGAAGCAATTGTAAGCTGGTACGATCCGACAAATAATGCAGCTATTGTAGTTGATGTCTTTACCAGAGAAGCATTTCAGCAAAAAGGTCAAATTCCCCAAGCAAGATTGAGCCGATTTTTAGCCAGAGCAGCCCAACAACAGTATCGTGCCAATCCTGATTTTCAGTTAGCTGCCACCGAACCAGCGAGTGGTGGTTGGCTGCAAGTTCATTGGAGTTATGCAGTGACCAACCTGCAAGGTAAAAAAAGCAAAATGTTGGGCTACGGTTTTGTCAAACAAGACGATGACAAAATTTCTTACATTCACTTCATCATTCCTGAGACACAATATCCGCAATTGCGATCGCAGCTTGGTAAAGTTACCTCCAGTTATAGCGTCAACTCCACAGCGCCATTACCTTAAGTTCAACCTGGGTGCATTTATCGCAATTTTCAATTGAATGAGGTACACGTATTTGTAGGGGCGCACAGCCGTGCGCCCCCACAGATGTATTGCTTCTGTATATTTTTGTTTCTCCTATTCTGAAATTTTCTGGAAGACCACGTGTAGGTATAACACATAACAGAATTTCACGAATTTCAATTTTTGGAGAACATATGTCTTTCGTCTCTAAACGCCTCACGCTATTTATTTGGGCGCTATTAATAACGTTAGGACTAGCTGTCACTCAGTCTGCACCATTGAAATTAGCAGTGGCAAAAGAATCGAACCGCGATCGCGCACCGTCTAACCCTCATGCGATGCACCTTACTCAAGCAACATCATCTCAACCCACTGCAACGCTGTTTGACGATCTCGGTAATCTCCACCACCCTATTTCAACGAATTCAAAACTCGCTCAACGCTACTTTGACCAAGGTTTAACCTTAGCATATGGGTTCAATCATGCAGAAGCAGCCCGTTCTTTCAAACAGGCTGCTAAACTCGATCCTGAATGTGCGATTTGCTACTGGGGTGTTGCCCTCGTCCTTGGACCCAACATCAACGCACCGATGGAGCCAGAAGCCGTATCTGAAGCTTGGCGATCGCTCCAGCAAGCACTTAAGCTGAGTAAAAATGCTAGTGACAAAGAAAAGGCTTACATTCAAGCATTAGCAAAACGTTACCCATCGCAGCCAGTTGACGACCGCAAGTCATTCGATCTTGCCTATGCTAACGCCATGCGAGAAGTTGCCCAACGCTACCCAGACGATCCAGATGCAGCAACTTTGTTTGCTGAATCTTTAATGGACACAACTCCCTGGGATTACTGGGAGGAAGATGGCACGCTTAAACCAACAGGTAAAGAAATTATCGCCACCTTAGAGTCAATTCTACAAGAACATCCCAACCATCCTGGTGCTAACCATCTCTACATTCATGCCGTAGAGAAAGAACGTCCCGATTTGGGAGTTGCGTCTGCCGATCGCCTGATGCAACTGGTTCCCAATTCCGGTCACTTAGTACACATGGCATCGCACATCTATATTCGTGTAGGCAGATATCACGATGCCGTACTGTCCAATCAACGCGGGATTGCTGCTGACAACGCTTACGCGGCTCGGAACCAGGTAGAGGGAATTTATCCGTTGGCTTATATGCCCCACAACCATCATTTTCTCTGGTTCGCCGCCTTAATGACCGGACAGAGTAAAGTCGCAACCCAGGCAGCACTTCACACAGCTAAAGTAGATGCAAAACTCATGCGACAGCCCGATTTTGCTGGAGCCTTGCAGCACTTCTCTACGATTCCCATGTATACCTATATTCGGTTTGGTCAATGGGATCGGATTCTCTCAACCTCTGCACCCGCAAAAGATCTGAAATATCCTTCGGGAGTTTGGCACTACGCACGCGGACGCGCTTTTGCTGCCAAAGGTCAGATTAAACCAGCAATGCGGGAATTAAAACAACTACAAGCGATCGCCGCGATTCCAGCCTTGCAAGACATCAAAATTTGGGGCTTTAACTCAACGGCAAGTATCTTAAATATTGCTTCCCAAGTGCTAGCAGGTGAAATTGCCGCACAGCAGAAAAATTACCAGCAGGCGATCGCGCACT
This sequence comes from Chroococcidiopsis sp. CCNUC1, assembly GCF_023546805.1. Lineage (NCBI taxonomy): Bacteria > Bacillati > Cyanobacteriota > Cyanophyceae > Chroococcidiopsidales > Chroococcidiopsidaceae > Chroococcidiopsis > Chroococcidiopsis sp. CCNUC1. The sequence goes on along the minus strand of NZ_CP097480.1, from coordinate 5,546,005 downwards.
TGCAAACAGCGGTCAAGCTAGAAGATGCTCTCGTCTATACCGAGCCTGCCGACTGGTCTCAACCTGCACGACAATCGCTAGGAGGTATTTTACTCAAAGCACGTCGCTTTGCCCAAGCAGAACAAGCCTATCGAGATGATTTGAATATTTATCCCGAAAACGGCTGGTCTCTCTATGGGTTAATGCAAAGCCTTAAAGCACAGAACAAGCAAGCGGAAGCTCAAGTCGTCCAAAAGCAGTTCGAGCAAGCTTGGCAGTATGCTGACAGTTATCAGTGATTCAGCTATCAGTTATCAGTCATCAGTTATCAGTGAAGAGTGGTAGTTGGTAGTTGGTAGTTGCTCCCTTGTCCTCCTTGTCCTCCTTGTCCTCCTTGTCCTCCTTGTCCTCCTTGTCCCCCTTGTCCTCCTTTCCCGACTCCTTACTCCCGACTGCCGACTCCCGCTTTCAACACTGAAGGAATTGCTTCTAATACCTGTGCTGCGATCGCATTTGGCGTATCTTGGGGATGAGGGGTAATGTGCAAGTCAGCTTCGGCGTAGAGCGATCGCCTCTCATCGAGGAGCGATCGCAGTTTTCCAATTGGATCGGGATCTTGTAGTAAAGGTCTAGTATTATCTTCTGCTAAGCGGCTGTAGAGTTGTTCGACCGGCACATCCAGCCAAACAATTAAGCCATAATGCAAATAACTCCAGTTTTCTCGCCGCAGTACTATTCCGCCACCAGTAGAAATGGCGAGACGAGTGTAGGCACAAACTTCTGATAAGACTTTAGTTTCTATCTGCCGAAACGTTGTTTCTCCCTCTTCAGCAAAGATTTGGTTAATTGATTTTTGTGTCAGTTGTTCGATGACTGCATCCGTATCGACAAACCCGTAACCGAGTTGGGCTGCTAGTATTTTTCCTATTGTCGTCTTACCCGCACCCATCATTCCCACCAGGTACAGGTTAATTCCCTTAAGTAAGTCGCTGTCTCCCACTCGATCTGAATTTAACTCATGACTTATATCATTTTAATGGTAATGGGTAATGGGTAAATGGTAATGGGTAATGGGTAATGGGTAATGGGTAATGGGTAGTTGGTAGTTGGTAGTTATTCCCCCTTGTCCCCCTTGTCCCCCTTGTCCCCTTGTCCCCCTTGTCCCCCTTGTCCCCCTTCGCCCCCTAATCCCCACTCCCTTCGGTCGCGGGGAAGAGCGAGTTCCCCCTTGTCCCCCTTGTCCCCCTTGTCTTTCTTCCCTGCTCCCTACTCCCTTTTTTACGCAATACTGGAACAAGAAGCTAAAAAGCGGAACGCAGAGTAATGGAAATTCGAGCGATTGATACACCACTTCTAGACTGGGCTGGAGATGCTCTTGCCCTTGGTTTATTTGAGGATGCTGTAGAATTGACAGGCGAACTGGCAGAGCTGGACGGAAAATTTGCTGGGGCGATCGCGGAACTAATCGCAGATACGGAGTTTAATGCGAAAGAAGGTAGTACGGCGGTGACGCGGGTTAGCGGTGGTAGCGCCGTCCGCAAAGTCATATTGGTAGGACTGGGTAAGCCAGATGGACTAAAAATAGATAGCTGGCGTAAAGCAGCTGCGGCAGTGGCGCGGTTAGCGAAAAAGGAACGGTGTAAAACTTTAGGAATTAGCTTGCCAGCGTGGAATAACGATCCGACTGCAACGGCTCAAGCTTTGGCTGAGGGAATTCAACTGGCTTTATTTCAAGATAATCGGTTTAAGTCAGAACCAGAAGAGAAACCGCCAACTGTAGAGCGAGTTGACTTACTAGGGTTGGGCAGTCAAGATGATGCTGTTACCCGTGCCAGCCAGATTGCTTCGGGTGTAATTTTGGCGCGGGAATTGGTGGCTGCTCCAGCTAATGCCGTAACACCAGTCACAATGGCAGAAACAGCACAGGCGATCGCCTCCGAACACGGATTGGCGGTTGAAATTCTCGAACGGGAAGATTGTGAAAAGTTAGGTATGGGCGCGTTTTTAGGTGTTGCCCAAGCTTCGGAGTTGCCTCCCAAATTCATCCACTTGACCTACAAACCCGATGGTACGCCTAAGCGCAAGCTGGCGATTATTGGTAAGGGCTTAACCTTCGATTCTGGCGGCTTGAATATTAAGGGCGCTGGCAGCGGGATTGAAACGATGAAAATGGATATGGGTGGTGCTGCGGCGACTCTAGGGGCAGCTAAAGCGATCGCGCAACTGAAGCCCGATGTAGAAGTGCATTTTATCAGCGCTGCTACTGAGAACATGATCAGCGGTCGTGCCATGCACCCTGGCGATATCCTCAAAGCCTCAAATGGCAAGACGATTGAAGTGAATAACACCGATGCTGAAGGACGGTTGACTTTAGCAGATGCGCTGGTGTTTGCTGAAAAATTAGGCGTAGATGCGATCGTTGACTTAGCTACTTTAACTGGTGCTTGCATTGTCGCCTTGGGAGATGAGATCGCGGGATTATTTACTCCCCACGATGCTTTAGCTCATGAAATCCAAGCTGCTGCTGAGATTGCAGGCGAAAAGTTTTGGCGGCTACCTATGGAAGAAAAATATTTTGAGGGTTTGAAGTCTGGGATTGCCGATATGAAGAATACGGGTCCCCGTGCTGGTGGTTCGATTACCGCTGCCCTATTTCTCAAACAATTTGTTAAAGAAACTCCTTGGGTGCATTTGGATGTAGCTGGTCCTGTCTGGACGGACAAGGAAAATGGCTATAACAACGCTGGAGCAACCGGTTTTGGCGTAAGAACTCTGGTAAATTGGGTGTTGACTAACTAGATGTAAGATAAATTCCGTAGCCTGTGCTGTTGCACAGGCAAAACACCCTCAAACATATAATCCCAATGCTACCTGCGATTCCCGATTTGCCTTTGGCATGGCAATTTGCTTCTCCTGGACCAATTCTGGTACAAATTGGTCCTTTGACACTCCGATGGTATGGTCTGCTGATTGCCTCGGCTGTATTAATTGGAGTTACTCTATCGCAATATTTGGCTAAACGCCGTCACGTTAACCCCGATATTATTGGCGATGTAGCGATTTGGTTAGTCGTGGGAGCGATCCCTGCTGCCCGCTTGTACTATGTATTATTTGAGTGGTCGAACTATGCTAACAATCCAGGTAAGATCTTTGCGATCTGGGAGGGTGGAATTGCCATTCATGGTGCAATCATAGGTGGAGTTATCGCAACTTTAATCTTTTGTCGGTTACGCAAGATTTCTTTTTGGCAAGTAGCCGATCTGATTGCTCCTTCGCTGATTTTAGGACAGGCGATCGGACGGTGGGGAAATTTTTTCAATTCTGAAGCCTTTGGTAGCCCTACAAATTTACCTTGGAAACTCTATATTCCTCCTAGCAACCGTCCGCCTGGATACGGAAATTTTGAATACTTTCATCCTACGTTTCTCTACGAATCGTTATGGAATTTAATGGTATTCGGGCTCTTAATGTATTTGTTTTTCCGCAGCTTACGAGGATTGCGTTTGAAGACTGGCACGCTATTTTTAACCTACATGGTAGCTTATAGCTTAGGGCGCTTTTGGATTGAAGGATTGCGTACCGATAGTTTAATGCTAGGACCGTTGCGGATGGCTCAAATGGTGAGTCTAGTAGGAGTTGGCATCGGGTTATTAGGGCTTGCTTGGTTATATATTTATCGTCGTTCATTACCAGATGTTGCGCCTCCAGTTACAGCACCAGAACCAAGGATAGAAGTCTCCAAGCGCTGAATCTTAAGAAAAAAAAGCCCTAAGGGCTGAATTTAGGGCTTACTTATGATGCAGCATCTACCAATAGGTATCTTCATCGTGAAGTGACTCGACTTCGGAAAAGAATGTGAAAATTTGGAGAAAATCTTAAATCTGCGATTACAAGCAGCTCTCGATCGCCTATGTCTAATACTTCTGAATCTACTATCGAGTTAAATCGCACATCAATTCCTACCCTCGCCCCAGGAGTATACATTGTAGGGGCAGGACCAGGCGATCCAGAACTTTTGACCGTTAAAGCCCAAAAGCTTTTAATGCAGGGAGATGTCATTCTTTATGCCGACTCCCTCGTACCGCGACAAATCTTAAAAATGTGCCGTCCAGAAGCAGAAATTATCCATACGGCAAATAAAACTTTAGAGGATATTTTACCCGTGATGGTGGAAAGGGTGCGATCGCATAAATCTGTGATCCGCCTGCAATCTGGAGATCCGAGTCTCTACAGCGCCATCCACGAACAAATACAAGCCCTCGCTGCCGCTGAAATTCCGTTTGAAGTCATTCCTGGGATCAGTGCCTTTCAAGCTGCTGCTGCCAAACTCAACGTTGAATTAACCGTCCCCGGACTCGTACAAACAATTATTCTTTGTCGCATTAGCGGACGCACGCAAGTTCCAGAAAGAGAAGAATTGTCATCCCTCGCCGCCCATCAAGCTAGTCTTTGCCTCTACCTCGCCGCCCGTCATGTAGAATCGGCACAAAGCCAATTATTGGCACACTACCCGTCAGAAACTCCCGTAGCAATTTGTTTTCGCTTGGGTTGGGAAGACGAAAGAATTTGTGTCACCACCCTTGACAAAATGGCAGAGACTACTCACAAAGAAAACCTAATTCGTACTACTCTTTACGTTATCAGCCCCGCATTAGGAGAAGTCACGGCAAGATCTCGCCTCTACCATCCCGAACATACCCACCTGTTTCGCCCTCAGCAAAAACTCAATCCATAATTACGGTCACTGATAAGTGATAACTTTGTACGGACGTTACATGTAACGTCTGTACACTGATAACTGTCCCCTGCGGTTCGATAAGATTTACTTAGTGAAGTAAAAATAACTGAGGGGAACGCGCCTTGCTAGACGAACAAGCCAAGAAAACCATGTTGCGGAAGATTCCGCACGGACTTTATGTATGTGGTGTGAAAGATGGAGAAGACGTGAATGGCTTCACTGCTAGCTGGATCATGCAAGCTTCTTTCAAACCACCTTTAATAGTCAATTGTGTCAAACAAGACTCCAAATCCCACGAAATGATTAAAACCAGTGGGGTATTTGCTATCAGTTTTCTCGATGCCGAACAAAAAGACATTGCCCAAAAATTCTTTCAACCCCAACGACGAGTAGGCAACAAATTCGACGATATTGAGTTTTATCTCGGTGAAACGGGGTGTCCGATCTTGACTGACTCTTTAGGCTATGTCGAGTGTCAAGTTGTTGGCGCGGTGGAAAAAGGCGACCATACAGTTTATGTTGGCGAAGTCATCGCTGCTGGCGTTCACCGTGAAGGAGACGCGCTGCGCTTGGAGACAACTGGCTGGCAATATGGAGGCTAGAAAGAGGACAAGGGAGACAAGGGAGACAAGGGAGACAAGGAAGCTATTTTAGTCACCAGCCACCAGCCACTAGTCACTTACTAACTATGCCATTAATTAAAGTCCAAACTTCGATCGCGACTCCTGCTGAATCTGACGTGGAAGCGTTGCTGAAAAGCCTATCTTCCATGTTGGCAAAACATACAGGTAAACCAGAATCATACGTAATGACAGCGTTTGAACCTGGTGTACCGATGACTTTTGCTGGAACGTTAGATCCAGTTTGCTATGTAGAAGTAAAAAGCGTTGGAACAATGAAGCCAGAGCAAACTAAGGCAATGAGTCAAGACTTTTGCCAGCAGATTAACCAGGCGCTGGGTGTAGACAAAAATCGCATCTACATTGAATTTAATGACGCGAAAGGTTACATGTGGGGCTGGAATAGCTCGACTTTTGGATAGTCATCCACAATCGACCAATTTTTTGATAGGATATGTAAGCTCACTTCTAATGTAAGTGCAGCTTACTTTTTGTTAGGGTAGCAATGTTCTACCTTGACTTAGTTTCTGGATCCTTAGTTCAGTGGATAGAACAACCGATTTCTAATCGGTAAGTCAGAGGTTCGAGTCCTCTAGGATCCGTTTGATTCTCACAGGCTTATACAGACTTTGCCCAAGTGTGCGCCGCTTTCGAGATAGGCTAGTGCTGCTCTGGCTTCGTGGAATGGAAAGACCCGATCTATAATCGGTTTCATTTGATGCAGCTTAATACTCCGATTCATGTCTTCAAATAAATCGCGAGAGCCTACATAAATACCTTGGACTCGGATATGTTTGAACAGGATTGAACCAGTGCTGACATCTCCTGCAATACCTGTAAGCACGCCAATCATCGCTACCTTACCGCCATAGCGCACGGCACGAAGGGATTTTGACAGCGTTCCCGATCCCCCAACTTCTACAACTAGATCTACACCTCTACCATCGGTCAATTTCTCAACTTTTTCATCCCAGTCGGACGTAGTTTTGTAATTAATTCCTACATCTGCGCCTAGCTGGATAGCACGGTCTAATTTGTCATCGCTACTGCTAGTTAGAATAACTCGTGCGCCCATCATTTTTGCGAATTGCAAGCCAAACAGCGATACGCCACCTGTTCCTTGTAGCAGCACCGTATCACCTGCTTTAAGTTGTCCCTCTACTATCATTGCATTCCAAGCTGTAACAGCAGCACAAGGTAAAGTTGCAGCTTCTTCATAAGATAGGTGTGCGGGAATTTTGACAACTCCCTGTTCGTCAAAGACAACGTACTCTGCTAATACACCATCGATCGCACCACCAAGAGCAAAGTTGGCTTTTTCTGCTGTTAATTCTCCCGATATAAATGTTTGCATGAAAATGCCTGCAACGCGATCGCCTACCTTCACTCGCGTCACACCTTCTCCCACAGCGACAACTTCCCCCGCACCATCAGAAAGCGGCACTATTACTTTGAGAGATTTGGGATCGTAAGCTCCTTTTGCAACTAGTAAATCTCGGTAATTGAGGGATGCAGTTTTCATTTTTACCAAAACTTGTTTAGCTTTGGGTTGCGGTTGCGGGCGTTCTACTAAAGTTAAAGCATCCAAACCTGGCTTGTCGTTTTGAATTTCGTATGCTTTCATAAATGTCTCCAATTAGTTGACAGACAGCACAAAATTGTAGATTGAGACGACCTCAATCATTGGTTGAAACGCGACAAATAACTAACAGCAAGCTGAAATGAAAGTGCGACTTTACTTCTAATTGCACTTCGTTTAAATAGCTGCACTTCAAAAACTATACTTTGAGTTTCTAGGCTAAATTAAAAATTGACAAGTACGCACAATTTTGTGAAGTAGTATCAAACTTGTGCAGTAGTATCAAAAATTATCCTATCCGAGGCATTCTATGCAAAGCAGACAATACGATTACCGCTACAGTTGCTCTGTAGAAGCAACATTAGATGTGATTGGTGGTCGATGGAAAGGCGTGATCCTATTTCATTTAATGGAGGGAACGAAGCGATTCAACGAACTCCAGCGTCTAGTACAAGGCTGCACTCAAAGAATGTTGACTTTGCAGTTACGCGAATTAGAAAAAGATGGTGTGGTTAAGCGTACCGTTTATGCTGAAGTGCCACCAAAAGTAGAATATTCTTTAACCGAATTCGGTCGCAGTTTAGAACCAATTTTACTGATGATGCGCGATTGGGGCGATCGCTATGTGAGTCAGTTGGTAGAGCAAAAGTCAAAAGTCAAAAGCTAAAAGTCAAAAAGTAAGGGCTAGTACTTACTTGCAGTCAGCAAATACTAACGTTACAATTTATACCACATTACTGACTCTAAAAAACTACAAAAGTCATGGCATTTAATAATCAACACTACTATACTTTTACTGCATTGCTACAGCTTTGGGGGCTTCCATCACAACTAGTTGAGCCTATTAGCCGTCAACTCGCCAACATAGACAATACTCAGCAAGATGAATTGATTCAACTGTTCGCTGTTGAGTTACAAAAAAAACAAAGCCTTAGTGAGAAGTAGGGTGGGCAATGCCCACCCCACTCAAGTACGATTTAGGAAACAAAACCAAAGATTTTGGCAAACCCTCCTAAAATTGCCAGTACTAATCCAATTACCACTCCTCGGTTGATGAATTCCTGGGTGTCAACCCACTTGACAATACCGTCTATTTTTTCATCCAAAACCCAAATTTCGCCTTTGAGTTCTGCTTCCACTCTGACTAGATTGGTTTTGATATCGCTAGCATCTTCTGAAATCTTGTCAACTTTGGTTTCTAACCTAGTCAAGATTTCTTTGAGATCGAACTCTATATTCACAATCTCTTCCTATTCCCACTCGATGGTTCCAGGTGGCTTAGAAGTAATATCATAGACGACGCGATTTACGCCCTTGACTTCATTCACGATCCGATTAGAAATTAGTTCCAACAAATCGTAAGGAACCCTTGCCCAATCCGCTGTCATCCCATCTTCGCTAGTAACGAGGCGTAGGACAATTGGGTAAGCATAAGTACGCTGATCGCCCATGACACCAACGCTACGAATTGGTAAAAGGACTGCAAAGGCTTGCCATACGTCATTGTATAAACCCTGCCGATTGATCTCTTGACGGACGATCAGATCTGCATCGCGGAGAATTTCCAACCGTTCGGCTGTAACTTCACCAATAATCCGAATTGCTAAGCCAGGACCAGGGAATGGCTGGCGCTGAACAATTTCTTCCGGTAAACCGATCGCCCGTCCGACTTTACGAACTTCGTCTTTGAAGAGTTTGCGGAGGGGTTCGACGAGTTTGAATCTCAAGTCTTTGGGTAAACCACCGACGTTATGATGGCTCTTGATCTTCACCGCGACACGTTCGCCTGTTTTGGGATCGACGTTAGTATCGGCAGATTCGATCACGTCTGGGTAAAGCGTCCCTTGCGCGAGGTAGTCGAAGGGTCCGAGACGCTTGGAACTTTCTTCAAACGTGCTGATAAATTCATGTCCGATCCGACGGCGTTTTTCTTCGGGATCGGTAACACCCGCGATCGCAGCTAAAAAGCGATCGCTAGCGTTAACATACTCTACCGGAATGTGAAACTGTTCTCGAAACAACTTCACCAACCGTTCCGGTTCGTGCTTGCGCATAAAGCCTTGATCGATGAATACACAAGTCAGTTTGTCACCGATCGCCCGATGTAACAAGAAAGCTAGGGTAGAAGAATCTACACCACCCGAAAGTGCCAACAACACTCGCTTATCACCGACTTTCGCCCGTACTTCTCGCACTGACTCTTCAACAAAAGCCGCTGTCGTCCAAGTTGGTTCGCAGTCGCAAATATGGTAGACAAAATTGCGGATCAATGCTAAACCACCGATTGAGTGGACGACTTCTGGATGGAACTGCACGCCGTAAAGTTTTGTATTGTGTTCGGCGATCGCCGCACAGCTAGTATTTTCTGTATGGGCGAGAATTTCAAATCCTTCCGGTAGCTTGACGCACGAATCCCCGTGGCTCATCCACATGGTCGTCCCATCTTCTACGTTGGTCAGCAAGTCCGTGGGATCGTCTATACGCAAGGCTGCTTTACCATATTCTCCCCGTTCGGCGCGAACGACTTGCCCGCCTAACTGATTTACCATCAGCTGCATTCCATAGCACACGCCAAGGATAGGGATACCCAAATGCCAAATTGCGGGATCGCACTGCGGAGCACCTTTGTCATACACGGAATTGGGTCCCCCTGAGAGGATAATTCCTTTAGGATTGAGTAGGCGCAGTTGTTCGGCGCTGGTGCGATAGGAGATCACTTCAGAATAAACTTGAGTCTCGCGAATCCGACGGGCAATCAATTCCGAATATTGAGAGCCGAAGTCAAGAATCACGATCGTTTGCCGAGCTAGCCGCCTGAGTGACGTATCTTGTGGCGGCATTTCTGTTTGTATTGTCACTGCTGGAAGTCCTACTGGATGAGAAAAGGTTGCTCTAAGAGATGAAGCTCTCGATGACAAATCTAAAAAATATATCCCTATCTAAAGAGGGATACTAAAACTGTATTTATTGCTATCTTTAAAATGTTTATTCTTATTAAGTTAACACAAGTGATCCAGGATGGTAGTAGCAGTTTCGCTTTTGACTAAAATTTGACGATCGCGGTCAAACAGAACTGTACCAACACTAACTTGGCGATCGCTGTGATTGTAGATATATTCCTGAGAACGTCGATCGATTTCTGCGGCGATCGTTTCATAAACTCGACTTACCCAGTCGCTGTTTTCTCTTACATCCAATTCCCGTAAATATTTCAGCGCGGCTTCCGCTGTAGGACAAGCAAAAATTGCCTGAAGAACGTTTGTCGGTAAGCCTAAATTGGCGCAGTGTGCCGTGAGGATCTCGCGCCGTCCATCAGCCAGGTGGTGGTGCGTGTGAAAAATCCCACCTGCGAGTTTCAGCAGCTTACCATGATAGCCGAACAACAAAATTTCTTTGACTCCCTGCAATCCCGCCTCTACTAGCAGAGAACCCAGCCAATTTGCGGTTTTAACTAACCGTTCGCGATCGATCCCCAGTTGAGGTGCTAAGTCTAGACCATTTTCTCCCACACAAAAAACCAAACTTTCAAACTGTCGTGCTTTTGTTTGTAATTGTTCGCGACAGATATCTAACTGTCCTGGGGCGCTCAAAGGTTGAGAGATCCCTGTCGTCCCCAGCAAAGAGAGTCCATCTACCACGCCAAAAGCAGAATTAGAAGTCCGCTCCGCGAGTTTTCTGCCTTCTGGAAGGATAATCGTAACTTGAATTGTTTCCCCTGGAGCAAGCGATCGCTCTAAGTTGGCGTACAGCAATCTTTGGGCATAGGCGTAAATTGCCGGGGAATTCGGAATTCGGAATTCGGAATTCGGAATTGAAGAATCATTGACTATCCTGCCGATTCCTTCCCCACCATTGATGATGATATTTTGCGGGTGCGTGGTAGTTGGTAATTGGTAGTTGGTAGTTGGTAGTTGGTAGTTGGTAGTTGGTAGTTGGTAGTTGGTGTTGTCTCCCTTGTCTCCCTTGTCTCCCCCTCTCCCTTGTCTCCCTTGTCTCCCCCTCTCCCTTGTCTCCCTTGTCTCCCCCTCTCCCTTGTCTCCCCCTCTCCCTTGTCTCCCTTGTCTCCCCCAGCCCTCTTCTCCCCGACTCCCAATTCTACCAATGCCCAAATTGGGGTATTGCGCGTGATGTCCAAATTATCCCCAGGATCGCTGCGGGTAACTGCTAAAGCCATCCCTGGCTTGAGTTCGGCTACTTGTTCGATCGCAATTTCGACAATTTCAGGTGGTTCGAGTAAGTCGATTGAAACGCGATCGAGCGATCGCCCTTGTTTGATCTGCTGTAAAGCTGCTACAGCCGCAGCACAAGCGAATACTGGTAAGGTGTATCCAGAGCGGGGTGACATGGGTTGGAAGTCGGGGCTAAGAGGTGAAATGCCGAGATGGGTATAAATGTCAGATACAATAAGACTGCAAAGCCACTGATGGCGCAAACAATTACTGGTGTTCGATCGAGTAGTGACCTATGCCAGCCAATTCATGGTCTGAAAATGATTCATATGACGAACTAGACGCACTGAGCGCTTTCTTGTCAGACCTGTCAGATGCAGAAGAATCTGTAGAAACGTTGCCAGCAACGTCGCTGCCATCTCTGTTCCAAGGTCGCAGGCGCAAAGCCGCAGTTGTTTTAGTTACGATCTGGAGCAGTACTATTGCCCTGCATTTAGTTTCTTGGGGAGCATGGTTTGTACTTGGTCTAACTACGTTGTTTGGGATTCATGCCCTGCGGATAGTCTTAGCTCGACCGCGCCAGCAGGCAGAATTAGTTAGTGATGAAGCACTGGCAACGGCTCCTTTTATTTCCCTGCTTGTGGCAGCCAAGAACGAAGAAGCAGTAATCGGCAATCTTGTCAAGATACTTTGCAATCAAGATTATCCAAATGACAAGTACGAAGTTTGGGTGATAGACGATGATAGCACCGACAACACGCCAAAAATCCTATCACAACTGGAGCAGGAATACGACTGCTTGAGAGTATTGCATCGCCAGACTGGAGCAACTGGTGGCAAGTCAGGAGCGCTAAATCAAGTCTTGCCGCTGACTAAAGGTGAGATTTTAGCAGTATTTGATGCTGATGCTCGCGTGACTCCCGACCTACTCAAACAAGTTCTGCCTCTGTTTGCAGAAAAAAAGGTAGGAGCCGTACAAGTGCGCAAGGCGATCGCCAATGCCAGCGAAAATTTCTGGACGCTGGGACAGCAAGCTGAAATGGCTTTGGATGCCTACGTACAGCAGCAACGACTTGCAGTTGGCGGACTGGGTGAACTACGAGGGAACGGTCAATTCGTCCGTCGTGCAGCTTTGCAGCGCTGCGGTGGCTGGAATGAGGAGACAATCACCGATGACCTCGATTTGACATTCCGCTTGCACCTAGATCGGTGGGAAATTGAGTTTCTACCTTATCCAGCAGTGGAGGAAGAAGGTGTAACGACAGCACTTGCCCTATGGCATCAGCGTAATCGTTGGGCAGAAGGCGGCTATCAGCGTTACCTAGACTACTGGCGACCGATCCTGAGCAACCGCATGGGAACTCAAAAAACCTTTGACATGTTCATGTATCTGCTAATTCAGTACTTATTACCCGCTGCCCAGGTTCCCGATTTGTTCATGGCGATCGCCCGCAATCGTTTGCCTGTATTTAGCCCGCTGACAGGTTTAGCCATGTCAATGTCTATGTTGTGGATGTATCAAGGGCTAAAGCGGTTTCATCCAGATGGAAAGCTGCGTTTATCAACGCTGTTGATGCTGCTACTTCAAACCATGCGCGGTACTATTTATATGTTTCACTGGTTAGTGGTGATGCCCAGTATCACTGCGAGAATGTCCGTTCGCCCTAAACGATTGAAATGGGTTAAAACTGTTCATCAGGGTAAGAGTTAGGATTTGGTAATAAGGTAATAGGTAATAGGTAATTGGTTGTCTTTCCACGCAACACTCACCACGTACCACTTACCACACTAAAAATCAAGATCGGAGTCTTCGGCAGTATCACTATCTTCCCACTCTGGAACAGTGGCAGATGAGATACTGCTGATGTCTGTAGATGAGGTAAATTCTGTACTGTCACCGATCGCCTCACCATTGAAAGATTTAGCAAAGCGTTGAACTACAATATCGAACTCGCTAATTTCTAGTTGTCCGACTGGAGTGGAAGTCGTGGGAGTCACCGGATCTCCAGTTGCGGCTGCTGAGATTGGTGTTTTCGCAGAGCCATCCTGAAAGGCGGTTGCTGATTGGGAGTTTGAGACTGGAGCAGCTGGCTGAGCCATACTTACTCCAGTTGTATACTCGATCGCGGGAGCAGTGCCATTCGTATTATTGTTTTTCGTTTCAAGTGCGCTGCTATTAGCTGGAGCAATCTTAGCCACAGTCAAGGTTGCCTCGCGAACTTCCTTCGGCATCGCGGCTAATTCTAGCTGTACCTGAACTTCTTGTCCGAATGCCGAGAGAAAAGCAGCTTTGATATTTGGCACGTAAGCTTTAGCGCGATCGCGCCAAGCCGGAGATTTCATGCCAATCCGAGCAATACCAGCTTCAAATTGAATCAATCGTCCCATTTGCTTGAGCAATGCTTGAGTCGAGTGCGGTTGCAAGCAAGCAAGTACCTGAAGCCAAACTTCCTCATTAGAAGAATTTGGAGTTTGGAATTCGGAATTCGGAAGTGAAGATTCTTGAGTGCTGGTAGTTGTTGGTTGTTGATTGGTAGTTGTTGGTTGGTAGTTGTTGGTTGTTGGCTGTTGGTTGTTGGCTGTTGGTTGGTGGTTAGAAAGTGGTGCGTGATGCGTGGTACGCTCAGGAATAGGGTGTGGGGTCTGGGGTGTGGGGTGTGGAGTTGAATTGCGAATTGCTCCCTCAGCTCCCTCAGCTCCCTCAGCTCTCTTGCCCCTGCTCCCTGCTCCCTGCTCCCTAAGTGAAGCAGATGGCAACAATCCCAATAAGCTGACTTCTAGCCATAAGCGGGGCTGGGTTGTATTTTTGATTTGGGCTTCACTTTTAGCTAAGTGCTGTTGTCCTACCAAGATATTAGAAATATCCCAAACTTTAGCTTGCGTGCAAAGCGCATCCCATGTTGCAGGAGTAACGGCGATGAGATCGTTACGGTTGGGCGCGGTTTTAGCCACAAGTAAATCACGATAGAAACCTGCCAAGTTTTGCAGCAGCGTTAACGGTTCCCTACCCCGATCCATAATTCGACGCACGGCATCGAGTAATGCTTCTGGTTGATTCTGTGCGATCGCCTGTAAAATCTCTAGCAAGTCTGGCTCGGCAACAGAACCGACTAAATCCCAAATTCGCTCTACAGTCACGACTCCAGCTAATAAGCTCAACTGATCGAGTAAACTTTCGGCATCCCGCAACCCCCCCTGGGCAAAGGATGCAACTAAATGTATGGCTTCTGGGGTAATATCAATGCTTTCTTTAGCTGCGATCGCGCTTAAATGCCCTATCATCGCGTCTAGCGGAATGCGGCGGAAATCAAACCTTTGGCAGCGCGAAATAATTGTTGGTAATACCCGTTGGGGATCGGTGGTAGCTAGGACAAATACGACGTGTGCTGGTGGTTCCTCTAAGGTTTTCAGCAGGGCATTAAACGCTGCCGTACTGAGCATGTGGCATTCGTCGATTGCGTACACTTTGTAACGACACTGGACGGGGGCAAATTGGGCGCGTTCGATCAGTTCTCTAACATTATCTACGCCCGTGTTACTAGCAGCATCGATTTCAATCACATCTAGAGTCGCACCTTTAGCAACTCCTTGACACACGACACAGACACCACAGGGTTGAGCTGTTGGTTTGTTGCTATTGAGGCAGTTCAGCGATTTTGCTAAAATCCGAGCGCTAGAGGTTTTTCCCGTCCCCCTCGGACCCGTAAATAAATAGGCAGGGGCGATTTTCTGTCGCTCGATCGCATGAGTTAATGTAGTCGCGATCGCCTCTTGACCTACCAAATCGGCAAAAGTCTGAGGGCGATATTTATGGTGTAGCGGCTCGTAAGACATTGATTTGAAACTCTTCCCTACCACTGGGTAAATAGTACTAATGCACTATTTAGAACCCCATCTATAGTATGGCAGAGGAAGTATATCTCCTAAAGAAACGAAATTATATTCTATTAAGCTGGACGATTAGAAATCGCGTCTATACAAGCAAA
Source organism: Chroococcidiopsis sp. CCNUC1 (assembly GCF_023546805.1). Lineage (NCBI taxonomy): Bacteria > Bacillati > Cyanobacteriota > Cyanophyceae > Chroococcidiopsidales > Chroococcidiopsidaceae > Chroococcidiopsis > Chroococcidiopsis sp. CCNUC1. The sequence continues at coordinate 5,530,934 of NZ_CP097480.1, read as the reverse complement.
ACCCGCAGCTGCAGGTTTTGTAAATCCTCGACTTTACTATTAGTTCGCCCAGGCGGACTTGATTTGTGTAGCTGCGCCTTTCATTCGCACTATTTTCCTACATCCCTCTCATCTGGCTTTGTTGAATCTGTTGTTGCATTTTTTCTAAGGTTTCGGCAGGTGCAAGACAAGTCAAACCCTTACAGACTAGACCAACACTGGAATCTGGTAAGTTATCTGCTTGGGTCAGTACGGCAGCAGGAAGATACTGTGTTAAAAATGTCTCAATTTGCTGTTGTGAAGTCCGAATCGTCGTACAGTGAGAATACCAATCAAAAGCAGTGAATAGACTGGGGCAAGCTTGTGGGTGTTGGTGCATGGCACTGCTAAAAGCCTGTAAACCTTGCTCGGCGCGATCGAGATAAGTTAGATCTTCCGTCAGTAGAGCTAACCGCACGAGATTGGCGATCGCTACTCCATTCGCCGCCGGAGTCGCATTATCCATATAGCTGCGTTCTCTAATAATTAACTCCTGACTCGCATCTTTAGCGGTATTGAAATAGCCTCCTAGTTCTACACTCCACAAAAGTTCATCAAACTCTGTTTGAACTGCGATCGCTTTTTCCAACCAATGTAGAGACGTTACATGTAACGTCTCCACATGTAACGTCTCTACAAGTGATGCCTGATGTAAATCCAACAATGCTTTGATAAATTGGGCGTAATCTTCCGACTGCGCCATCACAGCAGCCTTACCATCATAATTCAGCCGATGAAAACGCCCGTCTACCCACTGATTTTCTAAGATGAAGTTTGCTGCACGAACAGCCAAATCTAAATAATCATTTTGTTGGAATACGATAGCAGCTCTTGCTAAACCTGAAATCATCAAACTATTCCAGGCAACAATCATTTTGGTATCGGTGACAGCCGGAATTCTCCCCGCCCAAGTTTGAGTTTTTGCTTCTTGGTTATTTCTAGCAGGAGGGAAAATCTCTAATTCTTCAACTGTAGAACCGTAGCGCACTTGAAACAGTTTTTTCAAAGCTGATTCTACTGTCTCACTTAAAATACCAACTTGGCGGCGTTGTAAAACATTTTTGCCTTCAAAATTGCCTTGGGGAGTGACGGTAAATTCTGCCTGTATTGCAGTTAATTCTTCTGAAGTTAGGATATTCTCTAATTCGCTGTAACTCCAAACGTAAAACGCTCCTTCCTCTGGCTCTGCTTCTTCTGGATGTATAAAACTATCAGCATCTTGAGCGGCATAAAAATAGCCTTCAGGAGCCGTCATTTCTCGTTGCAACCATTTTACAGTCAGCGCGATCGCCCTTTCAAAAGCTGGTTCTTTGACTCCCGCACTCCACAAATTTGCTAAATACTCGACAATTTGCCCGTTATCGTAGAGCATCTTTTCAAAGTGGGGGACTGTCCAAGTCGGATCGACAGTGTAGCGATGGAAGCCACCCCCTACGTGGTCGTAAATTCCTCCCAAAGCTAAATCGATACCACGCTGAGTACAAGATTCTGGGAGATTGTAGCGAAAATTATCTTTCCAGACGGGCAAGAAACGCCACCCCCGTAAAGCTAAGTCAGCATAAGGAATCATGGGAAATTTAGTTCCGTAGTCGCCACCTGTAATAATTCCCGTACTGGTTTCAATTCCTTGACGCAGTAATGCTGAATTTAAAGGCTGGGTATTGGGGAGAATAGCAGCTTGCTGGATAGCTTCGAGAATTGCTTCCTGGCGCGATCGCAGATCCTGTTTTTCGGTATCGTAATAACGGCGCAGCGCTTGCAGAACCTGTAAAAATCCTGGTCTACCGTATCGCGGTTCTAAGGGAAAATAAGTTCCACCATAAAATGGAACTAAATCTTCTGGCGCGAGAAAGATATTTAAAGGCCAACCCCCTTGTCCAGTCATCATCTGCAAGGCTTGCATGTAGATACTGTCAATATCGGGACGTTCTTCTCGATCTACCTTAATTGGCAAAAAGTTAGCATTCAAGTATGCTGCCACGGCAAGATCGGAAAAAGCTTCTCCCTCCATGACCGTACACCAGTGACAGCTAGAATAACCAATCGACAGAAAGATCGGCTTATTTTCTGCTTTTGCCTTTGCCAAAGCCTCATCACACCAGAACCACCAATCAATCGGGTTTTCAGCGTGCTTGCGGAGATAAAGGCTTTGAGTTTGAGCCAAGCGATTAGTCATGGTTAAATTGTGGTTGCCTTCACTGCCAGTCTATCGAAAAGGAGCGAGGAGTGAGGAGCAAGGAGTGAGAGAAGGATAGATAGACAAGGTGACAAAAGAAACAAGGCGACAAGGCAAACAAGGCGGACAAGGGAGAAATTCGATCTAAAATCCAAAATTTAAAATTTCCCTCACTCCTCACTCCTCGCTCCTCACCCCTTCTTAAAAATTTAAAATTTCCTTCACTCCTCACTCCTCGCTCCTCACCCCTTCTTAATAGATAAAATGAAGAAAACTCACAACAGACTAACCGAATGATTCCTATTGTTATCGAACAATCTGGACGCGGGGAACGCGCTTTTGATATCTACTCTCGCTTGCTGCGGGAACGGATTATCTTTCTAGGACAAGCCATTGATTCTAACTTGGCTAATTTGATTGTCGCCCAGTTGTTGTATTTGGATGCTGAGGATGGCGAGAAAGACATCTATCTCTATATCAACTCTCCTGGTGGCTCGGTGACGGCGGGAATGGGTATTTTTGATACGATGAAGCACATTCGCCCCGATGTTTGTACTATATGTACGGGATTAGCAGCCAGTATGGGGGCTTTTCTACTCAGTGCTGGCATGAAAGGAAAGCGCATGAGCCTGCCAAATTCGCGAATCATGATCCATCAACCTCTCGGTGGCGCGCAGGGACAAGCCACTGATATTGAAATTCAAGCTAAAGAAATCTTGTACCACAAGCGGAAGTTGAACGAGCATTTAGCCGAACATACAGGTCAACCGCTAGAAAGGATCGAGCAAGATACAGAGCGAGATTTCTTTATGTCGCCCCAAGAAGCGATGGATTATGGTTTGATCGATCAAGTTATCGACAAGAAAGCTGTTGGTAGACGACCGATGGCAGCGGTTGGCTAGATTGTTTTGTAGAAACGCGCAACTGCGCGTTTCTAGCTTACACCAATGCGATCGCGCTCGGTTTGCAAATAGTCCAAAAATCCCTGTAATTCCCGCTCGGTCAATTGATGCCGCTTATTCTTGCTATATTTTGCTTGCAGGTATTTAGGACCTTCTTTAGCATCCCATCCAAGTTCCTGTAGCTCTTTGACGGCTTGAGTTGTTTGACTATATAACTCCAAATAGCGATTGAAGTCCCGTGCTTGTAGGGCTGTTAACTCGTAGCGCGACCCTTTACCGTAGTTAGTTTCCAAACATTCGCGTTCGTCATTTGCCTTCAGCTTTGCTTCCTTCAGTTTGACCTCAATCTTTTGTAATTCCGTAGCTAAGTCCGCAGATGATTGAGTTTCTTCTCTTGTTGTATCATCTGCGATCGCTAGAGATTCATAATTAGAGGACAAATCTGCGCTTTCATAATTGTCTTTGGATAAAGGCGGTTTACTGCTACTAGCAGCGAATAAGTCAGCAGCAAAATCTCCGCCAAAAATATCTGTTTCCAGTGATGGTTCGGAATTGGTGGCTAACGATTTACTGTTGCCTCTACCACCAGTACTGATGGAAGTCGATTTTTGTTCTTTTGTAAGGGGTTCTAATTCTGGCGTGTAGCTAAAATCTAACTGCGATTCAGTAGGAGTAGGAGGACTAGAAGAACTGCTGGGTTCAGATAGAGATGCAGCTGGTTGCGCCACGGGTATTTCTGGTGGCGTAGGTAATGCAGAAATTGTTTGATTTTTTGGGGCAATTGGGGCGAGAAAATTGTGGTTGAAACAAGCGATCGCTCTTTCTCTCGCCTTATCTTCTGCTGCTTCCAGCGTTTCTGCTGTTGCCATCCCAGTAGCACGAACAATACCATCAACCTGTACCGCTACCCGCACGACAAACTTACCCTGATAAATTGTCAATAACTCTGAAATTAAGCTTTTGTCATTTGTCATTTGTTATTCGTCATTCGTTGTTTGTCAGGAGCCAGGAGTCAGAATTCAGGAGCCAGAATGAGAAGAATATATCAAAATTCTCCCTTGTCTCCCTTGTCTCCCCCCTCTCCCTTGTCTCCCCCCTCTCCCTTGTCTCCCTTGTCTCCATTGTCTCCCCCTCTCCCTTGTCCCAAGACACTCTAGCCCCTAGCCCCTTTCCTATATGTCGCTTGTTTCCTAAAATAGAATGGGGATAGCCAATTTTAGTAGATGGCGTACTGCTTACTCAAATGTTACCGACTTTTTGAAGAGAGTGTAACAAAACTGAGTAAATGGTATTCCAACTCAATCGGGCAAATCCTACTGCATCACAAGTGTTACATCTTTTGACACTTCAATCCTCGTTATCTCACTGCCTAGCTGCGATTTACTTGTGGCTATATATCCGTTGGTGAGAGGCAACCGACTCGCACGCAGCATTACTACATCCGTTGTGTAGAGTATAGACCTTGATGATGCAACCCTCTCGCCTTTCCTAGTAACAAAGGTTATTTTGGGAGTTGGGTGAGATACTGCTGTTAGAAGTCCCAACTGTTTCACCCTACCAAAGCCAAAGTTGCGCCCAGTGGTAAAGATCTGGCTAATGGTAGAGATAAAAGGAAAAAGCGTATTTTCCACAGGCAGGAAGAGATAGCTAACTGCCTAACCCAGACAACAAGAAGTATGATATTTTGACCGGAGGTCGGCTCGCTACATGGAGTTTTCAATCGCTACACTACTAGGTAATTTCACAAGTGATAAATTAGTTGCAGCAAAAGCCCTAGAAAAAAAACTAGATTATCAAGACGAAAGTAGTATTCAAAGGTTATTTATTGCCCTAGACGTACTGGAAAAAATCGGTGTTTTGGTTAAGGAACACGGTAAGTATCGTCGGGTAAGAGAAGAAGGAACAATTGAGGCTAAACTTCGTTGTTCTAGTAAAGGCTTTTGCTTTGCAATTCAAGAAGCTGAGGGAGCAGAAGATATTTACATTCGCGAAAGTCATCTAAGTAATGCTTGGAATGGCGATCGCGTTTTAGTGAAACTGACGAAAGAAGGTAGCCGTCGTCGCAGTCCCGAAGGCGAAGTCCAACTCATTTTAGAACGGGCAAATCAAAGTCTGTTAGCAAGAATCAAGCAAACAGATACTAATTTTAGAGCTGTTCCTCTAGACGATCGCCTCCTATTTGAAATCGAACTGCAACCCGACGGTCACGACTTAGCACAAGCGATTGACTATTTAGTACATGTAGAAATCCTCCGCTATCCCATTGCCCAATATCCTCCTTTAGGCAGAGTGGTACAAGTTTTAGGCAGCGATGCCGAAGCCGCCTCAGATGTAGAGTTGGTGTCGTGCAAGCACAACCTACCCCGTGCCTTTTCCTCATCCGTGCTTGAAGCAGCGGTCGAATTACCAGCTCAAATTAGCCGCAAAGAATTCAAAACTAGAAGCGATCTGCGTCCGCTCCTCACCTTAAGTTTCCGAGAGTCAGCGGACGATACGACCTATGTTGAAAATGCTTTTACTTTGGAAAAAACGACGACGGGACAGTGGCAATTAGGCGTTCATACTGCCGATCTTGCCTACTTTATCGATCCAGATACGCCTTTAGATCGTGAAGGGTTGAAACGTTCCAGCAGCGTTTACCTGGGAGAAAAAATTCTGCCTTTATTCCCCGATGCGGTGGCGCAACGGAGTGCATTCGAGCCAGAAAGCGATCGCCGTGCCATTTCCGTTCTGCTAACTTTGGATGCAGCAACCGGACAAATTGTGGAGTTTGAAATTCAACCGAGCGCGATCCAAGTCGATTACCAACTTGATGCTGAAGTTGTAGAGAATATTCTCAGCGATCGCAGTGCAGAACTAGGACTACCAGCCGCAGTGGTAGAAAAAGTGGGGCAGCTAGCAGTATTAAGCAAAGCCTTACAAGAGCAAAGACAAGCTAGAGGTAGCTTTGCCCTCAATTTACCACCTCGTCAGTACTCCTACTACGACGAAGGCAGGTTAGGAGTTCTGACTCAAGGAGAACCCAAACTCTCCGAATTGGTCACTGAGTTGTTGTTATTAGCAAATCAAGTTGTTGCCGAGCATCTAAACGCTTTGGGCGTACCTGCGATTTATCGCATTCAACCGCCTCCCGATGTCGAAGACGTGCAAGAAACAATCAAGCTAGCAGCTAACTTAGGAGTAGAGCTGGGCTTAGATCGAGAAGATGCCGTCCATGCAGGAGACTACCAAGAATTTACCGAGCAGTTTGCGCGATCGCCCCAAGCAGAACAAGTCTTGACTTATTTGTTACGGGATACGCTAAAGCCGAGTGCCTACAGCAGTAAATTCCAGCCATACTTTAGCTTAGCTCTACCTGGCTACACCCACTCTCACGCTCCCTTGCGGCGGTTTGCCGATCTAATCGTTCAGCGAGTTTTACATACAATATTCGAGCAAGGGCGCGATCGCCGGACTACACGGGCAAAAGACAGCATAAATTTACGTCATAGCTCCTCTCATGGCAAAATTGGCTGGAACGTCTTGCCTCCAGAAACGCAGCAGGAGCTAGAAGTTTATATTGCAGGTGCGATCGCGCAGTTGAACGAGCGAGACAAGGAAGTTCAGGAAGCCGAAGACGATTTAGTTGGGTTACAAAAAGCTCAACTGATGAAACAGCGCATCGGCGACGTGTTTGAAGGCATTATTACCGGAGTCCAGTCCTACGGCTTTTTCGTGGAAATAGAAGTCTCCGACACTAAAGGCAGAACGTTGCGAGTTGAAGGCTTAGTCCACGTCAGTTCTCTCAAAGATGACTGGTACGAGTATCGCGGCAGACAACAAGCTTTATTTGGGCGGAAAAACCGTGCTGCATATCGTTTAGGCGATCGCGTTTCCGTACAAGTCAAGAGCGTAGACTACTACCGCCAGCAAATCGACTTAGTGACAGTCAACGGCGATCGAATGCTTAGTGGCGATCGGCTAGAGGACACCTCACCCCTCGATAACGACTTGAGCGACGACTCAGATACGTATTTTGACGATGAGGAATAATCTACCGCTGATCCTGGGCGTCAGCGGGGCATCAGGATTAATTTATGCCGTCCGAGCGGTGAAATATCTCTTGGAGGCAGACTACGAGATCGAGCTAGTTGCCTCCAAATCAGCCTACATGGTTTGGCAGGCGGAACAAAATATTCGGATGCCTGTAGAACCCTTGCAACAAGAGCAATTTTGGCGACAGCAGGCAAGGGTAGAATCTCTAGGAAAACTCCGCTGCCATCCTTGGGGAGATGTAGGCGCTAACATTGCCAGCGGCTCGTTTCGTACGCTAGGCATGATAGTCATGCCTTGTAGTATGAGTACGGTAGCAAAGCTTGCCAATGGTTTGAGTTCCGACTTGCTCGAACGCGCTGCTGATGTCCAGTTGAAAGAAGGGCGCAAGCTGATTGTCGTGCCTAGAGAAACCCCCTTTAGTCTGATTCACCTCCGCAACCTCACCACGCTAGCAGAGGCAGGCGCTAGAATTGTGCCAGCAATCCCTGCTTGGTATCACAATCCAAAAACTGTCGAAGACTTAGTGGATTTTGTCGTTGCTCGTACCTTAGATCAACTCGATATCGACTGCATTCCAATCGAACGATGGCAAGGACGATAATAGGGAGTAGGTAGCAGGGAGTAGGGAATAGGGAAGTTAAAAATTAAAACTTAAAAGGAGCCAGTGTGTTGGGCGGCTCTGCCGACAGTCCCGCAACTGGCGTTCAAAATTAACTGCTTCCTTGTCTTCCTTGTCCCCTTGTCTTCCTTGTCCCCTTGTCTCCCCTCAAAATTATGGCTGCCATCCGCTTCTTTCTTTTATTGATATTACTGGGAGGTCTGACGGTACTGCTGGTGCAAAACTGGACACCAGTACTGTCTTTGGTATTTTTAGGCGGACAAACTCAGGCATTACCTTTGTCAATCTGGATTTTGTTTAGTGTTGCTGCTGGTGCAATAACCTCAATATTCATTGCCAGTTGTTTTCAAATCGCTAGCTATTTTGCCCAACCGAGAGCGAAAAAGCAGCGCCGTCGAGCCGCAAAAACTTCGACTCGGTTTGCTTCAGAAGAGAAAAATCCTAACAAAACGCCAGACCCTCCTAAAACAAATACCTACAGCTATACTGCTAGTTCTCCACGACCAACTCAACCATCCGTGCAAGAATCGGACGGATGGGACACTACAGCTAATGACGATTGGAACTTTACTGAAGATACAGAACCCGCCACGCAAGATCCCCCCGATCGCCAAGAGTATACCGATCGCGCTGTTGCGGACAGAAAACGCAGTAGCAACCTTGATGATGACTGGGATTACGTTCCTCAAGACACTCAGCGTCAACCCCAAGAGCGGCAAAAAAACTATGCTAGCGATGAGACCAATCACCTAACTAGCAATGATGCTGACGAACCTAATGAACCCAAAAGTAGCGATCGCTCTGCTTCAGTTTACTCCTATAGCGCTCGCGAACCAAAAAATTCAGGTATAGGTAGAACCGAATCAGTCTATGATGCCGAGTACCGCGTTCTTACCCCACCCTACAAACAACAAAATACGTCTTCGCCACCACCCAGTAACCGCCCTCAAAATAACGATGACGATGATTGGGGATTTGTGGATGACGAAGACTGGAAGGTGGATAACGAGGACGATTCGTCCCGTTCAGAAAAATAATTTAGCGCCAGACTTAGTTACGTCCGTGATGCGATCGCTACGCTCAAGTGCCTTCGCTTTAGCCGCTCCCGCGATTCCTGTGTAACCCTGCCTTGCATAGCGGCTTCCTGCAATCGCATGAAAGCCAGAAAATCTTCTTGTCCGTAGTGATGTGACATCAGATAACGCAATTTCTCTTCAGCTTCCAATGTCAGATATCCAGTTTTAATTGCCTGGAGAGCTAGGTCGCGAATTTCAGCCATATTCAACTCCTCATGCACCACAATCGGGAAGCTTGCTTCCCATTTATCAATCCTAGACTTTACAAGTCTACATATAGTTTCGGTTAACTTAAAGAAAATTTTATACTATGTTGCGTTTTCTTATGGTAACTATACCAACATTATACTCTCAAAGCTTACTACTAAACTTCTTTGAGTAGTTGACTTTATAGTTACAGAGTAATAAAAATCGATAGTCGATCGGTAGTTAGTTGTCAGTGACTAGCAGCTAGTATCAGTGGCTTGAAGAATCTAGTTACCTGATACCTAGTCACTAGACACTTAAGTTGTCTCCTTTGCCCTCTTCTAACTGCCAGTTTGCCAACAACTGTTGTATTCTTAGCCGTTCGATATAAGGCCAACCGCCCGTAGTTTCAACGTCTTTTAGTAAAGCGTAAAGTGCTTGACGATTATCTGGCAAAGATTCTTGAAATAAACCATCCCGAATTTCCCGATGCAATTGCTCTAACTGTCGCAGTAAGGCTAAAAGAGCGAGATTATCTCCCCGACACTTATCGGCTAAACTCAAGACGATAATAGCAATTTGCTGTAACTCTGACTCTTCTAGCTGCCAATTCATGCTGTTTTGGAGGGGGTGAGGACTATTTGTACTGCGTCACTATAGCTCGAATTTGCTCGGCGACCATATCTGTTTGTTCTAACATTGCCAAATGTCCGCATTCAGGAATTTCGATCGCATTTTCGCCACAGGCTTGAAACAAGGGGTGAAAACTGGCAAGATGGCGGACGTATTTTGGTTCCATAATCTTGTCTTTGTCTCCTGCCAGAAAATAAACTGGTTGTTGGAGTTGTGACACGATCTGTGGTAAGCGATTAATTTCAGTCTCCGTAGTAGAGTCTAGAAGCGCTCCTAGAGCTGCTTCTGGATGAGCGATCGCTAGATCGACAATGCGCTGACGACCCCACGAGCGGGCGATCGCCCTGGCGACATTTGCCCGCGTCATCCATAAATCGACTAACGGTAATAAAGGCAACCAACGGGGACGAAGTTTCACCAACTGAGTCCCAACAGCGCGAAATTGCTCGAAAGATTCCTTCAGATAAATTCCGCCACCAGCATTCACGCAAATGACCCCCTGTACGGACTGGGGCATTTGCTGAGCCGTCCAGAGCGCGATCGTCCCACCAAGGGAGTGACCGATCAACCAAGCGCTGGAAATGTTAAGTTCCTGCAATAAACATTTCAAATCGCGAGCATAAGCAGTGGGTGAATAGGGAGAATTATCTTCTTTTGTAGCATTGGAGCCATTTAACGCCAGATCCCGAGTATCTGCTTCAGCCTTCTCTTGAGAAGAAATGGCGTGAGATTGACCAAAGCCACGCAAATCGTAAGATAAACATTGATAGTCTACTGCCAGCCTTTCAATCAGAGGTTGCCAGTAGGCACGGCTGAGAAGCCAACCGTGAACGAATACCAAAGCATGGGGAAAAGTCGTCGGTGCAGTCAACTCGTAAACGTGACGCACTCCCGCAATCTCTATGGTTGCCATGCTTCTATCCTAGCCTTAACGCTACCTCAGCAGTTGTAGAGTTTATCTTTACTTCTTTCTTTTGACAGGACGCTTGCCCTAGAAGTTTCCTTCTTGCCACTTGCCGCTTGCCTCTTACCCCTAATTCCTTTAAGGTGCTAAAGTTAAAAATGGCTGGTTATGAGTAAGCTAGTTGTACTTCAACTCTAATTCTGTGTCTCTCATACTAGGGCATTCATTTGACAACCAAACTGTCGCTTGAATCGGGTGGTGGGAAAGTAGACGTTAGAACTTGGGTAAGAACAGCGAAACTAGAAAAACTAGAAGTATCATACTAGTTCGTGTAGTCAATATCGTTTCTATCTCATAAATTGCATTGGCATGGGTTTTTGGAAAGGCTGGTTTAGCGGTTCTGAAACTGCTACCGGAACCAAGACAGCGCCAGTAGAGGAGGAAGCCGTCGAATCTATGGGCTTTTCTGCTCTAAATGGTGAAAGTATTGTTTTTAGCACCGATCGCAACATCGACCTTTACGAGTTGGAAGAACTTTGCGATGCTGTCGGTTGGGCGCGTCGTCCTCTCCGTAAGGTTAAAAAAGCGATTCAGCACAGCTTTCTCGTCGTGTCGATGTGGCAAGTACGAGGAACTCAGCGAAGGCTAATTGGATTTGCCCGTGCTACTTCAGATCATGCCTTCAACGCTACTATTTGGGATGTCGTCGTGCATCCTAGCTTTCAGGGAAAGGGCTAGGTAAGGCATTGATGAAATACGCAATTAAAAAACTTCGTGCTGAGGACATCAGCAACATTACTCTGTTTGCCGACCCCCACGTGGTAGATTTTTATCGGGGTATGGGTTTTATGACCGATCCTGAAGGGATTAAGGGGATGTTTTGGTATCCCAATTAGCTAGGGAAGGGAGTAAGGAGCAGGGAGTAGGGAGTAGGGGAGAAAATTTTTTTCTGGCAACTGGCGCGAAATGTAGTGACTTTGACTAAGTGCTTGCATAAATCCAGGAGCCTCTGATAAACTAGTAAAGTTGCAAAAACGCAAAAGGGTCGCTAACTCAACGGTAGAGTACTCGGCTTTTAACCGAATAGTTCTGGGTTCGAATCCCAGGCGACCCATATTTTTAACTCGATATGTTTGTTTAGCGTTCAAGTCACAGTAGACGCTGGACAAATTGGCTTTGGCTCCAAGGTAGCAATAAAGCGATCGTGGTGAAGGTATCCCAGCACCTTACCTCATCTCTAAATCTAAGTCTCTAGTAATGATCTGAAATTTATCTTAAGATTAGCGTAATAAACACGCTTGTTCAAAGCAACTAGCTGATAACAAAACTAGGAGGACATTGTATGGCGCTCGTACCAATGCGGCTGATGTTGGATCACGCGGCAGAGAATGGATACGGCATTCCAGCTTTCAACGTGAATAACATGGAGCAGATCCAAGCAATCATGCAGGCTGCTAAAGAAACAGACAGCCCCGTGATTCTACAAGCCTCTCGTGGCGCTCGTAAGTATGCAGGTGAAAACTTCCTGCGTCACCTAATTTTGGCAGCAGTAGAAACTTATCCTTATATTCCTATTGCCATGCATCAAGATCATGGTAACGAGCCTGCTACTTGCTATTCAGCAATCAAAAATGGCTTTACCAGCGTCATGATGGATGGTTCTCTAGAAGCTGATGCTAAATCCCCAGCTAGCTATGAATACAATGTCAACGTTACCCGCGAAGTTGTAAAAGTAGCTCACGCTCTAGGCGTTAGCGTAGAAGGCGAACTCGGTTGCTTGGGTTCTTTAGAAACTGGCATGGGTGAAGCTGAAGACGGACATGGTTTTGAGGGTAAGTTGTCCCACGATCAATTGTTAACAGATCCAGATCAAGCAGTTGATTTCGTAGAGCAAACTCAAGTGGATGCTTTGGCAGTGGCAATTGGAACCAGCCACGGCGCTTACAAGTTTACCCGCAAGCCAACAGGTGAAATTTTGGCGATTAGCCGCATTGAAGAAATCCACCGTCGTTTGCCCAACACTCACTTGGTCATGCACGGTTCTTCCTCAGTACCCGAAGACTTACTGGCTCTAATCAACCAGTACGGCGGAAAAATTCCCGAGACCTACGGCGTGCCAGTAGAAGAGATTCAAAAAGGAATCAAGAGTGGAGTACGGAAGGTAAATATCGATACCGACAACCGCTTGGCAATCACTGCTGCGGTACGGGAAGCTCTAGCTAAAGATGCTAAAGAATTTGACCCCCGCCACTTCCTGAAGCCTTCCATCAAGTACATGCAAAAAGTCTGTGCCGATCGCTATCAGCAATTTAGCGCTGCTGGCAACGCTAGCAAGATCAAGCAAATTTCTACCGATGATTTTGCTGCTAAGTATGCTAAGGGCGAATTAAACGCTATCACCAAAAAGGCTGCAACCGTGTAATTCAATACAACGTTGCCAGACAAGCGTAGGGTGGGCATTGCCCACCTTACATTTTTGCTTATGCGATCGGTCGTTGATGCAATGACTAGTTAAACAAATACCCGATGCTGTAACGAAGGCATTTGGCGGCGAACTTGTTCGAGACGAACGGGATTAATTTCCGCGATCGCCACTCCTGGGCGATCGCCTGCATCGGCTAAAATAACTCCCCAAGGATCGATAACCATTGCATGTCCGTGAGACTGACGTAGGGCGTAATGTTTCCCTGTCTGCGCGGGGGCAAGAATATAACAAGTATTTTCAATTGCTCTAGCTTGTAACAAGATTTGCCAATGGTCTTTCCCAGTGTATGCCGTAAAAGCCGCTGGGATAAACATCACATCGGCTCCCTTGTATGCTAAGTGGCGGTAGAGTTCGGGAAAGCGGACATCGTAGCAAATGGAAAGCCCTAGATGACCCAATTCTGTAGAGGGATAAACCACTGGTAACTGCGTTCCAGCTTGTACGGTACTGGATTCGTGGTAAGTATTGCCATCAGGTAAGTTGACATCAAATAAGTGTACCTTTTGATAGCAGGCGAGTTCTTCCCCACTTGGTCCAATCAGTAAGGCTGTATTGTAAACTTTGCGATCGTCAACTGGTACGGGAAACCCGCCGCCGAGAATTGTTACCTGAAACCGTTGCGCGACAGTTCGGAGAAATTTTTCGCTTTTCGAGGCGATCGCTGCTGCTTGGGCAATTTTATCCTCTTCTCGTCCCAAATAGGAGAAGTTTTCCGGCAAGGTGACCAACTCCGCGCCTTGACGGACGGCAAGTTCGATTAATTCTTCAGCCTGTACCAAATTTTTTTCTAGGTCAGGCACGCTAGTCATTTGAACGGCAGCAGCGAGATAAGACTTCATGTATATTCCGATAAGACAATCTGAAGTAGATTATTAAAAATATATCCTTCAATAGTGCCTTTCGCGTATCTCAGAAAAGTTCTGTTCTTCTCCTGTCCCCTGTCTTCTGCTAAGGACAGAGCGCTATTAACCAACAACAGGTTAAGTCCGTGCTGTTTGAGTTTGTTGCTCCCAAAACTTATTAACTAGGATAACAAGGGAACTCAAGAATGTGCCGCTACCACTTTGAGAATTGGGTAGAGTGCTGTCGGCTTTCGATCTACAATAGCTTTGACATACTCCCCAGCACAGCAGGACGCGGCTTTAAACCGATTCTCTTGGTAACAGTGCAAAAGGCTGCTCGAACTTTGAAACAGCCTTTCTTTAAAGAGGAGATATTAACAGCGACTCCCAAGCCATCCCTCATAGTTGTGTTTTTGAGTCAGAGAGGGATTTTCTACTGGAACAACCTGATAGCGACTGGGACGAGGAGCAGCTAAAGTCACAGTATGAGTACATAGTTCTTCTTGATGGAAAACTGTAACTTCGATCGCGTCTCCTGGTTGGTAATCTCGCAGGCGATCGCTCAGATTATTTGCTGTTGCTTTTAAGCCATCAATTGCTAGTAATTCATCCCCAGGCTCGATTCCGGCTCGCTGCGCTGGTGCATCGATCTCTACAAATTTAATCGCGTCCTTGCCATTTTCTGCTTGCACTTTCATACCTATATAAGGTAAGAATTCCTCATCTTCTGCGACTAATTTCAATCCAAAGGGTTCGAGATAACGATCGAAAGGTAATTCTTCCGTACCATCAACGTAGCGTTTAAAGAAATCATCTAAACTTGTTCCAGCCACAGATTCAATAACTTGTTTTAACTGTGGGGGAGTAAAACCAATTTCATCCTTGCCGAATTGCTCCCACATTTGACGCATTACATCATCTAGCGATCGCCGATTTTGATGTTTCTCTCGGATCGATAAATCGAGTAAAAGCGAGACTAATTCCCCTTTTAGATAATAGGAAATTTGGGAATTGTTAGTATTATTGTCGTAACGATACAGCTTAATCCAAGCATCAAAGCTCGACTCAGAAGCAGGCTGTACGAGTCGTCCTGGCGTAGTTTGTAAGCGAGTAATTTCCTTACTCAAATTCTTCAAATAAGTCTTATCGTTATAAATACCCGCCCGTAAGGGAATAGCTAAATCGTAATAGCTAGTCGTCCCTTCACAAAACCACAGCGACGGCGTGTAATTTTCGTTATCATAATCGAAAACTTCTAATGCTTTTGGACGAATTCGCTTGACATTCCAGAGATGAAAAAATTCGTGAGCAACAAGTTGCATGAAGCGCTCGTACTTGTCGCGATCGCGAAATCCAAAGCGAGAATAAATCAACGAGCAAGCAAATTTATGCTCTAACCCGCCATTATTTTGCGATGCTAGATGCAACAAAAATATATATTTGTCGTAAGGTAAACCACCAAATAGTTCTGCTTCCACCTCGATAATCTTTTTAATATCGGGAATCATCTTGGCAGCATCGGCATTACCTTTACCCCAAATTGCCAGTTCGTGCGACTTACCCAGCACCTCAAACTGATGCGATTGGTGACAGCCAATTTCAAACGGACTGTCTACCAACGTATCAAAATCTGTGGCAGTAAACGTGTTAGTTTGCCCCGCTACTGCTGGTAGAGGAGTCGTGACGCGCCAATCCGATCTCGGTGGTGCGATCGCGACTTGGATCGGTTGCTGTTCTAGTCCTGGGAGGCGAAAGAAGATAGCCGCACCGTTAAAATAGCCGTGAGTTGCATTGAGGTGATTCGTCCGTACTGATAGCTCGTTAGCATGGATGCGGTAACGTACAGTAATGTCAGGGCGATCGCCTGTTTCTACTTGCCAGTGATTTTTACTTAACTTCTGCCACGCTAAAGTCTGTTCTCCCGCGCTGGCAGAAAAATCTTGTAGATGTTTGGCATATTCTCGCACCAAGTAAGAACCTGGTGTCCACACTGGCATTTTTAAATCTAATACTGGCAATTTCCAACCGCTTAAATGCAAAACAACCTCAAACAGATGATTTTCTGGTTGAGGCATGGCAACTTGATAATGAATTGTTGGTGTAAAGCTAGAAATCTTACCAACTTGAGTTAATGTAGCTTCAGTCATCAATGGTAGTGAGTTGTTGGACTTAGGATAAATCTAACAACTCTTTAGTGGTTGTTGGTTGATTGACTGTAGAGAGTGACTAGTGAGGAGTGGCTAGTGGAACCAGAATTGCTCCCCCCCTCTCCCTTGTCTCCCCTTCTCCTGAAGCTCCTGAAGCCCCCTGCTCCCTCATAATGCAGGTCACTGCTTCAGCTGTTCCAATTGCCGCTCTACGTTTTCGATGATTTGATTGAGAGCGAGGAGAGATTGGTATCGTTCGCCATGTTCTTCAGCGTCGATGCTAGCTCGTTCTTGCAGTTGGCGCAACTTTTTCTGAAGCTGGTTGGCGATCGCCATTGCGTCGCGGCTCAAAGTATCTATTTGTTGTTGTTGATAAAACTCTAAGGCTTCTCCGCGCAAAACTTGTAAAGTTGCTTGTTCGCCGTTGCTACCTGGCATGACGCGCAGGCGCAATAATACTCGTTCGCCATGATAAAAACGCTCGATCTCTACCTGTTTTGCTTCCTTCGCTGGCGCAAGAGGCATGTGCGTCAATTCTTTCAGTTGTTCGATCGCGTCCTGAAACAGCTTTGCTGGAACCTCTGTTAGCACGCACTGCAAGTTTCCATCTTGGCTACACACGATCCGCCCTTGCTGTAGCGACTTACGCTCGAAATAAAGCCGTCCAATGCCTTTTTCTAAAACCCGTCCGAGTAATTCTCGTACGAGTTTCTTGGGAGGTAGGGTTTTGAGGGACTCGACTGAGTTAGTAGAGTAACTAGCTGGTACTTTAATCGCCGACAAACCTGATGGAGTTGGGTTGGCTGGAGATTTTTGCTGGGACTTTGGCGTTCCGATCCCGCCTAAACCAGATGGTTTAGCAGCAGTTTGTTGAGATTGTGCCGATTTAATTCCACCTAAACCAGAATGTCTAACAGCAGATGGTTGGGATTGCGGTGTCTTAGTTTCACCCAATCGAGAAGGTGTGGGTTGTGGCGTTTGTGGCTGAGAAGTCTTCCGGGCTGCAATATTTTCTCGCTCGTCAGCTAAAATAAGCGTCGGTTTGTCATTCGGGCTGAGTCCTGTTGGTTTCTCGGTTGTAGGTTTAGCAGCAGACGCACCAGGATATCCCGCAGCAATGGAGTGCAGCTTATCTGAGCTTAAATCGTTGTTTTTTGAGCGATTTAAGTAGGCTGACATGAGCTGGCGGTGGTCTTCTGAGTCGAGCGCCTGGGGGACTAAAGTATATTTTAAATATGCAGCGATCCGTTCGACGTATTCTATGGCAGCAGTATCGTCTAGATTTACCATTCCCAAAATCAGATTTTGTCCCTCTACAGCTACAGGCAAAACTTGATGATATAAGCAAGCTTCAAAAGGCAGCATTCTATCAATGAGGCTGTAGATTTGCTCAGTATTCAGTTGGAATCTACCGCTTGCTGGCTCATCATTTTGGGAATGAGATTCTACCATAAAATTAGAATATTTTTCTGTATACTAAACTCTAATATATTCGCGTTCAGTGAAAACACGCAACGGTTAAGTACTTTAGTTTACAGAGATTTGAATGGAGAAACGGAAATAATAAGTTGAGGTGAAATTCCTCATGCTTGGCTGCGCATTTCTTGAGCTATCAAGTAGAGTTTACCCCATTCAGTCATAACCTGATGGCTCTTTAAATTCAAGGTTTTCGCAATTTCTTCATTATTCTGATTCGCTTTTTTCAACTGGACGATTTGTTGTTGAATTGGAGTTAATTGCTTTAAAAAGTCTTCCCACTGGTTTTGTGTCAGTCCCATATTGTGTTCTATGAGGGAAGTCTCTAGCCATTCGCTCACGAGTTCTGGTTTATGTTTGAGTCCAAATACTCGTACGGCATGGTAGTTAATTTTCTCCCGCAAACGATAGATCTCTTTAACTGAGATGTTTAACTGAGCAGCGATCGCTTCTTGCGACTTACCTTGTAAGTAAAGCTGGAGCCATTGTGCGGCAGTAGTTCCCAGATTTTCTTCGAGATAGCTAGAAAATTCTTGTTTCACTAGCTGTCGCGCGGTTTGCTGTTCTTCTAAGCTTTGTTCTTCTTGATAGTCTGCGACTGCTTTGGGATCTAACAAGCTAAAGGAGTTATCGCTATCATCGCCTAATATTTCTTCAGACAGCAGGCGTAATTTATTATTGACAGGAACTTGTGTGACTCCTCCCCGTGCCGTGCGGCGCAAATAATTGACAAAGCGATAGACCAATAAGGGTTGACTGCGGATCGGGCGCAAGCAATATTCTTCTAAACTAGCAAATAGCAGAGCGTTGCGTAATTTTAGGTCGTCCGTACACTCAGCAATCCAAGCTATTTGCTGTTGCATGTAGCGATCGCTTTGCAATAATTCTTGTAGTACTTCTTGCAATACTTCTGTAACTTGCCGCTGGCGATCGCGACTCATAGATACGAGCGTGCGAATTTTATTGCGCAACAACTCCAAACTACAAAGCCTCGTCATCAATTGACGATAGGCGCGTTCTGGTGGCATTCCCAAATAACGTTGCTTGAAGATGCGAAAGCGATATTCCATCGCTTGTTTGGCGATCGCTTGTTCGTTGGTGTTAAGTTGTTCCCAATCTTCGATCGCGTTGCCGACTAACCAACGAATGATACTCTCTCTCGTGGCATCGCTTTGTTCTGGACATTCAGTGCCTAGATGCGATCGCCAACTTTGTATCAGGTCTGTTGCCAACTTACTCATGAGATGGCACTCCTCCAATCCCTGCTTTACAGTTTGCATAACAACCTGCATTCTTCCTACCTACTACCTTTTGGAGCTGCTTGGGTTGGCAGTACGTGGTGTTTCAGGTCGTAATGATGAAACTTTCATCTCTTTTTATTCAGCAATCTTACCGACGCTGTGACTAATAGAGTGAGTTCCTAGCCAGAGAGGCATCAAACTTTACATTTGGAAGTCTTGTCAACGTTCTCCCCATGCGTGTCATGACCCTAGCTAGCCTGTCATCAGTACGAACTTCCACCCATATACTGTGAGTAGCGGTTCATTTACCCAATGGACACTTATGAACCTCTATTTATTTCTCAAGTCTCAGTACAAATATCGTGCAATAATTTATATTAATTTACATTTGCTCTCAATGGTAGGATATTTTTTAGAAATGATTGGATAAATCACTAATATAATATCAAGTAACGATGCATTAAACATACTAATTTGTCAAGATTCAATGTTGAATTTTGTCTTAAATCATCTCTTTTTCGTCTAGCTCGAAAAAATTCTGTATTTTTAACTACAGCAGAAATATTTTTGATGTATCGTTTTAGTAAAGCCGCGAAATGTTTTAGAAGGAGATTTTAGAAGGGCGATCCGAAGGATCTTATGAGTCAGTTAGTGTCTGAGTTTCATGCTCAAAAAGGAGAGATATTTTAGCTAGTAATTGCTAGATAACTGACTATTGCTCGATCGAGATTGACAAATAACTCGCAAGCGATTCTGTTGCTCTAATAGTGAATCGTTTCCAAAAAATACAGTATATGATGAAGATTGCTATATTTTCGCCAGCTATTTTAAGAAGTATTTAGCTCTATTATTGCTCCAATATGCAAGCCGAAGTTCATGCGATCGATCATCCATTAATCCAACACAAATTGACGCTGATGCGGAAAGCCGAAACTAGTACGGCAAAATTTCGCACGTTGTTAAAAGAAATCAGCTTGTTACTAGCTTACGAAGTAACGCGGGATCTACCGCTCAAAACCGAACAGATCGATACACCAATTGCCTCTACAAACGCGCCAATGCTAGCTCCCGATAAAAAGCTAGTGATAGTATCGATTTTACGGGCAGGGCAAGGAATTTTGGATGGAATGTTGGAGTTGATGCCCTCCGCACGAGTAGGACACATAGGCTTATATCGCGATCCTAAAACTTTAACAGCGATTGAGTATTATTTCAAAGTTCCCGATGAAGTGGAAAAACGAGATGTCTTAATTGTCGATCCAATGCTGGCAACCGGAAATTCAGCTATAGCCGCCGTGGATCGCCTCAAGGCTATTAACCCTAACTCTTTAAAATTTGTCTGTTTGCTAGCTGCGCCAGAAGGAATCAAACATTTCCACTCTCAACATCCTGATGTACCAATTTATACTGCGGCAATTGACGATCGCTTAGACGAACATGGTTATATCGTTCCTGGCTTGGGAGATGCAGGCGATCGCTTATTTGGCACGAGATGAAGTGTAGAGACGTTACATGTAACGTCTCTACACTGGTTGCTACTCACTTTTTTCCTTGAGATAGGGAAGACCTAAAGCAGATGGGGGAGAAGATTTTCCGGCTAAGCCGACTAGGGCGAGAAGGGCGATCGCGTAAGGTAGCATGACCAAAAATTGATAGGGAATATTAACACCCAGAGCTTGAATGCGAAGTTGGAGAGCTTCGGTAGCGCCAAATAGCAAGCAAGCCAAAGTAGTACCAATGGGATGCCATTTACCAAAAATTAGGGCGGCGATTGCAATAAAACCTTTACCGGCACTCATCCCCTCAGCAAAAAACTTGACCTGTACCAAACTTAAGTATGCTCCTCCCAACCCCGCCAAACAACCGCTGAGAATGACGCTGAAATAACGCACCAGTTGTACGGAAACTCCAGCTGTATCCGCAGCACGGGGATATTCCCCTACAGCACGCAGGGTTAAGCCAGGATGAGTGTAGAACAATAAGTAATTCGTAAATACAACCAGAAAAATAAGCAAATATACTAGAATATTTTGCGCGAATAATAGAGAACCAATTATGGGAATATTGACTAACCCAGGAATGGCGATCGCCTCAATACCTGGTAATTTCTGCGCACCACCACTAAAGATCAGCCGCGCCAGAAAAGATGTCAAGCCAGCAGCAACTAAATTAATTGCCAACCCAGAAACTAACTGATCGACACGCCAAGACACGCTCAGTAGTGCGTGCAGTAGCCCTACCATACCTCCAGCTAGAATAGCCGCTAATACGCCCAGCCAAACGTTGTTACTGTAAAATGTTGCAGCCGCGCTAGCAAAAGCACCAGCGAGCAACATCCCTTCTAAGCCAATGTTTAATACCCCAGATCTCTCTGAATAAAGACCTCCTAAAGCTGCAAATGCTAGCGGTACGGCAAGGCGTACGCTAGCAGCTAGATAATCGGCAAAGAAAGATTCATTAGTCATTTGTCACTGGTCATTTGTCATTTGGGAATAGCTAGTTTTGAACGCCAGTTGCGGGACTGTCGGCAGAGCCGCCCAACGCACTGGCTCCTTTTAACTTTTAACTTTTGACTTATTCCTTGCCAATTATCTGCTGGAGAATTAAAACAGTTTAGCTTTGTTCGATCGCGCCACAGGCAAGCCGACCACCGCCCGATTGTGCTGCCGTGCCTCCAGATATCATTAAATCGGGTAATTGGTGAACGATGATAGCGCTGCTATCTTCATCAAATAGAGAGACGGGGCTTTCGTAAAGGGTAATACGACTTGTAGCAGTTATCAGTCTGCCCTCACCTTTCTGATTAATATCTATATTTGGTAAATCTCCTAAATGATAAGGGTGATTTTCTTGGACAGGTAAGGAGCTACCGAATGGTCCTGGATCGAAATGTCCGCCAGCAGTACTAAATCGGGGTTCTGCTCCTTCATCACAAATAGCTTTTTCGTGGAAGTGAATGCCGTGTAATCCTGGTGTAAGAACGCCAGGATCTCCTTTCAGATAAAGATCGACAAGAGTAACTCCATTACTAATTTGTCGTAGCTTTAATTCTCCAGCAATATCGGGACCGAAGATCTTTGCTTTGGCAGTAATGGGGCGAGAATCCTGAGCAAAACTTCCTTTAGAGGCAATGGCGAGGACGAACATTGACACAGCCATTGCGATTAGTACAACCCTAAATCCGAATTTTCTCATATAAATTAGTTCTGAAAACAGCACGGAGAAAAGCTGCTGAAGGCGAGTTTCAACAGCTATGGCAGATTTTTGGCGATCGCAAAAAGTTCATCGAATTGAGAAACTCGATACTTTAAAAATTACTACAGGGCTGGTACGAGTTTTTACGAAGATTTTCTGAAGATTGTCAGCAAAGTTAGATAAACGAGTTAAACATCGAACTCTATCGATCTGACCAATAAAAAACAGGAGAGTGGCGATCGCCACTCTCCTGCTCTAAAACAGGGCTATTTTATACTAGACACTCTTTCATTAAATACTTAGCGGTTAGAACCACGGGGAGCAGTAAAGGCATCCCAAGCGGCTTTAGCTGCATCTGCCAGCCGATCGCCAAATTCGTGTATTTCTCTGGCGACCGATTCCCAGTTCTTCTCGGCTTCTTGCTTGAGGTGTTCGTAGGAGTTCTCCAGGCGATCTCTTTCGATCAAAGGCTGATTCCGTTCTACAAACTCCCTTGCCTTACGAACAGCTTCTATGTACGTTTCGCGAGTGAAAGAACCGGCAGATTGTGCCTCTAGTTGAGCGCGGGTTTTAATTGCTTCAATCAAGGCTTTGGTTTCGTTTTTAATTTCATCGCTTTCCCCAGGCATTTGCTCGTCAACAAGAGCGCTGCTATCTTGGGGAATGATTTCGATTCTCACGGAGTTGTCTTCTTGATTGCCAATTTCATTAGTCATGGTTCGATCTCCTAAATGAGTAACTTGCGATCTATTGCTTGCTTAACTGATGACTACTGACCGAAGGAAAACTTAGTAGACTGCGGTAACTCTCTTTCCAATTTTAAAAGTTGCTCGATCCGTGCTTCAGTTGAAGGGTGGCTGGAAAACAATCCGCTCATGAATTGTCCTGAAAAAGCATTAACAATGAGTAGCGGTTCAAAAGCAGGATTACCCACCATCGGTGCCTGTCTAGCAGCACTTTCCAACCGCTGTAGCGCTCTTGCCAAAGCCCGAGGATTGCCAGTCATCCGTGCCGAACCAGCATCAGCCGAGAATTCGCGCGTCCGCGAAATAGCGAGTTGAATAATTGTTGCTGCAACAGGCGCAAGTACAACTGTCAGTAAGATTCCAATCGGGTTGGCACCACCGCGATTATCTCTAGATGTTGGTGCAGAGAACCATAAACCATAGCTAGCCATTTGAGCTAAGAAAGAAATTGCCCCTGCGATCGTCGCTGCAACTGCTTGCGTCAAGGTATCTCGATTTGCGACGTGAGTTAATTCGTGAGCAATGACACCTTCTAATTCATCTTCTGGCAATAATTCTAAAATTCCTTCCGTTACAGCAACAGCTGCGTGTTCGGGGTCCCGTCCAGTTGCAAAAGCATTCGCTGCCCGCGAGGGAATGAGGTACAGTGCAGGCATCGGCAATTGAGCGCGATCGCACAACCGTTTTACCATTTGATATAGTCCTGGTGCTTGCTGGGGACTAATCGGTCGGGCGCGATAAGCTGCCAGTGCGATCTTATCTGACTGATACCAAGATACTAGGTTAGTAATTGCAGCAATGGCAATACCAGTTATAACACCAGCGCTACCACCAAGAATCCAGTAGCTGATTGCAATTAATAAACCACTTAATAAACCTAGCAGTGCAACTGTTCTGAACTGATTCTGCATATATTTTCTCCTTGTAATGCTGTTATTAACGCTGAATTTGTATAGCAACAACATTACTCAAAGCGCACTCTAATTGTATCGACCTTGATTCAGATTTAGGAGGCAGATAACCTCCCCCTTGAGTACGGATCTACTCACCTTTATGAGGGGTGAGAGAACATTGTTGTGTCATGCCACAATTTTTTCTCAAGGAAATTACTTAATTGCTACTATCTATACAGATTTTGAATCTATCGGTAGTAATAAATATGAAGACCGATCGAGAATCAAACGTTAAAAAACAGTATTTTAAGAATATCTGATAACTAGAATACAAAAATATTGGTATTCATAACTGTTGCGTTCCAGAACTACTGACTACGATCGCTGTAGTAGCGAGCGATCGTTTGTAGATGACAGATAATTTTATAGTAAGGTGAGCCATGCCCATCTTACTACCAACTACTCATGATTATGAGTTGGAAAGATTTAATCCAACTGTTAGCACTGCAACAGCCAGCAATTCGCAATCCGATCGCGATTAGTTTTGGTGCGAGCGCTGGAGCTTTGAGCCGCTATTATCTGACTTCATGGTTTGTGCAACGCTTCGGTAGGTTTTTTAGGTTCCTACACCACCTTTTCCACCTATGGCTTAGATACGGTAACATTAGCAAGAAACCATCAAATTGCAACTGCTAGCCTCTATTGGTTAGAAAGTTATCAGTTGACAGTGGAACCAGTGGCTGGATTCTTTTCTAGTCACTAGTCACCAGTCACTAGCCACTCACTCCTTACTACTCACTTCCCAATGACCAATAACAAATTACTCAGAATTCTAGAACCGGAAGTGATGGACTCTTGGGAAGAAGCAGTTGAATACGATGCGATGGATTTCGTAGAAGTCAACACTGCTTTTGCTCAAACCGCAAGTGAGTTATGTCGGATGGACACAGCTAAAGTTCTCGATGCGGGGACTGGTACAGCTCGAATTCCAATTATTCTCAGTCAAATGCATCCTCATTGGCAAATATGGGGAATTGACTTGGCAGAAAATATGTTGAAATTAGGTTTTCAGAGCGTCAAAGCCGCAGGCTTGCAAGAGCGAATTAGTTTGGAAATAGTAGATGCTAAGCGCCTACCTTACCCTGACGATTACTTCGATCTAATCATTTCTAACAGCCTCGTTCATCACTTACCGAACCCCTTGCCTTTTTTGCAAGAACTCAAACGAGTATTGCAACCCAAAGGAGCCATTTGTATTAGAGATTTAATTCGTCCAAGTGATGCGGCGACTATAGATCGGTTAGTTGAAGGAATTGGTACGGAATACAGCGATCGCCAGAAAGATTTATTTCGCGATTCTTTGCACGCAGCTTTTACAATTGATGAGGTCGAACAACTCGTCACTCAAGCCGAAATTCCGGGTGTGAGGATTTATCAATCAAGCGATCGTCATTGGACTGTAGAGAGACTTTGGAATGGGGATTAGGTTGTTTTGGGACAAGGGGGAACTCGGGGATCCCACGACCGAAGGGAGTGGGGATTAGGGGGCGAAGGGAGACAAGGGGGACAAGGAAGCAGGGGAGCAGGGGAGCAGAGGGGCTTAAGGTGCAACTACCAACTACCAACTACCAATTCCCTACACCCTTTCTTCACGCACCACGCACTACTCTTTACTGATAACTGATAACTGAAAAAGTGGATATTTACAAATCTGCAATTAGACCGTTTCTATTTGATGGCATTAAAGCCGATCCTGAGTGGATGCACGATCGCGTCATTCATTCTTTAGATTGGCTGGATCGAAATCGCGCGCGTCCTGGTGTGAAACAGATTTTAGAACAACTGCAAAAATCTACAGGTTTGCAAGACAAGCGATTGCAACAGCAACTTTGGGGAATCGACTTTCCTAATCCTTTGGGATTAGCAGCTGGGTTTGATAAGGATGGGGTAGCGGCTCATATTTGGTCGAATTTTGGTTTTGGCTTTGCCGAAATGGGGACGGTGACATTTCATCCTCAACCAGGAAATCCTCGTCCGCGTCTATTTCGATTGCCTCAAGACTTTGCCGTTCTCAATCGCATGGGTTTTAATAATCATGGCGCAGAGGTGATGGCGCAACGGTTAGCTGAGAACAATAACTCTCCTACTTTTAGACCAATACCTTTAGGCATTAACTTAGGCAAATCAAAAATTACTCCCTTAGAATCAGCCGCAGCCGACTATCTCAACAGTTTTCGGTTGTTGAAAGCCTGGGGTGACTATTTTGTGGTGAACGTTTCATCTCCAAACACTCCAGGGTTGCGATCGCTCCAAGACGCAGCTCAGTTAGGCTTAATTTTAGATGCCTTACAACAGGAAAATCAGGGAAGAAAACCGATTTTAGTGAAAATCGCTCCCGATTTAGAGTGGGAAGCGATCGTCAATATTCTTGACATTGCCCAAACTTATCAATTGGCTGGAATTATTGCCACCAACACCACAATCCGCCGGGATGGATTAAAAACGCAGATAATTGCTAAAACTGGCAAATCAATTGTCGAAGAAGCTGGAGGAATCAGCGGTTTACCCGTACGCGATCGCTCTACAGAAATTATTCGGTTTATCTACCAACAAACTCAAGGACAGTTACCAATTATTGGTGTTGGAGGAATTTTTACGGCTGAAGATGCTTGGGAAAAAATTATCGCTGGTGCTAGCCTAATCCAGGTTTACACTAGCTGGATTTACGAAGGAATCGGTATAGTCAACCACATCCTCGCGGGATTGCTGCAAAAAATGGCAAAACACGATTTAAACTCTATTTCCGAGGCTAGAGGAAGTCAGTTATCAGCTCGTCGAGGCAGCGACTAGTGGCTGGTGACTAGTGATTAGATGAAGAATTCTACTACTAGCCACCAGCCACCAACCACTCGCTAAATTCGATAAAACTCCTTAGTTTCAGCCGAAAATCCCCAGGAAATGCCATCAGGATCGCGACTGCGAGTCCAGTCAGGAAAATCTGGATCGTCTCGCCGCTTATACACAGTGCTGGAATAGACATTCAGCCGCTTAGCCAGTTCTGACTGGATCAGGGTTTGGGGTAAAGGTTGATTTTGGTTGTGGGATATTGATTGTTCTGTAGCTACTGCGATGTCGTCCGGCTGCGGCAATTGTATGGAGGTTGCGCTTTCTGGAGCATTAGGAGTAGGAGAAAAAGCTGAGACAGTTTCTAACGGAAGCGATTCGGCTTGCTTAACTGACTGTGAGGCAATTTGCTGAGCATTCTGAGCTTTTTCTTTTGCTGGCTCTAACTCCTTAAGCGGTTCGCTCTTGTCCAGCATACTGCCTAAAGTGCTGGAGGTGATAAAGTAATAGACTGTCCCTAAGTCTTTATATTCCTGTCGCTGAGCGCCAAATTCGGCTGCTTTACTATCTAAATAGTATTTAGCTGTAGCAGCAGACAAATTTGCCTTGATTGCTAAATCTAATGGTGCGATCCGACCTTGATTAGCTTGAATGACTTGCAAAAAAATGGGATTAACTTGCCGACTCCATTGTTGCCACTGATAGTACTGCCATACTTTATAACCAATACTAAAGATTGCTAGCCCCAGCAGTAAAGGCCAAGTTGTAAAGAAGATGACGATCGCGAATGCTATCGGCAACAGCAAAATCAGAAAACCATCGACACCTCTTTCTAAAGATTTTTCTTTCATTGCAATTTTGGCAAAAAGATCCACTTGTTGGCAAATTAATCATAAACTTGGCAAAAGTAGAGCGCAATTTTTGTAACTCTTAACAATTGCGATCGCCTTGGGCTTTTTTGCCAACGGCAAAATTAGCAACTATCTATAGGGTGATTTTATAGATATAAAGGCGTTTCCCGCAACATCTCTACATCTGTCAAACCTAGTAACGTGACTTCCCAAACAAGTCGAGGCTGGGCATAACAGAGTAAGTAACGCCTAGTTGTCTCCAGTTTTTCCAAGGGAAAGTGCTGCATTTCTCTAGCCAAAAACTTTTGCCAGTAGCAATACTGAAGATAGTCTACCAACCAAATTTGAGTTTCTAAATCCAGAGTGCGATCGATTTGACGCGCAAGATCTAGAGCTTCATGGCAAGATGGAGAAATCTGCTGAAGTTTTGCCAGTAATTCAGCCGGAATTCCCTCTAGCTTTTGCCAAGCCGCGATCGCTGCCCCTGGGCTGCCCTGCGCTAGTGCCAAAATAGCTGGTTGGCTCAAAATATGCGCGTAGCCGACTTGTTGTAGTACTTGAGCTAAAGACTGAGAGTCCAAGCGATAAAAAGGAATGCGCTGACATCTCGATACCAGTGTTGGCAATAACGATGCAGTAGAGGGAGCGATCAACACAATTGTCGCCTGTCCTGGCTCTTCCAGGGTTTTTAATAGCGCATTTGCCGCTGCCTCTGTCATGGATTCGGCTGACTCGATCGCGACTACAGCACGAGGTGCTTCCAGAGGTGGACGACTGAGAAATTGCTCGATATGGCGAATTTGTTCGATGCGGATAACTGGTGCTGCTTTGCGTTTTTCTTCAGGCTGAGGCGGTTCGATCCACAAAACATCGGGGTGATTGCCCAACTGCAAGCGCTGGCGCACTTGTTGCTGCTTGGAATCTGGAATTTGAGAGCAGAATAATTGTTCTACAAAGTATTTGGCTGCCATGCATCTTCCCACGCCCTCCGGTCCCGCAAATAAATAAGCTGGAGCAACGCGATTTTGCGCGATCGCTTGAGTCAATAATTCTACTGCTTGATGCTGTCCTATGAGTTGGGCAAAAGAAGCGGTCATGGAGAAGTTGTAAGTCGTGAGTCGTAGGAGCGGGTTTAGCGAATAGTTCGACAACTGAGGCAGTAAATCTTGGGTCAAAACCCGCCCTTATAGAAGTCGTAAGGGTAGTTTTAGCAAATAGCTCGACAACTGAGGCAGTAAATCTTGGGTCAAAACCTGCCCGTACAGAAGTCGCAAATCGGAAGCATCTAGCCACCAGCCACCAGTCACTAGTCACTGATAACTGTCAACACCTGCCAGACGATCTTGGGATGGTAGAAGCTAAGTGGTGATTTGAGCATTTGCCCTACCTCCAACACTAAGGCATGTAGTTCTGGTCTAGAACTCGTACCTTTCATCAACTGCCGATTATACCAACGCATGAACTTGCCTAGCTTGCCTGACGATGATTTATTTGAATTGTTAGTTGGGTGCTGCTCCGTTTTGGGAAAGCCTAAGTCTTGAGTCGTTGCTATAGTCCAAGCTAAAGCAGTCGTTTTAGCTAGACGTTTTTGAAAGTCTGAGGTATCTAAATCTAAAGCATTTACATGAGAGCCATATCCTTGCTTTATCCAGTCGCGTAATGCGATCGCTCCCATAGCGCTGACTGTCATCCCCTGCCCGTAAATCGGACACAGGGCGCAAACTGCATCGCCTAAAGCAACAAAACCTTGCGGTAGCCTAATTTTTTCGTAGTGGTACAGTCTGTTAGCAGTCGCACGATGAGCGTAGGTAGGTGACACAGGCTCGGCAGATGCGATCGCCTCGTAAAATCTCTGACTGGGTAGACTGCGGGCAAATGCTAAAAAGCCTTCATCGTCCAATGGCGGAAAATCTTTGCTGTAGCCGCCTAGTGTAGCAATCCATTCTCCTCCCTCGATTCTGGCTAAATATCCCAATCGTGTATTCTCTGGTGGAGATTGGGATATTAACATAATTTTCCAATCTGCATCAAATCCTACCGGAGCGCGGTAGCGGCGCGTTGCATAACCGAGAAATGGATTGACGACGGTTTCATCTGGTGGGGTAAATCCCGCGCTTTCTAGCCATTGTGGTGCTTGGGAACGACGACCGCTAGCATCGACAATTAATGTAGCGACTAGTTCGCTCTCTGTGACTTCACTCACGGGACGTAGGCGAATACCTGTAACGCGATCGCCATGAGAATCGCGCACCAAACCCGTTGCGCGATGTTTGGCAATAATTTCAATATTAGGTATCTCTAAAATACGCCGTCTAATTGCCCACTCTAGCAGCGGACGACTGCAAGTGCAGGAAATGATTTCTGAGGCAGATGTCGTGTTGGCACTCCAGTTACCGTAGGTAAAGTGATGAAACTCCCGCAACCAATCAATTGATAGTGCGCCAGCAGTAGAGAGTTCAGCACCGATTCCCGGAAAAAGTTCTTCTAATATTCTGTACCCTTTGGCAAACAAAACGTGAGGTTGTACTGATTGGGGTACGCCTTTTCTAGATTGAGGCTGGCTGGGTAGCATATCTGTATCGACGATCGCGACAGTCGCAAAATAATCTGCTAGTACCCGTGCAGCCAGCATACCAGCAATGCTCCCTCCTATGACAACAGCACGATCTTGTCCGTGTCTCCGTATTGAGTTCATTGTTGCAGTATTTCAGCTAAGTTTTGGCGCAAAATCGTCTGAATCTGTTGACGAACTTCGCTTTCACTCAAACTAGCATCAACTCGTACAACGCGGTGCGGATCTTGTCGAGCTAATTCTAAATATCCCTGTTGAACGCGACGATGAAAGGCGATCGCCTCTTGTTCGATGCGGTCGTTGCTTCCCCGTCCTTTAGTTCTGGATAAACCGACTTCTACATCGAGATCTAACCAAATTGTTAAGTCGCTTTCCAGACCAGCAGTTGCGATCGCGTTGAGTTGATGGATTAAATTTAAATCTAAACCGCGACCGTAACCTTGATAAGCAATCGTGGAATCGGTATAGCGATCGCACAGAATAATTGTGCCAGAAGCGATCGCCACCTTGAGCGTTTCTTCTACATGCTGAGCGCGATCGGCGGCGTACAATAACAATTCAGTCGTGCTGAGTATGGGTGCTTCACCTCTAGATTCCAGCAGCAAGGAGCGCAGTTCTGCCCCTAATTGAGTCCCCCAGGTTCCCTCGTTACAATGACATCTCGTTTAGGAATCGCAGAGCTGAAAAGCTCCTGAAGCCAGGATTGTGTGGCTTGAATTTGTGTTGTCTTGCCACTACCTTCAACACCTTCAAATACAATCAGTTTGCCTGGTGAGTTCAACTTCGTTCTTTATCAGTTATTAGTTATCAGGGGTAAGGGAGCAGGGAGTAGGGAGCAGGTGGCAAAATTATTTGTTGGCAATAACAGCTTTGAGACTGCGGCAAAATTCGGCGATCGCAGCGAGTCCTTGCTCTGGTGTCCCTTCAGCTAGACGCTTCACTACGGCACTACCCACAATGACTGCATCTGCACCCCACTGTTTTACTTGTGCTGCGTGTTCTGGCTGAGAAATGCCGAAGCCAATTCCGATTGGCTTATCGCTCATCTGCCGAATTTGTTGTAACAAGTCCTGCGCTCGTGCTTCTAATCCAGTTCTGATCCCAGTTACGCCAGTCACGCTCACTAAATAAATAAATCCTTGGGAATGCCGTGCGATCGCCTCAATTCGTTCTGGCGAGCTGGTAGGAGCCACTAGTAGTATAACTTCTACCCCATATTGGGTTGCCACCTGCAAGACGTATTCCGCCTCTTCTAGAGGCAGATCTGGTATGACTAACCCTGCGACCCCGGCTTGAGAGATCTGTTGAAAGAACGGCTCGATCCCTCGGTATAAAATCGGGTTGTAGTAAGTAAATAAAACAATTGGCGATCGCAAATCTGACTTGACAGCCGCGACTACCTCCAAGACTTGCTCTAACTTTGTTCCCCGTTGCAAAGCGCGGGTAGCTGCTGCTTGGATCGTCGGTCCATCAGCCAGTGGATCGGAGTAAGGAACGCCCAATTCGATAATATCTGCACCAGCCGCATCCAAAACCCGTAGTGCCTCAGCGGTCGTTGCTAAGTCAGGATCGCCTGCTGTAATAAATGGGATCAAGGCACACTCATGGCGATCGCGCAAAGACTTAAAACACTCGGAAATAGCAGTCATAAATTAGGGGTTACGAATTAATCTTTTCTTCTTTTTCCAGTTCGGCTTGCAGCTTTTCCAGTTCTTCCGGTGAGAGTTCGTCTAACTTTTTTTGCCAGAAAGCTTCTTCATAGGCACTTCGCTGCTGGTGATAGGTCATCTTCTTCCCCATCACGCGAAAGATATAGCTTAGCAGCCATCCAATCAAACCACCTACTAATAATAGCTGGCTCCAGATCCCAGCTTCTAGATTATTTAAGCCAGCAACTTTTAAAGCAACGTATGCTAAGCCTCCAGCAGCAAAGACTCCTAGAGTCACTCCTATCGCGTCAATTCGTCGCATTGCAACTGTGTCAACCACTCCTATGTAATTCTTTACCTATGTCTGAATTTGGCGGCGCTTGGGTCGAAAGTTGAGGAAGGGCGATAAAACCAATAAACCTGGGAAGAAAAAGAATACCATAAAGTACATAAAACCGCGCTCGAAGGAAGTAGCCGTATACCACCTGAGATTTAAGTAGAGCAGTAGTGCAATTGGGACGACAAGCAAGTATGCTCCTGCCAAAGCTAAGTACAGTAGGGCTACCATCATAAATTTTTTCCCAAGTAGGTATAAATGAACGAGCGATCGCCTAAGGCGAGTTCTTTGTTAACTAAGGTGTATTCCCTGTTTTTAGATATTGTACCGCTCTTCAGTTATCAGTTATCAGCGATCGGTGAGGTGAGTGGCAGGTGGTAAGTTGTTCCGACTTACGAATTTTCCCTTGTCTCCCTTGTCTCCCCCCTCTCCCTTATCTCCCTTGTCTCCCTTATCTCCCTTGTCTCCCTTGTCTCCCCCCTCTCCCTTATCTCCCTTGTCTCCCTTGTCTCCCCCCTCTCCCTTATCTCCCCCCTCTCCCTTGTCTCCCTTATCTCCACACCTACTTTCTTTTTTTAGTTGCATAAATTCCCCTTTAGTGCTGGAATAGTAAAGCGGGGTAGACAACCCTGTCAAAACTCACACTAATAGCTAAGGGGGCGTGGCGGAATGGCAGACGCTACGGACTTAAAATCCGTTGACCTTAAACGGTCGTGAGGGTTCAAGTCCCTCCGCCCCCATAAGATACTTTAAAAACCTACGCTAACAGCGTAGGTTTTTGTGCTTTAATTACATGTTTACGTGTTTGCTCCGATTGCAATTGTCTGCCAACTTTTCCATTGAAATAGCTATAAACTATCCCGCAATATTACTC
Source organism: Chroococcidiopsis sp. CCNUC1 (assembly GCF_023546805.1). Lineage (NCBI taxonomy): Bacteria > Bacillati > Cyanobacteriota > Cyanophyceae > Chroococcidiopsidales > Chroococcidiopsidaceae > Chroococcidiopsis > Chroococcidiopsis sp. CCNUC1. The sequence goes on along the minus strand of NZ_CP097480.1, from coordinate 5,498,233 downwards.
AGAAATCTTCCTTTCTCGAACCCCTCTACCCGTAATTTTACGGATGTTTGTTTACCACATGTTTACGATAAAATTGCACAGAAATACTCTACTGTACTAAAACTTTTTAAACTATAGTTCATACTATATAACACCTAATTCGAGCGCAAACAAAATCGCTTCCTACATGGAAAGGCATTGTATGGTTAAGCCTACTATCTTCGATGCTACTGGTTCGTCCAGCGAAGCACAAACTGCAAGCAATCTTACCTCGCGGCAAACAAGCAACTTTGAAGAAGCACAGGAAACTATATATGCTTACTTGTTAGATATTATTAAGCAGTGGTCGCCTGAAAATGTTTTGAAGGAATTCAGACATTTATTTATTCAAGATGATGACCCAATTAACTCCAATGTCATCCGCTCTATATATGAAATTGTGTTTGCCAACGATCGCCAAGAATTTCATTATACGCTCAAACGGTCGTGTTATATTCTCGTCAATAACTGGGTTTCTAAAAGAAAATTTAAATACATCCAACAGCTACTGGAAATTTTAAACGATCCGATTACTAAGCGAAAGTCTCTTTCGCCAATGGTCGATCGCTTAAGAGGTTGGATGCAAGCTTTTGCTAAAAGCGACGATTATCAAAAATTAGAATTGTATGCTCAGGCTAAATTTCAAGAACACGCTCGTTGGAATTCTCGCTATGCACCAATCTTGCTCTCAACTCAATACAACGACTTAAGAAACCCAATCGAACAACGAGAAGCAGCTAGAAATCGAGCATTACAACTACGGTGTAGATTTAAGTTTGACTTGGCGATGTATATGGCACGGTTTGAATCTGCTGGAATCGACAGCCAAATTCAAAATCCGACAGATGTAGGAGATGAAATTCTCCGAGTCATTAAGCTTATTGTAGCTAAACGCGATACTTACAGCTATGCAAACATGGCTAACGTATTTAGCAAAACAACTCAAGGACAGAACTACAAAAAGTTTAAGCAAAGTTTAAAAGACTATCTACTCTGCTATGGAGAAAGTCAGGAGTTTTCTGATACCTTAAAACTCAATTTATGGCATAAATTAGATTCGTTATATGAAACCTGGCACGATCAGCTACTAACCGATACAATGTTGCTGAAAACATGCAATAAACTGATAGACTATTTAACAACAGATAAGCGAAAACAGCCTTCACCACTACTAGAATCATTGATATCGCAAGGTAATCCGCTCACGGTTGTCATACTCTTATTGAAGATTGTCTTAATTTGTCAACCCGCACGAATACGTTTAGAAGCTTGTGTTGCCGACTTAATTATGTATCATGAAAAGTCTCCAGAAAGCTGTGTTTGGATGACTAATTTTATTGAAATTTTCACGATTATCTTTGCAATTTATGCAGACAATATGACAATATCAGTTAAATGATATTTTATTAAATTTGTAGAACATTTGTATGGTGAGCATTGCTCACCTGATTTTTATCGATATTTGTAGGGCGAACAAATATTCACATAGTTATAAAAATATCTATTATTCGCCAATGATTGAAAATTGCTACTATCTGTCATTCATCATTGATGATTTGCAGGTAACCAACCACCAACTATCAATTACTAACTATCAATCTCTCATTTAACCAAGCTAATCCCGCGCCAGTAGCTTCAGCAGTAATACTAATAAAGCGATATAAAGCGATCGCGCTAATGACTGCACCAACAGAAAAACTGTTTTGCAATAAAGCGATCGCCGTGACTTCAAAGACTCCTAAACCTCCAGGCGCACCAGGAATTACTAATCCCAGTACCCAAGCTAAACTAAAAGCAGCAAATAATAAAGGAATACGCTCTATTGACAGCGGAATTATAGCTAGTAAAGTTAGTAAAAAACCCGTTCCTCGCAATCCCACGAAACCCAATTCTCCCAATAAAGGTCGCCAAGGATAGCGTTTAATTTGACAGAGAACGCGATCGCTTGTATTTGTAGTAGTCGATTTAAATTTCATTCGACTGAGCAGCCGCATCGCCAAGTTTAGCAAATGAGGGTGAATTGCTAACAATACCCCAGCCAAAACAAAAAATAGTAACAATTGGATATAACTTTGAGTTAGAGCGATCGCCGATTGGATTCCTAGCAAAGCCAACAGGATTGCGGCAGCCGCCATTAATAGAGGTTCTAACAATACGCTTAAAGCTGCTATGCTGGTAGGAATACCAGCAGTTTTTGCCGCAGAAATTCGACCGTAGTAATGCCAGACATTCCCTGGTAAATATTTAGCAATATTTGTTTGCAAATACACTCGTACGAATTGAGGAATATTGACGGTCTGGTTGAATTCCTCTAATATCCAAGTCCAGACCCATCCAGACCAGATATGGGCAAGTAGAGTCACGCATAAAGCGATCGCTAAAGTTAGCCATCCTAAAGTAGCAATCCGAATTGCTGCTACTTCTTGCCAATTGTTTTTGAAAGCTGTTATTAAGAAAAATAAAGTCCCGCCTAGTATTATCCAGCGCAAGTAAGGTTTCAGGCGTGACAAAATGTGCTGCATTCAGTTTCCAATGTGAATCTCTCTTGAGTTAGAAACAAATTGAACTATAGCGATTGCAAAATGCACCCTTTGCTAGAGGTAGCGATCGTTCGTAAATGCCTAAGATTAGCAATCGTTGGTCAAATTCGAGCCACTTTATACAATAACGCCAAAATGCTCTTGACACACATATAAGTAAGTCTAATTGAAAGCATGAAATTTAGCACGCGGCTGAGATTAACAGTACTAGTGTTTATTGCAGCACTTAGACCAAGGGCATTTGGCGGACTGGTTCAGTAAATAGGAGGGTTTTATGCAAAAGTTAACTACTTTGTTCAAAAAACTAAGATTGCGCCAAGTGCTGACAGTATGCCTAGTCAGCGTATTACTGATCTTCAGCGCAGCTTGTAGCAATGCAACGACAGCCCAAGGTGCAAATCCTAATAACCCTGCTGTACAAGCGGGTGGCAATAACAATCCTCACAAAAATCCTGGGGTTAACTACAACAACGTAGATAAATATACTACCGATCCCACAGTTAAAGAGACACCCGATAAATCGCCAACCAATCGCGCTAGTTTAGATGGATATTCTCTGCTTGTAGCAGCTAACAGCGAAGGACTTCTTTACCCTGGAGCAGAAACCCCAGCCGGTAGAGCAGCAAAAGAAACTGAATTACCAATCAAAACAGCGAAAGACTTTAAACAACCCGAAGCAGGCGGGTTGAACCAAAGAAATGAAGATTTAGGAGAGCGGCTCGGTAACCGTTTAGAAAAGGTGCAAGAAGCTTTTAGAGAGGCATCGGAGTTTACTCAAGAAAAAGCAGCAGAAGGTAGCAGAAGACCAGAAGCTCAAAGCAATCCTGCTTTAGGTCAATAGGTTCCAATCGAGTAGCAAAATTTTGTGGCGAAACAAGAACAAAAAACATCTTGCTCTCACAAATAACTCTATCCAATTAAAGGGAGTATTAACATGAACAGGATCGTAACTGCTGTGAAAAAAGTCCATCTGGGACGAATTTTAGTCACCTGTATGGCAGGAATTTTACTCTTCGTTAGCACTGCTTGCTCTAGTGCTGTACAAGCAAAGAGTCCTGATGCAGGAGTTGTGACTGGAAGAAGACAGAATGTCCCTGCTGGGAAATTAGCCGTCCCAGGACAGAAGAATCCTAGACCAGAAGTTCCAGGTGGTACGGCAACTTCTCCCGATTCCGGCGTGGTGAATAAGTTTGAGGGAGGACCGACAATGAATGAATTTAGCGATGTCGATCCCAGAGCCAGAGATTTAGAGAAGGCAGCTAACAAAAAGGCTAATGCCTTAATCGAAAATGCCGAGCGCAACGTCATCGACCAAACAAGTGATGTTGGCGAAAACACCAAGCGAATTCTAGGTAAAAAAGGTGAGAACGCAGAAGATTTCGGTAAGAATGTTAACCGAAATACCGAGAGTCTCCAAGACAAGATCAAAGGTACTGCTGAAGACCTAGCCAAAGGCGCGAAGCGCGGTACGGAAAATATCAAAGACAACACCTCTGATGCCCTACGAGGAGCAGACAGAAATGTCAGCCGTGCTGCTGAAGATGCCAAAGATACAGCTAGAGATTTAGGCAAGAGCGCTCAACGCAAAGCTGACGAGGCAGCTCAAAACACTCAACGTAGCTTAGACCGCGCCGGACAAGCTGCTAGAGATGCAGTTGACTAATTTTCTTGAATAAGTTCTGTTGCTGAGGGTGAGTCTATGCTCACCCTATTTTTTGCTAAAAACAAACTCAGTGACTTGACTAATTTACTCAAGTTCTTTTCTATGAAGAGCCACACAGTAAGCAGAAGCCATTTGGTTGAAACGATTAAAAATTTGTTCTAGCCAGTGAGAATCGGCATTTGGAAATAATTGCTGAAGTCCGACAAAAGTAGAATACTCAACAATCGCAAGTTCAAGTGCAATTTTTTCGTCAATTTGTCCCATCTCACTAATTAAGCCGACTAAGTATTGGATTCTCTGCTCGTCAACCTGCTTGAGGACGAGTTGCACTCGTCGATCGACTCCCGACCAATTTCTAATTGCTCGCTCAATATGTCTGTCTATTCCTGCTGCTAGACGGTCGAGTTCTCGACGGCGATCGCTCAGATTGTCAAGTTGCTCGACGGTTGTGATAATCCGGTTTGTATATTCGGACTGCCAATACTCAAGTAGTGCGTTAATAAATTCGTCGTGATTCTTGAAGTGGTGGTAAAAGGAACCCTTTGTCCGACAGGTCACTTGACAAAGGCGTTCGATGGTTAAAGCTTTTTCCCCCTCAGAACCCAATAGTTGCAAGCCAGTATCGAGCCAGTCTTTGCGGGTCAATCGTTCAGCCGTGGTCATGTTGAGAACAAACCTAAAAATCCTAGTAGAGTAATGGGGATGAAGAATACCCACTGCGGGTAATCAAGCGGTTTTAGCCTGCGTAGAGTTATTAATCCCACATTAAGCAACGCACAAGCAGCTGGAATACTGGTTGCAGCTAGAGCTAAAGGAATATTAGTTGGCAACAGTGCAGCCCAGGCATACGTACAGGTCAAAAACAACAGCGCGATCGTCACAATGTGCCAGCAGTAGTACATTGTCAGCTTGGGTATTTCTTGGAGATCTGAGGCATCAAGTAATGGTATTACCACCTCACGTCCACCCCAAAAAAGATGAGCGAGGAAAGTAATTAGCGAGATAACGGCAGCAGCAAAAAGAAACCAGTTCATGACATTCTCCTTCTTTGCTGAGATATTCATACAATACCATACCAAATGGTATGTTTAAGTTTAGCTGAATTCGCTCAGCACAAATTTCTGAAATATTTTCATTCCGAATTCTGTTCGTACCAAGCTTGCAGCGCTAATCGATGAACTTCTCGCCAAGGGAGATCGTGCCGTCGAGCAATTTGCCAGCAATCTTCGTATTCTGGCTGGACGTTAGTAATTTGACGCTCTGTGGCTGTACCAGTCCAAGCAATTTTAACTCGCACCGTACCGTGGTCGGTTGTTACAGATTGGATTTCGCGCTGTAAAGCCAGCCGTTGTTGAGTATAGTGGCGAATACCTAAAGTTGTAGTTTCTCGAAAGACGATCGCCTCAAGATCGGTCACCTTGTCAGGGTAGCAAATTACAGTGAGCAAAATGCCAGGGCGAGATTTTTTCATCCCAATTGACTGCGTAAAAACATCCAACGCTCCAGCCGCTAGCAGCGCCTCCAAGACGTAGCCGATCGCCTGGGGGTTAAGATCGTCGATCTGGGTTTCCAGTACCGCGATCGCCTCTAGAAAGGGGCTAGTATTCGATCCTTGTAGGGGCGCATCATGCAACGTCTCCACACCCAGCCACAAGCGCAGAATATTAGGAATCGGTAGATTAATGGAACCCGCACCCTGTCCGATCCGCTGTATCGTCATGGTGGGTGGAGAGCCAAAATCTGTAGCTAAAGTGGTGGCGATCGCGGCTCCCGTAGGCGTAACTAATTCCTTTTGGATACCATTGCTATAAACTGGACAAGCCCGCATTTCCCACAACTTCAATACCGCTGGTACGGGAACCGCCATTAGTCCGTGGGCAGCTTTAATTGTACCGCCTCCCGTGGGTAAGGCAGAACAGTAAATTTTATCTATCCCCAACCAATCTAAACCCAAGCAAGTACCGACAATATCTACAATGGCATCCACCGCACCAACTTCGTGAAAGTGGACTTTCTCTGGCGCAATACCATGCACTGCTCCTTCCGCAACAGCTAGCTGACGAAAAACAGCTAAACTCCAAGCTTCAGCACGAATCGGTAAATTAGCTTTGAGGATTAAATCTTCAATCTCGGGCAAATGACGACCGTGATGATGGGTATGATGGTTGTGGTGGTGATGCTCGTTACCTAGTAAATCGACATGAAATTTTGTTGCTAACTGCCCATTACGGTGAACGGATTCAACCCTTAGTTGGTATTCTCGTTCGATTCCTAAACCCTTAAGCTGTTCTTGTAAGTATTCTAGCGGCACGCCAGCATCTACCAGCGCTCCTAAGCACATATCACCAGCAATGCCAGTAGGACATTCGAGGTAAGCTAGTTTTGTCATAAGTTAGTGGTGCGTAGTGAGTGGTGAGTGGTGCGTGAGAAGAAGTGGCAAGTGGTGCGCGGTAAGTGGCGAGAGACAAATTTTGAATTTTGACTTCTCCCCCTTGTCTTCCTTTTCTCCCTTGTCTGTTCCCCTACTCCCTGCTCCCTGCTCCCTACTCCCCGATCATGGCTACAGTCTACACAATTCATCCCGACAATCCTCAAACTCGCACCGTGGAAGAAATTATCGCAGCGCTGCGCGATGGTGCAGTCATGCTGTATCCGACTGATACTGTCTACGCGATCGGCTGCGACCTTAATTCTAAATCGGCAGTGGAGCGAGTGCGCCAGATCAAACAGCTATCAAATGATAAGCCGCTAACTTTTTTGTGTCCTTCTCTCTCTAATGTGGCAACTTATGCGATCGTCAGCGATCCTGCTTACCGGATTATGAGGCATTTAATCCCAGGGTCTTATACTTTTCTGCTCCCCGCCACCAAGCTCGTACCGAAATTAGTCCAAAATCCCAAGCGCAAAACGACGGGCATTCGAGTCCCAAATCATAAAATTTGTGCTGCTTTATTAGATACTTTGGGTAATCCGATTATTTCTACCTCAGCTCACTTGCCTCAAAATGGCAACGGGCGCTCTGCTCCGGCTGAAGCTAACTTATCGCGAGTCGAGTTATTCGATCGCCTAGACAACATAGTAGACGCGATCGTCGATGATGGCTCGGAGCCAGAAGATGAAGTCTCGACAATTATTGACATGACGACAGACGAACCAGAAATTATCCGCCAAGGTAAGGGCTGGGAAGCTGCCGTAGCATGGGTGTAATAAATTCGGAATTCGGAATTCGGAATTCGGAATTCACGCATTAGTTTGTACCCCACACCCTTTCTTCCCTGATAACTGATAACTGGTAACTGATAGCTGAATTGACTCATCGAAAATTCTCATCAGCCGAATCGTGCCATTAAGTGTATTGTTTTGCTAAGTTAGTCTTAACATATTGAAAAGAAAGTCTTCCCCCAGATCGCTGCGATCGCTCCAAATTAACTTCCAATTGCGGAATAGGTAACGAGTGATACACAGATATAAGTGGGCAGTATGTTAGAGAAATTAAACGAACGTCTATTCGTTCTGAGGCGGTTATGGCTGTCTATTATGCCCAGACTTTTAATTTATTGAGCCAGCAGTTGCAGAGAGTTTTTCAGACAATTGATGCTGAAAGTTGCCCGCTAACTTTCAACTTCCACATGCACACGGTATATTCTGACGGTAGGTTAGAACCGGAAGAAGCGATCGAGCAAGCAATTTCAATCGGGCTGCGAGGATTGGCAATTACCGACCACCATACTATAGGTGGGTATCGAGCTGCTCAGCGTTATTTAGCCCAATGGCAATTGCATCATCCAGATTTAGAAGACTGCGTGCCTCAATTATGGAGTGGAGTTGAGATTAATGCCGGATTGTTAGATACAGAAGTGCATATTCTGGCATATGCATTCGATCCCCAACACGCACGTATGCAGCCCTATCTCCAAAGACGTACTGCAACCGGAGAAGCATATTGTGCTGCTAGCATTATTAGTGCAATCCATGAAGCAGGGGGATTAGCAGTGTTAGCTCACCCAGCTCGCTACAAGCGATCGCCTTTCGATCTTATTGCTGCTGCTAACCAACTGGGAATTGATGGGGTAGAAACATATTATGCCTACAACAATCCCCATCCCTGGCGACCTAGCCCGAAAGAAACTCAACAAGTACGCGCTCTGGCTCAACAATACCACTTGTTAAATACCTGCGGTACGGATACCCACGGTCGTAGCCTGCTTCAGCGTCTGTAACTGGCAACTAATAACTGGTCACTGGTCACTGGTCACTGGTAACTGAACTTGTTCCCAAGCAGTTCCCTTATAACCGTAGGAAAATATTTCTGGATGAAGAATCTCGGCGAGAATTTCTAGGGAATCGACTAAGCGTGGACCCGGACGATTGAAATAAGCGTTACCGTCAGTAGCATAGACTCTGCCACTTCTAACTGCTCGTAGATGCTGCCATTCTGGGCGCTGCGTTAAAGGCAACATTTCTGCCTGGGTACGGTTGAGGTCAAGACCGCAAGGCATGACCACAATAATACTTGGATCGGCAGCTATCAGGTTTTCCCATCTTACTTGAGCGGATGCCTGACCGGAAACACTAAATAAGGATTGACCCCCGGCGATCGCCACTAGTTCGGGAATCCAGTTACTTGCTACCATGAGAGGATCGATCCACTCAATACATACGACTGTTGGTAATTCCGACACCGATAGCCCGCGAACCTTTTGCCGACAAACTTCAATCCGCGACTGAATATTTTCAATTAATCTATTTGCATCGACTCCGAGCGTCTGAGCTACACGCTCTATATCTGCCCACACGTCTGCTAAAACGTTGGGTTGAAGAGAGATGATTTGCGGTTGAGAATGCGTTAGGTTAGCAACTGCTTTTTCTACTTCACCCAGACTTACGGCACAAACATCGCACTGGTCTTGAGTGACTATGTGGGTTGGCTGTAACTGTTCTAAGAGGTCGGTTTCAATTTGGTAGATGCTCAGTGCTGATTGGATTAGTCGATCGACATCCTGATGAATCTCAGCGCTACTACCGTTAGAGTTAATTCGCGCCCGCGTACAAGCCGGACGGTTGAGTATTTCTGGAGGAAAATCGCATTCGTGCGATCGCCCGACCACCACGTCTGTTAGACCCAATGCTGCTAAAATCTCGGTAGCACTAGGAATCAGCGAGACTATTCTGAGATCTTGCTTTTTCATCAGTCGCTCCTACATCTCAACTTGAATCCTGTAACTTCAGCGTTAAACTTCAGCTTTTAAGCAAAAAATTATACAATTAGCACAAATATTTATTAACTATAATCAAATTCTACTTGAGATAGCACTGCTATTAATCAATCTCTGGTATTACATCCGAATAGTTGATGGAAAACTCTTATATATCGCCTCTTGACGCTAAAAAGCTATTTGTTTTCTAATGAAAGAATTAAAGAAAACATACAGAAAAATGTCACTAACACACCTACTGGCTGAAGAACCTGACTGAAAAAATAACTAAGAATTTCACGACTGAGAAAAATTTAGATCGGAGGCACGATAAAAAGTAGAGTTGGCGATCGCAGCTAAAATTGCCTCACTGCGAAACTACTAAAATTCTTGGGCTGAATGAGCAATCCTGAACGACAATTTGTAACGCACGTAAACCCAGCTCCACTGAAAATATTATTAGTGGGGCAGCCTAGTTTGGAGCGAAGAATTCGGGAAATGCTACGGGCAGTCCAAACCCCGTTACAACTCGTTTGGCAAGAGCGGGTGCAGGCAGCTTTAGCGGAGCTCAAAACAGAATCAGCTAGTGTTGTCCTACTCGAACTCGATCGAGCTGGGCAAAAACTCAAACAATTGCGGTTAGCTTACCCGCACATGCCAATTGTTGTTTTAGGAGAAGACGAAGCAGAAAATGCCCAAACAGCATTAGCCCAAGGAGCGCAGGAATATTTAGTCAAGGCAGAAGTAGAGGCGCAGGGATTGCTGAGGGCATTGCGCTATGCAATCGAGCGCCAGCAGTGGCAAACTCAGTGGCGACAAACTCAATCCCAGCTGAAGCAAGCCGAGGAAAAGTTAAGCCTTTACCAAGAAATTGTGGCGAATTCTAATAACGCGATCGCAATTTATGACTCTCAAGGCAATTTTGTCGAACAAAACACCGCTCACCGCACTCTACTAGGGTACGAAGATGAGGAACTGTACGGACAGAAAAAAGACGAAATTTTCTCGTCGAAAGCACAGGTGGCGGAGATTTCTACTCAATTGCAAAATGGTGATAATTATCGGGGAGAAGTGACTCTGCGCCGTCGGCAAGGATGGTTGGTGACAGTAGAGTTATTTGCTTTTCCCCTGCGCGATCGCTCGGGAGAACCAGTTTACTACGTAGGAATTGGACGAGATGTCACGGAAAGGTTGCAGGCAGAATCTACCCTCAAAGAACGCGATCGCCTGTTGGCGGCTGTTGCCACCGCTAACAATCACCTGTTAACCACCACAGATTTCTCTGCTGCGATCGACCTAGCCTTGGAAACTTTGGGTCAAGCCTGCAATGTCGATCGAGTTTACGTATTTGAAAATCATCTTCATCCCAGCACGGGCGAACTGTTAATGAGTCAGCGTTTTGAGTGGACTAGTTCTACCGTCATCGCTCAAATCGACAATCCAGAATTGCAAAGTCTGTCTTATCAGACCTGCTCTCCTGTATGGTATGACAACTTAGTTGCAGGTAAACCAATTGGTGGACTCGTCAAAAATTTACCGGCGCACGAACGCGAAGTTTTAGATCGGCAACAGATTATCTCCATTTTAGTCGTGCCGATCTTTCTCGAAGGTCAATTTTGGGGTTTCGTCGGCTTTGACGACTGCCATCGAGAACGTCAGTGGACGGAAACCGAACGAGCAATCCTCAGCGCCGCAGCGGGTAGCATTGGTGGTGCGATCGCGCGCCAGCAAACAAAAGTGGCGCTTCAAGAAAGCGAATTGCAATTCCGTGCCATTTTTGAACATTCCAGTATTGGGATCGGTCTTTCAGACTTGAAAGGAGGGCAGATTGATAGCAATCCAGCCCTGTGTCATATTCTGGGTTACAGTCGGGAAGAACTGTTAAAAATGAGTTTTACTGACTACACTCATCCAGATGATATTGCCGCAGATGTCAAACTTTTTTACGAACTGGTCATGGGTCAACGCGATCGCTACGAGATCGAGAAACGATACACTCGTAAAGATGGTTGTCAGGTGTGGTGTCGCCTGAATCATTCACTAGTGAGAGATAGTGCGAATCGACCTCAGTTTGTCATTGCTTTAGTAGAAGATATTACCATTCACAAACAGATAGAAAATCATTTACGCGATAGCAAGGAAGCAGCAGAAGCAGGTAGTCGGGCGAAAAGCGAATTTTTAGCAATTATGAGCCACGAACTACGCACGCCTTTGAATGGAGTTTTAGGGCTATCGCAGCTGCTAGGGCAAGAGTTATTTGGTAGTCTTAATGCTAAGCAAAAAGAATACGTGAGTTGCATTCACAGCAGTGGCGAACACTTACTAGCTTTAATTAACGATGTCCTCGACCTCTGCAAAGTTGAAGCAGGTAGGGAAGAACTCACGCTGGTGCGGCTAAATGTTCGGGATTTATGCACTTACTGTTTGAGTGTCGTGCGCGATCGCGCCGTTGCCAAGCAGTTGCAATTACTCAGTGAAATCGATCCGCAAATCGATAGCTGCATTGCTGACGAGCGCCGTGTCAAGCAGATGCTATTAAATTTACTCGCTAATGCAATTAAATTTACTCCCAAGGGGCAAGTATCCCTACGGGTAGAACAAGTCAACCAGGGAATTGCTTTTAAGGTTGCAGACACGGGAATAGGCATTGAGCGATCGCAGCTAAACCTATTATTTCAGCCGTTCAAACAGCTGGATAGTCGATTAAACCGACAGTATGAAGGCACGGGATTGGGTTTATCGTTAACCCGTAAGTTAGCGCGGTTGCACGGCGGCGATGTCACTGTCCGCTCGACTGTAGGTAAAGGCAGTGAATTTACCCTATGGTTGCCAAACGCTTACCTAAACGATCTACGTCAAGAGCCAGCCAAGGAGCGATCGCTCCTATCCCCAACCGAACCAAAGCTATCCTGTAACCGTCCTGCTAACGGCTGTCGATCGCCAATCGCTAAACGGATTCTCATTGTAGAAGACGACGATCGCAGCGCCCTACTATTGCAAGATTATTTTGAGATCGTTGGCTACCAAGTCAAGCATCTCAAACACCCTCATAACTTTCAGGGGATGTTATATCTCTACCAGCCAGATTTACTGCTATTAGACGTACAGCTACCAGGCGGTGTGTCAGGAATGGATTTGCTTTGCAGTTTGCGCCAGCAACCAGAGTGGCAAAAATTACCTGCGATTATTCTTACCGCTTCGGTAGAAGCAGGAGAACGCGATCGCTTTTTAGCAGCTGGAGCCAACGACTACTTCAGCAAACCCATAGGCATTGCTCAAATTGAAAAAATCTTGATGCAGTATTTAAGCTAGTGGCTAGTGGCTAGTGACCGTCAACCGTCAACCAATGACCTAATAGCAATGATTTTGCGGTTTTTCCCGAGCGGTTTTTGCCGTACCACCAACCAAAACTATTGGATTAGCACCACCGTTGTGAATGTCATATTGACCGTTGTTACTGAAAGTGTTACTACCAGCTAAATCGATCTGTGCTTGAGAACAAGCCGCGATCGCAATTCCATCCCTTTGATTATTTTCGATCGCGTTGTTGCGTAGTACCGGACGCGCTTCCTGAGAAACAAAAATTCCATCTCTGTTGTGAATAATTTTGTTTTCCACGACTACAGGTGCAGCCGTACCACCTATTGCTAGTCCGAAACCAGTGTCTTGAAACACGTTGTTGCGAATCTCTCCTTGAGCTTCGTTAGCCAAAGACATGCCGTTACCACCGTTTTTCACAAAGACATTTGCCGCAATTTTAGGTGTAGCAGTCCCAGTCACAAAAATTCCTTCTCGATGGTTGTTGGTGAAGGTGCTGTACTGTACGGTGGGATTAGTTGATTCAATCCACAATCCCGTCCCGCGTAAGTTGGAGTTACCAATTGTCACACCAATAATTGTGCTATCTTTTTCGGCTACGACAGCAACATTCTGACGCGCAAATGTGCGGCTGAGATAGCGTCCGCCACCATTAATCACAACGTTCTGACCGTTAGTCGCAACATCGCCTTTGAGCGTTATACCCGATTTGAGTTTTAGGGGAAATACTTCACCACTGCGAGCCGAGTAAGTACCAGCAGCTAACTGAATTAGGGTTCCCGGTTGTGCTTGTCGTAAAGCAAAAGTAATAGTACGCAACGGAATTGAGGGGTCTTTACCTGCTGTGGTAGCATCTATACCTGTTGCAGAGTTAACGTAAATTATCTGCTGACTCGGTAGGGTTTTGACTCCAGAAACCGAAGCTTGTTGCTGTACGGGATTTGGTTGTGCTTGGGTGGGAAAATTCACCATACCAATACACAAAGATCCGGCGATCGCGCCAACTTGACAAAATCTGATGATTGTGGGAGAGTTCATACCTATCCTAGACTTATACTTCCTGATTGTTTGCGTGCCAGCCTGACTTACAGCAGTTAGAGGAGAAGATGCACGTCTTCAGCAGGTATTAACCTACAAATTGCGATCGCAGTTTGTCGCGATCGTCCTCTTGCTACTAAAAAAGTAATTAGCTGTGTTATTTGATATTTCTCGTGAGGTTTCTCCTGCTACCGTTTGCTCACTCAGAAACGCTTTCACACACCACAATTGAAAGCTCGTCCACACACCAGAATTAACTAGGCAGTTAAGGAGTACCCAGCGCCTAAACTTGCGACTGGCTCAATTTGCAGCAGCAACCTTTATGCACCGATGAAATAAACCTTAAACTCTCAGCTCTGGCTTTGACAGTCGGTAAAAGTCATCAAGTATGTCAGTCAGAAAAAGTCATATCGAAGTCAGAAGTCAGAAGTCGGAATGGCACGAGCGTTTTGTGACTGGGTACAACAATGGATTTGTGCTGACTATTTGTCAATTAACAAAATATTAAAATTACTGCTGAAAGAAATATTAGTAGTTATTCTGATTAGTTATTAGGCAGCGAGTAGTGACTAGATAAAAGCATTGAGCCGCTAGCTACCAGCTACTAGTCATTGATAACTGATACTGATAACTGATAATGGATGTCGAACTAGGCTTAAAGATTGTCGAGCAAATTCTGGAAAAAAAACACTTATCCAAAGTGCAGGAAATCTTGTTGCAACAGTCTTTGATAGGACATTCTTACACAGAAATTGCTAAAACTTCTGGCTATGATGCTGGTTATCTCAAAGATGCAGGCTCCCAACTGTGGCGAATTCTCAGTAATGTTTTGGGAGAAAAGGTAAGTAAAAATAATTTGGTTGCCGTACTAAAACGTAATTCTTTCCGCTTTGCACGTACAGAATCAGACAGACAATTCAATTCACAATTTACAAGTGATATTAATACTACACCAACCAAATACAATTCACAATTAAATCCTACTTCCTATTCGACTCCTGACTCCTCTGTACGGGCGGGTTTTGAGCAAAAATCTATTGACGTAAGCCGTGAATCTTTTGATAAAACCGCCCCTACGACTCCCGACTTCCAAAACTTGGAACTAGAAATTGATATTTCTCTTTTTTACGGACGCAGTACTGAATTAGCTTTACTAGAACAATGGATTTTAGGTTCACGCTGTCGTGTGGTAGCAATTGTAGGAATGGGTGGGATTGGTAAAACTGCTTTATCTGCTAAATTAATAGCTCAGATTCAGGATAAATGTAACTATACGATTTGGCGATCGCTACAATCCGCACCTTCCCTGTCTGAATTATTGTCAGACATAATTCAAGTACTGACTCAAAGACATGAGCTTTATCTTCCAGAAAAATTAAGCGATCGCATTTCACTTTTACTCTTTTATTTACGCCAGCAACGCTGTCTTTTAATCTTAGATAGTTGGGAAACAATTCTGGCTAGCAACGATCGCTTGGGCTGTTGTCGAGAAGGATTTGAAGGTTATGGGGAGTTAATCGAGCGTTTGGGTACAGAAATTCATCAAAGTTGCTTAATTCTCACTAGCCGAGAAACACCTCAAGAAATTGTCGCTTATTCAGGAGAAAAACTTGCAGTGCGATCGCTGCAACTTACTGGACTACAAGTTACTGAAATTAATGCTATTTATCAGACGATTAATACTTTCTGGGGAACTCCTGAAGAATGGCGGCAACTAGTTGATTATTACAGTGGCAATCCGCTCAGCCTCAAAATAGTTGCATCTGCTATTCAATGTTTATTTGACGGTAATATTTCTCAGTTTTTGCAATGCTGGAGAGCAGAAGTTTTTATCCTTGATGGAATTCGAGATTTACTAGACTCTCAGTTTAATCGCTTGTCCGATTTAGAAACGGAAGTGATGTATTGGCTGGCAATCGAGCGAGAACCAGTTACGGTAATAGAACTTCAAGACGATTTACTTTCTATTCTCTCTAAACAGCAGCTTGTTAATACTTTAAATTCTCTTTGCCGCCGTTGTTTAATCGATAAAAATGGAGGAAAGTTTATCCAGAGTCCATTGATTACAGATTATATTCTTGAAAAGTTTACTCAACAAATATATCAAGAAATAAGTTTAGAAGATAGAGAGGTTTTTGGCGATCGCCTCTCGTTAAAAAACAATTGTAAGGGCTTCTCTACTTGAATTTCGTAGAGTGGGCATTACCAACTCTACGCTTGAATTTCAGGTATTGTATTAAGTGTGTATGCACTTATTTTTGAAAATCATTTATCAATTTTTCAGAATAGTACTTGCTTTTTAAAAGCCTATCCAAGGTCATAATGCTCAGCGCCCCCGTGATACATACGCCATAGAGGGGAATAAGCACGATCGGATAAGTAATTACATTCCTCATTAAAGGATCGTTCAGTAGAACATTAAATGTGAAACCGGTACCAACCGCAATCGCAAAATCTAACATTCCAAAAATGTGAAATACAAGATACTTAGTGTAACTTTCTCTTAAGAACAAAATAATTGGTACTAATAAACCTACTGCTAAATCTCCAAATCCTGCGTCGATAATAAACTGTTTGGGCAGCAAATTTTGGCTTCCATAATCGAAAAATACTAGTGCTGCAACAATTCGCCATACATGATAAATCGTGAGATGTTTGAGGTCAATAGACCAAATATACGACCTAAAATCTTCACTGAAATAGTACGCTAAAACTGGAATAGTAATACCTGCTATAACTAACAGTGGAACCCAGATTGTATTAATGTTTGAGAGAATCCCAAAATATCCCGTAACAAATACGGCGGCACCCCAAATCGTTAATACTAAAACAAACCAGCGTTCTGTCGTTTCGTTCTTAACGTTACTCTTCGTACTCATGTAGACTCCTTGTGTTGAATAGAATGCTAAATGTAAGTGGTATTTTCATTTAAGTGTATATACACTTAAATAGAAAGAACGAGCGCATGTGCTTTTTGGTACAATTAGTTCTCATACGCTAAAGAAACAGTATCATTCAAAGCAATCAGTAAGGAATTCCACTGTTGTTGACCTAATCCATCAATTACAGAAGTTTGCGCCCGTTCCCACAAAGGCAATGCTACAGCCAATGCATTGCGACCCTTTGCAGTCAGAGAAACAACCCGTATCCGCCGATCCTCACCTGGCTGAATAGCAACAAAACCTTCTCTTTCTAGTGGCTTCAGATTGCGCGTCAACGTTGTTCTATCCATAACTAAGAGATCGGCTAGATCGTTGATCGTTCCTGAACCTGCTTGAGCGATCGCTACTAATATCGTAAACTGAGTGATTAACAATCCACTCGGCTTGAGCTGCTCGTCAAAGAATTGCGTCACAACGCGAGTGGCTTTGCGGAGATTAAAACAGGTACAGGTATTAGCAACATTGCCTAACTGAACTAAATTGAATTGGGCGTTTTGCTCTGACATACTTTTAGTGTATATACACTTATTGGTAATGTCAAGCCATAGAGATACGCGATTGGGTTTTTGCGGTCAGATTACTCGATCTTCCCCGCAAACACGCGCTCTGCCGCACCCGTCATGTAAAGTTTTTGGTCGTGCGACCATTCAATTTGCAGACAGCCACCTGGAAGTTCTACAGTAGCAACGCGATCGCATTTTCCTGCTAACACTCCAGCCACCAGGGAAGCACAAGCACCCGTACCGCAGGCTAAAGTTGCCCCAGCACCGCGTTCCCAAACCCGCATTTTCAAGTAATCTCTGCCTGTAACTTGAATAAATTCCGTATTCGTGCGCTGGGGAAAAACTGGATGATGTTCAAACTGGGGTCCGATCTCCTCTAGGGGAATAGCAGCCACATCATCAACAAAGGTAATACAGTGAGGATTACCCATGCTGACACAGGTAACTGACCAAGTCTGACCTGCAACGTTTAGAGATTGGTTAATAACTTTCTCTCCAGCAGTGACAAGAGTTGTCGGAATTTCCTCGGCTAACAATCTTGGTTCTCCCATGTCTACCTTGACCTGACCATCAGCAGTGAGTTCGGGAACGATGATACCAGCTAAAGTATGAATGCGGAGGCGAGAGGTAGGATTCGTGCTTCCCTCTAAATCTGCTAAAAATTTGGCAAAACAGCGAATTCCATTACCGCACATTTCCGGTTCCGAGCCATCAGAGTTGAAAATCCGCATGGTGTAATCAGCACCGTTGGTTCCAGGTAGTGCAAAGATGACACCATCAGCACCAATCCCAAAATGGCGATCGCATAATTTGACAGCTTGCTCTGGCGTAACGATTGGTTCGCTAGAGGCACGATTGTCAATCAAAATAAAATCGTTACCTAACCCGTGATATTTAACAAATTCGATAGTCATGTTTAGAACAGTGAATAGGGAGTAGGGAGTAGGGAGTGGGTCAACAATTCCTGACTTCCGACTCCCCATTTTTAACTTTTAACTTTTAACTTTTGACTTTTGACTTTTGACTTCTCCAATGACAACTGAAAGCCCAATCGAGGGAACTATCAATATATAGGAATTAAAGTTAAGTATAAACATGGCTAGCGACTACGATACAGCATTACCTAGTATTCGGCAGGTACAATCTCTGATCAAAAGTCAGATTGTCGTAGAAATGAAACTCATGACAGGCGACTCGCTGACGGGTAGATTAGGCTGGCAAGATTCTAATTGCGTTTGCCTAATTGATGAAAGCGATCGCTCCACTACAATTTGGCGACAAGCGATCGCCTACCTCAGACCGAGAGTTAGGGAAATAAGAGACGAATAAGTGGTTAGCAGCTGGCGATTAGTGACTAGATATTCTAGCCACTAGCCACCAGTTACTAGTCACTCCCGCCAACTATCCAACGGCAAATACTCCCGCAAAGCTTCTGCTTCTATAGCTTTCACCACTGGTACGCTGGAGAGCGGACTTGAAGTGACGGCTAGCAATTTTTGCAACTGTGTCATTGCCAAGTAACCGCCGCACAATAGCAAGCGATCGCCTGCCCGTAAAGCCATATTGCCATCGGGAAACCGCAGAAATTTACCGTCGCGGCGAATGGCTTGGACTTGTATGCCAAAACGACGGCGAATGTCGAGATCTCCTAGAGTTTGACCGATCGCGGGGCTATCAGCAGCTACCATCAACCAATGACAAGCAGCATTGGCTTCTGGTACAGTTGCCTCGCTTTGAGCCAATTCCTCTAAAGCGGCTAATTCTTCTGCTTCTCCCACTAACAATAGGCGATCGCCCTTTTCCAACATCGTCTTAGCATTGGGATAATCGACCTCTTGCCCGTTTGCCCGTTTAATTGCCATCAAACTCACCCCCGTCAAGTAGCGCAAGTCCGCTTCTTCTAGCGTCATACCCGTGAGTGGCGAACCTGCTGGTAAGGCGTACCAACGGCTATTTAAATCTTGAGTAGCCTGCTGCAATTCGCGCGAAACTTGAGCCGCCGTCCGTTCTGGACGTAACTCTAGATAATGATGATTGCGAATTTGCTGCATTTCTTGCTGAATCGAAATCGGTGCTAAACCAATTTGTGTTAGCAAATGACTGGCTAGTTCCAAACTCGCTTCAAACTCGGGCTGTACGACCTCTCTCGCCCCCAACTGATAGAGTAATTCAATATCTTTATCCTTAGTTGCCCGTACTACCACATCGAGATCGGGCGATAATTCCAACGCCCGCTTCAGACACAGGCGGCTGCTCATCGGATCGGGTAGGGCGATCGCCAGCGACTTAGCTCGTTCGACCCCTGCCTTTTCTAATACGTGTAAACTAGCTGCATTGCCATATACATAAGGTACGCCCGCCTCGCGGACTTGCTGAATTCGGCTTTCTGATTGGTCGATTACGACTACGGGGCGATCGCGTTCTTGTAATAAGCGCACTAAGTTTTTCCCAACCTGCCCGTAACCGCAGACGACAACGTGATTTTGTTGAGGCGTGTTGGCTGAAATTTCGAGTGGTAAATCTTGCCCTTCAATGAATTTTTTCAACCAAGGTAATTCCAATAACTTTGGCACGAGTCGCAACACGAAAGGCGTAAGAACGAGCGTAACGGCAGTCGTACCCAAAATCAGCAGGTAGACGGGACGGGACACCAAACCGAGCGATCGCCCTTCACTCGCTAATACAAACGAGAATTCTCCAATCTGAGCTAATCCTAATCCCGCAATCAAAGCTGTTTTCAATGGGTAACGGAAAAGCATGACTAAGGGCATGACAATTGCAAACTTACCCACAAAAACCAAAGCCACCAGCCCTAAAATTAACTCCAAGTTTTGCCACAAAAACACGGGATCGATCAGCATTCCAATCGCGGCAAAAAACAGCGTCGCGAATATATCTCGCAGTGGCTCAACATAAGTTAGAGTCTGGTCGGCATACTCCACTTCAGAAATCATTAATCCGGCGACAAACGCCCCCATTTCAATCGATAGCCCCAAATGCTCTGTTAATAGAGCAATTCCCAGACACAGCGCTACGACTCCTAGTAAAAATAATTCTTTGCTTTCAGTTCGTGCCAACAGGCGTAATAGAGGAGGAATCAGCCAAATTCCTGCGGCAACAGCTCCGGCAGCAAATAAACCAATTCGCAGCAGTGCCGTTACTACCGCTATACCAATTAACTGCGGCGGTTGGTCTAGTGCGGGTAAAACTGCCAGCATCAATCCCAGTGCTAAATCTTGGACGACCAGAATTCCCAACATCACCTGTCCGTGAGAACTCGCCGTTTCGTTTCGTTCCATCAGGCACTTGAGGACGACAGCGGTAGAAGATAAAGATAAAATTGACCCCAAAAATACGCCCTTAGCAGGTAAGATTTCCCAAGCTCCTGCAACTCCACAGACCAACACCGTGACCAGGATTGTGAGAGCAATCTGCAATCCTCCTCCGCCAAGGGCGATCGCCTGCACTTTTTTTAATTCAGCAAATGAAAACTCTACACCCAAGGCAAACAGCAGAAAGGCAACGCCAAATTGAGCGAGAGTTTCAACTTGAACTAACTCCTTAATCAGTCCTAGTCCAGCTGGTCCTACAACCATGCCACCCAGCAAATAGCCTAGCAGTACTGGTTGACGGCACAACGCCGCCAGTAAGCCGCCGCCTGCCGCTACTGCCAAAACCAAAACCAAGTCAACTATTAATCTAAAATCTTCCTGCACAAACTTATAAAAGAACTATTAAGGTATATAAACTTCAGCATACAGAAGTTTTAAGTTTATTTGGGAGCGATTACAACATATCTACTTTTGTAAAAACTCGATACAGCTTTCATAGGGGATCGAGACCATAAAGTTAATCTAGTTGGTCAATCAGTCTGGACTTTTGCGAGTATATGAATCAATTTACAGGGAGCAGGGAGCAGAGAGCAGGGAGCAGGGAGCCGGAAAGCAAAGGACAAGGGAGACAAGGGAGACAAGAGAGACAAGGGAGCGGTCAACCAACTACCAGCTACCAACTACCAACTACCAATTACCAACTACCAGTTCTCCACTGCTTTTTACTCTCACTGGGTATTGCCTTAGTCTCAGCCTTACCAGCCCAAGCTTTGCAGGTACGGGTCGCTCCCACTAAGCCTCATTTAGGCGATACGCTGTCGGTAGTCGTCAGACCAAACAACCCCGATATCAACGTCAGCCCTATCGTGACTGTCAATCGCAAAACTTATCCAGCTTTCGTCATTGCTCCTGGTGTATTTCGCGCTTTTGTTCCTACCACACCTTTACAAAAAGTAGGAAAAAGAGAGATTCAGATCAGCAGTGAAGGTAAAGTTAGAAATATAGCCGTATGGGTGGCAAATCGTAAATTTCCCGTGCAGAGAATCAACTTTCGACCCGGGAAGGCTGGGCTAGAAGCAACCGAACTCGAACTGAGTCGAGTAGCAGCTTTTAAATCGCTCGTTACCCCGCAAAAATTTTGGAATGGTCCTTTTCTTAAGCCCAATCGCGGCAGAGTCAGCACGATTTACGGAGTGCGGCGCTATTACAATGGCAAATTTGCTAGAGATTACTACCATCGTGGCGTTGACTATGCAGGTCCGGTAGGTTCTCCCGTAGTTGCGCCTGCCGCAGGGCGAGTTTCCTTAATCGGTTTAGAATCTCAAGGGTTTCGAGTTCACGGTAATATAATTGGACTCGATCACGGTCAAGGAGTAACGAGTGTTTTCCTGCACTTAAGCCGAATCTATGTCAGAGAAGGAGATATTGTTAGAGCCGGACAACCGATTGGCGCGGTAGGTTCGACGGGGGCTTCAACTGGACCCCATTTGCATTGGGGATTTTACGTTCAAGGGGAAGCAGTCGATCCGACAACTTGGCGGGAACAAGGAATGAATTAGACTTAGGGTGCTAATTTTTGTGCTGTAGCAGGGCAAAATCAATCCAGGGTTAGTTTAACTATAGGAAAGCAAAATAGGTAAAGCAGCGTTATGAGCATTCAACAAATTGTCGAGCAAGCCCTTCAAGATGGCTATTTAACACCAGCCATGGAAGCAGAGGTGGGTAGAATCTGTGACACTGCTTCCGAGCTTTCCATAGAAGAGTATATGGCGTTAGATAAGTTGATGGGTTCGCTCTTGACTGGCGAAGTTGTAGCGGTGCAGCGCAAACAATTTATCAACGTCATGGAAGAGTTAGTGCTGACTGAAGTTATCGCACGGGTAGCAGAAATTAAAGTTACCAGTGGTCACAGTCTAGACGTAGGTGATATCGCTGCCTATGCACTCAATCGTCTTCCTCCCCTATATGCTACGACTGAAGAAGGTGCTAATTACCAGCGCCAGCGGGCAAAAGAAGAACTGGCAGCGCTAATTGTACAACAAATCGATGAAGCGATCGCCCGCAGCTTAGACCGACCCGAATTCTTCCCAGAACGCCAAGCCCTCGGTAAAAGTAGTGGTGGTAAAGAGGTAGTGAAACAAGTCAGTATGCTACTCCAAGCCTACGCACCTAACTTCGAGCAACAGATTTCTTAGCCAATCGCTAATTGCTAATTGCTAATTGCCAAAAACAAATATACAGACTGCCAATGACAGAGCGTAGATTGTCTTCCACCGTTAACGTGGGTGACAAATTAGTCTTGTCAATCGCTTGACGGAACTAAGTTTAATCTATCTTCATCTAAAGCCAAGAAAATATTAAGATAGTATTATGATTTGCTTCTATCTTAGGATGGAAATAGGCAAACTAGAAATATCTAAAGAATTCTGGCAATTAGATTTCAGTTGTTTCAAGTCGGCGCTCGGTTTTGTGACTGTAAGTGAAGTACAGCTAGTGGTTGTGGGGGACAAAGGCAATGTTAGAAAAGCTGATGTTAGCGATCGCAATTACCATGTGCGTCAAGTTGTTGCTGGGAGTCGGTGTACCAATCGGTCACGAACCTGCGAAGCCCAGTTATCGGGTCGTAGAAAATCCTAAATCCTCCTTAATGAAGGTCATATTTCCCCGCGATCTCCGACAGCAACTAGCTTTTAGGGAGTGGTAATGGGTAAGTGGCTAGTGGCTAGTGGATAGTGAATAGTGGATAGAATCGCTTCCTTGTCTTCCTTGTCACCCATACCCCAGACCCCACACCCCATTTCAGCCCCCGGCTTCGGGAACATACTGGTATCAGATTCACGTCTCTAACTTGAGACAGATTCCGCTTTGCTGTAGGGAACTTCTGTAAAGTGGGGCAGTCTATGAATCGGGAATGTTTTCGAGCCATTGGCATTTATGAGTCAATCAATTCCTGTATGCTGGTCAACAGTTCACGCAACGGTTACTCCAGCGGCAGTGACAGTAGAAAAGCTATCCGATCGCGATCTCATTTTGCGCTGTCAGGCTGGGCTGCGTCCAGACAAGGCTGCATTTGCCGAGCTGTTACGCCGTTATCAGCCCCATGTAGAGCGCATGTTGTATCATTTAGCACCTGATTGGCAAGATAGAGCCGATCTAGCTCAGGAAGTTTGGATTCGCGTTTACCGCAACATCAAGCGGCTAAATGAGCCAGCTAAATTCCGAGGCTGGTTGAGTCGTATTGCCACCAATATCTTCTACGATGAATTACGCAAACGTAAGCGAGTTAAACATCCCTTATCTCTAGATACTCCCCGCGTCGCCGAAGATGGAGAGATGGACTGGGAAATCGCCGGAGATAATCCTAGCCCGGAAGAAGAGTTGACAACGCGAGAGTTTTACGAGCAGTTGCAAGAGGCGATCGCAGATCTACCCGAAGTATTTCGCACAACTATCGTGCTGCGAGAAATTGAAGGAATGCCCTACGAGGAAATTGCAGAAATTACCAACGTTTCTTTAGGAACCGTCAAATCGAGAATTGCTAGAGCTAGAGCTAGACTCCAATCGCAACTGCAAAACTATCTTAACGGTCAATAATCAATCAGTCTGAAGATAGACAGCAATGACACCAGAATATACGTTTGCAAGTAGATCGAAACTCTAACTCAAATCTTTAAAATCTTCAGAAATATCAGCAAACTCGGTAGCTTGGTGAAAAGACAGATCTAGGCATATCTATGAATAAGTGGGTGATGATGTTAAAATGACCTCTGATGAAAAACGTTGGATCGACAATCGCCCCGACTCAGGGGAAATAGATAAACACCATACTATTGAGGCAAATCAATTAATCGGTGCTATGGATATGTTGAAGCGCGATCGCTTCGAGTTACTGAGCGCATATCTGGACGGGGAAGTTACCGCTGCCGAAAGGCGAGAGGTAGAGACATGGCTAGAACACGATCCAGAAACCAAGCGGCTATACGAGCGCTTGCTTAACCTCCGTCAAGGAATTGGAACGCTGCCAGTACCGACACAAGAACCTGTAGAACAAACTATTCAACAGGTCTACCAAAGGATACACCGTCGATCGCAACGGCAGGCAATCGTGTGGGGTGGTACTGCCATTGCAGCTGTGTTTGTAGGCGCGATCGCTACCCTACCAAACTCACCAATCGCACAACTTGCCCGACTCTCCAAAATTGAGCCACTTATGGTCGCTATCAACGACCCAGTGGTAGAAATCCCCAAGATCGTGATTCCTTCACCAAATGGTGAAAGACAAAATCAAAATAATCGACCAATAGAGCCACAACAACATCCACAAAATAAGAATTTTAATTGAAGTGAGTTGTGAGTTGTGAGTGGCTATTGACTGGCGGCTAGCGATCGGAAAGGAATCTAGCCACTAGCCACCGATAACTGGTTACTGGTCACTGGTCACTGGTCACTGATTTGTGACTGCTCCACCAGCCGTCAGGAAGAAGAACGCCACCAAAAGTGCGTGCTTGTTCTAGGGTCATCAAGTACGTCCAAGCTCTACCTAAAGGCGCTAGAGAAGTATCGTAGACTTCTATTTGCTGCCGATAATACTCGTTTTCGGCGATCGCCCTTTGCGGGTCGTAATCCTCTAGCCAGTCAAGCTGCTGTAAAACATCTGGATTGGTAAAAGAAAGCAGAACTCCATAGACTTTGAAACTACCAGGAGTCATGGCTGGATATCCGAAAGGTAGATCGAATAGTTGACCCAAAGCGATCGCTTCTCGTGCTGCCACTACATAATCCGCACAATAACGCTGATAATTTGCCTCGCCAGGTTTGAGCGTACCATATACAAAGACTTTTATGATTTCGTCATTTGTCATCAGAGAACAGGGTGTAGGGTGTGGGGTGTGGGGTGTAATGAGTGGTGCGTGGTGCGTGGGAAGAATTCGGAATTAATGCGTGAATTTTGAATTTTGACTTCCCCATCACCAATTACCCATTACCCATTACCAGTAATTTAAAATATTGAGACAGACACGAACGCATCAATAGGAGTCTCATTCGTGGAGTCCCGTTATAATCCCGCAGCGATCGAGGAAAAGTGGCAAAAAACCTGGGTAGAACAAGGTATAGACAAAACTGAAGAAAACCAAGATAAGCCGAAATTCTACGCCCTATCCATGTTTCCGTATCCATCGGGTAGCCTGCACATGGGTCACGTTCGTAATTATGTGATTACGGATGTAATTGCTCGCCTCAAACGAATGCAAGGGTATCGGGTGCTACACCCTATGGGTTGGGATGCTTTTGGTTTACCCGCAGAAAATGCTGCCATTAAAAATAATATTCCGCCTGCCAAGTGGACTCAACGCAATATCGCCCAAATGCGCGATCAATTAAAGCGGCTGGGTTTGTCAATTGATTGGGATAAAGAACTTGCCACTTGTTCGCCAGATTATTATAAGTGGACGCAATGGATCTTCTTACAATTCTTGCAAGCTGGACTTGCTTACCAAAAAGAAGCAGCCGTTAACTGGGACCCCGTTGACCAAACAGTATTGGCAAACGAACAAGTTGATAGTGAAGGGCGTTCTTGGCGCAGCGGGGCAAAAGTTGAGAAAAAATTACTCAAACAGTGGTTCTTAAAGATTACCGACTACGCCGAAGAATTGCTGCAAGACCTCGACCAATTGATAGGCTGGCCCGAAAGAGTCAAGCTGATGCAGGCTAACTGGATTGGGAAATCTACAGGGGCATATTTAGAATTTCCCATAGTTAGTAGTTCGGAGAAAATCGGCGTTTTTACCACTCGTCCCGATACGGTTTACGGCGTTACCTATGTTGTTCTTGCGCCGGAACACCCTTTGACTCGTCAGGTGACAACGCCAGACAGAAAAGCCGCAGTAGAAGCATTTATCCAAGAGGTTGCAGCCGAAAGCGAATTAGAACGCACGGCTGAGGATAAACCCAAACGCGGAATTCCTACAGGTGGAATGGCAATTAACCCGTTTACAGGTGCAGAAATTCCGATTTGGATTGCTGACTACGTATTGTATGAATACGGTACTGGGGCAGTCATGGGAGTTCCCGCCCACGACACCAGAGATTTTCAGTTTGCTCAAGGTAATAATCTGCCGATTCAGGTTGTCATTGTGCCACCCAACAATGATGTAGAAACGTTACGTGTAACACCTCTACAAGAAGCATATACGGAACCAGGAATTATGGTGAATTCTGGTTCTTTTGATGGCACAGATTCAGTAAAAGGCAAACAAGCGGTCATTGAATACGCCGAGAAACAAGGCTGGGGTAAAGCCAGAATTCAATATCGCCTCCGAGATTGGCTGATTTCTCGTCAGAGATATTGGGGCGCACCCATTCCTGTCGTTCATTGTCCTAACTGCGGTATCGTACCCGTACCAGAAGCAGATTTACCCGTAAGGTTGCCAGAAGATATAGAATTTACGGGTCGCGGTGGTTCGCCCTTAGCGCAGTTGTCAAGCTGGGTTAACGTACCTTGTCCTACTTGTGGCACGCCTGCGAAACGAGAGACAGACACGATGGATACATTTATCGATTCGTCATGGTATTTCTTGCGCTTTCCCGATGCTACAAATGACAAACTGGTCTTCGATTCAGCACGAGTCAATGACTGGATGCCCGTAGATCAATATGTTGGAGGAATCGAACACGCAATTTTACACTTATTGTACTCGCGGTTCTTTACCAAAGTCTTGCGCGATCGCCCGCAGGAAGGTGCCGAAGGCAATCGCCCAAAGGGAGGTACCGAAGGCGATCGCAATTTACTCAACTTTGACGAACCTTTCCAACGCCTGTTAACCCAGGGTATGGTACAGGGATTAACTTACATGAATCCCAACAAGGCAGACAAAGATAAATGGGTTCCCACCTCAATTGTCAATGCCGACGATCCTCGCGATCCGCAAACGGGCGAACCGCTAAAACTTGTTTACGCTACCATGTCCAAATCTAAGGGTAATGGTGTTGCTCCAGAAGAGGTGATAGCCAAGTATGGGGTAGACACCGCTAGAATGTTTATTTTGTTTAAAGCACCCCAGAGAAAGATTTGGAGTGGGACGAAGCAGATGTTCAAGGGCAATTTCGCTTTTTGAATCGGGTATGGCAATTAGTCACCGAGTTTGCCCAACAACCAACAGTAAAAGAAACATCCATCAAAAATCCAAAATCAAAAATTGAAAAAGATTTGCGACGGGCGATTCATACGGCAATTCAAGCAATTACCGAAGATTTAGAAGGCGAATACCAATTTAATACAGCCGTCTCTGAATTAATGAAACTCAGTAATGCCCTGGCTGATGCAACGTGCAAAGATTCTCCAGTGTATGCGGAAGGAATTAAAACATTAATTCTCTTGTTGGCTCCATTTGCGCCTCACATTGCCGATGAATTATGGCACGCGATCGCAAACCAGGAATCGGTTCACAAACAGTCGTGGTTGAAAGCCGATCCAGATGCTTTGGTAGCAGATGAAATGACATTAGTAATTCAGATTAATGGTAAAACTAGAGGCACAATTCAAGTTCCCGCTCAAGCCGATCGACAAATGCAAGAAAAGCTAGCACGAGAATCGGAACCCGCGCAGCGATATGTTGAAGGCAAGGAGATTAAAAAGGTCATCGTCGTACCTGGAAAACTAGTGAATTTTGCGATCGGATAATTGATAATTGCCGAGCGAGCTTTTGTAGGTGGGCATTGCCCACCTTTTTGATTTTAAATATATATACAATTAAATATACGGAAATGAATCGCTAAATTCATTGCAGTAAAAAATGAAAAATTACTTTTATCCTCCTTTACCTAATACTTGTTTGATTAACTTTGCTCAAGTTATTGCTCCAGTTGTTATCCCATATTTTTTTCAATTTGAATTACGTATCGATCGCGAATCCATCGAAAAAATTCAGGCTTTAAACGAGCGAAGATTACTTTTATTGCCAAATCATCCCACATTTCAAGATCCAATTGCAATCTTTGCTCTTTCTGGTAAGGTAAACCAAAAATTTTACTACTTATCAGCATATGAATTATTTCAAGGATTTATGACTGGGATTTTTCAAAGATTAGGAGTCTATTCTATCCGGCGTGGTTTAGTCGATCGCCCCAGTATTGCAAAAACAATAGACATATTAATTCAACCGAATTGTCGTTTAGTCATATTTCCAGAAGGAGGATGCTCTTTTCAAAACGATACGGTTATGCCTTTCCGTGCTGGTGCTATCCAAATTGCTTTTCAGGCTATGAGTAAGCTAGCTAAGCAAGGAGAAATACCCGATCTATATACTCTACCAGTTAGTATTAAATACCGCTATACACAAGATATGCAGAGAGTTATTCGGCAAACTCTCAACCGTTTAGAACAAGCATTAAGTATAGAATCTAGTCTCAAAGATTACGATC
Organism: Chroococcidiopsis sp. CCNUC1; assembly: GCF_023546805.1. Taxonomy (NCBI): domain Bacteria; kingdom Bacillati; phylum Cyanobacteriota; class Cyanophyceae; order Chroococcidiopsidales; family Chroococcidiopsidaceae; genus Chroococcidiopsis; species Chroococcidiopsis sp. CCNUC1. The sequence continues at coordinate 5,469,263 of NZ_CP097480.1, read as the reverse complement.
GCCTGCAAGCGATCGCACAACATGTTTTAGTCCGTATGGAACGAGAATATGAGATTTATTCACCTACTAAAGACGAACTAACCTGGAACGATCGCATTTCTCTGCTACGGATGCATATTTTAGAATCCTGCGAACAACAGCTAGGCATTTCTTCTAATCCTAAAGAACCAGTGCGAGAACGAACCTATAGAGTTGAATATGTACTAAAAACTCAAGTAGACACACTAGAGTCAGAAGCAACAGCAGAAACCGAAACTGCAACAGGCGATCGCGCTAACAAATATAGTTTAATTGAAAAATCAATTAAACGCTTGTTAAACTTTGATGCGATTTACGATGGCTACGTAGCTGAAAATCCTACACCAGAAAGATTTTTAGACACTCTCACTCGTCTAGAACGAGAAGTATTTGATATCGATAAACCCCCAGCTAAAGGATATCGTCACGCCAGAATTAAAATTGGAGAGCCGATTAATCTTAAAGATTTCTTTACCGAATATCAACGCGATCGTGCTAACACTGTGAATACTGTTACGCTCAAAGTTCAACAAATAGTACAGCAGAATCTTGATTTGTTAAATGGTAATTGGTAATTGGTAGTTAGTAGTTGGTAGTTGGTGATAGATGTATATCGTTGAGTTTTCTCGCTCGTTCGGTATAGTTATGGCTAATTACTTAAAATCTAATATAGTATCAATTATGTCAGCGAGGATGACATTCGCTAGTTGAGCGTGATAAGATTTACACATAAGTTAAACATTCATTCCGATGCGAGGAAACAGAAAATACTCTATGCTTCGGTGACAAGATCGAACTAAATATACGGTAAGTGACAGCACCTAAAAGAAACGTATTTCTGTAATTTTACTTGTATGAAATTATTTGGTTAGATTGTATGCAGCTCTAAGCTGCGGCAGAGTAACTATTATTACTTAGTACAAACAATACCTTACATCAACTGAATTAAGGGTATCTACTGGAAAAACTATCTCTTCATGCAAGCGATCGCTTTGGCATGGGAATTTTTCAAATATACATAGCAATTTGTGTTGACTTCAGGCAGATTTCGCGATCGTGCTAGACGGTCGATGGCTATCTTTGACTATCTTCACAGCAGCGTGAGTTGCGTGCATTACAAATGACATTGCTATAGCTGAGCGCGATCGCAATTATATCAACCATATATTTTATTTAGAACAGCAGTATGATCCGAGAAATTAAGTCCGAAAATATATTAATAGCGATGATTGTTTCTCATAAATTTCAAGCACCTGGAATTCATTTTTTTACTCCAGGTGATTTTTCTCAGCAATTAGCTTATATGCGTCATCCTGTTGGAAAAATTATTCCGCCTCACGTCCACAATCCAGTCAAACGGGAAGTGCAGTATACCCAAGAAGTACTTTTGATCAAAAAAGGTAAACTACGAGTAGATTTTTATAATGAGTCTCAGCAATATTTAGAAAGTTATATCCTCGAAGCAGGCGACGTGATTCTTTTAATTGCAGGTGGGCATGGCTTTGAAGTATTAGAAGAAATCGAAATGTTTGAAGTCAAACAAGGACCCTACGTAGGCGATCTAGATAAAACTCGATTTGTCGGAATTCAAACAGAACAAGCTCAGCTAGCTGACGATCGCTTACTCCTTGTTAATAATCAGTAACAAATGACAAATGACGAATGACAAACATATGCTTGATTATATTCCTGTCAACGAACCACTATTAGATGGTAATGAAAAAAAGTATCTGAATCAATGTATTGATACTGGTTGGATTTCTTCAGAAGGACCATTTATTAAACAATTTGAAGAACAATTTGCGGCAAGAGTAGGACGTAAATATGGCATTGCTGTTAGTAATGGCTCCGTAGCTTTGGACGCTGCTGTATTAGCACTAGGTATTGGTGCGGGTGATGAAGTCATTCTACCTACTTTCACGATTATTTCCTGCGCGGCAGCAATTGTTCGTGCTGGTGCTATACCCGTTGTTGTAGATTGCGATTCTCATACCTGGAATATGGATGTGAGCCAGATTGAGGCTAAAATCACACCCAAAACCAAAGCAATCATGGTGGTTCATATTTATGGATTACCTGTAGATATGGAGCCAATACTTGCTTTAGCGGCAAAGTATAAGTTGCAAATTATCGAAGATGCAGCCGAGATGCACGGACAAACTTATAAAAATCGTCCCTGCGGTAGTTTTGGTAATATTAGTACCGTTAGTTTTTATCCGAACAAACACATTACTACAGGCGAAGGTGGGATGATTCTCACCGATGACGATCGCCTAGCTGAACGTTGTTGTTCTCTACGAAATCTATGTTTTCAACCCCAGCAGCGTTTCATCCATGAAGAACTCGGCTGGAACCTGCGGATGAGTAACATTCAAGCTGCTTTGGGTGTAGCGCAGCTAGAAAGATTAGACGAATTCATTGCCCGTAAACGCCGAATGGGACAACGTTACACCGAGCTATTGTCAGATCTACCTGGCTTACAATTGCCAATCCCCCAGACTGACTACGCCGATAATATTTACTGGGTCTATGCATTAGTCCTAAAAGATGAAATTCCATTTGATGCTAAAGAGGCAATGAGGCGCTTGCACCATCATCAAGTTGGTAGCCGTCCCTTCTTTTGGTCTATGCACGAACAACCTGTTTTCCACAAAATGGGATTGTTTGCTAAAGAGTCGCATCCAGTATCAGAAAATATCGCTCGGCGCGGCTTCTACATTCCTAGTGGTATAGCTTTAACTGACGAACAGATGGAACGAGTCGTCGAGGTCGTCAAAGAAATTTTGCGATCGCCATAATTTTTGCCAAATTAATTAGATAGTAGGGTGGGCATTGCCTACCCTATATTTGATTTTCATTTACAGCATTTCTTGCGTTATAGGAGATTAAATGAGGGTTGGAATTTTTTTATCAAATTTTACTCCTCAAATTGGGGGAGGCTTTACGTTTGAAAACGAAGTATTTCGAGCGATCGCTGAATTTGGTGGGACAAGCGGTCATACTTTTATTGTATATAGCTGGGACAAAAAATTATCTCAAGCACCTTTATTAGGACAACATATTGAATATAGATCGCTGCATCACAGCGTCAAAAAACTATTACTGTCTCAACCGCTAAAACTTATCAAAGAACTATTTAAAAGACTACGGCAATCAAAAAACCTACTCGAACTTAACAGCGTATTTAAAGACGTAATTTTAGTCGCGATATTGGGTAAAGAAGTCGATCTAGTTTGGTATTTAGAACCAAGTACTCGCACAGTCGAAATTCCTTACATTACTACACTTTGGGATCTACAACATCGCGTACAGCCGTGCTTTCCTGAACTCAGTACCCAAGGACAATGGGACGAGCGAGAACAGTTTTACGCAAAAGTACTGAGATGTGCTTCCATTATCGTGACTGGTACAGAGGCAGGTAGAGCCGAAGTCGAACGATTTTATCAAGTGCCATCTGACCGAATTAAGATCTTGCCTTTTCCCACACCTGAATGGGCGTTAAATGCTCCGCATAACGACGATCGCTACATACTAGAAAAGTACAATATACCGGAAAATTACCTATTTTATCCCGCACAGTTTTGGGCGCACAAAAACCATGTTGCCTTGTTGATGGCGGTTAAATGGCTGCGATCGCAATACAATTTAATTTTTCCCGTAGTATTTGTTGGTTCGGAAAAGGGCAACAAGCAATATATTCAGCAAGTTGTTGCCGATCTCGACTTATCGAGCCAAGTTCACTTTTTAGGGTTTGTACCGCAAGCTGATATAGTTCCCCTGTATCGCCATGCATTTGCTCTAGCTTTCATGTCTTTTTGCGGACCTGATAACATACCTCCTTTGGAAGCATTTGCTTTAGGTTGTCCGGTTGTGGCTGCTAACGTGTCAGGTGCTTTAGAGCAGCTGGGAAATGCCGCTTTACTAGTCGATCAGCGAGACGAACGGCAGGTTGCTTTGGCGATTAAGTCACTCTACGATGACCCAATTTTGCGACAAACGTTGGTACAACGAGGGTTAGTACGAGCTGCAAAATGGACGGGACAAGATTACGTCAAAGCTGGATTTGAAATGATTACTGAATTTGAATCGCTGCGGCGTTGTTGGAGTCAATACGGTTTAGTTAAAAGCGCTCGATCCTCAAATATCCCCCTAGCCCCCTTGTTAAGGGGGTTGGGGGGATCTTCTTATCTGAACTGTATTGCTGTTGGAGTAGCGTAAAACCTTACAATCGCTGAAGCAGGTAGGAGGCACGCAGAAAAGTTATTCTTCACTTACGTATGTAGGGGCGTGCAATAGATGTTGTACGCCCCTACGTATATATGAAGCTCATCCTGTGGATCTACTGATAGTAACTGCGATCGCTCCGTAAACCAAAAGTTAATTCCGTGAAACCACGCATGGGGATACGGAAAAAGGCGGCTAAACTTCGTTTGAAGTTGAGTTAGTTCAGGCTAACTTTTAACTTCTTCTAGATAGACAACTTATCTGAAAAATTAGGCTCATTTCATCAGTAAATTATGCCTCAAAGGTGTGTGAGGAGTTACTAACTCAAGGTAATTCCTGCGGATACGTCTGTCTTGAAGTTGGTAACTTTCTCTAGGTCATTGAGCTACTTGTAATGTGTATTATTAAAGCTGCTACAACCACTATTCTCTTAGCGACTCTTGCTTGTTGCGAGTTGAGCTACAAAGCCAATGCCAATCCTAGACCAATCGCCCAAAAACAGTTAGGCGATCGCGCTATGGCAGTGCAGCAAAATAGGGCAACTGCATTAGAACAGGTGTTGCATAATCAAAAGTTTAAAGCCTCCGATTTAGCGCAAGCATCGACTTTAAATGATATTCAGGGTAGCTGGGCGCAGAGCTTTATTGCCGGATTAGTCTCGCGAGGTATTATTCAAGGTTTTCCCGATGGTAGTTTTCGCCCAGACGAACCAGTAACTCGCGCTCAGTTTGCCGCAATTGTCAGTAAAGCATTTCCACAACAATCTAACCGCAACGCGATCGCTTTCGTAGATGTACCGGAATATTACTGGGCAAAGGATGTAATTCAGACAGCTTACCAAACAGGTTTTCTGGCTGGATATCCCAACAACACTTTTTTACCGGAGCAAAACATTCCCCGCGTCCAAGTGTTGGTAGCTCTAGCCAACGGACTGAACTTGACTGCAAAAGCAGAATCTTCCACCCTGCTCGATACTTCATATCAAGACGCAGCAGAAATTCCCGACTTTGCCCGTAGTCCAGTAACAGCGGCAACAGCAAATCGCTTGGTCGTAAACTATCCCAGTAAAGATGTATTGCGTCCAAATCAAACGGCAACCCGTGCAGATGTCGCAGCATTTATCTACCAAGCTTTAGCTAGCCAGGGTGAAATGCCGCAACTGAGAGCTGAAGATCCGGCATCTGAATATATCGTTGGTTTGCAGCCAGCAACTCCAGCAGCATCCGCACCAGAACCACAGCCACTGACACCCGAGCAAGTCGCAAAACTGCGTCAGCAGTATCGCATCGAAGCGACACCGTTAACAGCTTTGATCAGACCGTCAGTACCAGGTGGCGGATCGAGTGTTGGTTCGCCCACGGCATTTGGTGCGGGTTGGGGTAGTGCCTTCTTCGGTACGAGCTTTCAAGGTAGAGCGCGCGATACTAGCAAATCAGATGGAGCGGCTTCATTTGGATTTGGTTTAGGCGATGCAAGTAGAGCTGTCGGTCTAGAAATTGCGGCTACAACTGTCGATCTGTATGGAAATACTTTCGGGGATGGGACTATTAGTTTCAAACTACATCGCCTCCTACCAGCAAACTTTGGAATTGCAGTTGGGGTAGAAAATGCAATTATTTGGGGCGAGACTGACGGTGGTAGCAGTCTTTACGGCGTAGTCAGTAAAGTTTTCAGTCTCACAGAGGATGCAGCAAAGCCTTTTAGTAAGATTACGACCTCAGTAGGTCTAGGTGGTGGTCGCTTCCGTTCCGAAGAGGACGTAGAAGATGGTAACGATACGGTTAATGTTTTTGGCAGCATGGGCTTGCAAGCAACTGAACAACTTTCCCTCATCGCAGACTGGACGGGTCAAGATCTGAACTTAGGTGTATCTGTCGTACCTTTCCGAAGTCTACCTATAGTCATTACTCCATCTCTTGCCGATGTCACTGGCAATGCTGGTGATGGTGTCCGATTTGTTCTTGGTGTCGGTTATGTCGGTCGTTTTTAAGTCGTGACGAAGGGAATCAAAATAATGAATGTTCAACGCCAGCTCTGTATTAGTTTAGCTTTAGGGTCGTTTCTGCTAGTTGGTTCGTTACCCGCTCTAGCTCAGAAGAACAACCAGTCAGATGTCACGGGCTTTATTATCACTACTGGTGATATTGTTAGTGGTGCTTTTGTTCCTGGGAGGAATGGCGGTTTTAATCCTGCTGCTCAAGTTGCGATCGATCGGGCTGCTGCTGCGCTTAACGGTTTACTGGCAAAAGGAGCGATCGCTGGTATTCCCCAAGAGACGCAGCAAGCACTAGCAAGCATACTGACTGAAACTGGAAATCCTACCTTGGCTGTCACTCAATTCCAAAACACTTTAGTTGCGGCAGGCGCAGATTCAAAATTAGCGGCAGGGTTTGTCAAAAGTTTGCAAGGGCTAACTGCTGGAAATGTCATTTCTCCAGGTAAATTAGTAGGGGCTATAGAAGCCTACAACGCTTTAGTTAATAGTGGGAATGGAAACTTTTTGCAAGTTGCTGCGCCACAATTGCAAGCGGTAAAAGCAGCCCTATTACAACTAGCAGAAGCTTTGACGAAAGCTAATTCTCCAAAAGCTAATGCCCGCCCCTAGTTTTTTAGAGAACAACTTCAGAAGTTGCGATCGAAAAGAACATCAATCGTTTATGGGTAGGCTTCTAGCCTGCCTTTCATACAAGCTTACATTAAACATTTACTAAGTAATTACTCTGACTACTTGTGACAAACCACGGTCAATCTGAATTAATTATTGCAGCTGGTAGAACAGAACACCAGTACTGGAAAGATTTATGGCGCTACCGCGAGTTATTTTACTTTTTGGCTTGGCGAGACATTTTAGTGCGTTACAAGCAGACTGCGATTGGTATTGCGTGGGCATTAGTACGCCCATTTTTAACCATGATTGTCTTTACAGTCGTATTTGGCAAACTCGCAAAACTACCTGCTGAGGGCGCACCATATCCAATTATGGTGTTTGCAGCTATGTTACCTTGGCAATTTTTTGCTAGCGCTCTTGCAGAATGTAGCAATAGTCTTATTTCTAATGCTAATTTGATTTCCAAGGTTTACTTCCCCCGTTTAATTGTGCCTGCTAGTGCAGTTGTTGTCAGTTTTGTAGATTTTCTAGTTTCAGGCATGATTTTGTTAGGTCTGATGGCATGGTATAACTTTATTCCTTCCTGGCGAATTTTAACACTGCCATTATTTATGGCGATCGCTTTTGTCGCTGCTATCGGCGGCGGATTATGGCTATCAGCATTGAATGTTAAATACCGCGATTTTCGCTTTATCGTGCCGTTCATCGTTCAGTTCGGTTTGTATATTTCTCCGGTTGGATTTAGTAGCAGTATCGTACCCGAACAATGGCGTTTGGTTTATTCACTTAACCCAATGGTGGGTGTTATTGATGGTTTTCGTTGGGCAATTCTTGGTGGAGAAACTCAACTCTATTGGCAAGGATTCATGTTGTCTGTCGGATTAGTCGTTTTACTATTTGCTAGTAGCATTTGGTATTTTCGCAAGGTAGAGCGATCGTTTGCAGACGTAATTTAAGTCAGAATTTTAAAGTATGTCAGATTCAGTAATTCGCGTCGAAAATCTAAGCAAGAAATACATTCTCGGTCATCAAAAGCAAGAACGTTACACCACACTCAGAGATACGCTGACCGAGCAAGCTAAAGCTTTTCAAAGTCGCTTTTTAAAACCTCGCGATCGCCGCACTTATAATCCAACTCGCGAAGAATTTTGGGCATTAAAAGACGTTTCTTTTGAGATTAAACAAGGTGAGGCTATTGGTGTCATCGGACGCAATGGTGCAGGAAAATCGACACTATTAAAACTTTTGAGTCGTATTACTGAACCTACTAGAGGAAATATAATTGCTAAAGGGCGAGTAGCAAGCTTGCTAGAAGTAGGAACGGGATTTCACCCCGAACTAACTGGACGAGAAAATATTTATCTCAACGGTTCTATTTTAGGCATGAGTAGAGCCGAGATTAAGAAAAAGTTTGATGAAATTGTTGCCTTTGCTGAAATTGAAAAGTTTTTAGATACTCCTGTCAAGCGTTATTCTTCTGGAATGTACGTTCGCCTTGCTTTCTCTGTTGCTGCTCACTTGGAACCAGAAATTTTGATTGTGGATGAAGTTTTAGCAGTAGGCGATTCAGCATTTCAAAAGAAATGTTTGGGGAAGATGGGCGATGTGTCAAATAAAGAAGGACGCACAGTTTTATTCGTCAGCCATAGTATGCAAGCTATTGCCCAACTAACTAAGCGTTGCATACTACTTTCCCAAGGAAATATTCAATTTGACGGTCACAGCGATAAAGCAGTACGGTTATATCTATCTGAGCAAAAAAATGACTCTGAAAAACTTCCTTATTACCAAGCTTCTGCAAACAAAACAAACAACTATATAGCCTGGGCGCGGGTGCATACTTCTGAAGAACAAGGAATTCACTGCTGGGGTAAACCTATTACTTTTGAGTTTGCCATACATATAACTCAACCCCATGAAACTTTGTGGTTCTCTTTTAATGTAGTTAATGAGTTGCAACAATCTATTTGTATTTTCTGGTTTTACGATGCTAAAGCTCCTTTTCGCCGAGAGCCAGGAGATTTTATTGTGCGATGTGAAATCCCAAAGTTTAAGTTATACATGGGTTCGTATACTATAACTACATGGTTGTCTGAAATTCGTAGCAATACCGTATTAGAAAATATCTCTAATATTTGTCCTTTTGAAGTCACTATGCACGGTATTGAACGGGAAGAGTGTCAATGGCAATCTCATGAGTGCATGTATTTAGAAGAAGCAGTTTGGCACAGTGTGGAAAAGAATTGATTCTATATTGAGAGCGATAGGTAGATAAGAAATGCCAGTCAAAGATGATGTAAAGTTTGGCAAAAATGTGAGTATTTTTCATCCTCAACTTGTGAATCTTTATGGTTGCACAATTGGTGACGATACTAAAATTGGTACTTTTGTAGAGATTCAGAAAAATACTGTTATAGGGAGTCGGTGTAAAATTTCATCTCACAGTTTTCTCTGTGAAGGTGTTGCGATCGAAGATGAGGTGTTTATCGGTCATGGAGTCATGTTTACTAATGACCTTTATCCGCAAGCCACAAATGAAGATGGAAGCTTGCAAACTGAAGCTGATTGGAGTGTAGTCAAGACTTTAGTAAAATGCCGTGCTTCTGTTGGCAGTAATGCCACTATTCTACCAGGCGTAACTATTGGAGAAAAAGCGATAGTTGGAGCTGGTGCAGTAGTAACTCGTGATGTTCCTAACTATGCAATTGTAGCCGGAGTACCTGCGCGTATCATCGGTGACGTGCGCGATCGCTCTCAAAACTTAGAATTGGTGCTTGACAGTTGATATTTTAGCTGTATCAAGGTAGCGCGATCGCCTAAAAAAATTTTAGAGAGACACTTTTAATGAATGCTATTACCGAGTTAGCAAATAAACCGAAACTCGTATATTTTCAAAGAAGATACGAACATATAGCTAAATTTGTGCGGTTGCACTATCAACAACAAGTTAATTGTTTAGCTGAATTCTTTGATGTCACTGTAATTAATGAAGACTGCGACTACCAAGAAATTTGCGATCGGTATCAACCGGAAGTTACGCTTTTTGAAATTGGCATATCGGCTTGGGGATATACTCGTCTAAATATTCAAAATACTTCTGTTTATCCAGAAATACCTAAATTGGGTTTTTATCATGCAGATTGTTTTTGTGAGGCTCGATCCGCTTTTATTTCTGATATAGATAATTGGGGTATACAAACATTATTCAGTCTATCTGTACGTTCTGCTGAGTATATGCCCGAACTTGGCGATCGCATATTTACATGGTCTAATTTTATCGACCCCAATTTATATCGAGACTATGAATGTCCTAAAACTATACCAGTGCTTTTTACAGGCAGTAACAGTTCTTTTTATCCTTGGCGACAACAAATTTTGAAGGTTGTATCTCAAGCTTATCCATCCTTGATCAGTCCGCACTTTGGATATGAAGAGAAAACAGCATTCCGAATGCTTTACGGTCAGCAGTACGCACGCACGATCAATGCCTCTTGGTTTGTACCAGCTTGCGGCACAATAGTTAAAGAGGTTGTGCGCAAACATTTTGAAATTCCCGCATGTAAATCTTGTCTAATTACAGAAAAAACTCCAGCTTTAGAAGCTGCTGGTTTCGTCGATATGCAAAATTGTGTCTTTGCTGACGAAACTAATGTGTTAGATAAAATTGATTACCTATTTCAAAACCTAGAAGAACTTGAAAGAATTACTAATGCAGGCTATCAACTAGTTCACTCTCACCATACCTTCAAACAGCGAGATCAAATCTTTCAATGGTTTAATCTAAATAAAATAATTAAGCCTGGTCAAAAGATCGTTCAAAATAATCCCTTCGGTTCGCTGACTCTTGTAGAGGAAAATTCAGGAATCAAAAATGCTCAGATTATTAGTAACACATTAGATAAAATTCTTTTATACCAAGGAGATGAAAAGCTCTGGACGGGTCAATATGATGAAGCAGAATCTCTATATTTGTGCTGCCTAAATTCTTTAATCCAAATGCTACCTGAGCCAAAATTACGTCTGGCAATATGTAGCCTTTATAAAGGAAATGCTCAGCAGGCACTCTCGTGGATTCTACAACCAATTGAATGCATACTAATTTTAAACAAAGCTTCAGAACCCGATCCAGTAGAGTGGGCTTACCTGATTATTATCCTCCTTTGCCAAGGAAAGCTAAGCGAGGCAACAGAACGTGTTAATCAGTTTCCTTCCCTTAACCATCCCGAACTAGATCGCGTGCGTTGGGCGATTGAGGTTTTAAATAATTCAGAGAAACAAATTGCCATACCTGACAATAATTTGTCAAACTATCGAATTAGCGTTCACCAATTACCGAAGTGGAGTTTTAGCGACTGGGTTACTAATGTTTGTACCATGCTAACAGCTTGCCAGCAGTTGACTTTTGCAGCAAAACTGAATAATGTACCTGGTTCAAAAGAGCGATTTTTTAAAGAAGAATCGTTGAAGCTCAGATGTATTTTTAATAATTCATTGAATCTCTTTTTTAGACTGAAACTGAGAAAGTGTAATAATTTATTACCTACTCAAAATTATATTGATTTTCGATTTGCTAGACGGCTGATATCAAAACTAAAGTTTAAGTTAAGACCGAAAATAGTTCGATTATTAAACGTTTTAGAAAAGTCGCTTGGCTATTTTCTACCTTATCGTTTATCAAGATTTCAAAATGACGAGTTTGTCTCTGTAATTAAAAAACTGATACAGGAGGAGAACATCAAAACGTTTTTAGCGATCGGTGCATTTACTAAATTAAAAATAACTGAGATTTTGTTTGCAGGAATACAAGAAAATCTGAATAAAATAAAAATATTTTGTGTCGATTTACCTACGACAAAATTTCAAAAATTACAAAGGCGATATTTACCTGACTCTTCAATTGAATTTTATAATGTTTTAATCGATCGAGAAAATACATTTGATACGGAAAAACCTTCAAGGTTTGCTATTTTTCAAAAAAAGTCAAATAAAAACGATCGCCAACTCTTATTGAATGCCTTACATCAAAATAATGAAAGTTCAAATGCTATAAAACTTGCTAAGAATACCATTAAAACTATTAAACAAGAAAAGCGGATTAACTATTTTGACATGGTATTAGTTGGTAATCCTAAATTTGATTTCTCTGCTGAAGTCGATGAGATTTATGGAGCTAAGTTTGTTGTAATTGATAGTATCAACTCCTTATCTAACCACAACTTACTCCATAGATTGCTAGCACAATCGGGCTATACCATAGTTGCTCAAAATCTTTTTCTCAGAAATGGATATGCCATTTTAAAGAAAACCGATCGCGCTAGAACACTACTGACTGCAATAGATGCCGATCGCTTGAGTGATTTGGAATGCGAAAAAATATAGTAACTATCTTGGACGAATTATGAGTTTGATTCTACTTCAAAGTTGTATGCGATCGCGACGAGAAAAAAAGTCATTTTGACTATACGTGAATTACAGCACTTGTTAATTAGTTGAAAAATTGGTTAGGTAACAATAATGAAAGATGCGATCTCTATAGGTGTCATAGGCTATGGTTACTGGGGTCCTAATTTGGTGAGAAATTTCTCTGAAATCCCAGGAGCGCAGGTAAGAACTGTGAGTGATTTTAAACCAGAATTGCTGGCAAAAGCGCAGACACGGTATCCTACCTTGAAAGTCACGACCGATTATCGAGACATATTAAAAGATCCAAAGATCGATGCCGTGGCGATCGCCACACCAGTTTCCACGCACTTCGATTTAGCTCTAGCAGCATTGCAAGCTGGCAAGCACGTCCTGGTAGAGAAACCGATGACGACCTCCTCCGAACAGGCAATGAGGTTAATTGAGGAAGCTCAACAGCGCAACCTAGTGTTGATGGTAGATCACACCTTTGTTTACACGGGTGCTGTTCGCAAGATGCACGATCTAATTACGACTAAGGTTGTAGGCGATATTTATTACTACGATTCGGTGCGCGTTAACCTGGGACTGTTTCAGCATGACGTGAACGTATTGTGGGATCTGGCAGTTCACGACCTTTCGATTATGGACTATCTACTGCCATACAAACCTTATGCTGTCTCTGCCACAGGGATCAGCCACGTCCCCAGAGAACCAGAAAATATTGCCTACTTAACGTTATTTTTTGAAAACAACTTAATGGCTCATCTCCACGTCAATTGGTTAGCACCAGTCAAAGTTCGCCGTACGTTAATTGGTGGTAGTCAGCGCATGATTGTCTACGATGACTTAGAACCGAGCGAGAAGGTGAAGATTTACGACAAGGGAATTACCCTCAATAGCAACTCTGCCGAAAGCGTATATCAAATGCTCATTGGCTACCGTGCAGGAGATATGTGGGCTCCGCACCTGGATATGACAGAGGCAATACGGACAGAAGGACTGCACTTTATTGATTGTATTCAGCAAGGCGATCGCCCCATCACTGATGGGGAAGCAGGACTACGGGTCGTGAAAATTCTGGAGGCTGCTACTCAGTCCATCAAGCGGCAAGGGCGATTAATTGAATTAAACACAACGGAGGTAGCAGTATGATTCCATTTGTAGACCTAAAAGCACAGTACTTGAGCATTAAAGACGAAATCGATACGGCTGTCATCAAAGCTCTAGAAAGTACGCAATTTGTGCTAGGCAGCGAAGTTGTTGCTCTCGAAGAAGAATTCGCTCATTACTGTAATGCCGATTCTGGTATTGCTGTCAATACAGGCACTAGCGCCCTCCACCTGGCATTATTAGCCGCTGGAATTGGTGCGGGTGACGAAGTGATTACCGTGCCTTTTACTTTCGTTGCGACTGTCGCCGCCATTTGTTACACCGGAGCCAAACCCGTATTCGTCGATATCGATCCCGTATCGTACACGATGGACGTAACCCAGATTGAAGCAGCAATCACCGAGCGGACAAAAGCAATTCTACCAGTGCATCTGTACGGTCAACCAGCCGACATGGAACCGATTCTCGACATCGCTCGCCGTCACGGTCTCGTTGTGATTGAAGATGCGGCACAGGCACACAGAGCCGAGTACAAAGGACAGCGAGTTGGTAGTCTTGGCGACATTGGTTGTTTCAGCTTCTATCCTGGAAAGAACTTAGGGGCGTGTGGTGAAGGTGGTATGGTCGTCACCAGCAATCCCGAATACGAGCGCAAAATGCGGATGCTGCGTGATTGGGGGCAAGAACGCAAGTATCATCACGTCTTTAAGGGATACAACTACCGCATGGATGGCATCCAGGGAGCGATCTTGCGGGTGAAGTTACGCCATTTAGACAAATGGACAGAGGCACGCAGAGCGCACGCCGCACGATATGACAAACCGCTAGCAAATGCAGGTGTGAAAACTCCGACGGCGATGCCTTACAGCCATCACGTTTACCATGTCTATGCCGTGCGATCGCAGCAACGGGACACTTTACAACAAAAGCTGCAAGAGAAAGGGATTCAAACAGGCATTCACTACCCCATTCCCGTACACCTGCAACCAGCTTATGCCGACCTGGGTTATCGAGCTGGCGCGTTTCCTCACTCAGAAGCGGCATCAAAGGAAGTGTTGTCATTACCAATGTATGCAGAATTGAGCGCAGATTCACAAACCCAAATTATCAATGCGGTGATTGCTGAATATGTCTGATACTTGACAATTTTCGCGAACGGCAAAACTTATACAATACAGGTCGTCTGTACTATGTTTGCCGCGATCCTAGAGCTAGTAAGGAAATAGTTGAGGAAGACAATGTTTGAACTAGATAGGATAAGAACTGTCCAAGCCGTTCATGGCTTGAAAGACTTTCAGCCAGATCCTGATTTTGAAATTGGATTGGCAGAATATCTCCTCAACCAGTATGGACAAAAGGGATTGCTTGAGCTGCACTCGCGCTTTGCAATCGGCGATGGAGATTTTGATGGACTGATGCGACGAGCTATTTGGCGAGCGGTAGCGCAGCGATTTGGACATGGAGTTCGGATTGGTAGTGGAGTAGGCTTCAAACATTTAGAAACGTTTGAGATTGGCGATCGCGTGTTTATTGGATCGCAAAGTTACATTCAAGGACGATTTGATGGTAGGTGCGTAATTGGTAACCAAGTTTGGATCGGTCCCCAAAGCTATTTTGATGCGCGTGACTTAATAATTGAAGACAATGTTGGGTGGGGACCAGGTGCAAAAGTTCTAGGTTCAACCCATACTGGATTACCCGTTGACGTTCCCATTATTCAAACAGACCTAGAAATCAAATCAGTCAAAATTGAAGCTGGAGCCGATATTGGTATGAATGCGGTTGTTTTGCCTGGAGTCACAATTGGCAAAGGTAGCATTGTTGGTGCGGGCGCAGTTGTTACCAAGAACGTACCACCATTTGCAATTGTTACTGGCGTTCCAGCTCGTTTTGTTCGCTGGCGTGATGGATACGAATCATCAGAAGACTTAGCAAAACATGCAAGTAGCTACGGAGTTTAGCAATGTAGCTGGCTGGTGCTGGAGTTTCTGATTGAATACAACAAAGTTATTTACGAGCAGAGATCGCCATTAGACGAGACGGTCGGACTACACTGCGATCGCTTCCGAGTTAAAGTTGCAATCTCACAAGTACTCTACTAGGTTTTTAGCAAAATGCAGGTTGACAAAGTACTAATTACGGGCGGAGCTGGTTTAGTAGGTTCTCACATTGCTGACTTATTAGTTGAGCAGGGAGTAGCTGAAATCGTCGTGCTTGATAACTTTACGCGCGGCGATCGGCAAAATCTGCGATCGTCACTAGAGCGTGGTTCGGTGAAGATTGTCGAAGGTGACATTCGCGATCGCCAACTGCTTGCCGATGTGATGCAAGGTGTCGATCTCGTCTTCCACCAGGCAGCGATTCGCATCACGCAATGCGCTCAAGAACCGCGCCTAGCAATGGAAGTTCTTGCCAATGGGACTTTCAACGTCCTAGAAGCGGCGGTGAATGCAGGTGTGAGCAAAGTAGTTGCAGCTTCCTCAGCTTCAATCTATGGCATGGCAGAAGCATTTCCTACCACAGAAGCGCACCATCCCTACAACAACCGCACGGTTTACGGTGCAGCCAAGACATTTAACGAAGGACTGTTACGCAGCTTCTACGACATGTACGGGTTGGATTACGTAGCATTACGCTACTTCAACGTTTACGGTCCGCGCATGGATATTTATGGTGTTTACACCGAGGTACTGATTCGCTGGATGGAACGCATTGCCGCAGGTCAGCCACCACTGATTTTTGGTGATGGCGAGCAGACAATGGATTTCGTCTATATCGAAGATATTGCCAGAGCCAACATTTTAGCTGCCCAAGCCAATGTGACGGATGAAGTCTTTAACATTGCTAGCGGTGTAGAAAGCAGTTTGAACGACCTTGCTTACAGTTTGGCTAGAGTGATGGGATCGGATTTGCAGCCAGAGTATGGTGCAGAACGCAAAGTCAACCCCGTACAGCGCCGACTAGCAGATCCGAGCAAAGCAAGAGAATTGCTGGGTTTTGAGGCAAAGGTTTCACTGGAAGAGGGGTTGCATCAGCTAGTCAAATGGTGGCGCGATGAAAAACAAGCAAAGGAAATATGCCATGTCTGAGCAGATGCAGAATATTCCAATTGCCAAACCTTGGATGGGTGAAGCCGAGGCAGATGCCGCTAAGCGGGCGATTCTATCCGGTTGGGTAACGCAAGGACCCGAAGTCGCCGCTTTCGAGCAGGAATTTGCAACTTATGTAGGGGCAAAGTCTGCTTGTGCGGTTTCTAATTGCACCACGGCATTGCATCTAGCTTTGTTAGCCGTGGGCGTACAGCCTGGGGATGAGGTAATTACCGTCAGCCATTCCTATATTGCCACTGCCAATAGTATCCGATACTGCGGCGCGATCCCAGTATTTGTGGATATCGAGCCGCACACTTACAACATTAATCCCACTTTAATCGAAGCAGTGGTGAGCGATCGCACCCGCGCGATTCTGGTCGTCCACCAAATGGGAATGCCTTGCGACCTCAAAGCGATTGTGGAGGTTACGCGGCGCTACAATTTGCCAGTTATTGAAGATGCAGCCTGCGCCATTGGCAGTGAGATTCTCTGGAATGGTGAGTGGGAAAAAATCGGCAAGCCGCACGGCGATATCGCCTGTTTTTCCTTCCATCCCCGTAAGGTAATTACGACCGGTGATGGTGGAATGCTAACCACCAGCAATCCTGAATGGGACAAACAGTTTCGTCTGTGGCGACAACATGGCATGAGCGTCCCCGATACTGTCCGCCACGGCGCGAAACAAGTGATTTTCGAGACTTACCCGATGTTGGGCTACAACTACCGGATGACCGACATTCAAGCGGCAGTAGGACGGGAACAGCTCAAGCGCTTGCCGGAGATCGTCGCACGCCGTCGGTTGTTGGCAGAGCAATATCGAGAAAAGCTGGCGGCTGTGCGGGGATTGAAATTACCAACAGAGCCAGTTTGGGCGCAAAGTAATTGGCAGGGTTACTGTGTCCGTCTGCCAAAGGAATGCGACCAGGTACAAGTCATGCAGACGATGCTAGATGCTGGGATTTCCACGCGACGGGGGATTATGTGCGCTCACCGCGAAGCGGCATATCAAATTGAAGCTTGGTCTTGTGGGAGCGATCGCCTCATCGAAAGCGAACAAGCTCAAGATCGGACTATTGTTTTGCCACTTTTTCATCAGATGACTGAGTCGGAACAGGAGCGGGCGATCGCGGTTTTGACAACTGCTTGTCAGGTTTGAGCATAGCGCCAACTAAAGATTAGTAGGGGATAGCAAAGAGTATTGTATGGAGACAATAGCTAGCGATACACTCAGCCTTTGGCGAGAAGAAGGCAGCCGCCTGATTCCACAAAACTTCGAGGCATTTCGCAGCCTAGTTGCTCAAGCGAGAGACTTTGTCCAAAGGGGTGAATATCACGCAGCAGCAGTGTATGCAGAGATTGCAGCCTTATATGCCACTGAGCAACACTGCGGTCTTTTTGTTAGCCCTGAGCTAGAGCAAATTCTCTTGACAATCGGACGACAAACTATACCGATCGACGTTACTCTGAATAAAAATTTCTCATGCAATAAAGCACCAAGAAACATATTGCATGTTTCCACTGCTGTCATGGGCATTGGCGGACATTCTAGAATGCTTTGGCGCTGGATTGGGCAAGATACCGAGCGTTCCCACTCGCTTGTATTAACGCGGCAGGGACTGCACGAGGTTCCTAAATTTTTGAAGGATGCCGTAAATAATAGCCAGGGTAGAATATACGTGCTAGACAAGAGCATCGGCAACCTTGTCTCTTGGGCGAAAAGACTACGCGAAATTGCTGCATCAGCGGATCTGGTCGTACTGCATATATGGAGTTACGACGTGATTCCAACAATTGCATTTGCAAATAGAGAACAATCTCCACCAATTGTCTTTGTAGATTACGGCGATCACTGCTTTTGGCAAGGAGTGAGTATCAGCGATGTCGTGGCTAATCTGCGAGAATCTGGTATGCGCTTATCACATGAGCGTCGAGGCATAGCGAGCGATCGCACCGCTATCCTACCGATTATTTTAAATCCCATCCAAAGAATGCTTTCCCGCGCGGAGGCTAAACGACAACTTGGTTTTGCTGAAGACAGCATTGTCTTGCTCTCTATCGCTAGGTCGCTTAAGTACAGAACGATTGATGGGGTTAGCTTTGCGGATGCACACGTCCCATTATTGGAAAAATACGACCGAGCGATTCTAATCGTAATTGGTCCAGTCGATCCCGAGGAATGGTCGGCAGCTATCCAGCGATCGCAGGGGAGAATTAAAGTTTTCGGGCAGCGCGAAGATACTGCCGTATTCTACCAAGCTGCCGATATTTATGTTGATTCATTTCCTTTCGTCTCGATTACATCGCTATTGGAAGCAGGAAGCTATGGTACGCCTCTGGTCAGCCGCTATCCCTACTCTCATGCGTCCAAAATACTGAGTGCTGATGCACCAGGTTTGACTGACAAGCTGATCCTTGCACGCAATCTTCCAGAGTACACGACAGTGCTATCCCGCTTGGTTGAAGATGAAGAATTTCGGCTATCTCTTGGGGAAGCTACTCGACAAACAATTATAGAGAGACACATGGGGAGTCATTGGCAGCGCTACTTAGAAGATGTGTACTGTCGTGCAACAACTGTGCCTGGGTTAACTGTAACATCACTTCCAACGACAGATCGAATGTTTGTCGGCGAGCCAGATGTTTTTTTGCAAAAAGTTTTTAGCTCAAGAGACATTGAAATTGAAGAAATCATTCAATCTCGCCTGAGACTAATGCCTTTAAAGCAGCGTTTCTATAGTTGGGTTGAACTCGTCAAGCAGCATGGTTTTGGACGACTTAACGTCTTACTACCGGAATGGTTTTACTGGCACTACTACCGCCGCTTACAAAAATGGAGTATTTCAATTAAAAAGTAGCTTTGCCAATATCTTCCCATTCAAATTTCTAAACCCTGAAGATAAAAATTTTTCCTAAATTATGTGGACATATTGGCGTACTCGTAATGGCAGTACTCGGATCAAACTTGCAATTGCCCGTTCTATCCCCTATTTCTTTGAGGATTTACGCGGCGGATTGATTCATCAAGTCAGCAATCTCCTTCGCTTCACTGGCATTCATGCCAACATGAAACGTCTTGGAATGAAACTTGGTATTGTCAAGGCTCCAGAAAATACTATCCCTTATATCTCAGACGAGTCACCAATCCAACAGCTGGCAACTCCAGTGAGCAAACCGATTATTTTTGCTTCCTATTGTATCGATGCTAGTTTCCAAGGCAACTTAAAATTTTGTGGTGGCACTAAAGAACTCAATCTGCTAGTGAAACTGCTGCGTCAAAAAGGCTACGAAGCTTACATGGTTACCTATGACGGTAGCTACGAACCTTGGTTGCTCGATAGTCAACCTCATCTTTCCATAGCTGAATATCAGGAGAAACTTAAGTCGGCTCAGAATGTACGCTGCGTGACTTCCCTTGCAGGTGCTAAAGCTTTCATACAACCCAGCCAGCAGATTTACTTTTGGGATATGGAGCTAGCAATTACCGAGCATCAAGATTTTGCTGCCTTGGCAGAGCTGTATCAAGGCAAACTTAAAGGTGTAGCTGCTATTTCCCGCACGATTCAGGCTTGGCACATGGCTCACTTCCAGCGTGCCTGTACCCTTTTGCCTAATTTGATCGATCGCACCCTTTGGTTTCCGACTCCAGAGCAACGGCAACCTCGTCGCATTGGCTACATGGTTGAAGGTTCTCACACAGAAGCCTATCTCACAGTTATACAAGAAGCCATTCGAGCGAAGGGTCTCGACTTAGAATTTCAGCGAATTCAGGGCATTGAAGCAGAGGTTCTTGCTGGGATGCGTTC
This sequence comes from Chroococcidiopsis sp. CCNUC1, assembly GCF_023546805.1. Lineage (NCBI taxonomy): Bacteria > Bacillati > Cyanobacteriota > Cyanophyceae > Chroococcidiopsidales > Chroococcidiopsidaceae > Chroococcidiopsis > Chroococcidiopsis sp. CCNUC1. The sequence goes on along the minus strand of NZ_CP097480.1, from coordinate 5,449,005 downwards.
TTGCGAAGTTTTCCTCAGTATGAATATTGGTAAGGATCTCTTGTGGGGAGAAGGCTGCCCTAGAACTGTAATTGAAACCCTCGCCACTGGATGTATTGTCATTGCGTTTGACATTATCGGCAACCGCGAAACGATCCAAGACAACTTCAATAGTATCCTCGTACCCCGATATCGCCCCGACTTAATGGCAGAAGCACTAGTACGCCTTTATAGTATCCCTGGCGAACTCGATCGCCTTCGCAGCAATGCCCTCACCTTAATGCAAGCGTGCCATACTTTTGAGGCTCGTTGGTCTGCTATCCAAGAATTCTTGCAACTGTAACAGTTAACTACATTCTGAAATCTGGCAAGTTTGTTATTGCAAAGTAAAAGCGATCGCATTCCTCCTTGAGTAAATGCGATCGCTTGAAAGGAAGTTTTGATAGCAGTTTTTAATTGGGTAAAACAAACGGTTTGTAGGGGCGCACAGCCGTGCGCCCCTACAAATGTCACGCACGCAATCGAGAATTACTCTGGATTAGAAAAGCGTGAAACGATAACTGCCCAGATAGGATTTAGTTATTGGGAGTAAAAACAACATCAACCCAGTAGTTACTTGCCTTATATGTTTGGTTGGGGAAACCACTGGAGCCATATTTGTAAACTCCATTGCCGCCGTTGGCTCCATTGACTAGAAAGTGTAACGGTCCATTGTCAGCGCCAGAAACAGCAAAGTAATTCTCATCACTAGAGTAGCGCCCGACATTGGTGTGATAAGAAGCAACATAGACAGTATTGGCGCTAATTGCTACGGGACGATCGAAGTTGACTTGCTGCCAACCTGAAGCAGTTTCGTTGGTAAATGTTGCCGTTGCTAGTTGTTGTCCGCTGCTAGTCCACAACTTACCAGTATGTACGCCCGTATTTCCAGTACTCTTGTAGAATCGAATGCCAGTGATATAGCCGCTGACATCTGTTCTAAACTTAATGCCGAGTTCCACGGCTGCGGTATCGGAGTCGGCTACCACAATAGGCATTGCATTAGAACTCCAAATACTATAAGCAGAAGTCGATGCTGCGGCTGCGGTGGTGAAAGACCAAGTAGAGTTTGTTGCTAAGGCGTTACCTGCTAGGTCTTGTACCCGTGGTTGAGTTGTCCCACCTCTGAGGGTAGCGCGATAGGTTGCACCAGTTGCCAGTAGATTGCTCGGTTGCAGTGTAGCGGTGCGAGTCGCGGTGTTGTAGCTGACAGTGGCAGGGACGACGGCGTTATTGGCATCCTGCAACACAAAAGTATTGGGATTTATCGTTGCCGGGTCGAGCGCTTCGCTAAAAGTAGCGGTGAGGCTCGTGTTAGTACTCACATTAGTCGCGCTGTTGCCAGGAGAAGTCGCACTGACACTGGGCGCAGTTGTATCTGTAACTGGTGGAGTGGGATTGGTAGCATTGGTGGCAAAGGTGACATCAACCCAATAGTTGCTGGCGCGATAGGTGTTGATGGGGAAGCCAGTTGTACCGTACTTATAGACTCCATTCCCGCCACTCTCGCCATCGCGCAGAAAATGTAGTGGTGGGCTATCGATGCTACTGGTAAAATAGCCTTCGTTGATGGCGTAACGACCGCTACTGGTGTGGTAGGAGGCGACGTATACGGTGTTGGCGTTAATCGCTACTGGTTGAGAAAAGTTAACTTGTTGCCAACCGCTAGCAGTTTCGTTGCTAAAGGTGGCGGTTGTTAGTAGCTGTCCCGCACTCGTCCAGAGGTTGCCAATGTGCGTCCCGGTATTACCACTGCCTTTGTAGAAGCGGATGCCAGTCACATAACCGTTGACATCGGACTTGAACTTGACTCCTAGTTCTACAGCTTGAGTATCAGAGCTGGCTGCTGTGGTAGGAGTTGCCGTGTCATTCCAGGTACTGCAAGGACAGGTACGTTCTCCAACTGTAACGGTAGTGCTTGCCCCAGAGGTTTCTAGATTGCCGCTATCATCGATCGCACGGCTTTTAATTATTACCGATCCAGTTGCTTGTGGTGTCCAAGTGTAGCTCCAGTTAGCACGACCCGCAGTTGGATGCCATGTCGTACCACCATCAACGGATACCTCAACACCAGCGACAACACCACCAGTATCGCTTGCCGTGCCACTAATCGTGACTGGGCTGCCTGCCTGTACGCTGACAGATGGTAGCGATGAGATTGTTGAAGTAGGTGCGGTGATGTCGGTTGAGGCAGTAGCAGGAACCAATCCAGCCTGCAATGTATTAGGCTGCACGCCCATGTCAGCAAATAAGTTAACTGTCGCCTGCTGCATCCGCACATCTGGAACCGAGCTACCGCGATCGTGATTCCCATCTAAGCCCCAAGACCACTGGACTGTTCCAGCACCAAATACGAGCGCACCACTATTATGTTTATACAGTGTCAGGTGGTGAGTTGCTCTAGCCCGTCCAAACCTAGAGCCATAGTCTTGTAGAACAGGTGCATTGTCAACGGTGGTTGTTGACATCCGAATTAAGCCAGCTGGTCGGAAGCCATTGTCAATATCCTCATCCCATTCATAACCGAGCGTGCGATCGGATAGTGTAGCAGTGCTTCCTGGCGAGAGGGTGGCAACACTTGTATTACGCCAAAAACGCATTTTCCCGTCTGCCTCGGGTACTTTAATAGCAGTCGTCGCCCCGTCATTAACTGTAAAGAGAGTGCCAGTTAAGGCATTTTCAGGACGACCACCATCTGCTGGTGGGCTGAAGCGCGGATCGCGCCAAGTACCAGTCCAGATCCCTGGTTGCGGATCGATTTTCGCGTTGGCTACGGTCTCCTTATAGGCGACTAGAGTGTGATAGGATGTCCCTGACCCATCAATGGCGTTTTCCCAGCGCGTTTTCCAATAGACTTCGTTACCGCTGAAGAAAGCCAAATTCACACCGCGATCGCGAGCGGCTTCCACGTTGGCGCGTTGCCCTGCCGACCAATACTCGTCATGACCGACCGATAAGAAGATTTTGTGATTGCGGATTAGGCTGCCGTAGCGATCGCTATCTACTCCAGTGAAGTAGCTGACGTTATATCCGTTAGCTTCCAGCCAGCGAACCATTGGATACTCGGTGGCAAACAGCCAATCCTGACCACCATCAACCACGCGCGTGTTAAATGGGCGATTGTAGCTAACCTTATAGGCTCTACCAACTGGAGATCCGGTATAGAGACTATTGCCACCATAGTTGTTGTAAGCTTGCCAGGTAGTATCGGCAGTCTGAAACAGCAGGTCGGACGTACCAGCGTCATCTCGGACAATAAAGACGATATGGCTAGCTCCCCCAGTATCAGTGCGCACCAGTTTGGCAAAGTAGATACCCGACACGGCGTTGGTCGGTACAGCCCAGGAAGCAGACACTGCCCAGTTACCGCAATCAACCAGTCCGGTTGCTGTGTCAGTTAAGCAGTTTGGTTGACTCTGAGGGCGATTTAAAACTTGAACGGTCGTGACTTTACGAGCGCCCATGCCACGATAGTAACCCATGCGATAGATGTCGAGGCGATAACTAGTGGCGTTAGTTTTGATTTTGAAGTTAACTGTCTCACCTCGATTAACGCTAATATCGCTGGCAAAGCCTTGAATACTCGTATCGCCAACACCGCTAATATCCCACTCTGTGGAGGGATTGCCCGTTAAACAATTTTCCGCCGCGATCGCATTGGTGGGAGCAGCGCAGATATCGGCAGCGATCGCCTTTTGCACTTGCAGATTAGACCCCACATCCAGTCCTAAGACCAGAAACATTGCTGCACTTGCAATTGCAATAAACCTAATCAATCTTTTTTTCATTTAATTTTCTGTTCAAATAGTAGTTGTGGATAGACAATGCCAGGGAACCCTATTCCCTGGCTTTAGATAAAATGCGAATCTTCGTTCGCTATAGAGATTTACTGATTTGGAGTAAACACGACATCGACAAAATAGTTACTCGACCGAAATGTTTGAGAAGGGAAGCCACCATTGCCATACTTGAAAACGCCGTTGCCACCGTTAGCTCCATCACGCAAAGCATGTAATGGTCCGTTGTCTAGCCCAGAATTAGCAAAGTAGTTCAGCGCGAAAGCGTAGTTGCCAGTTGTGGTGTGATAGGAGGCGACGTAGACGGTGTTAGCAGTAATTGGTACTGGTTGGGCAAAGTTGACCTGCTGCCAGCCTGTGGCAGTTTCATTTGTAAATGTTGCTGTTGCTATTTGCTGTCCGTCGCTAGTCCACAAAGTTGCTTTGTGCAAACCCGTGTTACCACTACTTTTGTAGAAGCGAATACCAGTGATATAGCCATTCGTATTCGACTTGAACTTAACTCCTAGCTCGACAGGATAAGGATCGAAAGTGGCGATTTGTGCAGGAATGGTCGAACTGTTCCAAAGACTATAAGAATTAGATGCGGCGGCTGCGGTGGTGAAAGACCAGGTAGAGTTTGTATCTAGAGCATTGCCAGCCAGGTCTTGTACCCGTGGTTGAGTTGTCCCACCTCTGAGGGTAGCGCGATAGATTGCACCAGTTGCCAGTAGATTGCTCGGTTGCAGTGTAGCGGTGCGAGTCGCGGTATTGTAGCTAACAGTGGCAGGGACGACGGCGTTATTGGCATCCTGCAACACAAAAGTATTGGGATTTATCGTTGCCGGGTCGAGCGCTTCGCTAAAAGTAGCGGTGAGGCTCGTGTTAGTACTCACATTAGTCGCGCTGTTGCCAGGAGAAGTCGCACTGACACTGGGCGCAGTTGTATCTGTAACTGGTGGAGTGGGATTGGTAGCATTGGTGGTAAAGGTGACATCAACCCAGTAGTTGCTAGCGCGATAGGTGTTGATGGGGAAGCCAGTTGTACCGTACTTATAGACTCCATTCCCGCCACTCTCGCCATCGCGCAGAAAACGTAATGGTGGATTATCGACGCTAGCAGTAGCAAAATAGCCTTCGTTGATGGCGTAACGACCGCTGCTGGTGTGGTAGGAGGCGACGTATACGGTGTTGGCGTTAATTGCTACTGGTTGAGAAAAGTTAACTTGTTGCCAACCGCTAGCAGTTTCGTTGCTAAATGTTGCTGTTGCTAGTAGCTGTCCCGTACTCGTCCAGAGGTTGCCAACGTGCGTCCCGGTATTGCCACTGCCTTTGTAGAAGCGGATGCCAGTGATATAACCGTTGAGATCGGACTTGAACTTGACTCCTAATTCCACAGCTTGAGCGTCAGGAGCAGATGCTGTGGTAGGCGTTGCCGTGTCATTCCATAGCCTGTATGAACTCGATGTTGTGGTGGTGAAAGACCAAGTAAAGCTAGCAGCTAGAGAGTTATTTGCTAAATCTTGAACGCGAACTTGACTCGTCCCACCCATAACGGTAGCAGTATATGTTTTCCCCGCCAGCAGCGAACTGCTGGGTTGCAATGTAGCGGTGCGGGTCGCGGCGTTGTAGGTGACGCTAGCGGGTACGATCGCATTGGTGGAATCTCGTAATGCAAAAGTATCTGCATTAATTGTTGCTGGGTCGATTGCCTCGCTAAAGGTAGCTGTGAAACTCGATCCAAGGCTGACGTTTGTTTCGCCGTTGCTGGGAGAAGTAGAATTAATACTGGGTGGAGTCGTGTCTGTAGTATACGTAGCAACGTAATTTCCACTAGCAGCTGAGAATAAGGCGTACTCAATACCTTTGATCTGCTGGGTTGTGTAACTCACTGGAGTACCATTAAGCGTAATGCTGGCAACTGTTCCAGCAGCCGCTCTCAATGGAATCATTGCTTGCAATCCTCTTGCACCTGTACCTGGGGCGATCGCAAAGCTTAAAGTATTGTTATTCCATACCAACCCGCTAAATGAGGAACTGTTACGACCATCAAGCCAGGTCAACATTTGACGAGCAGAAACAATCGGTACACCACGGGCTTGTGCTGAGGCAACTACTGCATCAGAAACGGCTGAGATGTTGCTATCAGTATGGGCGTTGACAGTAAAGACACCATAGTATCCCTCTGCTCCAAGGGCGCGATCGAGTAGAGTATCGACTGTGAAAGGATATTGCTGTCCCGACTCATCGGTCATCTGTGTAGCTGCTTGATATACGTCAATAAATGTCCCGTCTAGATCTGCAACGCGCATCGGCATACCACTACCAGTCATAAATCCTGGGCGATTGCCTACCCAATTAGGCGGCCAGAAGTAGTAGTTAGTATCGAGCCTTATTCCATGATTCAGCTCTACTTTGAACCCGCTAGCCCAGTCACTCCAAGCAATACAGTGATGTCGTTGGGTTGGTGAGACAGGCACGCTCGGAAAAAGGTTACTGAATGTCCTATGCTGCTGTGCGTAGAAAGTCTCAAGTGAGGTAGGCGTATAATTCGCACAGTTAGTGTTGACGTGTAACCCTACTTCAAAACCATCAGCAGTGAAAGCACTTGCCTGCGCATTAGTTATTGGTGTATTGAGAAAGATATATGAAGTGCCGCGAACGCATTCCCAATCTTCTACAGAGCAACCAGCTGGACTCATAGCTTTGTATTGGTTGAATCGAGCTATTGTCCCTCCGTTGGCATGGTCGTCACCAGTCATCAGCACAACTGCTTTCTTACCATGCGGAAAATACCAGAAACGGGGTAGGGGTTTTTTATCTAGGTTCATCGTCAGGATCAAGTTTGCTAGCAAGCGCTGTTGTTCGTCGGCTTGTGGAATAGCAACCTTGTTTAAATCGATCCAGTCTGGTTGAGGATCGTTGCTGGCAGCACCAAAAAACAAGTCACTGGAGCGAATCAGTGGCATCCCATCGCGCTCTTGTCCAGCCCAAGCGGGATTTCCTTGCCGGGTGTAGACGATCGAACGCGCTAAGTCGTAGGTAAATGCAGCAACCTGACCACCACTACTACCAACACTACGCAAAGTTATTGCTGGGTTAGAAGTTGCAGTCGTTGCATTTGTATAAAGATTGGCGATACTGGTAGCACCGTTGAGAGTGTAGCGATCGGCAGTGTCGTGGAACTGGATAGTTTGGTTAACGATGCCACTACCAGGGGCTTTTGACGTGTCTACGCGTAAGTAACCGTTTGAGAGTGTGGAGGTTGCATCAGTAATACCAAGCAAATTACTAAGCTGCTTGTCAGGACGCATTGCAATCAAATTACCTCCACTAGCTGCCCAGTTACTCAACATCGTTACTTGAGCAGGACTAAGAGTCATTTTGGCAAGGATAACTACGTCGTAGTTAGCAAGCATCTCTGAGGAAACTGAAGAAATATCGCTGACGCTGAATGTATTCAGCCCTTCATTTCGCAGAATCTCGGTGTAGTATTTGCTGAAAGGGTCGGAAGTCGTTGTAATGACTAGGATCGGTCCACCGGGTTCTGCGTTAGGTGATGGCGCAGCAACAGCAGCTGATGTTTGTAACCCTGGCAAGGGTAGTGTTGTCATGAGTACAGATGCTTGACCTGCGCTCAGGAGAAATGTGCATAGAGATAATGTGAAATACTTGAGTTGTCGTTTCATTGGAATCCTTACCAAATTACAAATATGAATAGAAATAAATAGGTTAAACAGAATTGTTCGTCTGTTTTTTCTTAGTTCCCACGGCAAAGCTTGCCTACTTAGCAGGCATTTAATGCTAGGTCGCTTGCAGAATTTAAACTTAAAGCTAATGGAGATATCGTTGAAAATAATTCAGTACTTACAACCTCCTCATCTTTGACTTGAAATCTCTATGTTTCAAGGAGTAAGCGACGGTACTAAATTATTTTTTGGCAATCGATACATAATGCTTCTTGCCACGATCGCCAATGCAATTTATTAATTCAGAAACCTTATTTCTACGCTTTCAAACTATTTGTTTTTCTTTCGTCTAACTGTGCTGAGAAAGCCCTGTTAATGATTCTGCGATCGCGTAAATAAACTTCATGCAAACTATACAGAGATAAATGTATTGAGAAGATTGCAACCCCTTCCTCATGGAAGTCAATAGCTTGAAATTATAGAGGTATATTTTTTATCTAAAATAGAAAAATATCATTTTTACCTTCAGTGTTTTTACTGCTAGTGATAGTTACATTAAATACTAAAAAACTGACTTGTAAAGCAAAAAATGGTGAAGAAGCAAAGCTAAATGTTAAATAAACTGTAAAGAAAGTAGCTTGGTAGGTTGTACGAGTTCGATTGTATAAAGGGATTGAGGGAAAAGATGTAACATTATGGAAGCGTAGAAATATACGTAGGGTGCGTTACGCGACGCGATAACACACCCTACTAGACTATGAGGTCATTAATTTAATATATGGATGCTAAATGCACTAGCTACGATCGCTACTAACTTGTACTTCGATGCAGCGATCGTGCAGCAATTCTGTAGGCTAGGACTTTATTGAGATATATACAATTCAGTTGCCGTACATTTACTTAAGTAGATTTACGGTTGCGATCGCGCCAGATAGAATTATCAGTAAAATTGCGGTTGGACACGCGGAAAAGAAAGAATTACAGTTTATTCGTAAATCGAGCGAGTAAGGACTAAATCAACGATTTCGTTCAATACGTAAGTCACTTACATCTGAAGTATATATCTCTGCGAGATTTTCAATCTCTACGACTTCAATGTATATAGCTTTAGTAAATATAGCTTGTGTAGAGAAGTTACATTTAACGTCTCTACCCAAGAAACATTCACAAATTAATTTGGATGGCTATAAGTAGTTGAAATAACTGAAAAATATTAAATTATTTTCCTTGTTTCAAGGTGAAACTGAGGCTTTTTTATATTAGAAACCAAAGGTCTCTTAAAGAGCAAAAAGGCATAATTTTGAATGAAGAAATTATTGGTAACTGGATCGTCGGGACTTATTGGATCTGAAGTTTGCCTACATTTTGCGAGTCAAGGTTGGGCAATTCATGGTGTTGATAACAATCAAAGAGCTGTTTTCTTTGGACCTCAAGGAGATACTCGCTGGAATCAACAGCGCTTGGAATCTCTGATTAAAGGCTTCGTGCATCATGAAATAGATATTCGCGATCGCCAACGAGTTTTGGATCTGATTGAAAGCCTCAGACCAGAGGCGATCGTGCATACAGCAGCACAACCCAGTCACGACCGAGCAGCGGCAATTCCTTTCGATGACTTTGATACCAATGCAGTAGGAACGCTAAATCTGTTGGAGGCAACGCGCCAATTTGTGCCGGAAGCTCCTTTCGTACATTTATCTACTAACAAAGTGTACGGAGATGCACCGAATGAGATTGCCATGATAGAGTTAGAAACCCGATGGGAATATGCCGAGCCAACTTATCAGTATGGTATTCCTGAATCGTTCCGCATTGACCAATCGAAGCATTCTCTTTTTGGTGCTTCTAAAGTTGCCGCTGATGTCATGGTTCAAGAGTACGGTCGATATTTTGGACTCAAAACTTGCTGCCTGCGTGGTGGATGTTTGACAGGACCGAACCATAGTGGTGTAGAACTGCATGGATTTCTCAGTTACTTAGTGAAATGTAATTTAGAAAATCGCACGTACAAAGTTTTCGGATATAAGGGAAAACAAGTACGAGATAATATTCACTCCTACGATGTTGCTCGTTTCATTGAAGAGTTTATCCAAGCACCCCGTTGTGGTGAAGTGTATAACTTAGGTGGTGGCAAGGATAATACTTGCTCTATTTTAGAAGCTTTCGAGCTTGTGGCTTCGCTAACTCATAAACAGATGCAGTACGAGTATGTAGATAAAAATCGCGAAGGAGATCATATTTGCTACTACAGCGATCTCCGTAAAATGCAGAATCACTACTCTAATTGGTCTATTACAAAACCTTTGAAATTAATATTTTCGGAAATTGTCACGACTTGGACAACAAGACTTCAAGAGGTTGCATAGCTCGGATTATGGTTGACAATCTACCGCGCATTTTATTAGTTACTGAAGCGACTTTAAGTCAAGAAGGCAAGGGAGTTAATCGAACTCTTGTCAATTTATTTGATAACTACCCTGCTGAATTACTGATGTTATTTTGTCCCGAACACGAATTAGAGTCTAACCCGACAAGTTCGCCATTCGATCGCCAAGTACTTTCCTTTGCTGGACATCGTTTACCCATAGTACACAATCGATTAGGAAAATCTCTTAATTCTTTAATCAATTGGATAAATCTACAACTACTCGACTGGTTTCCAATTTCAAATTTACAAAAACTAGAGGAATTCGATCCAGAAATTATTTTAATTTGTCCAGTTACGTCTTTATGTTTGCTAATGGGTTATAAGTTAACTCAACACTTTCACTGTCCATCCTTAATTTACTTCATGGATGATTGGATAGCGATCGATAACTCGCGATGGTTGTCGAACAGCGTTCAAAAAACGGCTAATCAACTTTTAAAACAGGCAGATGGTTGGTTAATGATTAGCGAACAATTACAAACTGAATTATCAAATCGCTATCAGATAAAACCTCAAAGTTCGCTAATCGTTCATAACCCTGTTGACTTATCAGACAAACAGCCACCTGATACAGCAAGAACTCATGAAGGTACATTTAAAGTTGTCTATGCTGGCTCCATTTGGTCAATGCACTATGATGCATTAGCAGCGATCGCTGAAGCAATTTTTCAACTCAGATGTGATGGAAAAGATATTGAACTCGTGGTACATACAGACAAATGCTTCTGGAATCCATACAGAGAAAAATGGCAGCAGTGGGAAGTAACGTATGGCGATATAATTCCCTATCAAGAACTCAATAGCTATCTCCAGCGTGCCGATCTACTACTTGTGGCTTCATCATTTTTACCTGAATACGCACACATGACTCGCTCGTCAGTGCAAACTAAATTGACTGACTATATGGCTGCTGGTAAACCAATTTTAGCTTGCGGTCCAGATTACTCTGCTTGCAATCAATTTCTGAAAAAATGGAATTGTGGACTCGTCTGTGAAACAAATAGAGTTAATGAAATCGAGAGCTTTTTAATAGATACAATCCAAAATAAAGCCTTACATAAAAAAATAGTAGAAGTGGCTTTCAATGTTTTAAATGATAATTTTGATAAAACCATAGTGACTGAGACACTTCAGTCATACGTGAAGCAGATATTTAGTCAAAATATCAGACGCGATCGCATACTCAAAACAAAAAATCTTCAGGCAACAAATTTTTAGCTTCTGACTGTAATTATAGAGTGTAGCTCAAAATTAGTATAACCGTGCCTTACAAGTCTTAGTAAAAGCATGAATTCGATGCCTTTATTTTCTATCATTATACCTACATACCAGCGCAATGACTTACTAGCAAAATGTCTACATTGTCTAGCACCTGATATTCAAACTTTACCATTTGAGCAGTATGAAGTCATTGTTACCGATGATGGTTTCCAAACAACTGCACAGCAGATGATTCGCGAGTTTTATCCTTGGGCAAAATGGGTAGCTGGTTCCCGTAAAGGTCCAGCTGCTAACCGTAATAATGGGGCAAAATACGCCTGTGGTGAGTGGCTAGTTTTTACAGATGATGATTGTCTTCCAGATTCTCACTGGTTAGAAGCCTATGCCCAAGCTAAGATAACTCAACAATCTTATCTCGTTTTTGAGGGCGAACTTATGTCGATCGCCCAAGACAAAGCCTTGCAGAAACCTCACCTATTAACGAGACAGGTGGTTATTTATGGTCATGTAATTTTGCCGTACAAAAGCAACTCTTTGAGTTGCTCACTGGTTTTGACGAACGATTTCCCTACGCTGCAATGGAAGATGTAGATTTCAGATTAAGACTTTTAAAGAATGGATATAAGTTTTCTTTTGTGCCAGCTGCTTCTGTATGCCATCCCTGGAGAGCAAAGGGAGGATGGAACAAAATTAAACAACATCGAGAATCAACATTTATTTACTTATCAATTCATGCAGAAGAATTGGTAAATATTAATTCCGTGTATTATTTCTTGTTTGCTCTACGGAGTTTTGTCAATCAGACGGTTCCGGCAATTTTAAGATTTAATTTAAATGGAATTAACGAAGCTTTTTTAGAACATTTTGCCCACTTACAGATGAGCGTACTACTTTGGCAGTATAGATTCGCAAACGTGAAAACACTTAATAATAACTAAAAACAAAACTGTTTGAGATATGAAAACTATTACCCTTCAAAATCACTGGTTAGAAAGCTGGAAGCAAAGTTATTCATACGATTTACTAGAAATGTATGGGGAGACTAGCTATCGCGGATATAGTTATGCATACGCCCATCGATATAAACATACTTTAGAGCTAGTTCAGAAAGTTGCTCGACCAGGAGCAAAAGTTTTAGATGTAGCTGCTGCACAGGGAAACTTTAGTTTGGCTTTGGCAGAACTCGGCTATGAAGTTACCTGGAACGATTTACGAGAAGAATTAGTTGATTACGTCAAACTAAAATGGGAATATGGCACTATTCGCTACAAACCAGGAAATGTTTTCACATTAGGGTTTGATGCTGAATTTGATGTAATTTTAATTACTGAAGTTATCGAACACGTTGCTCATCCCGATCTATTTCTGAAGAAAATAGCTCAGATGGTGAAGCCTGGAGGTCACATAGTCATGAGTACGCCAAATGGCGAATATTTTCAAAATCGTCTACCTAAATTTTCGGATTGTCCCGATCCCAGCGAGTTTGAAGCAATCCAATTTCAGCCTAATTCAGACGGTCATATCTTTTTATTACATTTAGATGAGATAGAAAGCATAGTTCATCAAGCTGGATTATCGATTCACGAGACAAGAATTTTTACAAATCCATTAACTAACGGTCATATCAAACTAGGAAAATTATTAAATTTTCTTACTCCTAGTTGGGTTGATACTTGTGAAAACTTGACGCAATCTTTGCCCTTAGTCTTGCGTAAAAAAATTCACACTGGAGTTGCTATTTTATTGACTCGTATAGCATAGTTTAAATTAGTGCAGCTACTTTAATGGATATCATTCAGATTGTTCCACGACTACCTCCAGCAATAGATGGCTTGGGAGATTATGCATTAAATCTGGCACGGCAGCTTTACAATGATTTCAATCTCAAAACTCATTTTGCGATTGGTGATGCTGCTTGGACTGGAAATACTCAAATTGAAGATTTTCTAATTAATTCAGTAGACGAGCGTTCCACCACAGCTTTACTATCTTTATTAGCGAGCAAACCAACTATAGTCTTATTACATTACGTCGGCTACGGTTATGCCAAGCGAGGGTGTCCGGTTTGGTTAGTTGAAGGCTTAGAACTTTGGAAAAGAAATACTCCTAACTCAAATTTAGTAACGATGTTCCATGAAGTTTATGCTTCTGGAAATTTACCCTGGACGAGTTCTTTTTGGTTATCTGGACAGCAAAGAAATTTAGCAACTCGTTTAGCAAAACTGAGCGATCGCTGCTTGACAAGTAATCAAAATTATGCGGAGATTCTATATCAGTTAAGTCAGGGAAAACAGACTCAAATTCCCACACTACCCGTCTTTTCTAATGTAGGCGAACCAAAGCAAATACCACCTTTGGCAGAGCGTTCTCGACGCTTAGTATTGTTCGGTAGTCCTAGCATTCGCAAAAGAGCTTATCGTCAATCTTTAAAAGAAATTAGTCAAGCGTGTCGGTTATTCGGCATTCAAGAAATCTTGGATATCGGAGCGCCAACAGATTTAGAACTATCTTCAATTCAAGGTATTCCAATAGTGGAAACAGGTAAACTATCTGCTGCTGAAATTAGTCATATTCTTTTGAACTCCTTCGCAGGATTCTTTAATTACCATCTAGAATATTTAGCCAAATCTGGTATATTTGCAGCTTACTGCGCTCATGGAATGTTAACTGTGAGTCCTAGAGTTTATACATCATTACAAGATGGCATAGAACCGGGAAAACATTACTGGGTTCTCAGCGATCGCCTCACAGAAATAACAGATTTCGTCGAGGCGCAGGCGATCGCGAGTCATGCCTACACCTGGTATCAGTCTCACAATTTATCAGTTCAGGCTCAGAACTTTGTCACACAGGTATTGGGTAATGTATGCACAAAACTAGGATGACTTTGCTCAATACATCAAAGCAAATTATCAAGGTATATTTACATATTCTTAAGAGGACTATCGCGTGAAATTGGTAATTGCTGCGATCGCTATTTTATCTATTTTTGGGATCTCGGCATTGAATTGGCGTAACTCTGTTAAAGCTGTGTTCTTCATTCTTGTGATTGAGGGTGCATTGCGTAAATGGGTCTTACCTCAAGCAAGCGACACAATTTATTTTTTAAAAGACTTAGTGCTTTTGGGAGCTTACCTGCAATACTATGTCTTCTCAACGAGAAGATTTTCAATTCAAAATCGCCCTATTTCTATCCTAACTATTTTTGCAAGCATATGGTGTGTATTGCAAGTCTTTAATCCCAGTTTAGGTTCACCACTAGTAGGTCTTTTTGGACTCAGAGGATATATCTTTTATATTCCTTTAATGTGGATGCTACCAACTCTATTTCAATCGGAGCAAGATTTATATAAATTTTTGCGTTCTCATCTTTTATTAGTCATTCCTGTAGGTTTTTTAGGTATTGCTCAGTTCTTTAGTCCTGCTACTAGTCCAATCAACGTATATGCTCCCAGTCAATTGAAGGAAGTAGCTACATTTGGAGTTGCAGGAGCAACCCAGATTGTCCGCGTCACAGGCACATTTTCCTACATAGACGGTTATGCAGTATATCTATTAATCTGCTTTGGCTTACTGATTTCTCTCCTCTCACTCTCCCAACCACCTTTCTGGAAATGGGTTTCTATTTTTGAACTAATTCTGGTAACTGTTAACTCTTGTATGACTGGCTCTCGTAGCGTTGTTTTTGCCTTATTATTATTTTTTGTTAGTTTCATAACTGTTAAAGGATTTACTCAGCCTGAAAAGAGTATATCTCTGCTCAGTAAATTTTTATTACCAGCTATATGTATTTCTCTAGTCTCTTTTATCTGGTTTAAACCCGTAATTGATGCCTTCTTGTTACGGACAAATTCTAATCAAGATGTGACGGCACGCATTACGGCAACTTTTACCCAACCTTTCGAGTTTATTCAATATAAAGGACTCGACGGCTACGGCACTGGAGCAACCCAACCGGGGAGTCAAGCCCTGCGCCGATCGCTAAATTTACCAGACGGCGCAACCATTCCAACTTACTTTGAAGAAGAACCAGGCAGAATAGTTTTGGAGTTAGGTCCGATTGGGTTTTTTCTGTGGTACGGACTTAGATTGAGTCTTCTCGTAGCGCTTTTACGGGTTTTCTGTCAATTAAAGAAACCATTCTTGCGTCAATTAGCATTGACAGCATTACTGATCCAGACACTTGCAATCTACGACCAGCTAGTAACTCAACCTACCTTTTTGGCTTACTACTGGTTTTTGAGTGGCTTTATCTTTCTCTTACCTCAATTAGAGTCGATAGAAAATTGGTATCGAGAACAACAATTATTGCAACAACACAATGTCTCATCCGCGTATCTCCCTGATTCACCCTACCAGTAATCCCTTTGCCCGCAATGCCGCACTAGCTTGGGGGGAAGCTAACTTACTCCAAGAAGCGATCACGACAATTGCCTACAATCCCAAGGGAGTTTTATCGCGCTACTTAAACTTATTACCACAGAAAATTAGCACTCGCGTGGCGCTGGAATTAGGCAGGAGGGCGTGGACTGCGCCTGTAAATGTACCCATGCGATCGCACCCTTGGCAAGAAGCCATACGTTTAGCATTAGTCAAAACTAAATTAAGTCATTTGCTGAACTTAGGTCGTCAAGGACCGATCGATTGGGTGTATACCTCTCTCGATCGCCACGTTTCCCAACATCATTTACAAAATCTAGATGCAGTTTATGCTTACGAAGATGGTGCGGCGATCGCGTTTGAAGTTGCTAAACAACGCGGGATTCTCTGCTTGTACGATCTCCCGATTCCCTTCTATCGTATGAGTCGAGATCTCCAAGCCCAGGAAGCCGAACGTTTTCCAGAACTAGCGCCGGCACTACAAGCAGTCAAGGAGCCTGCTTGGAAGATCGAGCGCAAGGAACGGGAAATTCAACTGGCAGACCACGTATTTGTCGCATCTTCCATCACCCAGCGATCGCTGTTAGATGTGGGTGTCAAACCAGAAAAAATTAGTGTCATTCCCTACGGCGCACCAATTGATTATTTCCACCCGCAAACTAAAACTGACAAACTGTTTCGCGCTCTGTTTGTCGGTCGCGTCGGACCTCGCAAGGGCTTTCATTACTTATTACAAGCTTGGCAAGAACTACACCTACCCGATGCCGAACTCTTAGCGATCGGGATTAACGAGTTTCCTAATAACTGGCTGACTCAATATCAAGATATTTTTCGCTACATTCCATCTCTGCCTCATGCGGCGTTGAACGAATATTACAGTACCGCAAATGTCTTTGTTTTTCCCTCGCTTGTAGAAGGATTTGGACTCGTACTGCTAGAGGCAATGGCTTGTGGAATTCCCGTCATCACGACACCCAATACTGCTGGTCCAGATATTCTGACAGACGGGGTAGAAGGCTTCATTGTCCCGATTCGCGATGTCGCAGCTCTAAAGGAAAAGCTGGAATGGTGTTATTCCCACCCAGAAGAATTAGCCCAAATGGGAAAAGCGGCTCGTCAAAAAGCCGAGCAATTAACTTGGGGATTGTATCGACAGCAATTAGCCAGTCGCGTCCAGGAGCTTTTATGCCAGAATTAGCAGGTCGAACTAACTGCCACTTGTGGTTTCCGAATATTTTTGAATTTAAAGGTGGCATTCAAGTCTATTCGGCTTTCTTGCTCGATGCCTTAGAAAGCTTATATCCGAATTGGCACTACCAGGTTTTTCTCAAGCACGACACTCGATCGCCATCCGATCTGGCGCGATCGCGCCATACTCAGTTTCACTGTACTGGTGCTTTACCTTTGCCATTGCGAACATTTGGCTTTGCCGCTCAGATCTGTGGAGCAGGACTGCGACAGCGACCGAGTTTAGCGATCGCCACTCACCTGAATTTTACAGTTGCAGCCTATTGGTTGAAACAACTAACTGGTATGCGTTACTGGGCGATCGCTCACGGTGTAGAAGCCTGGGATATTCACAAACCTGCTTTACAAAAAGCGTTGCACCATGCCGATCGCATTCTTGCTGTTAGTAGCTATACACGCGATCGCTTGCTCAAAGAGCAAAATCTCGATCCGGCAAAAGTCTCGCTTTTACCCAACACTTTTGATGCGGATCGCTTTAAAATTCAACCAAAGCCGCAATACTTACTAGAGCGTTACGGACTGACACCAGAACAACCAGTCATTCTGACTGTCGCTCGGTTAGATTGCCGCGAACGTTACAAAGGATACGACCAAATTCTGCAAGCCTTGCCTGAGATTCGCTGTCAGATTCCTGGCGTTCGTTATCTGATCGCTGGTAAGGGTAGCGATCGCGATCGGATCGAACAGTTAATCGCGAAACTCGATTTAAAAGATTGTGTAACCTTAGCTGGATTTATTCCCGATGTCGAACTGGGCGATCACTATAACTTGTGTGATGTCTTTGCCATGCCAAGTAAAGGTGAGGGATTTGGCATTGTCTATCTAGAATCTCTAGCCTGTGGCAAACCCACTTTAGGAGGAGATCGAGATGGAGCCATTGATGCCCTTTGTCATGGAGAACTAGGGGCATTAGTCGATCCAGACGATACAAACGCGATCGCCCGAACTTTAATTCAGATTTTGCAAGGCACTTATTCGCATCCAATTATTTATCAACCTGAAGTTTTAAGACAGAAAGTTATTGATACTTTCGGATTCGAGCAATTTAAACAAACGATGGATAACTTAATTAAATTCAATTTGAGCAGTCAATGAAAGTTTTACATGTTATTCCTTCGATCGATCCTGCTTTGGGTGGACCAACTCAGGTTGTCCTTAATCTAGTTAGGGCTTTGCGCGAAAATGGAATTGATGCCGAAATTGCCACCACGAACGATCGCGGTTCAGAACTGTTAGACGTGCCGCTCCATCAGCGGGTTGAGTACGAGCAAGTCCCAATTTGGTTTTTTCCACGTTTTTCACCACCACTTAAAGAGTTTATTTTTTCGGCAGCTTTGACTCGTTGGCTTTGGCAACACGCCCGAGATTACGATTTGATCGAAACTCACTATCTTTTTTCCTATGCACCCGCTTGCGCTGCCCTAATTGCCAGGTTGCAAGGAATTCCCTACACCATGCGTACTATGGGACAGTTAACGCCTTGGGCTTTGTCTCAAAGTTGGTTGAAAAAACAGATATATTCATTTCTGATCGAGCGTCACAATCTCAATTGTGCCGATATGATTCATTGCACTGCTCTAGGCGAAGCTGAGGATGTGAGAAAATTTGGCATTCAAACACCCAGTTTTACTTTGCCTTTAGGAGTCGATCGCCCAGTAGAACTACCTGATGCTAAGCAAAAGCTATACGAAACTTACGGTATACCTACCACTACACCAGTTGTCCTATTCTTGTCGCGACTTCACCCTAAAAAACGCCCAGATTTGTTAATTCAAGCCCTCAGCCAGCTAGCAGCTCAGAATCACAACTTTCATCTGATTTTGGCAGGTTCGGGAGAGCCGCAGTACCTCAACTACTTGACTGACTTAGTATCATCCCTCGGACTTTCTCCGCGTACATCCATCACTGGTTTCGTTATGGGTCGAGATAAAGATCTCCTCCTACAAGCCTCAGATCTTTTTGTCTTGCCGTCCTTCTCCGAAAATTTTGGGATTGCCATAGCAGAAGCAATGGTAGCAGGGCTACCAGTTGTTGTGACTCCCGACATCCAAATTTCACCAGAAATTGCCGCAGCCTCGGCTGGGCTAGTTGTTGAAGGTCAAATCGCACCCTTAACAAATGCGATCGCACAACTACTATCATCTCCAGAACTCCGGCAGCAATTAGGAGAGAACGGTCGGCTGTTGGCAAGTCAACAGTATTCTTGGCAAGCGATCGCCCAGAATCTGATCTCGATTTACACAGCGGCGATCGAGCGACAACCAATTCCTACCACCTTCTCAAACCCAGAGAATTTTGTCACGCTGCCGTAAGCGGTAACACGCATGGATATAACGTCAACAATGTCAAGAGTAAAAATTACCAGTTCGAGCAAAAACCAGCGCTTTCAGTACAAGAGATGCCGTTTTGTCTGTTTGTCAACTGCTGCTGTGTTATTCGTACTGTTCGGGATTATTCCTCTGCGACTAGCAATTGCTTTAGAGCGATCGCCGCTGCCCCAAGCAATTATTGCTTTAGGTGGCGATCCGAGGCGCGAATCTTTCGCTGTTGACTTTGCATTACGGCATCCACCTTTAGAAATCTGGATTTCTTCCCCTTATCTCAAAGCCTTCAATCTTCCAGATCCGAGTAGCTCTAGATCGCGAATACATATCGATTGCCGCGCTGTCGATACCGTAACTAACTTTACCTCTCTTGTTGCCGAGTTCAAACAACGGTATTTTCAACATGTTTACTTAATTACATCCGATTTTCACATGGCAAGAGCAAAGGCGATCGCCTTCTTTGTCTTTGGCAGCCAGGGGATTGCTGTAACTCCTATATCAGTTCCATCAAACCAACAACCTGAATCCTGGTTTCATATTAGTCGTGATGTTTGTCGTACTTGGTTATGGATGTTTACAGGTCGTACTGGAGCTAGCCTTAAATCTGAAATTTAAGATCGATAGTGGAATTACATGTATCTAGATCGTTACACCCTCGGTACTTACACTCCTGGCGCTCCCTTGTGGAAACAACTCCTGTGGTATTTTCTCGGAGAGCCTTTATTTCGCACTTATTGGCTACCTATCTCTCAGTTAAAAGTCTGGATACTACGTAGTTTTGGTGCTACAGTTGGTCGCTCTGTCTGTATTAAGCCTGGAGTGCGGGTAAAGTTTCCTTGGCGGCTAACTGTAGGTGATTGCGTGTGGATTGGAGAAAATGCTTGGCTCGACAATGTTGCGCCGATCGCCATTGAAAGCCATGTCTGTATTTCTCAGGGTGTTTATCTGTGTACTGGCAATCACGACTGGAGTGCTTCTGACTTCAAGCTGATCCCAGCCCCAATTCACATCGAGCAGAGTAGTTGGATTGCGGCGCGGGCGACGATTGGTCCTGGTGTCACTGTCGGTAAAGGCGCGGTGTTGAGTCTCGGAAGCGTAGCAGGGCGATCGCTTCAGCCCATGACAATTTACGCGGGCAATCCCGCACAACCAATCAAACAACGAGCAATTTGCGATCGGTAAATTTATCAGCTCGGTAATATTGCCAAAATTCGACCTATGAAAAATTAATAATTTTTCTATTTTCTAGATAAACATCTCGATATCTTTTTGGTTCTTACTTTTTGAAATATACGTAAGGTGCGTTAGCATGATGGCGTAACGCAATACTCTAAGTCTGTGGTGTGTGACGCGACTAGAAAATTTTGGGTTATTTGCAGCAGATTTAGAATTAGTATAGACACTTAAATTTCAGTATTTTTACTGAAAAAACTAAGAAGATTGTTAAACTCTAATTGAATTCTCAGTAAAACCACACTTGGACATAAAGCTAGGTCAAAGTTAGATTTTTTCAAGTTCGATCGTGTAAAGCTACCTTACATTACCTAGCGAAATAGCCTTTTGAGTTAAGAGAGAATTTTAATTTTATTAAATAGTCTTTTGTGTAGCTTTGCCTTTCACTTAAATTGAGTGCTTTTCCTTTGCACTCCTCACTGTTTAAACAAAATCATCGCATTGGCAGAGGTAGGCAGAGCTTCAGATGCTAGATAAATACGTACAGCAAGAGCAAATTGAAAAACTCAAAATATTTTTGCCGGCTCAGAGCAAAAGTAAAGAACTCGCACCTTCTTTCAACTTAAATATTATTACGCAATTTTATCCACCAGACTATGCTGCTACAGGGCAACTCATTGAAGAACTAGCACTGAATTTAGGACAACTAGGGATTCAAGTAAGGGTTTTTACCGGACAGCCAGGATATGCATTTAAAAAAAATGCAGCTCCTAGTATAGAACGTTCTGAAAAAATTCTGATTCGGCGATCGCGAACTTCTCGAATGTGGAATGCACGGATTCGAGGCAAAGCCATTAATGGTTGCCTGTTCTTTTTCCGAGCTATCTTACACTTATTAAATAAAAAGAACCGTGGAGATCTCCTACTTCTAACCACTGCACCAGCCTTTTTACCAATCGTCGGCTACATAGCCAAACTATTATTTGGGATTCCTTACGTTTGTTTAATGTACGATTTATATCCTGATGTTGCAATTGAGCTAGATATTTTCTCTAGGAAAAATTGGTTGGTAAAATGGTGGAGATTACTCAATAAAAAAGTTTGGCGCAACTCAGAAAAAATAATTGTTCTCAGCTCAACCATGCGAGAGAAAGTTTTATCTCACTCTCCCGAAATGAGTGACAAAATTGTAGTCATTCATAATTGGGCTAATCCCAACTGGATTGTACCGCTAGAAAAAGAAAATAATTGGTTTGCGCAAAAGTACGAATTGGTCAATACTTTCACCGTGCAGTACTCTGGCAACATGGGTCGCTGTCACGAACTAGAGACAATTCTAGAAGCAGCTAGACAATTGCAAGACGAACCAATTCAGTTTGTTTTTATTGGCGGAGGAGCAAAATTTCAATCTAGTTTTGAATGTGTCAAAAAACTAGGTTTAAATAATTGTCGCTTCTTGCCCTATCAAGATAAACAAGACTTACCATATTCGCTAACAGCTTGCGATTTATCTTTGGTCAGTATTAGTCCCAAAATGGAAGGAATTGTCGCCCCGAGCAAGCTCTATGGCATTCTCGCAGCTGGTCGTCCCGTCGCTGCTATTTGCGAAACCCATTCCTATTTACGGCATCTCTTAAGAGAAAGCGGTTGCGGTGCTGCTTTTAATTCAGGTGATGCCAGTGGTTTAGTTCAGTTTATTCGCCGTCTAAAGAGCGATCGCGAACTTGTTAAACAAATGGGAATGGCAGGTCGGCAATATCTCCAATTCAATTTCACGCCAGAAATTATTGCCAAACAGTACTCAAATGTATTACAACAAGCATTTCTAACAGCAAAAAGACGAGTTGTTCGTTCTAGAAATAAGAGCGTGGAAGCCGTGACAGAAGAAAGCTAAAGCTCACCAGCAGGGCTATTCCTGTTTTTTCCTTCATCAACTGCCTAATAACGACATAAATATGGAAGAGCAATATCGAACTCAGCATTTAGCAACAGAAAGAAATGGTAAGTATTCGCAGATGTCATTGCCATCCTATGTTGCACATTACTCAGAGTTACCTCAGGCAGAAGAATGGAGTTTGTCTCAGCTTCTGGCAGTTGTACGTCGTCGAGCGCCGATTATCGCTAGTGTAGCGATCGCTTGCTGCGTGACTACCTGGGTATGGACATTAACTCAACCAGCCAAGTATGAAGGAAAATTATCGGTATTGGTAGAGCCAGTCAAGGCTGAAAATAAATTATCGGGATTATCGAACGTTCCAGTTGTGAATGCTAGCCCAAAAGGGCAAGAATCTTTGGATTACAGTACACAGATTATTGTTTTGCGTAGCCCCGAAATTATAATTCCTATCGCTAAAAATATTTCTGTGCGGTATCCAGATATTAATTATGCTTCTTTACTAGAAGGCTTGAAGGTTTCTCGCTATCAAGAAACAAAAATTTTAGAAGTTAGCTATCGAGATTCCGATCCCCAGAAAATTCAATTTGTTTTAGAACAGCTAGCTAAAGGATATTTAAAATACAGCTTACAGGAGCAACAAACAAATCTACGCCAGGGAATTCAGTTTGTTAATACTCAGTTACCTCAATTGCAAGCACGAGTCAACAGCTTGCAATTGCAATTACAAAGATTTAGAGAACAATACAGCTTATTTTCTCCCGAAGAAAAAACAGGACAGCTATTTGAAAAATATAGCACTTTAGAATTTCAGAAATTAGAGATTCAAAAAGATTTAGCGGAAGCTCAGAAACTCTACAATGCCTTACAAAGTAAATCTGGCACTAAGTTAGCGCTAGAACTAGAAGCAAAAGCTCGTCATGGGGTGGGAACTTCGCAGCAACAATCGACAGTTGACCACCCTCAAAAATCGCCAGCGATCGCGGCTATAGATGAATCCTCTACGCCCAGTCGTGCAATATCACCGCAAGCCCAGCAAGATGCTCCTCAATATCAGAGTTTACTCGCTCAGTTGCAGAATATAGATACTGAAATTGCCAAGAATGCAACTATTTATCGAGTAGATAGTCCGTACATTCAGTCGCTGAAACAGAAACGGGAAAGTCTGCTGCCACTATTACACAAAGAGGGAGTGCAGGCACTAGAAAATCAACGTGCGTCAGTATTAAGCCAACTTTCCATACTCCAAGTCAGAGCCGCCAAGAACGCCCAAGCACTCGATCGCTTAAATCGAGAAATCGACGGAATGCCAAATTTGGCACGTCGTTACACTGACTTACAGCGAGAGTTAGTTATTGCTACTGAAAGTTTGAACCGTTTTCTAGAAAGGCGGGAATCGCTGCAAATCGAAAATGCTCAAAAAGAGACTCCTTGGCAACTCATTTCACCACCTCAGTTACCTTCTATCCCGATATTTCCTAATATTCCACGATTCCTGATCTTAGGCACGGTAGCTAGTATCTTAGCTGGAATTGGAGCAGCGCTACTCGTGGAAAGGCTCGATAATGTGGTTCATTCACCCGATGAGTTGAAGGAAGCGACAAAGCTACCAATATTAGGTATAATTCCTTTCCATAAAAACCTAGCTAAGCATCTGGCAGATGGAGAAACGAATCAGAGGCAAGAGAACAGCAGGTCGCGTTCCCACAGAAATGCTTATGGCTATCACTATTTCCCTTTCTTAGAATCTTTCCGATCGCTGTATACTAACATCGGCTTTTTAGGTTCCGATACACCGATCCACTCTCTCGTCATCAGTTCTTCCGTCCATGCTGACGGTAAATCTACTATCTCAACTCACTTAGCCCAAGCAGCAGCAGCAATGGGACGCAGAGTGTTACTAGTCGATGCAGATCTACGTTTACCGCAGATTCATCACATTTTACATTTATCCAATGACACGGGATTGAGTAATGCAATAACAACTAACGTACCAGTTGCCGATTTAATTCAGCGATCGCCTGCCTGGGAGAACTTGTTTGTCTTAACCGCAGGTCAAATTCCTCCCGACCCTACCAAACTGTTATCCTCTCACAAGATGCGCAACATCATGGAGCAGTTGCGGCAGCAGTATGACTTAGTGATTTACGACACTCCACCACTTTTAGGTTTAGCAGATGCGAGTTTGCTGGCTCCTCTAACCGCAGGAATTGCGATCGTCACGCGGATGGGTAAAACTGACCGTGCACTGCTAATGCAGACCCTCGATCAGTTAAAACTGTCTCGCACTCAAGTTTTAGGTGCAATTTGTAACGGGGTGAAAGATTACAAAGCTACAACTTCTTACCATCACTACTACTATCAACCTCGAACTCGGGTAGCAGAATAGTTTCATGTTGAATTTTAGATTTTAGGGTGTGCTACGTAGTTTACCGTGTAGAGACGTTACATGTAACGTCTCTATACGGACTATGTTAGAGTACCCTACTATTACTACCATTATGAGGAGCTAGAGCAATTAAATCTTCCACATTATGCAGTATGGTATTGCAAATGATATCGAGTGGTAGATCGCAAGAGTTGCGTCCGAAAGGCTCTTCAATTTCAGAACCAATTTGTTCGATACTTAATAAAATGAAACTCACAAAAGTAATAATGCTGCTAGTAAACCAATTTACCTCCTTCACAATTTCTAAGGGAATAACAAGGCAATAGACAAAAACTAAATTTTTCAAAATTAACGGATAAATTAAAGGTAGTGGTGTTTTTAAAATGCGTTCGCAGCCTCCTAAAATATCTACTAACTGGTCTACCAATTTTTGTAGCGACGTTAACTGATAAATATTCAAGCGATCGCGATCGTGTTGCTCTTGTAAATAATCTCCAACCCAAAAAGCAATTTGTAGGGGCGGATGGTTTGTATATTTCAATCGAAAGAACTGAGTTTCTGCTACTAAACCACTTAGCTCATCAGTGACGTGTTCGCCTCTTAAATGTAGTTTCATCGCCACGGCAAAAGCCACAATTAATCTAAGAGTGTACTCTTTTTGCGCCCGGTCTTGTGGTGTCTCCTCTTTGACACCAATCCATAAATCACGAGTTAAGTTGCGCACTGTATTCACTAAACTACCCCATAGCTTGCGCCCTTCCCAAAATTTTTCATGGGCTGTATTAGTACGAAAAACTAATAGTAAAGGTAAGCCAATATTGAAAATTAATACTGCTCGCGTAATTGCATCGCTCTCTTCTGGTATTGATACAGGAATGCCAAAACTATAAAGTACAGATATTAAAAAGCCATAACTACTTAAAACAAGTACCCAAGGCAAAACCCCAGGAAAAACAGCTTGAGTCAGGCGAAACACAATCTGAAACAAATTCAAGGTTTCTCCAGTATATAGCCGATACTTCTCCACAAATTTGCTATTGGCTTTTTTAGGTTTATCGCGGCGATCGGGCGGCTTTTGCTTAAGCTTGGATGGCGAAGATTGAGTTTGAGAATAAACTGTTACATTGCAATCTTTTAGCAAAAAACCTTTATCTGTCTTTGCACCCATTTGTCCGATAATTTTCGCCACCCACTGATGATAATTCTCCTGAGCTTGTTCTAGCTTTTTATAAACATGAGGTTTTAATGTTAGCGTAACTATTTGACCATCTAGATCGATTTCAAACTGCTTCCAGCCATTAGCAATAGTTCTCACACTATCTGGTAGGCGATCGATCTTGACAGTTAGTTCTAGCTTACCTGGTGTGGACATAGCTTTTTCAGTAGAGTGTGGGGATAAGTCAAAAGTCAAAAGTCAAAAGTCAAAATCAACTGATAACTGATAACTAGAATGCAACCGTAGCATCATGTTCTTTGTCTTCAGAATTGAAGCAATTTGTTTGCGGTGATGATGACTTTGCCGTTGGTGGTTGTTGCGCTGTTGTTGGAATACAGCCATCAAGATGCATGGCAATTTGGGCGATTTGAGCTAGTTTGCCATGTAATTGTGCTTGTTCCAAAGCAAAACCTACATCGATCGCGACTTGGGTATAGAAGTCAATTTCAGTTTGCTGCCATTCCCTGAAACCAAAGCATTGATGGGCAACTAACAAGCCAAATAGCTCATCTTGCATCAGGATAGGTGCTATGAGGCTACTCTTAACGGCAAAGCGCTCTAAATTATGAATGCAGCGATCGCTGAGTCCATCTGTGTAAACGTTGTTCACAGCACGAGCGTAACCAATTTGCTCGTATGCAGTGCGATCGTTCCGCCAGAAAGGATCGTCAAGACGATGATTTAAAGCTTGGGGTAAGCCAGGGGTGACTGATTCAGCTATAACTGTGCTACCGCGATCGCGATCGCAGCGATAAACTACCACGCGCTCGGTTTGTAGAGCAGATTTGAGTTCGTCTGTCACAGTTGTCAAAATATCCGACTGTACGAGCGATCGTCGCAACCGTAACGCTATTTGTTGCCGCATCTGTACTTGCTTGGCTGCTGTGGCTCGATACTCTAGCAGCGCTACCCGATCCAGTGCCAAGCCAATTTGAACGGCAATCTGCTCGAATAAATCGATTTCTGTTGGTTGCCAAGTACGGGGTGCAGTACACTGATGGGCAATGAGCGAACCTACCAGTTTACCGTTACTAACAATTGGTGCGACTAATTGAGCTTTGACGGCAAACTGTTCTAAGGCATCGATTCGATCTATCGTTAGTCCAGCAGTATGAATGTTGGCGATCGCTCGTACTCCCTGACGATCGCTCTGTTGAATCTCGCTTTCGTACCCATAAAAGCGATCGAGCGGATGATTTAGGGTTTGAGGCAAACCAGGAGCAACTGATTCTGCTACAACAATGCCGCTACCATCTGTAACAAAACGATAAACTAATACTCTATCTGCTTGAAATATCTGTCTCATTGTTGTGGTGACAGCATTAAACAGATCGGATGATGAGTGTGCTTGCTGCACTACCTGAGTCATTTGTTTTAATCTCTGGGCATACTCCACAGCAGATTGCCGCTCTTGTTGTGAGATCTTGTGTTGCAGGATCGAGCTGACTATAGTGGCAAGTTGTTTAAACAACTCGACCTCTTCTATCTGCCAGTGACGAGGTGCGTTGCAGTGATGGGCAATTAGCAAACCTAGCAGTCCATTGTCGCTTGTAATTGGTACGACTAAACTTGCTTTAACTGCAAGTTGTTCCAAAGTTTTGATGTGACACTCAGTCAAATCCGCAGCATAGATATTAGCGATCGCCCGTATCCGTCCGTCACTATATTGTCGTGCGTAATCTTCTCGGAAACAAGGATCGTCTATCCGGCAACCAATGGCGTTGGGAAACTGAGCAGTTACCGATTCTGCTACTATCGTGCCACTCCAATTGCGATCGAAACTATAGACGAGGACTCGATCGGTTTGGATTGCTTGTCTAATTTCTAACAGTAGGTTGTCTAAACAATCTTCGCGATTGAGCGATTGAATCGCAAGCGATAAAATTTTGTTGAGAATTTCTCGATCGCGCAAGTAAGTTTGCTTGCGCGATCGACTCGCTCCACAACTATTTGAAATATCAATATCGATAGACGATCTTCTAAAGTTACGATAGATATTACGATAGGTAAGACTGTACTTATCTGTAGCGGTTTTGGGAGCGAAGTCGAAGGAATTTGCCTCCATTTCATCAACCTCAAAAATTTCTCTATTACTAGAAAATACAAAACTTAACGTTCTCGTCAACAGTAGTTCGCTCAAAACGTTAGTTCAATCTGTCTAGCACTACTAGCTACTATCTATACCTCTTTATTTTCTCTATTGTTGAAGAGAATTTCTAATTTTAGGGGCTATTTCTGCTAAATCGTGCAGTTTATAGTCTGTTAGCGAAGAAAAAAAAGATTGCTACAAAGCCTAGCTTGGCATAGCTTTTATTCGCATAGCCTTCCTGTCAAGGCAGTCTTGAGTTAGTCTTTTTGTATATTTAGCGTGACAAAGTTGCGATCGCATAGAACAATATAGCTAAATAGCTTACCTCGTTGAACTAAAATAGCTTCGGTGGTTTCCGTAGTAATTTGTGTATCAAAAGTATTTTGATGAAACTAAATTATCAAAATATTTATACGATCGATAAAAAGACAAAACTATCATTAAGAGCTACTCAGTTTATTTGGAGAAAATTTTACGAGTATTAAGTATTAAAAAATACTCTCCTTTCACAGTAACCCGAGCGGTCGTCAATCGATCGTCGGACATTAAAGTCATTTCGCGATCGCCGATCGCTGATGAGATACTTTTCTGCGATCGGTAAAAAGCTAAGAAGAATTCTTACCACAGACGTTACATGTAACGTCTCTACACTGACAACTGATAACTGTCATACAATTGACCGTTAGCTATCTTTATGTTAGGAATAGCTACTTGTGCTAATGCACCCAAATTCCTGCTCGATCCTGACTCCTGCTGTGAAACGAAAATTTTGTTTGCTGCCAACTTCAGCATTATTATGGTTGCTAACTACAGCACCGTGGCTGACGTTCACTGCTGCTAATGCTCAACTTCAAGCGCCTGTAACCCCACCTGTTACGCCATCATCCGTACCGCAAAATACCCCCAGCCGTTCCACCACACCAAATGGGCTACTTGCAGCAGGCGATCGCATCTCCTTGAACGGTCGCATTCTATCCGCAGCTTGGCGACAGTGGGAAGCGCAGCCAGCCACAAATAGGATTCAAACGGCAATTAGCGATGTAGGATTGATGCAACTGGGCGTAGACTTACTGAATACTCAGGATGTAACCCGACAACCGATTCGGTGGTTTACGACTCCTGATACTCCACCACTCGTCTCAAGCATCTGGCACAGTGGCGCGTATCGTTATTTAGATCTATCTCAATTAGCAGCAAAAGTAGGTTGGCAACTGCAAAGCGAAGGTGACGTTCTGCGGATTACTACGCCAGCTGCAAAGATTACAGGACTACGCCAGGGTAAACAAACTTGGGGCGATCGCTTGGTAGTAGATTTAGATCGCCCTACGCCCTGGCAGCTAACGCAACAGCCTCCAGTCACTAAACCAAAAGTGCCGCTTGCCGAACTCCCAGACGATCCAAAACAGCAATTACCATCTCAGGCAGTCTCTGCCCTCTCACCTCCATATCAACAATGGAAGATAGCAATCGACGCTGCGATAAATCCTGAATTAGCCCAGCAGTTAAACGCTAATCTAGCCATCCAATTGCCAAAACAGAGCCAGATTTCACCGACTCCTCTCGTTAAATTAGGCACGACTGCCAATCTCACCACGATCGATCTCAATTTACCTGTAGGCATCTTCCCCCGCGTCAGTACCCTCAGCCAACCCAACCGCATCATTATCGATTTGCGCCCCGATCCGATAGTGGAACGGAATATTTTGTGGGCTAGAGGCGTGCGTTGGCAACAAAAGTATATTAATTTAGGTCGCGATCGCTTTCCCGTGACATGGTTAGAAGTCAACCCCCGCACCACAGGACTAGCCCTTAGACCAATTTGGAGTGCAGTAAATTCTCTGATTGGGACTGCCCCGATTGTGACCACCGCTCAACGTTATACAGCTGCTGCTGCCATTAATGCTGGATTTTTCAACCGCAACAATAAATTACCCTTGGGAGCAATTCGTCGCGAGGGGCGCTGGCTGTCTAGTCCAATTCTCAACCGAGGCGCGATCGCTTGGAACGATGCCGGGCAATTTAAAATCGGTCGCTTGCAACGCCAAGAAACAGCGATCGCCTCTACGGGGCAAAGTTTGCCAATCGTCAATCTGAATAGCGGCTACATTCAAGCCGGAATTTCCCGTTATACCTCTGACTGGGGAACTACCTATACGCCCTTAACTAATAATGAAGCGATCGCGATCGTCCAAAATAATCAAGTTACCGCTAATCTGTCAGGCGGTTTAGCCGGAAAAACAGCCTTTCCCATTCCCCTCAACGGCTATTTACTTGCATTCAGGACTGGTAGTACTGCTAATCTACTACCTATTGGTACGCTGTTACGCTTGACCGATGGCACTGTTCCTAGCGAGTTTGCCCAATATCCTCACGCGATCGGTGCTGGACCATTATTAGTTCAAAACCGCCAAATCGTTCTTAACGCCAAAGCAGAAGGATTCAGTGATGCCTTCAGCCGCCAAACTGCCGTGCGTAGCGCTATTGGTGTCACGGCAACAGGTAATTTGCTCATTGCTACAGTTCACAACCGAGTTGGTGGGACTGGTTCTACTTTATGGGAAACTGCCAAGCTCTTGCAGCAAATGGGTAGTATTGATGCTCTCAATCTCGACGGAGGTAGTTCCACCAGCCTTTACTTAGGGGGACAACTCGTCAATCGCTCTCCTGTCACCGCAGCCCGCGTTCACAATGGGTTTGGCATTTTTCTAGAAACAGAAAGCAGAAAGCAGTGACCAGTTATCAGTGACTAGCTATCAGTTATCAGCGCTAATCATTGTCAACTACCAATTACCCATTACCCATTACCAACTACTAACTACCTTTTTTGATGAAGATTATTTAAAGCTTAACGACTAGTAAGTAAAGAATTGATGTAGCCCATACCAATCGGCAAGTTTACTGATGACACTCCTCGGAAGAAGTCTGCTATCTTGGGCTAAGGCTATACTCGACATATTATTGCTATTGCATTGCTATTGCTGCGGTTATTACTGTCACTGTCTTTTGCTTTGGTTCCTTTTATTTTTAATAGTGGATAACAATTATCAGGAGAAAAATTCATGGTTCAAACTCAAGAAACTTCCCAGGCTCACGCGCCTACTCTACCGATTCCTACCGCAGTTGCTCCTAAAAGCGTCGCCGCTACGGAATTACGTCCTTGGGGCTCTTTTACGGTATTAGAAGAAGGGCGCGGATACAAAATTAAGCGAATTGAAGTTAAACCAGGGCATCGCCTCAGCCTGCAAATGCATCACCACCGTAGCGAACACTGGATTGTTGTTTCTGGTACTGCCAAGGTTGTGTGTGGCGATCGCGAAATTATGCTTTGTAACAACCAATCTACCTACGTACCTCAGTGTACCTCCCATCGTTTAGAAAATCCCGGCGCAATCCCCCTGATACTCATTGAAGTACAAAACGGAGAATACTTGGGCGAAGACGATATCGTCCGATTTCAAGATGACTATTCTAGGGGCTAGGGGTTAAGGGCTAGGGATTAAGGTTTAGTATTATACTCTTCATATCACCCTACTCCCTGCTCTCTGCTCCCTACTGCCTAGTTCAATGATTCAAATTAGTCCCTCTGCTGCTAAAGAAATTCAACGACTGCGATCTAAACAGAGCAACCCCGACGCTTTCTTTCGTTTGTGCGTGCAAGCTGGGGGTTGCTCTGGTTTGTTTTACGATTTGAAATTTGACGAGGCAACAGAGCAGAGCGATTGCATTCTATACTGTAACGGTATTGTTGTAGCGATCGATGCCGACAGCTTAAACTACATTCAAAATTTAAAACTCGATTATTCCGAAGATTTAATGGGTGGGGGATTTCGCTTCTCTAATCCTCAAGCGATCGCCACTTGTGGTTGTGGTAACTCTTTTGCTATGGAATGAGGGAGTCGGAAGTGGTGCGTGAAAATATTCTTGTCAACTACCAATCACCCATTACCCACTATCAATCCCACCAGTTTGACATAAATTTACTAAAATCGGTATAATCATAGATCGTTAAATTTAAGCAGCTAAAACTACGCGCTGTAAATCATGCCAACCATACAGCAGCTCATTCGTAACGAACGTCAAGTAGCGAAAAAGAAAACAAAATCCCCTGCTCTGAAACAATGTCCGCAACGTCGGGGCGTTTGTACAAGAGTATATACAACCACACCGAAAAAGCCCAATTCAGCTCTACGAAAAGTTGCTAGGGTTCGCCTAACTTCTGGTTTTGAGGTTACGGCATATATTCCCGGTATCGGACATAACCTGCAAGAACACTCCGTCGTCATGATTCGTGGTGGTAGGGTAAAAGATCTACCAGGCGTGCGGTATCACATCATTCGCGGTACTTTGGACACCGCTGGAGTAAAAGACCGCAAACAAGGACGCTCGAAGTACGGAACTAAGAGACCAAAGCAGTAAGGTAATTCTGCTGCTGACATCATTGCGGTTATAGGATTTTTACTTTTTTTGAGGTGAGATGCCTAAAATCGGAATGAAAGTCAGCGCCAGCAGGCAAAATAACGGTATATCTAACTAGTAAGCTTTACCTGTCGTCATAATAGCTAAAGCTTCGGCTAAGCAAAAGTGCGATCGCGGCGACGCAATAAACGGTGTTAGATGTTTCAACTGCCTTGTGCTAGTTACCTCAAAGCCACCATGCCATGAAAACTTAGTTCTGTTGTTGCCAACCCCAATCAAACTAAACGTAAAGAATAACTTATGTCCCGTCGTGCTGTAGCGCAAAAGCGCCCCATCCCTTCCGATTCCGTATACAACAGTCGCCTGATTAGTATGATGATGCGCCGCGTCATGCGCAGTGGCAAGAAATCGCTGGCAGCAAGAATCATTTATGATGCGATGAAAACAATCGAAGAGCGTACTGGCAACGATCCGCTGGAAACTTTCGAGAAAGCCGTGCGGAATGCTACACCTTTAGTAGAAGTCAAAGCTCGTCGGGTGGGAGGAGCAACCTACCAAGTACCGATGGAAGTCAGACCAGAACGGGGAACGGCACTGGCATTACGCTGGTTGATCCAATTTTCTAGACAGCGTTCCGGTCGTTCTATGTCTATGAAGTTGGCGAACGAATTGATGGATGCTGCTAATGAGACGGGTAGTTCGATCCGCAAACGGGAAGAGACTCACCGGATGGCTGA
Organism: Chroococcidiopsis sp. CCNUC1; assembly: GCF_023546805.1. Lineage (NCBI taxonomy): Bacteria > Bacillati > Cyanobacteriota > Cyanophyceae > Chroococcidiopsidales > Chroococcidiopsidaceae > Chroococcidiopsis > Chroococcidiopsis sp. CCNUC1. The sequence continues at coordinate 5,416,007 of NZ_CP097480.1, read as the reverse complement.
TGCCAACAAAGCCTTTGCTCACTACCGCTACTAAAAAGTTGCTCGAAAAAAGCGATAAAACTAGGCAATATCCCCCTATTTTGGTGGCGGCTTTCCCTAAAAGTATAGAATCTTAACAGAGAGTAATATAGAGATACCTGCGGCAAAAACTACTCAAGGAGGTAGCTGTGGCACGTACCGTTCCGCTGGAAAAAATCCGCAATATTGGAATTGCGGCTCACATTGATGCGGGCAAGACAACAACGACAGAACGAATTCTGTTCTATTCTGGAATGATCCATAAGATCGGTGAAGTCCACGAAGGAACAGCGGTAACTGACTGGATGGCTCAAGAGCGGGAGCGTGGCATTACAATTACTGCTGCTGCGATCACCACCAACTGGAGAGACCATCAAATTAATATCATCGACACTCCTGGTCACGTAGACTTCACGATTGAAGTGGAACGTTCCATGCGGGTATTAGATGGCGTAATCACAGTCTTATGCTCCGTAGGTGGCGTACAGCCTCAAACAGAGACAGTTTGGCGACAAGCAGATCGGTATAAGGTGCCACGCATCATCTTTGTCAATAAGATGGATCGGACTGGAGCAGATTTTTACCGAGTATACAATCAGGTGCGCGATCGCCTCCGCACCAACGCAGTACCGATTCAGCTACCCATTGGTAGTGAAACAGACTTCAAAGGTCTGATCGATCTAGTCAAGATGTGCGCTTACATCTACGGCAACGATCAAGGTACGGATATTCAAGAAGTAGAGATTCCTGCCGATCTGCAAGAGCTAGCACAAGAGTATCGCACGAAGCTAGTTGAAGCAGTAGCAGAAACCGATGAAGCCTTACTAGAGAAGTATCTAGAAGGTGAAGAACTGAATGAAGCTGAAATCCGTAAAGGGCTGCGACAAGGCACAATTGCGGGTACGATTGTCCCCGTGTTATGCGGTTCTGCCTTCAAAAATAAAGGCGTGCAGCGCTTGCTAGACGGTGTTGTAGATTACCTGCCAGCACCTACAGAAGTTCCGCCAATTCAGGGAACAACCGTCAATGGCGAGACAGTCGAGCGCTTTGCTGACGACAATGCACCGCTGTCAGCACTCGCTTTCAAAATCATGGCTGACCCATACGGGCGCTTGACTTTCGTGCGCGTCTATTCTGGCGTGCTGAAAAAAGGTAGCTACGTCCTCAACGCTACTAAGAACAAGAAAGAGCGAATTTCTCGCTTAGTAGTATTGCGAGCAGATGACAGGATCGATGTTGAAGAATTGCGTGCAGGCGACTTGGGTGCGGCATTAGGATTAAAAGACACTTTGACAGGCGATACTTTGTGTGACGACAGTGCGCCAGTCATTTTGGAATCTCTGTTTATCCCAGAGCCAGTCATCTCGGTAGCAGTAGAGCCAAAGACCAAGCAAGACATGGACAAATTGTCCAAAGCGCTGCAATCCCTTTCTGAAGAAGATCCTACTTTCAGGGTTAGTGTCGATCCCGAAACGAACCAAACCGTAATTGCTGGGATGGGCGAACTCCACCTAGAAATTCTGGTAGACCGGATGCTCCGCGAATTTAAAGTGGAAGCAAACGTGGGAGCGCCACAAGTAGCTTACCGCGAAACCATTCGCAAGCACGTCACGAAAATAGAAGGGAAATTCATTCGTCAGAGTGGTGGTAAAGGTCAGTACGGTCACGTTGTCGTTGACCTAGAACCAGGCGAACCAGGCAGTGGGTTTGAATTTGTCTCTAAGATAGTTGGTGGTTCTGTACCTAAAGAGTACATTGGACCTGTAGAACAGGGGATGAAGGAAACTTGCGAATCTGGCGTACTAGCTGGGTATCCGCTGATTGATGTCAAAGCGACATTGACCGATGGCTCTTACCACGAAGTAGACTCGTCGGAAATGGCTTTCAAAATTGCTGGCTCAATGGCAATGAAAGCAGCAGTAGCAAAAGCATCGCCAGTGCTACTGGAGCCAATGATGAAAGTCGAAGTTGAAGTCCCCGAAAACTTCCTGGGGGATGTGATGGGCGACCTTAACTCTCGTCGCGGTCAAATCGAAGGCATGGGATCGGATCAAGGCTTATCCAAGGTAACTGCTAAGGTTCCGCTGGCAGAAATGTTTGGTTATGCTACAGATATCCGCTCGAAGACCCAAGGTCGGGGTATCTTTTCAATGGAGTTTAGCCATTACGAAGAAGTACCTCGCAACGTAGCTGAAGCAATCATTGCTAAAAGCAAAGGGACATAAATGGAGTTGTTAGCTGTTAGTTGTTAGCTGTTAGTTGACTTCTAATCGCTAATTGCTAATCGCTAATTGCTAATCGCTAATCGCTTTCAATAAAAAAGGAACCGAGAACTCATGGCACGCGCAAAGTTTGAGAGAACTAAACCTCACGTCAACATTGGTACAATTGGTCACGTCGATCACGGCAAAACCACGTTAACGGCAGCTATCACCATGACCCTAGCAGCTTTGGGTCAGGCAAAAGCTAGAAAATACGACGATATTGATGCAGCTCCAGAAGAAAAAGCACGGGGGATCACCATCAATACCGCTCACGTAGAGTACGAAACTGAAAACCGCCACTACGCTCACGTAGACTGCCCAGGACATGCTGACTACGTGAAGAACATGATCACGGGTGCGGCGCAAATGGACGGCGCGATCCTGGTAGTATCTGCGGCAGACGGTCCTATGCCCCAGACTCGCGAACACATTCTGTTAGCCAAACAGGTGGGAGTTCCCAACATCGTCGTTTTCCTGAATAAGGTAGACATGGTAGACGATGAAGAATTGTTGGAACTCGTAGAACTGGAAGTGCGCGAACTTTTGAGTTCCTATGACTTCCCTGGCGATGATATTCCCATCGTCAAAGGCAGTGGGTTGCAAGCACTGGAAACAATGATTAAAGCTCCTACAACTGCGCGGGGTGACAATGAGTGGGTTGATAAAATCTACGAATTGATGGATGCCGTAGATAGCTACATTCCTACTCCAGAACGGGATGTTGATAAGCCTTTCTTGATGGCAGTAGAAGACGTATTTTCGATCTCCGGTCGCGGTACGGTTGCAACTGGTAGAATCGAGCGCGGTAAAGTCAAAGTTGGCGAAACCGTAGAATTAGTCGGGATCAGAGGCACTCGTAGCACCACCGTTACTGGTGTAGAAATGTTCCAGAAAACCTTGGATGAAGGTATGGCTGGAGACAACGTAGGCGTACTACTACGGGGTTTGAAGAAGGAAGATATCGAGCGGGGTATGGTAATTGCCAAGCCTGGTAGTATTACACCTCATACCCAATTTGAGTCTGAGGTATACGTGCTGACAGATAAAGAAGGTGGTCGTAAGACACCTTTCTTCGCTGGCTATCGTCCCCAGTTCTACGTACGGACAACTGACGTAACTGGCACAATTACCGCATTTACTGCTGACGATGGTAGTGCTGCTGAGATGGTGATGCCTGGCGATCGCGTCAAAATGACCGTAGAATTGATCAACGCGATCGCGATCGAACAAGGAATGCGCTTTGCAATTCGCGAAGGCGGTCGTACTATTGGTGCTGGTGTTGTTTCTAAAATTGTGAAGTAGAACGACCAGCTATTAACTTAGAGCAGAAAAGCTAAGCCTAATGGGGTATAATGCTTTTCTGCTTTAATTTGTTGTTTGTCACTAATCATTTGTCATTGGTGGTAAATACAAATGACGAATGACCAATAACCAATGACAGCCCAAACGAGTTTCTTATAACTCCAACAAGATTACTGAATAAACCGAACCAAGAAAACTAAAAATGGCTACCCTTCAGCAGCAAAAAATTCGCATCCGCTTACAAGCTTTTGACCGCCGCTTACTCGATACCTCTTGCGAGAAGATTGTTGATACGGCAAACCGGACAAACGCTACAGCTATCGGTCCAATTCCCTTACCTACAAAGCGCCGCATTTATTGCGTGCTGCGATCTCCCCACGTTGATAAAGATTCTAGAGAGCATTTTGAAACTCGCACTCATCGCCGAATTATTGACATTTACCAACCTTCTTCTAAAACAATTGACGCTTTAATGAAACTCGACTTACCTGCGGGTGTAGATATTGAAGTCAAGCTGTAACGCTATTTTTTGAGTTGTAAAATGCTCGTTGAGTTACTGACGGTTGACGGTCGCTCGTCAACTGTCAGCCGTCAACTGTTAACTAATTGTAAACAAATCCGTTAAAGTAAAAACAGGATGCGCAGTTACCGTTTTTACGAATAGACAATGACATCTTCTTCTCAAATAGCGGTGCGAGAACTCCCACTGTTTCCATTGCCAGAGGTAGTGCTTTTTCCCAATCGCCCCCTACCTCTACACATTTTTGAGTTCCGCTACCGAATTATGATGAATACAATTCTAGAAAGCGATCGCCGCTTTGGGGTACTATTGTGGGATCCCGTGCAAGGTCAACCTGCTAGAGTTGGATGCTGCGCTGAAATTATTCAGTATCAGCGTTTACCGGACGACCGGATGAGAGTAGCTACTCTCGGACAGCAGCGGTTTCGGGTCTTGGAATACGTGCGAGAAAAACCTTACAAAGTTGGTTTAGTGGAATGGATTGAAGACAATCCACCACAAAAAGACCTTAGACCTTTGGCACGAGAAGTAGAGCAACTGCTGCGAGATGTGGTTAGGCTATCTGCTAAATTGACAGAACAGGAGATAGATTTACCAGAAAATATTCCCGATTTACCTACAGAATTATCCTACTGGGTAGCCAGCAATCTTTACGGTGTCGCAGCAGAACAGCAAACACTGTTAGAAATGCAAGATACGGCGGCGCGGCTAGAGCGGGAAGCAGATATTCTTAAGTCTACGCGCAATCATTTAGCAGCAAGAACGGTGTTGAAAGATACTTTTGAAGCTTGATAATAATCTCTCAGCCTCTTTTAACAAGGTGGAGATGAAGATCCCCCAACCCCCCTTAACAAGGGGTGATATTTGAAACGATCCCCCAACCCCCCTTAACAAGGGGGGCTTTCTTTAGTGCCATTCTTGGGTTGCTTTTGTTTCAGCTTGGATTAAATTCGCTTTTAATTTGTCCCAGTCAAGTTGACTAGAATTGGACGCATTTTGGCTCAAACGTCCTGCTTGCAGGAATAACACTTGCGTACAAAATTGTTTAGCTAATTCGAGTTGATGATTGACCATTAATATTGTTGTTTGACCGCTATCTGCTAGTTGGATTAATACTTCGATTAAATGAGATGCTTTACCTGCATCCAAAGCAGAAGTTGGTTCGTCGAGTAAAAGAATTTTCGGTTGGGTAGCTAAAGCACGGGCGATCGCAACGAGTTGTTTTTGTCCGACTGAAAGTTGTAGTTCCGTCTTTTCTAACCAGTCTTCAGGGATATTTAGCCGTTCCATCCAATAGGCAATTTGCTGCTGAATTTGCGATCGCGGCATTTTGCGTAAAACTAGAGGGTATTGCAAAGCCTCTCTGACTGTCATTCCCAATAGTTTTGATTCTTGCATTACTAGCGTCACTTGCTGGCGCAACTGAATTGCGGGAATTTGATGATATTCTTTCTCTTCTAAATAAATCGATCCGGCTGTAGGTTCGCTGAGGCGATTGACAATCCGCAACAAAGATGTTTTTCCCGCTCCAGAAGCACCGATAATTGCAATGCGATCGCCTGGAAATGCCTCAAAGGAAATATCCTGCAATAAGTACTGAGAACCTATTGTTGCAGCTAGGCTGACTCCTTCTAGTCTTAATTGTGCTACCTCACTCCTCACTCCTCGCCCCCAGAGTTGAATTAGTTTAATGCGATCGCAGTGGTAACTGTCCAGGCATCAACTAATAATAACAGCAGAGTAAATACCAACAAAATTAAGTACATCCAAGGTTGGGATAAGGGAATGACATCCGTGGTGTCAATTCCAGTTTTTGCTTGTACTTCCCGCACCAATTTGGCAAATCCAGCCACCCGCATCGGGAGTAAATAAGCTTTCCCTTCCTGGCTGAGGAAATAGTATACGAGTCCGCCTTGTCCGGTAGTACGGGGTTTTAACTCTTTGACTTCCGACCAAGGTAAAGACCAACCGTGCCGAAACCACTTAGGAACCCATAGGGGATATGTCACCTGAATTCCTTGGTCATCTAGTATGACTCGTTCGCTGAGTGCGGCGTATAGGGCGATGAAACCGATGCTAATTCCTATCCAAAGCCAAATTGGAGGAACTGGTGCGGCTGTCACTTTTGCTAAAAATGGCAATGGTATGGTGAGGGCTATGTATAGACTCAGCAGTGTAATCCGAATTAAAGGTGAGAGACGGAAAAGAGAAGTTGAGTTATTGACTAATGCGGTCACGATTCTACTACAATTAGTTTTTGCTCTTACTTATTATGAGTGAATTTTAAGATGTCGTGCGATCGCACGGGTATCAATCGATTAGTAATAAACTGAGCGAATATGAAAACGGTTCTCTCAGTCAAGGTAGAATTATCGAGTTTTGAATTAGGGTTTAAATTTAAACTAACAGCGCTGCAAACGAGTTAAAAACAACACGATGCGATCGATTGTCTGTCGCAAAACTGATGTAGGCTGGTCAGATTGATTGACAATAATACTAAAAACTAAAGGTTCGTAATTGGGAGAATTGATATATCCAGACAAAGCAACAACACCACTCATCGTCCCTGTTTTTGCTAAGACAATTCCTTGCGCAGTTGTACCCTGAAAGCGACTTTTCAGAGTGCCGCTCACGCCAGCTATCGGTAAAGAGGTACGATATACAGTAGCAAGGGGTGAATTTGCCATCACTCTGAGAGTTTGGGCGATCGCAACTGGACTAGCTAGATTTTGCCGCGATAACCCCGAGCCATCTGCCAGCACGTAACCAGTAGGATCGACACCCAAGGTAGTCAAAGTCTCTTTGACATTCTGCAAGCCAATTTCAGCCGTCGATCGTGTCGTAGGCGTTAGCTGTACCCTCACTCCCAGTATTCTCAATAAAGCTTCAGCATAGAGATTGTTACTCTGTTGATTTGTCTCCACTAATAACTCTGATAGCGGTGGCGAGACGACAAATGCTATCTCCCGCAGTCCGAGGGTAGACTGCCGCTCTTGTTGTTGCACTAGCTCGTTCCCAGGTGATAACGTAATTCCTGCTTGGGCAAGACTGCGCTGAAAGTGACGTAAAAAATGCGCTTTTGGATCGACCACCGCTAAATTTATTGATTCAGATGGTGCATCAATTCCCATCTGTCCGGTCACTTTGAGTATTGCTGCACCTGAGTCGCGGCTGACGTTAAGGGAAGATTTAGACGCGGGAACGGCGATCGCTTCATTTTCGATCTGCCATTGCATACCCTCTCTCAAGTCAGACCAATTGAGGCGTAGGGGTTGACCGACTTGTTGTGGTATCGCAGTTAACTTGACAGTATTTTGATTCAAAATCAAACTATTGACAGGTGCGCCATAGTCTGCTTGTATATCTTCCCATTGCCAGCTGGGGTTAACGATCGCACCTTGAAAATAATCATCTTCTGCCACTAACTGGCTGATGCGATGAAATTGCTGCTGTTTTACCTGTTTTGCTAATGCTTGCAACTGGATGTCGGTTAAGCTAGGGTCGCCGCGACCGATAACTCGTAAACCACCTGCGATCGTGGGATAAACAGAAGTGCGAATTTGAAATTGCGAACCCAATCTTTGCAAAGCGGCAGCGGTTGTGAATAATTTGACGTTAGATGCTGGAATGAAATAGTTTTGAGCGTCCCGGCTGTATAGCAGATCGCCGCGATTCACGGTTTGGACTAGAATTCCCCAACGGGCGCGATTAAGTTGGGGGCGATCGATCGCCGTGGCGATCGCTGTTTCTAATTGAGCTGGACAAATGGCATTTGTTGCGTTACGTAAAGGCTGCTGGACAATTTTGAAGGATGCATTTAAAGATGCATGTGGTAAAGATGCGTGTGGAATCTTATTGGCTATGGCTGGCAACATCAAGTAGATCTGAGCGTTGGCAATTGTTAGCAGTAGGCTAACTGGTTTGACAATATCTCTAAGAGCAGATTTCATCATGTTTTTGCTGATACATATTGTACGATTTACTTAATCTCCGACCCGTATAATTACTGCCGACTGCGTGTAGACGATGAAATGCGTACAGACGATTAAAACTATATGACTAAAGTACAAATCGCTAAACAATCGCCTGACAAAAAGACTCTTAGCATACCAAATATGGCTCAAAGCAGCGATCGCGAGAGTAAAACGTACTTTTTATTGGCGATCGCCCTGGTTATTGGAATTTGTAGCGCCATTATTGGCGGATTATTATTTGCCCAATATTTAAAATTATTCTCCACCACTCAAATTGACAAAGGCAGCCATCGCGATCTATTCTCCGTGCCACCTGCAACAAAAGTTCCAGCAGCCAATTTAGTCCAAACCGCTTTTGGCAATCAAGTCCAAGTCACGATTATTGCCGTCAAAAGAATCCCTGGCAAGCCAGATGAAGTTAATGTGGAAATGCAGATTGAAAAACTCACAGATACGCCACTTATAGAAGGTACGATTAGCGTTGGTTCGACTATGGCAAGCAATTCCGAAACCAGCGAATTCTATCGAGCCACTGATTTCATGCGGCGATCTTCAGGTAGAATTTCACTCAGTAAACTGCGTCAGGATAAACCCATAGATGCTTATGTCGTCCTCGACGTACCGCAGGGAGTCACGACAATCGATCTGTTTGTCGATCAAACTACGCCGTTTAAAAATGTGCCGATCGCGACTGCAAATCAATTTACTAGAGTAGTTTCTCGCCCTGCAACTCCAAATACAACAGCAATGCAGGCGACTGGTAGCTTGATAATGCAACCAAACGGCTTGATTCGTAAAGCTTTGGATAATAAAGCGCAAGTTCAAGTCATTTCAGCACAACGCTTGAATAATCCCGAATTGGCAACTCGCAATGTTGTGAATGTCAAAATGCGGATTTGGCGGCTGGGTACAAAACAGCCAAATTTTCAGGACGTAATTACCGTCAGCGCCACTACAGCCCGTAACCCCGAAACTAGCGAGACTTACAGAGCCTTTGACTTTCTAAATCGAGCCACTAATCCAGTATTCCTATTTTATCTGCGTCCGCAAACTTATTCGGATGCTTATGTTTGGCTACAAGTACCAGAGGGGGTTAATACTCTCGATCTTTTTATCCCAGAGACGGGAACGTTTAGAAATGTGCCGATTAGTCAGAATTAACGGGAGTCAGTAGGGGGGCACTGCTGTGCGCCCGTACTAGGGAGTTGTGAGGCATAAACCAGGTTTTTACTATATCTATTAGCTGCGATCGCAGTACCAACAACTCTAATTGTGGGGCATAATGGGCGATCGCATTTTAATTCAGCACTAGCACAAAGATTGACAACGATAGACTATGAGTAATTTTTTATCTGGTATAGCTGTTATACTCTCAATTTTGGCATTGGGTTTTAGTGGCTTCACTGCCTATCAAGTGTTTACGCTGCAAGAAAAAATCGCTGCTATTAGCAGTAACGCTAGCACTGGCACATCAGGAACTTCTCAACCAGAGACAACAACGCCAGTGTCGTCTGCTGCATCTGACACTACAGCAACTGCACCCGCCGCTACAAGTGGGATTCAACCGGGACAATTCGTCCAATCTGCTATTGGCAATAAAGCGAAATTAGAGTTATTAGCTGTCAAGCGAATCACAGATCCAGAGGCAAAAACTCGCGATGTAGTCAACGTACAAATGCGAATCCGTCGCCTTACTTCTGAAGTCAGCCCTAGCGACGCAATTAATGTAGCAGGCACGAAAGCCCGTAATCCCGATACTAGTGAAACTTACGAACCAGTAGACTATAAGCGATCGTCAGGCAGCGTTAATTTGTACTTTGTGCGGAAAAATGCCTCATCAGACGCTTACGTGTGGTTGAGAATACCGGAAGGTGTGACGGCGATCGATCTTTTTATTCCAGATACAGGTGCATTTAAAAACGTGCCAATTTCAAGCTGAAACTACTTTTTGATAATGGGCAATTGCAACTACCAACTACCCATTACCCATTCCCCTTACCAACTTAAATCTTCGTGCCACACTCAGGACAGAAGTTATTGCGCGAGAGATTTTGTGCGCCGCAATTGCTGCAATGGACGACCTCTACAGCTTTTTCAGCTTTAGGTTGTTTTGGTAAACCTACCATTTGAGCGTTGCTCTTACCAGGAGGAACCATTGGGTAGCAGTTCTCTTCGCGATTGACATGCACGTCCATCAAGACGGGACCATCGTGAGCTAGCATTTGGGCGATCGCCGTAGCTAATTCCTCTCGCGTAGAAACTACCATTCCTTTGATGCCGTAGGCTTTAGCCAGCAGCTCGAAATCTGGCATTGAAGGTTCCATATTCGAGGAAGAATAACGCTCTCCATAGAATGCTTGTTGCCACTGACGTACCATTCCTTGCCAACCGTTATTGATAATTACGGTCTTGACATTAATGCCAAACTGTGCCAAAGTTCCCAGCTCTTGTAAATTCATTTGGAAACTCGCATCACCGCTGATGCAAATCACCTCTTCATCGGGCAATGCCACCTTCGCACCCATAGCCGCCGGCATTCCAAAACCCATTGTTCCCAAACCTGCACTGGAGATCCAGCGACGGGGACCATTTTTCAAAAATTGCGCCGACCACATTTGATGCTGTCCGACATCGGTAGTGTAGTAAGCATTCGGTGCTTGCTGGCTCAGTTCTACAATCACCTCTTGGGGTGAGAGGCGATCGGCGTGACGCGGCACGATTAGAGGATAATCTTCTTTCCAACTCTCGATTCGCTTGAGCCATGCTTGAGTTTGGTTAGGATTTTGACATCCCCCTGTTTCCTGACATCGCCGCAGCAACTCGACTAAAACTGTCCGCACGTCGCCGACAATTGGCACTTCTGGGGCGCGGTTTTTGCCAACTTCCGCCGGATCGATATCGATGTGGATGACTTTAGCGCGGGAAGCAAACTCATCTAATTTACCAGTCACGCGATCGTCAAATCTTGCCCCAACAGCAATTAATAAATCGCACTCACTCACGGCAAAATTGGCGTATGCCGTACCGTGCATTCCCAACATTCCCACAGCCAAGGAATTGTGTTCGTCAAAAATCCCTTTGCCCATCAAAGTTGTGGTGACGGGAATTTGGAACATTTCTGCCAGTTGTCGAATTTCTGCATGTGCGCCAGAGGCGATCGCGCCTCCTCCCACATATAGTAATGGGCGCTGGCTCTCCCGGATCAACTGCACTGCTTGCACGATTTGGCGGGGATTTCCCTTGACAGTAGGGCGATACCCAGTCAACCTCACCGTTCCTGGTTCTACAGGTACGTAGTCAAATTCTTCTAGCCCCACATCTTTCGGCACGTCAACCAAAACTGGTCCTGGTCTACCCGTACTAGCTATGTAGAAAGCTTCCGCCACAATCCTCGCCATATCAGCGGGATCGCGCACCACGTAGGAATGTTTGACGATTGGCAGGGTAATGCCATAAATATCAGTTTCCTGAAACCCATCCGTGCCAATTGCGGCGCGGGAGACTTGTCCCGTTATAATCACCATCGGAATCGAGTCCATATGGGCTGTAGCAATTCCTGTCACTAGGTTAGTTGCCCCAGGTCCAGAAGTGCCAAAACACACGCCTACTTTACCAGTAGCACGGGCATAGCCATCAGCTGCATGAGCTGCGCCTTGTTCGTGTCTGACCAAAATATGTTGAATCCCACCAGCAGCCTCCGCCCGATATAGCTCATCGTAAATTGGTAAAATTGCTCCGCCAGGATAGCCAAAAATATGTTCGACTCCGTGACGCTTGAGACTGTCAATTAGAGCATAAGCCCCAGTCGCCCGTTTGGGCGTAACTAGAGGCGTAGTAGAAATTGCCGATGAATTCAGATGACCGTTTTTGATGGAAACACTGTGGGTACGAGATGCTCGCACGGGAAACCTCACGCAGTACTTAGTTAACTAGGGGGATACCTGTATTTATATTTTGTATTTTAAATTGCCGATTAATTATTAAATTTACTCTAATGTCTAATATTGAGGATCTCATGACATAGATAAAAAGCGCTGAATCATAGGATAAGTTTTATCTATGCGGGAGTCGAGAGCCGGGGGAAAAGAGCTGGGGGAGCGAGGGGAGAGTCGCCTACTGGGGGAAAAATCACTAGTCACTTGTAACAAAGCATTAGCTATTGCTTCTACGCTATCGAAACTTTAATAATTCTTCAATAGTTAAATCAATATCGCTGGCAATCTGCCTTAGTAGCCTGGGTGATATATCGCGTCCTTGGTGAAACGGAACTGTTGTTCCTCGACCATCGTTAGTATCTAAATTGCTTATGCGATCCTTATCTAGCGGATTTCAACAAATCCAAGGTTTTCCAGTGTCCGAATGACCTCTTGTGGTTTTAAAACGGGAACGTTGCTCATAAATCTACCGAACTGCAATTTGTTGAATTCCAACAAACTCGGTTTGGAAAATAGGTTTTTCATCTTCCAGAAGCATTTCAATGACCTCACGTAGATTCTCTTGTAACTCATCGAGAGTTTCGCCTTGGGAATGCGCTCCAGGAAAACCAGGAACATATCCTACATAAAGTTGAGTATCCCTATCTCTCTCGACGATCGCAGTAAAGGTTGTCATAACCTATGTTCCCTATCTAAGCAGTAAAAGTTGTCATCTATCTATGCTCTCTACACCCCAATTAAATCGCATCTTTCAAAACTCTACGAGTATTTTGCCACGCCCAGATCCCGATCGCGGTGACGGCGACACTCATCCCGATCAGAACGCTGCGTAAGCCAAAGGCAATGGTTAGCCTTTCGGTAATCAGCAAAGGTGCGGATAAAGCAATATTGATCGCGTGGTTTTGAAAGCCGAATACCTTCCCGTGCATTTCCGGTGGAGTTTGCTGTTGAATTAGGGTTTGCATCGGTACGCCGATAAAACCAGCCCCAACACCCAGCAACACAGACAATCCCAAGGCAAGGAATAGACTGTGGGTAAATGTAAATATGCCCAAGACAAACGCCATCATCAAAAATCCGTACAAAGGTAGAGGCTTGTGATGCAAGCGATCGCCCCAATGACCTAAAATTGCCGCACCGAATACCATACCTACCCCAGCCGCCGCCAGAAAAAAGCCGAATTGCTTTTCTTTCAAACCAAACTCTGCTGCTAGGCGAATTGCTAGCACGGTTAAAGCAGCAAATACGCAATACAAAGTTGTCATTTGCAACATGGCATTCAACACGAGCCGATTTCGCCGCAAATAGCTCAAACTCTCTTTAAACTCAGTCCAAGCATTTTTTTTCTGTCGTTCTTCTCTGGGGGACTGGCGTTCTTGAAAGCTTATCGGCTGCATGATCCCCGCCGATAGTAGATATAATCCACCCACGACTAATTCTTGTCCTGAATTACCCAAAGAAGATTTCGCCCAGCTTAACAGCGGTTCCCCCACAGCAAAACCAACAATTAACGCGCCCATCATCGTGCTGCTGAAAAGAGCATTAGCAGACATGAGTTGTTCTCGCTTAACTAGCAAGGGGATCGCTGTTTGTTCGGCGGGGGCAAAAAATTGCGTCACTGTAGAAATCGCAAAAGTCAGCAATAGCAAAATCAGAAATTGCCGTGGTAGAAGCGGGATCATCAGCGTCAATAGCCCTCGTACCACATCAGAACCAACCATGATCGGCTTTTTTGGCACGCGATCGACCAAGATACCCCCAGCAGAACCAAACAGAATCGCTGGTAGGGTAAACGCCATAAATAGGTCAGAACGCCTGGTATCCTCTATACCTGCGGCAAGGGGATAGTTTTCCAACAGGGCGATCGTCAGGACGAGAAAAACTTTATCTGCTAGCTGGGACAGTAGTTGCCCGATCCACAGCAGCATAAAATTTCGGTTGTGCAACAGGGCGCGAAACCCATTTGTGTTAGCAGGCGGTTCGGTGGGAAACATTTAGATTAGGGAGCAGGGAGCGATCGAGCAGGGAGCAGGGAATTGTAGGGGGCGGGTTTACCCAAAGTCTGTAGTTAGTATCAGAGTTCGTTTGGAAAACCAGCCCGTACGGGAGTCGGGTAATAGGGAGACAAGGGATCGATTCTGGTTCCACCAGCCACTAGCCACTAGCCACTCCCTCGTTCTCATGTCGTTTTAAAAGCATAGACAAAAATTCAGCTGCCGTCAGGTAAGTGCGGTGTTGTGCGTGACTCTCATCTGAGTGTACCCACCAACCTGTAATTGTTGGCAGCGATCGCCATAGTACCAAATGCTCTACTGGCGGATCGGCATAAAAGCTATCGTTGCTCTCACCTAAGAGGGCGGAACTCCAGTGGGTAAAGTAATCGTGGCTGAGGCGATAGCAGGGAAAGTTGGTAAATAAAGGCACTCCCCATCCGTCTACCGCGATCGCCGCTCGTACATTGCCTCCCATGAGCTGCCATCCCCAGGCTGCACCAAGTGCGCCTACGACTCCGGCGCTAAAACCGAGGAAAATCAACGGCGGCGCTGTTTTTGAACTGCCGAGGCGATCGTGAAGAAACTGTAAAATGCCTACAGCAGATAGGGATAAATACGGATATGGCGGAGAATAAACCAGTAAATTTCCCGTTTCTTTTAGCTGCGATAGAGGGGTAAAACTTGACTCGAAGGCTGTGATTAACGCTTGAGTCAGATGCAAATCGTGGATTCCCGCACAAATAACGACTTTCATGACTTGAATTTAGAAAGTTTTAAGAAGTCTTTCAGTGTTCTTACTGTAGTTACTCCTGGCTTCTCGAAACGAAACTTTGAAGAATACAAACCTTGTTTTTAAGTATCTAGAGTTTAGATGATTACCGCCGCCCACCAACGGCTGAATGCCTCAGCAGAAAAGTTATCAAAAACAAAATCTTTTATTGGAAATTCAACGCTGCTAGAAGATGAAGCCGCCAGACTAGCAGCTCTCCATCGGTGTCAAATTCTCGATACACCGCCAGAACCAGAATTTGATGAAATTGTGCAATTGGCAGCGTTAATTTGTGGTGTTCCCATTGCTAGCATTAGTTTTATCGATCTCGATCGCCAGTGGTTTAAGGCGTGTTTTGGTTGGCAGATCGAGTCCCTCTCGCGCGATCTGGCGTTGTGCGGACGAGCGCTACAACAAAAAGAAGTTTTCGTTGTCAGCGATGCTTCAACAGACTCTCAGTTTGCTACTCATCCCTTAGTTTGTTCTCAGCCCTACATTCGCTTTCATGCTAGCGTTCCCCTGATTGTTGCGGAAGGATACACAATTGGGAGTTTGTGCGCGATCGACCGCACGGCGCGAGAACTTGATGTGCAGCAGATAGAAGCATTGCAGTCTTTAGGTCGTCAAGTTGTGAAGTTGTTGGAACAGAGAAGCGATCGCCTTGCATCGACACCGACAGTCAATCGCCAACATTCAAGTAACAAGCGCTTTTTTACCCGCATGGCGCTTGGCTTGGGTTTAGCTTCAGCAACGTTAGTTGGAGTAGGAGCAGTTTCTCATCACACTCTGACGAGTCTAGGGCGCAATCACGACAAGCAAATCCAGCACTATCGCGTCCTCGAAGACTTGAAAGAGATCCATGCCTCCATGCAGAAGGCAACGATCGCCAAACATCGCTATATCGCTACTGGACAACCTAGCTATTTAGAACCGTACTACGACGCGGCAAGAGATATTCAAACCAAAGTCATCCATCTTCAGCAGGAAACTGGCAACAATCCTCACCAACAGCGCCGTTTGTCAACTCTGCAACCTTTAATCGAGCAAAAAATTACGGAAATCGAACAAGCAACTTTTTTAAGAAAAACCAAAGGAGCCACAGCTGCTTCCCAAACTACCCTGTTAGAGAAATCGAAGCAGATCGCAGATAAAATTGAAGCGATCGTCCAAGACATGGAAAGCACGGAGTACACTCTGTTACAGAAGCAGTCGCAAGCAGAATTTACGCGCACTCGTCAATCCATGTTTGCCTTTGCTGCTGCTATTTGCCTGAATATGTTGCTCTTAACTGGAGTCTACGGTTTTACAGATCGCGAAATCAGAGAGCGCCAGCAGATGACCGAAGCGATCGCCCAGGAACGAGATTTTTCGGAAGCAATCCTCAATACCTCTGGCGCTTTAATTTTGGTTCTCGACCCGCAAGGGAAAATTCTTCGCTGTAACCGCACCTGCGAAGAAATGACCGCTCGCACGGCAACAGAAGTTAAAGGAAAGTTTTTTTGGGAATTATTTTCGCTCCCTGGTGAAGCTGAATCGCCCAAAACTCACTGGGAAAATTTACTTACCAGTCAATCGGCAAGTCAATATGAAGGTTACTGTCTCAACCGTGATGGTCACACTCGCCGCATTGCTTGGACAAATACGATCCTGCGCGATCGCCAAGGGTTAGTAGAGTACGCGATCGCCTGTGGGATGGACGTTACGACTCATTCCACTGCTGAAGAAAGCCTGCGTCACAGCGAACAGCACTTACGTAACATTATCAATAGCTTATTCTCCTTTGTTGCCGTTCTCTCGGCTGATGGCACGCTGATCGAAGCCAATCAAGCTTTATTAGATGCAGCCGATCTTCAGCCCAAAGATGTTTTGGGTAAATCCCTGCTTCAAACTTACTGGTGGTCTTACTCTCCTACCGTACAAGCTGAGTTGCGATCGGCGATCGATCGCGTCAGTCAGGGTGAAAAAGTGCGTTATGAAGGCGAAGCAAAAGTAGGCGACGATCGCTTCATCACGATTGACTTTGCTTTCACACCGATGTACGATGCCAGCGGTAAAATTAGTTACATTATTGCCTCTGGTACTGATGTAACAGAACGCAAGCAAGCGGAAGCAGAAAGAGTGCAAGCTAACGAGCAACTGAGTAATTGGGTCAACGAACTCAAACAGCGCAACCACGAAATTACCTACCTCAGCTATACCGTTGATGTACTCCAAGCTTGTCTGACGCTGGAAGAAGCTTGCACTACCCTAGCTCAACTCGTGCAATCTCTATTCCCGCAAGCATCGGGGGGAATTTTTCTCAACCGCAACACGAAAAGTTTACTAGAACCAGTTGCTACCTGGGGAGTCCCCCTCTTAGCAAATCAGCAAGCTTTTAATCCCGATGATTGTTGGGCGCTCCGCTTGGGTAAACCTCATTGGGTTGATGATGCCGACGATGGTTTGCTCTGCAAACACGTACACCACAGCTTACCAGCTGAGTCCTTGTGCGTGCCTTTGATGGCACATCGAGAAACCTTCGGCGTGCTTTATCTCGGTTCGCTAGAGAAGGGCGTTCTTTCCCCTGCCAAAAGGCAACTGGCGATTGGAGTCGCAGAACATATCGCTCCGACTTTAGCTAATTTAAAACTCCGCGAGACTTTGAAAAACCAGAGCATTCGCGACTCGCTGACTGGTTTATTCAATCGACGTTATATGGAAGAAGCTTTAGAGCGGGAAATGCTACGTTGCGATCGCAAGCAACAGCCACTTTCCATCATCATGCTCGATGTCGATTACTTCAAGCGGATCAACGACACTCTCGGACACGATGCTGGCGATGCCGTGTTACGGGAATTAGGACGCTGCTTGCAAAGTTACGTCCGAGGTTCGGATATTGCTTGTCGTTACGGTGGAGAGGAATTTCTGCTCATTCTTCCCGAAGCCTCCCTTGGAGTAACGCAATTACGTGCCGAACAAATTCGCGCCGCTGTCAAACAACTGCATGTCGAATCTTCCGGTCAACCAGTTGGAGCAATAACTCTATCTTTAGGAGTCGCTAGCTTTCCCAAACACGGATTAGAGGGAGAAGCCATTCTCAAAGCTGCCGATACCGCTCTCTATCGCGCTAAACAGGAAGGACGCGATCGGGCGATCGTTGCTTGAATGAGGAGCGAGGAGTGAGGAGCGAGGAGTGAGGGAAAGAGAGTGGTGAGTGGTGCGCGATGAAAGGGTGTGGGGTGTGGGGAAATTTTGAATTTTGAATGCGTGAATTTTGAATGCGTGAATTTTGAATTTGTAGTTGCTCCCTCAGCTCTCTTCTCCCCCTTATCCCCTTGTCCTCTCCCTTGTCCTCTCGCTCCTCGCTCCTCGCTCCTCACCCCTTCATAAAGATTTCCTCCATAGATAGACCAATCCCCCATAGGGGATGCTAACCTAGTGTGAGTAAGAGTAGTACCAGCGATCGCGGGGTATGAGAATTTGTACTCTCCCTGCTACAAGCATCAAAGACTGGCAGAACATTTATTCAGGCGAGGCAAGGAAATTGGTAGCAACTCCAGAGAAACAACAACCTCAAGCGCCAGCTCCAAATTCTAACCAAGACAGAGTTGCCGTTTTACTAATGGGTTATGGTGAAGTTGAAAGCTATGCAGATTTCGCCAACTATAACGAACAAGCTTTAAATCTACTTACAGCTAAGTTTGCCCCCGTGCCAACGTGGATCTACCCGCCTTTAGCAAAGCTATTGGCAATGTTTGACTTGCACGAGTGGCAGCATCAACACAATCACTTTGTTTCGCCCCATAATGCGATTTTCGAGCAGCAACGGGCGGGGATCGAGCAAGAGCTACAAGCTAAATGGGGCGATCGCGTTCAAGTTTTTAAAGCCTTTAACTTTTGCGCTCCCTATCTTCCAGAGCAAGTTCTCACAGAAATCAAGGCACAAGGATTTGACAAACTACTGATTTATCCTCTACTGGTTGTCGATTCTATTTTTACTAGCGGTATTGCTGTCGAACAAGTCAATAATGCCTTAGCAAAGTTAGCTGATGGTGAAGAACACTGGCTGAAGGGACAACGCTATATTCCTTCTTTCTACAACGAACCTGCCTACATCAATTTGATGGCGCAGTTGGTAGAAGAAAAAATCGCCGCCGAGCTTGCGTCTGCTTACTTACCTTCCCAGATCGGCATCGTGTTAATGAATCATGGTTGTCCCCACAAAGCCAAGGGTTTCACGTCGGGGATTGCAGAAAGTGAAGCTCTATACGAACTAGTTAGAGAACAACTCATCCACCGCTATCCACTGATCTCTGTAGGCTGGCTCAACCACGATACTCCTCTCATTGAATGGACGCAGCCAAATGCATTTCAAGCAGCAAAAAATCTGATCGATTTGGGCGCAACGGCGATCGTCTTCATGCCAATTGGTTTTGCCACAGAAAATCATGAAACTCTACTAGACGTGGACCACATCATTCACAACTTGCGTCGCAAGCATTCCACAATTAGCTACGTGCAAATGCCTTGTGTTAATGCTCATTCTCGTTTTCTACAAATGGCAGCAGAATGGGCGAATCCTCAAATCGCAGCACTGTTATCAGAGCAGGCACTCTCAGTTAATCCTCAGTTAGCGGTTGTGTCCGCTCACCACCATCACCACGACCATCACGACGGACATCATCACCACGACGGACATCATCACCATCATTAATGTGTTAAGGGCGCACGGCTGTGCGCCCCTACTTTTAGGAAACACCACGCAATTTGCGCGTATTCTCAACTAAACTTTGGGCGAATTGGTCGAAGCGTTGCGACAATTTTTCATCCAATAGCTTGCCATCAGCACCAAAAGCTTTCCACGCTTGTCCGATCGCAATTTGTTCCGGTATCACCCAAGCGTGAACCCATCTCATAATTAACCGCAGATCGTTGAGAGCATTGCTATTTGGTTGACCGCCTAACACGCTGATTAGTCCTGCCACTTTACTATCTAGCTGGTCGAAACTCATCAAATCCAAAGCATTTTTTAGTACGCCGCTAACGCTACCGTGGTACTCTGGTGTAGCCAAAATCAAGCCATCAGCCTGCTGGACGGTATTCTGCAACCTCTCTACATCTGGGTAGCCTGGATATTCGTCGCCCCCATGACAAAAGGGTAACTGCATCTGCCTTAAATCTAAAATCTCTACCTCTGCTCCTAGTGCTTCGACTCGCCTTGCTGCAATTTCTAATGCGAGTTGGCTGTAGGAATCTTTCCGCAAGCTGCCACCGATACCCACAATCTTAACCATATCTCAATCCTTGTTGACGATATTTTTTGACTATTGCGAAATCAAAACTAGAAAATTCGCTGCATCACTAGTTTGATGGCTTTGTCAAGTTTCTCAATTATTGATACTCATAATCATTACGAGTATGCTTAAATTAAATATAGCGGCTTTTACCAGGGGATGTCAAATTTGAGGAAATAGTAGTAAGTCATCGGTCATTGGTCATCAGTCATTGGCAAGAGGTTACCGATCGCTGACAACTTTGTACAGACGTTATTTGTACAGACGTTACATGTAACGTCTCCACACTGATAACTGACAACCAATTCAGGAAGTTACACTAGAGATTGGAAGAATTGAGTTTATAGCTGGAGCTAAGGCAAAATCTCTTCAATCTGTTAAGTATGAAATAGAACGGTGGATCGTACCTACCGTCCTTTGCAAAACAGTTTATGGGTCAAGGCAGCGACAGAGGGCATTTTAATATGAGAGGTTCGCGCAAACAGTCATTAGATCGGCGATCGCCAGCAGGTAGTAAAGCTATGAATATGGCGAAGCGAAGTCTATGGCATTTGGCAGCAAGCGGAATGATATTGCAGTCAATGCTTGTAGGTACTCCGGTACTGGCGCAAAGAGAAAATTCCAATACGCTGAATTACGGCGAATTGTTACGCAGCATCGATCGCGGAGATGTTACCAGAATAGAGCTTGACCCAGCGCAGAATATTGCTAAAGTTCAGCTCAAGGGACAAAAGGCGGACGAACCACCTAAAGAAGTATTGTTATTACAACAAAATCCAGAATTAATTAATAGAGCTAGAGATAGACAAGTCCCATTGGAAGTTAATTCTTCTGCTGATAGTAGGGCTGCAGTGGGTCTGCTAGCAAATTTACTCTGGATCGTGCCTCTGATGGCGTTGATGTTGCTATTGTTACGTCGTTCAGCTAATTCTTCTAACCAAGCCCTAAGTTTTGGCAAGTCTCGCGCTAGATTCCAGATGGAAGCTAAAACGGGCGTGAAATTTGACGATGTTGCAGGGATTGACGAAGCCAAAGAAGAGTTGCAAGAAGTCGTCACCTTCCTCAAACAGCCAGAGAAATTTACCGCAGTCGGGGCAAAAATTCCTAAAGGAGTTTTGTTAATTGGACCTCCAGGAACGGGGAAAACATTACTAGCAAAAGCGATCGCTGGGGAAGCAGCAGTCCCATTTTTCAGCATCTCCGGTAGCGAATTCGTCGAAATGTTTGTCGGTGTGGGCGCGTCGCGGGTGCGAGATTTATTTAAAAAAGCGAAAGAAAATGCCCCCTGCTTAATATTTATCGATGAAATTGACGCGGTAGGTAGACAAAGAGGTGCGGGAATTGGTGGTGGAAATGACGAGAGAGAGCAAACTCTTAACCAATTGCTGACAGAAATGGATGGGTTTGAAGGCAATACGGGAATTATCATCATTGCTGCGACGAACCGTCCTGACGTACTCGATGCAGCATTATTACGTCCCGGTCGCTTCGATCGCCAAGTTACGGTGGATCTGCCAGCATACAAAGGACGACTGGGAATTTTACAAGTTCACGCTCGTAATAAGAAAGTCGATGATTCCGTCTCTTTAGAAGCGATCGCCCAACGCACGCCTGGTTTTTCTGGTGCAGATTTAGCGAATTTACTCAACGAAGCGGCGATTCTGACGGCAAGGCGGCGCAAAGAGGCGATTACACCGTTGGAAATTATGGATGCGATCGACCGAATTACGATTGGGTTGTCGCTGACACCATTATTAGATAGTAAGAAAAAGCGGTTGTTGGCTTATCATGAAATCGGACACGCCTTATTAATTACGCTGCTGAAAAATTCCGATCCTTTAAATAAGGTGACAATTATTCCCCGTTCGGGTGGAATTGGTGGTTTTGCCCAAAGCGTACCTGACGAGGAAAATGTAGACAGTAGCTACTTGCGGAGTCGCGCTTGGATTTTAGACCGAATTGCGATCGCCCTGGGAGGATTAGCCGCTGAAGCCGAAGTATTTGGCGATTCAGAAGTCACTACGGGCGCTTCTGGAGACTTAAAAATGGTTGCTAACCTAGCGCGAGAAATGGTGACATTATACGGAATGTCAAATTTGGGTCCAGTCGCTTTAGAAAGCCCCGATAACGAAGTATTTTTAGGGGGAGGGTGGATGGAGCGATCGGAATATTCTGAAGAAATGGCAAGAAAAATCGACAATCAAGTTAGGGCGATCGCGACTGAAGCATTTACAAAAGCGCGGACGATTATTCGCGAAAATCGCGATTTAGTCGATCGATTAGTGGATTTGTTAGTCGATAACGAGACAATCGAAGGCGAACAATTCCGGCAAATTGTCACCGAATACATGCAAGAGAAAGAGCAAAAATTATCCGTTGTTTAATGTTTACTTGTTAGTAGGGTGGGCAATGCCCACCCTACTTTTTTATGACTGAATAATGATGCTTTATTTAAAAAGTATGATGAATGCGATCGAATAACTGCTTGGGGCGCTGTTCCATTGGTAGTATGTACAGTTGTGCATACTATAGTTGAGGTGGCTTACCAATGGAAACAGAATATGATTTTAGTCGGGGTAAACGAGGGGCGATTGACCCAACACCACCTGGAAAAACTCGGATCACAATTCGGCTAGATGACGAGGTTTTAGCATGGTTTCGCGAACAAGCTCACAGTGCAGGCGGAGGAAATTATCAAACTATGATTAACGAAGCTTTGCGCCAGCATATTCAGCAGAGTCGCGAACCTTTAGAGGAAACCTTACGCAGAGTTGTTCGTGAAGAACTTGAACGTATTGAGCGTTAAGGTGCTTGTTGAGGGCTAACACTAAAGCTATCTTAGAGGAGCATTCATGAAAGCGATTGTCTGCACGGAATACGGATCGCCGGAGGTTATGCAGCTAAAGGAGGTAGAAAAACCTACTCCCAAGGACAATGAAGTATTGATAAGAATACATGCGACAACAGTAACCTCGGCGGATTTGCGCCTACGAAAGGCTGACCCATTCGCCGTACGATTTTTTTATGGTTTCTTAAAACCTAAAAAGAACGCGATCCTGGGGAGCGAGCTAGCTGGAGAAATTGAAGCGGTTGGCAAAAATGTAACGCAATTCCAAGCAGGCGATCGCGTATTTGCTGGAGCGGGAATCAGTCTTGGCGCTAATGCCGAGTACATATGCTTACCTGAAGCAGGAGCGATCGCCATCAAGCCTACTAACATGACCTATGAGGAAGTCGCCGCCATTCCTTTTGGGGCAACAACCTCACTGATTTTCCTGAGAGATAAAGGGAAGATTCAGAGCGGACAAAAAGTTCTGATCTATGGGGCTTCTGGAGCGTTAGGTACGGCTGCCGTGCAGCTTGCCAAGTACTTTGGCACAGAAGTGACTGGGGTATGTAGTACGGCAAATTTAGAATTAGTGAAATCTTTGGGAGCCGACGCGGTTATCGATCGCACTCAAGAAGATTTTACAAAAAGCGGTAAGACCTACGATATTATTTTTGACACGGTAGGCAAGAGTTCGTTTTCAGGTTGTCTGCGATCGCTCAAGAAAAAAGGCATTTATCTCAGAGCTGTCCACATAAATCTGTCCCCAATACTTCGAGGACTATGGACTTCAATAACAAGCAGCAAGAAAGTTATAGGTGGGATAGCAATTGAGCGTAAAGAAGATCTAATTTTCCTCAAAGAGTTGATTGAGGCGGGAAAGATAAAATCAGTTATAGATCGGCGTTATCCATTGGAACAAACTGCCGAGGCTCACAGGTATGTCGAACAAGGACGCAAGAAGGGAAGTGTAGTCATAACTGTGAAGCACGATCGCCAAACCTAAGCAAGACTTAAAGTGAGTACCAAATCAACTCTATTTTTCTTCTGTGGAAAAATGGCTGCGGGAAAATCTACGTTAGCAAGGCAGATAGCCAAAGAATACAACGCAATTCTTTTCGTTGAAGATGAGCTACTTGCCCAACTTTATCCTGACGAAATTGCCGATATCCCCAGCTATATTAAATACTCGCCACGCCTTCGGACTGCGATTTCATCCCATATCAGCGATCTTCTCTCTAGAGAAATATCGGTCGTTCTAGATTTTTCAGCCAACACAATCAACCAACGCAAGTGGTTTCGCGGATTGTTTGAGAAAGCTAATGCAGCCCACAAGCTATACTTCATTAACGCAACTGATGACCTTTGCAAACGTCAATTAAAAGAGCGAAGTAAAAATCAATCGGAATCAGCTTTTGTCAGCGAAACGGTATTTGAGGAAATAACCAAATACTTTCAGCCTCCTTCTGAGGAGGAGCAATTTAATATTGTCATCTACGATCGCTCTTGAAGATACGCGATCCAGCTCTTGTGAATTATCTATAGCAAGGTGATAATTAGTGGCGATCGCTCCCTCGTGCTATCCAAACTTATGCGGCAAGATTTTCAAGCATTAGCTGAACTGTACAAAAACGCTCTGCTCAACGACGTAATTCCTTTTTGGGAACGGCATTCAATCGACTGGGAGCAAGGCGGCTACTTTACCTGTCTCGATCGCGCGGGGAATGTTTACGATACCGACAAGTTTATTTGGTTGCAAAATCGCCAAGTCTGGATCTTTTCCATGTTGTATAACCAACTAGAAAAACGTCCAGAGTGGCTCAAAATTGCCGCAAACGGTGCAAATTTTCTAGCAAAACACGGACGAGATCCTGAAGGTAATTGGTACTTTGCTCTCGATCGCGCTGGTAATCCTCTGGTACAGCCATACAATATCTTTTCTGATTGCTTCGCGGCAATGGCATTTAGTAAGTATGCTTTAGCTTCAGGAGAAGATTGGGCAAAAGATGTTGCCTTGCAAGCTTACAACAACGTTTTACGCCGCCAGAATAACCCCAAAGGCAAATATAACAAAGCTTATACTGGGACGCGATCGCTCAAATCGCTAGCAGTACCGATGATCTTAGCCAACTTGTCCCTAGAAATGGACTGGCTGCTACCCAGCGATCGCCTAGAGGAAATTTTAGCCGCCACCGTGCGCGAAGTCATGACCGATTTTTTAGATCGCGATCGCGGCTTAATGTATGAAAACGTGACTCCAGATGGTTCCCATATTGACTGTTTTGATGGCAGACTCATTAACCCCGGTCATGGGATTGAAGCCATGTGGTTCATCATGGATATTGCACGCCGCCACAACGATCCGAAAACGATTAACCAAGCAGTTGACGTAATCCTCAACATTCTCAATTTTGCCTGGGATAACGAATACTGTGGCTTATACTATTTTATGGATGCTAACGGACATCCACCTCAGCAACTGGAATGGAATCAAAAACTGTGGTGGGTGCATTTAGAATCATTGGTAGCACTGGTAATGGGATATCGCCTGACGGGACGCGAAGCGTGTTGGGAGTGGTATCAAAAAATGCACGATTACACTTGGTCGCATTTTGCCGATCCTGAATATGGCGAATGGTTCGGTTACTTAGATCGCCAGGGACAAGTCTTATTAAACCTTAAAGGTGGCAAATGGAAAGGTTGTTTCCACGTTCCCAGAGCGCTCTATCTTTGTTGGCAGCAGTTTTCAGTTATCAGTGACTAGTGACTAGTGACTCCTGACCAGTGACCAGTTAATTCCGACTCTCGACTCTCGACTCTCCTCACAAATAACAGAGAAACTTAGTGAGTCTGGATACAGATTTTTATAGAGCGGTTTTAGTACCATAAGAAAAATTATAAGTTTAATCTAAAAAGCACAACTAAAATTGAAATGAGAGGTGGTGCGAATTAGGTTAGTG
The DNA here is from genome assembly GCF_023546805.1 of Chroococcidiopsis sp. CCNUC1. Classification (NCBI taxonomy): domain Bacteria; kingdom Bacillati; phylum Cyanobacteriota; class Cyanophyceae; order Chroococcidiopsidales; family Chroococcidiopsidaceae; genus Chroococcidiopsis; species Chroococcidiopsis sp. CCNUC1. The sequence goes on along the minus strand of NZ_CP097480.1, from coordinate 5,390,171 downwards.
CGTGTCTGCAATATACGTACTTATTTGCCGACCTATGGAGTGTAGAAGTTTACTCAAACCTCGCGCTTGTTTTGACAAGCTAAAGCTATGCTCTACCTACGATTTTCTCTTATTGCAACTGCTATATTGCTAGTAACAGCCGCCTTGGGTCAACCAGTTTTAGCTCAAACAGAGGTCAACTCTGGTATCAATAACATCTCAACAGTTGAAAGTTTACAGAAACGAACGATCGCCCGAGGAAATGCAGAAATTTTAGGCACGATAGAACTAGAAACCACAACAAGGCGATCGCCTGCTCCCGCCAAACTGCCAGCCCCTAGAGCAATCCAAATCAAGCCAGTACAAAGAGATTTATTTACCCCTAGACCAGTTACACCAGCAGAAGCAGATGCAACAATTGACCGAGGGATTCAAGTCATTATCGATAACCCGTAAATGAGCGAGTCGGTAGTTTAGCGAGTAGTCAGTGACGGTTAGGGAGGGGTGAGTAATTAGTATAAATTCTTTCCTGCCCCCTACCCGAAACCTACCTATTCGCTACTTGCCTGTATACAATTTTACGGTTAAGATCTGCTGCTATCTCTAGACAAATTTACAAAATTTTGATAAGTTCCTGTTTTAGGAGTGTAAGTTAACACCTGAACAAATATAAGCTAGTAAATACAAAACCCAATTTTACTTCCACGGTGGAAAACTAGAAAAAGTCAACTATCAACAACTACAACCAGATATTTTTTACTTTAGCTGAAATTTATAGATGAAAACCGTTTTAGTTGTTGAAGACAGCCCGACCGATCGACGGTTGATAGTGGCTTTATTGCAACAAGTTGGCTTAAATGTGGTTTGTGTTGACTCGGCAGAATCTGCTTTGCACTGGTTGTCAGCCAACCACCGACCAGATCTGATCGTATTAGATATTGTTATGCCTGGGATCAGCGGACTCGATTTATGTCGCCAACTGCGTGCTAGTCCGACATTTGAAGATATATCAATTATTTTTTGTTCCTCGAAAGATCAGGAATTCGATCGGTTTTGGGCTTTACGTCAAGGAGGAGATGCTTATATTGCTAAACCTTTTGCACCACTCGATCTAGTCCAGACAGTGTGTAGTCATCTCAGTTAGTCACCGCATTCCACTGCCTAGTTGGCTCTAATGCTCACCGAATACTTTCACATTCAGCTATCGCCGGGAATCGAACTGTTATTACCGTTGGAACAGACGGTAGGTGTAGTAACCTTAACGCTAGAGCAAATTTGCCCCATCCCTGGCGTAGCATCAACATTGTTAGGGGTAGCAAACCAGCGCGGTAAGTTGTTGTGGATACTAGATTTAAGCGGGTTGTTGGGGCTAGTTAGTTCGGTCAGAAATGCTCATGCCAAGACCAACTTAACTCTTGTCGTGCTGAACGGGAGCGCTCATGTGGCAAGAGAGCAAGATTCGCGGCAAGTCGGCTGCGTGGTGTCGCTGCTCAAGGGAATTGTCTCGCTCGATCCGCAGCAGTTTCAACCCGTACCGGCAGAATTTCCGCCAGCTTTAAAGCTCTATGGCATTGGTGTTGCCCAGATCGAACGCCCCGTAACTGCCCTGAATGTGAATGCTATTTTTACGGCTCTATCCACCTGCGATCGCACCTCAGTACATCCATGACAGCATCTAGCAAAAGTTATCCAAATCTGCCCACGCCACAGCACATTGCGGCGCTAGCAGCAGAAGTCGAACGCGAACCAAAAGATTTGGTGAATAAAATTACGCTCGCGAATGCCTTAGAGCAGACGGGAGATGTTATCAAAGCTGCCGCATTTTACCGAGAAGCGATCGCGCAAGATCCCGATGGGATTTACGGCTCTGTGGCGCGAAAGGCGCTGGAAACTCTAGAAAGATCTGATGGGTGGCGAGAGGCGAATAGCTCGGAAACGGGCAAACCACTGTCAGAATCCAAATTAAGTTTGGGAGAGGGGCTGGAAAGCACTGTTAGCCCACAGCCACTCATGCTGAGAATGAGAGTAGCTGGCAGTAGAGTTACCAACGCCTGGCAACACTTCAACTTCCGCACCAAACTCGCCATTGTTTTAATAATTAGCACTGCTCTCCCAATTGTCGTCATCACCCAAGGAATTGTCACAGTCACCCGAGACACCTTACTGCAAAAAGCCAAGCAGTCATTACAAAGGGACGGGTCGTACTTCACTGAAGACTACGTGATGTGGAGTGTGGACGAGGCACAGACAGAGGCAGATACGATCGCTCGGCTCGTCGAAACTTTGAAGATCGATTTGAACAGTCAAAGCCAAGTCAGTGCGTATCGACAGCAATTGCAAACCTACATGGAGAGTTTGAAAGTTTCTGATGAAAGCGACTCGGTAGAAAAAAACTTGAGAATTGTCACCGATGCTCGGGGTAGAACGGTAGCCCAATACATTCAAACCTTATCCCCAGTATCGTTCAACCCCTCCGCCGAACAACTTCAACTCTCACCACAATATCAGCCCGTGTCCTTGCCCTTGGGGATAAATGTGGCAGATATTCCCATCGTTCAAAATGCCTTGCGCACGGGCAAAACGCTGCAAGGCATGGAGTTATGGAAGGGAGATTTTCTCAAACGTTTGGGGCAAGACAAACAAGCAAATATCAGGTTACAGTCGCCAGCTCAAGCAGCACAGCCTTCAACTGCGAGTCAATCCAGCATCGATGGTGGGAAAGCTGCTTTAGTGGGTGTCGTCGTCCACCCGATCGAAATCGACAATCGAGTCGTGGGTACTGTCATTGTCGCCTCAGTGGAAAACCGGAACTTTTTAAATAACGATAGTCTAAAACAACGGGTGGGCATTCCCATCTCAGCAGTCTATGCTCAAGACTGGCGAATTTCCTCTAACATTCCGGCTAGCGACGGCAAAACCCGAGATATCGGCACGCGATCTCCTCAAGCTATAGCCGCCACCGTTCTCGGTAAAGGACAAGAAGTTATTGCTAAAACAACAATTGCTGGTGCAGAATATCTGGGCATATACCTACCATTGTACGACCACCAGCAAGAACTCAATCCGACCAAAGCCAAGCCTGTAGGCATGACCTTTGTAGCTCGCCCAATGTCAGAATTAGACGAGCTGCTTGCCCAACAGCAAAAAACAGCTTATGGAATTGGAGCGGGAATGCTATTAATAGCAGCATTGATGGCAATTCCAATTGCTAGTACCTTTGCCCGCCCGCTCAGACGACTAGCAGAATTCGCTCAGGCAGTAGGTGAGGGCAAGCAGGGAGAGAGATTAGAAAATTCTCAGCGCGGCGACGAAATAGGCATTCTAGCGCGGCAATTAAATGCGATGACGGCAAACATTGAAGCGAACCTAGAGGCAATGCGCACCTCAGAAACCCGCCAGCGTCAGGAAAAAGAAAGGTTACAGCGGGGCATGATAAACTTGCTGTTAGAGACGGAAACAGTCAAACACGGCGACTTGACTGTCAGAGCTAAAGTCTCGCAGGGGGAAACAGGCGCAATTTCTGATGCATTTAATACAGTTATTGCCAGCTTGCGCGAGATAGTCTTGCAAGTTAAATCAGCCGCCGAACAGGTGCAAATTTCAGCCGTAGACAGCGAAGCTTCTGTAGAAAAACTTGCCTGTGAAGCCAACACCCAAGCCGAAACAGTGGCAGAAGCATTGACTTCGGTAGAAGAAATGGAACAGTCGATTCAAGCGATCGCCAGTTCCGCCCAAACCGCCGCCACCATCGCTCGTCAGGCACTAGATGCAGCCCAAGATAGCGATCGAACGATGGACGAGACTGTCAATAGCATGGAAACACTCCGCGCCAATGTTTGGGAGACAACTGTAAAAGCCAAACGGCTAGCGGAATCTTCTCAAGAAATTTCTAAAATCGTCAGCATTATCTCGACAATCTCTGAAAAAACCAACGTCCTCGCCTTCAACGCCGCAATCGAAGCAACGAGAGCTGGAGAAAATGGTAAAGGGTTTCGCCTCGTGGCTAACGAAGTCAGACGCTTAGCAGAAAGAGTCACAGACGCAACTAAAGAAATTGACCGATTGGTGCGAACTATCCAGCAAGGAACCAGCGATGTGTTAAAAACGATGGAAGTTAGCAACGCCTCTGTAGCAATAGGAACCCAACTGGTGACAAGAACGAAAACCAACTTGCAGGATATGGCACAGATCGGTCAAGAAATCGACCAATTGCTGCAATCAATTTCCGTGCGGACAGTTTCTCAAGCAGATAACTCCTGTATGGTCAATCAAACCATGCAAACAGTAGCAGCGATCGCCCAAACAACTTCGACCGAATCTGCTGCCGTGCTATCTACGCTACAGGAACTCCTTGAGGTCGCCCGCGAACTCCAACTTTCCGTGTCCCGATTTCGAGTAGAAGATTAACTATGGTGCTGGATGCTGCAAGCTTAGAGGCAATTACTCAAGAAATACGCACTTGTTTCCTGTACGAAGATGCCCCAGACCAATTGTCAGTCTTGGAACAGGGAATTCGCCAGTTGCAAGCAACAGATCCCGAGGTGAATTTGAGCGGGTTATATTCTACCATGCTGCGGGCAGCTCATTCCCTTAAAGGTGGAGCGGGAATCGCTCAATTTACCACCCTGAGCCGCCTATCCCATCACCTAGAAGACCTATTACAAGCCTTACAGCACGAACGGGTAGAGCAGCAGGAGTTAGCCTATGAGTTGATCTCCCTGAGCATCGAACAGATCGGTAGCTTGATTGTCACGGCGATCGGCAATCCCGAAGGAGTCGATCGCTTAGAAGCAACGACCTTACTACCTACAACAACAGCAATTGAAAATTTTTTGCAATCGCTGCCACCAAGTCCTAGAGCTGAGGCAACTGGAGACGAATTTTTGCTGCTCAACTCCCAAACCTTCAATCCGAGCGCACCGCATCCTCCTACTGATTCCCAACTCCTGAACGATTCCCTGGCGATCGCCTCCGGCATCCGCAGTTTAAATTTAAAAATACCCGTATCGCGACTAGAGCGGATCGATAACACCATCGGCGAGTTGTTTATCAGTTACGAACGGTTGTCTTTGTACCAAGAACAGCTGCATCAGGTCGATCTAACGTTAAAACAGCGGGCTGCCCAGCTCAACCCTCTTAGCGAAGACATGCAAGCTTTGTACAACCAACTTGCTGTACTTGGCAGGAAAAGCAGGGGAAAGAGAGCTGAGGGAGCCCAGGGAGCTGAGGGAGCAATTCAAAATTCAAAATTCAAAATTCAAAATTCAAAATTAATTCCAAATTCCGACTTTCGAGTTCCGAATTCTGCCCACGCACCACTCAATTACCAACTACTGACGACCGACTACCAAATACCCACATCTAATTCTTTACAAGAATTGCAAGAGCTGATCGTCCAGGTGCAAGAAGCTAGGGCGGATGTGGAATTTATTTCTCTAGAAATGCGGGAAGCTTTGGTAGAGTTACGCCAGCAACTCGACGACTTACGCGGAGATTTAACCGAGTCGCGCCTAGTCAAGTTTGGCAGCTTAGCAAACCAGTTTGCCGCTGCCCAACAATCATTTAGCCAACGCTACGGCAAATCCGTTCAGTTAGCGATCGAAGGACGGGAAACCACGATCGATCGGGCGATCCTCGAACAGTTGAAAATTCCCCTGTTGCATCTATTTCGCAATGCTTTCGACCACGGGATCGAATCTGCTTCAGAGCGGCAGGCAAGTGGTAAATCTCCCATAGCGCGGATGAGTCTGATTGCTGTAACTGAAGGTAATCAACTGATTATTACTCTTGCTGATGACGGGCGCGGGATTGACTTGACCGCAGTGCGACAACGAGCTGAAGCACTCGGACTGTGCGACTCAACTGCTGTACTCTCTTCAGAGCAAATTTTGGAATTTTTGTTTCGTTCTGGTTTTTCCACCTCCACCACAGTTACGACTTTATCAGGGCGCGGTTTAGGACTAGATATCGTTCGCCTGCAAGTCGAGCGCTTGCGTGGGACGATTGGCGTGGAAACTACAGCAGGGCAAGGAACTAAGTTTACCATTAGCATTCCCATGTCCTTAAATATTTTGCCGCTGCTATTGTGTAAATGCCAGCAGCAAACCTTGGCGTTTCCCGCTTCTCAGGTTAAAGAGGTTGTTGTCTTGTCGGAATACGGGACGGGATTGCAGCACGGCAGCACGATCGCTTGGCGCAATCTCCCAGCTCGACTGTACTATCTGCCACAGTTTTTACCTTACCAATGGCGGCGCGGGGCGATAACTTCGTTAAGCTTCGCTAACGCTACCGAACTAGACCAACGTTTGGGACTCGTGTTGGAGATTGAGGCAGAGACAGTCGTGCTGGCTGTAGATCAGATGTTGGGAGAGCGAGAATTAGTTCTCAAGCCTTTTGACGCTACAGTGAAAGTTCCGAATTACCTGCTCGGTTGTACGGTGCTGGGTACGGGGGAAATCGTTCCCGTTCTCTCACCCGATCGGTTTCAAGAACTGCTATCTCAGTTTTCGGTCGCACCAGCAACAATTCGTCAAGAAAGCAGCCGACAGGAGACATTTTCAGCTACAACTGAAGAGATTCCCAAAATTTTGATCGTAGATGACGCGATCGCATTTCGGCGAATTTTAGAGCGGATTCTCACGGCAGCAGGGTATAAAGTAGTACAGTGCCGTGATGGGCAAGAGGCTCTAGAAAAGCTCTCTTCCTCAGAGGAACGCTTCGACCTAGCCATTTCCGATCTGGAGATGCCCCGCGTAGATGGGTTATCCTTACTACGGGAAATCCGTGCTTCCTCCCAATGGCAAAAACTCCCAGTCATCGTATTGACCTCGCGGGAAAATCAGTGGCATCGGCAAACAGCGTTCGGTCTGGGTGCGACGGAGTATTTTACCAAGCCCTTTTGCACGGACGACTTACTGCAAGCGATCGCCAACCTCTTGCCAGTCACCACCCTTTAACTTGTCAATGTTTGCTGCATGATTCGGATTTTGCTGGTAGACGATCAAAAACTGATTCGCCAAGGGCTGAAAGCATTGCTAGAACTCGATCCTGAGATGGATATTATCGGCAGTGCTAGCGACGGTCAAGCGGCGATCGAACAAGTAGACATGCTCAACCCCGATATCGCGCTGATCGATATTCGGATGCCAGGAATGGACGGAGTGACAGCAACGCGCATCATTTCCGAACGCTTTCCAGCTACAAAAACGATCGTTCTTAGCGGCTACGACGACGAGGAATACTTAGCTGAAGCGTTGCGTTCTGGAGCCAAGGGTTATCTGTTGAAAGACACTCCTGCCGAAGAACTGGTCAACGTGATTCGTGCCGTACACAAAGGATACACTCAAATTGGTCCTGGGTTACTGGAGAAAATTAGCGGCAAAATTACAGGACGGAATATCGAGCGCATCCAAGCGATGCCAATTGCCAAAACGACTGTAGCTGCGGAGACTAAGGTGCTGTCGCTATGGCAGCGTCAGGTAGAACAACAATTAGATCGTTTCGATCCTGAGTCTTTATCAGAAACGATTCACCTTGCCATCAGTCAAAATTGGGTAGAAGAATTGCTAGCTTACGTTAAGCAACAGCTGTGGGAAAAACCGCTCAATTTATCTGCCCTTTACCTAGCTGGCGTTTTATCGTCTCAGAGCCACTCACCAGACCGCAATGCAGCTCTAAGACATCTCGGTGTCGGCTTTCAAGCAGGAATTGACCAGAAATTGTCGTCTGATGATTTACTATTATTTTACCAAGCGGGCGTAGATGTCGATCCAGCTACTGCCTTTAACTGGTTGACCCATATCAATGCTCCTTGGAACCAGAACCAAGATTTATCTTTTTTACTTACAGAAGCTTTGCGCTTATTTGGCAATAGCTCCCAACCTTATCGCACTTTATTAGTCCTAAAACAAATCAGGGATCTTCGTGCCGTCAGTGAAAACTGCAATGCTTTGAACGAGAAAATCATTGCTCTTCGTCAAAGTTTGGCGCAACTGAAGAATTTTGGATAATTTATTTAAAGTCCAAATTAAAGCCTGAGTCAAAAAAATCTTATGAAAAATAATCTGACCGAACTATTGTCTGTGGAACAAGAACTAACAGAGCTGCGCGATCGCCTCAAACAATCATTTGCTGTCTTAGATTCACTCACACAAATTCCAGCTCAATTTGCCGCTCTAGGGCAATCATACCAACAATTACAAGCAAATCTAGAACAGGTCAAAGCAAATAAAGCAGACCTCATCAACTTAGAAACAGATGTTAACTTACGTCTAGCGGCGATCGAAACTGCAATTGATGTCCGTTGGCGAGAATTTAAAGGAGAATTAACACATTTACAAGACGAACTCGGTAGCGCGGATATTCATTTAAGTAACTATAATGCCGAACTCGCCAAGCAAGTCAGCGAATTACGGGAAGAGGTATCGAAGCGACTGAAGCATTTTTGGCAAGAATGGACGGCTGACGAGGCAACGCACGCGGCAATTAGCGAAATTGTCGATACTAAATTAAATGCAGAATTAGAAGATTTTATTCAAAAATTAGAGCAAGCTGGCTTTAGTCCCCAATATTTTGAAAAACAACAAAACCTTGAAACAGAATTGCGTCTGACGCAATCCTCTTTGCGCGACACCGAACGCCAGTTACAAATGATCCGCAACTTTACCACGATCACTGGCTTGACAGTGGCGATCGCCCTTGGCTTAACAATCGTACAATTACTGTCGCGCTGAATAGGGAGTAGGGAGTAGGGAGTAGGGAGCAGGGAAAGATAAGGGGGACAAGGGGGACAAGGGGGACAAGGGGGACAAGGGGGACAAGGGAGAATAACTATACATGACCAGTGACCAGTGACCAGTTATCAGTGACCAGTGACCAGTGACCATAACCAATGACAAATAACAAATTGCAGCGGCGGGAGTTGCTGCTTGGTGCAGCGGCTTTGGCGGCTGGAACGATCGCGAGTCAGTGGCAGACAAAAACGGCGATCGCGAAACCGAAATTCTCCCAGTATCCGTTTAAGTTGGGCGTAGCTTCCGGCGATCCACTGCCAGAGAGTGTCGTCATTTGGACGCGCCTCGCACCCGATCCGCTTGAAGGTGGCGGGATGCCTGCCGAATCGGTTGTCGTCCAGTGGCAAGTGGCAACTGATGAAAATATGCGGCAAATCCTCCAGCAGGGAGAAGCGATCGCCACTCCAGAATTCGCCCATGCCGTCCACGTTGAGGTAGAAGGGTTGCAACCCGGACGTTGGTATTGGTATCGATTTCAAGCAGGGGATGCCGAAAGTCCAATTGGACGCACGCGCACCACTGCCGCGCTGAATGAGGCACTCGGACAACTAACTTTTGCTTTTGCTTCCTGTCAAGATTGGCAGAACGGTTATTATACGGCGCATCAAAACTTAGCCAAGGAAGATGTGGAGCTAGTCGTCTTTCTAGGGGACTACATTTATGATGGCGGCTCCCGCACCGATAGCGTGCGATCGCACCGTACTCCCGCCGCTGTTAGTCTTGCCGATTACCGCAACCGCTACGCTTTATATAAAACCGACCCCAACCTCCAAGCGGCTCATGCTGCCTTTCCGTGGATCGTGACTTGGGACGATCATGAGGTACAAAATAACTATGCAGGCGATCGCTCTAGCTTCGGCGACTCGCCATCTGCTTTTGGGCGGCGGCGGGCGGCTGCTTACCAAGCGTATTACGAGCATATGCCCTTACGACGCGATCGCGCACCCCAAGGCTCTCGGTTGCAGCTCTATCGGCGCTTTACGTTTGGTGACTTAGCTCAATTCAATATTTTAGATACGCGCCAGTACCGGACTCAGCAGCCCTGCGGCGGCGGATTTAAATCTCGCTGTCAGGAAGCTTTCGCTGCTAATGCAACGATGATGGGACACCAGCAAGAACAATGGTTATTTCGAGGCTTAACTCGCTCCGCAGCACGGTGGAATATTCTTGCTCAACAAACCGTACTCGCTCAATTCGATGTCGATCCGCGCTCTCGTTCGGAGTTATTCAACCTCGATCAGTGGGACGGCTATGTCGAAGCGCGTCAGCGATTGCTGAAATTTCTAGCGCAACGCCAACCTGCTAACCCCATCGTGATTACAGGCGACGTGCATTCCAGTTGGGTACACGACCTCAAACTTGACTTTAAGAATCCTAATTCCCCCACCGTTGGCACTGAGTTTGTCGGCACTTCTATCTCTTCCAATTTTCCCAAGCAGTTTATTCCGACGGCGACGATCGCGATGAGCAGAAACCCCCACACCAAATTTTTTAACGGAACTTATCGGGGGTACGTTCGATGCCACTTGACACGCGATCGCCTCGTCACCAACTATCGGATCGTTTCAACCATCCGCCAACCCGAAGCCAGTGTGAGAACGCTCGCTTCATTCGTCGTGGAGAATGGGAAATTAGGGGTGAGGAGCTAGGAGTAAGTGGTACGTGAGGAGAATTCGGAATTCAGAATTCACTTTCGTTGTTTCTTTGCCTTGCTAGAACGACGAAGTTCTTTGTTTTCCCGATCGCGACGACGGCGATCGCGCCATTCTACCAGTGTCAGGTAGCCGATACCACCAGTGACCGCCAGTAAAAGACCAAACGCCGCGATCGCCAGAATGTTGAAAACTGGTATTGTATCCACGGGATTTATTACAGTCCGTTACGACCCCAAACGACCATAGCAATAGACCAAGTAAAAGTTACCAGCAATCCAACCCAACCCAGTGTCAAAATAGCGTCCATAACAATCTGTTACAACAAATTCACAAAACAACTCTAGTGTTCATCATACTAGGAATCAGTTATCAGTTATCAGTGAATAGTGGCTAGTGGCTAGTGGCTAGAATCTTTTCTAGTCACTAGCCACCAGCCACTCATCAACAACCAATTCTCTTACGCTTCGATCACCACACGCAGGTTACCGCGTTTTTTGACCACGCGACAGGCAGTCGTATTGCCAGCACGCTCGAATTCTAGGTCGAGTAAGGTAGGACCGACACGTAGATTGTGTATGGATAGGCGATTGATGGAGTCTGGTAAAGCCGGATCGATGATTCGCAAGCAATTATTTGGGGCATCAGGTACGAGATTGATAATTGTTTGCAATAACTGAAAAATGGTTCCCGTTGCCCAAGCTTGGGGAGAACAAGCCACGGGATACTGGACGGGAGCCCGATCGCCATTGCGTTCGTAGCCGCAGAATAGTTCTGGTGGACGCTGGTAGGGTTGCTGAAGTGTCATGTCGAATAACCCCTGAAATACGTCCAAGGCTTGATCCACTAGCCCGAGCGATCGCAGGCCCAGTACGATTAGAGAATTATCGTGAGGCCAAACCGAACCGAGATGGTAGCCCATCGGATTATAGGCGGGGGATAAACTGCTTAAAGTGCGAATTCCCCAACCGTTAAACATATCAGGCGCTCGGAGCCGTTCGGCAACGCTGTAGGCTTTTTCAGGTGTAAAAATGCCTAGATGCAGACAATGCCCGGGATTAGAGGTAATACTATCGACTGGTTTGCCTTCCCCATCCAACGCCAATGCGCAAAAATCCTGGTCGGACAGCCAAAAATCGCGATTAAATCGAACTTTCAGCTCTCTGGCTTCATCCTGCCACTTTTCGGCAAGATCGAGCCGCTTCTTCATCCGAGCAATTTCTGCCAGTCGCACTTTTGCGGCATAGACATAAGCCTGCACTTCGCATAGAGCGATCGCCCCTGTGGCTAGTTCTCCTTGACGATTAACTATACAATCGCCAGAATCCTTCCAACCTTGATTGGCTAAACCTCCGCGTGACTTGCGGAAGTAGGATAAATATCCTGTTGGTTTGAGGCGGCGATCGATCCAATCCATTGCTGCTAAAGCATTTGACCACAAACGATCTAGGGTTTCTAAGTCGTGAGTCCAGGCAAAGTATTCCGCATAGAGCATTAACCACAAAGGAGTAGCATCGATCGTACCGTAATAAGGCGTATGGGGGATTTCCTGGCAACGTGCCATTTCTCCCATGCGGATTTCATGTAGAATTTTGCCTGGTTCCTCTTCCCGCCATTCGTCTTCAATTTTGCCTTGATAAGCTGCGAGTAAAATCAAAGTTTCGCGGGCGATCGACGGATTTAACATTAAAGTTTGAGCCGCCGCGATCAGCGAATCTCGTCCGAATAGAGTAGAAAACCAAGGTACGCCAGCAGAAACAGTTTTATACTTGCCAAAAGATTGCCGTAGCAAATACATGTCTTGCTCAGCTCGCTCGACGACATGATTGAAATCAGCTTTGTCAGAGCGAATTTGCGTGCTTTGCTGACACCAGTGCAGTTCCTCTGAGTCTTCCGCTGCTCTGGCTTGGACTAATGTATTGGGAGCGTGAACGGTAGAAGCTGAGCGATCGTTAATTGCCATTGACAATCGATAACCGAGCTTTTTGGTTTCGTGGGAAGCCAAGTCTAGCTGCCAAATTGCCGTATAGCCTTTGAATAAATCTGGCTGAGTGTGTTGAAACTGCAACCGCGATTCCATGATGGAATTATCTAAACCCTGATAAGCAAGGGTGAGCGTTTCTGGAGGTTGGTAATCGGTAATTGGTAATTGGTAATTGGTAATTGCTCCCTTATCTCCCTTGTCCTCCTTGTCTCCTTTCTCTTGCTGTCTTCCATCTACTGCGGCAAGCCGTAGCAATTTACCGCGCTTTTCTCGATTGAAGCCGCGAATTTCAAATAAATCGACAAAATCGGCATCAAAACTCAGGCTAATAGAAACGCTGACGGCACTCGTGCTGTAGTTGGAAATTTCTATTTCTTCAAATAGTGCTCCATTCAAAACCAGTTCGCGACGAATGCCAAGGGTGTCAGCTTTCAATCGATTGTCTACTGTAGGATTAGTACATAAGACAGAAAGGGAAAACCCTTTATCGGCGGTACTGCTGAGTAAAACAGGCGATCGCCCCTCAATCTGTAATTCTAAGCGACTTAGAAATCGGCTATCGCAGCAAAATAACCCCATGCTAGCTGCACTATCATCGCTATAACAGCCGCCAGCAATATTTCCTAGCGTATCTGTCACCAAAAATAGATCGTCGTCTTTAATCGTCAAAGTCGGTTGTGGTCTTTCGCTCAACACGCAGGGCCATTCTGGAATTGGCAATTGTTCTGCGGGAACGAATACTCTACCACTTATTTCTACTCTGTCTTGCGTTGCTATCGTATCCAGTGTCATACCAAAGGCTTTTTGCTGTTATAGGTGTGCGACCCAGTTTTATTATTATCAACCTTCTTAGTAGACCGTGCGATCGCAATTTTTTTATTGGCTTTACCACCTTCAGCAACAACTTTTTCTCTACGACTTTTGCGCTTAAAGTTGCAGCTTATATCTGTAATTTCTCTAAGCGTCAGCAATAATTAATTACACTAATTTGAACAATGTAAATTATTGTAAGCAGATCTTAAATAGAAATACAACTCATTAAAGATGTTTGCGATAAAGTTAAAAAATCTTAGCTTTCAATCCAGGGGTCAACTCATAAAGTAACAAAGGCAAACAGTTATCAGTGACTAGTGACTAGTGGCTGGTGGCTAGAATCGTTTCTAGTTCCAGGGGCGTACTGACATCGGGAGAAAAGCCAGCTAGTGACTAGTGGCTGGTGGCTAGAATCGTTTCTAGTCACTAGTCGCCAGCCACCAGCCACTCATCATCAACTGTCAACCGTCCACCGTCTGCTCAATTTTGACTTTTCCCCTACCCCTTCCAAGTTTGATACGCCTTTTCATATGCGCTCGTCATCGCTTGGACGCTAAAGCGATCGATCGCATAGTCGCGACATGTTTGGCGATCTATTTTCATCGCATCGGGAATCACATCCACCATTTGTTCTAGAGAATGACAAACAAAGCCTGTTTTACCATGAGCAATCACTTCTGGTACGGAACCCAAACCCATGCCAATTACAGGCGTGCCTGTTGCCATTGACTCAATCATGACTAGACCAAACGGTTCTCGCCAGGTAATCGGAAACAAAGTTACTGTAGCTCCACCCAAAAGCTGAGCCTTCTCTTCATGAGATATTTCCCCAAGGTACTGAATTTGCTCACCGTCAATTAATGGCTCAACGCGATCGCGAAAATATTCTCGATCCACCGGATCGACTTTGCCAGCCATTTTTAATGGTAAACCAGCAGCGCGGGCTATTTTCATCGCTTCAATCGGACCTTTTTCAGGAGATATGCGACCGACGAAAGCCAGATAAGCTGGTTGACTAGGTTGAGCCTGAAACGGATAGATAGAGGTATCAATACCGTTATAGATAGTTTGAATGTAATTTAACCCTAGACGAGGTTCTCGTTGCGCTTCGCTAATACTGATGTATGGTTGCCAAGCAAAACGCCGAAACATCTTTTCATTATCAGGAGTAAAAATACCGTGAGTTGTATGTACCGTAGGCGTTTTAGCAAAACCAGTGTAAGGCAAGGCAGCGCAGCCAACATGAGAATGAATAATGTCAAAATGATGGGCGTTGCTAAAAACCTCAAACAGCATCATTTGCTCGTAAAGCCCTGGTTCCTTGACACTGGGATCGAGACGTAATGCTTTATTGTGGACTGACTTGAGCTGAGCTGTAGTAATCGAGTCACCAGAGGCAAACAGCGTGACTTCATGACCGCGCCGGACTAATTCGTCAGTTAGTAAACTAACGATTAATTCAATACCACCGTAGCGAAAGGGTGGGACTCGTTCCCACAGAGGAGCAATCTGAGCGATTTTCATTATTTTCTGGTAATTGAGCAGTAACTACAAATCGATCTGAAGAATGCTGCCAATTTCCTTTGGCAGCCTTCTGACTCGCAAACGACAGAAGATTTCTCTCGTCGCTTAATAAGTTTTAATAAAAGGCACAAACTCGCCTAGATGCAACCCTCTATAGGTTTATATACTTAGAATTTTTAGTTCTAAAGATTAACTTATACTATTTTTACTTGACTTTTACAACATCTATCTATCTAAGGATATTGTTGGTATTTGGTATTTGGTATTTGGTATTTTCTCCCCCATGCTCCTCAGCTCCCTCAGCTCCCGATCGCTCCCTCAGCTCTCTTCCCCCTGCTCCCTGATAACTGACTACTAGCTCCTAGTCCCCAGTATCGGTAGGATGGTTGATAGAGAACCCTCGATGCAAGCAAGCAGCGATCGCGCTTCCTAGTTCTCCTGGCAGGGTGGTACGCAGGTAACGCGATCGACAAACACAGTCATGAGCAATTTGACTTCTGTGCTAAGCGATCTGCTAGTAGCAGTACCCCAACTGCGACCCCAAGTTTATTTCAAAGCTTCTTTAACGGCTTTGTCCCATGCGATGGAAGACCAAGTGCTTGCTTCGACTTCAGACCAACCGTTGCTGATTGCTAGCTTTCAGCGGGAACGCTTCTATCGTCAAGAAGCCCACCGCTACAAACGCCTTGCTCGGCAAACGAATCAAGTCTACGTACTAGCAGCACCGGAGACAGATTTTACGAATGCTTCCGAATACTACGAAACGATCGCCTTCGATCCAACAGAATCATTAAGTCAAGAATGGCATCTCGTCGCGATCGGGCAAAATTATAGCACTTGCCTGATTTGTCGCGAACGCCCCAGCATAGTCCAGATTAAACCCTCACCTCATTTACCAGCGGTGGATATGGATCCCACCCGCCAGTTTGAAGGTATCTGGACTTCCGAGCGACAAATTAGCTGTATCGCAGCCGAGCTGTTACTTCAACGCATTTTACATTACAGACCAGAATTAGCCCCTAAAATCGAACTCGCGCGCGATCGCTTCGGTATATTTCCACAAAGGCGATCGTCAGCGAAAAAGTCTAAAACTGCTGCCCCCATTACTTTACCCTCGCTAGATCCTGCGGCGATCGATACCAATCCTTTCGTCCAGAGATTAGTAACGTACCTGCAAGCCGGACAGTACAAATTACTCAAAGCCTACCGCTCGATTGCTGCCCAAGAACGGAAAGAACGCCTCATCAACTCGATTACCGCTGCGATTCGCAAAGGTAGCGCCACCGGACTACCGTTACATCCCCAAGAAATTTTGAAAGTCGCAGTTCGCGAATTGGGAATTGCCCTGGCTGCCTGCCGTTGCTTGATTTATCGCGCCCAAGCTAACGATGATAGGGTGGCGATCGCCCACGAATATTTACAACCTGGCGTTTCCTCAGTAGTAGGAAAAGTCATGCCTTTACAAAAAAATCCCTTATTTCAAGAAATGACCTGTCAGCAAGGATCGATCTGTATTGTCGATACTCAAACTGACACCCGCGTGACTGATTCACCCCTGCTACAACAGCTCGTAAAACAGCTGGATATTCGTTCTTGGTTGTTAATGCCAGTGTTGTACCAAGGTAAGTTATTGGGAATAGTCGAATCTCATTATTGTGGTTCTCAACCACACCAGTGGACGGCAGATGAAACTTCTTTAGTCGAAGCGATCGCCACTCAGGTAGGCGCAGCATTGATTCAAGCCGAAGCTTACGCAAATCTAGAAGACCTCAACCAGCAATTAGAGGCGCTCGATCGCACCCGCAGCAACCTCATCGCGATTACTGGACACGAACTTCGTACCCCCCTCTCGACGATCCAAGTTTGTTTGGAAAGCCTTGCCACCGAGCCAGATATGCCCTTAGAATTGCGGCAAGTCATGCTCAGCACTGCTCTTACCGACTCCGAGCGGATGCGCAAATTAGTCCAAGATTTTCTTACCCTCTCCAACTTAGAAAGCGGACGGGTAGAATGGCATCCTGAAACTTTACCCTTAGATGAGTGCGTCGAGCTTGCCCTCAGCCGCGTCCGCACCCGTTCTAACCCAGAAGATTTACCGCAGATCGTCAGCACAATTCCAGTCCAACTTCCTCTGATTAGGGTTGATGGAGACTGGTTGGTAGAGTTAATCGCTAAACTGTTGGATAACGCCTGCAAGTTTACGCCTCCCACAGGACAGATCGCGATCGCAGCGCGTACCAATGGTGGCACAACGCTAGAAGTTACCGTTTCCGATACCGGACGCGGTATTGAACCCAATCGGCTCGAAATTGTTTTCGATCGCTTCTACCAAGAAGAAGGCGCACTCCGTCGCACCGCAGGAGGTACGGGTTTAGGCTTAGCAATTTGTCGTCAAATTGTCAATAGCTGGAACGGGAAAATCTGGGCAGAATCAGCAGGAAAAGACAAAGGCAGTACGTTTCACTTCACTATTCCGACTGTGGAATAGTCATTGGTCATTGGTCATTGGTCTCTCCCTTGTCCCCCTTGTCCCCCTTGTCCCCCTAATCCCCACTCCCTTCGGTCGTGGGGTCCCCTTGTCCCCCTTGTCCCCCTTGTCCCCCTTGTCCCCTGCTCCCTGCTCCCTGCTCCCTGCTAACTGTTACAGTTCCTTACATACTGGCTAAATAGACGCTATCTCAGTGATAGGATGCCCTAAAAACCTTGAGAGAGAAATCTATGGCAGAAACACTTGAGGGACAAACACCTATATTTGGCGGTGGCACTGGTGGCTTGCTGACCAAAGCAGAAAGAGAAGAAAAATACGTTATCACTTGGACTAGCCCCAAGGAGCAAGTTTTTGAAATGCCTACAGGTGGTTCAGCCATCATGAGGCAGGGCAAAAATAAGCTAGAAATTGCTCGCAAAGAGTATGGTATCGCTTTGGGCGGGCAACAACTGCGGGCGAAATTCAAAATTAACGACTACAAAATCTATCGAGTTTATCCTAATGGGGAAACTCAGATGATCCATCCCGCTGATGGTGTCTTCCCAGAAAAAGTCAACCAAGGTCGTCCAAAAGTACGTTACGTCGATCGCAACATTGGCAGCAACCCCAGCCCAGCCAAGTTGAAGTTCAGTGGCGTACAGCCATACGACGCACCCTAATCGGGACTAGGGACTGGAGACTAGGGGCTAGGGATATTACGATTTCTAGTTTTTAGTTTCTAGTCTCTGTTTTTTGTTGATAAAAAAGGCAATAATATAAAACTTTCTGAGTGGGGTGGGCAATGCCCACCCTACATTTACTTTTTTCAGTTTTCCGTGCAGAAGGTAGGCGATACTCGCCATACATTCTGGTTATCTAGTGTTTTGACTTCTAACTTTTGACTTTTGACTTGTTTATCATGATTTTTCCCGATTTTGCTCAATTTCAGCAGTTAGCGACACAAGGTAATTTCATTCCGGTTTACCAAGAATGGGTAGCGGATTTAGATACACCTGTATCTGCTTGGTATAAGGTGTGTGCGGGACAGCCTTATAGCTTCTTGTTGGAATCGGTCGAAGGAGGCGAAAATATTGGGCGCTATAGCTTCTTGGGGTGCGATCCGCTATGGACTTTAGCGGCAAAAGGCGATCGCACGATTCAAACTTATCGCGATGGTACGCAAGTCACGATTGAGGGCGATCCGTTTGCTGCCCTAGCATCGTGTTTAGAACCTTATCATCCGGTGAAGTTACCTCAACTTCCCCCTGGAATTGGCGGTTTATTTGGGTTTTGGGGATATGAATTGATCCGTTGGATCGAACCCAGGGTTCCAGTTTATCCAGCCACAGAAAGCGACCTGCCGGATGGCTTGTGGATGCAGATAGACCAATTACTCATTTTCGATCAAGTCAAGCGCAAAATCTGGGCGATCGCCTATGCCGACGTGCGCGACAATGCCAATCCCCAGCAAGCATATCAACAAGCAGGCGATCGCGTGCGTCAAATGGTTGAGAAACTCCAACTGCCCCTATCGCATCGGGATACGGTTTTAGAATGGCAACCCCCAGAAAGAGACAAGGGAGACAAGGAGGACAAGGGGGACAAGGGGGAAAAAGAATATACAAGTAATGTAACGAGGGAACAGTTCTGTGCCAATGTCAATCGGGCAAAAGCATACATTAAAGCTGGCGATATTTTTCAAGTCGTCCTCTCCCAACGCCTCACGACAACCTATGAGGGCGATCCGTTTGCTTTATATCGTTCTCTGCGATTGATTAATCCCTCGCCTTATATGGCTTATTTCCACTTCCAAGACTGGCAAATCATTGGGTCTAGTCCTGAAGTGATGGTGAAAGCAGAACGAGATCCAAATGGAACTATGGTGGCAACTTTGCGCCCGATTGCGGGGACTCGTCCGAGGGGAAAAACACCCCAGGAAGATGCAGCCTATGCAGAAGATCTGTTGAAAGATCCGAAAGAAATTGCCGAACACGTCATGTTAGTTGACTTGGGACGTAACGATTTGGGACGGGCGTGTAAAAGCGGTACGGTGAAAGTTGATGAATTAATGGCGATCGAGCGCTATTCTCATGTCATGCACATTGTTAGCAATGTCGTGGGAGAACTCGCACCAGATAAGATAGCATGGGATTTGCTTAAAGCTTGTTTTCCGGCTGGTACGGTCAGTGGTGCGCCAAAAATTCGGGCAATGGAAATTATTCACGAATTAGAAACGTGCCGTCGTGGGGTTTATTCTGGAGTTTACGGTTATTATGACTTTGAAGGGCAGTTGAATAGCGCGATCGCCATCCGTACTATGGTTGTGCGTGATGGTGCTGCTAGCGTCCAAGCTGGTGCTGGTATAGTAGCTGACTCTGACCCAGAAAAAGAGTACGAAGAAACTCTCAATAAAGCTAGGGGTCTTTTAGTCGCTATTCGTTGTTTGGAAAAAAATTAAATTTGTAGCAATTTGTGTTGACAGTCATTGGTAGGGGCGCACAGATGTGCGCCCCTACAACATATGTATTGTACCCAATTGAAAACGGTTGTGAAATTTGTGTTCTAGAGACGCTGCCAAGAGATTGAGGATTTGCTACTATTGCTCAGTCCTCTAGCAGTTGAATTATGTCAGAGTCACCGAGTCCGCGCGCGATCGTCGAAAGTTTATTTCCCTATCTTCAAGTAGCAGCAGCCTACGCAGATCGGATTCAATCTAAAATTACCGCACTTCCGGCGAAAGGAGAAGGAGATAATTTTTTTGCTGCGGCTTTGACCGATGCAGATTTGGCGATTCAGAATCTAGTGGAAGTGGCACTTCTGGCAAACTTTCCCCACATCCGATTTTACGGGGAAGAATACGAACAATCGCGCAATACAAAATATTTTCGCGCGATCGATCTGGGTGGTGAAGGCGATTATCTCGTGACGCTAGACCCTATAGACGGGACTCAGTTCTACCTTGACGGACATGCAAATTATCAAATTATTCTCAGCATTCTCAATTGGGACGACTTTGAAGCAGTCATAGCCATCTCTCCCGCCCAAAATACTTACTACTACGCGCTACGTGGCGAAGGCGCTTTCCAAGGAACTTTGACACAGGATTTAGCAGCCTGTAAACCATTACGAGTCGGACAGCCAAAACCAACTATTCTCTTAGGATGGGGGATGAGTGCGCTTCAATCGAGATTGAAACAACAGGACTACGAAGTCATAGATATAGCCACTGCCTACTCGCGGGAAATTCAAGTTTCCAACCTCAACGGTATTCTAACTGGTGAAATAGCTGGGGCAGCGATCGCCTCTGGTAAATTCATCGATGGTGCTGCACTCGCTTTTCTTGCCAGAGAAACTGGCTGTATTGTCACCACTCATGATGGTTCCGTTCCTCCTCCCTTGCACACCTGTAAGGACTACAGCCTACCTGGACTTATAGTCGCTACATCAGAATCGGTACACCAGCACTTATTAACAGCAGTGCAAAGTTTGGCAGCGTAAGCATGTAATGGCATTTTCCTATCGTGCTTGAAAATATTTTTTGCTCAACTTACTCATGAATCTTTTTAAGTTTAACTGAGCAATTCTCATCGGTGTCAAATCTCGAATTGCATGAGCATAAGACGATCGCTTGTCGAAAAAGATATTAACATCATGTAAAATGACCTGTAAACGTTTCAAAATATTCTCAGTCCTGTACTCAGTCAAAATAGCCTCAGAGAGAAAAGGTAATTGAGGACGATTTATAACTTCTAGAATTCGCTGCACGTCAAATTCTCGGGCATATCCAGCAATTTTATAACAGTTAAAACCAGGATCTAAGTAATCGGATAAACCACCATTGACACTGGAAAAAACTTGACAACCACATGCCATTGCTTCTAGAGGTTGCAGTCCAAACCCTTCAGTTACTCCCTGTTGCGCCCAATATTCTGCTGAATCATATAGGTAAACTTTAGCCCGATTAAATAGTTCTGCTAAATCTTCAACATAAGAATTCACGACGACTACGCGACAGCTTTGTTCTAAAGCAGGAATTAATTCTTGGATGAGATATTGAGAAGATTTTCGTGCTTGAACTAAAACGTCTATATCCCGCTGGCGATTAAAATTGTGAAATTCATCGCTAATTTGGTTGGGCAAATAATAAATTAGAGAATGTGGCGATCGCTGTCCCCAATACCCCATCGTATGACGACTGACAGTAATAATTGGAATATTGGCTGAAAGCCTAAATCCATAATTCGTACTATGGGCATGATAGATCGCATGATATTGTTTGAGCTGATGAGCGAGTTTGGCGACATCAAATCCCCAACTCAATACAAATACGATCTCGTCTGGATTCAGATCGCTTTGCAGCAAATCATCTAAAAACGGCGTATCCTTTTCTCGCTGACGATATGTTACCGCTTCTGCATCACAAATCTGTTTTGCCAGATTTAGAGTTTTTAACTCCGCCCACAGCCCACCACAGGCAAACTTCCCACCCGTTCCCGGTACTAAGAAATACAATTTTCTCATGCGATCGCCTCATCTGCTGCCTGTAAGTTAGCTCATCCAAACCAAATTCAACCTCATTCATACTCATCTGAGGCAAGATATGTTTACATTTCTCAACTTAAAAGGGCTTTAACTGGTAGACAACAATCTTTTATCCTGAAGTAGTATGAGTGTTTGCTTGTAGGTGCAAAATGCCCGAACCCGATAAAAACGAAATCAAGATCGAACCAGGTACTTTGCTTTTGATTATCACTGCCTTGCTGCTTATACCTTTACTTTTGGCTGGCTTTTTCTTTCAATAGTATGCGCGACTTATGCTAAGCAAGGATAAGTCAAGTCTGCTGACAAAGAGTCAAAATTGCAGCTTACTTCCCGCCCCGAGGCAGAGAAATGCCTTTGATTTTTTTATAAACTGATACGGCATAAGAATCAGTCATGCCAGAAATATAATCTGTGACTTTCAAAATTTTATTGTATAAATCTAAGTTTTCATCATCTGCTTTAAAATTAGGCAGTAATTTTTTAATTAAATAGCTCTTAGAAAGATCCTCTTGACTAATAGCAGTAATAAACTCTTCTAACAAACCTCCTAAAACTTCATAGCCTGCTACTTTAACTTCAATCACTTCGCAAGATTCGTAGACTTTTCTACGGGTAATATCGACAATTTCTTTAAGACTATCTGCCGAAGGAATGACTGATGTTAAAGGTGCGTCAAATTCTCCAGATAATATTTCAGACTCGAAGTCTAGAAAAATATGCTTAGCTTCAAGGATTAATTGGTGAATTGCTTTGGAGCGCAAATATTTAATGTTATCTAATAAATCGCTACCCAAATATTCTAAATTGTCTTCTTCAAGTAGAGTTTTTAATAAGTTTTCTGCTTCTTCATAGGTGATATAACCCATACGAAAGCCATCTTCTAAATCAACAATATGATAACAAATATCGTCAGCCGCTTCTATCAAAAATACGAGTGGATGCCTGCACCACCAAGCAGACTTTGCATCGCGACGAATCAAGCCAACTTCAGTGGCAATTTGTTCGACTAAATTTTTTTCTGCTTGAAAAAAGCCGTGCTTAGCTGTACTTTTACCTTGATATTGTGGAAAAACCTCACCAGAGATCGAAGATTCTCTAGGATATTTCATAAAAGTTCCTAACGTTGCATAGGTAAGTTGCAAACCAATGCGATCGGCTTGTTTCTCTTTTTGAGTTATAATTCTGAATCCTTGGGCATTGCCTTCAAAGCAGGTGAGATCGGCTTGTTGTAGTAGATTTAACTGTTGTAATACTGACTGAGCGCGAGCCGATTTAAACCACTCTTGAATCGCATCTTCACCAGTATGACCAAATGGCGGATTGCCAATATCGTGTGATAGACAAGCAGCAGCAATAATATCGCCAAAATCAGAGGCAATATAATCATGTAAATTTTTACTATGTCTTTTAATAATTTCTTCCCCGACAATTGTGCCGAGGGAACGTCCCACACAAGATGCTTCTAAACTATGAATGAGACGGTTGCGAACGTAATCGTTATTAAATAGAGGAAAGACTTGTGTTTTATCCTTTAATCTTCTAAAAGAAGAAGAGAAAACAATGCGATCGAAGTCTCTTTGAAATGATGTCCGATTTTGTGCTGGAATTTCTGCCTCGTAAGTTTCTAAAAAAGTTTCTCCCAGCCGTTTACGAGATAGTAATCTAGACCATGCCATTAAGGTAGCCATTCTATACCCCTTATCAGTGGATAAACCTACAATAAGTCTATTCCTCACTTATTGCTTGTGCTATCCCAGATAAGGAGCGATCGCGCTTAATTCACCTAACACAACGTGACAGTCGTAAGAGTAGCGATCGCACTAGACTAGAGATCCTGCTCGAAATTCTCAACCTTCCATAATGCAGAGATTTAAACTGTCTCAGTCAAATCGTTGGGCGATCGCCTGTTTAATTAGTATTTCTACTCTGTTGCTAATCTGGTTTGCACCAATACCATCGCTGCTAGCAAAACCGCAAGCACAGGTATTCGATCGCGTCTGGCAAACGGTTAATGAAAACTTTTTCGACCCTAAATTCAACGGCGTAGACTGGAAAGCAATGCGAGAGCAATATAAGTCTCAAGCAGTTCGAGCAAAATCGACACCAGAATTTGCTACCGTTGTCAATCAAATGCTGTCCCAGTTACGGACATCTCACACGCGCTATTACACCGCAGACGAACCAGCTTATTATCAACTTTTGGGTATTTTTGCTAAACGCAATCCTGACTTACAGAAACAGTTAAAAAAATTCTTGCCTCAAGGTAAGATTGAATATCCTGGGATTGGCATTTTTACCAAAGAAATTCAAGGCAAAACTTTTATTAGTGGCATTTTAGAAGGAAGTCCGGCGGCGAAAGCCAAATTAAAAGTCGGCGATCGCATTATTAGCATAGATGGCAAACCTTTCCAACCAATTCAATCTTTTGCAAATGTTGGTAAGCCAGTTGCGATCGCAATTCAGCGAAATGCTGATACTCAAACTCAGCAAGAAATTGAGGTTACGCCGCAGATATATGATGCTACGACGATGTTTCTCAAGGCACAGCAAGCCAGTACCCAAATTATTCAAAAAGAAGGTAAAAAAATTGGGTACGTACATATTTGGTCGTATGCAGGTGACGAATACCAGCAGCAACTTGAAGAAGATTTAATGTACGGTCGCCTCAAAGATGCCGA
This sequence comes from Chroococcidiopsis sp. CCNUC1, assembly GCF_023546805.1. Lineage (NCBI taxonomy): Bacteria > Bacillati > Cyanobacteriota > Cyanophyceae > Chroococcidiopsidales > Chroococcidiopsidaceae > Chroococcidiopsis > Chroococcidiopsis sp. CCNUC1. The sequence continues at coordinate 5,365,740 of NZ_CP097480.1, read as the reverse complement.
TGGGTTAGTTTTAGACTTACGGGATGGATGGGGTGGCGCATCGCCCAATTATCTTAATATATACACTGCCAATGGTCCCAGCGTTACCATGACAGGACGCGATCGCCAATCGTCTACAGCAAACTATCAATGGAAAAAACCAGTCGTGATGCTTGTCAATGAAGGTAGTAGAAGCGGTAAAGAAATTCTAGCGTTTGGCTTCCAGCGCTATAAAATTGGCTCTGTCGTTGGTTCTCCTACAGCAGGCGCAGTAGTAGGAGGTCGTCCTTTCATCATGCCAGATGGCAGCGTCCTTTATTTAGCCGTTGCTGACGTGATAATTGATGGCAAATATAGACTAGAAGGCAAGCCCATCACTCCAGATATTACCGTTCCCTTTACTTTAGAATACGCCCACGGTGCAGACCCGCAAAAAGAACGGGCGATCGAAACAGTGACTAGTTATCAGGCACAGGGAGCAGAGGCTCTGAGGGACAAGGGAGACAAGGGAGACAAGGGGGACAAGGGGGACAAGGGGGACAAGGGGGAACTCGCTCTTCCCCACGACCGAAGGGAGTGGGGATTAGGGGGCGAAGGGAGACAAGGGGGACAAGGGAGAATAACTATAAATGACCAATGACCAATTAGAAAGATTAGAATCGCTCAAGGCTGGAACCGTAGCATCTGCAACTTTAGCTTTGGCGTTCGTCGTCACTACCTTTGTAAATAACTTCTTGCTTACCCCTAGCGTTTTCAGTTTCTCCAGCCTTTTTGCAGGAGCGATCGCAGTCGTTTGTGGCTTTCTATTTGGCGTGACATATCGCTATATCATTCGAGAGGATAGCAATATTCAGTTAAAAACTGGAGCTGTTATGGCTTTTGGTTGCGTGCGCGGCTTAACTCAAATCGAAATGGCGCTGCAATCCTCCCAGACAGTCTTACCCGCGATCGCGACTGCTGGAGAAAGTATAGTCTGGTTTGCCCTTGCCGCGATCGCCCTGTCGCTATCTATTCGCCTCGGCTGGGTGAAAGCTTTTAGTTCAAACTAAACTCCTCAAATTGAGTTGGAGTATAAAGCATTTCCCGATCTACGGCGGAAAGAACTTGATTATTCGCTTTTTCTGAATTTAAACAACGACAAATCAGTTGAGCTACATCAGCGCGATGAATCGTTCCCGCAATACGCGGATCTGCTGTTAGCAAACCATTACCCGTCGCTGGTTCCGATTTCAATCCCCCAGGACGAATGACTGTATAAGTCAAACCACTTGCTGCAAGATAGTTTTCTGCTTGTTCCTTCTCGACTAAAACATCTTTCAAAGTCGCTAAAGCTTGCGGAGGTATAGCTGCTACACTATTGCCGCTACCGATAGAAGATACCAAAATAAACTTTTGTGCGCCTGCTTTCACTGCTGCATCCATTAGGTTTTTATTACCTAAATAGTCGGCTCTGACTCCATCTTTAGGTAAACCGCCAATCGTGCTAATAACTGTAGAGATGGAATCTCCCAGCATTGCCCGTTCTACGTCTTCAACATTCAACGCATCGCCAAAAACTACCGAAATTCCCATCGCTTCTAATTCCGCTTGCGCCGCCGCTGTCCGCAACAATGCTTTTACCTGCAAACCTTGTTGTACCAGGCATTTAGCAATTTCCCGCCCCACACCGCGACTCGCACCAGCCAGAAAAATGTAAGAACTATCCGTCATGTTTCTAATTTCAATCTAGTATGCAAGCTACACAATTCATTGTGGACGATCGATTACACCTTTTGACGTATGATGTCTCAAATCTCTCCCAGCAAAGTCTTTGACTGATATAGCAATCCAATTTGATTGGTGAACGTTTCTCGTGTAGAGACGTTACATGTAACGTCTCTACACGGGCTGGCTAGTAATAGCGATGTAGAAATTGATTGAATCGTCTACTGTGGTATTTAGTTATAGAGACACTATAGTGAGTTTCACAATTTTGACTTTTAACTTTTAACTTGTGACTTGCTAAGCAGTAGGGGAAAGTATGCAGGGGGTTTAAAAGCATTGCCATCTCGTTCTAGCTTTCTGCGTCACTTTTTCCAACTGGCGATCGTTAACATTCTCTCAAACCTCATGGTTCCCTTAGCTGGGTTAGTGGATGTCGCCTTTTTGGGACATTTACCGGAAATTCGTTACCTAGCAGGAGTCGCTTTAGCAACTGTTCTATTTAATTACATCTACTGGACATTTGGCTTTTTACGGATGGGGACAACGGGGATGACTGCTCAAGCGATCGGGCGGGAAGATCGAGAAGGAGTCATACTTATAGGCTTACGTAACGGCTTAATAGCACTCTCGTTGGGATTATTAATTTTAGTTTTGCAACAGCCTTTGAGAATGCTAGGCTTTACCCTCCTGAGTGCGACACCAGAAGTCAAAGCATCCGGTCAAGCATATTACGATGCTCTCATTTGGGGCGCACCAGCGACCTTGCTCAACTTTGTACTCATTGGTTGGTTCTTGGGGCGATCGCAAAGTGGCAAGGTATTTTTGCTCTCGGCTGTCGGTAATCTATCTAATGTGGTGCTAAATTACTTATTTATTGTGCGCTGGGGATGGCAAAGTACTGGAGCAGGACTAGGAACGGCGATCGCTCAGTACCTCATGTTGCTAGTAGGGCTGATTTTAATCAATCGAGAAATCCCACTTGTAAAAATACATCAGCATCCAGCAAAAGCATCATTCGTCAGACAAATTCTCAATCCCAGCGATCTACGGGCAGCATTCGCGCTCAATGGCGAAATTCTAGTCCGCACCTTTGCTTTAGTTTCCACATTTGCCGTATTTACCAATCTTAGTTCGACCTTGGGGACGGAGATTTTATCTACCAATGCGGTATTGTTACAAGTGGTGACGCTGACAGCATACTTTATTGATGGACTTGCCTTCGCCACCGAAACCCTAGCCGGAGTTTTTCTAGGCAGAGGAGCGATCGCCCAATTAACCCAACTCATATGGGTATCTGGAACAGCAAGTTTGAGCGTAGGAATACTGTTTGCGATCGCCTTCATTCTCATCCCCACACCCTTATTCGGGTTATTGACTAACCATAGTGCAATTTTGGGACGAATTAGCAGTTATGTAGGCTGGTTACTACCAGTTTTGGGATTTGGGGCGATCGCTTACATGTTGGATGGTTACTTTCTCGGCTTAACCGCAGGTCGGATTTTGAGAATTTCGGTGCTTGCGGCTGCTTTGCTGGGATTTGCACCAACGGCTATCGCTGCGTGGTATTTCCGTAACACTCATCTACTCTGGTTGTCTCTGGCTTTATTTATGGTTGTCAGAGCTTTGAGTTTGGCAATATTTGTGCTGAGAACCCTCAAGACTAATTCTATCGATCGTTGCCAGAGATCCGATCCCCCTAGCCCCCCTTAAAAAGGGGGGAACAAAGTCTCTTTTTACGGCGTTGTTTTTCTAACTCCTCGTACCAATTCTATTTATTCTTGCACTAAATCGGTCGCTCATAGCCCCCCTTGTTAAGGGGGGTTGGGGGATCTTCCGTGGCGCAGTCAGATCAAAATGGTATCGCCTGCTTCTTGCCATCAAACAGAGAGAACAAAGCCCCCTTAAAAAGGGAGTTGGGGGAGCTTCAAAATCTTGGCATCACAACAGAGATGTATTGACCAATCCCTGCATCCAAAAATACTCGTCTCAAGCTGCTGGAACTTTACCTGATATCGCTTCAACAAATGCAGCGTGTGAAATTCTCGCGCCTGTTTGCAAATATTCCATCGCCGTTAGCGCTGCCCAATGTGCGTCCCAATCGGAACCAGAACAGCAATCTTCAATAACGTGGAAGTGGTAATCGTGCTGATGAGCATCCGCTGCCGTGTAATGCACGCAAACGTTCGTCATCATACCAATTAATACTAAAGTATCTACCTTCAACCCCCGCAGCAGGATCTCTAAATCCGTACCAAAAAAACAGCTGTAGCGACGTTTGCTAATTGTAAATTCTCCGTCAATTGGAGCTAATTCACAATAATAATCAGTACTAGCCCAAGTTTCCAAACAGTGAATCGGTTCTGCACCATCTAACTCCCGTCCAAAATCCACCATTTCTTTACGATGGACTTCTTTACAGTGAATAATTGGTAATTTTGCTTGACGCGCTGCTGCTAAAACTCGCTTTGCCTTGGGCAACAATTGGGCAATACCAACATAGGAAAGCGTGCAATCTCCTGTGAACGCCCCAGTTTGCAGATCGACACAAATTAAGGCAGTTTTATTTTGCTCTAGCTTGAGGTTCATCACTGATTGGTAATTGGTAATTGGTAGTTGGTAGTTGGTAGTTGGTAATTGGTCTTTTGTTACTGATAACTTTGTAAAGACTTTACATGTAACGTCTCTACATTGATAACTGATAACTGATTCTATCGGGTTTGATCTGCCCAAGGGGTAAGCTGTCTGGAGAGCCACTTCAAACCGTAGTCAATTAGCAGACCGATCGCGCCAATTAAAGCAATACAAAATAAGACTTTCTCTGTTTGCAGAAATCGTTGAGCTTGAATAATTTTGAAACCTAAACCGCTTTGAGCTGCTACCAATTCGGCAATGACTAAAAAGTTCCAAGCTCCAGAAATATTAACTCGTAGAGTATCTAGAACGCTAGGAAATGTTGCTGGCACAATCACTTTGAACAAGACATCGCGACGATTTGCCCCTAAAGTATAGGCAACATTAATCATCTCGTTGGGAATGAATTTGACCGCATCTGCTACCATGATGGCGTTGTACAGTACGACACCCAAGAAGACAATTAGTATCTTGGCTTCTTCACCTAAACCAACCCAAATCACAATTAGCGGTACAAATGCGGTGACAGGCATATATCTCACCGTACCGACAATGGGAGCGAATAGGCTTTCCATGCTGTAGAAAGTTCCCATTGCGATTCCCATTGGTACTCCAATAATTGCGGCAAATAGAAAACCGCCGAGAACCCGACCGCAGCTCACGAGGACATCCATAATGAGATTGTCCTGAGTCAACATATCTATACCAGCTTGGAGAACCGCTGTTGGTGTGGGGAGAAACATTGGCGGAACCCAACCCGCGTAACTCGCGATCGCCCATAATATTAACGGTACTGCGAGAGATGTTGCGGCGATCGCCATTGCCAGCCAACGGGGGAAACCTTGGCGGATGCTCCAAAACACGGAAGGTTCGAGATAGCGGTTTTGACGAGGCGAAGCTAGATCTGAATTACTGAAACTAGATTGAGCCACCAGTGGTATTACCTCCATCTATTAGCAAATACTTTAGAAACTTTCAGTAACTGGAGCAGCAGAGGATGTGAGTCGATCGCTGTGAAGAATTCCGTTATTTTGCTGAATTGTCGATCGGTTGTCTCAGTCTTCTGCTACTAAAAAGCATAGTGTAGAGAAAAGCAAGATTTGGGCAGCTTATTTTAATACTATTACAGTTGCTGAATTTATATGTTTGTATCTATTTATACTCAAATCAAGTATCATAATTGAAAGAAATTGGTGTAAACTAGTTTACTTCCATTCAGGTAATACTTTGTACCCTATTGACAACAATTTGCGCGGCGATCGCTCCTTTGTTTTTTTCTCTTGCAACTGCGATCGTACTGATAAAAATAGTTGATTGGCGATCGCGCTTTAAAGCTATATTGAGAAGTCGGAAGTCGTGAATCGTATGTTAGCAAACTATTACCTTTGAAGAGGCATCATTCATAGCCAAAAATCTGTATCTCAATTAACAATTTTACTGAATGGCTTGAGATTAACTGAATTAGAGCAACTTGACAAAAGTATAGATCGCGATAATTTTTAGATGTAGGAATGCGTAGCTTATGCTTGATACCCGCTTCAACGGTCAATTGCGGGAACAATCAACCCAATCGGGACGAGCCGATCTAAATCAACCTAAGTTGGAAGTCCGAGAAATCTGCAAATCCTATTCCAATCGTGGTAAGGAATTGGTAGTACTAGAAAAGATTAACTTCCAACTTGACCCTAGAGAATTTGTTTGTTTGGTTGGTGTATCTGGGTGTGGTAAATCTACTCTACTTAATATCGTGGCTGGACTCACAACTCCTTCCGCAGGTCAAGTATTAGTTGACGGTCAGGCTGTGACTGGTCGTCCTGGGAGCGATCGCGGTATGGTGTTTCAAGGCTACACGCTTTATCCTTGGCTAACAGTCTCGCAAAATATTGCATTTGGTTTGCAGTTGCGTAAAATGTCCAAAGCGGAGCAGCGAGAGCGGGTAGCATACTACTTGAACGTAGTTGGCTTAACTCAGTTTGCTAAAGCTTACCCAAAACAATTATCAGGTGGAATGAAACAACGAGTTGCGATCGCTCGTGCTTTAGCCAACGAACCAGAAGTACTATTGATGGATGAACCTTTCGGCGCTTTGGACGCTCAAACCAAAGAACAAATGCAGCAATTTTTGTTAGAACTTTGGGAGCAAACTCATACGACTGTATTGATGATTACTCACGATGTCGAAGAAGCAATCTTTCTTTCCCAGCGCATTTATGTCATGAGTAGTCATCCCGGTCGGCTGCAACTAGAAATACCTGTCAATTTGCCAGCCAATCGTCATTTAGAAATTAAACTCTCATCAGAATTTGTTGAGATAAAACGTCAAATTCTGCACGCTTTGCGCGGTGAGTAGGGGAGTCGGTAGGGGCGGGTTTCCAAACCCGCCCGTATGGGAGTCGGAAAGAAAGACTTATTCGTGTAACTTTCAGAAATAGAGTGTAAGTGATGGTTAAATTTCCTGCAAGACGTTTGATTGTGCTGGCTTTGATATCTTTGTTATGGGCTGTTGCTTGTTCTCCTCAAACTTCAACAACTTCATCTTCTTCCCCTTCATCTCCTACGCCTCAACCTCAAGTATTGATTTCTGGTATTAATCCTTGGCCTGGATATTCAGGTCACTATGTCGCACTCCAAAAAGACTTTTTTAGTCAAGAAGGCATTAAGGTGCAAGAAACTTTCTTTCAGAGTGCAACAGAAGGTATTACTGCATTTCTAGCTGGAAAAGTTGACGTAGGCTGGGTAACATCAGGAGATGCAGTACAAATGATTAGCAAAGATCCGTCAATTCGGATGTTCTATGTTGTCGATTATTCAAATGGATCGGATGGTATTTTAGGTCATAATATCAACAGTCCCAAAGATATGAAAGGGAAAACCGTTGCTAGAGAAAATATATTATTTGAGAAGGTTTTATTACGTAGCTACTTAGAGAAAGGCGGATTGACCGAACAAGATGCGATCGTAAGAGATTTAACTGCCGCAGATGCAGCAGCGGCATTTGCTGCCAAACGTGTCGATGCTGCCGTATCTTACGAACCCTGGTTGACTAAAGCAGCCAAGGAAAGTGGAGGAAAAATTATTTTTACCACTAAAGATACGAATTTAATTGCTGATGTATTAGTCGTAAGACAAAAACTGATTGAAAGCCGCAAAGCGGATCTTCAGGCTTATGTGCGGGCGATCGATAAGGGAGTTAAGTTAGTGAATTCTGGTGATGAAGAAGCAATCAAAATTGCTGCTCAAAAGTTAGGAGTCACCCCAGAGGAAGCAAAAGAACAAATCGCGGGAGTCAAGATTTTTGATTTGGACAGTAACAAGTCAATTGCATTTAATTTAAATCATCCCAATAATGCAATGAAAAATTTCGAGCTGACGGCAAGAGCTGCTTATGACTTTAAAATAGTTCCTAAACCTCTTGAGCTGAAATCTTTGTACGATGATTCTATAGTCAAATCAACTTAAACTTTATCATCCAAATTGTAAGGTGGGCATTGCCCACCTTACTACCACTCACCATGATGCACTCTAAAGCTGTCTGTCAAAGCTGGTTTTCGACGCAAAAAATTAGTGACAACCTCTACCTAATTAGCGAACCGCATTACTATTGGTGGAATCGGGCAAATCTCTGGTTAATTAAAGGTCGCGATCGCGATCTTTTGATCGATACTGGGCTAGGGGTTGCGAGTTTGCGGCAATACATTGCTAGTTTAATTGATAAACCGTTGTTGGCGATCGCCTCTCACATTCACTTCGATCATGCGGGTGGAATGCACGAATTCGACGAACGCGCCATTCATGCGGCGGAAGCCGAAGCACTGCAAAAAGGAGATGATTATGAGGCGTTGTGTACGCCAGCACAAGGTTGGGTATTAGAAGAACATTTCGACTTGCTACCTTACCCTGGATTTACAGTCGAAACATATACCTTAAATGCAGCAGAACCTACACAAATTCTCCAAGAAGGAGACGTATTAGATTTAGGCGATCGCGCTTTTGAGGTGTTGCATCTCCCTGGACATTCCCCTGGCTGTATTGCTTTATATGAACCCAAATCTCAAGATTTGTTCTCTGGAGATGTGATTTATGATGGCGAGTTGTTAGACGAACTTCATTGCAGTGATATCCCTACTTATATTGCTACCTACGAACGGCTAGAAAAACTGCCAATAGAGACAGTTTATCCCGGTCACTACACGTTTTTTGGCAAAGAGAGATATCAACAAATCATCGCCGAGTATTTAGCAGCAAGGCGCAAACCAGGTTGTCCTTCGGAAATTCAAGTGTAGGGCATTGCCCCCGAGGATCGGAGGGTTGTTGGGGGATCGAGTCTTATCTGCGCTACACTTCGCGAACGCTTAGCGCGCCATCACTATCACTAGCAGCAAGCTTCAACCAGTCAATCGGCTCCCGTGAAAATAGAAAAGAGACTCCAACTGCCCCGACAAAGTTATCTAGATTCAACCCCTTCTCGGTATCCACGACCGTTCCTTGACCGTAGAATAAGCGATGAATCCGAAAACGATGGTAGTTAGCGATGAGTTGAGTTAGCGTCACGTACTGACGGTAGTTGCGGGGATATAATTCGGCATCTAATTTAGGCAAAAGATACCAAGGACAGCGAATAACTCGATGATGGGCGTTGTGATAGCCAAAGTTTAGCAGCAATACATTTAGCCAAGACCAACGCAGAGAAATGAGGTTAGAGAAAGTATTTGCTTCCTCATGTTCCAAACTGTATTGCGGTAAGGATTGACCTAGCTGAAACACAGTGTATGTGTGCTGAAAGCAATCAATAAATCTCAGGATGTTGATAAAGCAAATATAAGCGAAAAAGTAAAGAACAATAGCACGGGGAGAATAGATTGCTAAGGCTGTGAATAGACTACCTCGGAGTAATAGTAACAAACCGTTACGCACTCGTTCATCTCGGCGCTGTTGTCCCAAAAATGGAGAAAGGGCATTAAACCACCGCAACAAAAAGTTAATAGCGGGAAAATAAAGCCATTCCAGCGCCACAATTAGGCGTATTATCGGCTTCGGTGCAGTTTGGAGGAAATCTGGTAGGGAAAAAGCAGAAAAGTCAGCCCTGTTTTTATGATGGGCTAAATGGTTGCTGGCAACATCGCGATAACGACTGTAGCAAGAACCTGTCAGAAATAACATTACCTGCGCAAATGCGACATTCCAGCGCGGGTTACGAAAAATGTTGCCATGAATAAATTCATGGACGAAGTATGCTGCCCAAATTAGCGTATGGGTTAATAACACCGTACCCAAGAGGTTTAACCACCACAAATGCTGCACGATGCAGAAGATGGCAAAGCTGTATCCTCCTAAGACGTAGGCTAACGCCGCACCGTTAATCCAGTAGTTGCGATCGTTGATATAGAAACTTGCATCTGGGGTAGCTGCCGTAGTCATATCACTAAATGGATTTCCGAATCTAGCCTCGGATTCAGCATACGGGTGTCCATGCATGAAATATGTTTTGAAAAATACAGTTAGTTGGAGAAAGAGAACAGTAGGAAACGATCGCTATCGAGCTAGCGTTCCTTTGGCTCCAAATTCATCCAAACTGCGTAAGTAATTTCCAACTGTCTCCACAAAACGCGACGATCGCGATAAGTCGCCAAAAATCTCAGATATACCGAGTAAAGGTCGAGGATCGGAGCCGCCGGAACGAGCGCGTTGTGTCAAAATATCTGCCATAGGATCGTCGATCTCGATCGCGTTGCCTTGGTCATCCTGTCCCTTCAGGTAACGGAACCAAGCAGCAATCGTCAGACTCATATATTCGATCGCCCCATCCTGTTGTAGAGCGTCACGCAACGAACCCAGAATAAATTTTGGCATCTTAGCAGCACTATTGAGACACAAACGCGGTAGCCGATCCTGTATTTTAGGATTGGCAAATCGTTGAATTAACGTCTGTTTGTAAGCGTCTAGATCGATTCCCGGTACGGGTTGAAGCGTGGGTGTAACTTCTGCCATCAGGCGATCGACGGCTTGCCGAATTGCCGGATCTGCCATTACCTCATGCACGTAGGTATATCCTGCCAGAGTGCCGAGATAACCAATGAGTAAGTGACTGGCGTTGAGTAACCGAATTTTCATCATCTCATAAGGATGAACGTCATCGGTCATTTGTACGCCTACAGATTCTAAATCCGGTCTACCCGCACAAAAGTTATCCTCAACGACCCACTGAAGAAATGGTTCTGCCACAACTGGAAAGGCATCATCAATCTGAAATTGCTCCGCCACCATTTTGAGATCGGCTGCTGTTGTCGCGGGAGTAATGCGATCGACCATGCAGTTAGGAAAGGTGACGCGATCGCTAATCCAATTTCCTAACTCTGGATTTTGCATTTGAGCAAAGGCAGTTAACATTTTACGGGCAATATTGCCATTACCCTGTAGGTTGTCACATGATAACACCGTAAACGGTGGCAATCCTTGTTGGCGACGCTTATTCAGTGCTGCTGTCAAAAAGCCATAGACTCCGATTGGTTCGTGTGGATGTTGTAAATCGTGCTGAATTGTCGGATGGTGAGCATCAAATTCGCCGCTACCTTCAATGTAGTAATAGCCTGCTTCTGTAATCGTCAGCGTCACAATTCGACAGTGGGGATCTGCCAGTGCGTCAATAACGCGGGCGCGGTTATCTGGGGCAAAGAGATAGCGTGTAATCGAGCCAATAACACGCGCCCAATCGCCTTCAGTCGAGCGTTCCACCAAAGTATACAAACAATCCTGAGAATGCAAAGCATCGCGCATCCGGCGATCGAATTCCAGCAGTCCCACCCCGCAGATACCCCATTCGCGATCGCGAGTTTGCTGCAAATAGTTATCAAGATATAGTGCTTGGTGCGCTCGATGGAATCCACCCACACCAATATGGACGATGCCATTAACTAAGGAGTGGCGATCGTAATTGGGAACGCGGATGTTGTTCGGCAAACGAGATAAGGAAGCTTCATTCAGCTTAATTGTTGAGCCTGTGCTGATATTGCTGTTCATGGAATTCATCAGTAGTTAAATGGTGACGACGAACTTTAGGAATAGCTTCACCTTGCTGGTTAAATAAATGACAGAGATCGCCGTTAATCTGGAGCGGTGCGAGATCGTGCATCCGGCTGGGATTATCTCCGTCTGTTTGCACAATTAACGTGTCGCCACCCGCAATCTTGACGTAGAGAAAAGTTTCTCCACCCAACCGTTCTACAACAAGTACTTCGCCATTGAGCGTGGCGTTATGGCGATCGAGTCGCAAGTGTTCGGGACGAATTCCCAGCGTGGCTCTATCTCCTACCGACAATCCAGGCTGGACGGGAATTGTTACTGTTGCCTCACCAGGCAGTGCAACTGTTGTCCCAGAATTATTTACAGATGTCACCGTCACTGAGAGAAAATTCATTTTAGGCGAACCGATAAACCCAGCCACGAATAAATTGCGGGGATGGTGGTACAGTTCCAAAGGCGATCCGACTTGCTCGACAATACCACCCTGCAACACCACAATTTTGTCAGCTAGTGTCATCGCCTCCACTTGATCGTGCGTCACGTATATCATCGTGGCTTGCAAAGTATCATGAAGGCTAGCAAGTTCGATCCGCATCTGTACGCGCAAGGCTGCATCCAAGTTGGACAGCGGCTCGTCGAACAAAAAGACTTTAGGTTTGCGCACCAAAGCCCGACCGATCGCTACCCGTTGGCGTTGTCCTCCCGATAGTTCTCTAGGCTTCCGATTTAATAGCGGTTCTAATTGAAGGATACGGGCAACTTCTTTCGCTCTTTCAAGACGCTGAGCCTTAGGAACACCCGCTAGGCGCAGACTAAACGCCATATTCTCTGCTACCGTCATGTGGGGATACAAGGCATAGGTTTGAAACACCATTGCCAACCCGCGTTTATCTGGTGGTACGTCATTTACTCTCACGCCATCAATGAGTAAATCGCCAGATGTGATTTCCTCCAGTCCAGCGATCGCCCGTAACAAAGTTGATTTGCCACAACCAGAAGGACCGACAAAGACAACAAATTCGCGATCGCCGATATCAAGATCGATACCTTTAATCACCTCAGTATCGGCATACCGTTTATGGATATTTCTTAAAGTAACTGTTGACATAATTTTGGGAATTGGTGATTGTTATGAGTGGCTAGTGGCTGGTGGCTAGTAGAACCAGCAGTAAATAGGGTGTGGGGGAGCCAGTGCGGTGCGGGGGGTTCCCCCGTTGTAGCAACTGGCGTTGTGGGGTGTGGGGTGTAGGAAATTTTGAATGCGTGAATTTTGAATTGCTCCCTTGTCCCCCTTGTCCCCCTTCGCCCCCTAATCCCCACTCCCTTCGGTCGCGGGGAAGAGCGAGTTCCCCCTTGTCCCCTACTTCACTGCTCCAAACGTCAACCCCCGTACCAGTTGCCGTTGACTGAGCCAACCGAAGATCAGGATGGGGGCGATCGCCAGTGTTGATGCGGCGGAGAGTTTTGCCCAGAATAGCCCTTGGGGGCTGGAAAATGAGGCAATAAATGCTGTGAGTGGGGCTGCATCTGCTGTCGTCAGGTTTAAGCTCCAGAAGGCTTCGTTCCATGACAAAATAATTGAAAGCAGCGCGGTGGAGGCAATTCCAGGTAATGCTAGGGGTAGCAAGACATGGAGCAGTTCTTGGCGCGTGTTTGCCCCATCCATGCGATCGGCTTCGAGAATATCTTTGGGAACTTCTTTGAAGAAGCTGTAGATCATCCAGACAACGATCGGCAAGTTAATCAGGGTATAAATGATAATCAAACCGATGCGGGTATCTAGCAATCCCAAGTTGCGACACAGAATGTAGATCGGCACTAATACGCCTACGGGTGGCAGCATTTTGGTAGATAGCATCCACAGTAAGGTTCCTTTGGTGCGCTTAGTAGGGAAGAATGCCATTGCATAGGCAGCAGGTACGGCAAGCAGTAGCGCGAGTATTGTCGAACCGAGTGAGACGGCTATGCTGTTAAACGCATAGTTGAAATAATCTGCCCGATCTTGGATGGCAACATAGTTTTCCAATGTAGGCTGGAAAAACAATTGCGGTGGAGTTGAAACTGCTGCTACTTCAGTTTTGAAGCTGGTAATAAACATCCAGAAGATCGGGAAAAACAAGATGGCAGCAGCTAGCCATCCTAGAATTGTCCAGAGCCAGAGGCGAGAATTTTTACGTGCCATGATTATGTATCCAGATTACGAGCAACGCTACGCATCAAAAAGATTGCGACAATGTTGGCAAGGAGGACGGCAATTAATCCACCCGCTGAAGCACCACCGACATCAAATTCTAGTAAGGCTTTGAGGAAAATATAATAGGCAAGGTTAGTAGTTGCCAGTCCGGGTCCACCACCAGTAGTCACGAAGATTTCGGCAAAGATCGTCAGGAAGAAAATCGTCTCGATCGCAGCGACTACAGCAATAGCGCGACTCAAATGCGGTAGCATAACGAAACGAAATAAGGCGATCGCATTTGCCCCATCCATCCGCGCCGCCTCTAGTTGTTCGCGGTCTAAAGATTGAATGGCTGTGAGTAAAATTAGCAGTGCAAAGGGCAGCCACTCCCACGAAACAATGATGATAATCGCCAGCAAGGGAAAATCGGCAAACCAATCGATCGCCCCTAAGCCCAATCCTCTTGTGATTTGAGCAAACAGTCCGTTGACTGGATGCATCAACATATTCTTCCAGATCAAGGCGCTGACTGTAGGCATGACGAAGAATGGCGAGATCGCCAGTACCCGCGCAATCCCGCGACCGGGAAAGTCTTGGTCAAATAAGACCGCGAGTAACGTGCCTAGCGCGATCGTAATTGCTAACACCGAGGCGACCAGAATTAAAGTGGTGGCGATCGCCGTCCACAATGCCGGATCGGTGAGGATGAAGGTGAAATTTTCAATTCCGATGAATCGGCGGGCATCTGGATTCAGCAGGTTGTATCGCTGAAAGGAAAACCATAAGGTCATCGCCAGAGGCACAATCATCCACAGCAGCAGCACAATGACCGAAGGCGCAACTAAAGGTAAGGTCGATGTCTGTCGCCTAGAACGTTTGGCAGGTGGTGGCGTTGCCTGTTGAGGCTTTACAGCTAATGAGGAAGACATAAGTAAGTCAAAAGTTAAAAGTCAAAAGTCAAAAATTGTAGGGGCGGGTTCACCCGAAATACTGGTCAGAATCAAATACGATCGGTAAACCCGCCCGTACAAAAGTCAAAAATTGTAGGGGCGGGTTCACCCGAAATCTGTAGTTAGCATCAGAGTCTATTTGGGAAACCCGCCCGTACAGGAGTCGGGAGTCGTAGGGGCGGGTTTGGAAACCCGTCCCTACGACTCACTGGTCAATATATCCGGTGTGTTTCATAAACCGTTCGGTTGCACTCTGCGATTGTTGCAATGCTCGATCTACCGAAATGTTGTTGGTCAGTGCGGCGGCGATGGTCTGCCCAACAGAAGCGCCGATCGCTTGAAATTCTGGAATGTCTACATATTGAACTCCCTTATAAGGAGTTGGTTCGGCGGCGGGATGGGTAATATCGGCAGATTGGATTGAGTTCAAGACAATCTGAGCAAACGGTGCGGCTTTTTGATAATTGGGATTGTTGTAGGTGGAAGTCCTCGTCCCTGGTGGAACGGCAACCCAGCCATTTTTGTTCGCAACCAATTGGATGTATTCCTTGGATGTTGCCCAGGCGATGAACTTTTGCGCCTCTGCGGGAGATTTTGAGGTTTGAGGAATTGCTAACGCCCAAGCCCATAGCCAGTTCGATCCATTAGGATACTCTTCAATTGGCGCACGGGCAAAGCCAACGCGATCGGCGACTTGGGATTCTTTCGGATTAGATAACAGTCCCGCTGCAACGGTTGCATCTACCCACATGCCGCATTTACCCGTCGAGAACAACGCGAGATTCTCGTTGAATCCATTAGAACTGGCTCCTGGGGGTCCATATTTTTGTAGCAGTTGGACGTAAAATCCTACTGCCTCTTTCCAGGCTGGAGTATCGAGCTGAGGTTGCCACTTCATGTCAAACCAGCGCCCGCCGGAGGTGTTGACCAAGGTAGACAGAAATGCCATGTTTTCGCCCCAGCCAGGTTTTCCTCGCAGACAAACGCCATATACCCCGTTTGCCGGATCGTGAACTTTACTCGCCCACTGTGCGATCTGAGCGTATGTTGGTTGTTCGGGAACGCTAATTCCTGCTTTGGCAAACAAATCTTTGCGGTAGTACAGCATTGAACTTTCTCCATAGAACGGCAGCGCGTAGAGCGTGCCGTCGTTGGAAAGTCCTTCTCTGATGGGTTTTAGCAGATCGTTTACGTCATAGCTAGCAGGTAGGTTGTTCAATGGTGTTAGCCAACCTCGTCTCGCCCATATTGGGGTTTCATAAGAACCGATTGTCAAGACATCAAATTGTCCTCCCTGGCTGGCAACATCCGTAGTCGTGCGTTGGCGCAACACGTTTTCTTCCAGCACCACCCACCTGAGTTCGATATTGGGGTTTTCTTGTTCAAACTGGCGAGAAAGCCCCTGCATGACAACCATGTCGCCGTTGTTAACGGTGGCGATCGTCAGTCTAGTTTTCTCGGCGGCTGATGAAGACGAACAAGCGTGTAGCAGTTGCACCAGCATCAACCCAGTCAGGAATGCAACCAGTACTTTAGCGAAGCGAGGGATACGCACCGCATAACTCCTTTGATGTTAAAAAATTAAATGAAATTTTGATTTTATGCTCTAGACTTGGGCAAAAGCTCAATAATAGAGATCGTACTCGGCTCGATTTAAAAAATGAGAAGTCAATGAGTATTTGCAATAATTCTTCAACAATAGGTAGAACCAATGACAGCAAGAGCCACCTATGACTTTGCGGGTAAGACCATCCTGATTACAGGCGGTGCAGGAGACATTGGCAAAGCGACCGCACATCGTTTTGCTGCTAATGGTGCAGGTGTGGCACTCTGGGATTTAAACGAAACCAAAATGGTAGATGTAGCGCGAGAACTAGCAGAGTACAACGTTCCAGTCGCCACATTTGGCTGTGATGTCACAACCTCTGAAGATGTCGCCAAAGCTTTTGCTGGGGCTGTAGAGCAATTGGGACGGATCGACTATGTTTTTAATAATGCAGGCTATCAAGGTTTGTTTGCCAAGACTGACGAGTACCCAGAAGATGACTTTCAAAAAGTCATTGACATCAATGTTGTCGGTGTTTTTCACGTTCTCAAGGCTGCCGCACAACATATGCGCGAATCTGGCGGCGGGGCAATTGTCAATACGGCAAGTTATGCGGGGGTAGTAGGTCCACCGAACATGGTGGCTTACGCTGCTTCTAAGTTTGCGGTTGTCGGCATGACTCAGACAGCAGCAAAGGATCTCGCTCCTTATGGTATTAGAGTCAATGCACTCTCTCCAGCGTTAATCGGTCCTGGCATGATGTGGACGCGACAGACAGAATTACAGGCATCTGTAGGATCTCAATACTTTGATTCCAATCCCAAAGTCGTCGAGCAGCAGATGATCGATTCAGTCCCAATGCGCCGTTTGGGAAGCTTAGAAGAAGTTGCTAACGGTGTAGCGTTTCTCATGAGTGAAGAAGCCAGCTATATTACTGGGTTTAACTTGGAGATTACGGGTGGACAGTAGGGGGACAAGGGGGACAAGGGGGACAAGGGGGACAAGGGAGACAAGGGGGACAAGGGGGACAAGGGGGACAAGGGGACAAGGGGGACAAGGGGGACAAGGGGGACAAGGGGGACAAGGGGACAAGGGGGACAAGGGGGACAAGGGGGACAAGGGGGACAAGGGGGACAAGGAGGTGACTATCAATGACCCACTACCAATTACCAATTCCCCATTACCACTTTTAATAATTTGTAAAGAACTGAGCAAAATGCCTTGCTTTGAGCATATGCTCGAAGATTCAATCTTCCTTTTGAGAGATATACAAATCCTGAAGGTAGGATATGGGAGAAACTGGTTCGGAGCGACGCGATCGCAAGTTAGATCTGGCAGCTCATGCTGCATGGCTCTATTACATAGCCGGAAATACGCAAGAAGAAATTGCAGCAAAGCTCAGCGTGTCTCGGCAAGCGGCACAACGCCTAATTGCGCTGGCTGTGAGTGAAAAGCTGATCAAATTTCGGCTCGATCATCCCTTGAGTGAATGCATTGCTCTAGCTGAAGCGCTACGCGACAAATTCGATTTATCGCTTTGTGAAGTCGTACCGAGTGACGCGGGAAGTGGCGACACATTCAACGGTATTGGCGTGCGTGCTGCTAGCTGTTTAGAAACGTATCTTATTGCAAAAACGCCTACAGTATTGGCATTTACTTCAGGGCGAACATTGCGATCGATGGTGGAGCAGATCCCGTCAATGGAGCGACCGCAGCATAAAATTGTTTCTACTATTGGTAATATGTCTCATTACGGGCGGGCAGGTCATCATGAAGTCGTGATGCATTTATCAGAGCGGGTTGGTTCGCAAGCGTATCCCGTACCGACTCCGGTTGTAGCGACTAGTGTTGAAGAACGGGAACTGTTGCAGACGCAGCGATCGTTCATCGCCGTCAAAACCCTTGCCGAGCAAGCCAAGGCAACATTTGTCGGTATCGGTCAGATTGATTGGAATGCCCCATTACATCAAAATGGCTTTATTAACGATGACGAGGTAGCTGAATTAGTCGAACTGGGTGCAGTGGGGGAGATTGCAGGCTGGGCGTACGATCGCCACGGAGTTTTGCTGCAACAGGGAACGAATAGCCGTGTCGCCAGCGTACCGCTCGAACAACCCGCGCAGCGGCTCGTTATTGGTGTAGCAGGTGGCGTAAAAAAGGTAGAAGCCATTTTAGCTGCTTTAAGCGGCAAGCTAATTACAGGGTTAATTATCGATGAAGCAGCTGCTCAAACAATTCTTGCCAAAATCTGAATTAGCCAGTAAAAAAGCGATCGCCTTCATAATTTAAACAGAACGCGATCGCCCAACCACCAATTACCAACCACCAACTACCAACTACCAATTAAATATCCCGTTCGCTCAATTCGCGAGTCATGTGATCGAACGGTTCATCGATAAAAGCTGTATTTTCTACGCCAGCTGCTACTGCTTGTGCCTTCACAATATCCTTCATCATTTGGATACCGCGCACGGTAGGACCAATTGGTACACCCAGAGAATTATAAGTCTCCCGCAAGCCTTGTAGCACGCGCTCGTCTAGCACATCCATATTGCCAGCTACCAGCGCGTAAGTCGCATAACGGAGGTAATAATCCATATCTCTCAAACAAGCAGCATAGCGCCGCGTTGTATAGGCATTACCACCAGGACGAATCAATTCTGGTTGTTCGGCAAATAATTGCGAACCAGCCTGCTTGACAATTGATGCAGCATTTGAGTTAACTGTTGCAGCTGCTTGAACCCGTGCCGTTCCGGTGTCAAAGTAGGACTTGAGCCGTTCTAAGGCAGTGCGATCGAAGTACCGTCCTGCCACGTCGTAAGTCCCAATTAAGCTTGTTATTGCATCCCGCATTTGATTGCTCTCCGAATTTTTCCTATCTGTGGTTTGATATTGTTGAGCTAAGGAATTGCACTTGTTAACAACTGACCGTGCCACCTCAAGCCTGAAAGCCTACAAGCAAACCATTGCTCTTTAAGGATTTTAAGCTAAATTTGACCCCGATGAGAAACCATCCATGCGTCCCAATTAATACAGCTTGTTAAGGAATAACTAATATAAGCCTCCAGGCAGACGTTTTGTCATTTAAACTACAAAATTGCCTTCACTCTCTTTCTAGGATGATTCAAATGTGGCAAGATCTGGCTTCCAGCAAACCACATCGTGGCAGCAAGCTGAGAGTGCAATAGTTCCATTCAGTCATTGGCAGATTAAGGAGTCACCATGCCCGAAACCGCACAAGAAGTCTTGAAGATGATTCAAGATCAGAACATTCAAGTCATCGATCTAAAATTCATTGACACGCCTGGAATTTGGCAGCATTTGACGGTATACCAAAACCAAATTGAAGAAAGTAGCTTCACCGACGGCGTAGCCTTCGATGGTTCTAGTATTCGCGGTTGGAAAGCCATTAATGAATCAGATATGGCAATGGTTCCCGATCCAAAAACCGCTTGGATCGATCCATTTATGGCAGAACCGACTCTAAGCCTAATCTGTAGCATTATTGAACCTCGTACAGGAGAGCCTTACGCCCGCGATCCTCGCTCTATTGCTCAAAAAGCCCTAGACTACCTAATCTCCACAGGCATCGGTGACACAGCCTTTTTTGGTCCAGAAGCCGAATTTTTCATTTTTGATGATGTCCGCTTCGACCAAAATCAGCACGAAGGGTACTACCACGTAGATTCCATTGAAGGGCGTTGGAATACAGGTAGAAAAGAAGAGGGTGGCAACCTGGGCTACAAACCCCGCTACAAAGAGGGATATTTCCCAGTTGCGCCAACAGATACATCTCAGGATATGCGGACTGAGATGTTGCTGACGATGGCTAAGTGTGGCGTGCCAATCGAAAAGCATCACCACGAAGTTGCTTCAGGCGGACAGTGCGAACTTGGTATTCGCTTCGATACCATGATTAGGTCGGCTGACAATTTGATGATTTATAAGTACGTCATCAAAAATGTTGCCAGAAAGTATGGCAAAACTATCACCTTTATGCCAAAGCCAGTGTTTAATGACAATGGCTCGGGGATGCACACCCACCAATCAATTTGGAAAGATGGGCAGCCTTTGTTTGCAGGTGATAAGTATGCTGGCTTGAGCGAAATGGGGCTGCATTACATTGGTGGTATCCTCAAGCACGCTCCTGCACTTTTAGCTTTAACCAATCCCACGACTAACTCTTACAAGCGTTTAGTCCCTGGGTTTGAAGCGCCTGTAAACCTTGCCTATTCTCAAGGTAACCGCTCTGCTTCCATCCGCATTCCGCTATCTGGACCCAATCCCAAAGCTAAGCGGTTAGAGTTTCGTTGTCCAGATGCAACGGCTAACCCTTATCTAGCCTTTGCTGCTATGCTTTGCGCTGGACTAGACGGAATTAAGAATCAGATCGACCCTGGCGAACCCTTAGACGTGGATATCTACGACTTGTCGCCAGAAGAGTTAAGCAAAATTCCTTCGACTCCAGGCTCGTTAGAAGACGCTCTAGAAGCATTGGAAAAAGACCATGAATTCTTAACGTCAACTGGAGTATTCACGGAAGATTTCCTTCAAACTTGGATTGCTTACAAGCTTGACAACGAAGTTAACCCGATGCGGTTACGCCCCCATCCTTATGAATTTGCCCTCTACTACGATTGCTAGAACGTTACATGTAACGCCTCTACATCGCTAAATGAGTTTTCAGCCACCAAATTGCAGGTGGCTTTTTTCATGCGGTAAACATGTTAGGGCGGGTTTGCAGGGATATTTGGTTGGATCTCAGAGATTGCTGGTGAACCCGCCCCTACATTGTCTCCCTTGTCCAAAAATTTTTCACCAAAAATCTCCAGACCTATCGAAAGATTTAGGAATTTTTCGTAACACTTATTTACAATAAATTAAAGATTAGGTAAAGACCGACTCAAAACTGATTCCAGCAACTACCTATGGCTGACACTTTAACAAAACTGACATATCAAACTTTTCAGCAGAGCAAAAATTACTTCGGACTCGCTCACAAGATACTCAGCACGCGGGTAATGAGCCTAGTTTCGCCGAGCGATCGCAAGTCTAAACCCTTACCGCTCGATTTGCTACAGAAAATCAACCAGCGTTACGAACGACTGTTAGAAGTAGACTGGCAAGATGCCGAGGCAGGAGTCTATCCCCACAATATCCTGTTCGATAATCCTTGGGATGAGTTCTTCCTCTACTATCCGGCTGTATGGTTCGATTTGCCGCAAATTTGGGAAAGAGCCAAACAAAAAAACTACCAAGATTTTGACTCGAATTTAGATATTGCCGGCTATCCCAGCTACTACCTGCAAAATTTCCATCATCAAACGGGTGGTTATTTGAGCGACCTGTCAGCCAATCTCTACGATTTACAAGTAGAGATTCTATTTGGTGGCTCGGCTGATGCCATGCGGCGGCGGATTCTTGCATCCTTGAAGCAAGGATTGAGTGCTTTTGACGATGTACCCGCTAGCCAAATTAAGATTCTCGATATTGCTTGCGGTACTGGTCGCACTCTAAAAATGATTCGCGCTGCTTTACCCAAAGCGGCGTTGTTCGGTACGGATTTATCCCCAGCCTATTTGCGCAAAGCCAATCAAATGTTGTCTCAAATTCCTGGGGAACTACCGCAATTGCTGCAAGCTAATGCCGAAGAATTGCCATACATGGATAACTACTTCCACGCTACAACCAGCGTATTCTTATTCCACGAACTGCCAGCAGTCGCACGGCAGCGAGTTATCGAAGAAGCTTTCCGAGTCACCAAGCCAGGTGGTAGGTTTATCATCTGCGACTCGATTCAGATGAGCGATTCTCCAGAAATGGAGCCAGCCATGACAGGCTTCTACGAAACCTTCCACGAGCCCTACTACAGACATTACATGACAGATGACTTAGTAGAGCGTCTGGAAAAGGCAGGTTTTGAGAATGTCACTGCTGAAGTCCAATACATGAGTAAGGTATTGGTAGCATGTAAGCCAGTGTAGCAACTGCGAGTGGAAAAATTGCGATCGAAGGCGGTGACGATGCCACCGCCTTTGAATGACGGGAGAAAGTTAAGATTTATTGCTAAAGACAGGCAATTGCTATACCTAAAAGCGATAAATTGGGTCTAGAAGACCTCATAGCTGTTAGAAGGCATTTCTATGACGAGCGATCGACCAGATCCGGCAACGGTAGTAAGTGACTCTATGTCTAGCGAAGAAATCCTCGAAGAGTTAGTTGAAGGTACTGGCATTAACCATGTAGAGGTGATCGAAACTGTCATTGCAAGCTTGCAGCAAGATGAAAGTGCAATGGTCAGTCATACTCAGAATAGCTATTTATGGAAGTTTAAGTATGGTAGCGTTGAAGTCTTCGTGCAACTAACCGGACAAACCGATGAAGACACGTTCAAAGTTTGGTCTGCGGTATTAAAATTACCCACCAAAAACGATGCTGGTTTAATGCGACGGTTACTAGAAATGAACTGGTCTGATACCTTTGAAGCCAGTTTCGGTATCTTTGACGAGCAAATTGTGGTTTTGTCTACCCGCACTGTAGCAGAACTTTCTGCTGGCGAGGTATCCCGCCTGATTACAGTCGTAGCTACGATCGCCGATGATAATGACGAGGCTCTACAACAAGAATTTGCTAATTAGTGGTAGTTGTTAGTTGGTAGTTGGTAGTTGGTAGTTAATTCCGCCTTCCCCCTTGTCCCCCTTCGCCCCCTAATCCCCACTCCCTTCGGTCGTGGGGAAGAGCGAGTTCCCCCTTGTCCCCCTTGTCCCCCTTTCCCCCGGCTCCCCTGTACGGGCGGGCTTTGACCGAAGATTAATTGACGTGAGCCATGAAGCTTTTACTAAACCCGCCCCTACAACTCCCGACTCCCGCATTTGGCGGTTAATTCCTCACCTAGAAGCGCCAGGAACAGTCCAAATGGCGATCGATCGCTATTTAGTAGAGCAGCATCAATTAGGTCTAATGCCTGCTACATTGAGGTTTTACACTTGGTCGCCGCCAGCAATTTCTCTTGGCTACCATCAACATCAGTATCCCGATCGCTGGCAAAATTTAATTTGGAATGGTAGGGCGCTCGATTTGGTACGCCGTCCAACGGGAGGTAGAGCAGTTTTACATCAAGGCGATTTAACCTATGCCGTGGTGATGTCAGGATTATCTGGAAGTCGCACTCAGGCATACCAACAAATTTGTGAATTTCTGATTCAGGGGTGGCGATCGCTCGGCATCCAGCTACACTATGGTACGGCTGGACGAGGGTACATTCACAACCCTAACTGCTTTGGTACGGCAACGGGAGCGGATCTCGTCTTGGAGGATGGGACAAAATTAATTGGTAGCGCTCAACTAAGGCGGGGTGGTGTTATCCTTCAACATGGTTCGATGCGGCTGGAACCAGATGAGGATTTGTTTGCTCAAGTGTTTGGCACAGAGGCGTTTGCTGCGATAAAGTTACCTCTGCGACGAGGGGAAGATTTAATTCAATTAGTTATAAATGCTTTAGTTGCATCTGCCAAAAATTGTTTTCATGTTGACTTCGCCGTACAACCATTATCCGAGCAAGAATGGGAAAAAGTATATTTGGATTGTGATTAAAGCTACCACAAAACGCCTTTTCTTCTCTGCTCCCTGCTCCCTGCTCTCTACTCCCGACTTCTTGTGAAAGTTAAAGATATTGGCGAACAAGGTTTATTAGAGCGGTTACAGCGTTTTTGTCCGGCAGAAATTATCGGTGACGATGCAGCTGTAATATCATCATCGCCAGAACAATCTCTGGTGGTAACCACAGATATGCTAGTGGATGGGGTACATTTTAGCGATGCTACCACTAGTCCAGAAGATGTGGGGTGGCGATCGACTGCGGCTAACCTTTCTGACTTAGCTGCAATGGGGGCTAGACCGCTCGGAATTACTGTCGCCTTGGGATTACCTGGTGAGGTTCCTGTTGAGTGGGTAGAACGCCTCTACAAAGGCATGGATGAATGTTTGAAACTACATCAAACTCCGATTGTAGGGGGAGATGTCTGTCGTTCTCCAGTTATTACAGTTTCGATTACAGCTTTTGGCGAAGTGGAGCCAAACCAGACGATTTATCGCAATACAGCGCAAGTTGGAGATGCGATCGCCATCACAGGCTTTCATGGTGCTTCTCGTGCTGGTTTAGAATTGCTCATACATCCAGAAATCGGGCAAAATCTGAGCGATCGCGATCGCGCCTTTCTCATCCAGGCGCACCAACGCCCCAAACCCCGCTTAGATGTCTTACCTATTTTGCAAGAAATTTTAGCAGGAGATGTAGGGAAGGCAAAGAGAGCATTTAATTCCGAATTCCGAATTCCGAATTCCGAATTCCCCATTTCTGGCATGGACAGCAGCGATGGTTTAGCCGATGCGATCGTCCAAATTTGCCAAATGAGCGGTGTTGGTGCGAGGATCGATCGCGATCGAATTCCGATTCCTCCAGCTTTGTCTGATTTAGTTACCGCAGAACAGGCTGTAGAATGGGCTTTGTATGGCGGCGAAGATTTTGAGTTAGTTCTGTGTCTACCTCAACAACCAGCTGAAGCCCTGATCGAACATTTGGGTGAAGGAGCGGCAATTATTGGCGAAATCACCGCAGAATTGGAAATAATACTATGCGATCGCACTAACAAAAACCCCGACCGGATTCTCAGCCGCGATCGGGGGTTTCAACATTTTTAATCGTCATTGGTCAATTGTCATCTGTCATTTGCTTTTAACTAATGACCAATGACTAATGACAAATTCCTATTTCCAATCTCTAGCAACTAACTCAGCTAGATCTAACACCCGTTGGCTGTAGCCCCATTCGTTGTCATACCAAGCCATGACTTTAACTAGGTCGTTGCCCATAACAAGCGTCAAGCTAGCATCAACGATGGAAGAAGCATCGTGACCTTGGTAATCCGAGGATACTAGCGGTAGATCGCTATATTCTAGAATACCCTTGAGGGAGCCTTCAGCAGCTTCCTTCAACGTGGAATTGACTTCTTCAGCAAAGGTTGGCTTTTCAACCTGAGCAACCAAGTCTACCATTGAGACGTTAGGAGTAGGAACGCGCAAAGCAACACCGTTCAGCTTACCTTTCAAGTCTGGTAGTACCAAAGCCACTGCTTTAGCAGCACCAGTAGATGTAGGAACGATGTTCATAGCCGCGGCTCTTGCCCGTCTGACATCGCGGTGGCTGGCATCGAGTAATCTTTGATCCCCAGTGTAGCTGTGGGTGGTGGTCATCGTGCCTTTGATGATGCCGAATTTTTCGTGCAGCACTTTGACGATGGGCGCTAAGCAGTTCGTGGTACAGCTAGCATTACTTATGATTGTGTGCGTTTCATGCGCGTATTCGTGATGGTTTACGCCATAGACAAACGTACCATCATCATTTTTACCTGGAGCCGTGATCAGCACCTTCTTTGCACCAGCGTTCAAGTGTTTGGTTGCCCCTTCCCGACTGGTGAATACACCTGTCGATTCGATAATGAGATCGATATCCCAGTCTTTCCAAGGCAAGTTCTCTGGATTGCGATCGGAGGTGCATTTAACCGTCTTACCCTTGACGATAATCGAATTTTCATCTGCGCTGATGTCGATGCCTTTTAAAGTCCCCAACATGGTGTCATACTTCAGCAGATGAGCGTTGGTCTTCGGATCGGAAGTATCGTTGATCGCGACTATTTCGATATCGCTGCTGTCTCTCAGAAGCCAGCAACGCATGAAGTTACGTCCGATCCGCCCAAAACCATTGATTGCAACTCTAATCACAGCGTCTTGCCCTCTGGTGTAGTGAATTAAATACCTATTATTGACAATCGATCATATCGCAAAGGGCGCTCTATTCTAAACTAGCTTCAGTGACATTGACAGAAAAAGCACACAAATCATTGGGATCGTTATGTATATAACTGCCGATCGCCAATATAGATTCTCACTGCTTCAGGGACAAAGTAGCGAATCGAACGGCGATCGCGGCAGTATTGCCTGACTAAGCTTGCCGAAATTCCTACTAAAGGTAGATCGATAATTTGCCAGCGAATGTATGTTGATTCAGTGGCTAACTGTTGTGCTACCCGATCGCATAATACCTGAATTGGGGGACTTTCTGACTCATATAATGGACGCGGAGCGACTAACCACTCGCAAGCAGGGGCAATTTCCTGGCGATGATACCAACGGGGTAAGGTGAGAAACGTGTCTAACCCTAAAATCCAGTGCCAACGACTATCAGGGTAATTTGCTTGCAGTGCCTGCAAAGTTTGGCTGGCATAGGTGGTTTTCATAAAAGTATCCGATGGGGGTGCGATTTCCCAATCACGACGATCTGCGATCGCCTGTCGTACCATTTCCCACCGATGCTGAAATGGTGTCGATTGCTTGTAGTGTGGGCGAGAATTGACTACCCAAATCACCTGTTCTAATCCAACTTGACTGCAAGCACTCTCAGCAACCAACAAGTGTCCCCAATGCACCGGATCGAAAGTACCGCCGAAAATGCCTATTTTGTCATTTGTCATTTGTCATTCGTCATTTGTGAGTAGCTAGTAGCTAGTGGAACCAGTGGCTAGACTCTTTTCTAGACACCAGCCACTAGTCACTAGTCACTGTTACCTGAAACACTCCTAAATGTTCTTCTCCTTGGCGTTCGGGAACTGAATTTGTGACGGGTTCGAGAGAGAGAATTTCAAAGTCTGGAGTAAAGTGGTTGCGGATCTCGGTTGGAGTGCTGCCGAAGGGTGGTCCACCTGAGCGAGAATGGGTGAAGAATAAACCGATGAGTCGTCCTTGAGGTTGTAATATTTCTCGGACTAATTTGACATAGGCTAGGCGCTGAGATGGGGCGATCGCGCAGAAGCAAGTATGTTCTAATACATAGTCAAAATAATGGGGAAACTCTGCTGATAATTCAAAGATATCGCGCTCTAAGAATTTTGCCGAACTACCCGTTGCTTGAGCTAATTCCGTTGCTGAGGCGATTGCACTAGGAGCAAAGTCAATTCCAATGACATCAAATCCATACTGTGCAAATAGTAAGGCATCATAACCGCGACCGCAACCCAAAACTGCAACTTTACCAGGTTTTGGGGCTTGAGGAGAATTTAATAAACTGACAAATGGTGGTGCGGCTTGTCCAATATCCCAGCGTGCCGTTCCTACTTGGTAGCGGTTTTCCCAATATTCTGAATTTGTCATTGATGAGTGGTTGGTGACTGATGACTAGTGGAACCAGATTCAATTCTAGTCACCAGCCACTAGTCACTAATAACTGTCAACTGTATTGTGAATATTGGTCTTGCGGTTCCGTTTTTAGCATTCCAAACAGGAAGCCGAGAACAGCACCAAACAGAAAACCGCCTGCGTGCGCCCAATAAGCAATACCGCCGCTTTCCATGCCAATATTAGTTCGAGCTTCTAAACTGGCAACACCGTAAGCAGCTTGTTGCAAAAACCAGAATCCCAGGAAATAAAACGCAGGAATGCGGACGGCGGGAAAGAAAAATCCCAGTGGGATTAAAGTCAGAACTTCAGCTGTGGGATAGCGGAGAATGTACGCACCCATCACTCCGGCGATCGCCCCACTTGCACCCAAGGAAGGAATACCAGAAGATTGAGAAAAGAACCATTGTGCCAGTGCTGCCAATACGCCGCAGGCAAGATAAAAAATTAGATATTTGACGTGTCCTAAACGATCCTCAACGTTGTTGCCAAAAATCCAGAGAAACAACATATTGCCTCCCAAATGCAACAATCCTCCGTGGAGGAATTGGGAGGTGATGAGGGTAATCCACTCTGGTACGGGTTGATTTACAGTAATTCCGGCAAAACTAGCTGTTAACTCTCTAGGAACGACAGCAAATAGATGAAAAAAACCATCTAATTGTTGCGGTGGCAAATCTGCCTCGTAAATAAAGGCGAGAATATTAGCTGCAACCAGTCCATAAGTGACGTAGGGAACGATCTTCGTCGGGACGTTATCGCGGATGGGAACCATGACGCTTTTTAGCCAAAATTGATGAAACTAGCCACACAGTAGCGGATTTCACCAAAAATTGCTTCTAGCCTACAGGTAGATTATCAGTGACCAGTGACCAGTGAGAGTAGGTAATGGGTAATGGGTAATTGGTAGTTTTCTCCCTTGTCCCCCTTGTCTTCCTTGTCTCTTTCTTCCCCGACTCCTCAGTTTTGACTTTTGACTTTTAACTCTTGACTTTTCTAAGCGACTTGCTGCGGTTGCATGGTAGCTTCTAAGGCTGCGAGTTCTGCTAGTTGTGACTCAATTTGATCGCGGACGATTTGGCGATAATCGACGAAGTGTTCCAAGTGGGCGCAGTTGATGATATATGATTCAAACACGCTAGGATTATGCCGCAACATCGAAAATAATTGCCGCCAAAATTGCCAGCGCGTATTTCGCTTAATTCCCTGTCGCCAACAGATAGTTAAGATGGCGCGTATTTCAATCAAACCTGGCATCCGCAGCTTTTTCTTCAGAGATTTCGGTTTCATGAGCCGGAAGTGGCGGTAAACTCTAGCTAAGTAGCGACTGGGTTCGTACAGTTCCCAGAAACATCTAACATACTCTTGGGCAATGTCTTCTACAGGACGGGTAGGAATAAAATTGATCAGGGTTGTTTGGTGAATATTTGCTACTCCCCTACCTTCGAGTAAACGTCCTTCTTTTTGAAGGCGATGCCACAAAGCAGTATTTGGCAAGGCTTGCAGCATACTGAATAAAGCTTGAGGAATTGCAGTTGCTTCCACAAAATCGATAATGCGATCGCCTGCTCCAGGTTTTTCGCCATCAAAGCCCATAATAAAACCAGCCATGACTCTCAGCCCCACCCGATTGATTTTTTGTACTGATTCAATCAGGGAGTTACGAGTGTTTTGGAATTTCTGTGTTAGTTCTAAGCTATCAGTATCTGGCGTTTCAATTCCTAGAAATACGGCGTTAAAGTTAGCCGCAATCATCAAATCTAAAAGTTCTTCGTCTTGGGCTAAATCTACCGATGCTTCGGTAGAAAAGCTAAAAGGATATCCTTTTTCTGCCATCCAAGGACCGAGTTCTTTTAATAACAGTTTGACGTTGCGTTTGTTGCCGATGAAATTGTCATCCACCATAAAAATCGATCGCCGCCAGCCTAAATCGTACAGAGTTTGCAATTCTGCCAATAATTGTTGCGGAGATTTAGTACGTGGTTTACGTCCGTACAACACGATAATGTCGCAGAATTCGCACTGGAAGGGACAGCCTCGCGAAAATTGCACTGACATGTCAGCGTAGGCACTTAAATCTAGCAAGTCGTATCTGGGAACCGGTGTGGTCGTGACATCGGGCTTTTCACCGTTAGAGCGGATAATACCAGAAGTCTCGCCTCTTGCCAACGCTTCTACTAGCATCGGTAAGGTAATTTCACCCTCATCTAATACTAAAAAGTCTGCCCCAGCTGCCTTGGCTGCTTCCGGTACGGAGGTGACGTAGGGACCACCAACGGCGACTAATTTTCCATGTCGCTTTGCTTCTCTAATTAGATGCAGCATATCTGGTTTCTGGACGATCATCCCTGAGATGATGACCAAATCTGCCCATTCCCAATCTGCTTTTGTTTCAGATCTCACGCTACGGTCTACGAGGCGAAATTCCCACTCTTGAGGCAAAATTGCTGCCACTGTAATTAGTCCCAGTGGAGGCATTGCCACTTTACGACCAATTAGTTCGATCGCTTTATCAAAAGACCAAAATGATTTGGGAAAAAGAGGATATAGGAGTAAAACTCGCATTTAACACCACCCCTTGCAACATCAAATGGTTGCATTATTGTTCCGATTGTCTTTAAGTTGTTCTGTTGTAAAACTGCAAATAATTAGTTTTATTTTATTTACAGGCAGGTTCTAGTTGAGATCACTTTAGCAGCCTGTGTTACTTTGTTGAACCCAGCGATACTAAAAATTACGCAAATGTAAGGTGGGGTAGTCTCCGCACCGATCTGAGATCCCCCTAAATCCCCCTTAATAAAGGGGGACTGAGATTTAGATCCCCCTAAATCCCCCTTAACAAAGGGGGACTGAGATTTAAATTCCCCTAAATCCCCCTTAACAAAGGGGACTGAGATTTAAACTCCCCCTTTTTAAGGGGGTAGGGGGGGATCGGTTAGCTGACGCTAGCAGCCATCTGTAGGGGAACTGAGATTTAGATTCCCCCCTTTTTAAGAGGGGTAGGGGGGATCGGTTAGCTGACGCTAGCAGCCGTCTGTTCTGTCAGGTAGCTAGGGAGAGAACGACGCAGACGATCGCCATATAACTCTAAGGCATTACCTCCTAGCAATAACGCTAAGTGTTCGCGATCGTAATCAGCGACTCCCGCTGCATCTTTGACGCAGTTTTCCAATACACCATCCCAGTGTCCGTAGTCTCCAGAGAAGCAAGTTAGGTGCTTGCCAATCTCACCCATTGCTACGGGTAAGTAGGCGGGTGCGGGATCGTCGGATTCAAAGGAAGTAAAGATTTGTCCCCGTTCAAAATATTCCATCGGGTCGCGATGGCGCAGGTCATAATGCTCGTACAGGCTAGAATCATCGATCTTGGCGGGGTCGTGTTCGGCATTCCACAATAGATCGAAGAGATTCTTGGTCATGTTGATGATGTTAGCGCGATCGCGTCCTTTGCGTTCTTGCAACATCAATTTCGTAACATCCATCATCGAAGGACGATAAGGATTTTTGGGATCGAAATCGCGGATGCGTTTTTCCCAATGTTCGTGGAAAGAATGGGCGAGATCCGGTAGCCAGCCACAACCGCCTTCTAAAAAGCCAACCCGCAAGGTGGGAAACTGTTCAAATGCCCCATCAAATACCATCCGCGCCAAAGCGTGCTGCTGTTGGTTGCGTTGGACGAAGATGTGAGTCAGGACAAAAGTTTCCATGTAGTCAGAAATTCCGCCCATCATGTAAGAACCTGGACCACCGTGGATTCCCAGTGCAATATCTAAATCTACTGCTGCTTGTAGAATTGGTCTGAAGTCAGGATGGCTAATTGGCTTACAACTGCGGATATCGGGGAAAGCCTGGGGTGCTTTTGGGTGGGGAATGGGCATATTTGGGGCGACACCGACACCAATCATTCCTAGTTCGTTGACGCAGCGACGCATTTCGGCGACAGCCGCATCGACATCTTGTAGAGGTATGACACCAATTGGTTTGAGGCGATCGCCATATGGACGACAATCTTCGGCAATATAGTCGTTATAAGCCCGACATAGGGCGATCGCTAAGTCTTTATCTAAGATGCTAGAAAATGTCAGGTTGAACGTACCGAAAATTACGTGTACGTCTACCCCTTCCCGATCCATATCTTCAATCCGCAGGCGGTTGAATGTTGCGCCCAAAGTAGTTGTCGGGTGTAAGTTACGAAATCCACCTTTCCCCATGCCTTGAGGCTGGGGAAACATCCGCGTTAGATCGTTTTTGCCTGTAGCGGGGTTAAAATCGACTACCCGCGCCCGCTGATCGCCCAGACTATCGATTACCATCCCCACGCGATCGCGATACTTTGGCTCTAGATAATCCCGCATGACTAAGGGATTTTCAAGCTTGTGGGCATCTGCATCAATAACTGGTAAACCTTGATACATGAATTTTCCTCAAATGTCTTAAGAGTGAGTAGCTATCAATTACTTCTGACTTCTGACTTCTGGCTTCTGACTTGATTGAAATAGCGCCAAAGTTGACGCAAGCCAAATAAATTCTCGAACGACCAAGAAATCGAAACGGGAATCATAATTCCGCTGCGGTACTTGACAAATGCAGGTTTGTTCTTCTCAAAAAATGCATGTCCGCCGATCGCGAATACTTGTGTCAGTACCAGACAAACTAGCGTCCATCGCCAATCGTAGAACAGCAATACAACCGCCGATATCGCCAGTAAGACTGTTAAATGATGTAAAAATATGTTGATCGGGTTCTGATGACTCGCTATGAAATATGCTTTAGCTTCTTGGAAGTAACTCAACTTAACATTCCTCCAGGTACGCCGCACGCCAACTTTAAGCTGTATTGTAAAGATATTAACGATGCTATTGCCAAAAATTTCTACTACTGTAATATTCTTCTAAGATTTTGTGTTTGACCGAGTCAATAGCATAAGTCTTTAGACTCCTGCGTGCCTTACAGTTCGTTGTGTTCGGGCTGTTGCTTCATTATTTTTGCAGTTTAAATATAATGCATATAAGATATTTGCATCATTATATTTTGCCTCGCTTAAGTATTACACAGAAGCGTTTTTCTAGCAGCGATCGCCACTCGAAAGCAGCAGACACAAACTGACCCTTGTATTAAACCTAATTTACCTAGCTTTACCAAAGCGGTATTATGACACTTCAGGGATTGGCATTGGTGAGTGGTGCGTAGTGAGTGGTGCGTGAAACAGATTGTACTTACTCCTGACTCCTCAGTTTTGACTTTTAACTTTTGACTTTTGACTTTTTCAAAGCTTATATCCAATTTGGCGTAAAAACTTTTGTCGTGCTTGTATGTCCTCAGCGTTCTCTACACCTTTGGGGGAAAATCCGTCTACAACACCCAAGATTCCGCGTCCCTGTTGAGTTTCCGCTATGATGACTTCTACTGGATTTGCTGTCGCGCAATGGATATTGCAGACTTCCTGGCATTGTTTGATTGCATTGAGGAAGTTAATCGGGTAGGCTTGTTTCATCAGAATCACGAAACTGTGTCCTGCCGCGATCGCCTGAGCGTTCTTAGTAGCTATATCTTGTAGTTCTTTATCATTTCCGGCAGTGCGGATCAAACAGGGACCAGAAGCCTCACAGAAAGCGATCCCAAATTTTGCTTGGGCAGAGATCCCGACGACAATCTCGTATAAGTCTTCCACAGTTTTAATAAAGTGACTGTGACCGATGATAATATTGCTACCTTCAGGAATTTCCATCGCCACAGATTTGAGTTCCATTTTTCCCTCCTCAAGATTCCTCTGCTACAAACCTCAACAATATCATCGCGCTTTCTATGGATGCGATCGCGTTTTAGAAATTTACTAGGACAATTGCCTTCTCTGACGGTATTAAAGCATAACAAGATAAGCTGATAGTGGTAGAAGATTTTTATGGTGCATAATCTGTAGGTTAAGTTATGTTGCGATCGTTGACGCTCAAAAACTTTCGTTGCTTCCAAAGTTTCACTATTGAGCCACTGGAAAGAATAAACTTGATCTCTGGTAAAAATAATGTTGGTAAAACATCTTTATTAGAAGCTATTTTTATTTCTATTAATCCAATTGGTTACGATGCAGTTCTTAGAATTGAGCAGATTCGTAGTCTCGCGTCTCGCGATCGCTTCAAGACGCTTGAAGAGTGGAGAAATATCTTTTACGAGCAAGAGCTTGAAAGAACTATTAATATTAATACGATAGAACAAAGTAATATACAGCGTTCATTAAAAATTTTTATGGCAAATGAAATGAGTCAAATGTCAGTACCGCTTTTTCAAGAAGACGAAACAATTCCTTTTAGAACAAATGAATCACTCATGACAGGTTTTAGGAAGTATGACGGATTAGTATTTGAGTATGAATATCCCAATGGAGTTACTCGAAACTTTTTAAGAGCTGATGGTCGAGCGCAAAAGTCATATCCTAGATTTCCTGAAGGATTTCCCTTTGTAGGTATATATATTACTACTAACACACGCTCTCATAGAGAAGATGCTGAACGTTTCAGCAATTTGGAGCGTGTAGGCAAGCAAGATGAGATCGTAAAAGCCTTACGTCTGCTAGAACCACGATTGCAGCGGCTTACCTTACTACTTGTAGGTAGAGGACTAATTGTTCACGGCGATATTGGTATGCGAGAACTTGTACCGCTAACGCTTATGGGTGAAGGGATGGGACGATTACTTTCTATTATATTAGCTATTGCAACCGCTAGAGGTGGTATTGTTTTAATTGATGAAATTGAAAATGGCTTACATTACTCAGTTTTAGTAGATGTTTGGAGAGCCATAGCTGATGCTGCTAGAAGGTCGGACGTACAAATATTTGCAACAACCCATAGTTATGAATGTATATTAGCTGCTCATAAAGCATTTGAGACTAGCGAGAAATATGATTTTCGTTACCATCGACTTGAGCAGATTAACAATGATATTCAAGCAATAACCTATGACAGAGAAACTTTAGCAACCTCTGATGAAATGAATTTGGAGATGCGTTAATGCCTGCTAGACCAACGCAAATCTCTAAACCTAAACTTTTAATTGGAGAAGGTTCGGAAAAAATATTATTTTTTAATGCCTTGTTATCCCAGCTTAATATTACTGATGTACAGGTACTAGAGTATGGAGGTAAACCAGGATTAGGGAGATTTTTAAAAACTCTACCACAGATTTCTGGTTATAGAGAAATTACCTCTTTAGGAATTACACGCGATGCAGATGATTCCGCTAGAAGTGCATTTCAGAGTATTTGTAGTGGGTTAAGAAATGCCAGATTACCTGTTCCAAATAAACTAGGAGAGATAACTACCACTACTCCTCAAATTAGCATACTAAATATATCAAAAAATAGGACAAAATCCTAAAAGTCTTGCAAAAGCACGAATACATGCATGGTTATCGGCACAAATTGAACCAGACAAACGTTTAGGACAAGCAGCACAAGCTGGTTATTTACCTTGGAATAGTCCAGAATTCGATCGCTTAAAGCAGTTTTTCTTGTCTCTTTGAAAAATCTAATTAGTTTGAAACTGTTAATTGCAATAAATACCTGGATTTCAAACCTCACTCCTGGTGTATGGTTCGTGTTTCTTTTTTTATCTCCCAGATGACTTCATCTTTTGATGGTAATTTTGACATATTTTGCTGGCGCTCTATTCTATATGTTCGAGAAATTTTACATAC
Source organism: Chroococcidiopsis sp. CCNUC1 (assembly GCF_023546805.1). NCBI lineage: Bacteria > Bacillati > Cyanobacteriota > Cyanophyceae > Chroococcidiopsidales > Chroococcidiopsidaceae > Chroococcidiopsis > Chroococcidiopsis sp. CCNUC1. The sequence goes on along the minus strand of NZ_CP097480.1, from coordinate 5,330,814 downwards.
TCTATTAGCTCCAAATACGTTAGATGTATAAGCTACCTTGAGATGGATATAATAGACATCCGAATGAGCAATTTGGCGAACGATTTCTTGCAGTTGCGCAGATTCGGCTGGAATAAATAACCTTTGTTTATAACCTCTGGTTTGACACCATTGAACCAAATCATCTTCTGGAGGAGGGGGAAAACCTTCTAATGGTTTGAGTCTAGCTAATTCTGCGTATTCGTAAGTAAACCATCTTTCGCGATCGAAATACCAGCGATCGCTCCGAGCCACACTCACGGTAATATGAACGTCGTTAGCAGAAATTTTATCACCGAAAGTAACAAGTCGTGCGGAAGCCCTGCCGTCTTTAGACCAGGGAGGAAGCACGACGGTAGGCAGTTTTAACTGCCGTCCGCAGTTCTCAAAATCCATACGAATAACCATCCTTTTTGTGAATTGGAGTACAAAATCTATGGCTGATTCCAGCTACTCTGCTTGATGTAGTGGTAATATCAAAGCTGCCACTTTTACGACATGAAAGCCGACCAACATATTCTCCTGCTTTCTTTCCAGAAGTAACGATAGCTTTAACAATGTCGCCTGTTCTACAGCCAAAATGGACTTGTTTTCGCTCTCTGTGACGAATCGGAAATCCATATTTGTCAGTTCCGCACATTTGACGAGTTCCCCAACCAGTACATTTAATTCGTAATGGTTGTTCGGTGAGTAAGCGAATTGTTTCGACATCGCCAACACAAGCAGCATCAATCCAATGTTGCTTGTTTAACTCAAGACGAGTCCTGTTGTACTTCGTCTGTCCGCCCGAACAATACGTCGTTGGTAGGAGGTTTTTCAAAGTATGAAACAAGCTCCATCGAGTTGCACTAACAGCTGCGGCATCTTTTAGAGGCTTCCTGGCTAGTTGCTTGATTTTTTCTAGTCTAGAGTTATCCTTTTTCAGAAATTCTTCAATCAATTTGACTCCTTTTTTGATATTGCACCGTTGGCAACTCAAACATAAGTTTGAAACTCGATGACTGCCGCCTTTGGCGCGTGGGTGAATATGCTCAATTTGGAGTGGCACGCCTGATGTATCGCAATAAGCGCATTTGCGTCCCCATTTTTCGAGCAAGTATTCGCGTACCTCATACCCTACTAATTCCCCTTGCTGGTATTCAACACCATCTATTTCGGGATTTTGCATTTTTTGAGTGTCAAATTTAACCAACTCCATGACAACTTGAGCAATTGGTGCGTAGCGGCAAAGCCGTTTAACCCAAGTCTCAGTAGTCAAAACCCGATGCATCAATGATGGAGGTAGCCATCCTTCTTTATGTTTTCTGTTATCAAAACGTGCTGGACGATAGCGAGTTTTACGATTCCTGCGACTGCGGCGTAAAGAACGCCTAGCAGAGAGAGCGTTTTTGATTATTCCTCCTCTCTGCTCAAGTTCGGCAACCCAAATAACATTTTCTCCTTCTAAAATCGCCAGTCCCGTAACTTTGCTGCCTGGGTCTAGCTTAATAGTTAATGGCTTTGGTGCAGGGTTTAAAACAGCGTGTTTCAGAATAATTGTAAAGGGATACATTCTAAATACAGCGGCTTTTTGTTTAGTCAACAATTCTCTAGCTCTTGCTGGAGAAATTGGGTTGAGAGGCTGTTTATTTGTGTCAACAACAAAAACGTAATTTTGCATTGCTGCATCCTTTTTACAGGTAATGTTTGCTTCGACATTGTTTGAGGTCGGTAACTATCCAAACGACACTGACTTAACCCAATAAGTCTGTTTAATCGCCTGGTTCTAGGGTTCAGGACTAGCAAGCATCCTAAAGTAGGTCTTTAACACTTGCCTCAAACGATAGTCTGGTCAACTAGGGCTTCAGGTTATCTGCCTGAAGCCCCCGACTTCAAGTCGGGGGTTGCTGACTTTCATTGAACAGACTACAGCTAGGAAAGATTCGGTTTGGCAACCAGTTGAGTTCTGCTCTTAATTTAGGATAGTTAGCAGCCGCAAACGTTCTTCTTGAGTTCCAAAAATTGCCCCAAGTGGCGACGACTGCCAAAATAGAGATACATAGAGCAATATATTCAGTAGGAAATGTCTTCGTACCCCACTTGATAGCAAACTCAATCATGGAAAAGTCAAAAGTTAAAAGTTAAAAGTCAAAACAATTGAACCTATAGTTGAGCAGGTTAGATGGACAAAAGTTTGACGATCGATCTATCGTAAGGAAATTAAACGATCGCCTCTACTAAGATCTTCGCTTGCTGTTAATACTTCTTGTCTTGCCCAACGGTCTGCTGCTACGATGTCAGCTAAAGATGGAGTCGAACAATTATCAGATGCATGGCGATCGCAAACTAGTTCGATACAACGAGGAATATCTAAAAAGCGGATTTTTTCTTCTAAAAATAAAGCTACAGCTTGCTCGTTAGCTGCATTTAAAACTGCTGGCATCGATCCACCCGCACGACCCGCGCTATATGCTAATTGCATACAAGGATATTTCTCGTGATCTGGGGCTTTAAAAGTTAAACTACCAATTTCTACCAAATCTAATTGCTTCCAATTAGTATAAATTCTCTCTGGGTATGACATGGCATATAGCAACGGTAAACGCATATCTGCCCAGCCTAACTGTGCTAATACAGAAGTATCTTGTAGTTCGATCAGAGAATGGATAATACTTTGGGGATGAATCACGATATCGATGCGATCGTAATCTAATCCAAATAAGTAATGAGCTTCAATGACTTCCAATCCCTTATTCATCAACGTCGCTGAATCGATCGTAATTTTTCGTCCCATCGTCCAGTTAGGATGTTTTAAAGCATCAGCAACGGTGACATTTGCTAACTTGTCTACAGGTAAATCGCGGAAAGAACCCCCAGAAGCCGTGAGTAAAATTCGCCGCAAGCCACGTCCCGGTACGCCTTGAAGACACTGAAAAATCGCCGAGTGTTCTGAATCTGCGGGTAACAGTTTAATCCCGTATTTTTCTACCAATGGTAAGACAACAGGACCACCCGCAATCAGAGTTTCCTTATTTGCCAAAGCAATATCTTTACCCGCCTCAATTGCAGCAATTGTCGGTAACAATCCCGCACAACCGACAATTCCCGTCACCACACTTTCGGCATCGCCATAACGGGCAACTTCTACAATACCCTCTTCCCCTGCTAGTAAAATCGGTGGCGAGTCGAGATCTGCGATCGCTTCTTTCAATTCTGGTAACTTATCTACATCGCAAATAGCAGCAATACTCGGCTTAAACTGTCGAATTTGCGCCGCCAGCATCTCTACATTGCGTCCAGCCGCCAACCCGACAATCCGAAATTGGTCGGGGTGCTGTGCCACAATATCCAGAGTTTGAGTACCAATAGAGCCAGTCGATCCCAGGAGAGTAATTGCTTTCACGATTGTTTCAGAATTAGCAGCAATACCACTTTATCAGGGAGCAGGGAGCAGGGGACAAGGGGACAAGGGGGAACTCGGGGACCCCACGACCGAAGGGAGTGGGGATTAGGGGGCGAAGGGGGACAAGGGGGACAAGGGGGACAAGGGGACAAGGGGGACAAGGGGGACAAGGGGGACAAGGGGGACAAGGGGGACAAGGGGGACAAGGGGGACAAGGGGGACAAGGGGGACAAGGAAGCAACTACCAACTACCCGTTACCAACTACCCATTACCAACTTTTGTTTACATTGTTACCAAAAACTTTAATTTATATCAAGATTTGATGAATTTTTTTCAGAAAAGGGTCTATGCTCACAGATACAGGAGCAGCTAGAAAAAAACTTTGGGAAATTAGGTGCGATCTCATTTGATCGCAGTTTGGGTGGGGAGTGGAGTTAACTTTGTCAAACTTCGCTAATGAGTCACTAGATTTAATTCCTCTTTAACAGCAGGAGATTTATATGACCCAAGAACATGCTGCCCGCTTTTTTAAAGCCGTACTGCAAGACGACGCATTGCAAGCTAGACTTAAGGCTACAACTGAACCAGAAGCTTTCATTCAGATTGCATCTGAACGAGGATACAAATTCACAGTTGCTGAATTGGATGCTCAAATTAGCAAGTTAACTCCTGAAGAGATGGCTGCGGTAATCAACCCAGGGATTTCTCCACGACGGCGTTTAATGCCTAGATAATGTCCACTTTGAGAGACGTTACATATAACGTCTCTACTAACCGCTCTATGATACTTCTACTGGAGTTGGCGCGATCGCCTCTGGTTGCGATCGTCGAGCGATCGCCTCAATAAACCCCTTAAATAAAGGATGGGGCGTACTAGGGCGAGACTGAAACTCTGGGTGAAATTGACAGGCGATGAAAAATGGATGGCTGGGTAGTTCGATAATTTCTACCAAGCGTCCATCGGGGGAAGTGCCACTAATGACGTATCCCGACTCCAAAAATAGGTTGCGGTAGGCGTTGTTAAATTCGTAGCGATGGCGATGGCGTTCGTAAATTAGGGGCTTTTGATACAGTGCGTGCGCTAGGGTATTGGGTGTGAGACTGCAAGGATATAACCCTAGCCGCATGGTTCCACCTAAATCGACGACATCTTGCTGTTCTGGCAAAAGATTTATTACGGGATATTGACAATTAGGGGCAAACTCTGCGCTGTGGGCATCTTCCAAACGTGCAACATGACGCGCCCATTCAATTACAGAACATTGCATTCCCAAACACAAACCGAGGAACGGAATTTGATGTTCGCGGGCGTATTCTACAGCGGCAATTTTGCCATCTACACCGCGCACGCCGAAGCCTCCAGGGACGACGATACCATGAACGCCCTGCAGTAAAGCGTCTGCCCCTTCTATTTCTAAATCTTCCGAGTTGATCCAACGCAGGTGTAATTCGCCATTTGTCGCGATCGCTGCATGACGCAAAGCTTCTACTACTGATAGATAAGCATCGTTTAAACGCACGTACTTACCAACAATGGCAACTTCAACTTGGTGAGTGGGGTTGGCTTGTCGTTGTACTATAGTTTGCCATTGCGAGAGATCGGGCTGGCGTTGTCCGAGTTGCAGCAATTCTATGGTTTGCTGTGCCAGCCCTTCTGTTTCTAAAGTTAAGGGGACTTCATAGATACTGCTGGCATCTTGACAGCTAATGACGCATTCAACAGATACGTCACAAAATTCAGCCATTTTTGCTTTTAGACCGTCGGGTAGGGGGCGATCGCTGCGACAGACTAAAATATCTGGTTGAATCCCGATCGACCGCAACTCTTTAACAGAATGTTGTGTCGGTTTGGTTTTCATTTCCCCAGCCGAAGGAATCCAGGGAACGAGGGTAACGTGCATGTACAAGACGTTTTGTCGCCCTACATCCTTACGAAACTGGCGAATTGCTTCGAGAAATGGTAGCGATTCGATGTCTCCCACCGTACCGCCAATTTCGGTAATGACGACATCGGGATTCGTATTTTTGGCAACGCGCTGAATCCTTTCTTTAATTTCATTCGTAATGTGGGGAATGACTTGTACTGTTCCCCCCATGTAATCACCACGCCGTTCTTTATTAATTACTGCCTGATAAATTGAACCAGTCGTGACGCTATTGAGGCGCGACATGGAAGTATCAGTAAAGCGTTCGTAGTGTCCTAAGTCTAGATCTGTTTCCGCGCCATCTTCGGTGACAAAAACTTCCCCATGTTGAAAGGGACTCATCGTACCTGGATCGACATTAATATAGGGGTCGAGTTTGAGAATAGAAACTGAATAATCTCGCGATTTGAGCAGCCGTCCCAAGCTTGCCGCTACAATACCCTTACCAATGCTGGAGACTACGCCACCAGTCACAAACACAAATTTAGTCATAGTAGTTTTTCTTAATCTTGGGCAACTTCCAGCCATTCACCCCGATAATTGTGACATATTCTTGAGGGGGAAGGGAGAAGTTAAAAGTCAAAAGTTGAAAGTCAAAATCCCCGACTCCCCACTCCTGTACAGGCGGATTTATTAAGCATACTTATTAGATAACAGGTATTCTAGGTAAACCCGCCCCTACGATACCCTATTCTCCTATTTTGGCGTGAAAAAACTTTTCGGATTATTCTTTCTCGGAACTATCTTTGTCCTGCTTATGGTACGTCCAGTTGGGGCAGAACAGCAACTATCAGTAGTGTATCCCCCTGCTAACCATCAAACAGTAGCCGATCGCATCTTTTTGGTAGGAACAGCGCCGCCAACGGGTAAAGTTTTGGTTAACGGTAAACCGATAGAACGCAGTCGCGCCGGACATTTTGCCCCTAGTTTTCCCTTGCGAGTCGGGGAGAATACTTTTATATTGCAATATCAAGATCGACAGGTGCAACTAAAGGTACAGCGACAAGATACAACCCCCGTACCACCTGTAGGATTGGCATTTGGTAAAGATTCCTTGACTCCTAATGTCGATATTGCCAGAATGCCAGGGGAACTTGTTTGTTTTAGCGCGATCGCACCTCCTCAATCTACAGTTTCCGTTCAATTAGGCAAAGATAACATTCGCCTTTTCCCTCAAATACAACAAGTCCAACTGCCTGCTAACTCTGCACTTTTAACCGGACGAAATCAGCCAACTCGACAATTAACATCTGGGCAATATCAAGGTTGTACCACTCTACCAGAATTAGGGAATTTCGTAGATGGCAATAATACTATTACTAGCGGTTTCACTCCTAGTTCTGGAATTCAACCACAGTTTCAACTAATATTAAACGGTCAAACCGTGACTCAACCAAGTCCAGGTAAAGTTACAGTTCTCTCACCTGCAAATTTAGAAGTCGTCGAAGTCACGGCAAATGAGGGAGTAGCGCGAACTGGTGCGAGTACCGACTACTCTCGCCTCACACCTTTACCCAAGGGTACGCGGGCAGCAGTTACAGGGAAAGAAGGAGAATGGCTGCGCTTAGATTATGGCGGTTGGATTAATAGTAAGGAAACCAGAACTATACCAGGAGCAATCCCACCGCGATCGCTTATTCGGAGTGTCAGCGCCCGTCGCGTACCTGGAGCAACAGAAATCGTGTTTCCACTGCAAGTCCCCGTACCCGTAAGCATACAGCAGGGCGATCGCACCTTAACACTAACTCTATATAATACCACCGCTCAAACAGATACAATCCGCCTCGACGACGACCCCACAATCTCTCGCCTCGATTGGCAGCAAGTCACACCCAATCGCTTGGAATATATTTTTAACCTCAAATCCCAACAGCAATGGGGTTATAAATTGCGCTACGAAGGAACGAGTTTGGTGTTGACACTGCGTTATTCTCCTAAAATTCCAAATTCCAAATTCCAAATTCCAAATTCCAAATTCCAAGTTTCCGACTCCCGACTCCCCTGTACGGGCGCACAGCAGTGCGCCCCTACCGACGCTCCTCTTTCTGGAATCAAAATTCTCCTCGATCCCGGACATGGAGGGAAGGAAACTGGGGCATTAGGACCAACGGGTTATCCTGAAAAAGATGTCAATTTATTAATCTCTAAATTAGTTCGGGAACAGCTAGAAAAACGAGGCGCGGAAGTTTACCTGACGCGGGAGGAAGACGTAGATTTATCGTTACCAGATCGAGTAGACATAATCGATAAAATTGAACCCGCGATCGCAATTTCTCTACATTACAATGCTCTACCAGATGCAGGTGATGCCATGAAAACGCAAGGATTAGCTGCCTTTTGGTATCATCCCCAAGCACACGATCTCGCCAGTTTTTTACATAGTTATTTAGTCCAAAAACTGAACCGCCCAGACTACGGACTGTACTGGAACAATCTCGCTTTAACTCGTCCCGCTTCAGCCCCAACAATCTTATTAGAGTTAGGCTTCATGATTAACCCCCACGAATTTGAATGGATCGTCAACCCGCAAGCACAACAACAACTAGCCAGCGCGATCGCCCAAGGAATAACACAATGGTTTAGTACTATCAGATAAACCTTTAGCGTCCTTCTTTGCGCCTCTGCGTCTTGGCGCGACAAAAAACTAAAACTTAAGTTTTTAACTTTTAACTTTTAACTTTTGACTTTCCCAAAAGGCTTGCTGAATCCGCATCTAAAAACAATGTTGCCTGAGCTTGACTTCTAAGTATAGTAGCAGGACAACTCGGAGCGATCGCGCCTTCTAAAGTCTGCTGTACTGCTTGAGCTTTATGTTTCCCAAGAGCAAAACAAAATATCTTTTGTGCTAAACAAATTGCTGGAATTGTTAATGTAAAAGCGTATTGCGGTACGGCTGCAATATTATTAAAATAACCTTGGTTAACTTGTTGCTGACGAGTAGATAATTCTAACTTTACAAGTTTTATATAGTCAGGATCTTGAAAATCTGCTACTGATGGTTCGTTAAAAGCTAAGTGTCCGTTGCCTCCCATTCCCAAACAACATAGATCGATAGGCTGAGACAATAATAACTTAGTATAGCGATCGCATTCTGCTAGCGGTTGTACGGTATCGCCATCAATATAGTGAAATGCTGCTGGATGAACTTTCTCTTCGACTCTTTCGCACAAGTAACGCCGAAAACTCGCCGGATGGTTAGCATCAATTCCTAAGTATTCATCCAGATGGAAAAAGACAATTCGTGACCAGTCTATCTCACCTAAATTTACCAATTTTGAGAGAAATTCAATTTGAGAATTGCCAGTTGCTAATATTACCCTAGCAGTCTCTTGCTGCGTCAGTAAGTTTTGTAAATAGCGTTGCGTAATTTTAGCTGCGTCTGTGGTAAGTTCATCAGCGCGATCGTACAAACGTACTGTCAGCGCATCTACTGGCAAAATTTTAGCGAGTGTGTCGGTTTGGAAGTTGTGAGGAAGATCGGACATTTAAACAGCCTGACAAGCGTACCGCCACTTTATAACAATCCTCAACAATTTTTCAAGCTCGTTCGCTACCGTACGAATTAACTGATAGCTCGAACTTAATTTGTTTATGCCGAAATAGTGCTGCTTGACAAATTGCTAGAGGCGCAGTTTCACCGTAACCCCAAACACCATTTGGGATAAAGCTAGCAACAAAAGGTAATCCTGGTAAAGAATGTTCCTCAACTCGAAATAACTCAAAGTGAGGTGCATCTGAATTTTCTAAATCCCAAGCCACTAATTCTAATGCAGCTCTGATGTCTGTAGAATAGGGACGCACGAAAAGGTTGAATTTTTCTGCTATTAAACTATCTAGATCTGCTAAAGAGTCAACCTTAATTGTTTCTAAATCTTCAGGTTGTAATTCCGTTAGTTCAAATGTTTCTTCCATATTATTTACTACTAGCTTTAGTTTGGTATAATTTGATATAGCAAATACAAGCAAGGCTTATTGATAGGAGAATGTAGAGGATAGATTGCTAAAAAGCAATCCCCCTACAGAGTGATTTTGCTAGCAATATTCTGTGGAAAAAGCTGAGAATGTAGAGACGCTATGCGTACGCCTCTACAAACACCTGTACAGGACTTATATTTCTGCTACTGCTCTTTCAATTAACCGTCGTGCTAATGTTTGGGTTCCTGTATGTTCGTAATAATTGGTCGAGACATCGAGAAAAGCAGCAAGGTAGTCTAATTTATCGTCAGCAACTTCCATAAAACCTTGTAGATTGCTCACGACTTTCTGCGGTGTCAACCCACGAGAAACAACTAAATCGTTCATCCAACCCGTGACAGAGTTGAAACTTTCACCGATAAAGTTCAACTTACTGGCGGAATTATTTCCTGGAATGTCGCTATTAATATTTTGGAAAGTAGAGCTTTGCTCTAATTCTTGGGGACTCGTTTTATCTAAAGTTGCTAAAGCCTTTTGGATAAAATCAGAACCAAAAGGAATCAATCCATCGACGCAAACTAAGGCTACCATGCGCATCAAGGATTCACCACTGTAATCTGCCAGGGAAGTAACGAAATCACCAATACTATCGCCAGGAATACCATTAATTTGACAAAAAGCCAGCAACTCGACGACTAATTTCAAAGTCAAGTCGATAGTTTGAGCTTTATCAGCTTTAGGAGTGACTTTATTTAAGAAACCCAAAAGCGGAATTTTTTCCCCTACCTTATTCGCAAAAGCTGCTGCACCCAAGGCTTTATCGGTTCTATCTACAGTTTGATATAACCACATCGCCCTCTGATATCCTTGAGAGCGATCGTTGTAGAGATAGATAGCCCGTTCGCCAACTTGTTGAATGATACTTTCGTCAGTTTCGCCTGTAACGGTACGAATTGTATTTTCAAAACCAACTAAATTATTCCACTGCCCGGGAATCACAAAATCGAGCGATCGCAGCATGGAAACGGTTAGATTATTAGTGGGAAGTTCGTCCACTAATTGAATAATTGACTTGCTCACAATATTCTCCTTATACGCTAATAGTTAATAGTCAATGGTTAAGAGAAAAGTACAATTAACAATTAACAATTAACTATCGACATTTATTGCAATTTTGAGAGTCCATTGAGGTTGAATTTCTTTAACCACGCTTCGCGATCGCTAGCTGTAAAGGATGGATCGCGAGATAAAACTTTAACTTGATAGCGATCGCCGACTAAAACTGCTGTTTGTGTCGTACCAACTTCTACGGCGGGATAACCGTTAATTTGTTTTGTACTCGTCTTAAATTTTGCTGCGGCAGTGGGCAAGCTTGTAGTATCAGAAATAGACAGCATTGCCAGATCTTTACCACCTCTTTTCAATTTTGCCTCAGCAAAACCTTTTTTCTCTTGGGTATAAACTCGTTGAAATTCACCGCTCGCAGCTGGGAAAAATCGATTGAACTCGCTGCCTTGAGTCGCTTCTTTGACTACTGCTTGACCGCTTTTTTGCCGATTGCTGACCTGTTGTGCTTGGTCAAACCGCCCTGGAGTTTCTGTAGCCGTACATGCTGTAGTAAATAGTAACAATGACAGCATTAACGCCACTAAAATTTTACGCCCTTGACGAAAAAACATAACGCCTCCTGCTCGATGCTTTACACTTATCATTTATTCTGGCGATCGCTTGCTTTAGTTTCGGAAGATTTTAGATGCGTTGGGCAATGACAGCGTAAAACGGATCTTTCACACCGACACCCAACCACTGAATGAAATTATTAGTGCCGGACTGATGGGTAATAACTTCGGGTTCGGAGAATCCTGGTATGGCTTGAAAATACTGTTTGACTAATTCTACCCGGCTCGACTCCGTTCCATCGCGCCAAGCTTGAATTGCTTTTTGGTAAAACATGCGGTTGGAAAAGCTGATGATAACAATTCCGCCCGGTTTCAGAATCCGATGAATCTCGTTAAACACTGCTTCTGGATACTGCAAGTATTGTATCGAAACAGTATTCAATACTGCGTCGAAATCTTGGTCTGGTAGCGGAAATTTAGGATTCTGATTCAAATTTTGCACGAAATAATGATGCAATCGAGGATTACGGGCTAGTTCCTCTTCATTCATCCCGTGTCCCTCTACATGAGCAAACTCCATTTCCTCTGGAAGGTGGGACACCCAGCTACTCATCATGTCGAAAATTCGGGTGTGGGGTTTGAGGCGTTCTCGATATAACTGAGTCAGTTGTTGAATAAAATTATCGTCTACATGGGTGACAAATCGCGGAAAAGAATAGAACTGCTGGTCGTTGGTATCGTCTAACTTGATCCGGTCGTGAGGGCGCAAAATCATAATTCGAGCGTTTAAATACCTCTACTCTTCTCAGTTTAGAAAAAATTACGAAGTGTAAAGCTATTCTTCCGCCCATTTCTAACTAACGAATCGGGTTGTGGACGGTAACTAATTTCGTTCCATCAGGGAATGTTGCCTCTATCTGGACTTCATGCAACATCTCCGGTACTCCTTCCATGACTTCATCTCGCATCAGGAGAGTTGCGCCAAAACTCATCAACTCGGCGACAGTACGTCCTTCTCGCGCCCCTTCTAGAATAGCGGCAGAAATATACGCCACTGCCTCTGGATAGTTTAGTTTTAGTCCTCTAGTTTTACGGCGTTCTGCTACCAAAGCAGCGGTGAAGATGAGTAGTTTATCCTTTTCCTGCGGCGTAAGTTGCATTGAGTGTCCTTTTTATTGTTGCCAAACTCTAGGTAAACAGCTAGACCTGTCTAATAATGATAAGCGTAGTAACTGCCACACAGATGTAAACCAGTTTCGCACCTCAATTGAACTAGAGCCACGGTAGCGACATAATAATCCATGTGGAAGGCGAGTGACTCCATAATTAGTAATTGGTATGGTTGTAGAGACGTTACATGTAACGTCTCTACACTTTGTTACTAACTCCGGTGAGACTTCGCATCCGATCCAGGTAAGGCTGGCGACAATAGAATGTCCGGCTAAACCGTGAGGACTGTTGAGAATTGCTTCTTCTCCTGGCAACCATTGTCGGTCGATCCATAAAGGTTGTCCTTGTTGCCAGACTTCGGTATACGATCGCCATTCTCCTTGTAAAAATCTTTCGCCTCTAGCGCTGCGTCCAAATCTGGTAATTTCCCAACCCAACCAGCTAGCACCTGGGGCTAGTTCTACGCGCAAGTCTTGACGATAATTTGCGCCGTTAAAGACAATTGTTTCTTGAGGCAACCACTCCAAACAAGCACCTTCATCAATCTGAATCTCGACTGTTTGTCTGGCTTGTAAGCCGTTGCTGCGATAAATTTTACTCGCTGCTGTTGTCGTGACTAAAGCTTGCGATCGCGGTTGGAGTTGCAGGTTAATGGAAAGGCGATCGCCCCCCACAATTCCCCCAGCCGTGTGCAAGATAGCAGTATGGCAGATGTCTCCTTCTGGGTAAAACGGACGCTGCACTTTTAGCGGTGCTTGAACGCGATCGCTTATTGGTTGTGTCTTACCGTTGCGCAGAGCATACACGATATCTAAATTGCCATGCCAGGTAGAAGGAATAGTATTTTTGTGATGCACAGAATTATTGTAGTTGGTCACTGGTCACTGGTCACTGGTTACTGACTCAAATGGCTCGTATTTTCCTCCCAATGCTTCTACAATCGTTTGCGTATTTGCTACCATCATTTTGATATACGAATCTCCATTACTACCAGCAGCGCCGATCGAGTCAGAGTAGAGTTGGCGCGGTGCTAATTTGACTCCTGCCTCCTGAGCAACAGTAGTAATTAAAGCAGGATTAATTGTAGTTTCGGCAAAAATGGCGGGAACCCCAGCTTTTCTGACAGCTTCAACGAGTTTTTGAACGGTCTGGGCGCTGGGTTGTTCTTCCGTACTGATCCCAATTAATGTCCCAGCGATCGCCATTCCATAGGCGCGACCGAAGTATTGAAATGCATCGTGCGTCGTAACTAATTTTCGTCGTTCTATGGGGATGGTTTGAATTTGCCGAGTCATCCAAGTATCTAATTCCTGCAACTGGGCGATCAGTTGTGCGGCATTTTGGGTAAACTTCTCTTTATCTTCCGGTGACAATTCAATCAAAGCGTCGCGAATTCGGTTCACCATTTGAATTGAATTTTCCACATCGCCCCAAACATGAGGATCGGGGACAATTTCCCCTTTGCCTTTATCTAGCTGTAAAGGTTTCACAACTTCCCCTACAGCCAATTTACGCCCTTTCAATCCTGCTGCATTCATCAGCTTAATTAGTCCTGGCTCCAAATTGTAGCCGTTATACAAAATCAAGTCCGCATCTTCCAATGCCTGACTATCGGCTGGGACTGGTTCGTAAACGTGGGGATCGTCCCCTGGCTTCAAAATTCCCCGCAGTTGAATTTCTTCTCCTCCTACCCGTTCTGCCAAATCGTTAATGATGGTGCTAGTCGCCACGACTTGTGGCTTTTCTGTCCCCGGAGAGGTGCGGCTTGCATCTGGTTGGCTACAACTAGATAGAAGGGCAAAAGGCAACAAACAAAGGAGAAGTCGTAAGTCGTAAGTCGTAAGTCGGAAGTAATTTTTCTCCCTTGTCCCCCTTGTCTCCCTTGTCTCCCTTGTCTTCCTTGTCTCCCTTGTCCCCCTTGTCTCCCTTGTCTTCCTTGTCTCCCTTGTCTCCCTTGTCTCCCTTGTCCCTCTCAGCCCTCTTCCCCCGACTCCCGATTCCCGACTCCCGACTCCCTTATCATTACGCCCGCTTATCATCAACATTATTTCCTTTTATAGATGTTTTCATATTCTTTTCATTTTTACAGTATGCTCAAAGTAGACAAAAAAAGTTAGTGTTATGAAAACTTTTAATTTGAAACTCCAGCCCAGAATAAATACTCATGGGTTTGTGCCAACTGCTGCGAACGTACAGAAAATGGATATGAATATCGCCAGCGCCGCAAATATTAATATCAGCCATTTAGGGGTGCAGTACCGCACGCAGGAAGCACTACGCGATGTTAACTGTACGGTGCGACCTGGAAGGCTGACCGGAGTTTTTGGTCCAAATGGTGCGGGTAAAAGTACTCTGATCAAAGCAATGTTGGGACTGGTTCCTCTGTCTAGTGGTAACGTGCTTTATCAGGGAAAGCCTTTGGTGCAGCAGTTGGAAAAAGTTGCATACGTTCCCCAGCGATCGCAAATTGACTGGACTTATCCTGCTACGGTGTGGGATGTGGTGATGATGGGCAGAGTCAAGAAAACGGGTTTATTTCAGCGTTTTTCTACTGTCAGTCGTAAAGTCGCCCAATCTGCATTAGAACGGGTGGGAATGGACGCATATAAAAATCGTCCCATCGGACAGCTATCGGGAGGACAACAGCAACGGGTATTTTTAGCACGGGCATTGACTCAAGAAGCCGAAATCTTTTGCTTTGACGAACCATTAGTAGGAATTGACCAAAAAACCCAAACTGTAATTTTTGATGTTTTCCACGAATTAGCCCAAGCTAGAAAAATCGTATTAGTTGTGAATCATGACTTGGGAGAATCGATTCAGCACTTTGACGATTTGATTCTGCTCAATCGCGAGATAATTGCTACGGGCGATCGCGTTTCAGTGTTAACTGAAGATAATCTTTATCGCGCCTACAGTGGTAAGGTGATGTATTTTAGTGGAGCTGCTGCTTGATGCTTGAGGCACTCATTGAGCCGTTGCAGTATGGATTCATGCAGCGATCGCTGATTGTGGCGATTCTTGTTGGTTTATTGTGTGCTGTCGTCGGCAGTTACTTGATGGTACAACGCTTAGCTTTGTTGGGAGATGCCATCAGTCACTCTGTCCTGCCAGGACTCGCGATCGCCTTTTTAGTTGGGGCAAATATTTTTGTTGGGGCGTTTATTGCTGGGGTAATTAGTACGCTGCTGATTGCTTGGATACGCACGCGATCGCCAATTAAAGAAGATGCAGCGATGGGAATAGTATTTTCAGCTTTTTTCGCCTTGGGAATTACCTTAATCACGACAATTCAGAAGCAAAATAAAATCGATCTGAATCACTTTTTATTTGGCAATATTCTCGGCGTGACATTTGATGATGTCCGCGATACGGCAATTATTGCCACTGTAGTATTAATTGTTGTTTTCCTCTTATACAAAGAACTCCTATTTTACACTTTCGATCCGCTAGGCGCTCAAGCTGCTGGCTTACCAGTGAATCAGCTAAATTTTGGTTTGATGTTGTTAATTGCTTTAACAATTGTCGCCAGCATGAAAGCAGTAGGCGTGATTTTAGTATTATCCCTCCTCATTACACCTGGGGCAACAGCTTATTTACTAGTCACTCGCTTGCATCAAGTGATGATTTTAGGTGCGGCGATTGGGATTGTTTCTAGTATTAGCGGCATGTATCTCAGTTACTTTTTTAACTTACCATCCGGTCCCGCGATCGTTTTAGTTGTTTCGGGATTATTTGCCTTAGCTTTTTTATTCAGTCCCAATTATGGGGTTTTTATGCGTTGGCGACAAGTGAAAACCAAGCAGTTGAGTAATGAATAATAGTAGAGTCAATTCTATCATTTGAATAATATATATCTTATAGGAGCGGACGGTTATGCGTCCCTACCTATGATATGTTCGTAATTGGTAATTGCTATACGAGCATTTTTTTATACTCTAGGTAAGATACATGGCTGACATTGTCGATATTGCTGTTGGTGCGGGTTCTTTCAATACTTTAGTAGCGGCAGTACAAGCAGCAGGGTTAGTAGACACCCTCAAAAGTCCTGGTCCCTTCACGGTGTTTGCACCTAACGACGAAGCATTTGCACAACTACCACCTGGAACTATTCAAACCTTACTACAAAACATTCCTCAATTAGCAAGAATTTTAACTTTCCATGTTGTTTCTGGTAAGTTGATGCAAGCTGACTTAGCAAAAGTCGATTCTGTCATTTCGGTGGAAGGTTCGCCAATTCCGATTAACTGTACTGATGGCTTTGAAGTCAAAAATGCCACAGTATTAGCACCAGATATTGAAGCTGATAACGGCGTGATTCATGTAATTAACCGCGTGATTTTAATGGGGTAATTTATATCTGTAGAGACGTTACATGTAACGTCTCTACATCAGGCGATCGACGTTTTAATATCTGCAACCAACTCATCAATTCTTTCTTTAGTCGTTCCCCAAGAACACATAAATCTTACACCACCAGCACCGATAAAAGTGTAGAATTGCCAGTTTTTAGCACGTAATTGATTAATAGTATGTTCTGATAACTGCACGAAGACACCATTAACTTGCCTGGGAAATAGAATTTCTACACCTTCAATGTTTAAAAGTTGATTTTCTAAATATTCCGCACATTCATTAGCGTGACGCGCATTTCTTAACCAAGCACCTGATTCTAACAAACCCAGCCAAGGTGCGGAAATAAATCGCATTTTCGATGCTAATTGTCCCGCTTGCTTGCAGCGATAGGCAAAGTCTTCTGCTAAGCTTTTATTAAAGAAGATAATTGCTTCACCCATTGCCGTACCGTTCTTCGTTCCGCAAAAACACAAGACATCAACCCCACTTTTCCAGGTAATTTCTGCTGGAGTTTTATTCATTGCGACGACAGCATTGGCAAAGCGTGCGCCATCCATGTGGATTTTTAAGTTGTATTTTTGGGCAACTGCTTTAATTGCTAAAAGTTCGTCGATAGAATATAAAGTTCCTAATTCTGTAGCTTGTGTCAAGCTAATAACTTTAGGTTTGGGAAAGTGAATATCTGCACGTTTGCTGACAATCGCTTCTACTGACGCTGGGTTTAGCTTACCCACTTCGCCTTTTGCTAGTAATAACTTAGAACCATTAGAAGCAAATTCTGGTGCGCCGCATTCATCGGTTTCAATATGTGCGACTTCGTGACAAATGACACTGTGGTAAGACTGACAAAGTGCAGCTAGAGAGAGTGAATTAGCAGCCGTGCCGTTAAAGACGAAGAATACTTCGCAGTCAGTTTCAAAGATTTGCCGAAAATAATCTGAGGCTTTTTGCGTCCATTCATCGTTACCATATGCAGGCGAACTTCCTGCATTCGCTTTCAGCATATATTCTAAGGCTTCTGGGCAAATTCCAGAGTAGTTATCGCTGGCAAATTGTTCTGGATTGTTTACCATAATCTATCTACATAATTAATGTTTTTTGCATCGATCGCAATGTCCGCAACCTGAAGATGGTAATTCTTGACTGAAACCAAAACATTTTAACAAATACTGCCAGCGACACTGTTTCGTTGTAAGATACTGAGTCATCTGCTGTACGGCAAGAAATTGTTTAGGTGGCTTTAGTTTAATTGGTTGACGGATCGTGTAATGAAATGGATCTTGCCAATCTAACAAATTGGCACTGTGGAGGAGAGATAACGCAATCGCACCATCAGAAAATTTGCGTGCTACAGCTTCTACTTCTCCCTTCACTGGAAGTTTTTTTGCTAATTGCTGTGCTGATAAATATTGCGATCGCATTTTATTTTCAAAAAACTGCTGACGCTGCTTATCTTCTGGATCTAGCCATCCTGTAGGTTCGCTAATTAACGTCAATGCAATACTCGGTTTTCCATCTCTGCCAGCACGTCCAACTTCCTGCACGTATTCTGATAATAATAAGGGAGAGTGGAAATGTACCACCCATCTCACGTTAGGTTTATTAATCCCCATACCGAACGCGCTAGTACAAACAACAAATTGCATTTCTCCATTCAACCAGCTAGCTTCAATTCTACGACGTTCTGCTGGACTCAAACCTGCATGATAAGCCGCAGTAGTATATCCTTGTTGCATTAACCATTCTGCTAAACTTTCGCTATCGCGGCGCGTACGCACGTAAACTAATCCAGCTTCCCCCTGTTGTGACTGAATAAATTTCTCTAATTGTTGTTTCCGTCCTTTAGGTGTCCAAACTATTTTTACCTGAAGCTGGAGATTGGAACGGTAGGGATTTTGACGAAAAATTGCTGGTTGTTGTAGTTGTAAGACTTGCTGAATTGTTTGCTGAGTTGTCGGATCTGCTGTTGCTGTAAAAGCTGCGATCGCAATTTTTGCTCCAACTGGTTTAGACTGAAGTAAAGCCGATCGCACTGTACCTAAACGGCGATAAGCTGGACGAAATGTATCGCCCCATTGAGATAAACAGTGAGCTTCATCTAAAATTAGACTATCAATTTTTAATTGTGGTTGAGATAACCTTTCCCAAATCGGTTTGCTGAGTAAAGTTTCTGGCGATAAATAAAGTAGTTTTAACTGTTGCCGTTCTAATTGTTGTAGAGTTTCAAAACGACTATCCTTTGGTAACTCACTGTGTAATAAAGCAGCTGGAAGATGGCGATCGCGCAATTCTTTAACTTGGTTTTCTATCAACGCTACTAGAGGAGAAACAACTATAGTTAACCCTGTTTGTAGTAGCGCTGGAAGTTGAAAACAAATTGACTTACCTCCACCCGTAGGCATAATTATCAAAGCATCTTGCCCTAACAATATACTACGAATAATTTCCCCTTGGGGTGGACGAAAATCTGCATATCCCCAGATTTTTTGTAAGGTAGCGCGAATATGTTGCCCAGATCCAGAGTCATTCATTGTTGTTCAGCAATTTTTTGACTCTGAATATAACTGTTAGTTGGTGAGGAAGCGATCGGTAATTTCACTGTAGAGACGTTACATGTAACGTCTCTACATTTATTAGGGGATTAAAGGGAGATTTAGCCCCCCTTTTTAAGGGGGGTTGGGGGATCTCAACCACCTACCGCGATCGCTTCCTTACTCAATTTCTCATAAGCTGCCAAAATAACTTCCTCAGTTTCTGCCCAACCGATACACTGATCTGTCACTGAAATACCATATTTCAATTTTGACAAATCGCAAGGAATTGACTGATGACCCTCATACAAATGAGATTCTAACATCATTCCTAGAATTGATGTATTTCCTTCTACAATTTGCGCGATCGCATCGTTAAAAGCTACAGTTTGTAATTTGTAGTTTTTATTAGAATTACCGTGGCTGCAATCGATGACAATTCGTGGTGGTAAACCTGCCTCTTTTAACTTTTCTTCTACTTTCTTAACATGGGCAATCTCGTAATTAGGTTTGCCACCACCACCCCGTAAAATAATATGACCGTAAGCATTTCCTTTTGTTTTGAAAACGCTCACTCGTCCTCTTTGATCGATCCCCAGAAAATTGTGTGGCGTACTTGCTGCATGGAGGGCATTGAGAGCAACTTGAATCCCCCCATCAGTCCCATTCTTAAATCCTACTGGCATCGATAGCCCGCTGGCAATTTCTCGGTGAGTTTGTGATTCAGTTGTTCTCGCCCCGATCGCCGCCCAAGACATGAGTTCGCTGATATACTGCGGTACGATTGGATCGAGTGCTTCTGTTGCCGCAGGAATACCCATTTCTGCTAGCTTTAATGATAAGCTCCGGGCTAAATGCAAACCTTTTTCAATATGGAAAGAATCATCCATATCGGGGTCGTTAATTAACCCTTTCCATCCTACTGTCGTGCGAGGTTTTTCAAAATACACGCGCATGATCAGCAGTAATTTATCTTGAACTTTATCTGCTAAATTTTTTAATTTCCCTGCATACTCTTCTGCTGCTGCAACATCGTGAATAGAACAGGGACCAACTACAATAAACTTTCTATTATCTATACCATCTAATATATTTTCTAATTCTTTCCGAAAGCGTAGAACAGTTTTTTCTGCTTTTTCCGTCAAGGGTAATTTTGTTTTTAATTCTTTCGGGGTAATTAAGATATGTGAATTATCAATGCGGATATCGGCAATACGATCGTGCATAGTAAAAATTACCTATTTTGAAGAACGACTACAGATAAAACCAATATTCAGTATAGTATTTTCTAAATAGAGGCAGACGAAACAATTTGGGAGAAAAACTCCCTTAAGCGTTCTAGATGGTCTAAAAAAAGACTACACCAGGAGCGATCGCGATTTCCACATCGCTGTCATTGTCTGTCATAAACCTAAACAGTAGCGCACGGCTGCCTCCACTTGCCAAATCAACGCCGGATCTCAAAATTGCGTAATCCTTCTGGTGTTTCGTACTCAACCGCCACGTCTTTAACAACAGCAGGCGGGTTTCCCTGGCGACACCACGCGATCGCCTCTTCTACTAATTCTCTCGTTCCTTCAAATACGGCTTCCACTCGTCCGTCAGGTAAGTTTCGCACCCAGCCATGTAACCCCATCTCAGCAGCCATCTCAGCCGTTGACATTCGGTAGCCTACTCCTTGAACTCTACCGAAACGAATACATGGGCGCGAAGTCGATCTTGCATTATAAAGTCAAAAGTGAAAAGTCAAAAGTCAAAAAGCTGAGACACAGTATATCTGATGCTGGTTAATTGCATAGTGCAAAATTAGATATGCAATAGTTTAGAGCGACAAAAATGGCGCTAACTGAGAAGCTAACGCCAAACGAAGCCTTACTTGGTTCATTCTAAGCAAAAATGGTGCTGCAATCTAGCTCAAACTCAAGACGACGGTTTTAGTCATCATCATCGTCATCATCATCATCGTCATCGCGTTTACGGCTTCTATATCTGCGATCGTCATCGTCATCATCGTCGCGCCTTCTATACTCGCGATCGTCGTCTTTGTACCTGCGATCGTCATCGTCGTCATCATCGCGCCTTCTGGATGTGCGATCGCCATCATCATCGCGGCGGTCTTGCGGAAAGCCAGGAATATTTTTGAGAAAATCGCCTATCTCCATAAAAACTCCTTGGGAGATCGATTAAGAGTATTTTCTAACAACTTGTCTCGATCGAATCACAAGAATTTTTAATGGCACGGCGACAGTTTCATTCATCCGAACTTATAGGAATAAGACTTATAAATAGAGAGAATGTATTTATATATAGTTTTCCTATTATATTGGCAAACTTCAAACATAGTGCAAAAATTCACCTTACTACTAGAAATACATCTATTGCTTGTATTGAAAGCTTTAGAGCTGCTGAAGTTGAGTTGTAAATTCTCTTCTTTTCTATTTATGAAATAGACAAAGTTGCTACAAGTTTCTATCTTAAAGTAGATTCTTGAGTTTAGTCGTTTGTTTTAGTCTGTAATCTATCTTAACAAATAACTTAGTCCTTTTTTCTACTGAGAAAGGGACTGTAATTCTATGTCTAAAAACTCTCTTAGATCGCCGAAAAAAAGTTTGAGATCGCTCGATCGGCTCAATTTCTTCCTTGCTGACGTGCGGGATGGAGTCGGACCTTATTTAGCAATCTACTTGCAAGCTTCCCATAAATGGAGTCCAGCCAATATCGGGATTGCCATGTCTGCTATGGGAATTGCTACAGTAATTGCCCAAACCCCAGCGGGGGCTGTGGTCGATCGCCTGCGACAAAAACGGTTGTTAGTTGTGGTGGCAGCGGCGCTAGTTGCGGTAGGTTGCATCGGCATGATACTGTCGCCAACCTTACCGACAGTAGTTTCAGCTCAGGCTTTAATTGGTGTAGCAGCAGCAATTTTTCCTCCAGCTATAGCAGCAATTACGTTAGGGATAGTCGGATATAACAAACTAGACCGTCGCATCGGTCGCAACGAGGCTTTCAATCATGCCGGAAATGTTGCTGCGGCAGCTTTAGCGGGTACTATCGGTCATTTCGTTGCTAGAGAAGGAATCTTTGTTCTTGTCGCAGTCACGGCGATCGCGAGTGCGATCGCCGTACTCCAAATCCGCAATCGAGACATCGATCCCGACTTGGCACGGGCTGCAAAAGATGGGCAAGATGGAGAGGGGCAGGAAAAGCGATCGCATATTTCTGGCATCGGTCAAATCTTAAGCGATCGTCGCATCCTCATATTTGCCGTTTCTGCCGTGCTATTTCACTTTGCTAACGCTGCAATGTTACCCCTTGTCGGACAAAGACTTGCAGATGGTAAGGCTACAGGGGCTTCCCTGTACATGTCAGCTTGCATCATTGTGGCGCAGTTGGTGATGATCCCCGTGTCAACTTGGGCGGGAAGTTTAGCCCACGCAGGACGCAAACCAGTCTTCTTGTTAGGCTTTGCGATTTTGCCAATTCGGGGCGTACTCTACACTTTTAGCGACAATCCCTTTTTTCTCGTCTCCGTACAAATTTTAGATGGAATTGGCGCTGGTATCTTTGGAGTAGTATCTGTGTTAATAGTTGCAGATTTAACTAAAGGGACTGGTCGTTTTAACCTGACTCAAGGGGCAATTAGTACTGCTGTAGGGATTGGCGCTTCCCTGAGTAATTTGCTGACAGGTTTTGTAGTACAAGAGGCAGGGTACAATGCAGGTTTCCTCACTTTAGCAGCGATCGCCTCTGTTGCCCTCGCCTGCTTTTGGTTACTAATGCCAGAGACAAATAGCCTTCAACAGGAAAGGATGGGGCGATCGCTAGTAGGTTGATCGTTAATCGTCATCGTCATCGT
Organism: Chroococcidiopsis sp. CCNUC1; assembly: GCF_023546805.1. NCBI lineage: Bacteria > Bacillati > Cyanobacteriota > Cyanophyceae > Chroococcidiopsidales > Chroococcidiopsidaceae > Chroococcidiopsis > Chroococcidiopsis sp. CCNUC1. The sequence continues at coordinate 5,308,041 of NZ_CP097480.1, read as the reverse complement.
CGCGATCGCGGGATCGATATTCCCGATCGTCATCATCATCCCGACTGCGACTTCTATACTCTCGATCTTCATCGTCATCGTCGCGATCGCGCCTTCTATATCTGCGATCGTTGTCGTCATCCTCTTCGTCGTACCGATCTCTATATTCTCGTTCTTCTTCTACCCGCGAACGATATCTGTACTCGCGATCGTCGTCCTCATCTTCATCGCGATTGCGATATCTGCGATCGTCGTCGTCATTGCGATTTCGATAGTCTCGATCGTCATCTCGTCTGCGATCGCCTACACCAGGAATGTTTTTAAAAAAATCGCCTATACCCATAATCTTTCTCCTAACGGTCGAGCAAGATTTTTTTACTGAATTAATCCGTAGTCTGTCACAGAAGTTTTGATTGCTATCTCCTCCAAGAGTTATAAATAGCGATCGGTAAATAGAATGAGATCGAACGGGGAGAAGGGTTAACTTACAACTACCAACTACCAATTACCAATTACCCCAATACATCCTGTTTATCAGCCAAAGATTCTTGTTTGGCAGAAATGCTAGGATCTTCGCTTAAATCTTGTCGCTCGCTCAATTTTTCTCTAAATTCGTTAATTACACCTCCGTGTAAAAGGATATGAATTTGACGCGGGCTGATGCTGTGAGTCATTTCATAAACGAGATTTTTTGTCTTATTTTTAGCCACAATTGGTTGTCCAGAAGTTAAAGCATCGCGCAATCCTACAATTTCGATTTCATCATCGCGATCGATAGTATCGTAATCATCAGAATTGACAAATTCTAGCGGCATAATGCCGAAATTAACTAAATTTTGCCACCCAATTCGAGCGTAGGACTTAGCTAACACCGCTACTTGTCCTAAATATTTGGGTGCGATCGCGGCGTGTTCTCGACTCGAACCTTGGGCGTAGTTGTCGCCTGCAACGATGACATGACCGCCATATTCTTTCTGAGCAACTTTAGCTCGCTCCGCAAAAGTTTCATCTACCATATAGTAGACAAACTGACTGATCCCAGGAATGTTACTCCGAAATGGTAGTACCCGCGCCCCTGCCGGCATAATTTCATCAGTAGAAATATTGTTACCAACTTTAAGTAAAACGGGAGTAGTAACCCGATTTGGTAATTCTGGAAAATCTGGTAGAGATTTAATATTTGGTCCCTTTTCTAACTGAATCTGACTCCCATCTGTAGGAGGTGGTACGAGCATTTCTGTATTAATCATCTCTTTTTCTGGAGCGACAAATTGAGGATAATTCATGCCGTAAATTTGTTCTAAATCTCGCGGATCTGTAATTACCCCCGTTAAAGCTGCCGCTGCTGCTGTTTCAGGACTGCACAAATATACCTGGTCGTCAGCAGTTCCAGATCGCCCAGGAAAATTGCGGGGAAAGGTGCGTAAAGAAATTTGATTCGAGGCGGGGGCTTGTCCCATACCAATACAACCGAGACAACCCGCTTGATGAAACCGCGCCCCAGCGTGAATTAGATCTAAGAAAGTCGTTCCCATCGCAGCTAAATTCTCGATTCCCTGGCGCGAGGTAGGATTAACGTCAAAGGAAACGCGATCGCTTGCTGTTTTACCTTTGACAATTTGACTCACAATCCAAAAATCTCGTATGCCTGGATTTGCGGAAGAACCAATTACCACTTGCTGTACCGATCTGCCTTGCACTTCTCGCACGGGGACGACATTACCAGGACTGCTGGGACAAGCAATTAAAGGGACTAATTCAGATAAATTAATTTCGTCATGAAGGTCGTATTCTGCGCCAGCATCGGCGATCAGTTCTACCCAATCTTCACCCCGTCCTTGGGAAGCTAAAAACCGTTTTACCTCAGCATCGGATGGAAATACCGTCGTTGTCGCCCCCATTTCCGTACCCATGTTGGCAATAACGTGCCGATCCATTGCACTCAAGTTTTCCAGCCCCGATCCGTAGTACTCGATAATTGTATTGCGACAGCCGTGGACATCGTAGCGCCGCAGCATCTCTAGCACGACATCTTTGGCGCTTACCCAGTCAGGCAACTTTCCGGTTAGCTTCACGCCCAAAACTTTTGGCATTTTAAGATACATCGGTTCCCCTGCCATCGCCATAGCTACGTCAATTCCACCCGCGCCGAAAGCTAACATTCCCAAAGAACCAGCGGCGGGGGTGTGGCTGTCGGAACCGATCAGAGTTTTCCCAGGAATACCGAATCGTTCCATGTGGACGGGATGACTGACACCATTTCCAGGGCGACTGTACCAAATACCAAATCGCTGACAGGCAGAACGCAGAAATAAATGGTCGTCGGCGTTTTTGTAATCTGTTTGTAATAAATTGTGGTCTACATATTGGGCAGAAAGTTCGGTTTTGACGCGATCGATTCCTAAAGCTTCCAACTCCAGCATCACCATCGTACCCGTAGCATCTTGGGTCAGAGACTGATCGATTTTCAGACCAATCTCCTGCCCTGGAATCATTTTTCCCTCAATTAAATGAGACTGGATCAGCTTTTGAGTGACGTTCATTGGTATCGTGGCTCCTATGAAAAAGTCAAAATTTAAAAGCTAAAAGTCAAAAATTAGAAACTTGTATCAGGTGCAACTTTTAGTTAATGAATGGGAAGAATTAAATATAAACTTTGTTTCTTCTTTGCCTGCTATTTTCTGTCGATTCATACTACTTAGCAGTTACAGTTATTAATATATGCAAAAGTATATTCAGGCGATCGCGCATCTTCTCAAGGTAAGATTTTCTGTTATTTCCACTCTTTTCAGTCGGCTATATGTTGTAGTTTCGATATTAATTTATACAGTCATATCACTACAGTTCGATCGGCTGGGAAGGCAAAATTCAGCGCAGATCGTGTTAACTATGATACATTTACTCGATCGCGATCGCCCTGAGAATAATTTCAACCTTTTATTCGCTTGAGTATGAGTAGCACGTCAGAAGAACAGCAATTCGTAGCGCGATCGCCTGTTAGTGAAGATTATCCCCTCAGTGCTGTCCCTGCCTCAGCACGCAAATCAATTTGGTCTTTAGCTCCCTTGCTGATGGGTTTTACCTTATACTCAGGAACGTTATTTGCTGGGGGTAGGGTAGGTCCATCGTTTCGATTTTTCCCCGATCTTGTCTCGCTGATTGTCATCGGCAATTTAATTTTAGGCATCTACGCGAGTCTACTAGCTTATATTTCTGCCAAGACAGGTCTGAGTACGGTCTTGATGTCGCGGTTCAGTTTTGGCAATGTGGGTTCTCGTTGGGTCGATTTTCTGCTTGGTTTTACCCAAATTGGTTGGTATGCTTGGGGATCGGCGCTGATGGCAGAGTTAGCAAATAAGCTTTTAGGCGTTCCGGCTGGCTGGAATTGGCTGATTATTCTATTTTTTACTTATTTCTTTTGTTCTACAGCGTATATTGGCTATCGGGCGATGGATTGGCTGAGTCGAATTGCCGTCCCAGCAATGTTAATTTTAATGGTTTGGAGTTTGGCGATCGCCACCACGAAAGTCGGAGGGTTTACAGGGTTGCAGGCGATCGTCCCTAAAGAACCCATGCCAATCGGTGAAGCTATTACAATTATTGTCGGGACGTTTATTTCAGGCGGAACTCAAGCCACTAACTGGAGCCGATTTGCCAATTCGGGGCGCACGGCATGGATAAGTACCCTCACTGCCTTTTTCTTTGCCAATGGCTTACTCATATTTAGCGGTGCATTCTGCGCTCTAGTTTACGGTAATGAAGACATCGTACAAGTCATGGCGCAACAAGGATTGCTATTTTGGGGTTTGGTGCTGTTGTTCTTAAATATGTGGACGACACAAGACAACACCATCTATGCATTCTCGGTTGCAGGCGCGCATATGTTCCGTACTAACAAACGGACGGCTTTCGTGTTGGGTGGTGCGACTGTTGCTTTAGTGTTAGCCTGGGGCGGAATTTACAATTTACTCGTCCCCTACCTCATTTTACTAGGAACGTTTATTCCTCCCATTGGTGGGGTCATAATGGCAGATTACTGGTTGCATCATAAAGGACATTTCCCTGCACTAACAGAGAAACAGCCTGCATTTAATTGGGCGGGAATTATTGCTTACGTGTTAGCAAGTGCAGTCGCCTACTTCTCTCCAGGTGTCAAGCCCATTAACGGCATTATTGCAGCTGCGATCGCCTATTTTATTTTGAGTAAATTTCTAATTCCCAAAAACAACAGAGTGCAGGAATGATTCTGAAAATTTAGCGGCTAGCTTTCGATTCTTCGCCATTTTTTCTATTCAAATTTGGAGTTGCTAATTGTTCTCCACTAAAAGGGCGATTTCTGATAACGTTTCTCTTTGCAATCGCCAATATATTTGTAGGGGCGCACAGCCGTGCGCCCCTACTCGCCTATCTCATTCAATTGAAAATGGCTATGATATATAATCCTTGATTTCCTTCGTCTATACGTAAATCCACGGAAGAAGTTTTAAAAGTAAATTAGCCTGAAATAAAGTTATCGGTGAAAACTCGCTTGGATATCCTGTATTACTCAAGTTAGCTTTTATTTGAAATTTAGATTACTGAACTGTAGTATCTCAAAACCTTAATAACTTTGTAAAGATTCGCGTTGTACTGAGAACTTATAACTTGGTATTTCAGGAATTTTTACCCGAACTATTCTCTCTACTATTTTTGAGTTATGCAAGAGCGACTTATTGAAACCTCGGAAAATCTAGATTTAGATTTTTCAAAATTATGGATAATTTTAAAACGCCGTTGGCTACCTGGTACGGGCGTGTTTACTGCCATTCTGGGTTTAGCAATTATAGCTGTATGCTTGCAGAAACCCGTTTATGAAGCGACGGGGAAACTGATCGTTAAGAAAAACGATCAAACGGCTGCTCTCACAGGTTTGGGGCAGGGAATCGGAGACTTAGAAGGCTTAAATCTTCAGAGTAATCCTGTCAATACTGAAATTGAAGTCGTGCGCTCTATTCCCCTCTTACAAAAAACTGTAGCTGCACTCAATCTCAAAGACGATCGCACAAGTGAACCACTTAAGCCAGAAGATTTTATCAACAAACTAAAGTTGAAAAATATTGGTGGCACTGATGTGATGCAAGTGACGTATAAAAGCATCAGTCCTGATGAAGCTGCTGCCGTCGTCAATAAATTGATGAACGTTTATTTAGAAAACAATATTCAAACTAATCGAGTTACGGCAACAGCAGCCGGAGATTTTATTGCTAAGCAAATTCCTGATGTTGAAGCCCGCGTGCGTCGAGCCGAAAGCGCTCTGCGTCGCTTTAAAGAACAGAATCACCTAATTGCATTAGAAGTAGAGGCACAAGGTGCAGTCACGGTTATCCAAACTTTAGAAGGACAAATCGCCCAGGTTCGAGCAGAATTGGCAAATGCTAATACTAAGCTGGCAAAACTGCGCCAACAAGTCGGTATGGATACAGATACTAGCTTGAACCTCAACGCGCTCAATCAGGCTCGCGGCGTGCAAAGAGTTTTAACAGAATATCAAAAAACCGAAGCCGAACTAGCACAACTGCGGACGCGCTATGCCGAAACCTATCCAGGAATTTCCAATCTCAAGCAAAAGAGAACAGCTCTCAAAGCCTTACTCAGCCAACGGATCTCCCAGGCTGTAGGAAAGACGCGAGCCGTAGCTGATGGTAAGTTACAAATCGGTGAAAGCAAACAGAAACTAACTGAGGCATATATTCAGCTAGAAGTAGAGCGTCTGGGTTTAGCAAGTCGTTTAGCTTCTTTATCGGGTGAATACAACCTCTATAAACAAAGAGCTAACATTCTGCCCAAATTAGAACAGCAACAACGGGAACTCGAAAGACAACTCAAAGCGGCTCAATCGACATACGAAATTCTGCTGCAAAAGCTGCAAGAGGTGAGAGTAGCAGAGAATCAAAATATGGGTAACGCTCGGATTATTGAATCTGCATTAGCTCCCGAAAAAGCTTTGTTGTTCAAACCGATGATAATTTTGGCAGCAGGTATATTGTTGAGCGTAGTGTTGTCAAGCGGTACGGTTGCAGTCTTAGAAATTAAGGATACATCGGTCAAAACTCTGAAGGAAGCAAGAGAGTTATTTGGCTATACCTTTTTAGGAGCTATTCCTTCTCTGATAAAGAAAGCTGCTGCCGATGGAAAAAGTGCGGAGGCAACTACGATCGCCCTCCCAGTCAGAGACACTCCGCGTGCGCCAATTGCGGAAGCTTTCCGGATGCTTCAGGCTAACTTAAAATTTTCCAGTTCGGATAAATTGAAAGTGATTTTAGTCACTAGCTCTGTTCCTGGAGAAGGTAAATCTACGGTTTCTGCTAATTTAGGAGCGGCGATCGCTCAACTGGGAAACAGAGTCTTAATTGTTGATGCAGACATGCGCCGTCCCAGACAACACCACATTTGGGAGAAAGCTAATACAGAAGGATTAAGCGATGCGATCGTCGGTCAAGTAGATTACCAGTCTGCAATTAAAGAAGTTCTGCCTAAATTGCATATTCTCACAGCTGGTGCGACTCCTCCCAACCCCGTAGCACTGCTCGATTCCGTGCAAATGACTTCCTTAATCGATAATTTTGCTAAATCGTTTGATTTTGTAATTATTGATGCTCCTCCAGTTTTAGTAGCTGCTGATGCTCTCATGTTGGGTAAGATGACAGATGGTTTATTGATGGTAGCAAGACCTGGTGTTGTGAGTTCTAATACTGCTACTACTGCTAAAGATTTGTTGCAGTCTTCCGGTCAGAAAGTCTTGGGTTTAGTGGTCAATGGCGTGATTTTGGAAAATGAATCTGATAGTTATTACTACTATGTGAAGGACTATTACATGGAGGAGGATTCTACTAGTTATAACAATTCCATAGTTAATAGAAAAAATGTAAAATAACCGATATGAATTAAATTCTGCGAGGTGTATTCACATCAATTGAAGTTCGAGCTATAAAGCTTATTTTTCATCTTACACTTTATGGCTCGATATAAATATAGAATTTATATAGCTACTACTTAAATATGAAGTTAGCAATGTTGAAAAAGTGGGCTAATTTAATATGGCAGAATTCTTTAGTAAAAAATACCTTATGGATGTTACTTGCTCAAGGATTACGCATAGTATTGCAAGCAGTTTACTTCATAGTGATTGCCAGAGCGCTTGGAGTTGAACAATATGGTGCATTTGTTGCTGCTACTGCTTTCGTTGGAATCCTCGCCCCTTTTGCTAATCTTGGTAGCGGAAATCTATTAATTAAAAACGTTTCCAGAAATAAAGATTTGTTTAATATATACTGGGGAAACTCTTTGATTGTTACAACATTATTTGGTTTCGCAATAGTTATTTTGATTCAAGTTATATATAATTTATTTTTACCCTCCAGTATCTCTAGTATTCTAATTTGTTTAATATCTATTTCAGAGTTAATTTTTGCTAGAGTCGTCGATAATGCTGGACAAGCTTTTCAATCGGTTCAATGGTTGAGCAAAACGGCACAGTTAAGCTTTCTACCAAATTTACTTAAAACATTCGCAGCGCTTAGTTTTGCGAATTTGCTTCCTAACTCAGGAGCAAAAGAATGGAGTATATTTTATCTCATGAGTACAGCAGCTTCTGCTATTATTGGAATTTTATTCGTTCATAAGTCATTTGGTGTACCAAAAATAGATTTAATCAAAATTAAAACAGAATTTCTGGAAGGTTTTTATTTTTCGATAAGCCTGTCTGCTCAAAATATATATAACGATATAGACAAAACTATGCTTGGTCGTTTATCTTCGTTATCGTCTGCAGGAATATATGCATCAGCTTATCGTATTATTGATGTTGCTTTTGTACCCGTGCGATCGCTTTTGTATGCAGCATATGCTCGATTTTTTCAGCAGGGTAGTACTGGAATTACAGGTAGCATTCAATTAGCAAAACGTCTAGCACCAATTGCGGGAATCTATGGTGCTATAGCTGGAATTGGTTTGTTTTTCTTCGCTCCAATTGTTCCTAATGTCTTAGGTAGTGAATATATGGATGCAGCAATAGCTTTACGCTGGTTATCTCCCTTACCTTTATTAAAAGCTTTGCACTACTTTGCAGCAGATACATTGACAGGAGCGGGATTCCAAGGACTACGTAGTGCAGTACAGATATTGATAGCTATATTTAATATTTTATTTAATTTGTGGTTAATTCCCCTCTACTCTTGGCAAGGTGCAGCATGGTCAAGCTTAGCTTCAGATGGATTGTTGGTAATAAGTTTATGGTTGTTAGTAGCTTTCTTTAATCAACAATCGCTCCAAGCTTAAAACAATAAATGAACAACAAACTAGATTGCTTAATAATAAGCAAACAGAATTTGAATGAGTTATTATAATTTCATTAATTAAAGCAGGATAAAGTTTTGAATATAGTTTTAAATTTTATAGAAAAAGTGTTTGTATTATTAACGCTTATACTCTTCACAGAGCCGCTTGCCTTGCTTGAGATTTTTGCGTCTGACAAAAATTTAATTTTTCGGCTCCAAGTTTTTCTTTTATGCATAATCGGATTGATAACTATAGCTTTTATTATTTTATACAAAAAACAAATTATCTACTATGCGATCAAAGAAAAGTTATTATGGCTTTTAGTACTAATTTCTATATTTTCTATCTTTTGGTCTGCTAAACCATTATGGTCGGTAATCTCCAGCATAATGTTACTCAATACAACTCTGTTTGGAGTATATTTTGGTATTCGTTACAGCTTAAAAGAACAAATGCAAATCCTAGCTTGGGCATTTGGTGTTAGTGCAATTCTAAGTATCATATTTGCTGTAGCTCTACCAAGTTATGGAGTAATGGGAATGGGATACATTTATTCTTCTCAGGACATAGGGCATAGAGGAGTTTGGCAGGGGATATACGGACATAAGAATGCTCTAGGTCAATACATGAGTTTGGGTGGATTAATTTTTCTATCATTTACACAAACAAGTATTCAATATAGTTGGATAGCTTGGATAGGTTTTGCGCTCTCAATTAGTTTGCTTTTAATTTCAACATCAAAAACGGCTTTGGTTGTTTTTTTAGCTGTAATAGCACTTATACCCCTGTACAAAGCTTTACGATGGAATCACACCTTTGCTATACCCGCATGTATTTTCACAGTATTAGTATTTGGGGTTCTAGCTACTTTACTAGTGAGTAATCTAGACACAGTTCTACAGCTTCTAGGAAGAGATATTAAACTATCTGGTCGTACACTTCTCTGGGCTATTATAGGTTATAAAATTTGGCAACGTCCTTGGTTAGGTTATGGTTACGGTGGATTTTGGCGAGGTTGGGAAGGTGAGTCAGCTGATGTATGGAGAGTAGTTAATTGGGATGTTTCTCACGCTCATAATGGCTTTTTAAACTTATGGTTGGATATAGGTTTATTAGGACTATCAGTTTTCGTTGTAAGTTACTCAATACTCTATTTACGGGCTGTTAGTTGGGTTCGTATAACAAAGAGCAGTTGGAATCTTATACCAATAATATACTTAACATTTTTATTATTTTTTAACTTTACTGAAAGCCCACTAATGAAAGAAAATATCTTTTGGGTCTTATATGTGTCGTTGATTTTTTCAATGCACAAAATGAGCCTCAATATAAGCCAAACTTACTCTTTTTTTCAGCAAAAGAATAGGGATAAAAAGAATAAAATCACTAATTAAGAATACAAAAAAATACGTGATGAAAATTTTAGCTCGACCAGCTTTTAAAAATAAATCTGAAAATCCATACAACTGGCTACTTTACACACACATAGACGCACTCGGAGTTGAAGTAACAGAGTTTTCCCCCTATCGCTTATTGCGAGAAAAGTATGATATTTGGCACATCCACTGGCCTGAAGGAGGCTTAATGTGTCAAAATCCATTCCAAGCAATACGCCTTAGCTTGGGCTTGCTGGTCTTAATAGATATAGCTAAGCTACAAGGTACTAAAATTGTTTGGACTGTACATAATTTAAAATCACATGAAAGTCTTTATTCTAGATTAGAATCTTGGTTTTGGAAAAGCTTTATTAGAAAGATAGATGCTTGTATACATTTAAGTCAAGCTGGAAGGGAAATGGCTTTTAAAAGCTTTCCCACATTACGAAAATATAAGAATACAGTAGTGCCTCACGGCCACTATCGCGACATTTATCCTAATTTCATTGCTAAAACTGAAGCTCGGCAAAAGCTTGCTTTGCCACTAACAACAAAAGTAATAGCTTTTGTTGGGCAAATTCGTCCATACAAAAATATTCCTCGACTAATTGAGGTTTTTCGACAATTATCCGATCCACAAGCTTTTCTGTTAATTGCTGGTTTTCCTTATACACCAGAAATTGAAAAAGCTTTGAAGATAGCAGCAGCAGAAGATAATAGAATTCACTTATATTTAGATATGCTTTCCGAAAATGCAATGCAACTGTATTTAAGTGCAGCCGATTTAGTAGCTTTGCCTTATTCTCAAATTCTTAATTCTGGTACTGCTTTGTTATCACTCTCTCTTAATCGACCTGTACTGTTGCCATCTCAAGCTACATTTCATGAGCTACAAGATGTAGTAAGCAAAGCTTGGTTAAGAACATATGCAGGAGAGTTGACTTGTACTGAGATAGCAGCAGCTCTTGATTGGTCACTTGATGCTCCTCGCCACAATGTAGCACATCTAGAAGCACTTAACTGGACAGAAATTGCTCAAAAAACTGTAGATTACTTTCAAACATTGAACTCAAATCATAAATCATAAAGGATTAAAGAATAATGAAGTTATTCATAATTAATACTCTATACTATCCAAATCTTATAGGAGGAGCTGAGCAATCAGTCCAGCTTTTAGCAGAGGCAATGTTCCAGCAGGGTCATGAAGTTGTAGTAGTGAGTACCAGTCCTAATTCTGATAGAACTATTGAGTTTATTAATGGTGTTAAAGTTTATTATTTAGGTTTAAAGAATTTATATTGGCAGTTTGGTAATAAAGAAAATCTTTCTATCCTTAAACCCATATGGCATACCTTTGATACATACAATCCCTGGATGTCTCAAGAATTAGAATACATTCTTGACATGGAGCAGCCAGATATAGTACACACAAATAACTTAGGAGGCTTTTCTGTTTTAGTATGGCAAACTATAAAAAAACGTAATATAGCACTGATCCATACTTTAAGAGACTATTACTTACTTTGTATTCGCTCCGCTATGTTTCGTAAAGGTAAAAATTGTGAGTATCCATGCTTAGCTTGTCAACCATATATATTGATGAGACGCTACTTCTCTCAACTACCAGATGCAGTTGTAGGTATTAGCCATTATATTCTTCAAAAACATCTTAATTTAAACTATTTTCACAACACTTCAATTAGAAGAACTATATTCAATATTTGTTGTCCTACCTCTAGATTAATTCCTTCACTTCCCTACAAGCGAGGTATGTTGCGCTTGGGCTATTTGGGAAAACTCCAACCTGACAAAGGAATTGAATTTTTACTAAATACATTAAAAAACTTATCAATAAGCAACTGGGAACTCTTAGTAGCAGGCAAAGGTACAGTAGAATATGAATCCTATCTAAAAAAAAGTTACCAATCACCTAACATTAGCTACTTGGGTTTTATCAAAAATGAAAACTTTTTTCCAAAAATAGATTTTCTGATTGTACCTTCTCTATGGAATGAACCTTTAGGAAGAGTAGTATTTGAAGCATATAGCTATGGAATTCCAGTAATTGCTTCTAACCGAGGTGGTATTCCCGAAATAATTGATGAAGGAGAAACGGGATTTCTTTTTGAGTCTTCTTGCTCTAAAACACTTTTAGATATTCTCAGTTTTATTCTTCAAAATCCAGAAATAAAGCTTTATATGCAAGAAAAATGTTTAAAAAAAATAAATTGTTTTCAAAAAGAACATATTTGTCAACAATATTTAAATGTATACCACACTATTTTAGATAGCAAATGCGCAGCAAACAATTAGCTTACAGCAAATCTATGAAAATATATATTAACGCACGATTTCTCACACGCTCAATTTCTGGTGTTGAGCGTTACGCAACTGAACTAATTAAAGAAATAGACGCTCTTATTGATACTGGCAAGATTGACAAGCAAAAATTATCCTTTGAAATGCTTGTACCAAAAAATATAAAGTACGATCTCACTCTCAAGCACATACCCCTTAAGAAAGTTGGGTATTTTAGTGGTCATTTCTGGGAACAAGTTGAATTACCATTTTATTCTAAAAATGGTTTGTTACTAAGCTTATGTACTGTATCTACTTTGTTTAAGCTTAATCAAATTGTAACAATCCATGATGCAGCATTTGCTGCAAATTCTATCAACTTTACATGGATATTTTCCACTTGGTATAAAATTTTGTCAGTTGGTTTAGGTAAAATTGCGAAAAAAATTCTTACAGTGTCCAATTTTTCTAAGCAAGAATTAAGCTACTATTGTAAAATTCCTTATGAAAAAATAAGAGTTGTTTATGAGGGAAACGAACATATTAAAAAAATCAAACCTGATTATAGTATTTTGTATAGAAATGAATTGAAGACGGGTAGTTTTGTTTTAGCTGTCAGTAACATCAATCCTAATAAAAATTTTAGCTCTATAGCCAAAGCAATAGAATTATTAAATGGTAAAAATTTAACTTTTGTTGTTGCTGGAGGTAGTAGACCACAAGCTTTCAGGCAGATAGAACCTCTTACATCCAAACAAATTAAGTGTGTGGGATATGTGAGTGACGAGGAGTTAAAAGCTTTGTATGAACATGCTGCTTGTTTTGTATATCCTTCTTTTTATGAAGGGTTCGGACTTCCACCTCTTGAAGCTATAACCTGCGGTTGTCCAGTGGTTATATCAAAGACGAGCGCCTTACCTGAAATTTTCGATAATGCTGTGCTTTATTGCGATCCTTATAGCCCAGATGATATTGCAAACCAAATCAATAAACTTATTGGCGATCAAACTCTGAGGGAAGAACTAAAAAAGAGAGGACTAGAACGTGCTGAACAATTCTCTTGGAGGAGTTGTGCTCAAGAAACACTAAGTGTAATTAAAGAAGTTTTAGATTTAGATGAAATTTCACTTGAAAGTGAAAGTATTCCTAATTTTGAAATAATTAAACAGAAATGAAAACTAAATTTGAAGGAGTTCGCGTAGCGATCGCGCACGACCAATTATCGTTAATGGGAGGAATAGCTGGGTCGGAAAAAGTGTTGCTAGTGCTTAAAAAAATCTTTTCAGATGCACCTGTATATACAACTCTTTACAACTCTGAAAAAATACCTGGCTTTTTTGAGCGATGGGATATTCGATCTTCATTTATTCAAAAACTACCAGGTGCAAAAACTCACTATCAAATGTATTTGCCGCTCATGCCAACAGCAGTGGAGCAGTTAAATTTTGATGGTTACGATTTAGTTATATCAAGCCATCATTCTGTGATTAAAGGTATTATTACGCCGCCAGAAACACTACACATCTGTTACTGCCATAGTCCTATGCGATATGCATGGGATCTCTATCATCTCTATCTGAAAAATGACGTTAAACAATGGCAAAAACCCCTAGTTCCTTGGTTGATGAATTATCTGAGAACATGGGATCGGGTTAGTGCCGACCGAGTTGATGAGTTTATCGCTAATTCATACCACGTTGCTCGACGCATTAAGAAATACTATCGTCGGGAAGCAAAAGTTATCTACCCTCCTGTAGAAATTGAACGCTTTACTCCTACTAATGACAGTGAAGATTTTTACTTAATGGTCGGACGTATAGTAGCTTATAAGCGCCATGATTTGGCAATAGAAGCATTTAATAAAAGTGGACGAAATTTAGTAATTATTGGTGATGGACCAGAGCGTCTTCGTCTTGAACTAAAAGCGAAGCCAAATATTAAATTTCTTGGTCGTCAGCCTGATAGTGTTGTGGTTGATTATTTACAGCGCTGCAAAGGATTTATTTTTCCTGGAGAAGAAGATTTTGGTATCGCTCCTGTAGAAGCAATGGCTTGTGGTAAGCCTGTTATCGCTTATGCAAAGGGAGGAGCATTAGAAACAATTATAGAAAGGGTAACAGGTATCTTCTTTACAGATGCAACTGCTGATGCACTCAATTATGCAGTTCTGTTATCTGAAAAAGCTGCTTGGTCTAATGAAAAGATTGCCCTTCATGCTTCTCTATTCTCATCAGAGAGGTTTAATAAAGAAATCATGAATTTTCTTGAATCTCAAATCAAGAGTTATAACAACAAATTTTAATTATTAAATCGCTATTCGCAATATAGTTCAATATCTCGCATTTAAGAAATAAAAGAAATACAGTGTAATTCAAACTTAGTACTTAGTGCGAGTTATTACGCTGTTAAAAATTCATTTTGGAATAACAATCTTATCTTAAATTTTTAATTTTTACCTTGTCTAACTACCAGCCCAATTTATATTAATTTACTTCTGCTATAAACAACTATAAAAATTTTTGGGTATGTCATAAATTTTTATAAAAATAAAATGTAGTAACTAAGTTGAATTCATACTAAAAAATTGATTGAATATGTAAGGATGGCTAACTATTTTTTAGCATAAAAGTTTTGCATGCAAGTATTAAATCTTTTGAAGTATAAAAGTATGGTTTGAGGTTTCTTTACTAAATTCGTCAAGAATAGCGAATTGATTACTTGTAAACAAGCTTCTTAGTTCATCTGACTTTCTCCGTATTCTTCTAATACCTTGGCGTTGGTTTTTAGGAAGTAAAAAGTCTGGAGTTTTATTTCTAAATTGATAGAATATATTACTAGACCTAGTGTCAAAATGCAGTTGAGCTATTCCTTGTTTTCTTAAACTTTTATAAATTTTTTGAATATAGCTTTTTATAACTGAATAATCTGAAATGTGCTGAAATACAATCCAAGAATAAGCATAGTTAAAAGATTCAGTAATGTCCCAAGGCTCGTTTGGTAGAAAAGTTCTAATATTTGTAATTGAATTGACCTTAGCAGTAGCTTCTAGTTTCATTAACATAGATTTAGAAATGTCAACAGCATGAATTTCATTAAATATTTTTGCATGTGGAAATGTCAAACGCCCAATACCGCATCCTATTTCAAGTGCTCTTTCATACTCACTTAAATATTTTTTAACTCTCGATAAATAAGTTTCTGTAGCATTTATACCAGAGTCATAAAAATACTTTTGTCCTTCAGGTTTTGAATAATCAACTTTATGGGTTAAAATATAAAATTCTGGATCCACTGTAGAAAAATTTTCCCAATTATTCTTCATATTTGTTCCTAATACATTAATCAGCTTCGCATTTATCTTAAGTTGACTGTTTCAGCAAGTCTTCAGTAGAAATACATAAATATCAAAAGATAATTAAAAAATATTGAGTTAGTTTAGAGTAAGACAGAAACTTAAAAACTTAATATTTTCTTTATCGAACTACATTTGACATTGAGCAAAGAGCGCATGAATTTAGTATTTTTACTGAATTAGTAAGTAGAGGTCGCTTGCTTTATTTCCGTAGTTGTACGAATTCAATTTTGTTTTGTACTCTTATTGTCTACCTAAAATCAAAATAAATTTAGCTTTTTGTACGTTCTTGTATTTAACTTCTATTCAAATCACAGTTTTTTTGAATTGCCTTTTTAAATAATTAAATAAATTAATCGAGAAAATCAGTAATTTCTCGGTTTTATTATTACTTGTTTTTTTTGTTAAAACAGTGAGGTTTGAAAGTTTATGTCATAGTTATTTCCAATTCTGTAATCGGAGGACAAATGGCTCCTACATTCAATATCAGTGGTGCTACGATTGTTGAGGGTGAATCTACCAGCCTAGTTTTCACAATTAGTCTTTCAGAACCTCTAACCCTCAGTCAAACCCTAAAATACAGCACAGTTAATGCTACAGCTACGAGCGGACAAGACTATACGGCTACGAGTAATTTAACTGTCACTTTTAATCCAGGGGAAACTGTTAAAACTATTAGCATTCCCGTTCTCAATGACAACATTAACGAAACAGACGAAACATTCCTAGTTAATGTTTTTATTCCTAAAGGTACTCCTCTTAATAGCGGTACTACAGACAATCTGGTAACTACTGGCGTTGGTAAGATTACTGACACTAAAGTTGCAGACATCACCACAACTCTAGCAACCAATATTGAAAATTTAGCTCTTACTGGTACTACCAATGTTAATGGTATTGGTAATGGTGGTAATAACCTTCTGACGGGTAATAGTGGCAATAATACCCTAGAGGGACTGGCAGGTAACGATAACCTAGATGGTAAAGCAGGTACTGATGTCTTAAAGGGTGGAATTGGTGACGACACTTACACCATTGATAGTACAGACACAGTTGTCGAAGATTTAAATGCAGGCATTGATACTGTTCGAGCTAACTTTAACTATTCTTTATCAACCTCAACCCCTAACGTCGAAAATCTTACTTTACTAGGAACTGAAAATCTGACTGGGACTGGTAACAGCAGCAATAATAGCCTGATTGGTAACAGTGGTAATAATACCCTTGATGGTCAGGCTGGCAACGACATCCTTGACGGCAAAGCTGGCGCTGATATTTTAACAGGTGGTCTTGGTGATGATACTTACGTTCTAGATAACGTAGGAGACACGGTTATTGAAGATGCCGATCCAAGTAGCGATACCATTCAAGCTAATTTCACTTACTCTCTTGCCAATCTTGCCAACGTAGAGAACTTAACTCTTTTGGGAACAAGCCAAATCGATGCTACGGGCAATAGTGGTGATAATACACTAACTGGTAATAGTAATAGCAACACTCTAACAGGTGGTGCTGGCAACGATGTCCTCGATGGTGATGCTGGCATTGACACGCTTATCGGTGGTGCTGGAGATGATAGATACGTTCTTGATAACCCAAGTGATAATCCGATTGAATCTGATACCAGTGGTAATGACACAGGTGGCAGGGATACCATCGAAACCGATTTTAGCTATACCCTGAAAGATAGATTTGAGACGTTAATCTTAACGGGAACTGGCAAGATCGAAGGGATAGGTAACAGCGTTGCTAACACCATAACTGGTAATAGTAGTGACAACCTCCTTGATGGTGGACTTGGTAATGATACGCTAGCTGGCGGAACTGGCAACGACACTTATATTGTTGATAACGTTGCTGATAGAGTGACTGAATATGGCGGTCAAGGCGTTGACACGATTTTGTCATCAATAAATTATGAGCGATCGCTAGATAGCAACGTTGAAAATTTAACTCTGACTGGAAGTGCTACCATTGGGGTTGGCAATACCATCAATAACATCCTTATCGGCAATAATCTCAATAATACTCTCAATGGTGATAGTGGAAACGATACTCTTGATGGTGGAATTGGAGCTGACAACCTCTCTGGTGGAACAAATAACGATACATACATTGTGGACAACACTGGAGATGTCGTAACGGAAAGTTCCACACTAGTAAATGAGATTGACCTCGTACAAGCATCTGTTTCTTACACTTTGACTAACAATGTCGAAGAGTTGACACTGACCGGAACCACTAACATCAATGGTACGGGTAATACCTTAAACAACAAGATAACTGGCAATATTGGCATCAACATTCTTAGAGGTAATGGTGGTGACGATTCCCTTTATGGAGGAGATGGAGATGACTGGCTTCTCGATGATTCTGGAAATGGCAACGATTTGCTAGATGGTGGTGCTGGCAAAGATATTCTCAAGGGTGGAGTTGGCAACGACACATACATTGTTGACAATTTCAGAGATCAAGTTGTAGAAACCTGGAGTTCTGGAGGCGATCCTGGCGGAAATGACACTGTTAAGTCTTCTATCACCTATACTTTGGGAGCCAATGTTGAAAATCTCACCTTAACTGATTTAGCTAGCAATGGTACTGGCAATAGCTTAAACAACTCAATCATTGGTAACGCTGTAGCCAATACTCTTGACGGTAAAGATGGCAACGACTACCTCGATGGTGGTGGTGGCAAAGACCTGATTATTGGTGGGCTTGGTAATGATACTCTTGATGGCAGTACGGGTGACATCGACACCTTGTATGGAGGATTGGGAGACGATACTTATTTAGTTGGACTGCCAGAAGACATAATTGTAGAAGCTGCTAATGAAGGATTTGATACCGTCAACTCCGCAGCAACTTCCTATACTATCAGCGATAACGTTGAGAACTTAGTGCTATATCAAGGCAACATCAATGGTACGGGTAACGAACTTGATAACAATATTTCAGTTGCTAGTAGTATAACTACTCAATATGCCAACATCATTAATGGTGGTGCAGGCAATGACACCATGTCGGGTGGATTGGGTAACGATGTGTACTACGTTGACAGTACTGGTGATATCGTTGTTGAGTCAGCAGGAACTGATACAGGTTTTGACACTGTTCATGCTTCCGTTAACTACACGTTAGCAGATAATGTTGAGAAACTCGTCCTCACTGGCTTTGATGCTCTCAATGGCTCTGGTAATGCGGGGAATAACGTTTTGAGCGGGAATACTAACGATAACACCCTTGAAGGTCTGGCAGGCAACGATTACCTGGATGGTGGGCTAGGCAGCGACATCATGAAAGGAGGCGACGGTGACGACTCTTATGTAGTTGATAATACTGGAGATACAGTAAATGAGAACACAGGAGCAGGTCTTGACCTGGTATTTTCTTCCATCAACTACACTCTCACGGCTAATGTAGAAAACCTGACTTTAACTGGAAATGCAGATATCAACGGTACTGGCAACAGTCTAGATAATATCATTTCTGGTAATGGTGGTGCTAATAGGCTTGCAGGTGATACGGGAAATGACACGCTGCTTGGCGGTGCAGGCAATGACACCCTTGTAGGTCAAGGAGCCAACGATACTTTGGTGGGTGGACTTGGAGCCGATCGCTTCGATTACAATACTGGTGCTGCCTTCTCTACATTTGATATCGGTGTCGATATTATTAGCGATTTCAAGACCAGCGAATTAGACAAAATTGTCCTCGGCAAAATAACCTTCGGACTTACCAGCAATGTTGGTAATGGATTCAGTTCTGCTGGAGAGTTTGCATCAGTTAGTACGGATGCTGCTGCTAAAAGCAGTACTGCAAAAATCGTATACAGCTTAGAAACTGGAAATTTGTTCTACAATCCAGATCTAGGCGTATTAGGAGGAGAGTCAGCCGTCGCTCAATTCTCCGGTAAACCTACTCTCAGTGCTAATGATTTTGTCATTGCCTAACTGAGTTATAACTAGTCAGGCTTAAAGTTGGACTACAAACTAGGGGTGTGTGGATCGCTGCACACCTCTAGTTTGTATTTTCTCTTTCTACATACTTGAATTCACCTAATTCATTGATAAATTGTTTATCTAAAAGCAAAAATTTTCCGTATATTTGCTGCACTGAAAGATTAGCAGCTGACTTTAATATTAATTTATAACTTACCTACATACACTACGATCGCCTATCTCAATCAGAAATAGAGGCTTAATTCGATCGCAAATCAAATTGTATTCTGACAAGCAATAGATATATTAATTCTTCTCGATCTTTAAGCCAAAGCAGAGTATATGAGATCGAATGCATCAATCTCTATTCGCAAATATGTTTCCCAATTTTCAGTTTACCATTCATAGATTATGACATCTACTAGTGTTTTATCCGATCGGTACGCTCGGGATTTACGCGCTCCGTTATTTAGCCAACTCGGAAAAAGAATAGGTCAGCGCTGGAGAAGACTGATTACATTATTGCTATTTGATATTTTTGCTTTACTGATATCCTGGCAAGTGACAGCAAGCTTTGGCGAGCCTTTTTATTTACTTAATGACAATAAAGATAGTTTACTCGCGATCGCCACAATTATTGCATTTCAAGTTAGTCTACTAGCTTCACAAGAGCTATATCAAGCTGGGGACAAACGCCGAGATTATATTAATATTGCTAAAACTCTGACAATCGCTCATTTACTACTATTATCGGTCGTCTTCTTTTTTCAAGATTCAAGAAATATTTTGCATCAATCTTTAATCCTCTCTGGAGTTTTAAGTGTTACTTTGGTTTGCAGCTTTAGATATAGCATAGATATTGCCATTGACAATCTGCGAGAACAAGGCTTTCTTCGTTATCCTATATATTTAATCTCTAAGCTCGAAGATAAAAACTCAGCTATTAAGTTGTTAGATAGCGATCGAAGATATGATTTTGCTGGTTGGGTAGATATTACTACTATAAATGAACGAGATAGCGTCTTACAAGATATTTATAGATCGAAAGTGTCAGATGTTTTGATCTATTCTTGGGAAGGTATTACTTCTCAACCTCTTTTCTATATCAAACTCAAAAATGCAGGGGTTAATATACATGTTTTACCTACGGCATTGCAAGTTGTTGAGCAAAAGATTAAGTTGAGATTTTTAGGCAGTATTCCCACTTTTGAACTCAGCTCTTACTTAACCATAGGCGGCGATTTTTTAATCAAAAGATGCTTTGATTTCATTTTTGCGATCGCACTTATTTTGCTGTTAATCCCCGCTTATTTGTTGATAGCATTGCTAATCGCCATAGATTCATCTGGTTCTATTTTTTATAAGCAGAATCGTATGGGGTTGCACGGCAAAACTTTCCAAATCTGGAAATTTAGGACTATGAAAACTGATGCAGACCGATCGCAAAAAAGTGTAGAGTTCAGTCATCAGTGGAAAGATGGTGCTTTGTTTCAAACAGAAAACGACCCACGTATTACTCGTATAGGCAAATTTTTGAGGCGCTATAGTTTAGACGAACTACCACAACTATTTAATGTCGTGCGCGGTGAGATGAGCTTAGTTGGACCGCGACCAGTACCAAACTCAGATGTAGAGAAATTTGCCGATCGCCATTTTATTCGCTACCAAGTTTTACCCGGTATGACTGGCTTATGGCAAGTTAGTCGGTCTAATACTGATGATTATGAAATCGATAAGGTTGTCAATTTAGATGTCAAGTATATGGAAAACTGGTCGCTGGGGTTGGATATCCAAATCCTACTCAAAACGATCGCGGTAGTGCTGGGTCGCAAAGGTGCGTATTAAGTAAGTCAAAAGTTAAAAGGCAAAAGTCAAAATGTCTGGGACTGATAGTGGCAAGCGGTTCAATCGCGCCAATCGCGCAAGTTAAATGCATGGCGACTTAGTATTGCGATCGAGGCTTTAAGCATGATGTTTCTAGTTTACCAATCCTAAAACATCGTCTCAAACTGCCCAGACAAAGGTGATTGTGCGATACCATCCAAAAAGTAGTCGGCATTACACCTGAATGTGAGTTATGGAACCAGATTTACTAACCGAGGTTATTCTGACGCATCCGCGTCAGTCCCTCGGCAAAGTTATGCTCGATTGGACTCCCCAACCAGGGAACTATTTAGATTTAGAAGGAAAAACCTACGCTGTTTTAGAACGTCGCCACCGCTATCAATTGAAAGCGGGGCGTTATCGTTTAAATAAGATTGCTCTTTACGTACAGTCAGCGGCGCGACCAGCAGAGAAAAGTTTTGTAGAGGGACGTTGGGTGATTGGCGATGCTAGCTGTCGCTTCAACGCCCATTCTGAGTTGATCCGTTGTGCGGTAAACCCAGAGGGACCGTGCGATCGCTGTCGCTATTATGAAACCCATATGTAGAAAGGCAAAATATTGCACCTCTACAAGAATACCTCTCCCACAGTTAAGCGGTTGCCGTTGACAAAATCCCAGCCTGACTGAGGGCGTTTTCCTGCTGGCTGGACTTCCCGTAATAATATTAAACCTGCACCAGTTTGAATGACGGCTCCTATACCCTTAACCGTCTGAACGATTTCCCCAGGACGGCGATCGCTTGACAAATCGGCAAAGTTATGAGTTAGCTGCTGCAACTCTGGTGATAGCTGCGACGTATAGGCAGCATCTAAAGGTACAGTAGCAAGTATTTTGAGAGCGCGATCGCGAAAGGTAGCCGTGCAATTGGGATAGAAACCTCTAATTTGATTGTGCAGCGCGATCGCAGTTTTTGACCAATCGAGGGCATAATTCTCTTTTTTAATCAAAGGCGCGTATGTGGCTTCGTCGTTATTTTGGGGAACGGGTGCGATCGCCTGACTTGCTAATTGCAACAGCGTTTCTATTAATAAATCTGCCCCCAACGTTGATAGTCTGGCGGCTAACTCGTAGGCATTGTCTAGGATATGAATTGGCGTATATGCTTTCAGCAGCATTGCCCCCGTATCCATTCCCGCATCCATCAACATCGTCGTGATTCCGGTTTCCGTCTCGCCGTTATACAAACACCACTGTATGGGCGCAGCACCGCGATACTTGGGTAAAATCGAGCCATGCACGTTAATACAACCCAAGCGTGGCAAATCGAGAATCTGCTGAGAAAGAATTTGTCCGTAGGCAGCAACAACAAAAAAATCTGCCCCAGACTGTTCTAATAAATTCAGAGTTTCAGCATCCTTTTTCACCCTTGAAGGTTGCCACACAGGTATTTGTCGTGCTGTCGCAACAGTTTTTACGGGTGAGGGTGTTAATTCATTGCCTCGTCCTCGACGCTTATCTGGTTGAGTGACAACCGCTACAACGTCAAACTCTGGATGACTGAGTAGCTTTTCTAGAGTTGGAACGGCAAATTCGGGAGTACCGAAGAAGATGATTTTCATCAGGGAATGCTTGGGGGCGAGGGGGACAAGGAAGACAAGGAAGACAAGGGAGACAAGGGAGACAAGTCACAATTAACTGACTGCACCCCACACCCCACACCCTACACCCTACACCCCACAACCCACACCCCACACTCTTGTATTACCGACTCAAGTAGCGACTTGCCATTTGCATTGCATCAGCTACATCCACATCTCCATCGCGATCGGCATCTAGAAAAGCATTGAGGACGGGATTAGCGCCGCCTTGGGGGTTTTGAGTCTGAGTCCCAGATTGCAGCAAATTTAATACTAGCGGTACGAGTACGGGTAGCATCTGCTGGATCGAACCTAAATTCAGTCCTGTCATCTGGGCAATTTGTTGAATCAGTTGTTGCTGTTGGTTAGAAGAAAACAGAGTATTCACAGCTTGAGGGCTGGGTTGCGTGCCGCTATATTGATTGACGATCGCCTGTGCTTGTGCTTCGCCATTCACGGCGCGTTGCTGTTGTAAGGATGAGCGTACCTGACCACCCACTAATGATAATACTGATTGTAGGGTAGAAGGGTCTGCACCAGTATTGTTGCTGAGCTGTTGGATCGTGTTGACAATAGCACCAATTTGACCTGCGCTACCAGCTTGGTTAGAGTTACCGACTGCACTGACGATTTGATCGAAGAGTCCCATTTACTCTAATCCTCCATTTAACATCTCCATAATGTCTAATACCATGAATTGGTAATTGGTCATTGGTCATTGGTAATTGGTCATTGGTTATCTGTATTTTTACCACGACTCCCGACTCCCGACTCCCCGATCGCTGACAATTGATAACTGTCAACCAACAACTAACAACGTACAATAGTTCTTTGTCTGAATTGAATTGCAAAGGACTGGGAACTATGGCACGTTTGGCGCTGCTGAGTGTATCTGATAAAACAGGGCTGATCGATTTTGCCCGTAGTTTGGTAGAAGAATTTGGTTTTGAGATTGTGAGCAGCGGTGGAACAGCTCAAGCGATTCAAGCAGCAGGAATACCAGTAACTAAAGTTGCAGATTACACTGGTTCGCCAGAAATTCTCGGCGGGCGGGTCAAAACTCTTCACCCTCGGATTCATGGTGGCATTTTAGCACGACGGGACGTACCGCAAGACGTGACAGATCTGGAGGCTAATGATATCCGCCCTTTCGATCTAGTGGCAGTCAATCTCTATCCTTTCGAGCAAACGATCGCCAAGCCTGACGTAACTTTAGCAGAAGCGGTAGAACAAATCGATATTGGTGGACCCGCAATGATCCGAGCAGCGGCTAAAAATTTTGCCCATTTAACCGTGTTGTGCGAACCAGCAATGTACGCAACATATTTGCAGGAATTACGCCAACAAGGGGAAATCTCATTTGAATTCCGCGCTGCTTGCGCCCAAAAAGCTTTTTGGCATACATCGAATTACGATCGCGCGATCGCTTCTTTTTTGGGGAGTCGGGAGTCGGTAGGGGCGCGCAGCAGTGCGCCCGTACAGGGGAGTCGGGAAGAATTACCGCAACAGCTTGCAATTTCAGGCAAGCAAGTTCAATCTCTACGCTATGGGGAAAATCCGCATCAGCCTGCGGCATGGTATCAAACGGGAACGAGTGCAACGGGTTGGGCGGCTGCGACAAAACTCCAAGGGAAGGAATTGAGTTATAACAATTTAGTCGATCTAGAAGCAGCAAGGCGCATAATTACAGAATTTACCGATCTCCCTGCGGCGACAATTATTAAACATACAAATCCCTGCGGTACGGCGTTGGGAACTACAATTTCTGAAGCTTATGAAAAGGCTTTTAACGCAGATTCAGTTTCAGCTTTTGGGGGAATTGTTGCCTTAAATCGGGCAATTGATGCAGCTACAGCTACAGCGTTGACAAAAACATTTTTAGAATGCGTCGTTGCCCCAGAATGCGAACCAGAAGCACGGGAAATTCTAGCTAGTAAATCTAAAGTTAGGGTTTTGATATTACCAAATTTAGAGACGTTACATGAAACGTCTTTACATACAATAAAAGCGATCGCGGGTGGTTTCTTGGTACAAGCATCTGACGATCTTGTTGCCGATACTAAACAGTGGCAGATGGTGACAGAAAAACAACCAACTCCCGCCCAGTTAGAGGAATTGCTATTTGCTTGGAAGGTGTGCAAGCACGTTAAATCAAATGCCATTGTCGTGAGCCGCGATCGCGCTACTCTGGGTGTAGGGGCGGGACAAATGAATCGTGTCGGTTCGGTACAAATTGCTTTAGAACAAGCCGGAGAGAAAGCCCAAGGTGCAGTATTAGCTAGCGATGGGTTCTTTCCTTTTGATGATTCAGTCAAAACAGCCGCCGCTGCTGGCATAACTGCGATCGTTCAACCTGGTGGAAGTCTCAGGGATGCAGATTCAGTTAAGGCAGCAAATGAATTGGGAATTGTGATGGTGTTGACAGGTGTAAGGCACTTTTTGCATTAGGTCACTAATCATTCGGGAATACCCCGTATGGATTGCGTAAACACCGATCTTGCATCCTATGTCTGTATTTCTACAATGACGATAGAGGGAGGCATGAGCCAGAAATAGCTCTAATGGTTAGTAGATTTTAGCGGAGGGGACAGTAACGGATGCAACCCACTAATCCCAATCAATTTACCGAAAAAGCCTGGGAAGCGATCGCCCATACCCCAGATATTGCTAAAGCCGTTCCGCAGCAGCAAATTGAAAGCGAACACTTAATGAAAGCGCTGCTGGAACAAGAAGGCTTGGCAAGTAGTATTTTTAATAAAGCTGGTGTTAATGTCACGAAGTTACGCGATCGCACCGAGCAATTTATTAAACGTCAGCCCAAACTTTCTGGTAGCGTTAGCTCTGTTTATCTAGGACGCAGCCTCGATACCCTATTAGATAGAGCTGATGCTTACCGTCAGGAATTTGCTGACGAATACATTTCGATCGAGCATTTGTTGTTAGCTTACGCTAAGGACGATCGCTTCGGTAGGAGTTTATTTCAAGAGTTTGGGTTAGACGAAAACAAACTAAAAAATACAATTAAACAAGTGCGTGGAAATCAGAAAGTGACCGACCAAAATCCAGAAGGCAAATACGAAGCACTCGAAAAGTACGGACGTGACTTGACTGACGCTGCCCGTCAAGGTAAGCTCGATCCCGTAATCGGACGGGACGATGAAATTCGTCGCACAGTCCAAATTTTGTCTCGCCGCACTAAAAACAACCCCGTACTGATTGGCGAACCTGGTGTCGGTAAAACTGCGATCGCCGAAGGCTTAGCACAGCGGATTGTCGCTGGTGACGTACCCCAGTCGCTTAAAGACCGCAAGTTAATCGCCTTAGATATGGGAGCATTAATTGCAGGGGCGAAGTTTCGGGGTGAGTTTGAAGAACGTCTAAAAGCGGTATTGAAAGAAGTCACCGAGTCTAAAGGTAATATCGTCCTATTTATCGACGAAATTCATACCGTTGTCGGTGCGGGTGCTACCCAAGGGGCGATGGATGCAGGGAACTTGCTCAAACCAATGCTAGCGCGGGGTGAACTGCGTTGTATTGGGGCGACAACTTTGGATGAGTACCGCAAATATATTGAAAAAGATGCGGCGTTGGAACGACGTTTCCAACAAGTTTATGTCGATCAACCCAGCGTAGAAGATACAATTTCGATTCTGCGCGGTTTGAAAGAACGGTATGAAGTCCACCACGGGGTAAGAATTTCCGATAGTGCTGTGGTTGCAGCAGCTACTCTGTCAAATCGGTACATTAGCGATCGCTTTTTACCCGACAAAGCAATCGACTTGGTAGACGAGGCGGCGGCGCGGCTGAAAATGGAAATCACCTCAAAGCCGGAAGAATTAGACGAGATCGATCGCAAGATATTGCAATTAGAAATGGAACGCTTATCTTTAGAAAAAGAGAGCGATCCGGCTTCGCGAGAAAGGTTAGGACGGTTAGAAAAAGAAGTTGCCGATCTCAAGGAAGAACAAGCGGCGCTTAACGCTCAATGGCAGTCTGAAAAGGATGTTATTAATAAAATTCAGTCTGTCAAAGAAGAGATCGATCGCGTCAACGTCGAAATTCAGCAAGCAGAAAGAGATTACGATCTCAATAAAGCGGCAGAATTAAAATATGGAAAATTGACCGATTTGCATCGACAATTGGAAGCCGCAGAAAGTCAGTTAACCCAAACGCAAACAACGGGTAAATCGCTGCTACGGGAGGAAGTTACTGAAGCCGATATCGCTGAAGTTATTTCTAAGTGGACGGGTATTCCAATCAGTAAGTTAGTCGAAACTGAGAAAGAGAAACTACTCAACTTAGAAGACGAATTGCACCATCGTGTCATCGGGCAAAATGAAGCAGTGACAGCTGTAGCTGATGCGATTCAGCGATCGCGTGCTGGTTTAGCCGATCCAAATCGTCCGATTGCTAGTTTTATTTTCCTCGGTCCCACGGGTGTAGGCAAGACCGAATTGGCGAAGGCTTTAGCCGCATATCTCTTCGACACCGAAGAGGCGTTGGTACGGATCGATATGTCGGAGTACATGGAGAAACACGCCGTATCGCGTTTAATTGGCGCGCCTCCTGGTTATGTAGGTTATGACGAAGGGGGACAACTGACTGAAGCGATTCGCCGTCGTCCGTATTCTGTCGTGTTATTCGACGAAATCGAAAAAGCACACCCAGATGTTTTCAACGTCATGCTGCAAATTTTAGATGACGGTAGGGTGACGGATGCTCAAGGTCATACGGTGGATTTCAAGAATACCATTGTGATTATGACCAGCAACATCGGTTCGCAATACATTTTAGATATTGCCGGGGATGATTCGCGCTATGAAGAAATGCGCGGTCGGGTGATGGAAGCGATGCGCAATAGTTTCCGTCCAGAATTCCTCAACCGAATTGACGAGATCATTATTTTCCACGCTCTACAACTACAAGAATTGCGGCAGATTGTCAAGTTGCAAATTCAGCGACTGGAACAAAGACTGGGCGATCGCAAGATGTCGTTGCGTCTTTCTGATGCTGCTTTAGATTTCTTGGCAGAAGTAGGTTACGATCCCGTATTTGGTGCGCGTCCTTTAAAACGAGCAATTCAGCGGGAATTGGAAACGCAAATTGCTAAGTCAATTCTGCGGAATGAATTCAACGACGGCGATACGATTTTTGTCGATGTGGAAAACGAACGTCTTGCTTTTAAGCGTTTGCCCGTGGAGATATTAACGACACAATCTAATTAATTAATAGGTGGGTAAATGCCCACCTATTTTTTTACACTTGTCCTATAAGATCGAGTTTTTTCTGTACATCACTGCTCCCTACTCCCTACTCATGCGATCGCCATCAGATGTGGCATAGTGAATTATCGCAAGAAAGCGAATCGGTAACTCGATCAATTTTTCAGGACCATGAGGAATATCACCGCGAAAAGTCAATGCGTCACCAGGTTCTAGTAAGTAAGTTGATTGTCCGTGACGGTATTCAATCTTTCCTTCCAGCATATAAATGAACTCAACCCCAGGATGCTCGAAGGTGGGAAACACTTCCGAAGCGTCATCCATCGCGATCAGAAAAGGCTCGAATAGTTTTGTCGAACCGCGATCGTATGCCAGCAGGTGATAGGTATGTCCTCGCTTTGTACCGCGACGCACGACTTCCATCCCTTCACCGTTTTTCACATGCTGGGCGCTGCCTGTGGGTACGTCGTAATTGCGAAAGAAGGCTGACAGAGAAATGCCTAAAGCACGGGCAATTTTGGTTAATGTTTCCAAACTCGTAGCAGTTTGAGCGTTTTCAATCTTGGACAACATCCCCCGCGAAATTCCCGTCTGTTCCGAAATTTCGGCAATGGTGAGTCCGAGTTTTTGACGCATTTCTCGAATCGTACTGCCGATGTAGCGTTCGAGCGGATCGACGGCTGGTACTTGGGAACGCTCCAGTCCATTTGCTGTGGCATCTGTCATGCGCTTACCTCACAGTATGGGAGCAGTGTAGAGAAACAGCGCTGGCTACCATTTCACCTTACATCGTTTTGAATCATAGCAGGAAACTTTGTTGACACCCAGAAATCTTTGATGCATGATATTCAGCAAAGGTTCCTGTCAGGAAACTTACGATGCCTCTGAATCTGCTGAAATTTGCGCTGGCGAAGCAGCATCCAGAACCCGCAATGTTCCGCCATCGCGATCGCCTCAAACCAAATTACGATGCTGTCATCATTGGTGCAGGCGGACACGGACTAGCAGCCGCTTATTATCTGGCGCGAGATTATGGCATGACCGATATAGCCGTTCTCGAAAAAGGTTATCTTGGCGGCGGAAATACGGGACGCAACACGACGATTATTCGCTCCAACTATCTCACCCCAGAAGGCGTAAAATTTTACGATGAATCGGTGCGACTCTGGCAAGATTTAGCGCAGGATTTCGACCTGAATTTGTTTTATTCCACGCGAGGACATTTCACGCTCGCTCATACTGACTCTGCAATCCGAACGATGCGCTGGCGGGCGGAGGTTAACAAGCATTTCGGCATTGAGAGCGAATTAGTCGAGCCGGATGAAATTAAAAAAGCTTGCCCGCACATGGATTTGACGTGTGGTGGCAAGGCTCCAGTCATGGGCGCACTCTATCACGCACCCGGGAGCATTGCCCGTCACGATGCGGTAGCGTGGGGTTACGGTCGTGGTGCAGATCGGCGGGGAGTCGAAATTCACCAGCAAACAGAAGTTTTGGGTATTCAAGTTGAATCGGGCAAAGTGACAGGAGTACAAACAACTCGCGGCAACATTTCGACACCGCGAGTCTTGTGTGCGATTGCCGGATTTACACCACGCCTGTTGCAAATGGTAGGACTGCGATCGCCCATTTACGTCCATCCATTACAAGCAATGGTCAGCGAACCAATGAAACCCTGGCTCGATCCGATCGTTGTTTCGGGTAGCTTGCACGTCTACGTCAGTCAAACCGCACGGGGAGAGTTAGTCATGGGAGCCTCACTCGATCCTTATGAATTACATTCCACGCGATCGACCTTGGATTTTGTAGAGGGATTAGCAGCGCATATGCTGGAACTCTTTCCGTTTCTCTCTCACGTTAAAGTTGTGCGGCAATGGGCAGGGATGGCAGATATGACACCTGACTTTGCGCCAATTATGGGTAAAACCGCGATCGCGGGATTTTATCTCGATGCTGGTTGGGGGACTTGGGGCTTTAAGGCAACTCCGGTGTGTGGCAAAACGATGGCGTATACCGTGGCGAGCGATCGCACTCACGAATTAATTACAAAATTCTCTCTCGATCGATTTAAAAATTATGCGTTGGTGGGTGAAAAGGGTGCAGCATCAGTGGGGCATTAACGATGAAGATGATGACCTGTCCGATTAACGGAACAAGACCGATTTCTGAGTTTATCTGTGGTGGGGAAGTTCGCTCCATGCCCGATCCGCAAACAGTTGACGATGCAACGTGGGCGGAGTACGTCTTTAATCGCACTAGCGTACCTGGAATTAAACAGGAATGGTGGTGTCATACGCCAAGTAATACCTGGTTTATTGCAGAGCGCAATACGCTGACTGATGAGGTCTTGCGTACCTACTTATATTTATTTATTCGGTGAGGAGAATGTTGCATGAGCAATCGCCTACCTCCCATCTCCGGTGAATGGATCGATCGCAGCCAGCGAATTGATTTCACCTTTGAAGGAAATCGTTTTTGGGGTTATGCCGGAGACACGATCGCCAGTGCGTTATGGGCTGCTGGACAACGAGTACTGGGACGCAGTTTCAAATACCACCGTCCGCGCGGAATTTTGAGTTTGGCGAGTCACGATGTTAATACTTTGATGCAAAATGGGCAACAGCTCAACGTCCGAGCCGATGTCACGCCATTAGAGGCGGGAATGTCCCTGTATGCGGTGAATACGCATGGTGGGGTGATGGGCGATCGCCACAGCATTTTAGATTTTTTCTCGCCGTTCCTCCCAGTTGGATTTTACTACAAAGCCTTTCACAATAAACGACTGTTTCCCTTCTGGGAACGCACGATTCGCAATCTGAGCGGATTGGGCAAAGTCGATTTCTCTACACCGCATATTCGCACGGCAAAGCAGTATGATTTTTGCGACGTGCTAGTCATTGGCGCAGGTGTGGCGGGATTGTCAGCAGCATTAGCCGCAGCCGATGCAGGGGCAAATGTAGTGATTGTGGACGAGAATGCCAGGGCAGGCGGTTCTGGCGAACGATTGACGCAGACGCAAGAACTCGTGGAAGCAGTTAAAAATTGCGATCGCATTTGTCTTTACACCGAAACTGTAGCTGCTGCGTATTATGCCGATCGCTGGATTCCCTTAGTGGATCGAGAACGTCTGACTAAATTGCGGGCAAAAGCGGTCATCATGGCAAATGGGGCATACGAACAGCCTGCCGTGTTTCGCAATAACGACTTACCAGGAGTGATGTTAGCTTCGGCAGCGCAACGGTTGATTTATCGCTATGCTGTCAAACCGATGCAGCGAGCTGTAGTATTGACAGCAAACAGCCATGGTTATGAGGCTGCTTTAGATTTAGCAAAGCATGGCGTTGAGGTGAAGGCGATCGCGGATTTGCGATCGACTTACACGACGAACTCAACAACTCAAGCCTTACAAGCGCTCGGTATTCCCATCTTCACCAGCCATTGTATTTACGAAGCCAAGACGAATCCAGCAAGCGATGGCGTTTCGGGTGCGGTCGTTTGTCCGCTTGATGCCAAAGGCAAACCACAAAAAGAATTCAAACAAGCGATCGCCTGCGATGGGATGATTATGAGTGTCGGCTGGGCAGGCGCGGCAAATTTGCTCTACCAGGCAGGCACAAAAATGCGCTTCGATAACGGCTTGCAACAGTTCGTTCCCGATCGCTTACCTGCGGGCGTATTTGCCTGCGGACGGGTGAATGGCGTGTACGAATTCGATCGCAAGCTACTCGATGGTCGTCGGGCGGGATTGGAGGCTGCTGCATTTCTGGGATTGACAGAACCAGTCAAGATTGCTGTTGCACCTAGTTCAGAATCTCCTTCTCATCCGTGGGCGATCGTAGAACATCCAGCAGGTAAGAACTTTGTCGATTTTGATGAAGACCTTCAGTTGAAAGATTTTCCGAATGCGATTCAGGAAGGATTTGACAATATTGAATTGCTGAAGCGATTTACCACTGTAGGCATGGGACCGAGCCAGGGTAAGCACTCTAACATGAATGCATTGCGAATTTTGGCACGCATTACGGGAAAATCTCCTGCTGAAGTGGGTACAACCACCGCTCGACCGTTCTTTCATCCAGTCCCCTTATCTCACTTAGCCGGACGGGGCTTTACGCCAGAGCGCTATACTCCCTTACATACTCGTCATGCTGCCTTGGGTGCTGAGTTCGTGCTGGCAGGGGTATGGCGACGACCTGAATTCTACACCCAACCTGGAAAGAGCCGCGAAGATTGCATTCGGGCTGAAGTGAAAGCCGTGCGGACTCGCGTAGGTGCGATCGATGTTGGGACGTTAGGAAAATTAGAATTGCGCGGGGCGGATGCTGCCGAGTTTTTAGAGCGAGTTTACACTGGACGCTACAGCAATTTGAAATTGGGGATGTCGCGCTATGCACTGATGCTAGACGAGACAGGCATAATTATTGACGATGGTGTCATTGCGCGACTGGGAGCCGAGCATTTTTATTTCACGACGACGACTTCCGGTGCAGCGACGATTTACCGAGAACTGTCGCGGCTGAATACGATGTGGGGGTTAGATTGCGGTTTGGTAAATTTAACTGGAGCGCGATCGGCAATGAACCTTGCTGGAGTTTATGCTCGCGATGTCTTGGCACAACTGACGGATTGCGATCTTTCCAGTGCTGCTTTTCCCTACTTGGCTGTACGAGAAGCATTGGTGGCGGGAATTGAAGCGATTTTAATCCGAGTTGGTTTTGTAGGCGAGTGGGGTTACGAAATTCACGTTGCGGCTGAGTCGGCTGCGGCTCTCTGGGATGCTCTTTTCGTCGCAGGTAAGGCTTACGGGATTGCGCCCTTTGGCGTGGAAGCACAACGGCTTTTACGGCTGGAAAAAGGGCATTTGATTGTCGGTCAAGATACCGATGGTTTGACAACTCCGAGGGAGGCTAATTTAGGATGGGCGGTTAAATTAGATAAGCCATTTTTCATCGGTCAGCGCAGCCTGCAAGCTATTGCTAAACGACCGATCGCGCAAAAGATAGTTGGTTTTACGCTCCACCCTAATCAAGGAACTGCGCCCCAAGAGTGTCATTTGGTCATCGATCGCGGTGAAATTGCAGGTCGCGTTACCAGTATTGCTTTTAGTCCCACGCTTCAGCAGTATATCGGACTTGCTTACGTCAAACCAGAACTAGCAGCGATCGGCGATCGCATTTCGATTCGTTTATCTGATGGCGCACTCGTTAAGGCAACAGTCAGTCCCACACCATTCTACGACCCTGAAAACCAACGCCAGCAGGAAACGACACAACGTCAGGAGGCGATCGCATGAATACTCCTTTGCGTCTGAGTCCAATTCACGATTCACTCCAGTCGCTTAACGGTGTGTGGTGCGACACTAACGGTATGCCCTCCTTAGTCACGCTACCAGGCGATCGCCAGTCTGTTTCTGTGTTAGGGATTGCCGATCTGTCATTTTTGACCCGCTTTGGCGTGAAAGGAGCAAATGCAACCCAATGGTTAGCCGATCGCAAACTGCCAATTCCCGATCGCCCTAATACTTGGCATCCTCTACCCGAAGGTGGGATTATTGCTCGGTTGGGACTGACCGAATTTCTAATCGAAGATAGCCTCAACAGCGCGATCGCTCCTCAGTTAGCAACTGCCTGTAAGTCTCCACCCGCAAAAGTTTACCCGGTTTTACGGCAAGATCTCGCTTTAGGACTAGTGGGCGATCGCGTCAACGAGCTTTTACGCCAAACCTGTAGCTTTAATTTTCAGGCATTATCACTTGGCGATCGTCCGGTCGTTTTGACTAATGCAATTGGTGTCACAGTAACCGTTATCCCGCTTGACATCGAGAGAGAATTATGCATCCGCATCTGGTGCGATCGCACGTTTGGTACGTATTTTTGGCAAACCCTGGTTCAAATTGCTACAGAGTTAGGAGGTGGCGCGATCGGCACAGAATCATTTTTGTGACAAAGCTACTCTATTCATGAAATTTGAACAGATCGAGTCAACCTGGAGCCAATCGGATGAATTTAGCAGCAGCCAAAACATTTCTCGAATCGCATCAAGTCAAGTTCGTGCTGGCGCAATTTGTCGATATTCATGGAGTTGCGAAAACCAAAGCCGTACCCGTGGCTCACTTTGAAGATATTTTGCATCCAGGAGCCGGATTCGCCGGATTTGCGGTGTGGGGATTGGGTATGGAGCCGCACAGTCCAGATTACATGGCAGTTGGCGATCTCTCAACTCTATCGCTCGTTTCCTGGATGCCTGGATTTGCGCGAATTGCTTGTGTCGGTCACGTTAAAGGCAAACCTTACCCTTACGATGCTCGCTATATCTTGATGCAGCAGATCGAGCGATTGCAGCAGCGAGGCTGGACGCTTAATACCGGAGTCGAGCCAGAATTTGCCTTACTTCGTAAAGACGAACGGGGGCAGATTTACCCGTTTGATGCTACCGATACCTTGGAGAAACCCTGCTATGACTTTCGCGGATTGTCGCGCAGTGCGATTTTTCTGGAAAAACTCGTCACTCACCTGCAAGCAGCTGGCTTTGACATTTATCAAATCGACCACGAAGATGCTAACGGACAGTTTGAGATTAACTATACCTACACCGACTGCCTCACGACTGCCGATCGCTACATCTTTTTCAAAATGGCAGCGTCAGAAATTGCTAAAGAACTGGGACTAATTTGCTCGTTCATGCCGAAACCGTTTGCCAACCGCACGGGTACGGGAATGCACATTCATATGTCCATAAGCGATGGCAGCTCGAATCTATTTGCTGACGACAACGACTCGCGGCATTTAGGACTCTCGAAACTGGCGTATCATTTTCTGGGTGGCTTACTCGCTCATGCCGAAGCACTCACTGCTATCTGCGCCCCAACGATTAATTCCTATAAGCGGCTCGTCGTGGGGCGATCGCTCAGCGGTGCAACTTGGGCTCCAGCTTACATCACCTACGGCGACAACAATCGTTCCAGCATGGTACGGATTCCCAGCGGACGCTTAGAACTGCGGCTTGCCGATGGCTCCTGCAATCCTTATCTTGCCACTGCTGCCGCGATCGCTGCTGGATTAGATGGCATTGATAAAGAAATCGATCCTGGCGAACCCTATAACTTGAATTTGTACGATTTATCGGAGGTAGACCTTAAAGACAAGGGTATTCGCACTTTACCCCAGAGCTTGCACGAAGCGATCGCCGCTCTGGAATCAGATGAAGTCATCAAAGGTGCGTTGGGCGTGTTGGCAAATGAATTTATTAACTTGAAACGAATGGAATGGGTGGAATATATGCGTCATGTTTCGCAGTGGGAAGTGGAACGATACTTGGAGTTTTTCTAAAAAAGTTTTTGTATAGTGAGATCCCCCAACCCCCTTAAAAAGGGGGCATTTATTCCTCCCTCTCTAAGGTTGGAGCAACCGACGTAAATTCTTCGCTATATTTCCTGAAAAAGAGGCTTCATTCCCCCCTTTTAAGGGGGATTAGGGGGGATCGAGATCTCTAACTTCAGTGCGTAACTCTCAAGGTTTTCTAATAAATAAATGTAGGTGCGATCGTGTGTGGAATTGTCGGACTACTAATTAAAAAACCAGAATGGCGAGAATCGCTTGGCGAACTCATGGTTCCCATGCTGATTGGCATGAGCGATCGCGGACCCGACTCTGCTGGACTTGCTGTATTTACTGCTACGCTGCCAGAGCCGCATCGCAAATACAGCCTCTATTCAAAAGACAAATTCGATTGGGATTTGAGGCGATCGTTTCAAGCTGTTTTCGGGACTACACCTGAGATTGAGATCGATGGCAATCGGGCAGTGCTAACTTCGGATCGAGAACCGGATCGCGTCAAGCAATGGCTGAAAGCAAAACATCCAAACCTGCACCTGTTGTCAACAGGTCGGACGATCGATCTCTACAAAGACACGGGGAAACCTGCTATGGTAGCCGAGCGCTACAATTTCTCAACGCTGAAAGGCTCTCACGCGATCGCCCATACCCGCATGGCAACAGAATCAGCAGTGACTCCCGACCGCGCGCACCCGTTTACGGCGGGAGAAGATTTTTGCCTAGTGCATAACGGTTCTCTTTCCAATCCTTACTCGATTCGTCGTCGTTTAGAACCGCTTGGGATTCACTTTGAAACCGACAACGACACGGAAGCAGCTTGTCGCTTTTTAGAATGGCGGATGCGGGAAGGGGACGATCTAGAAACCGCAATTAAACAAGGCTTTGTCGAGTTAGACGGCTTTTATACGTTTCTGATGGGAACGGCAGACAAACTCGCTCTGGTGCGGGATGCCTTTGCCTGTAAACCTGCGGTGGTTGCTGAAACTGATGACTATGTGGCGATCGCCTCGGAATTTCGCTCTCTAGCACACCTACCCGATGTTAAAAACGCCCATCTCTACGAACCCGCACCGGAAGAGTTATACGTATGGACGGTGTAACTATGGAAAAGGTGACATTCGACCTCGCCCAAACCCCACTACGCGCAGTCAATCACTACCTGCATCACAACCTGACTCAAACTGGGGGACAAGCGATCGAGATCCTCAACCCTGATGGAGCGCATAATATTGCCGTGGGACTGAATGCTCCGGTTGAGGTAAAAATCCTCGGTCATGCAGGCTACTATGCGGCAAGCATGAACCAGCTAGCAAACGTGACGATCGCCGGGAATGTAGGAACGGGTGTTGCCGAAAACATGATGTCCGGTCGGGTGCATGTCAAAGGCTTTGCCTCGGTTTCTGCTGGAGCCTCCGCCCACGGGGGGTTATTAATTATTGATGGTGATGCCAGCCTGCGTTGCGGCATTTCGCTCAAAGGAGCAGATATTGTTGTCGGTGGCAGTGTGGGCAGCTTTGCCGCATTCATGGCACAAGCTGGACGGATTGTAGTCTGTGGAAATGCAGGGGAAGCACTGGGAGATTCGCTTTACGAAGCCGTAATTTACGTCCGAGGTAGCATTAAATCGCTCGGTGCTGATGCTCAACTCGAACCCATGTCTGAAGCTGATTATGCAACCGTAGCCGAGCTATTAGCAAAAGCAGATTTTTCCCACAATCCCCAAGATTTCAAACGGGTTGCTTCCGCCAAGCAACTCTATCACTGGAATGAAGAAAGGGAGTAGGGAGCGCACGAGCAGGGAGCAGGGGGAGACAAGGGAGAGGGGGGAGACAAGGGAGAGGGGGGAGACAAGGGAGAGGGGGGAGACAAGGGAGAGGGGGGAGACAAGGGAGAGGGGGAGACAAGGGAGAGGGGGGAGACAAGGGAGAGGGGGGAGACAAGGGAGACAAGGGAGAAAAAACTACCAATTACCAATTACCAATTACTAATTACCACCCATCGTTAAAATTAAAGTATTAATCATGAATCTGCCGTCTCAATCGCATCAATCTATCTCTCGCGAAGAATCCTGGGGTTACGATCGCCGTATTCTCAACTACATTCAAAACGCAGCGGCACACGGTCTTTACGAAATTCGCGGTTTGGGCGCAAAACGTCGGTTGCCGCATTTTGACGATCTGGTGTTTCTGGGTGCGTCCATGTCCCGTTATCCGTTGGAAGGCTATCGGGAAAAATGCACCACTAAGACGATTCTCGGCACTCGTTACGCCAAGAAACCGATTCAATTGGAGATTCCGATCGCGATCGCGGGAATGAGTTTTGGTTCGCTATCGGCTAATGTCAAGGAAGCCCTGGGACGTGCGGCAACCGCAGTCGGGACTTCTACCACAACTGGGGATGGTGGCATGACACCGGAGGAGCGCCTGTCTTCAAAAACCTTAATTTACCAATGTCTGCCTTCTCGCTACGGCTTCAACCCTGACGACGTGCGCAAAGCAGATGCGATCGAAATTGTGGTAGGTCAAGGGGCAAAACCAGGTGGTGGCGGGATGTTACTCGGACAGAAGATTAATCCCCGTGTTGCCCAGATGCGGACTTTACCAGAGGGAGTCGATCAGCGCTCTGCCTGTCGTCATCCCGATTGGACGGGTCCCGACGATTTAACTATCAAAATTCAGCAATTACGCGAATTGACCGATTGGGAAAAACCGATTTTTGTCAAAGTGGGTGCATCACGAACTTTTAACGATGTCAAGCTGGCAGTTCATGCCGGAGCGGATGTCGTGGTCGTCGATGGGATGCAAGGGGGGACTGCGGCGACGCAAACCGTGTTTATCGAACACGTTGGTATTCCCACCCTGGCAGCAGTGCGGCAGGCAGTGGATGCCCTGGAAGATATGAATATGAAAGGTGAAGTACAACTAATTGTTTCAGGTGGTATTCGCACGGGAGCCGATGTTGCCAAAGCGATCGCGATGGGTGCAGATGCAGTTTCCATCGGTCAAGCAATTCTGATGGCGTTGGGCTGCAACAGTGAAACTTACGTGCAAAAGGGGACGCATCATTCGGCAATAGAAGACTATACGGCGATCGGGACAGCACCAGGTTACTGCCACCACTGCCACACCGGAAAGTGTCCTGTGGGAGTGACAACCCAAGACGAAATTTTGGAGAAACGCTTAGAACCAGAAGTTGGCGCTCGGCGAGTCAAAAACTATCTGCAAACTCTAAATATGGAACTAACCACGATCGCCCGTGCTTGCGGTAAGCAAAACGTGCATCACTTAGAACGGGAGGATCTCGTCGCGTTGACGATCGAAGCTGCTGCGATGGCACGTCTTCCCCTGGCAGGGACAGACTGGATTCCTGGCGTTCAACCTATGTAATCTCTGGCTTAAAGCCCTTAATGTCCAGCCACGATTGCAGGCATCAACACGGTATCAATAGCGTGAATCGTGCCGTTGTCAGTCACGATATCAGTTTTGAGGATGCTGGCATTATTGACTTTAATTGTACCGTTAGCTGACTCAATTGCTAAAACTGAGCCTTCAACTGTCTCTACTTCGTCAATTTGTCCCAAATCATCAGATCTCACGTCGCCAAAAGCAACATGATAAGTCACGATTTTTTTCAGTTTAGGCAGATCTTGCAGCAGCAAATCTAAAGTTCCCTCTGGCAGTTTGGCGAAGGCTTCGTCGGTTGGAGCAAAAATTGTAAAAATGCCGGGACTCCTAAGAGTTTCTCTCAGTTCGAGAGCATCAATAGCTTTTACTAAAGTTTTGAAGTTTCCCGCGTTGGCAGCAGTTTCTAAAAGATCGCTCATGAGGTAATGCAATTTGATTCATGTAGTACAAGATACTTATAAATTGATTGGGTATCATATAGCTTCTATCAAGAGAGAGGTTGCTAAGAATTAGTTATGATGTTTTTAAATCGGTAATTGACTAACTCTACTTCAGTCTGCTACACAGTGTTTAGAAAAGTTTGGTTATTTCTGATTCTCTTCGTGGTTGGGACGATCGCTTTTACAGGTTGTATGACTGCTAGACAGCTAGAACCTGGAGTTGTCACCATCACTCTGAGCGGTTGGAGCAATCTCAACGAAAAACAACTGCTGCAAAAGGTTTTGAGAGATTTTGAAGCCAAGCATCCACGCATCAAGGTGAAATATGATGCGATCGCTGATGAATATATGGATGTGATGAAAACTAGGCTGATTGGCGAAACAGCCGCAGATGTCTTCTATTTAGAAGCTTTTGCTGCTCCAGAAATTATGCGTCCAGGGGTATTAGAACCGCTAAATAGTTATATTTCTAAAAAGTTCAACTTAGCAGATTTTTATCCTCAATTTCTTCAGGCATTTCAAAAAAAGCAAATAATTTACGGTTTACCTAAAGATTATTCTACCCTTGCCCTATTTTATAACAAAAAAGCTTTTCAGTCTGTAGATTTAACTCAGTCACCTCAAACTTGGGAGCAATTGCGAGAATATGCCAAGAAATTAACAGTCGATCGCGATCGCGATGGGAGAGTCG
Organism: Chroococcidiopsis sp. CCNUC1; assembly: GCF_023546805.1. NCBI lineage: Bacteria > Bacillati > Cyanobacteriota > Cyanophyceae > Chroococcidiopsidales > Chroococcidiopsidaceae > Chroococcidiopsis > Chroococcidiopsis sp. CCNUC1. Next base: position 5,268,229 of record NZ_CP097480.1, on the reverse strand, counting down.
AGCGATATGGTTTTGCTTTAGTTCCAGAACTTGCTCGCCAAGTTTTTATTATCGAAGCTTTTGGGGGAAAGTTGATCGACTCGAATGGAGAAGTTGCATTTGCCGAGCCAGAGAGTTTAAAAGGTCTACAATTACTAGTAGATTTATATCGCTTAGATAAATCGGCAGCTCAACCTTCTGATGTTGGCACGAGTTCAGCAGGTGAAATGTTCGGTCAAGAAAGAGTCGCAATGGCGATCGATGGTCCTTGGTTAATTCCCTATTTAAAAGAAACTTTTCCTCAGCTTGAGTATGCTACTGCTGAAGTCCCAACTATTAATCAGAAAAAAGGCACAATGGCTTATACAGTTGCCTATGTGATGAATCGAAAATCGAAACATAAAGCAGCAGCCTGGGAATTAATCTCTTACTTAACCGGACAAGAAGGAATGCAAGCCTGGACGAGCCAAGGTTCTGTATTTCCTACCCGTAGATCTGTAACTGATACCCTACAAGCCGATCGCAATCCTCTTTATTCACCTTTTATTGCTGGAGCTGAATATGCTACTATTTGGCAACTAAATGAAGACTTACCAATTATTCTCAATAATTTTAACAATCAATTTGTCAGTGCTATAATCGGTCAGCAAAGTTTAGTTTCGGCAATGACAAAAGCGCAGAAAACTGCCAATAAAGAAATAGCTTTATCGAAGTAGATATAGGAATTAGAGTGATTGGCGATCGCATTTTTAAAAATAAACCTCAGCCGAGAAATACCTCAGTGGGTTATCTTTTTATGGCTCCTACAATTATTATTTTAGGAGTATTTGTACTTTTACCTATTCTGATTGCCTTGGTTCTAGCTTTTTATAAAATTCAGATTTTAGGAGAATTTAACTACAGATTCAACGGCTTCAAAAACTTCACTCGTCTCCTCAATGACGATCGCGTGTGGATTGCCCTCAGAAATACGGTTGAGTATGTGGCGATCGTCGTCCCAATTCAAACTATAATTGCTCTCGGCTTGGCTTTAATTCTAAATGCTAACTTAAAAGGTAAAAATTGGTTTAGAATTATTTTTTTTATGCCGACAGTTACTTCCTCGGCAGTATTAACGATAATCTTTTTATGGATGTATAATTCAAATGGTTTAATAAATAGCGCTCTGGCTTTTTTAGGTTTACCAACTTATAACTGGATTGGCGATCCAAATGTTGCTTTAAAAGCAATTACAATTATGAATATTTGGTCAACAGCACCTTTATTCATGGTTATTTATCTAGCTGCTTTACAAGATATTCCTGAAAGTCTTTACGAAGCAGCAGCAATTGATGGCGCAAGTTGGTGGGATAAACTAGTTTATATCACTCTACCAAGTCTAAAATCCGTCACATTTTTTGTTGTCGTGATGGGGATTGTTGGTACATTCCAATTATTCGATCAATCATACATTTTCTCTCGCGGTACGGGTGGTCCAGATAACTCGACCTTAACAGTTGTATTGCTGATTTATCAATATGCTTTTAAGAGCTTAGATCTGGGTTACGCCGCAGCAATTGCTTTGATTTTAGCTTTGGCGATCGCCATTACTACACTAATGCAACGTTATTTTTTCTCCGAAAAGGCGAATTAATTTCAACGTTATAATACATATATTCGCTCGATCGCACCAGACAGCCAAACGCTACATCGCTGTAAGGAGGAAAAGCTATGAGGTTAGCAAGATTACTGACAGCAATGCTGGCGATCGCATCACTAGCGATCGCCCAACCCGCACGTTCGGACGAAGAACCGATTTTCGATCTTTCCGAAACTCAGTTGCGGTTACCAGGAGAATCGGAGGCTGAGTTAGAAGCAAGGAACGAGCGGCAAAGAGCAGAATTTAATACGGATATTACCAGAGCGCTATACGAAATCGAACAAACTAGAACTTTTGCCCAACCCATTCAAGCAGAATTTCAAAGGAGAGTTTTCGACCTCGAACATCGTCCTTTTACTCCCGATCCAGCTAGAGATCTACCGAGTAATTTCAGGCTATGAGCAGTCAGCAAATTTCACTTTTGCTAGCTAATCCTACCGACTACACAATTGTTTTTAATGCTTCTTTAACACTAGGATATTGATAGTTGAAACCCGATGCTTGAGTGCGTTTGGGTAAAACCTGTTGCCCTTCTAAAACCACGATCGCCCCTTCTCCTAATAATGCCTCGATCGCAAGGTTGGGAACGGGCAACCAGGAGGGACGCTGCATCACCTCTCCCATCGCCTGCGCTAACTCTGACATCCGTACTGGATTTGGTGCTGTCGCATTGAATACTCCTTCCATTTCCGGTTTTGTCAATGCTGCGATAATTAAGTTTACCAAGTCATCGCGATGAATCCATGAAAACCACTGGCGACCGCTACCGATGGGACCACCAGCAAAAAGTTTGAAGGGAGTAATCATTTTGGCGATCGCACCTCCCATTCCCAAGACAATTCCAAAGCGCAAAATTACCAATCGCGTCCCTAATTCCTTGACTTTCTGCGCCTCTGCTTCCCACTCTTGACAGACTTGGGCGAGAAAATCACTACCAGCAGGACTGGATTCATCAAATGTCGCAGTTTCACTCGTCCCGTAGTAGCCAATTGCCGAGGTATTGACTAACACGCTAGGTTTGGGATTTGCTTTGGCGATCGCCTCGACAACTTTTTGCGTCCCTAGCTTGCGACTATTGAGAATTTCTTGTTTGCGTTGGGGTGTCCAACGTCCTTCACCAATTGGTTCTCCGGTTAAGTTGACTACGCCATCACAACCCGCGATCGCATCTTGCCACGCACCCGATTCTGTTGGTGTATAGGCAATAATTTCTACATTTGGAAAAGTAGATTTAGGAAATACTTTTTCTGCTTTATTGACGTTGCGACTAAATACGACAACTTGATGACCTTCTGATTTTAGTCGTTCGACCAGACGACTACCAACAAATCCAGTGGCTCCAGTAATTGCTACTTTCATAAATCTAGGGAGTGTGATTACGTTCTTAGTAAGGGCACATAGCTATGCGCCTTTATTCTATTTATTTGATTCGCTGAAAGCCATACCGTTAGCCTCTGCATAGCGATTCATAAACCGCATAAATCTCTCCCAGTGGTCTTCTTGCTCGATCGCAAATGTACAATCTAAGCGTTGAAATTCATCTCCGTCCATGCCACCAAAAATGAATTTTGTCGAGTCAGGCGTGACTTGGATTTCACCTTCTTCATCGACCAAACGCACGAAGTTATTGAATTTTTTGGTAAAACTATTGAATCTTTCCAAAGATTTGAGTTGCTCAAAGCGCAGTAAAACCGAACGAACTCCCGAACGGCGATCGCGGCGTAAGCTAACGTTACTCAGTTCTTCGGGAATCCCTTCAAAGAAATAAATTGCAGCTACAGAAGTCATTAGACAGTGACCAGTGACCAGTGACCAGAACAATTTGCATTTGGTCAACATATATTAATTATCCCTCTAAAGTGAATGCTTAAAACAGGCATTGATTCAAATCTATAATCTTTTAGTGGTATTAATGTACTACGATAGTAGGCGATCGCACTTATTCGTAATGCGACCACATTCTCAAGATCTTGACTGTTTTCGCTTCTTTGATGACTTCGTACACTAATCGGTGTTTGATGTTGATACGACGAGAATAAGCTCCTTCCAGATCGCCGCTCAATTTCTCATATGGGGGAGGGTTGGTAAAAGGATTGTCAGCTAAAATATCTAAGAGTTGCTCCATTTTATCAAAAAGCCCAACAGAGCGTAATTTAACTGCATCCTTAGCTGCTTGCTTCGTCAATCGAATCTGCCAGCTCACGCTTGAGATCCTCCCAAGAGATACATTCTTCAACTGGAGTTGCCATCCCGTCTTTAATTGACTCCTTCATTCCAGGTATTGACAGCAAGTACATAGTCTCTTGGATAGAGTTCCAGTCTTCTTGAGAGATGAGAACGGCGCTGTTTCGCTTGCCTGTAATCAGGATTGGTTTGTGAGTTTCCGATACTCGATCTACGAGACTAAATAAGTTGGTGCGAGCCTCAGATGTAGAAACAGCATCCATTGCTTCTTCCATATTTGCAATTCATGTGTTTTTGCTCTATTGTACAACATAGCGTACAAGTAGTGGTGATTTCTCGCACCTCTGATGGGTGTGGAGATGTCTATTGTCTGGACTTGAGTGCTGTACTGATAGGTGGTAAAGTTGGGCAAATCATTGAATATCGCGTTAGGCTAATGCGATCGCCTCAACTTTGACGCGGTAGTCCTGTTCTAAATGACAAGGGGAAAACAAAGCCCCCTTTTGAAGGGGGTTGGGGGATCGATATCTGAAAATTCAAGCGCGTAACTCCTGTCACGATCGAGCGATCGCCTTTTTGCAAACTAATTTGCCAACTAAGTGCTTGGTATGTGTCCTTTTCGGAAAGCCTTTTGGATCAGAATTAAAAGCATTCCAATTCCTGCAAATATCAACGCCAAAATGTGACTTGCAGGAGAAGCAAAAGCCACCAAAACGAGATCGAACAGTAACGCGATCGCCGGAATTATCAAGGGAACCCGAAACCCGCTAGTTTCAGGTTCTCGACGTTTGATCGACAGTAGCGAGAGGTTGACCAGACAAAACATTGCCAGAATCAAGGTGGCAGTGGTTCCTGCTAAAAATTGCAGTGTCCCGGAGAGCGCTAGAAAAATGGCAATGGGTAAAATGACCAACAGCGTTCGATAAGGCGTGGCTCTACGTCGATGTAATTTTCCTAACCAAGCTGGTAGCAATCCTTCACGCGACATCCCAAACAACAGCCGCGATGCCGTGACAAAATTGAGCAGCGCCGTATTGAGTACGGCAAATAGAGCAATGATTGTAAAAATGACCTGGGGAAAATTGGGCTGCGCTCGACGCACCACATCCAGTAGCGGAGCGCTAGAAGCAGCAAGCTCTGATGGATTGAGTACCTGAATTGCCAGCCAGGAGACGAGTATATAGACGACACCCGCGATCGCCAAAGCAAGTAAGATTGCTCTTGGCACGTTGCGTTCGGGATTTTTGACTTCTTCCGCCACATTGACAATATCCTCAAATCCAATGAAGGCATAGAAAGCCAGTGCTGCTCCCTGAATCACTGCCGTCCAACCGATTGCTGGCGCGTTGGGAACAGCCGCAGGATTAACCGTGCCACCACCGCTCAAAAACAAGGTTGAAACCAAAATGACGATCGCAAGACCCGAAACCTCGACAGAGGTGCAAAAGATATTCAGCGCCGAGGATTCCTTCATGCCTCTGAAATTGACATATGCCAGCACAGAAAAAAGCGCTAGGATAATCAGCCAATCTGGAATAGCTGGTGCAAAAGCGTTGAGATAGCCAGCAAACGCTTTCGACAGCGTTGCCATCGAGACTAAGCAGGTACAAAACATTAACCAGCCAACTAAGATTGAGAGCCAGTCAATGCGAAATGCCCTGTGGACAAAACAGGCGACTCCACCACTTTGTGGAAATCGACTGCCCAGTTCGGCGTAACTTAAAGCGGTGAATGCCGCGACAATCATAGCGGTCAAGAACGAAGCCCAAACCAAAGTACCGGAAAGTCCGGCAATTTTTCCGACTACTGCATAAATTCCCGCACCCAGAATGTCGCCTACTCCATAGACAACCAGAGTTGGCAATCCAAACACTCGCTTGAGCGAATCTGTTTCTACTACATCATTTACTTGCATGTAACTTTTTTATTTCATAATAATTTTCAATTCTGTAGCTTTTGCGATCGCTCGCATATAGAGTTGTCATAATGCTTTACGGTACAGCTGAGTCCCTGCTGCATCTGTATCGAGATCTACCGCTCATGGAGTAGGATTGCTGTAGAAGCACGATCGCGAAAGCTAGCCGATCGCTCATACAGATTTCAAGTTTTGCGATCGCTATCAGATTTTTTACCTGCTCGTATTTAATACAATAGGTTTATAGACTGAAGTATGTCTCCAATATCCTTCCTAGTATTTGTTTTCCATAATCATTTAAGTGGTAATTATCTCGCATCCAAATGCTATATGGATTACCGTTAGCATCTGGTGAACCGAGACCAGCAGCGGTAGCCGGTCCATAGATAAACTCACTTTGAATTCCTGTCATGTCCAGGTATTCTAGATTATTTGCATAAGCAAACCACAATAAGTTACCGCGATAATCATTAGGAATTGTCGTATTATTTGTCGGATTTTGATCGAGTTCCTTAATACTTGGATTCAGTTGATAGTCAATTGGGTTAGGATAGTTGTTAGGACTCCATGCTTTCGTCAACAACAAGATCTCGGTTTTGTGCTTAGTGACGCGATCGCTAGCTCTCACTTGGTTAACTACGCTTTGGAAATCACTTATGTTATTGCCATTGCTGATTCCTCCAATTATCAGCAGATCTGGCTTATATTTCAGTATGCAGTCCTGCACGCAATTTTTATAGTACTGAACCCCCGTACCACCTATTACAGAGGGGATAATTTCAACTTTACTACCAGGATACTCACGTTCTAAAAAGACATCTATAGGTGCTGTTGCTGTATCATTCTGAATGCTGTCTCCGAGCATAACGATGCGGAGATTCTGCCCATTTCGTAACTTTTGCATCGTGAGCGGAATACGTTGCCATCGGCTGGTTTTGGGAACATAATTCAGTTTGGCAGGAAAGCTATTATAAATTCCGTCAGCCCACTGTGCTACCTCTTGGGAAGTTGTTGACTGTACGGTAATATCATCAATAAAAAGAGGCTGCGAACCGAGCGAGTGAAAATTGATTCTCATTTGAACTGGTAGTAGGCTCCCGTTCGCTCCAACAGTAGCTTTGGTTCGGAAACGAAATTCATTATGCACCCAGTTGTTCGACTGAAAAACACTAGAGAATGTAGCATCTGGTAATTGGTTGCCAGTTTGCTTGTCATAGAACGTCGCCGACCAATATCCATAACCAACACTTCCGGGGTTATTAGTCGTTCCAGGAGCTTTACTGTTGAACGAGAGCCGATACCATTGCAGGGGAGTGGTATTTAGTAGAGGACTCGACCATGCATCATCAAATGTATAGTTTGTAGGACCAGGATGCTGAACTCGAATGGAGCGAGTACCAGATGTACCCCCAATAACCCAACTAGCACCAGGACCACGAAATATCCAGCCTTCGGAAGTCGGGCTTCGTTCAAAAGTAGAATAGAGAATTATCGCTCCCGCCAATACTTCAATCATTGTTAACAACCTTGTTTTAGAAGATATTTAGTGCTTGAGATGAGGTTGACTTATTAAAAATAGCCGTCTGTTGTATAGAACTGGAGAATAAAGGTGATATAGAAGATATTGCTAGGTATCAATCTACATAAGCAATTCCTTTGTTTGAAATAACTACTTCAAACTCAGTTATCTGAAGATGACTAAGTAACGTTTCTGCTTTGACGAACAAGCTACTGATGTCTTTAGTTAAAAATACCAGTTAATTATTTTATAGATTGCAAAAACTACTCAAGTTGTTCTATATATCTACAATGCCATAGTTTTTTCTTCTATAATTACTGACTCGTATAGATTTAACACCTAAACTTAGTAGCAGCGACACTAATAGATATTATTTTTTTAAAGTTTTGAAGCAATTGAGAACTTTATCAAAAGCATTTATCGAAAGCATACTTCACAAATATCGATTCCGTGCTTCAGAATAACCTTTTATGCAACTGAAATGCGCTTAATAATATCTAAAGTGAAGATAGAAGCTTATATTTAAAGCTTGCTATAAATTAGTTTAATTCTAGTTTATATATATTGTCAATACGATAAATTCAATAAGCATCGGAAATTATAAGTATTAATTTTGAATAATGATGGCGATCGCAAATAAGAGTTATCTAAAAATACGACTGTTATTGCCATATTTTTATCTTGGTAACGAGATTGCAAGGATAAAAGCGCCGAGCTATTTAGTAAATTTAAACTTTACTATAAAAAATCTACTTAATAGTAGGAAAAACTTCGAGTTAGCACGTAATTTTAAAAAAAAATAATTTTATTTTGTATATCTGTATAAACGTAGATCGAGGATATCATCAAGATCTTTGCTTTTCAGATCTTTACCATTGGGAAATAAATCTCTTACTGTACTTACTAGTTGGTAGTCTTTAATGAATTCTTTGATGAATCCATGTAATTCCTTTGGAGCCGCTTGGTTAAATACGCCATAGAAATCTGGCGAGCCGTCAAAAGTATCATCAATTGGACGAGCGCCGACTGTACTAATAATCCATTCTGGAGGATTTTCTCTAAGTGAAGCAATGGCTTTTTTAATATCGTTTAAAGTATAAAAATCACTATATGTAGTATCGACTAATGTTGGATTTTTACACTGTAATAAGGTATAAAGAACAGGTGCTGAACCATAGATAAAACAAGATTCACCTGGTTTAATATTTTGACGTAGCATTGAGAAAGCAACAGCTTTATCTTTTGGAACTTGAATAAATTTTGTCATTGGTGAATCTAGAGAATAGCGAACATCCCCATATAAACCCTTGTTACTAAATCCTCCTATTTGAGACACGGTAAATATAATAACTGTAATTCCAAGAAATAGTAAACAAAAGCTTTTTTTCCAGTAAGTAGGAACCTTAGATGGCATTAATATAGTTATAATAGTTAGTGGCATCAACATTACAGAGTCTAAATATGCTCTGCCAGGCCACGACATCTGCATAGCCCAGGTCGAGCCGAGGGTGAGAGCTATTAGTAAGGGAAAAATTGGCTCTGGTACTCCTAAAAGTTTCTGACTGAACTTAGGAAAAATACAACTTCCTAAAAGAGCGAAGCTAAAGAATGTACTTGGTAAATCGTAGGTGAATAAAAGAGCTGTACTAGCAATTATAGTTGGTAAATTATGAGTATTTATTAAATGTCCTATCAGTGAAATACTAATTCCAATCAGTAATAGTGAAGGAAGTAGCAATATCCCAATTAAGTTTACATTATATTTAGAGTTTGCTTTGGTCGGATACTGAATTAATCTAAAGACTATTGCAGATAATAATATAGGAATAATAACAACTTTGACAACTTCTTTAATAGAAGAATCAAATTTAATACCACCTAAGAAAACATCTATTAATGCAGCAAAACCACCAACTTTCTTTTTCTCAGATGCATCTAAAAAAAGCTGTTGAAAGGCTGGGATAAGAGCTTGATTCAGAACTAAGAATAAAACTAATGCTCCTAAACCTAATAGAAGACCTGTAATAAAAGGAGTAGTTAGAGTACGTAAATATTTTTTTGGGTTCCGTAAGGAATAAATTAAGATAACTCCTAATGTTACTAATATGCAAAGGGTTCCATTGCTCTGACGCGCTGCTATAACGAGAGCAAGAGAGAATCCAGAAATAGCAATATATAGAAATGATAAAGTAGAACTTCCTTTTTCTAGCTTGTTTAACCCAAGAATAATGAAAAGAGCGGAAATCGACAAAAATAAGTATACGTAAGAAGTACTCCAGTGAACTAGTGAAGAGTTCATCAAAGCAAATCCACTACAAAGGGCTACTGATATAACCTGAGATGAGAATTGACGAAATATGAAATAATAAACTAGCAAATTAGTCGTCTTAACTATAAAAGCGGCGAACAAGCTAGCATAGTAACTTTGACCTAAAATATTTTGGAAGAAAGCGTCAAAGATAATGGGTATAAAACCAACTTGGAATACATAGTCTCTGTAAGGAAAGTCATTATGAAGTAATCTATTGCCAAGATGAAAGTATAAAGCTGAATCTCTCCAATTCATACCATAAAATGACCAAGGAAAAGAAGAGAAAAATGCGACAACTAATAAAATGATGAGAGCAAAACTCTTTTTATGATGCTTAAAACTAAGTAGAGTATTCATTTCATCCTTTGCTATTGAATCGAAAATTATTTTTTATTAGAAGTTTTTAAGTTCAACTAACTCGATATTGAATTAGTTTTAAGAAATTTGCAATACAGCATCTGCATTGAGTGCTACTTTTATACTATTATTCACGCTCCTTTCATCTGGATATACGTGTGCCATGCTAGCTATATAAAGATTGGGAATTGGAGTTTTGTAAGCTGGAATCTTGTCAGAAAAATTTTTATCGCAAACCGTAGCAGCTGTTTTTGTGCGAAAGACTTGGATATCTTTAATTCCTTTAGTTTCTAGATCGGGATAAATTGACTGTAGCTGTTTCTTAAAAAGACTAATAATTTCTGGATCGCTTTTAGATAATATTGGTTCCCTCCAAGTAGCATATCTAGATAAATACGTGACGTGTAACCCTTGATATTCCTTTGGAGATAAAAAGTTCGTTTGCTCGATTACGCCTCCAAAATCAAAACCAGGATCTCCGACATTTAACCAATAGATGTTACTTAAAGGTTTTTCTGTAACAACAACGACGCAGATAGCCCCAAAATATTCAATTTTTTCTAGCTGTTTGCGATAGTTAGAAAATTTGCTTGGAATGAGCTTAGCTAAATAAATGGTGGGAATAGTGACTAATATTTTATCAGCTCTAAACTCTCCTTGAGGAGTTTTTACACCTATAACGCGATCGTTCTCGAAGAGTAGCTCTGTGACTGGAGTATTTTTGAAAATAATTACTTTCTTTTCTCTAAGTTTAACCTCAAGCGCATCAACTAATCTTTGTAGACTTCCCTTTAAATATCCTAGTTTTTCTTTTCCTTTGGAGCGAGATTTCAACCTCTGTGTCATTCGTCCAATCATCCAAGCAAGTGGAATCTTAGCGGCGTATTCACCAAATTTAATTTCAAGCATTGGATACCAAATAGTATTGGTAACCCGTCTCCCTGCCCACTTATAAAACCACTCTAAAGCAGAAATATTTTCATATTTTTGCCACTTTCTTTGTTTAGATAGAAATAAACTAGTTAGCCCAAAGCGGATTTTATCTAATAAGCTTAATTTTGGAAATTGTAATAAATCTTTTGTGGTTGTGAAAGGATGAATATTTCCATAACGATACATGCCCATTTTTGTTTCAACAAATCGTACATCTTGAGAAAGATTTAGTTCTTTTAGTAGCCAGTTAATCTCTGCGTCGTGAGTAAAAAAGTGATGATAAAAGCATTCGAGCTTTGTTCCTCCAATGTCAAAAGTTGATAATAGTCCTCCTAGCTTACTAGAAGCCTCTAATAAAGTTACTTTTTCACCACGTTTAGCTGCGATGTAGGCAGATGCTAAGCCAGTTGCACCACCTCCGATAATTAATAGATTCATTGCTTTGTTCAAATCTCTTTTTGTGATTTAGATATAGATTGAATTATTCGGACTTTGTAATTGCAGTCTAAAAATTGCTCTGTGTAAAAGCTAGGTTTACTCAATTTCACTTTTCAGCTTTGTTAATGACGTAAAGCCAAAGTAAGGAATGTAGCTCAATCCCCAGATTGTTATAGGTAAATACTGACAGGCATGAATGACTACAATACAAGCTAAAGCCGTTTCTGATGGCACTTGCCAAACATTTAGAGCTAGCGTTCCGAAATATTGAAAAGCTCCTAAATATCCTGGAGCAGTTGGAGCTAGGATGCCTAAATTGACTAACCCCATTACAAATAAGGGAGCTGTTAGCGGCACTTCCAGTTCAAAAGCTTGAATAGCAATATGGAAAACGATTCCCTCCACTAACCAAATAGTAAGGCTCAATCCTAATATAGTTAAAGGAAGGAATGGAGTTCGCCACACTAATGTTAATCCTTTGGCAAACTGCTGGAGAAAATTTTGTAACTTTGTCGAAGGTAAACTATTAGTTTTTGTATCCCATAGAGAACGAGTCAAAGTTAACAGCATGACTATTGTTAACGCTCCTCCAAAGATAGCGAGTCCTAAAACTCCTACTGACGAAACCCATGTAGGAGTGCTACTGTTTCTCGTTCCCAAATATAACAATCCTACTAGCACTAAACCATCAAAAATACGTTCGACTAGGATACTGGCTAGAGCAAAAGAGCGACTAATTTGACAACTTTTACCGATCGCCTGCGCCCTAACAATTTCACCTAAACGAGCTGGTAAGATATTATTGGCTCCATATCCTAAAACTACTGCTCCCAAAGAATCACCCATAGAAACTCTATGAGGAAGTAAAAATTTCCAGCGCCACGCTCTGATGATGAATCCTAAACAATATACTCCTACCATCGTTATGAGAGTGGATAAAGAAACTTTATTAAAAGCCTCTATTACTGATACCCAATCCAATCTACGGAAAACAAAGTAGAGAAAAATAAAACTAATTAACCACCCTAACCAAACTAGTGAATTGCGTTTCAAATTCTAATATCTCCTGGGAGAAGTGTCGCAGTATTGTAAGCCTCTTTTTTAGTTTCAAAACCATCCTGTTCTTTGACAATATAGAGTGGACGTTGCTTCACCTCATCAAAAATTCGCCCTAGATACTCACCAAAAAGTCCCAACGTTGTTAGTTGAGCGCCTCCAAGAAATAAAGTTGCTAAAATCAAAGATGTAAAGCCTGGTACATCTTGAGGAGAATAGCCGAAAACCCTAAATCCTAAAATCCGATGCAGGAAAAAGAATACAATACTTACTAAGGAAAAGAAACAAATGAATAGACCGAAAATGCCACTAACTTGTAAAGGTCGATAGGAGAAGTCGATCATGCCATCCAGGGCAAGACGCAAAAGTTTCTGAAACGTATATTTTACCTCTCCAGCAAAACGCTTATGTCGTTCGTAGGGAATACCAATTTGCCGATAACCTATCCAAGAGCGCAGTCCTCGGACAAAACGATTGCGTTCGGGCATGACATTCAACCAATCCACGATGGTTCTATCCATAATGCAAAAATCTCCTGAATCTAAGGGGATCTTAATAGACGAACACCACGCTAGTATGCGGTAAAAAATGTAGTAAGCAGAGCGTTTGAAGATATTTTCTTTTCTTTTAGTTCTAACTCCGTAAACTACTTGATATCCTTGTCGCCACTTATCTAAAAAGCGGTAAAGTTCTTCAGGAGGATCTTGCAAGTCAGCATCCATGACAGCTATCACATCGCCAGTTGTATAACGAAGACCTGCACTGACAGCTGTTTGATGACCAAAGTTACGAGAAAAACTAATATACTTAAAACGCGAATCTTTTTGATAGAGTTTGCGTAAAAGAGAAAGAGTTCGATCGGTACTTCCATCATCTACGAGGATGGCTTCAAACGCAGAATTCCAAGTAGGGGAAGCACCAACGATACGCTCGTAGAGCTTCGGAATATTCTCTTCTTCGTTGAAAAGTGGGATTACAATTGACAGCATTGGAAGAGTAGTTCTTAAGGTGAAGTATCGTGACGATCGCTCAGTTTGAGGTATTCTGTAGATCGAAAAGTGAAATCTCAAACTAGCATTCAGTCAGCATTTTAAGAGCTGAAGCGCGATGCTAAAACACCCTGATAGTTTTCAATAGTTCTCAACCAGAAAGGGCTGTAGCAGTTAACTCGCGATCGCTTCTGGAGTTAGTAACAACTGTAGGGTTCTTTGCCAGTTTGGTAATACGATCCCGAATGTATCAGATAACTTTTGATTGTTTAATACAGAATAAGCCGGTCGCTTTGCTGGTGTAGAATACTGCTCTGAGGCGATCGCGACTAACCTCTGTAACTTGAACGTGTTAAACTTTCGCTCTTGTTCGAGAATCGCTTTAGCAAAACCATACCAACTAACTTGTCCCGTAGCACTCAAGTGATATATCCCACTTTTATGAGCTAAGAAATCATATAGATTGTGTTTTGTGGCTTGAAATAAAATTTGTGCTGTAGCTTCAGCAATTAAGCGACTCCAGGTGGGAGATCCAACTTGGTCGTTAACGACTCGCAATTCCTCTCGTTCCTGAGCTAGCCGCAGGATTGTCAGCAGAAAATTGTTCCGATGTCGGCTATATACCCAACTAGTGCGAAGGATAGAATACGAGCCACCCACTGCCTCAATAGCCTGCTCGCCTATGAGTTTGGTTTTACCATAAACATTTTGAGGGTTGGGTAAATCCAGCTCGGTGTATGCTGTACTTTTTTTACCATCAAACACGTAGTCTGTTGAATAGTGAATGACTGCTGCACCTAGTAATTTTGCTTCTTCTGCAATGATGCCAGGGGCAATTCCATTCACTGCCATTGCTGTATCCGAATCTAATTCAGCTTTGTCCACAGATGTATACGCAGCAGCGTTAACAATTAAGGTGGGTTTAACTTCGCGCAGCGTCCGACGAATAGTGTCTGGTTGAGCCAAATCCATTTGCAGCGCTCTTTGACTGGTGCTGCGTCCTGTAGAGATGACTTTACCCAAAGGCATTAAGGTCTGCTGTAGTTCCCAACCTACTTGCCCAGTTAGACCTGTCAATAGAATTTTCATGCAAATACCTCTGCTTCTCGTAGCAATTTCCCAGCTCGATCTTTGGCAGATAGAACTGGCTCATTTTCAAGAGGCCAAGCGATCGCCAGATCGGGATCGTTCCACAAAACACAGCGTTCGTGCTGTGGAGCATAATAATCTGTGGTTTTATATAAAAACTCTACGTATTCAGTGAGTACCATAAACCCGTGAGCAAAGCCTTTAGGAACCCAAAGCTGCTGGTTATTTTCTGCACTTAAAAAGGCTCCTACCCATTGACCGAAAGTCTTCGATTGCTTTCTTAAATCTACCGCAACATCAAATACGGCTCCTTGTACAACTCTTACAAGCTTGCCTTGAGGTTGCTGAATTTGATAGTGCAGACCACGCAATACATTCTTGGTAGAGCGAGAATGATTGTCTTGGACAAAACGAGCTGAAATGCCGATTTTTTCCCAAAAAGCCTTTTCGTTATAGCTTTCGTAAAAGAAGCCTCGGTTATCTCCGAACACGTGCGGCTCAATTATGAGAACGTCAGGAATGGCAGTTTCTATAACTCTCATGGTTCTATCCTTTAAGCGCATAAAATGCCTGCTCTAGCTCGCTGAGTGTCGTCATCACATGAGATTCATCGTCTAGAAGCTCCATCAAATATCTTCCATAACTACTTTTGAGCATAGGTTTAGCAAGGTAGCGCAACTGAACTGAGTCAATATATCCTTGTCGATAGGCAATTTCTTCAATGCAAGCAATTTTGAGTCCTTGCCGTTCTTCTAAGGTTTGAATAAAGTTAGCTGCCTGATGCAACGATTCGTGTGTACCTGTATCCAACCAAGCATATCCTCGACCCAAAACCTCTACTCTTAGCTGACCTCGGTTGAGGTAAACTGAATTCACATCTGTAATTTCTAATTCATTACGAGCAGAAGGCTTAAGGCTCGTAGCGATTTTCACTACCTGAGAGTCATAAAAGTATATTCCAGGTACTGCATACTTGGACTTAGGAATGAGAGGTTTTTCTTCAATACTGACAGCACGTCCGCGAGGATCGAACTCAACTACACCGTATTGTCGCGGGTCTTTAACTGGATAACCAAATATTAATCCTCCTTTGCGAAGCATGGAAGCACGAGCTAATATTTCACTTAACCCATGTCCGTGAAAAATGTTATCACCTAGAATCAGACAAACTGGTTCGTTTTGAATAAAATCTTGACCTAAGATAAAAGCTTGCGCTAACCCTTCAGGTTTAGGCTGTTCGATATAACTAAACTTCAATCCCCACTGACTACCATCTTTCAATAACTCTTGAAACAGCGGTAGATCGTTAGGTGTAGAAATAATCAATATTTCTCTAATCCCCGCTAGCATTAGTATGGATAAGGGATAGTAAATCATTGGTTTGTCGTAAACAGACATTAACTGCTTACTAACAACACGAGTTAAAGGATAAAGTCGAGTTCCAGAGCCACCAGCTAAAATAATGCCTTTCATTTGATATACCTCAGTTGATGATGTAAAACGACTAGTTTTACGTTAATTTCCGCTGGAATGAAGTTGATAATAACTAGGATCTACCGTAGCGACAGAGAGACTTTCATGATGAAAAACCTTTCTAGTAATAAAAACATAGCTGTTAAAAATTCCTAGTTTTTGGTCGGAGTAATTAGAAAAATCCACTCTTGTCTCAAATCCGAGCGAGTGTAAGAAATGAAAAAGATCGATTCCAAAAGTTCTATAGGCTAAAATCTTGCCGCGAATTTTATCTCCATGATATTCGGGAGGCAAAAGATATACGTCCTCATCCGTAGAAGTGTCAACGCGAACAAGAGTCGGTCTATCAAAATAACAAGGAACAGTAAAAATATGATAACCTCCTGTTTTCAAAACTCGATTGACTTCAGAAAATCCTCTTTGATAATCTCTTACATGTTCAAATACATCTTCTGTGATGACAAGATCGAAAGTTTCATTATCAAAAGTTAATTTTTCTAAATTTTGACAGAATACTCTTTCATGAATTTCCGTTCCTGTTTTGATATTAGGTGAGAAAATTGAGGATGTGTATGAGTCATAATTACTTAATACTTTATAAAAAGCATCGTTCGTGTCAGTACTATAAATTTTTAAGCTTTGTTTTTTTGGAATACAAGAAATAGAAGGGGTATTTTGAATAACTTCACTAAGAATGATTTTGGCAACGTGTCTTTTTCTAGACGAGCTACGACAAAACATGCAGTACATATTATTGCGTGCCATATCCACATCTAAGCAGACGAATAACGATATTTTTCCACATACATTACATCTCCCCAACTTGTGAAAAGCAAAATTTTTTACTGCACTTTTAGCAACATTTAAGGCTCGCACGATCGCATCTCCAGAAATAGTTTTAACTCCCTTATTCTAAATTTTCAAAACCTAAGTTTCAATGGAGAAAAAATCAGAAAAAATCAGTTAGTTGTGACTTTGATTCAGTAATTTATTAATTACTCGATCGAGTTGAGAAACATACTCTTTAGCATTTGACTGGACTAAATGAATTCCATCACTCGTTATCCATTTACCAGCGGGTAATTCTGGTAACCACTCAAAAGAGTTTTTCGGAAAAAGCGATTTTAGTAATTCTCTAATTTGCCTTTGTTTTGTAGTATTATCAACAACTGGTTCGCCAGGTATATCAAATAAAATAACTCGAACAGCTTCTTTTTGAATATCTGCAATTTGATTTTTGATAAACTCAGCTTCTTTTACTATCAACTGTTTTTGTTGAGTATCTAGTTCAATATTACGATCCTCAACCAACTGTTCTATCATTTTTTTACGAAAATCTGAATTAATAACTTGTTTTTCATCTTGGCGTTCAACGTCTTTTGCATTTCTTTGTTTATACTCATTTTCTAAATACTGCATTAAAACGCTAGTAGGACGATATTCTTGCCTAAACATCGGAAAATGAATTTTTATAAATGATGTTAAAGGATGAAATAAAGGATTGACTAACTTAGTATCTAATTTTCGCCCGATAGTATCATTTAATTCAACTAATAACAAACGCGGTTTTATGTCTTTTCTTCTAACAATCTCTAAGCCAGTTTGGGTAGAACCTCCAGACATACCTAAATTAGTTGCTCGATTGCTGAAATATTTAATAGGAAGATTATTTGCTAATGAACTTCCTACTAAAACAATAGGTGTTGAGCTTCGATCGTAAATATATTTTTCTGCTTTAATAATATTAGCTTGCCATTGATTGATTCCTTCACTAGAAGGTAAAAAACCATAGAATATAGAACTTTGATATAAAATAAGGCAAGCTATACAAACTAATAACGGACGAATTACTAAACTTAAGTTAGAAATAAAAAACATGCGATCGCTCCTAAAACTGAAAGTATATAAATGTATCAGTGCTGCCAGCATCGAGAAGAGTCAGTGCTAGTAGTATTCCTAAAACTAAATCCATACCACTTTTTAATGAAATATTTTTTAGTAGTTTATGATTAGAAAAATATTTATAAGTTAAGAAATAAAATGAGTGCGAGATAATAACTGGTAAAGCAAATAAAGTAGTAGGGACGATGAGGTCGAGAGACAATTTTTGATGAATATTTCTAGTTAAAGTAATGAAAAAATCTATTGCAGCATCAAAATTAACTAATTTGAAGAATATCCAACCTATTGAAACAAAGCTAAAGATCAGAAACCAACGAATTAAATCTAATAAGAATTGCTGCCAAAAAGAATTTGACCGAGCTTGTATTTCTTTTGATGTTTGATTGACACCTAGTAATCTTTCTACAGCTAATCCGCAACCGTGGAAAATACCCCATACTGCATAGTTCCATGTTGCTCCATGCCACAGTCCGCCTAGTGTCATAACGACTATCAAGTTGATATAGGTTCTAATTTTACCTTTTCTATTCCCTCCCAAAGGAAAGTATAAATAGTCTCTTAGCCATGTTGATAATGAAATGTGCCAGCGTCTCCAAAATTCTGACAGCGAGAGAGATACATAAGGAAAATTAAAGTTTTGTGGTAGTCTATAACCTAGAGCCGCAGCTAGACCTATGGCTATTAATGAGTAACCAGCGAAATCTGCAAATATCTGTATTGAGTAGCCAACTAATAGAACTATATTTGTCATAGTTCCTAAGCTTTGATAGTAAGGAAAGCTAATCCAGTACGTGTAATCCTTTAAATTGTCAGCTATTACCATTTTTAAATAATAGCCAATTATCAGCGATCGCAAAACATCGTACCAAGGTATATTCTTCAAAAATTTTGGTTGAATTTGAGCATAAAAGTCACTTGCTCTTGAAATAGGTCCTGAAATTAAGCTGGGAAAGAAAGTAATAAACAATGACGTGCTAAGAAGATGATGCCTGAAACTGATTTTTTTGCTATAACTTCCTCTTAAAACGAAACTTTGTTCTCTAGTAAGATCGACTAGTAAACCAATAGATAAAAATGTGTAAAAAGATAAACCAATAGGTACTGGTAGATCGGATAGCAAGGTGATAATGCTATCGGTCAAAACATTTGATATATGAAAAGTAGTAGTAATAAAATTAGTTATAAGTATGCCGTATTTAAAAAAACCTAAAATAAGCAAGTTTCCTACTATGCCTAAAGTCATCCAAAGGCGTTTTTTACGTTTGTTCAATAAGTTGATTATTTGAAAACTAGCAATCGCGTTAATGCTAATTGATAGCGCTAGCAATCCAGTAAGCCATGAGGAGTTCCATCCGTAGAAAATGAAACTTCCAGCAATGATGATTATGGGTTGCTGTTTTTGAAAAAACGGCAAGTAATAAATTATAGAAGTAATTAAAAAGAAAATAGCAAATTCTGGGCTTGTAAATAACATGTCTAGTTATCTTTTGACTAAGGTTTGAATAGTTTAGTAGCTAGTAATTAGGTATTGAAGATCGTCAGTCGTGAAAAATTTGATCCACAGCTTGATGCTAATCGGGACTGATAATATTGGTCTATTGGCGATCGCTAAATGATTCGTGCAAGCTTTCAGCGGGGCGATCGCTCGTTAATGGTTCATTCTCAAACTTAGTTTTCTTGAATAGGTCTGAGAACAATACCTTCAAAAAAAGTGGTATAGAGTTTATCTGGAGTCGTCCGTCCTGCGGTCAACTCAAGGCGAAAAGTATGCTGACCTTGAGATAACTCTACAACACCAAGTTCTTGATAAAGTTCTGGACCACCCGTAGCTGCCATCTCCTCTGGTTTGACCAATTCATTCTTAGTTTGTGTCTGCCGATTGACACGCCAATAGCTTTTAAGTGGAGCTGTAACTTGTGTCTTCTGACCTCCATCAATACTCCATGCAAACGGTGATGTCCAACGATACTTCTCAAGTAGGGAGTTTGTGGTTATGCCCGTAAACAGTAATTGGTAACGTCCAGGCTTAGGCACGTTAATCGGGATCTCGACTGAGTATCCTTCTGGACTGGGTTCGCTGCTTGCAAATATTTGCAGAAAAGGTTGCCAGAAGTCACTCGCAGGTGGAGGATTGTGCTTTCCAGGTTGAGCCAACATCCATTCCTTTGTCCATTTACCTGTTTTGGCTAAAAATACGTACTGTAAAGGATCGGATTTCTCTCGCGGTAGGCTGTACTTGGCTATTTTAATTTTACTTGCATCTCGGATGAAAGTCGTTTGGTCGATTGGTAGAGTGACCTCACCATTCTTAAGCTTTAGGGGTTTGCTGCGACCCATGGCATCAATAAGCTGAGGAGTTTTATCTGGTAAAGGTGTTACTGCATATGTGACACTTCCACCACTCAAACCAGCTTGTAAGACTTTCCATGTTGCGATCGCCTCGTTGCCTTTTTGAAAGACGTAAATTTGCGCGGATGGGCGATCTATGCTTTCCACTACCTGCGCATTACCGATAATATGCGCCGCTACTGAGTAAGTAATTCCATCTGGGAGCGGCGTTAAGTCGCGATCTACAAGTGCAGCAAAGCTATCGTAATTCGTGCCAAATCGTTTGTGGAAGAAATGAAATTGCCGTGCATATCCTTCCTTCATCCCTCTAAGACTAACTAAAGTTGGATCTTCCGTTCCCCAGATGGGACGTTCCGCTGGCACGCCGTGTTTTGAGAGTAAGGCTTTATAAGGGGCTAAGTCATTAGTGTGAAAAGAAAAGACATCGATGAGAGGAGCTACGCCTTGCTTTAGCACTCGATCTAGAAAGGACACGCCATGACTAGTAAAACCAGATGCAACAATTTGAGCTTTCGGGTTAGCAGATTTCACTGCTCTGGCAGTTTGCCGGATCAGTTCGGCAAATTCCTCTGGTGTTCCTAACCAAAAGTTATTAGCATCTGGTTCGTTCCAGATTTCCCAAAATTGAATTTCTTGCTTAAACTCCCGCGCAGTTTTCTCCACAAGTTGATTCCATAACTGATAGTCTCTCGGCTTTACACGCGCCCATACTGCTGCACCTTCGCCTGTTTCTTGGGTTTCCTGTGGACGAGAAGACAATTCGCGAGGCATTTCTGCAAACTCGCCCATAACGCTAATCCCTTCCCGATGCAGAGCCTGAGCTATTCCTTTCCACTTGCTAAAACTAACTGAAACCTGCGAATCATTTTTGTTGGCACTAAGCAAGGGACACAAAGTATGCAGTTTCAGAAAATCAGCTTTTGCAACGATTTTTTGAAAAAAGTTGTCAGACTCTGTTTTATCTGTTGGCTGAAGTTGATTTGAAGAGGCAGAGATTTTTAAATCCCGCGCTTGAGCTGAGGTCGGCTTAACTTGTAGATTTTCATAAGACCAATGCCAAAAGTTGAGGCGACTCCAAGCAGCACCCAGTAGTCGGTGGCTGCGAGCTAAAGCGGCTGCTTTAGCAGGATCGTTTTCTCCATCATAAGGAATTGTAAACAAACCCCAGCGAGAGTCAGGGTTAACTGGACTAGGATCGAACACCACCCCAACTCTGGTTTTAGCCTCAACTTTTGACTGCCCTGCGCGGGCTGAAACTGTCAAGTAATACAATCCACGACTAGGTAGTTGAAGATGCAACGGAATCCCTTTAAGTGGATCGACCTGAGATCGTAATGGAATCTTAGCATTGCTAGTCCAAGAACCATTATGCTCCCGGATCTTATACTCTACAACGTCAGGCTTATTTCCTGAAACTTGAATCATTAAGTCAACTGGCTGAGACTCAATAAATAAGTTACCAGGTTGTTTTGAACTCACCCTAACTTGAAAAGCATCAGACGTACTAACAGCATCATTGAAAGTAGAAAGAACCACTGTTGCTGTACATGCGATCGCCAGGACAACATGGAAAAGGACGGATCTTTTGGTAGAAGGTTTAAACAATCTCATCTGTCTATAGGTGAAACTAGATGGAACCTAAGTTGGAAAATCTCTTGGAATACGATGTATTCTCCCAAGTCATCTGAGAATCTAGCAGCCTGTGTGTTCTTACTGTCTCACGACTGAATTCTAGAAAATTCCTCTACCTGCTAAATTAGGGTTAGTTGTAAAACCCCGCTCTAGATTGTCCTGGGAAGTCCCGTCATATACAGTGTACCTACTGTTACACTCCTTAGACTCATTAATTATGGCTCCAATAACGTTCAGCTTACTTAAGGCTTCTAAAGATTGATTGAGGTCAAATCGAGTCACGCGATTGAGGCGTTCGACTACCACAGTACCACTACAGAGTGATGCAACAATGCTGGCATCCGCCAATCCCAATATAGGAGGAGCATCTACGAGTACCAAATCGTAAGATTGTTCAAAAGACTCGATTAGATGCTTCATGCGTTGAGAGCTTAATAGCTTAACTATATCTGTTGGTGTTGGTCCTGCCGTCAAAACATCCAGTGAAGGTTGCACAGATTGAATGCAATCCCGCTCCCGTACATCTGCTTCTTCAGTCAATAGTGTAGATAACCCTCGATCGTTAGATAGATTCAGTAGTTTGTGAATATTGGAGCGTCGTAGATCCGCATCAATTAGGAGAACTCGCCGTTGTAAACGGGCTACACTCAGTGCCATACCCGCAGCCAGTGTTGACTTACCCTCACCAGTCAGTGCTGAAGTGAGTAGCAAAGACTTGAAGGATAGGGGCGAACCTAAGATTTGAATGTTTTGATATATCAGATCCATCGACTCGCGGAAAGGAAACCAGTTTAATGCTTGTATTCGTTGAGAGGTTAAACTTTGCTGTTTGAAGAAAGGTAGAGCGATCGACGGCTTCTTAAGCTCAAAGTTTGGTAATTTTGGTGTAATACCTAATACAGGTAGGGAACTCAGTTTCTGTAGTTCGTCGCAAGAGTGAATTGTATCATCGAGTGCTTCAAGAAGAAAGGCAGCTCCAATACCCAAAACTAAACCAAATACTGCCCCTGATACCAAAAGCATTATTCTGCCAGTTCCCATGTATACGCCAGGTTCGGGATCTCGGATGATTTGCCAGTTAAATCCGCCCTGCGCAATTTTAATCCCCAAATTTTGTTGCGTCTGGAGAAGTTGCTCCAGGGTTTTTCGATTGATCGCAATTTCTGGCATGAGACGGTTGTACTCTGCTAATAGTTGTGGGTATTTAAGCAGAGTAGAGCGCAGTTGCTGTTCCGATTTAGCAAGGCTTTGGTCGCGGGCACTCAAACCAAACCAAACTACCTGTGCATCAACCAAGGCATCAACTAGCTTCCGGTCAGAATCGCCAAGCTGTAGTTGTTTGGGCAGAGATTTTTCTGTGGTACTTAGTTGGGCAGGTAATCGATCCGCAGAGCGCCCTGCTTCCGTACGTAATAGACCAATTAGGTTTTGACGCTGCTTGAGTAAATCTTGAACTTTGGGGTAATCGTCTCTGTATTGCACCCGCAGCTTTTCTAAAGTGACATCTAGTGCTTGAATTTCATCCAGTAATGACTGATAACGAGGAGATTGGCTGAGACGAGAGGCAATGAGTGCTTGTTGTGGCGATCGACTTATTTGCTGCTGTAGCTTATTGTAGCGAGCTTGTTGATCCTGAAACTGGGCGCGAATTGTTCGTCGCTCGCTCTCGACAGCCGCCAGTGCATCCAACAAATTTTTTGCCTGTACTTCTGGGTCGAGTAGTTTATTTTGCTTGCGAAAATTTTCTAGGTTCGCCTCAGCCTGTGACACATCTTTTCGGATTTTGGGCAATTGCTCGTTAACAAAAGCAAGTCCATTGGTTAGGCGTAATTTTTGCTGTTCTAAATTATAAATTTGATAGACATTTTGTAGTGCTTGAAGAACTTTTTGACTCTTAATAGGGTCTCCTGCTACAAAAGTTACTTCAAAAACTTGACTGAGTGTTTGCAAAGTTTTTGTTCCGCTTTCTACTTGAGTTACTTTTAGCGGTGATTGTTTAACTTTCGCTGGTTTGCCGTTGATCTCTTCTACTGTAATATTAGGGTACTCAGGACGAAGTAGTTCCACAGCCCTCTCTACGAGCTTTGGACTTGTCATCACGCTAAGTTGCGCCGTGTAGTCAACTTTAAGATTTGAGTCAGTAAAATCACTCTCCTCTACTCCTCCTTGTGCATTACTGTTTTGTCCCTGGTAAAGATTAGAGCTGACTAGCAACTGCATAGAACTCTGATATGTCGGCTTTGCCATCAGTGCCAGAAAGCTTGAGGCGGACAGAGGAATGCAGAAAAGACTTAAGATCAAAAGGCGGCGACGCAGTAAAACTGTAAATAGTTGCCGAAGATCGGTTGCATTGGCTCTATTCTCTACTCTATGCTCTACGGACAGTCGCTCGTTATCTAGACTAGTATCAGCCATCACTAATTCCTTCAGTGTTAAATGTTTTAACAGATGCTTTCAAGTACGTGGTTGGAGTGAGGTGCAGAGAGAACGAATTATCGTTAAGTTGAAAGCAGTGCGAAAAAGAAGATTTTGTCTCACTGCGCCGATAAGATTGGTTTGCTGACATTAAAATGATAGTTGCAAGAATTGGCGATCGCAATAGCGTATTTCGGAAGCTAAAAATAATAAAAATCGCGATCGGGCAACTTCATTATTTCTGTTAAAGACTAACTTATCTTATCTAAGGTAGCTAAAATGTATTCGGAATATTTTCTTGAAAACCTCATACTGCAACAGAAGTCAGCTAGTCAGATATGCATGACTCAAACAACTATGACTTACCTGAATGTTACTATCCTTTTTAACTTACTTTAAATAATAGCAAACAATAGCAAAATAAAAAAGTTAATTTGTAAAAATAAATGTATTGTTAATCGAGCTTGACTGGATTAGTGTATTAGCAGGTCGAGCCTCGAAACTTCATCGTTAGTATTAATTGATTTGTACATCAATCTATCTAATTGTTTTGTTATCTCAAACAAATAATATATTTATGTCCGCCTCGGGTTAGAGACATATATCTTCTATAGCAATCCTATTTGATTCATGAACGTGGAGCAGGCTTCTAGCCTGCCGCAGGCTAGAAGCCTACTTTACAAATCATTTAGAACTACTATAGATAGATTAATTTTTTATGCCACTTATTATGCATCATAGTATACATATAAGTCATACCCCTACTAACTCCGCACGACACCAGCTTGCAAAAGAGCTAATGCCCTGTTCCAAACTCACAGTTGGATCGAATCCTAAAGTACTTAATTTTGTTGTATCTGCTTTCCAATAAAGCGGTACACCTGTGGGTACAACTCCGTCAAACTCCGGATTACAGTCGTAGCACAGTGTATCTAGAACTAGACTTACTAACTCTGCAATAGTCACCTCACGACCGCTACCAATATTATAAACTTCACCCTGCATAGAGCCAGTAGTGGCAATAACAAATAAAGCCGCAGCGATATCAATAGCATGAATAAAATCACGGCTTTCTCGACCCGTTCCTTGTAATGTTGGCGATCTTTGCGTAATGATTTTTTGAAAAATATCCCAGACTACCTGTCGTCGTAAACCAGGACCGTAAGCTGAAAAAATTCTAGCGCTAGCAGTTGGTAAACCATAAACATTGGTAAACTCTAAACACAATTGTTCGCACTGCCATTTATGAAATCCATATGGTGAAACTGGCAGAGGAGAATGAGATTCACTCACAGGTAGTGACTGCGGATTTCCATAAACTGCTGCACTCGATAAAAAGATAAACCGACAATCTGGAGCATTAAGACGCAAAGTATTAAGTAGCTCAAATGTCACTCCTGTATTAGCGTAGAAGTCTTTAGCTGGATCTGTAACAGATAAATTAACGGAGGCGCTACCAGCACAATGAATGCAAACTTGAGGCGAGTGTTTTTGTAACAAATCGCCTAATGCCATATCTGGCAGATGAATTTGGTAATAGGCTGATAAGTTGAGTAGGGAAGCATGTTTAACAGAAGAAGTATCGATACCGATAACAGTCCAACCTTGCCTTAAAAAGTAACGGGAGACGTATCGACCAATGAAGCCGGCAGCGCCTGTTACTAAAACCGATCTCGATTGAGTAACCATTGGTTGATAACAACCTCAATTAGATAAAAAAAATAATGACTTCGACAGGTCATTTTCTGACTACTTTAGTTATGGGAAGAAATCATTTCATGCCGAATCGTGGCAATATCCTCGATCGCATACGTACCACTACAGTTAGGTGAAGTTTGACCTATAGCTCTCAAGTCGGCTTCTACCATTAAGGCTACTAGTTGCTCAAACGTTACTAAAGGTTTCCAGCCCAGATTTTGTTGCGCCTTGGTAGCATCTCCGATCAACAAGTCTACTTCCGCTGGTCTGAGGTAGCGATCGTCAAATTCCACATAACGCTGCCAATCCAGATTGACATAACTAAAAGCGAGATCGAGGAACTCCTTCACCGAGTGGGTTTCACCGGTTGCAATGACGTAATCATCTGCATGTGGATGCTGTAACATCATCCACATGGCTCTGACGTAATCCTTGGCATAGCCCCAATCTCTTTTAGCATCTAGATTGCCCAAGTAGAGAACTTTTTGCTTACCAGCGACAATCCGAGCGATCGCGCGTGTAATCTTGCGAGTGACGAAAGTTTCTCCTCGTCGCGGGCTTTCGTGGTTAAACAATATGCCGTTACAAGCAAATAGCCCATATGATTCGCGATAGTTGATTGTTTGCCAGTGGGCGTAAACTTTAGCACAGGCATAGGGGCTACGTGGATAAAATGGTGTGGTTTCCTTTTGCGGTACTTCCTGCACAAAACCAAACATTTCTGAAGATCCTGCCTGGTAGAACCGTACCTGAATTCCAGTTCTATGCTGGTAGTCGCGAATCGCTTCCAACAAGCGTAGCGTTCCCATTCCCACCGAATCTACAGTATATTCTGGCGAGTCAAAACTCACCCGCACGTGGGATTGAGAGCCTAAATTATAAATTTCTATTGGTTGAACTTCTTCTAAAATGCGACGTAATGTAGTGCCATCAGTTAAGTCTCCATAGTGCAAAAATAACTGCGCTCCCTTCTGGTGCGGATCTTCGTAGATGTGATCGATTCGGTCAGTATTAAATGTAGAGGTTCTACGAATAATACCATGCACTTCATAGCCCTGCTCTAGCAAAAACTCACTGAGGTAAGAGCCATCTTGTCCTGTGATGCCAGTAATTAACGCGCGCTTTTGTTTTTGCATCCTCAGTACCTTTTATATCTTTAATCTAAATCTGTAAGTTATTACGTTAGTCGAGTTAATTTCTAGCAACTGAAGCAGTAGAAAGTAACTGCTTCCTGAGCTGAGCCTCATCATAAGGTTGTTTTCTAGCTCTGCACTGTCTAACCATACGCCTCAGAGCCTTTTCTGCCTGTTTGAGCTGTTGTGTAGTATGTTCTTCTGGACGAGATTTTTCAGATAATTTAGCAAATTCATCTGCCCACGGGGTGAAAACTAACCATGATACAAACCATGATATCGGTAGTACTTCTTCTATTGCTAGCGAGGTGCTATCTTCACTCGCGTGCGTTGCTAATACGCACAACATTGCAACCTTGAGGAGTAGGTCGTTAGAGCGAGGTTGTGATAAAAAATCTAAAACTTCTGAACAAATAGCTAAGTGTAGTTCGATATTAAGTTTACTAACACGCCTAGCAACTTTTAAAAAATGATTTTTTTGCTCTTTTGCATCAGGAGAAGGATTTAGTAAAGTGGCTCTGTCAAGAACGCTTGGAGATCTCTCCACAAGCAGTTTAGCAGTTTTGAGAATCTGTTGTTTATTTTCCTTAACGTATCGCTTAAAGAGTTTTAGCCTTGGCGACCAATGTTTGGGAAAACCCTCTTTTTGTAAAAGATTTTTATACATATTAAACGAAGGACTATAAGCACCAAAGACCTCCCAAAACCACATATTTAAGAGCTTTTCTCGTTGACCCCTGGCGATCGAAGCACGATGCTCGATCTCTGTTTTATCGTAACGACTGACGCGCAAATGGCATAATTGAGCTGTGGCTGGATCGATCGCTTTTCTATGAACAAATGCAGCACTTATGTTAACGATTTTTCCATTCTGGAGTTGTCGTTGATAAGTATTTCGGAGGATAACAGGTTCCTGACATTCTGGGCAATGAAGACCTAATAATAAAAAATCATCATAACTACATTCTTCTGCTGCCACTAATTGACCACCATACCGGATTGAGCTTGCAAGTTTCATAAAGATTATCCTTTCTTTTTTTAGGTCGGTAAGTTATTCTTCTTTCATTCAGTACTAACAAACTGACGTTAGGATAAAAGGTTTAGGCTACAAGCGGGAAAAAGCAAGAACTATACTGAATGCTTCAAGACTAAACGTTTACTAAAAGCTTTTTAATAATTTTTTTAGTAAGCCTAAAATTAAGCTTTGAGTCTACCGTGCTAGCAACTTTATAGATCTTGTATTGGCGTTCCCAAGATGTTTTCTCATTCTTGGAAAACATGATTTTCAACCATCGATGAATTCTCGTTTCGCAGACTTGCTCGACAACCTCTTTCGGGCAGTCTATATTAGCTAAAATATAACGTACAATCTGATAGCTTTCCTCTGCAAAGACCCCATTTCTACTAGCTTCATATCTTACTGTTTCTGAATGGGCGCGGTAATAGTTAAGCGTTTCTGCTATGAAAGCGATATCAGAAACTAGAAGCATTTTTACCCACAGCAACCAATCTCCACAGAGCCGCAAAGATTCGTCTGCATATCCTACTTTTTCGTATATACTACGCCTGATCAAAACTGCACTAGCGTTATGAATTATGTTTTCAAAAATTAGGTATTTACTACATTCATCTATTCCATTATTTACAAAATCTTTCTCCCATCGTTCCTTGTCGGGGAAATAGAGTAAATCCTTACTATTAAATATAGAGCGATCGCGCTCATCAATAAACCATGACAAGCAATAGGCTAACCCAACTGTAGGATTATTATCTAGCTTGTCAACCAGCTCTGCAAGCAGTCGTCGATCTGCGTAGTCGTCTGACTCGGCAATCCAAATATACTCTCCCTGTGCTAAACGAATTCCTTTATTCCATTGTTTAAATGGAGAGCCACTATTCGTTTGATTGTAAATTGCTCGAATCCTAGAGTTGTTAGCAAATTTTGCAAATACCTCATTACTATTATCTGTAGAAGCATCATCTAAATAAATAATTTCAAAATCTTGATAAGTTTGATCTAAGACACTTTGGATGCGTTGTTCGAGAAACTGAGCATGATTATAATTTGGAATAATAACGCTTACTTTAGGCATGTTTCTCTTAATAAGGAGGTTGTAAAGTCAGTTTTCCTATCTCTCAGTGCCATTCGAGTAGCTTCTAAATAAGCATGTCCCCATTTCTGACAAGGTTCAAGATGATTACCCTCAGCCCACTCATTCCAAGCATTGATAAAAACAATTTTCTCGGTAGAGTAGTTATTGACTAAAGTTTTGTCAACAATCGTTCTTAACCAAGACTCGTAAACTTGAGGTGTAGAATTTTGAAAAATTATTGCACCAGCTTGACGGCGTGCAGTATTGTCCCATGATGGTGTAACGCAGGAAAATCGCTGATAGCTTGGATTTGGCTTCGCAAGCATATGTTTAACAACAGTAGGGTAATCATATATGTTGTGAGTTCCATAAGCTTGATGGGCTAGTCCTAACTTTCTAGCTAGATGCCAAAACCTACCTTTTTGCAGAGGTAAACCTAGTTGAGTCCAGTCTGGTTGAAACTCCACAGATGCATCAAAGCCAATCAATCCTGGATCTTCTTGTTCGCTAGCAAAACTTTCGACTCTACAGAGGAAAATTTCTCCGACACCAAGTCTTTTTGCCTCCTCACGCCAAACTTTTACGGTTTGCTTCGGATTTGGTAGTTTCGTAGCTCGATACACTAAAAATAAAGGCTTACCATCAACTTTGATATATCGACGATCTGAGAATGCCTTAGCAAGCCACTGCATGTGTAGCCTATCGTCTTCCTCGCTGTAAACTTGCTTGAATAGCAAATTCTGCTCTTTACCATCCCATCTTCTCGTCCAATTTTCGTTCGCCCAACAAAGGCAAAAAGGAAAATCTGGTTTTCCAGAATTTAGAACATCATTGAAAGGGCGTTCTAATAAACGCTTGCCATTGAACCAGTAGTGATAATAACAAAAGCCATAAATTCCATATTCTTTAGCTAAGTCTGCTTGAGCCTGACGAGTCTCAGATAGACGCAAATCATAAAAGCCCAAATCGGCAGGCAAATGAGGCTGATAATGCTCTGAGAATAAAGGTTTAGCTTTAGTGACGTTAGTCCACTCAGTAAATCCCTTACCCCACCATTCATCATTTTCTGGGATAGGGTGATACTGAGGAAGGTAAAAAGCAATTAGGCGAGCTTGCATATCACAGCTAAAAATAATAGATTTTGTTAAATCAATACTATTTGTTCAAATTGTCAGAACAATTAGTTGGAGCTAAACCAGTAAGTAAGTTGTTTTGGATGAATTCAACAGAGTATGGTGAAAATTGAGTTTGAAAAACTTAATTAATAACATTTTTTATGACGCTAGCCTTCTAGGTTCCATGAGCTAGATGCACTGACTTCATTACTATCGCAAATCCGATTGAATTCAAAATTTTACAATAATTCGTAAATCTTTTACGGGTGCGCAATTTATTTGAATTTGCCGAGCATCATGAATAACATAAAGCATTCGCTATGTTTGCCTTCTTCATTGGCAAAAAAATAAAGAGTGCTGTTTGAGTAAACACATTCTATTATTTCCCTCTCTATAAAGGTTGTCGATACAGGAAAGTTCAGGAACGGTTCCAGAGTTTATAAAATTTTATTGCCTGTAGCAGAAAGAACAATTATCTATAACTTTAGAGAGAGCATTCACTATGAACTGAGAAGTTTAAGTATAACTAGTTTTCTACTTCAGAATTATTGAATTCTAGATTCCATAGTAATCGCACCTCCTTGCAAATCCCAATATTCTTTTTTAATTGTTTATGTACCTTCGCGCTCCCTCACAAAAAAGATACGTACTTGAACAAAAACCGCAGTTCTCTATTTGAGCCAATATTAGTAATTTAGCGATCGCAACAACAACAATGTAATAAATAGTTTTTATTCTATGAACTTACTATTCACTTGATAATACTATTATCCGACTACTATAAGATACCTGAACTTTCCCCACTGGACAGTAGTTAATAGACTCCGCATATTTAAAATTAGTAGTTTGTTTATATGAAGAGCTGTTCCTTAAATAAAATCCATACTTCAATGCAACATCAATAGCTCTGGCATTTTTTAATTCTGAGAGAAGGAGAATACTATGGCTTCAACTCAGCTATCTTCTGAATTGCAAGAACTATCATCTACTACTGAGATAGTTACTTTTAACTATGCTGAACTAGACAGTGAAACGCGAGCCGCTATTCAGCAAAATACCACTGAGATCAAAAGTTTAATGCGTCGTACCTCTCAAGATATTATTCATATCGGACAAAAGTTGAGAGCAGTTAAGCAACAGCTAGAACATGGACGTTTCCGAAAGTGGCTAAAAGCTGAATTTGATTGGAGTGTCTCTGCTTCAACCAAATTCATCCAAGTCAGCGAACAGTTTAAATGTGTAAATTTTACCCATTTAAATATTGCTAATTCTGCCCTCTATCTTCTGGCTGCTCCTTCTACGCCTGAAGTAGCTCGTCAAGAGGCTCTCCGTCGCGCTAGTTCAGGAGAGACAATAACTTACTCTAAAGCTAAGGTAATTACTCAAAAATATAAAAAAGTAATCCAACCTGAACCCGAATCAACTACAATTGACATTGAAGCTAAAACTTTAGAAAAAGATCGGTCTTCAGCAGTAAGTTTTTCACAGCAACCTACTTCTGTTTCTATCGTACCTACATCTAATTTACTAATAGATGAGCAAGAACTACAGTCTGAAAGCCATACCTCAGAACCAATCATGTATGGTCAATCGCTGTTTCAAAACTCGAATGAAAATCATTTGAGTTACACCGTAGCTAATGCTAACTTCTCTACAATCTCATTATTAGCTAATAATAATACTGACGTGCTTTGTCAGATTTTTATTAATCATATAGAGCGTCTGACTGACGCTCAAATTCTTTCTGTTTGGTATGCGATCGCCGAGCGCGTTCCTTCAGAGCTTCGGATGTTAAACAATTAGCCTGATATTGAATTGAACCACTTGGTCTAAAATGTTAGGTAGTAGCTATTTCTATGAGCTACTGCATATTTAGTTTGAAAAAATAGGTTTTGCTTTTATCGTTTAAAATGTTTTTTTAATTAGCTCTTTAAATTTAAACTCAAACAAAATAAATCCAATATTTTATTAACCTATATTACTTTTAAACAAGCCGTGAATTTAACAATATATTTACTGTGGCAATCCTATTTGATTCATGAACGTGGAGCAGGCTTCCAGCCTGCCGCAGGCTAGAAGCATACTTTATAAATCATTTAGAACTGCTATAGTTATTCAACTTATATTTCTAGTGTAAATGAAATTACTATCTCGTGTACGCATAGTAATTTCATTTGAGTTAAAGGTGATAAATGTTGAAATATAATAACCGATCGCAAAAGACAAGGATGACAACGAGTATTTTCCTTCAAAGTAAAGTACTCCTTGTCATCAACACATATCCTTATTCAACTATACTCTTTTATGCTTGAAAAGCACTGTGAACAAGATCGAAACATTCCACCTATTTACTGTCCCTATTGTAATCGACGGTTATGGTATATGGGAAAACATAAATTATTTCTGTTTCCTATGAGTAACTCAGGCGATCGACAACAAATTATTGAGAGTAATTCTACCGTGGAAGAATTAGTATGTGGAGAACATGGTAAGTTTTTTGTAGAACTTCAAGAATAAGATAAGTTCTATTACTTATAGATAGTTTTATAGGCTTCTCAACCAATTGCAAAGTGAATAATATATTGCCAGCGTACTTACCCAATATCAACTATTAAATCTTTCAATTAGATGTTTGTAATTCAAATAGAACCGCCATCTATTCATAGCGTTGCTTATCCTTCATAAAATATCAGAACTTTTCCATATCAACAAAGTCTGAGCTTAACAGCTATCATAAGCGTAACGTTTCCCTAAACTTTAAAAATAAAATTTTTCGAGCGTATATATGTATATCAAGCATAGTATAGATAAATCTATCCTGATTGGCGATCGCAATTTTTTAACCTTTAACTGAAAACTCGTTTGATTCACAAGCAACTAAAATGATTGTAGTAGGTTAATAATGAGAATTGGATTTGTTTCTCGATGGAATTTAGCAGATCCAGAGATTCGCCGCCGAGCATTTTCTGGGATTATATGGCATGTTCTTAAAGAATTTGAAGCTCAAGGAGATCGAGTTGAATATATTGGTCCAGTTCAACAGAACTTAATAGCTAAGTCTGTGAACACAGGTATTAAAGTACTTAATCGGTTAAAAGTGTTTAGCCCACATGTCTATGGTAAATACCATCCTGTGATTCTAGAGCAAATGGCGCGGCAGGCAGAGCAGCTAGTTGCCGATCGAAAAATAGATGTTTTGCTCGCTCAAGATTCTACTGTGATGGCTTACTTTCCGCCTAGTATTCCACTTGTCTATTGGCGAGATGCTAACTTTGCTGACATACAAGACGCTTACAAAGTATACTCAAATCTTCATCCCCTCAGCGTTGAGTGGGCTCATAAGCACGAACGTAAGGCGATGAATCGTGCAGACTTAAATATATTCTCCTCTGAATGTTCTTATAAAACTGCGACTTCAACTTACGGTATTCCATCTGCCAAAGTCGCAGTAGTACCGTTTGGTGCGAACCATGATTTTGTAGTGAGTTCAGAAGATACTGAGCGTTATATCACTGGCAGATCGCGCGATTTGTGCCGCTTACTATTTATTGGTATTGAGTGGGAACGCAAAGGTGGTGATACAGCTATTGAGATTTGTCGTATTCTCAATCAGAGGGGCATTCCTACGACGTTGGATATTATCGGTTCAGACTTCGCAGTCGATCCAGCAATCAGTCATAAA
Organism: Chroococcidiopsis sp. CCNUC1; assembly: GCF_023546805.1. Lineage (NCBI taxonomy): Bacteria > Bacillati > Cyanobacteriota > Cyanophyceae > Chroococcidiopsidales > Chroococcidiopsidaceae > Chroococcidiopsis > Chroococcidiopsis sp. CCNUC1. The sequence continues at coordinate 5,234,328 of NZ_CP097480.1, read as the reverse complement.
GTTCGCATTCACGGACGGGTAGATAAGTTTACCAGTGAAGGCAGTACAAAGTTGCAGCATCTACTCGAACAATCTCACTTTTTGGTTCATCCAGCGCGTGCAGAGGCTTACGGTTGCGTTCTATGTGAAGCTTGTTCATTTGGTATTCCTTGCGTTACGAGTTCCGTGGGTGGTATTCCCACCATTATTAAAAACGGAAAAAATGGTGTATCTTTTCCAGCAAGCACGCCCGCTTCTACATATGCTACATACATTGAAGAGACTTTTCGCAATTTCGATCTGTATATTCGGCTAGCAAAAGCTACACGCTCAGAATACCAAGAGCGTTTAAATTGGCAGGTTGCAGTAGCCAAAGCTAGAGAACTTATAACTGAGATGCTGGAGAGAAAACAAGATTTGTCTACACCTTCTGAAAAGGTTGAACTGTGTACTGACAATACACTTATCATGCCTGGAGTAGGCTACAAAATTACTAGGAATTGAGATATGGCAAACCTTTCTACCATAAAACATCTATACCAGTCTAATCGGTTGTATCACCCAGCTCGAACATTATATTGGCGATTGCTAAAACAAGAGCGTCTAGTAAAATTTCATCAAGAAGTCACCTTCTACTCTCAGCTATTAGAACCCGACAGCCTATGCTTCGATATCGGTGCAAACATTGGAGAGAAGACAGAAGCACTTTTCAAAGCCGGTATGAGAGTGGTAGCATTTGAACCACAACCTAACTGTATGAAAGAACTTGCGGCACGATGCAGTCGCTATCGTAGCAAATTAGCCAAATGTGAATGCGCCGTTGGTGCAGAACCTGGAATTACTGAATTGTACGTTCATACTCACCACGCTCACTCAAGCCTAGACCAGAATTGGACAGTAAGTGAGGTTATATCTAGTATTTATGTACCTGTAGTGACTCTCGATCGCGCGATCGCTAAATTTGGCAAACCACGATACTGCAAGATCGATGTTGAGGGATGGGAGTATGAAGTTTTAAAGGGATTAACACAACCAATACCGCTAATTTCATTTGAATACCATCTTCAGCAAGATAATATTGATAAAACCCTTGCCTGTATTGACTATTTGTCGCACCTTGGAGAATTACATATTAACATTACGCCAGCAGAAACGTTATTGTTGACATTTCAAGAATGGTTACCCGTCAAAGAATTTCTTAAGTCTTTTCCTAATAGTTTTCGTTCTCGCCAGGAATACAATTATGGAGATATCTTTGTGAAAATGCAATAGCTATAGGTAAAGACACAATTGACTCAATAGCAGCTCCGGCTTTAGCATTCGTTCTTTTCTCATTTTGTTCGGCGCGAACAGTGTATTTTTTGAACAAAATTTAGCAATCTTTACAACTTAGAGATGAATGTCATTCAAGTCTCTTAGGACTGAACTTTATGGTATCGACATCATTCACTCTCCAGAATAGCATGTAAACAACATCTACAGCCATCCAATATTGCAAAAAGTTTACTTTCGACTAACTCACGAAGAGATTAAAACTTAAAGTGAGAAATTGAAAAGCTAATCTAGAATTCTAGCTAATTTATATATAAAACAAGGGGTAAACAGCCGCAGATGACTCGATTAGTTAACCAAAAATTGTCTAAGGTAGTTTACAAGCCCGATAGCCAACTGAGAAATCCGGTTCGGCTATGTCAAGAGATGGCGCGAGATCTACTTGCTTCTCGGGAACTAGCATGGCAGTTAATGGTGCGAGACATTAGCGCTCAATATCGCCAGTCCTTACTTGGAATCTGCTGGGCTGTAATTCCACCTGTTATCACAGCTTTGGGCTTCACTTTTGCTAACAATACCAATATCGTAAATATTGGAGCAACAGATATGCCTTATCCAGCTTACGTGATGTTTAGCATGACCCTTTGGCAGACATTCGTAGAAGCACTAACTAGCCCTATTCAAGCAGTTACTAGTGCAAAGCAAATGTTAGTTAAAATTAATTTTCCGCGAGAAGCACTAATTCTAGCTAAACTAGGTCAGATATTTTTTAGTTTCGCTATTAAGTTAATTTTAATTATAGCGTTGTTTTTGTGGTATCAGATCCCAGTAAGTTGGACTGCGATCTTAGCGCCAGTAGCATTAATTCACTTAGTCATACTAGGAACATGTTTCGGTTTGCTACTAGCACCTCTAGGAGTTTTATATAACGACATTCTCAAAGGGATTACTTACATTACTGGCTTTTGGTTATTTTTAACCCCAGTAGTTTATCCACTTCCTAACGGAGGAGGATTAGCAACACTTGTACAACTGAATCCAGTCACTCCTCTACTAGTAACGACGCGGGAGTTAACGACAACAGGTGTGGTATCAAATCCATTTGGATTTTGGCTTGTCAGTCTTCTTGCCATCATAGGATTGCTCTTAGGGTGGCTAGTATATCGTTTAGCAATGCCTTTTGTAGTTGAAAGAATAAGCTCTTAAAAGAAATTAAATTTTCGAGAAGCAGAATTTTAAGTACTTAAATTGATCGATCTACCTCTTGCTAAAAACTCATTCTACCAATTAGAAATATTATTTTATGATTAAAGTACTGACACAACGTTCCTTCCCTGTTTCAATACTAAATATTTTCAGCAGACGTAACACATTAAAAGTCACTACCTTCTCGAAAGCCTCACAGTCAAGGCAAGAATCAAACCAATGGCTTAAGTGTCATGCAGCAAATATTGAGGGTTGTGTTCTTTCTATTGGCAGCGATACTGACGAAGATAATGACGGAGGACGGTATCGAGATTATTTCCAGAAATGCTCGTCATATACCACGTCAGAAGCCACTTCTGAGTTCAATGTCGATCTGGTACTTGACGTGCGATCGATGCCGCAAATTCAGAATAACACATTTGATTGCGTGTTCTGCTCTGGTGTACTTGAACATGTTGATGACTATCTTGCTGGTTTAAAAGAGATAACTAGAATTCTCCGCTCGGGAGGTATTTTGTTACTCGGTTTGCCTTTTCGACAAGCAATTCATATGGCTCCAAATGATTACTGGCGTTTCACCGAGCATGGTCTGAGATATATGCTTCGAGATGATTACGAAATTCTCGAACTCAAGTCAATAGATAATTCTGTGCCTAATTTTCCAGCTGCATACTGGCTAAAAGCGAAGAAGCGATGAGTTAGATATTTGTATATATTTTATCAGACTGTTAGATGCACTTACTTCAGCTTTTTTCTTGATTATAGTTAGTAGGAGGATAACTTTTTAATGACAATTAGTATTGCTAGCCAGGAAACATCAGAACAACAATTGGATAATGAGGTAGTTCTTTCAGTTGAAGGAGTTTCCAAAAAATTTTGCCGAGACTTGAAGCGATCGCTGCTTTATGCAGTACAAGATATTGCTACTGAGTTAGTAGGGATACGACAAAAGAGCGAAAAACTAAGACGTGACGAGTTTTGGGCACTTAAAGATGTTAGCTTTCAGTTACGACGCGGAGAAGCACTAGGCTTAGTAGGACCAAATGGCAGTGGGAAATCCACGCTACTACGAATTATTAGTGGTTTAATTAAGCCAGACAGTGGATTTGTGGAAATCAAGGGTCGAATAGCACCACTGATTGCGCTGGGAGCAGGGTTTAACCCAATACTGACAGGGCGAGAGAATATCTATGCCAATATGTCTATTTTAGGTTTGTCTAAGAAAGAAATCGACGAGCGATTTGAGGCTGTTTTAGATTTTGCAGAGATTGGTGCTGCAATTGATGCTCCAGTGCAGACTTATAGTTCGGGAATGGCTGCAAGATTAGGGTTTGCTTGTGCGATTTACACGGAACCTGACATTCTCCTGATTGACGAAGTGCTGGCAGTAGGAGATATAAAGTTTAGGGCTAAATGTTACCGTAGACTAGCTAAGCTACGCGAACAAGGAACATCTTTCATTCTAGTATCACACAACCCGCATTCAATCTTGTCTATTTGTGACAGAGCTATGTATTTATCCAAAGGTAATTTGATAGCAACAGGTAACACTGATTTAGTCATGAATAGATACGAGCAAGATCTATTTTTGAATGGATTAGAAAAATCTTCAGGATTAATGCTTTTATCAGAGAAAGCTGGGAATTCAGAATCTGATTTATATATCATATACTTATGTTTTAAGGATAAAGAAGAAAATATTCTTGATTATCCTATTACTGGTGAACCTACTTATTTTTGTGTGGGATGTAAAGTATCCAAAAAACTTAATGATTTAAGTTTAGCTATATTAATTACAGAAATGTCTGGAGAAAATGATATTGTATTAAATTTGTCGGCATACATGGATGATTGCCCATTACAAATAGATGATAAAAATACTGAAATTCAACTTCAGATGCCTTATCTAGGTTTAAAACCTGGTGTTTACAGTATGAAGGTTCATATTGCTCAAAACTCCCTTACACTTTTTGATGCGATCGAGTCCTTCAGATTTACAGTGAAAGGGAATAAAAGTATGAATCAGTGTTCATTTTACCAGCCGCGGGCATGGAAAGTTACTAATAAATTAAGTTACACCCAGTTGGTTTAAAAAAATGATGGGAAAAACCTTAAAAAAATTAATCTCTACCCCTTTTAGAAATATGCATAAGCAGCAAGCAAATGATTTTGACTTGCCGCAAGCTACAATATCTAGTTCTCATATTAAACAGTTAATTGCACAAGCTAATGAAGGCTTGTTTACTTTTGATGTTCGTGACAAAGCGGTAGGGTGGAGAATTGCACTTGAAGGTGTTTGGGAAGAATCAGAAACCAACTTTATAAAAACGATTGTTAGAGAAGGTGACTTTGCAATTGATGTAGGAGCAAATCTAGGTTGGTACACAATTACGCTTGCTAACTTAGTAGGTAAAGATGGTTTTATACTTGCTTTTGAGCCTAATCCTAGAAATCATCATCTTTTACTAGAAAATATCCGTCTTAACCAAGTAGAAAATCAAGTTAAAACGTATCAATCTGCTCTTTTAGATTCAAAGTCTACTGTAAGCTTTGAGTTATCCGAATCAAATTTTGGAGACCATAGAGTTAGGTTTCGTCACTTTAACTCTAAAGAAGTAGAAAAGTATAATGAAAGCTCTCGTTCAGTTATAACTGTTGAGGCAATTACCTTAGATGAGATTCTTGCGGATAATCTCGAAAAAAATAAAGTAGTAAGATTGATGAAGCTCGATTGCCAAGGTTCTGAAGTAGCAATTCTGAGAGGAGCGCACAAGACATTAGAAAAAATAGAATATTTAGTTACAGAGTATTGGCCTTATGGTATCCGTAGAGCGGGTTATGAACCTAGTAATTTTATTCAAATCGTCAAAAGTAGTTTCACTAGCTTTGCTGAAGTACCAAAGAGGAATGAAGTATTTTATAGCAATTTCAAGCCTATATCGGAGTTCGATGCCCATATAAAAACAGAATTTGGAGCTGATGAAACAACAAGTACAAAGGTCACTGATTATATATTTAGAAAGTAGCTTAATTATTTGCTAACCCATCAAATTATTTTTTTGTAATAGTTGGATAAATTAGGAAATGATTCATAACTCAAAGCATGATTTTATTAAGTATCTGCCTCATACCATAGCTAAAGGCTTAGTTCCTTATGGAATTTATAATTTTTTAAAAAAAGGCAGAACTTCAAGTTATACCAATCTTCTCAATAGCTATCATAAAAGTCAAAAAATTCCATTTAGTCCTGGTTATCAAGAAGCTAAGCTCGAATTCATTCAATCAACCATCTCCTCGAAAGAACTCTTTAGTTGTTTTGTACATCAAATTTTTTTACCTGAAGGTTTTGGAGCTTTTTTTGATGAAAGAGTAGTAGAGTATCCTTGGATTTTTGCCAACCTTAACTATAATCAAAATTCTAAACTTTTGGATGTTGGTCCTGCTCTTAATTATAAATTTTGTCTAGATCGGTTATTAAGCTCTAATCCAAATCAAGAAATTACAATGTTATCCTTGACTCCTGATGCAAGGTGTTTTTATCATAATAAAGTATCTTACGTATTAGGTGACGTTCGATCGCTTCCTTTTATCAACAATTATTTTGAACAGATAACCTGCATATCAACTATTGAGCATGTAGGTATGAACAATCAGAGGTATGGGGCTACAGTCGAGCATAATCCAGAAGATTATATAGTAGCTCTTTTAGAAATGAAAAGAGTGTTAAAAAACTCAGGTGCATTACTTATTACAGTACCTTTTGGTACTTACGAGGATTTTGGTTGGTTTCAGCAGTTTGATGAAACAATGGTTAATAGAATAGTTGAAGCTTTTGTACCTACAGAACACAGCATTACTTACTATAAATATACAGATAAAGGATGGAATCTATGTAGTTCGGATTTATGTTCATCCATAAGATATAATACACACCGCTCTAACGATCCTTTATTTTATACATCTAATCCTGTGTGTGCAGGTGCAGTTGCTTGCATCAAATTAATAAAATAATAACTGAAATAGCATACTTTCATAGTTTCATAGTACGAACAAAGTTTTAAACAAATGATTGGAAGGAATACATGTTAACGCTCAAAAACTCTATTTCGTATGCTGCTAGAGGAGTAAATACTGAAAGATTAAATGCTATTTTAGAAAATGCTGGGCAATCTGTACTCGATGTAGGATGTGGTAATGGAACCTACGTACTAAAACTTGCAGATCGATACAATATTTTAGGTGTTGACATTCAGCATTTTGAAACCTGGAATGCAATGCCTCATCTTTTTTCCGTTTCAGATGCTTCTGAACTTAAATTTAAAGATAGTAGCTTTGATACAGTTCTTTCTTTTGAAACGTTAGAGCATCTACCAGAACCAAAAAAGGCTCTCAGAGAGTACTATAGGATTTGCCGCAAAAATCTGATTCTTACAGTTCCAAATTGTGATATTACTTCTGGAATGCGTCAAAGCCTCATGACTTATTATCATTGGGTTGATAGAACTCATGTCAACTTTTTTGATATGGATACCATTACTGAAGCAGTTAAAGAAGCAGGCTTTAAAGTTGTAAAACATTACTATATTAATCAGCTTTCCTTACTACCTTTGTTGACTGAAGCGTTCAACTTATCTGGATTATTAGGTAAGCTCGTGCAAAAAATTTTACTAAAAAGACAACAGCGTAAATATTATATTACTTGTCTTGTGGTTGCTGAGAAATAAAAACATTGTATTTTTAGTTTCTTGTATTATAAAGTACAAATGTCAGCTATTCAGGTTTTAGAATGAGCAATAAAAGTAAGATGAAATTACTAATCCTTTTTCCTTCACGGCTTCGTGGGGGAGCTGAAGAATACTCTCTTACTATTGCGTCGGCAGCTGTAAGACAAGGATGGGATGTACATGCAGCATTTCCCAAAACTGAAAAAACAGTATCCTTAATTACTGACTTCTCAAAGAGTGGCGTGCAATATCATGAGGCAACCGTTGATGATGTAGAAGCGCAGAAACAGAAAATAACATGGCAATTTTTGTGGTTCCTTAAAACTCTTATCTTATTACTCAAGGTTAAGCCAAATTTTGTTTTAATTAACCTTCCTCTAGCCGATCTCTGCTTAGGTTCTATACTTGCCTGCGCGCTTTTAAAAAAGCCAACAGCTGTACGTTTTGCTCTGATTTTTCCCAACCAGGCATTTACTAATCAAAGATTGAAACTTTACGCATGGGCTCGTGCTAGAAATCAGCAATGGATTGCGATCACAGAATGCGATCGCCAGATTATATGTCAATCATTTAATGTTCCTGAAACAGAAATAGTTCAAATTTATAATGGCGCTAGAACTAATTTACTTTCAAGTCATCGTAGCGCCTTAGAAAAAACTGTTGAAATTCGTCGCCAAGTACGTCAAGAGCTAGGACTAGCTGAAACAAGTCAAATTTTACTAACAGTTGCTGACTTAAATCCTCGCAAGGGTCATGGCGATCTTATACCGATAGCACCATACCTAATCAAAGAGTTTCCAAATATTAGGTTCGTGTGGGCTGGAGGAGGTCAATCAAAGAATCTAATCAGTAGATTGCAAGAATATGGAATTGAAGATAAGGTATTGCTGCTAGGTTACAGATCTGATGTGCCAAGGCTTCTGCAAGCAGCAGATCTTTTTATATTTCCGACACATTCTGAAGGCTTTCCCTGGGCTTTATTAGAAGCAATGATCTATAACTTGCCGATCGTATCTTCAAATGCAAGCGGTATTCCAGAAATTGTGAAAAATAACGTTCATGGTTTGTTATGCCATCCAGGTGATAGTTATGGTTTTCTAGAAAATATTCTTTGGGCTCTCAGACATCCCGAACAGATGCAACTGATGGCACAGAATGCTCGATCGCGCGCTCAAGAGTTTTCTGAAGAAAAGATGGTAAAAAGAACCTTAGCTGCCTTGTCCAGATTAAGTCATACATAATTATGCAACATGACTAAATTTGATATAGAAATTATACGCAAGTTCCTTAAGAAAATAGCTTACAAATTTATATTTTTAACGTTTAAAATATTTAAAATACAAACTTACAAATACTTTTATTATATTCGCTACACTGATTTTTTGATCGATAAGTATTTTAGTAAATCTTCAAGTGAATATTACGATCTCGTTTTCGTGATTTTTGAAGAAAGTAAAGGTTGGATACTTGAAGCAATATGTAAAGAGATTGCTACTTACTTTAAAGGAAAATACTGCTTTCACTACTCATCTTCTTCCCTACCTTTATCCAAAGGATATTTTTTCGCTCACTACTCATTCTATGTAGCATGTTTAAAACTAAATCCATGTCTTTGGGGTAGTAAATCGCTTATTTTCTACACTCACCCCAAAGGCATCATCAATAATGAAGAATTTGTTTATGCGATGAACTGTTCCACGAAAGTCATCTCTATGTGTTCGCAATTCGCTAGACAAATGCTTGCCGATGGAGTGAAACCTGAGAAAGTCAGCTTCATTATCGGCGGCGGAGCCGACCCAAAACTTTTCCGATCGCATCAGCGCATGAATGGAGCTATTGGCTTCTGCACTGCATATTATGCTCGTAAAGATCCCGATCGCATCTTCAACATTATTAAAATGTTGCCTCACCGAAAGTTTATTCTTCTAGGTAGAGATTGGGATCGGTATGAAAAGTTTACAGAGCTGACTGCCATGCCTAACTTTTCTTATATCGAAGCGTCTTATGCCGAATACCCTAGCTACTACGCCCAAATGGATGTCTTCGTCTCCACCGCAATCCTAGAAGGTGGTCCTATTCCTCTGATTGAAGCCATGATGTGCAATGTTGTTCCTGTGGCGAGCAAAACTGGATTTGCTCCCGACATTATTCACCACGGCAACAATGGCTTTCTTTTTGAAGTTGATGCATCTGCTGAATCAGTATGCAAGTTAATCGAACAAGCCTATCAGAGCGAAACAGATATTAGAAAAACTGTCGAACACTTGACATGGAATAACTTTTCACTTGCAGTTCAGCAACTACTAGAAAAGTAGTATTAATTCTCCGAGCGTTTTTGTAAATACTCGCAAAAGATTGAAGCTATATACAGCGGCAGATGTATCAAAAGCTCGGAAGATACTACTTTATCAACCCCAGGTTGCGTTGAAAGACGGGTTGGCAAGAGAATGGGACTGGATTCAATCTTTAGCAAAAAAAGAAGAATGCGATCGGGAGAGTAAAGCTTTTATCCTTCAGTTGTAAGATTCACACATCACTCTCGCTACTTTGCAAATTCACGGATAAATTTGTAAGAAATACTCATAGATGATTACGAGACTGCCAATACCATTTTGATCTGACTGCGCCACGGAAGATCCCCCCAACCCCCTTAACAAGGGGGGCTATGAGCGACCGATTTAGTGCAAGGATAAATAGAATTGGTACAAGCAGCGAGAATTGTTGTTTCACGTCTTTTTTCCAGCTTGGAACAGCTCAGCTCAAATTAAAAATTAAGTTTAACAGAAATCTCAAACCCCAGTTTTAGATTCTATCTGATATAAATAATAAGTTTCACCAGGAGCAATACTCTGGCTAGAGTTGTATATTTCAGTTAGATGAAGCCCTGGTATCTCCTGATTGAGTTTATGACTAAGTATCAGTAAACTTTTTCTGTTATCTTGTTGTATAAGTCTATTTAATTTAGTAGGAGCTACTGCTTGAAAGTCAAGATTTTTTCTTTGATTCCAGTTAATAAAGCTACCATATTTACTGCTCTCAAAGTAATAAATTGGTTGTTTTAATAAAGCAGCAATGGGAGAAACTTCATTGTCCTGGCTACCAATAATTAAGTTATTTTGTAATTGACTATCGGTAATAAATTTTGCCACTTCTTTGCTAGCAGAAAAGGGATAAATTAAATCCATGCTATAAGCATAAATCCCAGTTAAAAGATGAATGCATAATAAAAAGTTTACGTATTGATTTTTGCGATCGCTTAGAAATTTGGCTGCACCTTTAATGAAAGAAATTACAGAACGATTTGATTCAGGATAGAAAGTGGAAATCCATAGGCAAGCAATAAACAGAATAAATAAATGTCCGTGATGCCTTAAAGAACCGAAAAACTTTTCATAAGCAAACCAGATCAGAAGGCATGTTCCGGATGTGTAGGCAAATAACACAACTGGTTTCTGATTAAATAGAGCTATGGCAGATAGCAATAGTAATAAAGATAATAAGCAAATACCTAGTAGTATAAGTTTAGAGCTATTATCATTTATAAAAGCATTAGTATTCCAAAAATTATAATTAAGAAAATCTGGTATAGGGATATAACTTTTCCACACAGACGGCAGAATAGTAAATAGAAGATAATTAATGTGATTGATTGGTGTTAAGTCTTGTTTGGCAATTCCTTGAAACTTGGCATCAGTAGGTGGAATAATTTGAACAATTGCTATTGCTATACCACAAGTCAATATAGCTATGTTAGTAAAATTTAATCTCTTAGTAGCAGAGCTTTTAGTAAAAAATTTTTCAAAGACGATGGTTATTGCTAAAGAAATAGCAATGATTAAGCTATATACGTTAGTATTTGCTAGAAAAGCTAGAATAACTGATAGAAGTAGATAGTTTCGTTTTTGTTGCGTGAAAAAGTGACAAAAAAGGAAAATTAATAAAACACCTAAACTATAATTCCTGCTAATTAAATGATACTCATAAAAAGGAAAATACCCGAAAGTAAATAAGATTTTTTGTAACTTAGTAAAAGGAGAAAATTTAGCAAATACATAAATTGTTCCACTAGCAATTAGTAAATGAAAAAGTTGCATTGCTAGTGGATTATCAGTGAATTTAGTAATTGCATATAAAAAGATATACCATAAACTCGGATGCCCTTCATATCTTAAGTTGTTATATAAATCAATGAGAGATGAGCTATCTCTAGCTATCATCCATGCCTGTAGCTCATCGCGCCACATTTCGTGATTGAGAATACCAATCAAACCGAGTACTAAAAAAACGATAACTAACACATTTATCCAAGCTGTATCTTCTTGAGATGCAAAGTTTAACCAAGATATCTGTTTTCTCAAGCCAAGGATAGAACGATTAAGTTGCTTGTTAGTTTTTAGTAAAACATCCATACAAAACTCTTAGGGGGTTTCTAAAAAATGACCAATTTGATAATTCTATTCTCACTTCCAGCATCGCAAGATATGGAGTAATTCTTGCTTTTTATTGGTGGACAAAAAGCAAGAACTGTTAGATGTAGAAATAGTTGCTAAGCACCCGTCCCTAAAACTCTCAAATCCTATGATTTCTAGAAATAGAATTCAACAGACTGCACGGTTATTGTTTGCGATCGGCGTGGAGATCGAGTAATACTCTACTTGAGAATTCTTCAACTTACTTGGAGAAATCTTGATGAATTTTTAGTATATCGTCAAATGACTATTTAAGGTGTTACAACGCTTACATCATCCCATTTTACATAGTCTCCTGAATTTCCTGTTCCCGAAGTACCTAGTTCGACAACCGCCCAGTATCTTGAAATCGGCACGGTGATTTCTAAATACTGCCAAACGTTTTTCTGACTTGCAGTTTTTGATATCTCAGCATCACCATCAAGATAGTCATAGCCCAAAGCTTTGAGCGTTGCTGTTGCTCCGCCATTAACATACACCCATGCACCGATTTTTATATTTCGATTTTTTGGCACATCGCCTAAAATTCGGCGGATAAAAATCTGCTTACCTCGTGATGCTCTACCACTATCGAGTCTGGCGTAGCAATTGCCCCCACGCGCTCCATTAGGATCGCCGCAGATAAAAGCAACATTTGGCGAAGCTCCCAGCCGGACATCATCGTTATCGAAATGTACCCATTCGTTGTCTGCGTTGTTAGCTAATTCAAAACCAGGGTTAGAGAACTTCTTGTTCAACCGCAGATCTTGAATTTGATAGTACGTTGCTGTTGGGTTAAAGTTCGGTGAAATTGCCCATTCGCCATGATTGTCCAGATCGAAAAACAATGCATGGTTATAGCCGTATCTTTTTAGCTGTTGTCCAAAGATGACAAACCATCTTTTGCGATAGTTTTCTCTTTCAGTACTAGAACCTTGATACCAACTAGAAATTGTACCGGATTCGCTTACTACAACTGGCTTTCTAATATTACGAGCTGCTAGCAATCGCCAGGGATTGCCAAATTCACCTTCTCGAATCTGCCCCCCATAAGCATGAATGCCAATAAAATCGGTGACCTTATCGATTCCTAAATCGATCATCTCTTTTAAGATATAGCTGCTAGGACTTGTAGGAGGGGGAGATTCAATTTTGATGTTAGGGTCAATTGATTTTGCTGTTTCGTAAGCAATGCGAGTCATATCTACGCATTGTTGTGCTGTCATCGTACCTTTGCCAAAATCTAGCTCAGGTTCATTGTTGATAATGTAGTAGAAAATCTTGCCTTTGTAACGTTCCATTACGTTACGTACGAAGTAGCGATAATTTGCCTTCCATTGCTCGTAGTTACTATCTCGGTCAACATGATGGCGAGGAGAAATTGTTGAGTGAATTCTCAGTCCAGCTTGGATATATTTGTTAACGACAATATCTCTAGCCGACCAATTGAAGCTAGCACCCTCTCGATTGCCATAAACTCCATCCATACCCATACGAACTAATTGTATACCTAAATCCTTGGTTTGCTGGATAGAGCGGTCGGTAAATGTGGGATCGGGGTTGTATCCAGTACCGTTGTTGATCCCTAAATAGCTAGTTTGCGATCGCGCTGGTAGAGTGTAGAACAGAGTAGAAGTGACGAGTAAAGAAGTAAATATTCTAGAGAATTTATGCGCTTGTAATAGTGAGTACTTTTGAGCTAGATGTTGTAGCTTTTGAGAGAATTTCATTTTATACCTCTAAATGGAATCAATTCAGAATTAATTGGCTAAATCGCCTGATTTGTTTTCGATGCAGTGAAAGCGAGTGCTAGTTGTCAAGCAACACAGATTGCTGGCTTAAGCTAATACCTGAGCAAGCATGTTTCGATCGCTAAGAATGGTAAGAATTGCTGGCTCTAAATAGATTCTTTAGTAGTTGGAAGAACCTATTTCATGACAGTAATGTCATAGAATAATGTCATAAAGCGCAGAGCTAAAAAGACGAATAACTCATCTTGAACAACTTGTTGTTTCCCAAAAAAAGCCCGATACATTGGCGATTTGAGACAACATAAATAGAGTTGCGATCGCTAGTGCTGGCTGACTCGCTCCCTGCGAGAAAGGATACTTTAACAAGTTGAAATAAAAAGATAAAGGTTCTACTTTGATGCGTTCCATATTGCGACGAGCGCGTACTTGGTGAAAACAAAAAGCACCGCGCCCATAGTTGTAGTGTTGTCGCCAGAATGTACGTAACGTGAGTTTATGAGCGTGATAAACTTGGGCTTCTGGTGCATAAATCATTTCGTAACCGTGCTGTAACCAGCGATCGCAAAACTCTCTATCTTCTCCCGCAGCTAGGGGAAAAGTGGTGTCAAAGCCGCCCAGGGCGTGGAAACGTTCTGCGGGTAAAGCTAGATTGTTAGAGGCAAAGAAGCTTGACCGATCGCGATCGGCATTGTAGTACTCATAGAGAAAATCAATTAGTACTTGGCTAGCTGTTGAGTAGAGATTATCGGGCAGCGCGTTGAGCGTCCGACCACCGACGAGACAATCTGGTGCTGCCTTGAAACGTACCTCTAGGGTTTTCAACCATTCAGGAGCAGGCATACAATCGTCATCGGTGAACACTAGAAACTTACCCCTGGCGCGAGTCGCACCAGTGTTGCGTGCGTTTGCCGGACCAGAATTTTGTTGCGCGATCACAGTGAGATTGAGTTGTTTGCGAAAGGATGCAACAACTGGCTCTATTGGTGTCTCACTACCATCATCTACCACTATGACTTCAAAGCGATTTGGGGGATAGTTTAGCTGAGCGATCGATTGAAGGCAATTTGCTAGTCGTTCTGGGCGATTGTACGTAGGGATAATAATTGAGAAGAAAGGTTGCTCATGTGTCATATACTTCCGATAGTCTATTTCATGCAGTTTTCTCCAGAATTGTGAAGCAATTCTAGACAATTAAATTGCTTGTAATAGATGGTATTAGGGGACTTTATTAGCTACGTCAAACCATTGTAATGACAATTAAATTTCCTAGAATGCAAAACAGAAATTTTTCAAAAAGCTTAAAATATTTTTTATGAATTGAAAGTTTAATGGATGTAAAGGATGACCGATCCAATTACCGCACTCTTTAATTTCTTTGTAAGTTGGCATAATATGCCTCCATTTTTCAGAATAACGAGAACCAACAAATAAGAGATAAATCGCAGCATTTTTGTGTTGACTTTGTGCTTCATATATAACTTCAAAATCATTTTCTTTAAATAAATATCTGAGACAAGTCGGCGTGAAACGCCAGAAGTCACAATACATATCTTTTCCGTGCTGTTTCTGACAAAAGGGAACTACAACGATAACGATATCTTTCGATACAAGACAAAGATTTTGAAAAGCTTTTCTTACATCGAAGACATGTTCTAATGTGGTGTGATTAAACACCACATCAAATCTTTGGTGTAGTTCGGAGGGGAGTTCTTGTGTTAGATCGAGGAAATATTCATTTTGCTTGCCCTGCCACCCTCTCTCCCCAGAATAATTAGTGAAGTAATAGCGATCTTTTTGAGTAAAATAATCTTGGTAGTAACCTCCTTCTTTATCTCGATCGTCCCATGCAGAAATATTAACTACATCCCCTTTAAAAAGGGGAGCTAACTTCTTAAGTTCTCGATTCGACCAAACTCGTGCTATTCTAAATTTTCTATCCATTATGAGTAACAAATTTAATTAATATCTTGACTGCGTTAAGTAGAGTTAGTAGAACAAACTTACAGTAATTGTTAAATCTATAGCTAAAAACTGTGCTAATAGAAGAATACCTGTTTGATTGAATAGCTCAAGAGTGGGTTAGCTTTTTTCTGGACTCGCAAGTTTCCATAGGCGTGGTTGATAAAAACAACATTCACTCATTTTTCCATTTGACTTGACTGTAAACCTGAATGACTCAACCACATCAAAAGTATAAATAGAACTCTGCTTTAATTTGATACTCATAGTGTATGTACCAGGTCCTAACCCTAGATAAGGCAGTTCAACTTGAAGCTCTTGTTTGCCTGAAGGAATTTCAAAAAATTTTTCATCGTGTTCGCCACTCAGAAATAAAACTGTACCCATTCCACCTTCACCACCTATTGTTTTAATTTTCAAGTGAAGAGTAACATTATCAACCCTCTGATGCGCCTGACATCCCACACAGAAATTTACTGGTTTACCGCTTACTAGTGATTTAATAATATTTCCTTCAAGATCTCTAAAGAAGAGCGATCGTATATCTAGTCCTAAACTTTCAGATTCTGTTTTTTCTGGCAGAAACAAAACTTGCGAGGACTCATGCGTATCGTTCAAAAATAAATCGTTTTCATACTTTTCTATGACTTTCTCTGTTTTGCCAGACACAATTAATTCACCCTTTGATAGATATACTGCAAAATCGCATATATGCAATATTGCCTGCGGATTATGGTTGACCAAAATAAAAGATGTACCTTTATCGCGCAGCTCATGTAACTTTCGATAGCACTTAGCTTTAAATTTGATATCTCCTACAGCCAGCACTTCATCAATCAGGAGAATTTCTGGTTCCGTATAAATTGCACAAGCAAATCCCAATCGGGCTGCCATTCCAGAGCTGTAAGTTTGTACGGGAGCATCAATAGCATTCCAGATTTCGGCAAAATCTATCACATCTTGAAATCTCTCTTTAATTTCTTGAGTTGATAAGCCCAAAATTGACATATTTGCATAGATATTTTCTCGTCCCGTTAGGATAGGGTTAAATCCAGCTCCCAGGGCAATTAATGGAGCCACCCTACCTCTAATTTTTACACTGCCAGTATCTGGCTTAATCAAACCACTAATAATTCGTAGCAGGGTACTTTTTCCAGCACCGTTTGCTCCAACCAATCCCAGTGCTTCTCCTCGCCGCAGTTGAAAATCGATATCTTTTAAAGCCCAGAATTCACCTGGACGCAGAGTATCACTTTTTCGCCTCCCACCCACTAGATCTGTTGTAATATCTTGGATACCATAGAATAAAGACTGCTTTAAGTCTCGGCAAAACTTTTTAGAGAGGCGATCGACGGAGATAACGACTTCACTTTCTTTGGGGTGAGTTGCAGTCTTTCTATCTATTATTTCAGTTGACATTATGAGCTTACCCTCTCAATTACGTAAGGTATCGCGAGACGAAATACAACCCATGTCAGCAAAATTCCAAATAAAGTCATGACACTGACAATCCAAAACCCACCAGCATTTGAGATATCTCCTGTTGTTGCTAACTCTCGTGTTGTTACTAATAACGGAGTGACGGGATTAAGTTTCACCAGAAACCCAAAGGTTCCTTCATTAGGAACGGGATAAACTACTGGAGTTAAAAAAAGCCAAAAGTTGGTTACCATTGTTAGACCTTTTGACACATCCTGATATAAAACTCCCAAAGGAGACAATAGAGTACCAATTAACGTCCCCAGCATAATTAAATGAACTAGCGCTACGGGAGCGAGAAGGATTGTCCACCTCATAGGAATCTGATACCAGAGAAACAATGCCACAATTAAGATGAGTTTGATGGCAAAGTTGAATAATACTTCACCTACCTTTGCTAAGATAATTGCCTCTCGGGGAAAATTGACTCTAGCTAGCATCGGCTTCGACAAGTTTATAGCTTGTACTGGACCATTGACTGCTTCTACAAACGTTTGCCACAGTGCCGTGCTAAACATCACATAGGCGGGATAGGGCAAGTCCGTGACACCAATTTTGATAATATTGGACTCGCTCGCAAGTGTAAATCCTGCTGCCATAGCCAGCGGTGGTAAGAATGCCCAGATAAAACCTAGAAATGATTGACGGTATTGAGCGCTAATATCTCGCACCATCAGCCGCCATGCCAGTTCGCGAGAAGCTAACAAGTCCCGCCACATCAGTTTGAATAGATGAACTGGATGCCTGAGCAGATTCTCTGGCGTGTAAACGATCGCTGGTGGTAGTTCCGGTCTTTGTAGATCCGTTCTTCGTCGTGCGGAATAGTTCTTCATGATCGGTTTCGCGACGATGATACGCTTACTGCCGATGCGCGCAGCCGCTGGTAAATTTCCAAGAACCGCTCCGTACATCGGTCTTCACTGAAGTAGGTTAAAGCATACTGACGACCAACTCGCCCCATTTGCTCGGCTAAGCTTGCATTGAGCAATAAGCGTAACAGGGCAGCGGTCAAGGCATCCACATCGAGAGGCGGTACTAAAAAACCCGTAATACCATCAACAACAATCTCTGGCTGTGCGCCAACAGCACTAGCAATGACAGATGTACCGCGCATCATTGCCTCAGTTGTTACGTTACCAAATGGCTCTGACCAAAGTGAAGGTACTACCTGCACCCAGGCTGAATCAAAATGTTTTTCCATTTCAGAACGTGGTAAGTGTCCCAACCAAGTCACGTCAGTTGCAATGCCAAGTTCCGCCGCTAAAGCTCGTAAAGCATCTTCCTCTGAACCCCGACCTGCAACGAGCAACTGCGCTTTAGGCGCTTGTGCTTTAGCACGTGCAAAGGCTCGCAACAAAACGTCAACCCCTTTTTCTGACACTAACCGTCCAGCAAAAGCAACTGTTGGGGGATTGGCAAGGGGTGGACGCATCGGTCGAACAGGTACACCGTTGTGTACAACTTCGATCGCTCCAATCCCTTCTGCTTCTAACTGTGCTTTCATGCCGTAACTAAGGGCAACCACTAGATCGAAAGCAGAGCGCCAGCGTTGCCAAAGTTGCCGCTGTACCATCAATACTGCCCAAGATTGAGGTGTAAGGCAGCGATCGCGCAGACAAGCAATTCCAGCAGTAGCTTTACAGGGACGACCATCGGGCAAAAGTTTTGTGCCTACAGGACAAATTGCTTTATACACGGCTGTTTGGTACAAACACGGCACGTCTTTAAGTAAAGTAAGGATGAGTGGTGAAAGCTGCCACATAAACATGCGTACGTGAACCACATCAGGTCGAAATTCATGCAGAATCTGGCGTAGCTTTAAATAGGCAGAGAAATTAACAGTCTGGGACAAAACTTGCAATCGAGTTGTAGTGCCAAAACAACTGTAGTCAGATAGGCAGTAGCTGCTAGCAACTTGCATAGCACGACTAGAGAATAGGCGAACATCATGACCGCGATCGCGCAAGTTCTGACGCAAGCCTAGCATTTGTAACTCGGCTCCCCCAGTTGCTGTACCATAATCATTGATCAGAAGAATCTTCATGCATCTGCACCTAGCATCGCGGTGTTGCTGTCGCGATCGGTTCTTCTAGAGCAGGCGCAGCTTGAGTATTTTTCTGCTTTAGGTGTCTTCTAGCATAACTTGCAGTCAGGTAACGATTCAGTAGTGCTTCTAGTGGTGCAAAAAGACCATACATCAATATTTTTTCTAGAGACTGATTTTTAATTCCCAAGGTTAACCGATCGATGAGAGGAAGGAGAATTGTGTTTCTGCGTCTCCATCCCAAAGCTTTGTACTTATGTTGGAAGTAGCTATCCTCTGCTAATTGCCATTTTTCGCGCAAACGACTTAGGCTAGCCAACTCCCATGCATCGCTCCAACGCAGCATGTAAAAATGCAGATCTGTAGGCTTCAAGGGTTGTCCTGGCACATATGTAATGATACTACTCGGCTCAAAATAAACTGTTCCTCCTGCCTGAATCACACTCATGCAGAAGTCCAAATGCTCTTTGGAATTAAGCATTAACTCATCGAAGAAACCTAGTTGCTCAAATATTTGAGCGCGGACTAACATGCAGTGAAACTCGCATAACTCCGTTTGCGTCCGCTGCATCTTGGGGCGCACGTCTACTACCTGATGACCTTGTTTGTACATCTTTTCCCGCAAGCGCCTTCTACCAGTAGCATCGCATACAACACGTGCTTCCCCGCCAGCACAGTGGACGACTTCATGCACTGGTTCCTCGTGACACATCAGAGGTCCAACAACCGTAGCGCCAGTTTCTTCAGCACACTGAATTAATACTTCCAACCAACCAGGTGAAACGATAACATCGTTATCGACGAAGGCGACGTACTTGGTGTTAACGCGAGCTAAGCCTAAGTTTCTAGCGCGGTTGGGGAAAAGGTAATAATCTGTCCGAATCAGTTGAAAACCTTTTTCCTGTGCTGCGGCTTCTAAGTAGCGCTGTACCTCAGTAGGGGAATTACCATCTACGTAGATCAGCTCAAATGGAATGCATGTATTCGCATAAATACTCTCCAGGGACTGGCGAGCATAGCTGAAACGTTCGCGCGGTGCTACAACAATCGTGACTTGAGGGTTTGTCATGCTACTCAGTCTCTGTTTCTAGCAGTTACGTTTTTTAATCAAGAGGAATTTAAGAATGAGGTTTGGCAATTAGACAGACACGATATCGTCTTAATTGACTTTACTAGAGATTGCCGTAGGCAATTTTTCTAGTTGAGATTGCTTTTTCAGACTCGATCTCTCTTCTTTAGTAAAATCTTCGTAGTAAGAGCGTTCGGTATTGACATTCCACAAATCATGCTGCTCTCCAAGAATGTTTTTAGCTGCTAGCAGTCCAGTTAGCATGGAATGATCCTGATTGTTGTAGCGATGCATTCCATTACGCCCAATCGTTTGTAAGTTGTCAAACTGCTTTAAATATTCTTGAATGACTTGGAGATGCTGGCGATACTCGCCGTCATATACAGGATAAGCTTTGCGCTGACGAATCACAAATCCATCCTCGATCGCGGATAACTTAGACGCTAAGTTTAATTCGACAACCTCGCGACTTGCCAGATCGATCAATTCTGTATTAGATAATTCCCAAAGAGCATCGCCCTCACTACAAAAGTACTCCATCCCCAGACATGTCTTATTAGGGTTGGGAACCATTGCAGCACTCCAATTCTTAAAGTTTTGAATCCGCCCTACTTTGAATTCTGGGCTGTGAATATAAATCCAATTGTCAGGAAATAAATCTGGTTGGTTGACGATCAGCGCCACAATTAAAAAATCCCGATATTTCAAGCTACGTGCTGCTGTCAGTACCCGCTCGGGTGCTGGCGGATCGAGTCTTTGTACTAGTGCTGTTATAGGCATACTAGAGATGAAGCGATCGCCAAAGATCTGAATTGTGCGATCTCCTTGTCGGGCAGTAATGCTCTTAATCCAAGTTCCTTCCCGTTCGATGCGAGTTACTGCGGTGTTCAGTTGCACCATAGCACCCTGACTCTCAATAATTTCCTGGCAACGCTCCCACATCATTCCTGGACCTAAAACTGGATAGTCAAATTTTTTGATTAAGCTCTTAGCATTTTGACTACCGAATAAAGCGTTAACAACTGCTCGTTTGAGCGACATCCCTTGAATACGTTGAGCTGCCCAATCTGCCCGAATTCGACTGCAAGGAATACCCCAAACCTTCTCAGTATATGTTTTGAAGAAGATCCTGTACAGGCGATAACCAAAACGATCGATCGCCCAGTCTTCAAAATTGTCCGGTTCAGGACCGGGAAACAATCTCGTTTTGACCTTTGCCTTCAAGTAGCTAAACAAAATAAAGATACTCGGAATAATGCCCAAATTGGATAACGTATTGAACAACGACAGTGGATAACTGTAAAACTTACCTCCGTAGTAAATCCGGGATAGCCGAGGAACTTTGATAAAATCGGCTGCTAAAATTTCTTGCCAAATTTGCTGTACTTCACCAATTTTGGTATAGAAGCGATGACCGCCAATGTCGAAGCGGTAGCCTTTATATGTCTCTGTCCGTGAAATTCCACCTACCTTATCGCCTGCCTCTAAGACTATAGGTTTGATACCTTGCTTGATAAGTTCGTAGCCAGCAGTTAGACCTGCCGGACCTGCACCGATAATAACGACAGAATAATGGTTCATATTCATATATGGGTCAATCCAGTTGTTTAGTTAAATTCTGAGTTCACACAAATTTAGAAGAACTCGTTTTGAGCCAACCCCACTGCCGCAATTGATGGCGCGCTGTACCGATAATGAATGCTAAACCACTATAGAAGTAGTAAAACCAGTGCCAGGGGATGACTTGGAGCGCGAACCGTATCCCCCGTTTGCGCCAAAAGAAGTGATAGACAGGTAGGTTGAGAAATAAGAGCGCCATGCATATTCCCAAAGCTACGGCTAAAAATCCAGACCACCAGAAGGCTGCACCTACAGCAATAAGTAACCCGAATACTAGTACGATGCTCAGGCGATTAGAAACTTGGAGATTCAGATCGTTAATTAATAGGCGATCGCGCCAAATCAATTCCGTCCAGGGAAGGGCACGATAGTAGAAGTCAGCCTTCAGTAGAGAACCAACTTCCCATCGCTTTAGGTGCTTAACCTGCAATGCCTTATTCAGTCGAATTTTATAACCAGCTTGTTTGAGTCGATAGCCCAATTCAATATCTTCTATGGAAGCCTGTCGATAACTATCGTCAAAACCCTCAACTTCCAGAAACACCTCGCGGCGAATAGCACCGCAAGCACCCCAAAAGGTTGAAGCTTCTTCACAGCCAGACTGATGCACGTAGTGGTGCAACAGGTTTCTGTACTGTGACAAGAAGTTGGTTGCATCTGGGGTATCATCGTAGGAGCCAATCAGAGCCGCTAAGTCTGGTTCGCGCTTGAAAGTGCTGACTACTTGACTGATAGCATCTGGACGAACGACTACATCGGCATCGACAAAAAATAGGATCTCACCTTGAGCAAAACAAGCTCCTAAATTACGTGCTACAGCTGGACCGCTCCGTGTATTTGTTCTCACAACTTGAGTCCCAAATTCTCTAGCTATCAACCAAGATCCGTCTGTATCTCCATCCGCCGCCACAATAATTTCTAATGGAGAAGGGATTGTGTTAGCTAGAGCAGACAAGCAGCGACGAAAATTCTCTCCTCCGTTATAAACTGGAATAATGACAGATACTTCAAGTTCATGATTGCAAAACATAATAAAACATATCTCAAAAGCTTGTCATAACAGTTTTACAGGGCAATGCCTGCGTTTTAAGTTATTCAAATAAAACAGCATTAGCAATTTATGAAGAATAGCTAATAGATGCGATCGCGGATTTACAAATATTCTATAATTAATAAAATAATTGCCTATACCCTTAAGGTAAGGTCTAAGAATTTGTATTAAAAGTTACTGCCTGAGAAGTAAAGAATCGCCTGATAGCTACCAGTGAATCTCATGAATCAATTCTGAAATTTCTTCTCTCTCTTCTTTAAAATTAACTAATCTTGAAAAGCCAAGAAGGTATTTTAAGTACAGGTACTCTCTTGACCAAAGTTACTAGAGCGCACTCTTAGTGTCTTCTCTGAATAACTTAGCAGCTATAGTGCTGCCTCATTTATACTTTAACAAATCTGATATACACATTTTTGCTTCCTTGTTATGGTCTCTTAACAGCAAAAACTTGTCGATACAGAAAAGTTCGGAAAAGTTCAGTTATCTTGACAAAGCTGGCTTTTGTGGCACCAATATTTTTGGAAATTGTAGTTATTTCTGAGTATATAGCAGAAAAATATATACAAAAAAATTATTTTTTTATAAACAAACACATACAAAAGACCTCCTGCATGAATCAAAAAATCATGGATGTCATTCTGTTGGCGAAGCCTTCCCGAAGGGTACGCAACGCAGTGTAGTGAAGAATCTCCCAGATGTTTCGCTTCGCGTGTGGATGACAATTCAAGTATTCACTCAGGAGGTCTAAAGAACTAATTCAGGTATTTGTAACACGCTACCAACACCTGATACCAATTCTATTTATCCTTGCACTAAATCGGTCGCTCATAGCCCCCCTTGTTAAGGGGGTTGGGGGATCTTCCGTGGCGCAGTCAGATCAAAATGGTATGAATTAGTTGATGTTTTCAGTAGATAAAAGAATGAAATATCGATTCAGTTCAAAAAGCGATAGACCGATCGGTTAAGGAAATTGGCTTTTCCAAGTCCGATCTGAGACAAAGTATTGTAGTGTTTCAATTGTTACGATATCGCTCTACAAACTTAACTACTCAGCTACCGATCGCGAACATCCTAACCAATTAATTCAAACAATCTCAAGGTGCAACTTGTCCAAAGCTAGAATTTGCATCGCCTAAGCGATATTCATCAGTATAAATAATTCGAGGGGCAGGACCTCGAAAGTTGGGATTGCCTTTGTATAATCCCATCTTAAAATACGGTCCTGTACCTTCATCATTCCAAAACGTAGCTCCTTGATAGTTGATTTTTTGAATGTAGTCACCGCTACCTGTTTTCATCCAAAGTCTAAAGAATCCATCATTGTTCCCCGTCCATTTGACGTTCACTACAAAATCAGTCCATTGCCCTCTTATTTCAGAAACTCGCGCTAAAGTGTAGTTAGTACATACAGCATCTACAGTATCGCCTCTACGTTGGAAATCTAAGATAAAGTTACTACCTCGGCGCGAGATTTTAGAACCAACGCCACCACACGGATATCTCCTACCTGGTCTGCTAGGCCAAGCCGCAAATTGATTGACAATATCAAAACCTGGATCGGTATCGCTCCAGTCTAGGGGGACAAACATCGACCAGCCGTACCAATATGTTTTGCCGATTTCGGTTCTGCTCATTTCTAGCTCGGCACGTTCTCCGCAGCGGTCTATTCGATGTCTGAAAGCTGTTTGTCCAGCTCTTGTTATGTCGTACGAAGGTTCTATTCTGGAACAATTCCTATTTATAGATCGTGAAATTTCAGTCAATGAGTCAATTATACTTGCATGAGACTGACGTATTCCTACTACAAGCAGAAAGAGCGTACTTAGAAGTAGAGATCTACTTAAAAATAAGGCTGAATGATACAAACATTTTTTCTGATGTTTGTTCTGGCGATCGGTTTTTTTGGACATTATCCTCATTTTCATTGAATTACTCTCAACTTTTAGTTTGGAATGAACTCTATTTGAATTCATATTTTGCTTTTTAAAGAAAACGGGTGAAGTTTTAAAATACCGATTGTCAAGCAAGTTCGTTTGCTTCTCTAACACAAAAAACAATTGACTAGATTTCTGTTTATTTGGTTTGATTAAATAAATCTGTATTTCTAAGTCAAAATCAATTTTTTAATTGCATTTTTATTAACTACAATGCCTGCATTTCATAAAAACTACGAACTGTAACCTTAGCTTCAGGTCAAATTTAAATTGACGATTTAAAGTTAAGTTTTTGAATTGAAACAATCTCTAACTGACAATTTATTGACTTTGCCTTTGTCAGTTTTTATTATTTTTTTGCAAATAGATTATTTATAGAATTTTTGTTTTCTCTCAAAATATTGCCTTTAAATTTGACTAATTTTTTTAAGCCAAATACTACCTCCTGTATTTTTCATGCATAACGGCATTCTTTGAATAAATTTATCTTGATGAAAAAGCTCTAGAAATGTATTAAAAAAAACTATTT
Organism: Chroococcidiopsis sp. CCNUC1; assembly: GCF_023546805.1. NCBI lineage: Bacteria > Bacillati > Cyanobacteriota > Cyanophyceae > Chroococcidiopsidales > Chroococcidiopsidaceae > Chroococcidiopsis > Chroococcidiopsis sp. CCNUC1. The sequence goes on along the minus strand of NZ_CP097480.1, from coordinate 5,209,263 downwards.
CATAGTTGCGGTTATATTGTAAAAAGGCTCTCAGCATATAAGCCTCATTCCACGCCCTACCTTCAAATATCCATTCTCTTGGATATTCAAAAGGGTAAAAAATATCATGAAAATGTATATAAACTCCTTTATTTAAAAGCGGTAATATTTCAAAGAATATATGGTTAACATCACTATCTACTTTTGATACATGAGTTGAGTCAATAAAAAGAATATCTCCCGCATTTAATTCAGAAAACTTACCGATGTCCACGTTCTGAAGCTTTTTAGGGACTATTTCGATTTTATTTTTGTCTGTTTCTTTGATTAAAGATAATAATAATTGTGGGTAAGGCTCAATAAAAGTACAAGTTATTGAACTATTAAATAGTAAGTCGTTAGTATCCAAAATTAAGCAAGATGAATAACCAGAGCCTACTTCAATAATTTTTTTGGGCTTTGCATGATTAATCATGCAGTATAAACAAATTGCATCAGAATATGAATAGGAAATGTTTTCGTAAAAATATCTTAGATTTTCCTGCTGATTGGGAGTGAAAGGTAAACTTAGATAATATTCGCTAAATTCTTCAAATAGCTCAAGTTGCGCTTGTTCATTCAAATCAATTCCAGAAACTTTTTTTGTAAGGTGTTTACTAAATATTTCGTCTTCTTTAGATTTAATCTCGGTTAATGATGGAATTGGTGAGTAAAAATGACCTGGAGGAACCCAAGTTTTATATAACCTTAACTTACCTAATTCAAGAAAATTTTGTTTTAAGTAAGGAGTGTTATAGAATAATTCTTTAATTGTACCTTTCAAGTTTTTTTTCATATTGGAAATAGCTTGATTTAGAAAAGTTTGTATTGTTGTAAAACAGATGAATCGAATACTTTTCGTTGCGCTCAACTCATTGCAGCACTACAACCGCTCTGGTAAAAATTTTGCTCAAGTGAAGTGAGTAGTATTTACTAAAGAGGTGAATTTGCAGCAGAAATCTTATGAGATAATCCAATAGAGTTTCAGTAGGAAGTTATTTTTTTCCCCATTCAACAACTTCTTTCAAGCCATATGTTAAACGCTGATTAATACTATTAGGTAAAAAGCTTAGTACTTTACCAGTTTTTGACAATGATTTATGTTTTTTCCAACTATCCGATCTTTCAATATTTGTCCAGTGTTCTGGCTTTTCAAGATACTTTACTGTGCTTGCTTCTATAATTCCTAAGCTTTTAAAATAATATGCTAGCTCTAGCCCATAATCAAAATATTCTAAAGCTTGGCAGATTTTTAAATACTTTATAGCTTGTTCTGGCGTAGTTTTCTTTTTTGTACCTACGAAATCAAATAACCAAACAACTTCACACCATAAAGGCTGATGTTTGCCATGCTTGGATAGAGAATTATTACGACTAGCTTGATAAATTTCCATGTCAAACATCAGAAATCCTTGCGATCGCATAAATGCTTCAAGCTGTGTATATGTAGTTTCTCCGATATAGTTCTCCACAAAACCTGTCTCTGTTTCCACACAGAAAGCATTTTGCAAAACCTGATTCCCTGCTTTAAGAATCGGTAACTCTAATCCTTGCGTATCAAGCTTGATAATATCTGCTGTTAATTGTTGCTCGTTCGCTAAACTATTGAGTGTCATACATGAGACAGTATCTGTCCCAGTTTCTCTAAATTGATAATGATGTGAAAAACGACCAAGCCAGTCATGATTTGGGCGAAGCAGAGAATAGCAGAAAGGGTGATGTGTTTTGTACATTACCCGATCTCCTTGCTCTCCAGAAATAGCAAAAGGTAGGTAACGAGTTGACTTGTATGGATGAGGCTCGCGACTCAAGCGCTTGCATTCACTAGCGTTTGGCTCGAAGCCAGTGTATGCTAGTAGTTGTGCTAAATCAGACCATTTTGGGTCTAGTGGACCGCTACAGCCTATATCCAAAAAATTTACTTGCTGTACCTGAGTAAAAGGATTATTCATACTTGTTTGTTGACATAAAAGAATAACGAGATTGTTAGAAAACTTGAGACACTTACCTTAGTTTTTTAAACATATGCTTTTTCTATTTATACTACTCCAGCAACTACAGAGTTCTGCGATTCTTTTGTAAGTAGTTCAAACCAATTTTCAAAACTATCGCTTACTATTAGTTTTTTATCTGGAGATACGACTCCTTCAGCACCTATAGATGTAGCAACAACAGGTAACCCAGCTTCAAGCATTTCTAGAGTTTTTAGTTTAACTCCTCCTCCTTTCAAAAGTGGAACTATTCCGATCTCTGCCTTTTCAAAGAAAATAGTTGGATCTTCAACGAAGCCTGTAACTGTGATCTGTTTGCCTGCAAGTGCTAAAACTTTTTTAGAAGGATTAGAGCCGACTATATAAAGTTTAAAATTTCGATCTTGCTGAAGCAGTTTTTTAAAACATTTGTCAACGAAGTTAAGAATTGCTTGCTCGTTTTCTGGTCTTTCCATAGCAGCCCAGAATAAAAGACTTTTCTTTTCTATTTTCTCCGCTCGGCGTTTCACTTGATAAACAAAGCTGCTAGCTTTTGGAGGCTTTACAATAAGCTTTTCACTACCAATTGAAAATAAAGAACTTAAAAGATCGCGATCTTTTTTAGATAATACCCATAGTTCGCTTGCATTCGAGTAAAGTTTTTGCTCGTAACGAAAGATTCTGGCTACTTCAAGATCGAAAAATGAACTTTTTACAGATTGTCTTAACCAAACTTGTGTCAATACATCATGTATACTAATGACAATTTTAGTCTGTTTTGAATCAATATATTTTTTGACTATATCTAAATAAACGGCAGCATGAGAATATTCAAAATGAATTACATCATATGTTTTTGCAATCAGAAGCTCTTGAATTTTCTTACTAACTGCTCTATTAAAACGAGAAGCAAATTTTAAAGGCGCTTGATAATAGTTCAAGCAGTTTATAGCTTTTTTGAATTTAGTAAGTGGGTATGTATAAAGACTATTACCAAAATCTGTTTGTAGATCTTTAGCAACAACTATTTCTGTAGTATTAGCGATAACAATTACATCAACGAATTCATGTAAGGCAGCATACTTCGCAAGATTCATAAAAGCAATTTTTTGTCCAGCTTGAGGATACTGCGTTGTAGGAGCATGAGCTGAAATGAATAAGACTTTTGACATACCACAAATACTATTAGGTTAAGAAAACGAGTTGCAGCGAAAAAATAGCGCTAAATCACTCTATGTTAAAAGTACTAACAATCCAACACTTACTTTGTTAGTACTAACCACTTAGATCCTTGTAATGGGGCTACAAATTCCGATACAGGAGTCTCTGACCTTTCAATCACTACCACGAACGGATATAAGTGAAAAGACTGAATAGCATCTTGAAAATAGGTTGAGAAACTAGCAAGACCGCTACCGCTTTTAATAGGCTTATATCCAAATTCTTGTAATGCATTTAAATTATGTGTCAACCCAGATATATAGGTATGAAACTGATTTAAAGTACCATGAATGTCTTCACATATATAAACTCCTCCTGGTCGTAAATGCGGCAATAACTCTTCTAAAGTTGCAATCTGCTGTTCTGGTTCATGTCCGCCATCATCAATTACGATATCGAGAGTAGGAACCTCACTTTTGAATCGCTTCCAGAAATTGCGATCTGTTTGATCGCCAATAAAAATTTTAATTGAATCTTTTTCGTATGCTTTACATGCTTCTTCAATATCTACACCATAAATTTGACAATTAGAACCAAAATAGTTTTTCCACATTTCTAGACTCCCACCGCTGGCAACACCAACTTCTAGAACCTGAACTTTTTGCCCAACAAACTTAGAAAGGTGACGATGGTAAATATTAAAATAGTGCTTCCACTTAAGTATTCCTAATCCTTCAGTATGAGAATTAAAATAAGCTTCTAAAGCATTGGATGGAGTATTTCCATTTTCTAAGTGAGATTGACAATGATTCGTTGTTATAGTGCTAGACTCACCATTAATGGTAAAATTCTGCCCCCATTGAAAACCTTTTTCTGCTATTGGGGAACTAAGTATTAGAGTTTTTAGTGTCTTTATAGAAGTTTGATAAGAACGTGGTATTAACATTTTTGCTAAATGACGAATGATGCTTTTCATAAATGCAAATCTCTTAAACGATTTATCTATTTAATAATCTACTAGTTTTTAGTTAAAACGAAATCCTGATTTGTTCAGGATTGACATCAGAAAATTTAAGTTTATGTTCGGTTATATTACCGAAAAATATCAATTGTATCTTCTAACGTAGGAAATTCCGCTACATCCCGAAAAATCTTAGTTGGCAAGGCATAGGGAAAATTAAATTTTCAGTATATAGGTAATAGTGCAGCAGTGATTGAAAAAGCTTATTTCAAATGGAGAAACAGTTAAATAGCATGAAGCAAAGTAAGAGCAGTACAATCAACTATTCACAGATGTGTAGTGGCAATTTACAATTCAGGATACAAGAGTAAAATTAGAGTAACCCTTTACAAAGGCTAATCTGGTACAATTTTTTCTAGTAGAATAGTTTACATGACTACAAAAAATTAAGCTAAGAGAACAGAAACTAAGCTGTAAAATAGATGGATAGATAGTGAGAGATGCCCTGAAATTAAGTTATGAGACTACTGAAGGATCTGAGTAAGAAAAAGTTAATTAAAGTGCCTTGTAAAGTAATTTATCTAAATTAAGGTTTCACTTCTTTACCCGGATCGCTGCCCATAATTAGTTTTCTTCTCGGTCTACTTATAGCTACTTAGGTTCACTTGCATTCGATGAATTAAACTAATAATATCATCGGTAGTATCTTCCAATTTAAAAGATTCATGCTGCAATGTAGATAAAATTGTATCTAATTGTGATTCCACATTCTTTTTACTTCCAAGTTCTAGGAGTAATTGATCTAAAACCATTCTAAAGAAAATATTTGATTGAGTAGTTCTAACATAATTTTTTACTATTAACTTTAGTAATTTGGAACTTTTCAAGAGCGATATTTGCTGCGTGCGTATTTCTTGACAAATTTCTTTTAGCAGTCGAGCTGTTGTGTACTCCATTAATACTATTTGTAATGTAAAGAATCCCTGATTTTTTTCAACTAAAGAGCGTCGCCTCAGAGATTCTAAAGCTTCTGCTAGCTCTAGTGACTGAACTTTTAAGCCAAAATCATTCTTCAATTTCTGAAATGAAACTGGTTCGCGCTCAATTGCTAAGCAGTACATTAACTCTTTTTCAATTGGTTGTAGGCGATTGAACTGACTATCAAAAAATTCTTTAACATCATTAAACACTATTATTTCCTGTTTCAGAAAGTCAGAGGCGCTACTATCAAATATGTTTTGTATAGTTGTAGAAACCATATTCAGTAATAAAGGATTGCCTCCATAAATTTGAATTATTTTTTTCAAATCATCTTCCGAACCATAAATTCCTTTACCTTTAAGGATATACTGTCCTTCTAACTCATCCAATCCTATCAATCGTAGCGATCGCGTAGGTAATTCTTCTCCCTCTCTTATCGCAACTTCCTTGGGTTTCTCTCGACTTGTTAACAATAGACAACTTTGATGATATGTTTCTCCTATATATTTGATTAGCCGCCCGTACTCCTCATCCTCTTCTTGATAGTGTGTATCTTTTCGATCGTAATTTAAGATTGACTCAGCACCATCAAGAATTAATAAACAGGGAGACTTACGGAAATATTTCAAGAGCAATGATATTCTTCCATTTGTAGTTTCTGGTAAATCTTTTTCTTGCTGATTAGATAGAAAATAAATTATCTCTTCTAAGAGTTCTCGTATTGGTGGAGCATGACGCAACGAGCGCCAAATAATGTATTTGAAATCACTCTGAAGCTGCTGAGCTAGCTTTATAGAAAGAGTAGTTTTGCCAATACCACCCATGCCTACTAGTGCTACTAAAGGACAACGATCTTGAACAATCCACTGTTGTAATGTAGCTAATTCTTGGGTACGTCCGTAGAAAGTATGTACGTCAACTGCCTCACCCCAGTCTTGACAACTATCCATATCAAGCTGTTGGTTGTGAGAGGGGTTCGCTAGGGTTAATCTTCTCTCAAGAGCTGTTCTAAAATTCTTTTTGCTTACTTTTTCGCCTAAAGCCTCTGAAAGTATCTTCCACAATCTAGGTCCAACATCTCTTTTTAAGTACTTTTCGCTGTATCCTTCTCGGTCGGCAATCTCTTCATATGTGTATCCTTGCCAAGCACCTCTAAGTACTATTTTTTGAATATCTGTCAAATGCGTACCCTGTTTGTTAAACACAACTGTATCTGCAACGATAAATTCTCTGGTTTCAAACGTTGAGGACTGAGAGTTGATTGCATTCATCTTGTAGTTGTCTCCAAAATAGTTGAAATCTGTAGCTCTACTAGGGCAGGAATGAGCGCTCATCATTTGATAGCATTGAGTTCTATGTAATTTCTCTTAGCGTGTAATGTCGCTCTAGCACGTTTTAAATTGCTTAACTGAGAGACTTTTTGGTTCTAGTAATTTCTCGTTTGCTCTTGTTATTCCGAATATCAGCTCCAAGTCTAATCTAGAAGTTTATCCGTTAGTGAATTGGAGTGTGCGATCGCATAAAACACTTACATGTAAACGAATCTTTCACAATTATTTTACTCAGAATCAATTCAAAGCTTCTCAATAGAGATGTGCAGCTGTTTGCAGTATACAAACTCAACGATTAAGATATACTCTCTCCATCATTCATGTTCTGCTCTAAGTAAACCATATTCCTTCTGGCGTGAGTCAATAAAATTTTGGTATTACTTTAGTCACTTAATCTATATCATTACTTTAATCAGCATTGCAAGATAAATAAAGTTATTTACATGACATTTTTTGAATTTTTCGGTTGTTTTGGTTAAAACCTGAAAAAATCTGATATTTATCCGAACTTTTTGGATTGTTCAAATTAATTTAAGCATTTCAAAAACAATATTTTTCCTATACTTTGGGGAATGGTTAACCGTAGAAAAATTTAGTACATATATTAAGTGACGTTTAAATCTGTAATTATTTTGGTTATTTTTAATTCTGAACAACCAGAAAAATCGCATAGGTATCAACGCAATAGCCTAATTGCAAACTGCCGTCCAAGTTTCTATATGCCAGAGGAGTTATTAAAAACTATCGAAACTCAATCTCAACGAGAACACTCTTCCCGTTCTGGCTTTGTAACCAACTTATTATTTTTTTTACTACTATCGCCGATTGGGAAGCAATTACAGAAAAATGCTAGTCTAAATCGCCGTACTATAGCCCAAGAGTTGGAACAGTCGCTGGTACTATTTCAGCAGCAGTTGCCTCTACATCAAATCAATCAGCTTGCAGCAGCCACTCAGCGATCGCAGGCTCAGATGATGACTTATTTAGTTCTATTGGGATTGCAAGCTTACCAAGCAAAAGAACGTTTGAATAAAAATGCTGAATATTAAGTAATCAGTTCCGTTACTCTTAGTATTTTTCTAGTTGAAAGTATGGTATACCAAGTCAGTTGGTATACCATTTTTTAATCTGTAAAAACCTTTAGAAAGTGATTAACTACAAATACCGCAGCCATGCTGGCACAACTATCGAAAGCGGATGGATGCAGAAGGGAATTGCACAACCTTCTGACCACAACTAAGCTGACGTATGAGCCTTTATTGCCAATCAGATTGCCAGTTCACTTCTCGTGTATGCCCACTCTCAGATTGAATTAGCAATATCAAGCCAATCGATTAATATTCTTTTGTCTATTCCAATTGCTCGCCTTGGCTCTCAGAACAAAGAATATGAGAGATAAAGATAGAAATTGCCGCGATCTCTCAGCGAGAATTGTTAAATAACGATCTTTTTATGGTGTTGCAATTTTGACTTCGATCGGTGTATAATAACAGCGAAAGGACGTGATAGAGTAAAAAAGAATCTATTTAGTTAGTAGATACTTTTTGATTTGAGGTATTTGAATGCTCAAAGTGTAACTTTTTGTAACGTTGAAGAACCTTAAATGTTAAAATTAGAGGGCTTCATGCAGACACCACTATGTTGGCAAAAGGTTCTGATTAGCAAGCAGAGATAAGAGATTTTATATCCTTCCAAGTACTGCCGAGCAGCCGAAAACAAGCTTACAAAAGGCAGTAGCAAGCTTGAGCAGAAGATCGTCTCTAGTGCTTTTCGGCATAACTCAAAATAGTGAGAGAATTCCAGAACGTAGGAATTTCATAGTTTCGCTCTCAGTGAAGCTGCCGAAGCTGTCGAAGTTTCATCCAGCGATCGCTTTCTGAGCTGAAAAAGTGTTCATTTTTTAATTGTCTCTAAAATCTTCTCTACTGACCAGTGCTTTGCTATTGCTCTCACCAAAGCAGTTGCTTCTTCTTCTCTAAGAGACTCTACACTCTTAATCAAGGCTCTACAGTCGTCGCTAATCCTAATCGAGATAGGATTGGTCGATGGCAGGTTTTCGGCAGACACTTTTTGACTTCCCAAAACATCTCGATCGATAACTACAGCTAATACATCAACTGTTTGAGAATCTGGTAAACTTTCATGAAATGCTTCAACTGATGTAATTAACTTTGCTTGAAGAGAATCTACTTCATGCTTGTTTACATCTGAAGTAACATTACAAGTAGAATTTTTAAGTTTTTTTAATTCCTGATGTTGACTAATAATGCTTCTAGCTTTAGAGTAAGTGATGTGTTCGCCCTTTTTAGCAAGTTCTAACGCCTCCTGGCGAGCGCTTTCAGAAGTAGAAGGAGCAGCTAGAAGATATAGAGCGGAGCTAGCAATAAATAAATCGGCAAATTTTGCCGATTTAAAAACTTCCGCCACCCTCATAAAGTTTCTTGCGGTTCGTTCCTTCCAACCAAATTCAGTTATTAGCCAATTGCTAAAATGCCCAAACCCAAGATATTGCTTGACTTCGATCAGCTTTTCGCCTATTTCAATAATATCTTGTGTCGTTCTACGCATCATTCTTTTGATTTCACAAGTATGCTTTTGGACAGCAATTTGTGCTTCCATGTCAAGAGCTGCATAATCAAAGCTTTGCTGTTTAGATTGATTCCCATTATCAATATGATAGAGATTTTCCACGTTCCATCTTCCTCACAACTTTTGAAGATTTCTCGGCATCAATCGATTCTGCATAAGAGGCTGTGTCTAGATAATTATGAAGCTACAGTAGGAGCTGCGTTCTACAAGTAGCGTGTAAGCCTTTCTTAAACAGCCGGATTGATTCCAGTAAGCAAAAGCCTGCTACACTCTCTAGGATCTTAGTAAAACACGAAAATCACCTTGTGAACGGTAATTTAACCTCCATTCTCTACGAATAAGCTAGCTGTGTGCGCAATTGAGCTTTTTAATGGCAGCTACTACAGGTTAACTTCATACCGCTTTGCATCACTTAGAGTACTGGCATATACTTTGCAAGTCATATTGGCTGAAGTAGTTTACATCATACATATCAATCTGATTTTGCTATTCGATCGCCTTGAATCGACTTGTCTTGAGAGACACTCTTGATAGCCCAGTAAGTTGCGTTAAAAATTGTTTAGTTGAATATTAAACAAGTCTTTAACACACCGCACGATGCTACTTAAATTACCATAATACACTAATTATTTTGGTAATTTACATGACTATTTCTAGGGTGAGCGATCGCAGCAGTCAGAATGTTGAATCTGCACGATTTGCGTCAGATTGGGAAATTGCCGATCTAGCGATAGGATTTGATTGGTATATATTATTTAACTAATCGATCGTCTGCTCTACTAGCAACTTTTGTTCCTCTATTAGAGCCACTCAGTGTTTTAGGAAACGATTTCGGTTTCTATTACCATTTCTACAAGCAGGTAGTATGTCGCCCATCATTTTACACCGACAAAATACCAACAGAATCACTAATAATTAAAAATCTATCTGAAGAAGGAGGCAAACAAAGATTTAGTATACAAATATACGCTGTTAACAAAAAAACTCTTTTGATGAGAAAGCTGCTAATTCCCGAACTTTTCCGACCTTTATTGAATTGACAAATCAGGGTAAAAACACTGAGTTGACAAGCTTTTCATTTAACCAGAGTATAGATGTAAAGGTACTAAAAATCATACCTAAAGCTCTTCACCAGCCCCAATTAGAAAAAACAGAGGATGAGTAAGCATGATGATGCATCAGCTAGAGGTATCCGAACTAGAAGAGGAATTGTCTCAACCGAATTACGGAAAATTAAGAGCTGCTTTTCCTGCAAGTGTAGTGCGGCGGCGGGAAAGAAGAGCGGCTGACTTGACAGCAAACAAACAGAGGAGTCTACCCCAACTAGAACAGAAGACACCACAAGTGGTAGTCATGCAGCTACAGTCTTTTGAACAAGTGACGCAAGCCGTCGAAATTCTGTGGCAAGGTCAACCGCTAGTCTTAAATGTTGTACAGATGGATGCAGAGATAGCACAACGAGCAGTAGACTTTGTGGCTGGAGCAACTTACGCACTAGAAGGACAGCAACAATATCTAGCGGCAGGGATATTTCTGTTCGCACCGAGCGGCGTGCAGTTAGCGAACGCTATTGATGAAACATGCTTATAAAGTCGTGCGTTTTAGCACCTCTTGCTGTAAGAAATAGTGATGCATAATTGCGATCGCAATTGTTTGTACCAATTTTGATGCAGAGCAATCTATCCGATTGTTCCCCTTCTAGGAGTTAGCGGTTCGTGCAGCTTAAAGATATCCGTGAATGTCTTGCCAATCCCCCACCGTTTTATCCTTGCCAAGAGAAAGCACTGTGAAACACAGTGCCGATATAATTATGGGAGCAGATGGCGCAAGATTGGTATCTTAGCTCGATCTTGCGATCGCAGATCGCTACTATTGGTGAGGCTTGCCTTCCGCTAACTGGGGAAAATACCACCCACAGAAAGTGATGAATTCATCTAACGCAGCAGGCTCTAAACCTTGGCTATGCAGGTAGAAAATCCAATCTATTAACTCAAGCCAATTGAGCGTTCTCTTCAAATCGACTTCGTAAGTCCACTGAACATGACGTAGGGCTTTGGCACGTTTGCGATATTTCCAATACTTCATGACAGGTGATTTTTTGGGAGAGTCAAATATTGCCTGCGCGTAAATCACTGTCATAACAGCCTCGTTCGTAATATATACACCTTAATAGTCGATTGAGCTTTCTTTGTTCTAATTCTGGAACAGCTAGCGATAATGCATCGCAAGCTAAGCACAAACTTACTCTAGTTCTTATATCAGTTTACTCAATTTAGTTAATTAACGATCTGTATATTACAGAATTTTAAAAACTATGTAAATATATTTATGCAACATAGAACAATCATGTCTATATGAGAAAAAAGATAATCCACAAACAGAGGTGGTGGCGATTGGATTAAGCGATCGCCCCAAGAAGTTTTCTTTGGGTTGAGATAACCTTTTTCTCTGGGCTATTTCAATCAAACTGACATTTCATAAAAAAGTAAACAGCCCGCACCATCACGGGCTGACACGCGGCAGAGAAGGTTTAAAACTTTTGACCGATCTAACCCACACAAGGAATAGATATAAATGCCTTGAGCAGATACGAAAGGTAGATTTAAGCGTTAATCTTTTGCTCGTTCTTGAGTTAAAAAATAGCTGACAATTCACAGCTATAACGTTATAGCAGTTCTAAATGATTTGTAAACTAGGCTTCTAGCCTGCCGCAGGCTAGAAGCCTACGTTCATGAATCAAATAAGATTGCTATAGCAATGAAGTTTTGTAGACAATTTGGTTATATTTTTAGAAAAAATTGAATCATAAGATTTAGAATCTAAATTTACTCATAGGCGAACTCTAGAAATTACATAGCAAATTGATAAAAACTTAACTTAATTAGATAAATACAATATTTTCAGACTTAATAGAGTTTGTCGATACAGAAAAGTTCAGGTGTTGGACATCGACTCGGCAATTGATGACCTAGCACAGAACTGGATGAAAGCGTTATGCGAAATGCTCGTCCACCCGCTCCAACAGCGCGGCGATCGCGGCTTCAGGAGTCATGTTGTTTAAGCTGAGGTTGTCAGGTTTTAAGATGAGATTTGGAGCCTGAGAACAGCGTTTCAAACAGCCTGTTGTTTGAATAGTAACGCGATCGCCTAAACCGCGATCGCGCAACACCCCTTCTAGAACAGACACCAATTTGCTGCCACCTTTTTTCAGACAACCCGGCTTATAACAAGCAACAATCTTCACTTTGCCGTTTTCTGGTTGGCGATCGGAGTCATTATCTGAGTTTGCCGTCAGCTTGTGAATGCGATCGGCTTTCAATTTAAATTCGCCTGTCTCATACTTGAACTTTTGCTCCCCAAAGACTTCAATCCGATCGCCAGGTTTTAAGGTCGATCCAAGCCTAAAACGGGACTGTTTGGCGATTTTAATCCTCAACTGTTCGGTTGCAACCTCTAGTTGCAAGTATTTAGGTGTACTGTCTCGATCGACAGTAAAACCTAAAAATTTCCCTTCTACATGAAATGCCAACAGGCGATCGTGTTTAAGCTTGCTCATATCCCCTACTCCTTGTGAGTACGCTTGCAGAGCCTTTTAGCCTCTACAGTCTGCGGTAATTTCATGGGTTCCGGTAAATTTGGGATTGCTAGTTCCCAACCGTTAGCTAAGGTAAAAATTTTACCCTCAGATCCTTCTGTTTGGTTTACTACTTCTTCCTCAAGATCTTTTTTGGCAACATAAATTACCAAATGTCCGGTAGCATTTTGACGCAACATGACTTTCATTTGATTTCCTCAACTGCTTCTAGTTCTTTTTTGCGACAACCAACGATAAAACCTTTTTCGATAAAATGCACGGCGTAGATATAGGAATTTTGCAAAAACGTACCAATACTGACGATGTAGCCGATCTCTCCCTTTTTCGCTAGTGTTGCGCCAATTTCTTGCCCTGGGTACGTACCATCGTTGCGGATTAGCTTGCGAGTTTTTACTTTTGAGCCAATTTCAAAAGCTGGTGGCAAGTCTAGCTCTAATTCATCTGATTGCATGGGATTACCTCTGAGATAGGATTGTACGGTTTCACTTAAGGTTCATACAAATAGGCAGTAGAGGAGCAGAGGGGCAGAGCGGCAGAGGAGGGATTATTTGTTTTTTTCATGTGATGAAATGGAACTAGATTCATTAGTTCTTGCAGATCGAGGCTGCGTTTGTTTTGTACCGATTGCTGCCGTACTGCATCTAAGATGGATTGGGTTTCATCTGTGTTTAAACTAATGCCCTGCTGCTGTAGCAAATTAGATACTAAGTGCCTACCTGAGTGCTTGCCTACGACTAAACGCCGCTCCCACCCCACTTCTTCGGGAGCGAATGGCTCGTAAGTCACGGGATTTTGCAAAACGCCATGAGCGTGAATACCAGATTCATGAGCAAAAGTATTTTCACCCACGATCGCCTTCCAAGGAGGTACTTTGCAACCCGATGCGGTTGCTACCAGTCGGGACAGTTCTAATAACCGCGTCGTGTCAATCCCCAAATCGATCCCTTGAAGGCGTTTGAGTGCCATGACGACTTCTTCTAAAGCCGCATTGCCAGCTCTTTCCCCCAAACCATTCACTGTTGTATTTACCGATAAGGCTCCCGCTTGCAGTCCAGCTAAAGCATTTGCCGTTGCCAAGCCAAAGTCATTATGGGTGTGCATTTCTACAGGCATCGATAAATACATCACCAATTGCTTGACTTTGGTGTATGTAGTAAAAGGGTCGAGAATTCCTACAGTGTCGCAAAAGCGAAACCTTGATGCGCCCCACTCTTGAGCGTAAAGGGCGACATCCAAAAGGAAATTTTCATCAGCTCTAGAGGAATCTTCACCCCCGACTGCTACCCAAAGATTGCGATCGCGGGCGAAAGTAATCGCATCTTTGAGTTTTTGCAACATTACGCGCCACTGTCCGTGAAACTTGGCAGCAATTTGAATCTCAGAAACGGGAATGGATATATGTACTCGCTGCAAACCACAGGCGATAGAAGCCTGAAGATCTGAAATTGTGGCGCGGTTCCAACCTAAAAGTTTAGCTGACAAACCCAACTCAGAAATTGCCGCGATCGCTTTAGTTTCAACTTCTCCCATTGCGGGGATACCAACTTCTAATTCACTTACACCAATCGCATCTAGAAATTTGGCGATCGCTATTTTTTCCTCAATTGTGAAAGCAACACCCGCCGCCTGTTCTCCATCTCGTAGTGTCGTGTCATTAATCGCGATCGGATTCATAGCACAATAGCCCTCGTAGCATTTAGGTTTTCGCTCTTGAGTTTCAGATTTCAATCTCAGATGCGTGTCAATACTTTTCGGTTAAGGCAAGATCCCCCCTAGCCCCCCTTGAAAAGGGGAGGACTTCTGCCCCCTTTTGAAGCGGGTTGAGGGATCGCCAAGATTTTTGCATTGACGCTTCCAAGATGTATCAAAGTGTGTGTAGCCGTTCAAAATGGTAGGATGCCAGCAAAATTTACTTCATCGATCGCAATAACAAATAGCCGAAACAGCCATTCACAATTGCAGGAACAACTATCAAACTGAGGATAGCAACTAAGACTGTAAACATAATGTTACCCATTAAGAGTAATGTGAGGTTTGTTCTCTAGCCAAGCAAAAATTCGTGCTAATCGATCTATGGAAATCAAACCGTATTGCCAAAGAATCATAGGTAGGGGAGCCTAATCTAACTCATGGTGATGCAAGCATTACATCTATGTCCTATTCGCAGGTTGAACAAAAGCCAAAGTTAGGCTATCTTCTGCTAAGAAATGAGCGAGATGAAAGGCACGTTCTTCAGTCTTCAATAAAATTTGCTCGTACAAATAGCGAGTAGCGCGATCGCCTACACTTTCTGCTTGAGCAGCTTGACGACGAATGAGATCGATCGCTGCTTGTTCGGCTTGCAGATCGTTTTCTACCATTTGGCGACAGGAAAAAATTCCATCTGCTTCTGGCGTAAAACAGCACAATTCTGCGAGTTTAGTAAAGCTAGCTGCTGGTACGCCGCCTAGTCCATCCAAGCGTTCGCCAACGTCGTGTACGTGTGCTTGAACTTGTTCGTAACTCTCGCTGAAATACTGGTGCAGCATATAAAATTCTGCACCTTCAACGACAAAGTGATGCTTTTGAT
Source organism: Chroococcidiopsis sp. CCNUC1 (assembly GCF_023546805.1). Lineage (NCBI taxonomy): Bacteria > Bacillati > Cyanobacteriota > Cyanophyceae > Chroococcidiopsidales > Chroococcidiopsidaceae > Chroococcidiopsis > Chroococcidiopsis sp. CCNUC1. Next base: position 5,194,088 of record NZ_CP097480.1, on the reverse strand, counting down.
ATTGTAAATAAAGAGCTTGAAAACTTGCTAGGATAATATTTAATCCTTCACAAACGGGAACGGTAACTTCATGCCCTAAACCAATGGGGTTATCTAGCACTTCTCCGAAATTACGTAATACAGTTGCTTGTGTCATTAATTTTCTCCTTTTGATTTTGGTAATTGGTAAGTCAAAAGTCAAAAGTGAAAAGTTAAAACAGTACTCACAAATGACAAATGACAAATGACAAACTAAGAAAAAATGTCTGCTGTCCAGCAGCGTTCTAACCAATCGAGTAATTCTTGGCGAGTGGCTAAGAAATGCTGTACGGTGCTGCGGACGAGAAAGGCAGCGATCGCACTATTAACTTCAACCACTAAAGAACCATCCGCAGGACAACAACAGGGGATACTTAACTCTTGTAAGCGGTGGTAAATTCGCCAGCGATCGCTGACGGGTATTTCGACAATTTGAACATTTGGATCGGAACTGGTGGGCTTAAACATAAGCAAGGTGTCCTTTTTAAAAATTTTCTCAATTATTAATTACGGGATATATAGCAATCCTATTTGATTTACAAACGGAGCAGGCTTCTAGCCTACTTTTCAAATCATTTAGAACTGCTATAGCAGTCTTAAATTATTAGATTTGGTTTGAAAATCGGGAGTCGGGAGTCGGGAATCGGGAGCCGGGAAGAGTGTATTTTGATTCTTCCGTCTCCTATTTTTTGACTTTTGACTTTTAACTTTTGACTTTTAATTGTTGTTCGAGTTTTTCGATCCGTTCTAATAAAGAACGAATGATGCTTGCTTCTATATCAGGTAGTTTTGCGTGTTCTAGGGGACAGCCACGCACACCTTTATGGCAAATATTGCGCCCAGGAACTCCTACCGCAGTACAGTCTGAGGGGACATCTCGCAAGATAATTGAACCTGCACCAATGCGGACGCGATCGCCAATTTGAATATTGCCTAAAACTTTCGCACCTGCACCCACGACTACGTTTTTGCCCAAGGTAGGATGGCGTTTACCAGTTTCTTTCCCTGTCCCGCCAAGGGTGACACCTTGATAAATCAGTGCGTAGTCTCCGACGATCGCAGTCTCTCCAATGACTACACCCATGCCGTGATCGATAAACACGCCTTGCCCGATCTGTGCGCCTGGATGAATTTCTATTCCCGTCAAAAATCGTCCTAGATGAGAAATCAAGCGGGGAACAAACGCAACTCCATGACAATGCAACCAGTGCGCGAGACGATGCAGTACCATTGCATGAAAGCCAGGGTAGCAACAAAGTACCTCGAACCAATTACGTGCTGCCGGATCGCGATCGAAGATAATCTGAAAATCTGTCAATAATGGCTGCAAAAATGACAAACGCAATTGTTTGTCCGTCTTTTGGGTTGTAAAGGTATTGGAGATCTGTTGCATCGGACTTGATGGGGTGGAGGAGCCGTGTGTTATCTCTGCTTATATCAGGCAGCTCTACCCGCAGCTATGCAGCCGATGTCGATTGGATTTATTGGATATATTAATTTGTACTCAATTAATCTAAACCCCAACTCAATTGGGATTTGCAAGCTAAAAAAAAGTTTTTTTGGAGTTGGGGTACTAGTATTTTTAAGTTAGGGGTACTAGTATTGATCGGGGTAGGGAGTCAGTATTTGTGTACTCAAAACTAAACTCTTAACCCAACAGGATTTAACGGCATTTTTATAACTGTTTTTTGGATATATTAACTTGTACTCATCTGCGCTCGAGGGTTTGTAAGCTAAATTGCGATCGCTATCTAAATAATTAAAATAATCTTAATTTAGTTTGTTCGGCAAAAAAGTGATATTTTAGATACAGAATTGAATTCTGTGAAGTCACTGGGTTAGTTCTAAATTGACTACTCTAGTTCTTTACCCTCGAATTGCCTAAGTAGATGGCGCTTTGGGGGGCGATCGCATACGATTTGAGTACAGAACGGAGAAAAGCAAAAAGCAACTCAAATCGCATTTAAACCCTTACTATGCTTAAGTTTAAAGCGAGTACAGAAATACTTGAACCCCTTCACCATAAATACTCGTACCTCAGTCAAAAAATACTAGCACCCATACCCAAAAACTTTTTTTAAAACCTGCTAATACCTTGGTATTTAAAAGCTGCAATTTTTGAGTACAAGTTTAATCAATTCAATAAATTCTATCCCGAACCACGGCAACAGCATCTTTTGAGGCGGCTGTTATAAAACCTATATCGCTAAACACCTGATGCACCAACAAAAACTTCAATGACACCACCACCTACCGGACTCCTAACCCCCACCGCAGCACCAGCAAAAACTAAAACTAAATCTGGCAGTTGTGGTTGTAGCAGTAAAACCGATGCCGCACCTAGTTTAGATGAAAAAATGAAGGCGCGGATCGAGAAGCATCCTTGCTATAGCGAAGAAGCGCACCATCACTACGCTAGAATGCACGTTGCAGTAGCACCAGCTTGTAATATTCAGTGCAACTATTGCAACCGGAAATATGACTGTGCGAATGAAAGCCGTCCTGGTGTTGTCAGCGAGTTATTAATACCGGAAGAAGCAGCGCACAAAGTCTTGGTAATTGCAGGTAAGATTCCTCAGATGACCGTGTTGGGAATTGCGGGACCTGGAGATCCTTTAGCGAATCCAGAAAAGACTTTTCGCACCTTTGAGTTGATTGCAGACAAAGCACCGGATATCAAACTTTGCTTGTCAACCAATGGCTTGATGCTTCCCGATTACGTCGATCGCATTAAACAATTGAATGTGGATCACGTCACTATTACTATTAATATGGTTGACCCAAAGGTTGGCGAGAAGATTTATCCTTGGGTTCACTACAGACGCAAGCGCTACAGAGGGATTGAAGGAGTCAAGATTCTGCACGAACGGCAGATGGAAGGATTGCAAGCCCTCAGAGAAGCCGATATTCTGTGCAAAGTGAATTCGGTCATGATTCCAGGAGTCAATGACGAGCATCTAGCCGAAGTCGATGAAGTTATTCGTGCTAACGGGGCATTTCTCCACAATATCATGCCCCTGATCTCTGCCCCAGAACACGGTACTCACTTCGGTTTAACGGGTCAGCGCGGACCCACACCCAAAGAACTGAAGTCATTACAGGATAAGTGTTCTGGCAACATGAAAATGATGCGCCATTGTCGTCAGTGTCGCGCCGATGCAGTGGGATTGTTAGGCGAAGACCGCAGCCAGGAATTTACTAAAGAGAAATTCATGGAAATGACTCCAGAGTATAACTTGGAGACACGCCAAGAAGTTCACGCCGGAATTGAGAAGTCTAAGGAAGAAATCAAAGCTGTCAAAGAGAAAGCTATAGAGACATTGCATACTGTAGAGACGTTACATGTAACGTCTCTACAGGACAATCCAAAAATCTTAGTTGCAGTTGCTACCAAAGGCGGCGGTTTGGTTAACCAGCACTTCGGTCATGCGAAGGAATTCCAAGTTTTTGAAGTGGATGCCAACGAAGCTAAATTTGTCGGACACCGCAAAATCGACCACTATTGCCAAAGTGGATATGGCGAGGAAGCGACTCTAGACCACATTATCAAAGCGATCGCCGATTGCAAAGCAGTTTTGGTTTCTAAGATCGGTCATTGTCCTCAAGAAGAATTGCACAAAGCTGGAATCCAGGCTGTTGAAGCTTACGACGTGATTGAGAAAGTTGCAAGTGAATTTTACGCGCAATATCTGCAAAATCAGCAAGGAGAATAGTCATGGCTTACAAAATTACCAGCCAATGTATTTCCTGCAACCGTTGTCTTTCTGTCTGCCCCACGGATGCTATCAAAGTCACTGACGGCAAGCACTGGATCGATCCCACTCTTTGTACAAACTGCGTTGGCAGTGCTTATAGCGTACCTCAATGCGCTGCTGGTTGTCCCACATATGACGGTTGTATTCCACAACCTAGCGATTATTGGGAATCGTGGTTTACTACCTACAACCGCTTGGTTGGTAAGTTAACCAAGAAACAAGACTATTGGGAACGCTGGTTTGATACTTACTCCGAAAAATTCTCCGATCTGAAATTGACTACGCTTCATAACTAATGCACGGGCGGGTTGAACCGCAAGATTGTTGGTTTTAGTTCAGGTATTCGCGAACAAACCCGCCCCTACAATCCCCTACTCCCTACTCCCTAATCATGCAAACTTGCATTTATCTCGACAACAACGCCACCACTAGGGTAGACCCAGAAGTTGTAGAAGCAATGCTGCCTTACCTGAGCGAATATTACGGCAATCCCTCCAGTATGCATTCTTTTGGCGGGCAAGTCGGCAAAGTGGTAAAACAAGCACGGCAACAAGTTGCAGCCCTAATTGGCGCAGATGATTCAGAAATTATCTTCACGAGTTGCGGTACGGAAGGAGATAACGCCGCCATTCGCGCCGCCCTGCAAGCACAACCAGACAAGCGGCATATTGTGACGACTCAAGTGGAACATCCAGCAGTGCTGAATGTCTGCAAGCAGTTGGAAACTCAAGGTTATACCGTTACCTATCTTTCCGTAAATCGCCAAGGACAAATCGATTTGGATGAGTTGGCAGCATCAATGACAGGTAATACAGCCTTAGTCACGATTATGTATGCCAACAACGAAACAGGCGTAGTATTTCCGATCGAACAGATTGGATTGCGAGTCAAAGAGTATGGCGCTATCTTCCACGTCGATGCGGTGCAAGCAGTAGGGAAAATTCCCCTGAATATGAAGACTAGCACTGTAGATCTATTAACTCTGTCCGGTCACAAGTTACACGCACCCAAGGGTATTGGTGCTTTGTACGTGCGACGAGGTGTCAGATTCCGTCCCCTATTGGTGGGAGGACATCAGGAACGCGGACGTAGGGCGGGAACGGAAAACGTACCAGGAATTGTTGCTTTGGGTAAAGCTGCCGAAATCGAACTGGCGCATTTAGCAGCCACGACCAACAAACAAAAGCAACTGCGCGATCGCTTAGAAAAAACTCTACTTGAGACAATCCCCAACTGTGAAGTTAATGGCGATGTCTTCGACGGCAAGCTACGCAAAAACAGATTGCCCAACACTACCAACATTGGTTTCAAATATATCGAAGGTGAAGCCATCCTATTATCTCTGAACCAATTTGGCATTTGCGCCTCATCCGGTTCTGCCTGCACTTCTGGTTCTTTAGAACCATCCCACGTTTTGCGATCGATGGGCTTACCCTACACGACTTTGCACGGTTCGATCCGGTTTAGCCTTTCCCGTTACACCACAGATGCCGAGGTTGACGCAGTTTTAGCAGTAATGCCTGGAATCGTCGAACGCCTCCGCGCCCTCTCCCCCTTCAACAACGACCAAGCCGATTGGCTGCAAGGTCGGGAAGAAGCGCTGGTGAACGGGTAAGTCAAAAGTTAAAAGTCAAAAGTCAAAACACGCACCACGCACCACTCAACTACCAACTACCAACTACCAAAACGTGCCATGTGGGACTATACAGACAAAGTGATGGAACTCTTCTACAATCCTAAAAACCAGGGATTGCTAGAAGACGATCGCGAACCAGGAATAGCAGTTGTATTTGGCGAAGTGGGCAGCATTGCTTGTGGAGATGCCCTGAGACTGCACCTCAAGATTGAAGTCAATAGCGATAAAATTCTGGATTCGCGCTTTCAAACTTTTGGCTGCACCAGCGCGATCGCTTCTTCTTCTGCTTTGACTGAGTTAATTAAGGGTTTAACCTTAGATGAAGCGCTCAAAGTCACTAACAAGGAAATTGCCGACTTCCTGGGCGGATTGCCAGAAGCTAAGATGCATTGTTCGGTGATGGGGCAGGAAGCGCTAGAAGCGGCAATTTATAAATATCGTGGGATTCCGCTAGAAGCCCATGAAGAAGATGAAGGGGCATTAGTTTGCAGTTGTTTTGGAATTAGCGAGTCCAAGATTCGCCGCATCATTCGAGAAAATAACCTCACCACTGCCGAACAGGTAACGAGTTATGTCAAGGCGGGTGGCGGGTGCGGTTCTTGTCTAGCAGATATCGATGACCTAATTGCTGCCGTGCAACGGGAACTAGTTGTAGGCGTACAAATTGCTACAGGGATTGCAGCAACGAAAGAGCAACCGCAACGTCCGCTGACAAACGTGCAAAAGATCGCCCTAATTCAAAAAGTTTTGGATGAAGAAGTTAGACCCCTATTAATTGCCGATGGGGGAGATGTGGAACTGTACGACGTGGATGGCGATCGCGTCCAAGTATTGCTGCAAGGTGCGTGCGGTTCTTGCTCTAGCAGTACGGCAACCCTCAAAGTTGCGATTGAAGCAAAGTTACAAGAGCGCGTCAACCAAAACTTGTTAGTAGAAGCAGTTTAGCAGTTACAAAGCATAAATAGGCGTAATTAGCAATATCTATGCAAGATTTCTCTGTTCCAGTTCCTAAAGTTTTAGCAGTTGAGCGATCGCCCCCAGCGATGTTCGAGCTAAGCGATCGCGGATAAATAGGCGATCGTCGCTACACAACCCAGACCAACAACCACTAACTAATTTCAGGAGAAACAACCATGACTGACAATATTAGACAGATTGCATTCTACGGTAAAGGCGGGATCGGTAAATCCACCACTTCTCAAAATACGATCGCAGGTTTGGCTGAATTAGGCGAACGGATTATGATCGTAGGCTGCGACCCCAAAGCAGACTCCACTCGCTTGATGTTGCACAGTAAAGCCCAAACCACCATTCTACACCTAGCTGCCGAACGGGGCGCAGTAGAAGACCTAGAACTAGAAGAAGTTCTACTCACAGGTTACAAAGATGTCCGCTGCGTAGAATCTGGCGGTCCCGAACCAGGTGTAGGCTGCGCGGGTCGTGGTATCATCACCGCAATTAACTTCCTAGAAGAAAACGGAGCCTACGAAGACCTCGACTTTGTTTCTTACGACGTATTAGGTGACGTAGTTTGTGGCGGTTTTGCTATGCCAATCCGCGAAGGTAAGGCACAAGAAATTTACATCGTCACCTCTGGTGAAATGATGGCGATGTATGCTGCCAACAACATTGCACGAGGCATTCTCAAGTACGCTCACTCTGGTGGTGTACGCTTGGGTGGTTTAATCTGCAACAGCCGCAAAGTTGACCAAGAAATCGAACTGATCGAAACTTTAGCAGCTCGGCTCAACACCCAAATGATCCACTTCGTACCACGCGACAACGTTGTACAACACGCAGAACTGCGCCGCATGACTGTAATTGAGTACGCACCCAATTGCAACCAAGCCAACGAGTATCGCGCCCTTGCCAAGAAGATCAAAGAAAACGACAAGCTCACCATTCCCACCCCAATTTCGATGGACGAATTGGAAGAGTTACTCGTCGAATTCGGTATCCTTGGCGACGACAAAGAATACGAGCATCTCGTTGGCAAAACTGCGGAAGAAGTTGCTGCCGTCTAATTCAGACTCAGGGGACAAGGGAGACAAGGGAGACAAGGGAGACAAGGGGACAAGGAGGACAAGGGGAATTTAACTACTATCTTCTTCCCCGACTCCCGACTCCCGACTCCCGACTCCCTACACCCCACACCCCACACCCCACACCCTTTCTTCACCCCGACTCCCTACACTCAAGAGAGGCAAATTATGACACCTCCTGAAAACACGACTCTAGAACAAGCAACCACGACAGTAGACAAGAAAGCACTGATTAAAGAAGTCCTAGAAGTTTACCCAGATAAAGCCAAGAAAAAACGAGAAAAACACCTCAACGTCTACGAAGAAGGAAAATCCGACTGCGGCGTTAAATCGAATATCAAATCCGTCCCTGGTTCTATGACCACCCGTGGCTGTGCCTACGCAGGTTCTAAGGGTGTGGTCTGGGGTCCAATTAAAGACATGATCCACATCAGTCACGGTCCCGTAGGTTGCGGTTATTACTCCTGGTCTGGTCGTCGCAACTACTACATCGGTACGACAGGGATCGACACCTTCGGCACAATGCAATTTACTTCCGACTTCCAAGAACGCGATATCGTTTTTGGCGGTGACAAAAAACTGGCGAAGCTAATTACCGAGTTGGACGAACTTTTCCCACTCAACCGAGGCGTTTCCATTCAGTCTGAATGTCCCATTGGTCTAATTGGAGATGATATTGAAGCCGTAGCGAAAAAGGCAGCGAAGGAAATTGGTAAAACCGTTGTTCCCGTACGCTGCGAAGGTTTCCGTGGAGTTTCCCAATCGCTGGGACACCACATTGCTAATGATTCTATCCGTGACTGGGTTTTCCCCCAAGCAGATAAGAAGAAGAAAGAGTTGGGCATTGAAGGGACACCCTACGATGTTGCGATTATCGGTGACTACAACATTGGCGGTGATGCTTGGTCTAGCCGCATCCTGCTAGAAGAAATTGGCTTGCGCGTAGTCGCCCAGTGGTCGGGAGACGGCACGCTCCACGAAATGATGATGACTCCAACAGTGAAGCTGAATTTGGTTCACTGCTACCGCTCCATGAACTACATCAGCCGTCACATGGAAGAGGCTTATGGTATTCCCTGGTTGGAGTATAACTTCTTTGGTCCCACCAAGATTGCTGAGTCCTTGCGGGAGATTGCTTCTAAGTTTGACGAAACAATTCAGCAAAAAGCAGAAGAAGTTATCGCTAAATACCAGGCACAATGCGATGCAATTATAGAAAAATATCTCCCGCGTCTCGAAGGCAAGACTGTAGCATTGATGGTTGGTGGCTTGCGTCCTCGTCACGTCGTCCCAGCTTTCTATGACTTGGGGATGAAGTTGATCGGTACTGGCTATGAATTTGGTCACGGCGACGATTACAAGCGCACTACCCACTACATCGAAAATGGCACGTTGATCTACGATGACGTTTCTGCTTTTGAATTCGAGCAGTTTGTTAAAGAATTGAAGCCGGATCTGATTGCTTCTGGAATTAAAGAAAAATACGTCTTCCAGAAAATGGCGCTGCCCTTCCGTCAAATGCACTCCTGGGATTACTCCGGTCCATATCACGGTTATGACGGCTTTGCAATTTTTGCTAGAGATATGGATTTAGCGCTGAATAGCCCGACATGGAGTTTAATCGGCGCTCCGTGGAAGAAAGAGAGCTGAGGGAGCTGAGGGAGCTGAGGGAGCTGAGGGAGCTGAGGGAGCAAGACAATTCGTAAGTTGTAAGTAAAACCTCTTGCCTCTTCTCACACCCCACACCCCACACCCCACACCCTTTCTTTACGCACCACACACCACTTTCTTCCCCCAGCCCCTAATATTGGAGAACAGTCATGGCTCAAAACAACATAGACAACATTAAGGATCACGCTACGCTGTTTCATCAGGACGAGTACCAAGAGTTATTTCAGGCTAAAAAAGAGTTTGAAGGTGGGCATAGTCCAGAAGAGGTTGCCCGCGTTGCAGACTGGACGAAAACCTGGGAATACCGCGAAAAGAATTTTACTCGTGAAGCTTTGACCGTGAATCCTGCTAAAGCTTGTCAGCCTTTAGGCGCAATCCTGGCTGCTGTAGGTTTTGAAGGTACTCTGCCTTTCGTTCACGGTTCTCAAGGTTGCGTAGCTTACTTCCGCAGCCACTTTACTCGCCATTTCAAAGAACCATTTTCTGCTGTTTCTTCCTCTATGACTGAGGATGCAGCGGTGTTTGGCGGACTCAACAACATGATTGATGGTTTGGCGAATAGCTACAATCTCTACAAGCCGAAAATGATCGCCCTTTGCACTACCTGCATGGCAGAAGTCATTGGAGATGACTTGGGTGCTTTTATCAAAACTTCCAAGGAAAAGGGATCTGTACCCGAAGATTTTCCAGTTCCCTACGCCCATACACCCAGCTTTGTCGGCTCCCACATTACGGGCTACGACAACATGATGAAAGGAATTCTGTCAAATCTGACTGAAGGCAAGAAGCAAGCAACAACCAACGGCAAGATCAACTTTATTCCTGGTTTTGAAACATATATTGGCAACTTGCGGGAAGTCAAGCGTTTAGCATCCTTGATGGGCGTTAACTATACTCTACTGGCAGATAATTCAGATTACCTCGACTCTCCTAATGATGGCGAGTACAGGATGTACCAGGGTGGCACTCCCTTAGAAGATGCAGCAGATTCGATTAATGCTGAAGCAACGATCGCCTTCCAAGCATACTCTACCACCAAGACGCGAGAGTACATCACAAAAGAGTGGAAACAAACCACTTCAGTTACCCGTCCTGTCGGTATCCGAGGCACGGATGAGTTTTTGATGAAACTATCAGAACTCACCGGACAGCCAATTCCCAAAGAATTAGAAGACGAACGGGGACGTGCAGTGGATGCGCTGACTGATTCCCAAGCATGGTTGCACGGCAAGCGCGTTGCTCTGTATGGCGATCCAGATCTCGTCATCGGACTAGTACAGTTTCTCCTAGAAGTGGGCGCTGAACCCGTACACATCGTAGTGTCAAACAGCAACGAAGTATTCGAGCAAGAATTGCAAGCAATCTTGGATGCTAGCCCCTTTGGTAACACTGCCAAGATTTGGGGTGGTAAGGATCTGTGGCATATGCGATCGCTCCTCTTTACCGAACCTGTAGACTTACTGATCGGCAATTCCTACGGTAAGTACCTGTGGCGCGACACCCACACCCCACTCGTACGAATTGGCTACCCAATCTTCGATCGCCACCACTTGCACCGCTATGCCACCTATGGCTATCAAGGAGCAATCAACCTGCTCAACTGGATTGTCAACACGCTACTCGACGAACTCGATCGCAATACCATCGTTCCCGCCAAGACCGATATTTCTTACGACTTGATTCGATAATCGCTGGGCGATCGGTAATTGGTAGTAGAGAAATCTTATCAATTACCAATTACCTTCCAATACTCCAATTCATCCCATCAGCCATGTCTACCATCACCCACACAAGCGATCGCTCTGTAATTCCCGAAAAAATTCCAGGCTTCGATCTACTCTCTCCCCTACGTCGATGGGTGAATCAAATCCAAATATGCGATCGCCATACTGCCCATCTCATTTGTCAAGTCATTCCCTGCTGCTGCCCTTTTGAACGAGACGTAACTCTACTCGGACGCACCTTTCACATTCCCGCACTCTGCGAACTAAATCCACTCTACAACGAGCTTATAGGCTTGCGCTTTCGCAGCCTATCCTACCTCTCAGATGAGTGTGGCGAAGATGTCACGAAATACATTTGTTAATCGGTAAGTCAAAAGTCAAAAGTCAAAACTGTTAGAAGTTAAAGATTACGACTAACCCCATGTGTGACTTTGTAATAGCCCCCTTTCTAGGGGGTTGGGGGATCGGAGAACTGCGCCATTCACGAAGAGATCCCCCCTAGCCCCTTTCAAAAGGGGGGAACAAGAGTAAAGTTGCACCGAAGCGTGACTAACCACTCACCAGATCGTCCCACGCACCACTCCACCACCAGCTAAGTCATGAAAATCACCCAAGGTAAAATTAACGAGCTGCTCAGCGAGCCAGGATGCGAACACAATCACCACAAACAAGGACAAAAGAAAAATAAGTCCTGTCAGCAACAAGCTCAACCAGGAGCGGCTCAAGGGGGTTGTGCCTTTGATGGCGCATCGATCGCCCTCGTCCCCATTACTGATGCGGCTCATTTAGTCCACGGACCGATCGCTTGTTCTGGTAACTCTTGGGGTAGTCGTGGCAGTCTTTCTTCTGGTTCCCATCTCTACAAAATGGGCTTTACGACTGACTTGAATGAGAACGATGTCATCTTCGGCGGCGAAAAAAAGCTGTACAAAGCCATTATGGAAGTGCAGCAACGATACAATCCTGCTGCGGTATTTGTCTACTCTACCTGTGTCACTGCCCTGATTGGCGATGACTTGGATGCAGTCTGCGAAGCCGCTACTAATAAAATAGGTATACCCGTCGTCCCCGTGAATTCTCCTGGCTTTATTGGGAGTAAAAATCTTGGCAATCGTGTCGGTGGTGAAGCCTTACTAGAATACGTTATCGGTAGCGCCGAACCAGAATTTACCACCCCTTACGATATCAACCTGATTGGCGAGTACAACATCGCGGGAGAATTGTGGGATGTTCTGCCTCTATTTGATAAATTAGGCATTCGCGTCCTTGCCAAAATTACGGGTGATGCCAAGTACAACGAAGTTCGCTATGCCCACCGCGCCAAACTCAATGTGACGATCTGCTCCAAAGCGCTGATCAACGTGGTGAGAAAGATGGAGGAACGCTACGGCATTCCTTATATTGAAGAATCTTTCTACGGCGTGGATGACATGAATCGCTGTTTGCGCAATATTGCAGCAAAACTGGGCGATACAGATTTGCAAGAGCGAGTCGAGAAATTAATTGCCGAAGAAACTACGGCGTTAGATGTTGCCCTAGCCACGTATCGCGATCGCCTTCGTGGTAAGCGTGTTGTCCTTTATACCGGAGGCGTGAAAAGTTGGTCGATTATCTCTGCGGCTAAAGACTTGGGGATGGAAGTAGTCGCCACTAGCACGAAGAAAAGCACCGAGGAAGATAAAGCCCGCATTAAAGAACTGCTGGGTCAAGACGGCATCATGCTCGAAAAAGGCAATGCTCAAGAATTGCTGCGGACGATCGCCCAAACAAAAGCAGATATGTTGATTGCTGGTGGTCGCAATCAATACACAGCCCTCAAAGCCAAAATTCCCTTTTTAGACATCAACCAAGAACGCCATCATCGCTACGCCGGATATACAGGCACGATCGAAATGGCGCGAGAACTGGATGAAGCCCTGCACAGCCCCGTGTGGAAACAAGTGCGTAAACCTGCACCTTGGGAACAGGGACAAGGGGGACAAGGAGACAAGGGGGACAAGGGGGACAAGGGGGACAAGGGGGACAAGGGGATAAGGGGGACAAGGGGGACAAGGGGGACAAGGGGGACAAGGAAGCAACTACCAACTACCCATTACCCATTACCAATTCAAAATCCAAAGTCCAATCTTCCAAAAAGGCAGTTGCGGTTAATCCTTTGAAGCAGAGTCAGCCTTTGGGTGCAGCCTTAGCATATTTAGGATTGAAAGGCGTAATGCCTCTGTTTCACGGTTCTCAGGGTTGTACTGCTTTCGCCAAAGTCATGTTAGTACGGCATTTTCGCGAAGCAATTCCCCTATCCACTACAGCAATGACTGAAGTTAGCACGATCTTAGGTGGCGAGGACAATATCGAGCAAGCAATCCTAACGCTGATGGAGAAATCAAAACCAGAAATTATCGGTCTGTGTACCACTGGACTGACGGAAACTAGAGGCGATGACATGGAAGGCATCCTCAGAAGCATCCGCAAACGTCACCCAGAATTAACTGACTTGCCGATCGCATTTGCCTCTACGCCCGATTTTAAAGGTGCATTGCAAGATGGGTTTGCCGCAGCCGTGGAAAGCATAGTCAAGGAACTGCCTCAACCTGGAGAAACCAGATTAGACCAAATCAACCTTTTAGTAAGCTCTGCGTTTACGCCAGGGGACGTACAGGAGATTAAAGAGATCGTTTCTGCTTTTGGACTAAAACCCATCGTCGTACCCGATCTTTCCGCCTCGCTCGACGGTCACTTGGATGATTCCTACAGCGCGGTGACAGGTGGTGGTACGACTTTGGCAGAACTCAGAGCGATGGGGACTTCGTTGTTTACCCTAGCACTAGGCGAGAGCGTGCGCGGTGCGGCGGAGATTATGCAAAAACAGTTTGGTATACCCTACGAAGTCTTTCCGCAACTAACTGGATTAGATGCAGTGGATGACTTTTTCCAAGGACTAGTAGATTTGAGCGGTAATGAAGTCCCAGAAAAATACTGCCACCAACGCCGCCAGTTGCAAGATGCTATGCTCGATGCTCACTTCTACTTTGGGCGCAAGCAAGTATCGCTAGCACTAGAACCAGATTTACTGTGGTCGATCGCTTGGTTTTTGCGATCGATGGGAACTGAAATTCATACCGCAGTCACAACCACAAAATCACCCCTTTTAGAGCAACTACCAGTCGAGAGCGTCACAATTGGTGATTTAGAAGACTTCGAGCAATTAGCAGTAGGTTCTGACCTGCTGATCGGTAATTCTCATACTAAAGCGATCGCCCGTCGCCTCGACACTCCCTTCTATCGCCTCGGTTTCCCCGTATTCGATCGCTTAGGTAACGGACAGCGTTGCACAGTCGGCTACCAAGGCACCATTCAGCTTTTATTCGATCTCGGCAACCTGTTTCTAGAGGCAGAGGAGCGAGGAGCGAGGAGTGAGGAGTGAGGGGAAGAAGAGAGCTGACCTAGCTGGGGGAGCTGGGGGAGCAACTACCAACCACCAACTACCAATTACCAATTACCAATTACCAATTACTAATTCGGAGGATCGGTATGAAAATTGCCTTCACAACTAACGACAGAGTTCATATTAATGCTCACTTTGGTTGGGCGAAAAAGATTGATGTTTATGAAGTTTCGCCAGAAGGGTATCAGTTTGTAGAAACACTCCGATTTGATGGCGATCTTAAAGAAGATGGTAATGAGGACAAATTACTGCCAAAAATTGAAGCCCTATATGATTGCACGATTGTTTATGTATCGGCAATTGGAGGAAGTGCAGCAGCTCGGTTAATTAAGAAGCGCATTACACCAATTAAAGCCAGATCTGAAGATGACGAAATTCTCGATATTTTGGAAAAGTTAGTTCAAACTTTGAAAGGCAGCCCTCCCCCCTGGTTGCGAAAAGCCTTACAACAAAAATCACCTAGTTTTGCACAATTAGAAGAGGAAGTAACTCTATGAGCGCTACTGAAACCACCAACCAAACTACTAACGAAGCCTTCAATTCTCTATTCGTTCAGGAGTTAGTCAGACAAATTCGCGCCCAAGATTCCTATGGCTTTTATCGAAATTGGGCAGATGAATTAGTTATCAAACCCTATATTGTCAGCAAAGAGGCTAAGCGCAAAATTTCTGTAGAGGGCGATGTCGATCCCGTAACAAAAGGCAGAATTTTATCATTCTATCGGGCGATCGCGGCTCGAATCGAGCAAGAAACAGGTTTATTATCCCAAGTCGTTATCGATTTGAGTCATGAAGGTTTCGGCTGGGTACTTGTTTTTTCTGGTCGTCTGTTACTAGTTGCCAGAACTTTACGCGATGCTCAACGCTTCGGCTTTGATTCCTTGGAGAAATTAACAGCTGAAGCAGACAAGCTAGTTGAAAAAGCGATCGATCTCGCTCAGCGTTATCCCGAAGTTGGCAAACTGTAAAAATAAAACATCTCAAAAGATTTGTATGGTACAAGTAACCAAAACTGCTGTTAACCCAGATATTAACGAGTTAAAAACTCAACTCAAAAAGCTTAACAGTAAAGCCGGACAAATGAAGATGGATCTGCACGATCTCGCCGAAGGTTTACCTACAAATTACAACCAACTTATGGATGTAGCAGGTCAAACCTATGAAATCTATCGACAGATTGACGAACTCAAGCAACAGTTAACAAAATTGGAGCGAGGACAATGAGCAGAATAGCCCAATTTCAACAAATTGTCGATGCAGAGCAATATTTTGAGTTCTTCAATCTGCCTTACGATGCTCAGTTTGTGAATGTGAATCGCCTGCATATTTTGCAGAAATTCTCTAACTATATCAAAGCGATCGATCGCGATTCTCCCGATCTAAACGACGAGGAAAAGCTCAATCAATATCGCCATGCTCTCCAGCAAGCTTATGACGTTTTTCTTGCTTCCAAACCTGTCGAACAAAAGCTATTCAAGGTGTTTAACGAGAAGCCACAAAATGTAGTTTTGCTAACAGAAATTGGTACAGATTGAGGAGAAAAACTGTGTTAAACCTCACCCCCATCGAATTAGAACGCTACCGTCGCCAAATTATGCTTCCTGGTTTTGGTGAGGAGGCGCAGCAACGGTTGAAATCATCAACAGTCCTGGTGACAGGTGTAGGCGGGCTGGGTGGTACGGCGGCGCTTTACTTAGCGGTAGCAGGAGTTGGGCGGCTGATCCTGGTACGGGGCGGCGAACTGCGACTAGATGACATGAATCGCCAAATTCTGATGAGCGATGATTGGGTAGGCAAACCCAGAGTTTTCAAAGCTAAAACAACGCTAGAACAGATCAACCCAGATGTGCAAATCGATGCTATTTGCGAGTATGTCACGCCGGAGAATGTTGACGATTTGGTACGTGCTGCTGACGTTACCCTCGACTGCGCCCACAATTTCATCGAGCGCGATTTGTTAAATGCTGCCTGCGTGCGCTGGAAAAAGCCAATGGTGGAAGCAGCGATGAACGACATGGAGGCATATTTAACCACAATTATCCCCGATCGCACTCCATGTTTATCTTGCCTATTTCCCGAAAAGCCCGATTGGGATAAGCGCGGTTTTGGCGTTTTGGGTGCGGTATCTGGAACCCTAGCGTGTTTGACTGCACTAGAAGCAATCAAGCTGATTACAGGAATCGGTCAACCACTGCTATCGCAATTGCTAACGATGGACTTAGGCAGTTTAGAGTTTGCCAAGCGTCGCCCTTACCACGATCCTAATTGTCCGGTTTGCGGTACTCCTGCTTTCTCGCCCTATTCTACCTCGCGATTGCGCGATCGCTTCGATCCCCCATCCCCCTTAAAAAGCGGGCTAGTAGCACAATAGACTGCTTGCAAAAGTTAATTTTTAGTGAATGAGAACGCAGATTAACGCAGATTAAGAGTGAATGCAACCAAGATATCTTATCTCCCCCTTATCAAGGGGGATTAAGGGGGATCTTCAAGAGCTATGTATCCTAACCGAGAAGTGTCGATTCTCTAGCCTCTCATTCCTACCTACTAACTCAGGAGATTTATATGACCCTAACATTAACAGAAGTTGCAGAATTCCGGCTTCGTACCTTCCTGCAAGCCGCTAGCAAAGAAGACAATTCCGCTCAACGAGGCATTCGTGTTGCTGTCGAGGATGGCGGTTGTAGTGGCTATCAGTATTCCTTAAACATCGCCAGCACGCCACGGGCAGATGACGTTGTAGTAGAGCAAGGCAAGCTACGCATCTACATTGACTCGCAAAGCGCTCCGCTGTTGGAAGGAGTTGTCATCGATTTTGTCGATAGCTTGCTAGAAAGCGGATTTAAGTTTAGCAATCCCAATGCTACCGATACCTGCGGCTGTGGAAAATCGTTCCAAGCCGGCGATTGTACTCCTGCTGGCGTGCCGTGCAGCTGAGTAGAAAAGTCAAAAGTCAAAAGTCAGAAGTCAAAACTTGTGGGGGTGGTTTTTTTGCAGATACTTGTGAAATCACAATTAGTTCTTTGATTTAACTAGCCCGTACAAAGATCGAATCATTTTGGAGGACACGACGATGACGACTTATCAAGTGCATTTAATCAATAAAAAACGATCGCTCGACATTACGATCCCTGTTGAAGAATCTATTACGATTCTGGATGCCGCAGAAGAACAAGGACTGGACTTACCCTTTTCCTGTCACTCTGGTTCTTGCTCTAGTTGCGTTGGCAAAGTGGTTGAAGGCGAAATCGATCAGTCCGAACAGGTATTTTTAGATGACGAACAAGTGAAGAAAGGATTTGTGCTTCTCTGTGTCGCCTATCCTCGCTCTGATTGTACGATCCGCACCCACCAAGAAGCCTATCTAGTCTGAGTACCCACGATATGTTTACTGACTTTACCATTTTTGGCTCCTCGCTCAGTTTGCTCCAACCTGGAGAACGGGGAGTCGTTAACGGAGTTGAGAGTGTGGACGAGGCTACGGTACAGGAACTCAGGGCAATGGGTATTGTACCTGGAGTCACCATTATTTTAGAACAGCGATCGCCTGCCTACAAGGTTATCGTAGGAGGCGATCGCCTGATTCTCTGCCAAAAGTCTGCTGATGCCATTTACGTGAGGTTGACGGCGCGATCGAATTCTGCCCCTATTCAAGCTGCTGGTATGGCTGGGGTACTAACTGCTCTATTCCAATGGTTGGGTGCAACTCAAAAAAATAATCGGCGAATAGAATTCGCGGAACCACACATTCAAAGTCCGCAAGGCAAGGACTGAATCAACTGAAATACATCTAATTTCTTACTTTTGACTTTTGACTTTTAACTTTTGACTTACTCAAGAGGAGACACTATGGCAACACTTACTGGTTTGACTTTTGGGGGTAAAACCTGGACACCCCAATTCGTACAAGAAATTAACCAAGATAAATGTATTGGTTGTGGTAGATGTTTTAAAGCCTGCGGTAGAAACGTGCTACTACTGCAAGCACTGAATGAAGACGGGGAGTTTGTCGAAGATGAGGAGGCTGAGGAAATCGAGCGCAAAGTCATGTCTATTGTTCATCCAGAATACTGTATTGGTTGTCAGGCTTGCTCTAGAGTTTGCCCCAAAAATTGCTACACTCATAGCTCGTTAGAACAAAATTAGATAGCAATTCTGTTTGAGTTGTAAACTACTCGTGAAGGTGGTCATTGGTCATTGGTCATTTGTTGTTGGTTGACAGTTAACGGTTAACAAGTAGTTATTTTCCCTTGTCCCCCTTGTCCCCCTTGTCTCCCTTATCCCCCTTGTCCCCCTTGTCCCCCTTGTCCCCCTTATCCCCCTTGTCCCCCTTGTCCCCCTTGTCCCTGAATTATGTCTACGAACGACCAATTAGAAAATCTGGTTTTTGAGCCCAATTGGTCTGCTTACTACCAAGCAGTAGAAGGTCGTCCGCCGCGAGAAACTCTGCTATCGGCGTTGATAAGGTTTGAGCCATTATCTCAGGAATTTCCACAGTTTGCAGTGGATTTGGGCTGCGGAGATGGACGAGACACGGCGGAACTGCTGAAGCGGGGTTGGCGGGTACTAGGAATTGACGGAGAAGCAAAAGCGATCGCCCGTTTGCAAAGTCGTCCTGACATCGATCTCCGTCGCCTAGAAACTCTGGTGATGCGCTTTGAAGATCTAGTATTACCAGAATCGGTCGATCTCATTAATGCCAGCTTTTGCCTACCATTTTGTCCGCCGGAACATTTTCCTAGCTTGTGGAACAAAATTATCGCAGCATTGCGGGTTGGGGGACGTTTCTGCGGTCAATTATTTGGCGATCGCGACTCTTGGGCAGTTTACCCTAACATGAGCCATCATACCCGCGCCCAAGTAGAAGAATTGCTGCAACCTTTCAAAATTGAGTGTTTTCAAGAAGAAGAACACCCAGGCACGACTGCTTTAGGCGAACAAAAGCACTGGCATATTTTTCACATTGTTGCTTGCAAACAGCAATTGACTCATCGACTAATCAACTGCAACCATAACGTCTGATGATTTAACGACAGCGTAAGCCTCTTTACCCTCTGCAAGTCCCAAGCTTTCAGCCGAGGATTTTGTAATAATTGCAACTATTTCCACTCCAGGCGCAAGTTCTAACGTGACTTCAGTATTAACGGCTCCTGGTACAACTTTTTTTACAGTTGCTTTCAATGTATTGCGGGCGCTAATCTTCATTTGTCAATCTTTTGTATATGTTTTGTTAGCTCGATCTTCTATCTATTTACGCTCGTTAAACTGTAAATTTAACTACTTTTTATTGCCGAGCGATCGCCTCATCATCTCCTTTAAGGATTAGTAGTTTCTACATATTGACTCATTGTAAGTATATGTTAATCTAATCTATCCATAAAGCATATCTAATATAGATTCTACTATAATTTATAGTTATTTTTTGTAGATAAAGTAGATATTGAACTGAAGATTCTATGAAAAGAAAAAATGTTTTTGCCTTTATTTGTGGAGTGGCGATCGCGCTGATTTTAGCAACTATTTTCAACTGGCTCAATCCATCTCCTGTTGTCGCACAAGCAAATACAAACTTACTTATATCTGCTGCTGCTAGCCTCCAAGATGCCTTAAAAGAAGCCCAACCACTTTTTCAAAAAACTCAGCCGAAGATCGAAGTCAATTATAACTTTGGTGCTTCTGGGGCATTACAACAACAAATAGAACAAGGTGCGCCAGCAGATATCTTTTTTTCTGCCGCTGCAAAGCAAATGAATGCCTTGCAGGATAAAAATTTGATTCTTCTCGATACCCGCCGCAACCTCCTAACTAATCGCCTTGTCTTGGTTGTGTCGAGTAATTCCGATCTGAAGATCGATAAGTTCGAGCAATTAACAGATACTAACATAAAACGAATTGCTGTAGGCGAATTCCGCAGCGTTCCAGTCGGACAATATTCCGAGGAACTATTCAAGAAATTAGGAATTCTATCACAAGTTAAACCAAAATTAGTGTTTGGCAATAATGTCCGTAATGTACTAGCTGCTGTAGAAAGTGGCAATGCTGATGCTGGAATTGTCTATACCACAGATGCCAAACTCTCAAATAAAGTTCGGGTAGTGGCTACAGCAACGGAAAACTTACATTCTCCGATTGTCTATCCTATAGCCATTATCAGTAGTAGTAAAAATCTTGATGCTGCCAAAGAATATATTCAGTTTTTGACTGATAAGCAAGCAAGAACCGTGTTTGAGAAATACGGTTTTGGCATAGCCAAAGCATCGTAAAAATAGCGATAGGTAGAAACGAGAACGTCTAGATTATCTGAGGCGATCGCTAATACCTATTTGATAAAGTACTCTGATTCAGCCGTATTTTCTCAGTTCTGTGCTGCCAATTGCAGTAGATTATTGACATCATCAGCAACAGCATACCAAGATAAAATTTGGTCGTTAGCTGGGCTGTCACTAGGAGATGCATGGGTTTTGCCCTTGCCGTAGGCATCGCCTCAAATGATTTTACTAAAATATTAAGACTTTATTTAATGGCTCAAAGCGAACAAAAATATCTGAACTTGCAGATTAAATATATTTACTATAAATAATTCGTAAGAGCATAGCTTCGAGAAAAACTCTTGGATGGCGAGGAGTTCAAATTTTAGTAGAGAAAATTTTCAGCGATCGCGTATTCATAGCATTCAGTAAAGCTAGCATCTTTTTGAAAAGAACCGCACAATACCCATGCCTTACGCCATTACTAAGCACTGTATTCGTTGTGACAACTGCCTGCCTCAGTGTCCTACAGGTGCAATCAAAGTTATAGAAGGTGAGTATTGGATCGATCCCAGCTTGTGTCATGACTGCCAGGATTCCATAGCACCGCAGTGTGTAGACTCTTGCCCTGTCAACTCTCCGGTTCCTTGGCAAGCGAAGAAAGGTAGATGCAAGATTGATGTTAGAACCGTACCTAGCCTCGATCTTTTTCCCGACGGTAAAAGCCATCCTTTTGCTTCCGCGATCGCTAGTTGGGAATTATGTAATGTTCTAGCACAGCGACACTCTCTTACTTGGGAAATCGATGCTGCGGGAGAGTTGTACTATCAGCGGCAAATTCATGGAGGTAAGGGTGCGATCGCCTTCCGAATTACAGACAGCTTAGATTTGGAACCGCCAGTTGCGCTTAAAGGCGATCGAGCATTATCTGCGATCGAGACATTTGATATTAGATCTGCCTGCTTGCACTTAATCTACGCCGCTCATGTTACAAGCTTAGAGCGTCCTTGGGAAGAGGAATTCATTATCAATGACCGACAGATTGAGGAATACTTGGGACTGGACAAGCGCAAAGACCTGAGCAAACTGACTAAACTCGTTCTCATTAAAGAACTTGCCCAACAACCCTGCAAGCTAATAGCTTGTATCGATCTGCCCCAACAAGGAAAGATTAAGGGAATTCGGCTGGAAAAAAGTCGTTTGTGGCATTTACTGGACACTCAACATCACTTTCAAGAAGACGATTTGGGATGCAAACATCTGGTTGGGTTGACTTTCAAAATTAAAATCGGTCAGTGGGCGCAGCATTTTCTGAATCGGCAAGGTTGCAAAGAGCGGACTGCATTCTATCAGTATGGTACTTTACCCAAAGCCCTACTCAGCGCCGTGATGAGTATTTGGCAGCAGCATGAGGGTGCAGCGCGGATGATGCTATGGTTGCTATTTAAAACCAAAATGGGTAAAGAGCAGCGCGTTACGATTCCCACTCTCATGAGAGTAGCCTACGGCGAGCGAAAACTGAGCCAAATATCTTTGCAACCGGAGAATCGCCAACGTCTATTAAGAATATTTGAAAGCGATTTAGAGGTACTCGATCGCTACGGACTCAAGCCTGTATTCGATCCTGTGACCTATCCACCAGAGATTCAACCTTTGTGGGCTAAGTTAGTCGATATTCCAGAAGATGCGGAAGCTGCATTAGAATTTTGGATTGATGATGGTAGCAATAGCACTCGATTGACCGATGCTGCCCCTCGTGGTAAGTGGAATCGATTAATGAATGCTCGGATTTTACATTTTGAACTGCCTCCAGAGTGGGAACAACAACTCGCGAAATCTAAGAAGAAGCAACGAACGACGAACCGCAAAACTAGGTCAAAATCGCAAGTAGCCCTCTCTACTGAATATATTATTGAAGCAAGAAAAAAACTGGGATTGAGCCAAAGAGATTTAGCCCAGCTAACGGGTAAAAGCCAGAGTTGGATTCGCGATATTGAAAATGGACGTTTTCAAGCTAAGTTAGAAGATCGAATATTATTGCAAAAAGCGCTAGGGATGAATGCTTGACTTGAATTATGGGTCTCTGCGCTTTAGCAGTTCTAAATGATTTGTAAAGCAGGCTTCTAGCCTGCTCCACGTTCATGAATCAAATAGGATTGCTATTGTTGGAATGGTAATTCCTGCTAGTTTGAAGCGATCGCTGAAAGTCTGCAAACTGCCCTCAAGCAACTAAAGTTGTAATGGGATTTAGAGAATTAATGTGAGTGGATAGTAACGCATTGGCTAGCAGAGTGAAACTCTTCTTCTAGCCACCAGCCACCAGCCACCAGCCACTGATAACTGTAAGAATTCTGCAACATTTGTTTGTAGGACGATCGCATGAGTTATCTTGTAGATTAAGCTACTGCCGCTTCAGTACAGATGGATTGCAGGTATGAAAAAGTTTATTCTACTGTGTTTGTTTATTGGCGGGCTGTGGTTTGCTCTGTCAAGCTTTCAAGGTCTGGCAGCTAAAGGCGAATATCAGTCCATTGTGCTAGATTTTCGGGAAAATGTGCCGAATACGGAGATAGAAGCTAAATTAAACGCGATCGCGCAGCAATACAAAGTCAAGCCTCGGCTTAATAGTGAGTTTTCCGCAGCAGATAATGTATATGTCGTGGAAGGCGATCGCCAGACTCTGACTAGCCTGAGAAACTCCAAAATCGCTAAATCTACCGAATATATCGAACCTAACTACATTTACCGCGCCTATGAGGTTCCCAACGACCCCCAATACGGTCAGCAATGGAACATGCGTAGTATTAGCATTGAGTCGGCATGGGATGAAACCAAAGGTAGCGGCGTAACCGTTGCTGTGATTGACACGGGCATTAGTCAAGTTCCAGACCTGAAAAATACCAAATTCGTCGAAGGCTACGACTTTGTAAATGATAAAGTTGCAGCAGATGACGACAACGGGCATGGGACTCACGTAGCAGGTACGGTAGCGCAATCAACCAACAACAATTATGGTGTCGCAGGTGTGGCTTACGAAGCCACGCTCATGCCCCTGAAAGTCTTAAGTGCAGGTGGTACGGGTACGACCTCCGATATTGCCGAAGCCATCCGCTTTGCTGCTGACAACGGCGCAGGCGTAATTAATATGAGCTTAGGTGGTGGTGGTGAAAGCGAAATGATGAAAGAAGCGATCGCCTATGCCCATCAAAAAGGTGTCGTAGTCGTCGCCGCTGCTGGCAATGCCAATAGCAACGCTGCCGAGTACCCCGCCCGCTATCCTCACGTAATTGGAGTTTCGGCGATCGATTCAGCGGGAGAAAAAGCCCCCTACTCTAATTTCGGTGCAGGAATCGATCTTTCTGCTCCTGGTGGCAGTAATTCCGGCAAAATCGTCCAAGAAACTATCGATCCAGATACGGAAGAACCAGTATTTGCCGGATTCCAAGGAACCAGCATGGCATCTCCCCACGTTGCCGGAGTCGCCGCCTTAGTTAAAGCTGCTGGGATACAAGACCCAGATGAAGTAGAAAGCGTTCTGCAAAAGTCCGCCAGAGTCGTGCAAGATGACGGACTCAACTACTACGGTGCGGGACATTTAGATGCATCCGCCGCCGTGAAACTTGCCGTGCGCGGACAAATTACCTTCAAAGACTTCTTCCGCTGGCTGCGGGATAACGGCTACCTCAACCCCCGTTTCTGGATTGATGGTGGTGCAGTGGCATTATTACCTAAAGTCCTGATGGTACTCGGTTCTTACCTCTTGGCTTGGTTCTTGCGGGTTTACTTCCCCTTTACCTGGAGTTGGTCGCTGTCATGGGGGTTAGTTACAGGCAGTTCGGGTTTATTCTTCCTCAAAGGCTTTTATATCTTCGACCTACCTCAATGGCCCTTCCGCTTGCTGGGCAGTTCCATTCCCGAACTCGGTAGCGCTATTCAGGGATACTCTGAGTTAAACCCCTTCTTTGCCAGCGTAGTGATTCCCTTCGTGTTAATCGTGTTACTGCTGGGAAATCCGAGTTGGAAGAAATTTGCTGTCGGTACAGCTTTAGGTGTCGCTAGCTGCTTGTTAATCAGTGCCTTTATCGCACCCGATTTAGGCTGGTTGGGAAGTGGGGCGATCGCTCGTACTTTTCTGATCGGTAATGCTTTAGCCTGTTATGGGATCGCTTGGTTGGCAATGAAAGGTGAAGGAAGCTTAGTCAGTTAACAGTGACCAGTGACCAATAGAGACGCAACATCTCTCGACCCCCCTTACTCCAAAGGGGGGATTTTTGTGTCTCATTTTCCTGGTTCCCGTAGCTCCTAGCTCAAGCGCCCCTAGTATAAGAGTAGTAATACGACATGGATCGAATAAGATGAGTATTAACATTACAGGGACGATCGAGCGGCGCGATATTGGTACTGGGGCTTGGGCTTTGGTTGCAGATGACGGCACGACATATGAGATTCCTAGAGGGACTGCCAAGGAATTGCTGAAGGACGGACAAAAAGTGAAAGTTGCTGGAGAGGTAAAAGAAGATGTGATGAGCCTAGCGATGATCGGTCCAGTCTTAGAAGTAAAATCGTTTGAAATTGTCTGAAAGAGAATTCTGGTAGAGTGCGTTAAATAACGCACCCTATGAATTTTTGCTTTCCTGCATTAGTTAGCAGACACGACTTCTTGCAAGCGCGTTCTAAACTCCCCTTTGGGATGACCCCCTTTCACTTCGCCCACAATTTTGAAGTCGCCTTCTGGCGTATCGCAAATAATATAAGTGGGCCATCCCATTTCGGCTTTATCTGGATATTGAGTTAATAAAATCTTGCGATACTTGCGATAAGTTGTCGTATCTTGCATTTTGACATCGATAAATTCTAAGCCTAATTCTTCACTAACTTTGCGATCGTAGAAAGACATTTTATGGCAAATTCCACAGTCTTCAGACGAAAATTTAATCACTGCTAATGCCATGACTTGCAACCTCCGATAGTTGAATAGTTAAAAAGTTTCTCAAATCGAATCGATCGGACTTAAACTATATCAAGTTTACTAGCAATCGACATTTATAGAATTGCGATCGCCTTTGACATAAAAGCGACTGCATAAAAACTACAGATGCGATCGCAACATAGCTTTTAAATTCAGTACAATTACTGAGTTACGTTTATCACAAGAGCAAGCGCTCGTGCAAGCGGGGAAGCACGGGGACGCAGATGAAGGTTTGCTGTTATTACTAAGCGACTTCAGAGAATTTACGGACAAAATCAAGTCGAGAAACAGATATGCTTATTATCTGGAGCCGATCTAATGATTTTATGGAAAAACTTCTGAGCAGTGGTTAAGCGTAAATCTCTATTTTGGCGTTACGGTGTAGCAGTGTTGACAGTGGCGATCGCCTTAGTTGTCACGCTCTTTCTCGCTACCCTAATCCATAAAGAAAGCCCATTTATGCTGTTTTTCATTGCGATTTTGGTCAGTGCCTGGTGTGGTGGAATGGGAGCGGGATTAGCAGCAACAGCACTCGCAGCAATCTTATGCAACTATTTTTTCCTCCCTCCTCAATACGTGCTATCCATCGCGAGTTGGGAGCAAGGCTTGCGCCTAACGATTTTCGTTCTCGAAGCCATCTGTATCTGTACTGCTATTGCTATCCTTAACTCTGCTAGAGTGCGAGCGCAACAGAGCCAAGTCGCAGCGTTACATTGCCAAGCAACTTTACTCCAAAGTGAAGAACGTTTCCGTCTGCTAATTGAGGGAGTGAAAGATTACGCAATTTTCATGCTCGATGCTGATGGAATAGTTGCCAGTTGGAATGCAGGAGCGGCTAGAATTACAGGCTATAAAGCTAGAGAAGCGATCGGGCAACACTACTCTCGATTTTACACCTATACCGACATAGAAAGCGGTATTCCCCAACAGGAATTACAAACAGCGATCGCGCAAGAGCGTCTGGAAACGGAAGGCTGGCGGATACGACGAGATGGCTCTAGGTTTTGGGCGAATGTCGTCACGACAGCTCTCAAAGATAGTAGCGGAGAAATTCAAGGTTTTTCTCAAGTCGTGCGCGATGTTAGCGATCGCCAACGTAGTGAAGAGTTGCTCCGCCAGAGTCAAGAGAGGTTGCATTTGATTTTAGAAGCATCGCAGATAGGAATTTGGGACTGGAATTTGCATACGCACGAACTTAAGTGGTCTTTGCAACAAGAGGCTTTATTCGATCTCGCACCTGGGACATTTGCAGGTACTTACGAAGCTGTTCTCGATCGGATTTATCCAGAAGATCGTGCTTCGTTCAGCGAAGCTATTACCCGCGCGCTGGAAAGAACGGGAGAATTTGAGCAAGAATTTCGCATTCTTAGTGCTGATGGTAATATTCGTTGGTTGGCGGGACAAGGTAAAGTTTTTTATGATGATGCCGATCGAGCGATCTGGATGACTGGAATTAATCGCAACATTTCCGAGCAGAAGCAAGCAGCAGCACGCATTCAAGCTGTAGAACGAGAAAAAGATTTTTTGTTGAAAGAAGTTCACCACCGCGTTAAAAATAATCTACAAATGATTTCTAGTTTGCTTAGTTTACAAACAAACTATGTCAGCGATCGCCAAACGCTAGAAATTCTAAAATCGGGTGAGGCTCGGATCTTTTCTATGGCTCTGGTTCACGATCTCTTGTATCGCTCTCAATCTCAAAATTGCGTTCAAATTAATTTAGCTGATTATATTGAAACACTAGTTAATAATTTATACAGTACATATGACACTGCTAAACTCAATTGCAAGCAAGTTACTTTAAAACTTGCAACAGAACCAATTTGGGTAAGTATAGATATTGCTATTCCCTGCGGCTTGATTATTAACGAACTTACAACAAATGCAATGAAACATGCTTTCAAAAAGAGGCAATTTGGGCAAATTTGTATTGCAGTTCAATTTGAAGAACCTCAAACTCATAATCATGTCATTCTCAAAGTCAGCGATGATGGAATTGGATTACCACTAGAACTTAATTGGCAAAATACTAAATCTTTAGGACTACAAATAGTCAATATATTAACCAACCAGCTAAAAGGAAATATTGAATTAACTAAAAAAGATTTTGGTACGGAATTCATAGTGAGATTTTCGATCTAGACTGAGTTTACAAAAGAATGAATATTCCAGCAAAAATATTGGTGGTTGAGGACGAAGGGATCGTTGCCAAAGATATAGAAAATCGGCTACAGAAGTTTGGTTACCATGTCTGTAAAACTGTCGCAACTGGAGAAGATGCGATCGCACAAATTAGCGAACTCAAACCAGACTTAGTACTCGTGGATATTCGCTTGCAAGGAGATATGGACGGCATAGCGGTAGCTCAAATTTTACATCATCATTTCGAGCTTCCTGTGGTCTATCTAACTGCAAGTTCCGACGAATACATTGTCACTAGAGCGCTGGCAACACACCCCTTTGGTTATATTGTCAAACCTTTTAGAGAGCAAGAACTAAAAACAACAATCGAGATCGCGCTAAATAAATATTTAGTAGAACAAAATCTCAAACAAAACAAATACTGGTTGAGAACTGTATTAAAAAGTATTAATAATGGCGTAATTGCTAGCGATACAGAAGGAAAAATTACTTTGATGAATCCAATTGCAGAAGCTCTGACTGGTTGGAATCGACAAGATGCCTGCGGTAAAGAAGCAACAGAAGTTGTCAAAATTATCCCGACACAAACTATATCAGAACACCCAATTCAACAAGCTTTACAGAAAGGAATAACAGTCGAGATTTCAGAGCGATCGCAACTGATCGATAAAAATGGTTTAGAAATACCCATTGACGACAGCATTGCGCCAATTAAAGACGATCGAGGAAACATTGTAGGCACGATGTTAGTTTTTCAGGATATTAGCGAACGACAGCAGGTCGAAGCTATGCATCAAAAACAAATCGAGCAAGAACAGATGTTGGTGCAAATGGAGAAGATGCACGAACTCAAAGATGATTTTTTAAGCACTGTTTCTCATGAGTTACGTACACCGATTGCCAACATGAAAATGGCAATTCAAATGTTAAAAACTTCTCCTAGTAGTGAAAAAAGACAACGATATTTAGAAATCTTGCAAGCAGAATGCAATCGAGAAGCTGAGTTGATTACCGAACTACTCGATCTGCAAAGATTAGAAACAGCGTCTTATCCCACCCTCGTACAAGAAGCGGTTAACTTACAAGAATGGCTACCTCAAATTATGGAGCCTTTTCTGATTCGCGCCCAAGAAAATCAACAATTACTAGAAATTCGGCTCGATCCTAATCTATCGCAAATCTTGACAGACCGCGCCAGTTTGGAGCGAGCGATCGCCGAACTAGCAAACAATGCCTGTAAGTATACTCCAATGGGAGGCGCGATCGTCGTAAGCGTGCAGCCGCAACTTGCGCCTTGCACCGCTTACCAACTACCAACTACACGCACGATCTTTACCGTCCGCAACCAAGCAGAAATTCCCGCAACAGAATTACCAAAGATTTTTGAAAAATTTTATCGCATTCACAACAGCGATCGCTGGAAACAAGGGGGTACGGGATTAGGATTAACTTTAGTACAAAAATTGGTAGAACACCTTCAAGGAACGCTTCAGGTAGAAAGTCAGGAAGGGTGGACTACATTCACTATGGAATTACCTGATGAGCAGGGAGCAGTTATCAGCGATCGGTGACCAGTTATCAGTTATCAGTGTAGAGATGTTACATGTAACGTCTCTACAAAGTAACTCACTTCTTAACTACTTTTAACTGAGCGAGACTCGGCTCGGTGCATCCGGTAATGTATCCATCACTGGCTTGAATCTGTTGTAGGTATTCCAATGCTTCTGAGGTGATGATTTCTCCTGGCATTAAAATAGGAATCCCTGGAGGATAGGGACAGATAAGTTCTGCACTGATGCGATCGCGTGTCTGATGAAATGGTAGTGTTTCTGTTGGAGCAAAGAAAGCCTCACGCGGTGTGAGAAGAGAATTGGGAATTCGGAATAACGCTTCGCTTCGCCTTCGGCTGACGGAATTCGGAATTTGGAGTTGGTTTTGACTTTTAACTTTCGACTTTTGACTTACTTGTGTAGATCTTTCAGCCAGAACAGCAAAACCTTCTACCAGACGCTCGATATCTGCTACTGTGTTGCCCAAGGAAATAATAAACGTGAGGTTCTGTAAAGATGGTAATTCGGCTGTAACGCCTAATTCTTGATGCAAGATTTCATCCGCCTCAAATCCCGCGATCCCCAAACCGGAGACAGTGACGGTAAGTCTCGTCTCGTCAAGTGCAACAAAGCCTGAGCTTTTTGCTGGCAGCTGTAAAACTGAAAGATTGGGAATTTGACTAATCCGGTTTCTGGCTTCATCCGCTAAACGCAAAGTTTTCGCCATCAGTTCCTCGCCGTATAATGCCATTTGTTGCCGTGCGGCATCTAGGGAGGCTAAAAGTAAATAACTGGGACTGGTAGATTGTAATAATTGTAAGGATTTATTTAGGCGATCGCGATCTATTCTATTGCCGCTAACGTGTAGCATTGAAGCTTGAGTCAATGCCCCTAAAACCTTATGAGTTGACTGTACGCTTAAATCTGCGCCAGCTGCTAAGGCAGGGGTAGGCAATTCGGAATGAAAGGCAAAGTGGGAACCGTGCGCCTCGTCAACTAATAAAGGAATATTATGTTGATGAACTACAGCAGCGATCGCATTTAGATCGCCACATACACCGTAATATGTCGGATATACCATCAACACCGCTTTGGCATCGGGATGTGCGGCTAAGGCTGCGGCTACTGCTTCAGGAGTGATGCTGTGAGCGATATCCAGCACCGGATCGTATGCAGGAGCAATGAAAATAGGGACAGCACCAGAGAGAATTAGACCTGCGATCGCTGAATTATGCACGTTACGCGGCAGAATAATCTTATCTCCTACCCCACAAGTTGCTAAAATTGCTGCCTCTACACCACAAGTTGAACCGTTGACTAAAAACCAGGTTTTTTCCGCTCCAAACGCGACTGCGGCTAATTCTTGCGCTTCCTGAATGATTCCTTGGGGTGCAAATAGGTTATCTAACTCCGGCAATTCTGGTAAGTCAGCACTAAATATGGCTTTACCAAAGTAATTCACTAGCTGCTGGGTGATTCCTTCTCCCCGTTTATGTCCTGGGGTATAGAAAGGAGCATGATTGATTCGAGTTGCACATTGCCAAAGAGCCTCCAGAATTGGAGTTTTGGCTTGAGAGATGATGTCAAATTCCATCAGGCATACACTAGCAGCGTCAAGACGATCGTATAACAATATGCATGTATACCTGCACGCGCGATCGCGATCGCCCCACTAAAATCGTACTTTTATTTGTACGGGCGAGTTTTAGTGAGAGATCTTCGTTAGTTATTCAGGATTCTAGCTAAACCCACCCCTGCGAATTTTTGACTTTTAGCTTTTAACTTGCTTACCAGCCATCTTCTTCTGGCGTAGAGTGTCCCCAAATTTCTAAATCCAAGTCGTTCAAATAGGTAATCGCGTTACCAATCTGAGGTTTTGTCCCATGAAGTTCTAAATCGAACCAACCATCATCGCGTCCATTCGCACTCAGTAAAGCCGCCAAAATGTTTACAGTAATCCCACACTGGGAAGTGAGGCGAGAAATGACTGGTTCGCTATGCAAGCCTTTGGGTATGCGAATCTTGAGCCGAGTTTGAGTTGGTCTATGCGTACCTAATTCCACATCGCTTGGAATCGCCATAAGTTATCTCCCATAAAGGTTAGTTTTTACATCTGAGATCTGAGATCGCAGCTCTACAAGCTATAGCCTTAATCAACGGTTAACTTATCGAAATAGTGTATTTATTAGTTGCGATCGCTATTGTACCGACTGCACAGCAGAAAAGCAATCGGACAAGAAGTAAAGATTTATTACTATTATTTGATTTTTTGCAGATTTGGTAATTTGTCACGGGTAATTTGTCACGCACCACTCACCGCTGTATGGGTGCATGGCTGTGCGTCCCTACTCACAACTCCCTGGTAACTGACAACTGATAACCGATGTAATATTTTCAATATCTGCTTGCGATTGAGCGGTATCTGGAGTCAGCAATACTTGAATTTCATCGAAAAAAACCTCAGTTCTCGGTAGAGAAATGGTTGCAGCTATTGATTGTTTTACATCTGCATCGAGATGTTTGTACATCAAGCTGAGATGGGGATTGAGAGTAAAATCGGCAGGGGACTGGGAATGATTCCGAATTGACTCTGTAATCTGACTTAAGATTATACTGGGATGAAATTGGACGAAAAGAGTTTTCGTAAATTGGTCTGTATATAAGACGCGATCGCACTGTAAACTAAAAGCGTTAATTCCTCGAACTGCCTGCTCTAAAATTTCAGTTAGAGATGCATCATCTGCAAATTCTCCCCAGTAAATTGGTAATTGTTCACGGGGTAGCAGCATCAACAGGTAGCAGGGATGGGGTAGATCGACCCTGCCGAGCAGCACGACACGCCTCGACCAGATAATCTAAAACCGGACGGTTTTGAGCGCGCAAAGTGGTCACAACTGTCAGTATTCTGGAAACAAACAAACTACCCGCCTCACTTTGAGAACCAAAGCTATTTTTGCGCCACAAAACTGCCGGACGCAGTGCCCGTTCTGCCGCATTATTGGTCGGTTCAACACCCTCCGCTGTGACAAACGTCCACAGTGCCGATTCGACTTTCAACAGTTGCTGGCAGGTGCGTACTGTCTTTGCCAACGGGGTTTTTTCATCTTTGGCAATTGCATAGCTTGCCCCTTCAACCAGTAAGGTATGCACGCGTTGCCGAATGGGAGTGACAACCGAGACAAATTCACGGCGACTGAGTGTGCCATCTCGGACTCGATACCAAAGTTCAAACAACAACCGCTGCTGTTCTAATAAGGCATTGCCCAACTCCCCAGAAACTCCAGTTCGTTCAGCAATGCGAGTAAAATCTCGTTTGAGATGTGCCCAGCACAGTTGCCGTCTTTGTAGTTCCAATTTGGTGTAAGCACTAAAGCGGTCACTGCCAATAATGCCTGTGAAGGTGTCTCCCAACAACTGTTGACACACTGCTCCACAGCGACTCAGACAAACCGCAAAATAGCTCACCAATGGTGTCACCATCACCCACAACCAGCCTTTACTACCCTTGGGATTCTTGCCGTCCGTGTTGCCTTGGTCAAAGCTGGTTTCATCTATGTTCACCTGCGCCCACGCCTGCACATACGCGTGTGCCTGCGAGACTGCTGCTGCCACTGATGCGCTACTTTCTTGCCGCAGTTGATTGATACTCCCCACGGATAGCTCAATCCCGAACAACTCCCGCAAGAGTTCCTGCACCATCCGATGCGATTGTCGATACTGCCCACTTAACACGCCCACATGGGCAACAACTCGCTCCCCATACCGACTCCCATTCAGGATCGCCTCATCCCACGCTCGCGTTGCCGTACCACAGCACTCACACGTTAAGGCATGAAATCGATGCTCATGCACAATTGGCATCACCGGAGGAATCTCCACGAGCTGTACCCGATAGGGCTCGGGGTCACTGCCTTGCAATGCCGCACCGCATTCAATGCACCGTTCTGGGTAATAGTCCTCAAGCAGTTGACATTGCTCTACTGGATACAGCTTAGGGTCGTGTCCCTCATGCCCAAATTGTGCCCCTCGCTTCCCTTTGGGCTTTTTCTCTTTTGCCTTGAATCCTTTGCTCACATCCTGCGATGGCGGCTTCGATGAGTTCTGGCTATTCTGCTTCACCTGCTCTCGCAACAGTGCGTTTTCTGCTTTCAGTTCTTCGTATTGTCGCTCTAGTTGCTCGATGCCTCCCAACAATCTCCGCACTAGCCGCTTGACACTTTCCGGCGTCTGCGCCCAGTCCGCTTCGCTGATTTCATCCAGTCGGTTGGGAACGTTTTGACTCATCTTGTCACCTTAGCAGCAACCTGCTGGTTTCTCAATTACAATTTGTCAACCCCTTGAACGGTTACGTAAATTGTAACGTGAGGCGTGAAGGAGAAAGCAGCGTAATTTTCGGCAAGGCGATCGATAGCTTCCTGAAAGAAGATTCTATCGGCGGTGGCGGGAATTAACCAAAATGCTACTTTTTGACCCATAAGTGACTAGTGGCTAGTGGCTAGTGGCTAGTGGCTAAAATTACTTCCTTGTCTCCCTGGTCTCCCTTGTCTCCCTTGTCTTCCTTGTCTCCCTTGTCTCCCTTGTCTCCCTTGTCTTCCTTGTCTTCCTTGTCTCCCTTGTCTCCCTTGTCTCCCTTGTCTCCCTTGTCTCCCTTGTCTCCCTGGTCTCCCTTGTCTCCCTTGTCTCCCTTGTCTTCCTTGTCTCCCTTGTCTTCCTTGTCTCCCTTGTCTCCCTTGTCTTCCTTGTCTTTCTCTACGCCGACAAAGGTGGGGGAAAGCAAATATCGTGCTGAAATTGAGCTACATCTTCAGTGCGGTGAATTTGGTAAGATATACTCTAAATTTTCGTGAGGACGAGCAATAATGTGATGGGAAAGAATCTCGCCGCCATTAACCCGCAACACAGCTGCTAAGCCAGCCGTAATAGCTACATTCACCTCAGAAACAGCGCCTCTGATGATAACTGTAATGCGACCGAGATCCGTGTTTTCGTATGCAACAAGAGTCACCAGCGCCGCTTTACACATCGCATCCCCAGCTTCCACAGCAGCAGGAACGCCCGCAGTCTCAATCATACCGATCGCTAATGTTGCCACTTTATCAGTTGTCGGTTATTAGTAAGCAGTTACCACACACTACATCCTACACTCTTTCCCGACTCCCGACTCCTGTACGGGCGGGTTTAGCAAACATTTTGACTGCTAGAACTAGACATTTCGGGTCAAAACCCGCCCCTACCGACTCCCGACTGTCCAATCGAGAGATACTTAACTAGGAACGATATATTTGGATATAGTTGTCTCTATCAAACAGACAAAGGAAGTACCGATGGAACGCAAGCATTCAGAAGTCTTGACACTGGTATCCCGTAGTGGAAAGGTTCTCTCTACTTTCCTGCTGTCTGTAGGTATTGCAAGTGCTGGAGTTGCTAGCGCTAATAAGCCCATTCTTGCCCAAACAGCTACCCAAACTAACATTAGCCAAGAAAGACAGGTAGCGCAGTTACAGCCAAATAGCCAACAACAAAGTCCAGTCCAACAGCAAGTTCAAGCCGAAGCAAATCGCATATTTAGCCAGACGTTAACGATATTTAACATTCTGCTTGCCGTCCTAGTACTCATTTTAGCTTTGGCGATCGCGACTCTGTTTTTGCTACGGCGATCCGTGGTGCGCGAGGTAGCCGATTTAGTTGCAGCACGTATTAAAGAGGTGGGAGAGTTAGAAAGTAAGCTGAATACTGCTAACCAAGAAGTGAAAAAGCTGTTGCGTGCAGCTCAAGGTATCGCTGAGGATATGGATAATGAGGCAGATACTTTACACCAAGAAATTAATGCTAAAAGAAATAATCTCTCTCAGTTAATCTCTGAAGTCTACCAAACTAAAAATCAAGTTTTATCAGATCTAGCAACTCAAGTTAATACTTCTAAACAAGCATTAGAAAATTTAGAAAATCAGTTCTCTACACAACTGACAGATTTACATTTAGGAGCGCAGAAGCACAGAGATTTAATATTACGTAATTTAGAACAATTAGGGGCTGATTTTTCACCTCAACTGATGGAATTGCAAGCCGACGTACAAGCACAAAAAGATGCGATCGTGCAGAATTTGAAGCGATCGGAGCAAGACTTTATCCAACAATTAAATGATATCCAAGGGACGACTCAAAAGCAACGAGAAGCTATTTTGGGGAACTTAGAACAATTAGCAGTTGCTTTTACTCACCAACTCTCAGAATTTCAAATTGATGTGCAAGGACAAAAAGATGTTGCATTACAACAATTTGAACAGACGAAAACAAATTTTGATACTCAGGTTTTAGCATTACAAGCAGATGCACAAGCACAAAAATCTCTAACGTTGCAAGAATTCGAGCAAGCGAAATCGGAGTTTGATGGTGAGTTATCAGTAATACAAGCAGAAATAGAAAAGCGTAAGGATACTGTTTTACAACAATTCGTACAAACAAAAACAGATTTCGTCACTCAAGTTAATGCCTTCAACGCCGATATTATCGAGCAAAAAGATAGCTCTCTACAAAACTTTAGACAAGTAGAAGGTACATTTATTACTCAATTGTTTGAACTGGAAAAGCAGGCAGCAAATCAGAAAGATTTAACAATCCGCAATTTAGAAAGACTGAGTGCGGATTTTGCGCCTCAACTAGCTGCGTTGCAAGCAGAGGTACAGGGACAAAAAGACGGTATTTTGAGGAAATTACAACAGTCAGAAACAGCATTTGTAGCGCGGCTCAATGAGTTACAACAGCAGTCACAAACTCAAAGAAATTTACTAGTAGAAAACTTAGAAAGATTGAGTCTGGAGTTTGCGCCTAAGCTAGCAGAAATGGAAGCAGATGTGCGGGAACAGAAAGATACAATTTTGCAAAACCTGAGCAGATCGGAAACAGATGTTGTAAAACAACTATCAGCACTGCGGGGAAATATTCAAAAGCAGCGAGACGTTGTGATTCAAGGCTTGAAACAAGCGGAAGCAGATTACAAGCAACAATTGAATGCGATTCAAACAGAGGCGCAAGCAGAAAGAAACACAATTTTACAAAATCTCAGATCCTTACAATCTGAATTTGCGCCACAACTAGCTGAAATTAAAACTGAAACTGCACGAAAGTTTCAAGAACAAAACGATTTGGCGCTAGAGAGTATAGCAAAGTTGCGCCAAGCGATCGCCGCTCAAATTTCTGCATCTGGGACAAAACTGCAAACGGAAATCGAGCAAGCCATTCAAAACCTCAAAACGCGAGAAGTTGAGTATGAATCTGAGGTGGAAAATACTCAAGCTGGAATTAAATCTCAACAAGATCGGACAATTCAAAGCATAGCAGAACTGGAAACCGAAGCGAGAAATAAACTTTCGGGTATTCAAGCAGAAATTCAAACTCGGAAAGATAAAACGTTGCAAGCGATCGATAAATTAGAAACCACGCTGTCTAGTTTCTTAAAAGATTTGCAATCGGAGGCAACAACCCAGAAAGAGTTAATTTTGCATAATTTAGCAGAAGTTGCTCCCAAAGCGATCGCAGAAGCGGCATTTGCTGAAATGACTGAGAAATTAGAGGAATTGACAGCGCAGATCGAACGCCTGAGATCGAATCAACCGCACTTATTCCTTAACCCAGAAGATTGTGTAAATCAGGGTAATACTTTATTTGCTGAAGGTAGATACGAAGCTGCTGTTGTCGCCTACAATCGGGCTTTAGAATTGAAACCCGATAACCCCGATGTATGGTATCAACTAGGAATAGCACATTGGGAATTACAACAATACGAAAAAGCGATCGCAGCATACGATAAAGTATTGGAAGTTCGTCCTAACAATCCCGAAACTTGGTATCAACGGGGTTTGGCATTGAAAGAATTAAAACGCTATGAAGGTGCATTTGCAGCGTTTAATAAAGTCCTCAAAGTCGAACCAAATGATGAGAAAGCTTGGTTCCAACGCGGGATTGTGTTAGGAAGAGCGAACAAACTGGCTGAAGCGATCGCGGCTTATGACAAAGCAGTAGAAATTAACCCACAATACTATCAAGCTTGGATCGATCGCGGTGTTGCTTTAGGAAAACTACAACGCCATGAAGAAGCGTTTCAATCATTTGACAAAGCCGTACAAATAAAACCCGATAGTGCAGTAGCGTGGTTGAATCGGGGAATGGCATTAGAGG
Source organism: Chroococcidiopsis sp. CCNUC1 (assembly GCF_023546805.1). Classification (NCBI taxonomy): domain Bacteria; kingdom Bacillati; phylum Cyanobacteriota; class Cyanophyceae; order Chroococcidiopsidales; family Chroococcidiopsidaceae; genus Chroococcidiopsis; species Chroococcidiopsis sp. CCNUC1. The sequence goes on along the minus strand of NZ_CP097480.1, from coordinate 5,156,717 downwards.
TATTGGAAAGGTATGAAGACGCGATCGCATCTTACGATAAGGCGATCGAATTTAATCCCGACTCATTCAAAGCTTGGAACTCTAGAGGATATCTCCTCGTACAACTAGAACGGGATGCAGAAGCATTAACGAGTTTCGATCGCGCTCTACAAATTAAATCTGATTATTCCAATGCTTATTACAATAAAGCTGCCTGTTATGCTTTGCAAGGACAAGCCGAATCTGCCTTAGAAAACTTGCAGCAAGCAATTAAACTCAATCCCAGCCACCGCGAAGAAGCACAAGCCGATCCCGATTTTGAAGGGTTAATTAACGATCGGCGCTTTCAGCAAGAAATTGGGGGATAAAAGCGAAAAGGAGTTTACTACAGAAAACAAATTCAGCGTCCTGTTAAATCAGTTTTATTAGTTAAAGAATAAATCAGTTTAACTTTCAGGTTCGCTACTAATTTCTATGTCTAAATTATCCTCGTCAATATAAATATAAAGTACGTTAGGCTGACAGCAAACTTGGCAGTCTTCCACATAAGATTGCTGCATTCCCCCGCTAAGATCGACAAACGTAGCATTAGGTTCGCCACAATAAGCGCAGAGATATTCAGATGTATTTTGCATATGCGATCGACCTACTAAAATATTATTCAGAAACTTGTACGAGATTGGCAATCGCATCTCCAAGGCGAGTAAAATGATTTGGATTCAATGCCAGGAGAATGTTTACATGTGCTTTCAAGGCAGCTTGAGCAATCAAAGCATCAAAAATGCCACCAACTGGAACATTTATGGCTATCGAGCCAAGCAAGCGGGATGCTGAGAATGACTGACAAGTAGTGCAGCAACCAAAACAGAAGTATCAAACAAAATTCTCACTAAGCTATAGCGCTAAGCATACACAAAAATCGGTACTCGCTTGAAGGCAGGTATTCCACATTTAGGATCGATCCTTGCCTTAAATATCGCGTTAACTTCGGGATAAAACATGAAAGCCGTCCCTTGACGCACGGAACCAAAAATAATCTCTACATTTTCCATCTTGCCTGCATCACCCTGCACCGTGACGCGCTGATGCTCTTGCAATCCTGCTTTTTCGGCATCAGCTGAATGCATTAATATACAATTTCGATGTGGCATTCCCCGATAGCGATCGCCTTCTTTGTACACTACAGTATTATGTTGTGAATAACTGCGTCCAGTCATCAAAATTAAGCTAAGACTGCGAGTAGATTCACAGATGCCAAAATCTTGCGGCTGAGGTGCGTGCAGTTGGGGTAAAAGCGTAACAAACATCTTGGCTTTACCTGATGGGGTAGCAAATTTAGGTTGTTTAAAGATGCGTCCGCCAATGGTAAATTCTTCTTTAGTTTCGTCAATAGTTGCCATTTGCTCGAAACCAGGGATGGTTTTGGCGATGAGTTGACGCACGTATTTTGTATCTTGAAGTTTGCGCCATTGAATCGGTTCTTCCCCGTGAAGCCGATGGGCTAATTCCGCGATAAATTCGACTTCTGAAATTAAATCTCCGTCTTTAATATGGGTTTTGCCTTCATCATTGAGCCGGACAAAATTATTACCAGATTCAGTCGTTGTTTTGTGTGGATTTTCAAATCTATTAAATACTGGAATGATAATTGTGTTTTTCTTAGCTAAGCCGTGGAAGTGTCCTAAATTTGGTTTTGTTGCGAGGTAGATAATGGTTTCGATGTTACCTAATGCCCGCTTAGCTTGGGTTAAATCTGGGTTAGCAGCATATAAATTACCACCCACACAAATTAACGAATCTACCTCACCCGCATCCGCAGCGTCAATTAAATTACGGGCGCGATAGCCGGGATTGCGGTTGAGCGATCGCCCTAACAATTTTTCTAAAGTTTGTTGAATTTCCGGCTTCAATTTTGCCGTGACACCCATCGAGCCAAACCCTTGCACGTTGGAGTGTCCGCGAATCGGCATCGTGCCAGCACCCTCTTTACCTGCATTTCCTGTGATTAAGGCTGTATTGGCGATCGCATAGACGTTATCTACCCCATTTTCGTGTTGTGTCGCCCCCATTGCCCAAGCAAAGACCACACCTTTTGAAGTCCCGATAATGCGGGCTGCTGCTTCAATTTCTGCTTTGGAAATGCCGCAAGTAGCTACAATAGTTTCCCATTCAGTAGAAATAGCATAATCTACGACAGCTTCCCAATTTTCAGTTCGATCGCGTAGATAATCAATTTGAATGAGATTTTGTTCGATTAATGCTTTTTGAATCCCCACAAATAAAGCAACATCACTACCAGGAATCAACTGAAGATAGAGTGAAGAAATATCCGATCCGGTGAAGAGAGATTTAAGCGGGTATGCAGGTGAGGCGAATTTAACTAACCCAACTTCTACAACTGGATTGACCACAATAACTTTACCACCGCGATCGCGTAATTGAATTAATTCGTTCATCAAACGCGGGTGGTTTGCAGGCGCATTCGAGCCAATTAACACTACACAGTCTGCTTTTTTTAGACTATCTAAACTTACCATTGAAGTACCGGAACCAAACATTTCCTTCAAACCTACAGTAGAAGGAACATGGCACAAATCGGAGCAATCTGCTAAGTGATTCGATCCCAAAGCCCGGATCGTTAATTGCAACAAAAATGCCGCTTCGTTAGACGATCGCCCCGAACTATAGGACGCAACTCGTTCTGGAGGGTGGCGAAAAGCTGTTTCGGCAATTTGATAAATCTCTTCCCAAGAAATACGTTCGTAATGAGACTTTCCTTCACGTAAAATGACAGGAAAGCTAAGACGACCGAGACGATCTGCTTCTAGAGAGGACAACTGCTGGAGTTCGGTAATTGTGTGGCGATCGAAAAAATGCCGTTCTACTGGCGGTTGCAGTTCGGCAGAAATAGCCTCTACACTCTTCATGCAGCGTTGTAGCGGTTCGTCTAGTTCGTTGCGAAACCCGCCTTTTTGTCCGCCCGTTCCCCAAGCACAAGATAGGCAAGAGCTTTTATGTAATAGAGTTTGCCACAGTTTCGGTCCCTCTGGAGACAACGTATGTTCTGCCCAATACTGAATTACAGGTAATCCACCACCCATCTCTGGGGTGTTGTGCTTCTCGCCGTTGTGGTTTGAGTGGGATTGTTCCTGTTTTGTATCTGCGTCCATACGGTTCTCTCCTAGCACGGCTTAAGTGCATCCTCTCCTTCAATGTAACGAGAATTGGAGGAGATAAAAAATTTCTCTAGGATGATTTTTGTGTCAGCAAGCAGAAGCCAGGCGATCGCGAGGTTGTATGGTATTTCCCATGCGGGTGTAATACATTCGTAGGGGCGCACAGCCGTGCGCCCCTACAGATCCGTAATCGCTATAAAACCGTTCTCAAGAGCGTTTAAATCGCCTCATTTTCTATTTCTACTAATATTCTTTCAGCTTCAACGCACAATCGATCGTGACACTCACCATTACTAGCAATTAAACCGCCCCATTGACTGACATCTTCTTTGTTATAAATTAAAGGAGTTCCATCAAAGTGTGTTAGTTTTCCTCCAGCTTCTGTAAGAATCAACTCTGGTGCGGCTAAGTCCCAATCTTTAGGGGCAGATTTACCAGAAAGAGAAATATAAACATCTGCTTGTTGTTCGACAATAGCAGCTATTTTTCCGCCAATACTACCCACACTCTTTTGTTTTTTACATAGTAATTTAGATAAAACTTTCTCTAATTTCTTACCTCTGTGCGAACGACTCACAACTATTGTAAATTCTTCAACATTCTGCCGTTGAGAAACTTTTACTTGTTGAATATTGCCATCGCGAGTTTCAACAAATGTTCCGCCTCCTAATGTAGCAAAATAAAGTTTTTCTACTTCTGGATAGGCTACGACTGATAACACCGGACGACCATCTTTAACCAAAGCAATGTGAATTGTATATTCTCCAGTTTTATCGATAAAATCTCGCGTACCATCTAAAGGGTCAATTATCCAAACCCAAGATTTGGTGGGTTGTGGTGTAGAAGATTTATAAGTTTCTTCGGTAATGTAGGCAAATTCTTCCTGTCCCAAGTTAGTTTGCAGGCGATCGAGGATATAACGATTCACGGCTAAATCTGCTGAGGTGACAGGACTACCTTGCTTATCTTTAATGTCTAGGTTGTCTTTATTTTCACCATAATAGTAAGACCGGAGAAGATAGGATGCGCCCCAACCAACAGAACGAGCGATCGCGAGAATTTCTTCTAAAGCTGGCATGTATTTATAACTGTAATCGTTTTACCCCCATTAATTCTAGTTGTAGAAACGGAAGTCTTGCATCTTTAACTCGAAAATTGCTGCCGCGCTTTGCTAGCAAGCTGTTGAATTGCCTGAAGTTCGGGTTCTGGTGTCTGGCTTTCCATTCCCAGCCATAATAAATACTCAATGTTTCCTGCTGGACCCTGGATTGGCGACCAGGTTAAGCCGCGGTATTGCCAGCCTAGTTCTCGCGATGTTTGGAGAACTTGAAAAACTGCCTCTGCTTGGTCGTTAGGATCGCGCACAACTCCTTTTTTACCAACTCGCGATCGCCCAACTTCAAATTGAGGTTTTACTAATAATATCGTCTCGCGAGGCTCGATTAAAAGTTGCCACAATGCAGGCAAAACTTTAGTTAAGGAAATAAATGATACATCAACGACGGCTAAATCAGCTGGTGCTGCATTGCCATATAATTCTTCTGGGGTGAGATGGCGTAAATTCGTCCGTTCCCGCAGTACGACACGCGGATCGTTACGCAAGCGCCACTCGACTTGTCCGTAACCGACATCGACACCGTAGACTTGTTTTGCACCCGCTTGCAACAAGCAATCGGTAAAGCCTCCCGTAGATATTCCCCCATCTAAACAAATTCTGTCTGTTACAGAAATAGTAAATTCAGCTAAAGCTTTGGCAAGTTTTTCTCCACCTCTAGACACATATGGCGATCGCGCTTTAATTTCAATTTTTGCGGTGGTTTCAATTTCCGTACCAGCTTTATCAATGACTTGCCGATTGACCATGACTTCCCCTGCCTGAATCAGCCGTTGTGCTTGCTGGCGCGAGGTACATAAATTTAATTCTACTAATAAAGTATCGAGTCGTTGTTTAGTCAAGGCAATTCACTCTTGCGGTAATATCAATTTCATAGCGCGATCGAGAATGACTTCGCGATCGACAATTTCTGCTAATGCTTCTGGTTCGTAAAGTCCTTCTGCTACTTCTAAAGAGGCATAATCAATTGCATCAGGATAAGCTTCTTCTAAAGCTACGTACAGTTCCTCTAATGTTAAATAATACCCTCCCGCTTTACGTCGCTTATTCTTTTTTTGGATAGCTCGTACCGAATTGCGAATTGATACTTCCCAGGAGGCGGTTGAGCGATTTTCAACTTGTTGCTTAATCAGATGTAACAGGAGAATAACAGCATAGCTGCCAATAGCACTAATTTTATCGTCGCGACTCATTTCTTCTAATTCTTCAACAATCTCCAATGCTGCTGGGACATCACCTTTGAGCAGTAAATCTTTTAACTCTAGTAATTCTTCCATGACTAGCACCTCAAAATACATCCATCTCTATTCCGATTAATTCAGAGTATTATGCTAAATTTTCTATAACTCGAATCGCCACAGCGATCGCATTACCACCTGAATCTTCTTGCTGTTTTAATAATATCTCCTCACTACTCGTTCGCTGGGCAACAACAGTACAAATGCAAGCTGCGGCAAAGTTATAAACTCCCGCCATTTTAAACAGCGTACCGGATTCCATTTCATAGTTAAGTATATTCAACCGTCTATATTCTGCTGTAATTCCTTGTAGCGATCGCATTAAATGCGGATTGGCAGAATCGACTCGTTCCTGTCCTTCATAGAACGTATCCACCGAAGCTGTAATTCCTAAATGATACTCTACTCCTAACTCCCGTGCTGCCTGGACTAAAGCCACCGTGAGGAAAGGATCGGCAGCGGCGGGATATTCTACAGGTGCAATATCGTTGGCTGCACCCTGACGACACAAAGCCGCCTGACTGATGACAATACTTCCTGCTGGTACGTAGTCTTGGATCGAACCGCAAGTTCCGATGCGAATAATTTGCCGAATTCCCAACTGCACTAACTCATTCACCACAATACTTAGGGAAGGCGCACCCATGCCACTTGTCGCCGCTAAAAGCGATCGCCCATTCGCTAAATTGCCGATATAACTATTTAAACCGCGATTTGCCGACAACAAGCGATCGCCCTGTAAATAAGTTTTGGCGATGAAATGCGATCGTTCGGGATCTCCCGACAACAGCGCTATTGTGGGGGGTACAGTACCCAAGTCGTCTTGCCCAAAACCCAAGTGATACAAACGCTTACTTGTCATAACTTACTATAAACCAGTATTTTTACCATCTCATCATCTTCGCGATCGTCACTAACCACGGGAAAACTAGCTAAATTTCCCTAGTTTTGCTATGGGCATTGTAGGAATCTCAAGGTTACGGTTGTACAGAATTTACTCTTACGGACAAGATCGTTCCTTTACATAAGCGAAACAGCATGAATTACGAAATAGAAACCGAAAATTTTCTTAAAGATTTAGAACGAGTTGCTCAAGTGAGGGTAGAAGTTGCTAACTATCTGGAACAGATGGCTGAAACGATCGAACTAGCAGAATTAGAAGGAAAAATCTCTTCTGGTGGACTTGGTTTAAATAGCCAGTTAGAAGACATAAAAGCGGTAGAAAATAATTTACGTCGAGGAGTATTTCGGCTTTTAGTTTTAGAGAATATGAAGCGAGATAAGACCACCTTTTGGAATGCTTTGATTGGCGAAAATTTATTATATAGCGATCTCAATTCATATACGGCTATCTTAACTATTTTACGTTATGGCAAGGAGAAGAAGGTTACAGTTTATTTTAACGATGACACGAAACCCGAACAATTAGATTTTCAACAATTCAAACAAACTTATACAATCGAACCTTCAGAAGCAAAGCAGTTAAAACAAGATGAGCAACAGATATTTCCTAATGTTAGCCATGCCTTAGTCGAATATCCTTTACCCTTATTAGAAAAAGGTATAGAAATTATTGATAGCCCTGGTTTAAATGATACGGAAGCTCGGTTAGAAGGAACTGGTTTTCCCGAATTTTTAGGTTCGTTAAATACATTTCTCACAAAAGAAAGAGCGGTCGCGCAACTGCGACAAGCAAGAACTATAGCGCGTCAAGCTTATACTCGCACTCACGCAGCGATCGAGCGTCGTATTCCTTTATTAGCGCAAGATGTCGATCGATTAAAGCGCAAAATTAATTCTCTAGAACCGGAATTTAAAAAGTTAACTGGTATTCGCGATCGCTTTCAACAAGAAATTCGCAGTATGAGAGATATCCAAGCGAAAGAAATTGCCGATTCATTTCGTAACTATATCTTAAATCTAGGTAATACTTTTGAAACTGATTTTTTAAGCTATCAACCAGATTTAAAACTATTTGATTCTTTGAGCAAAAACAAGCATGATGCTTTCAATACAGTACTAAAAAAAGTATTTGAGCAGTATATTAACGATAAATTATCTAATTGGACGTTGAGTGCTGAAAAAAACTTAAATACAGCCTTTGCCCAACTTACCGTTAGCGCGGCTCGACATGGCGAATCTTATTCTCAAGTCACTGACGAAATAACCGAAAAAATTACCGAACAAAAGGTCGTAGCTAATTCTAATGGTACGGCTGAAAACAATAAGACACCTGCTTGGACAAAATGGGCAATGGGATTGTTTTCGCTTACTAGGGGTAACTTAGCTGGGATAGCGATGGCGGGTGCAGAGTTTGACTGGAAAAATATTTTATTTAACTATGTTGCTGTCATTGGTATTGATAATATTATTTTTGCGGTAAAAAGAATCTTTAGGGAACTATTAGAATTAGCATTAATTGGTTTAAACATGAATTTTTTGCAAGCAGATCGGGTACGTCAAGAATTAGTTAAAATGGCTGAGAAAGAATTAATTAAACATTTACCGCAGGTAGCTAGCGAACAATGGCTTGCTGTATATAACGGCGTGAAAGAATATTTTGATGCTTACGAACGAGAAGTAACTAAACGGATCGACGATGATATTATCTCTCGAAAATCTGAACTAGATAATCTAGTTCAGCAAAAAGAAACTTTTGAGGTAAATCGGGATGCAGAAATGCAACGTTTGCAAAAGCTAGATGGGGAAGTTGCGATGAAGTTACAACAGATAGAAGGCTTATTTCAAAAGTCGATCGCTTTAACATGAAGAAGTAGGAAGTAGATAATAGCAGGGGCATATCAATTAATATTTGTGTCACGCCGATAAAAGTCCAAGACAAGTTTACATAGAGTGTAGGCGATCGCGATTTAAATTAAACCAGTTTTACTAACCAGAGCAGAGATTAGTTAACATGGTAGGTGTAGACACGTCCGGAGTCAGTGATGAAACTCAAAGACGCTCGTCATATGTCAGCTTCTGCCCAAGAAGCGCTAAGGTATCGAGTCGTGAATGCGATTGAAAATGGCATGAGTAAATCAGAGGCATCGCGTGTATTTCAGGTGTCGCGCACGGCAATACATCATTGGACAAAAGCTACAGCGACAGAGGGAGCAAAAGCATTAAAAGCAAAAAAGCGTGGTCCACGCTCTAGCTCGCGGTTGCTACCTCATCAAGCAGCAACGGCAGTCAGGCTAATTGAGCAGAAGTGTCCGGATCAATTAGGATTGCCCTTCTATTTGTGGACGCGCGAAGCGGTGCAACAGTTTCTGGCAAAGCGATTTGAGCTATCAGTGTCAGTGTGGACAGTTGGACGTTATTTGAAAAAATGGAGCTTTACGCCACAAAAACCACTGCGACGTGCCTATGAGCAAGACCCTTTGGCGGTTCAGCGATGGCTAGAGACTGAATATCCCCAAATTTGTCGAGATGCTCACCGCGAGGGAGCCGAAATTCATTGGGGTGACGAGATGGGAGTGTGTTCTGACTATCAAGCCGGACGTAGTTATGGGCGTTCTGGACAAACACCTATTGTATCGGCTACAGGCAAACGGTTTCGCTGTAATTTAATCTCAACTATTACCAATCGTGGCAAGTTATGCTTCAAAGTGTTTACACAACGCTTTGACACTACAGTCATGCTCGATTTTCTGCGTCGTTTGGTTCGTCATAGCGCCCAGAAGGTATTTTTGATTGTCGATGGTCATCCAGTGCATCGTTCTCGTGCAGTGCATAAATGGCTAGAAAAACACTCCGACCGCATCCGCATGTTTTTCTTACCTGCTTACAGTCCCGAATTAAACCCTGATGAGTTACTCAACCACGATATTAAAGCCAATGCTGTCGGACGGCAACGCGCCAAAAACAAAACCGAGATGATTGGCAACATCCGCAGCTATTTACGTAGTACACAACGTTTCCCTCACGTTGTGCAAAACTTCTTCCACGAGAAACATGTTGCTTACGCAGCTGCCTAAACTGTTCACTATTCTATGCTCTGGTTAGTAAGTCAGTAGGTTGATGTTTTAAATCTGAAATGGTAGCGAATCAAAATAAGTGCGATCGATAAATTTAGATCGGATAACAAGCACACAAATTACTGTGACAAAGCTTTCAAGCTAGCCTTCTCGATTTTTAAAGTTTTCTATACGTGCCGAATTTACAAATCATTTAGAACTGCTATACAACTCTCATACAATATGAAGCAGTTGCAGCACAGGCAACGTTCACAAATCAATTTGGATTGCTATAGAAGCAGAGACTACTATTTTAAATTGAGTACGTTAGCCGTAAGCTCTATTCAAACCACAATTCAATTTATCGTTTTTTCTTAAAGTAAAAAAAATGCAAGTAATCCGATGTTGGATGCCGCAAACATAACTGGAACTAACCAACGTGCTACCCGATCGATCTTCAACGATCGCTCTTTCTGTTTTTCTAAATCGAGCCGATGTTTGACTACAGTGTAAATAACTACTAAACAAATGAAAATATACACAATCAGAATAAATCCATTGATGAAAGTTAGATAAGCGACTTTTGGTAATTCTTCTGCAACTACTATATTGAAGGCGATCGCTGATAATAAAGAACTGGTAGCTATAACAGTATTAGATTCAAAAGACCTCGACCAAAATACCGTCCAGGAAAGTCCAATGATAAACAAGAGTGGAAGAATTATATTCCAAATGTATGGTTTAGAATAACGAAAAACATCAATTTCATACACAAATTCTGGAAAATATGCTTCTTCAATATCTGATTTAATGGTTCTGACATTTGCCTGCTCCTCTCCGATTGTCCATCCCGCCAAAAAAGCATCTTGAGATTTGCCAGTTTTGGTCTTATCTACAGTGAAAATTATGTTTTTACTATCATCTAAGGTTGTGAGGATAATTTGAATTTTTTGATTATCAAAAGGAAATTCTTTCAGGTCGAGTTCGTAATTAAATTGACCTGTAAACTTTTCTTTGTAATATACAGTACCGTCAGGTTTTACCTTCAATTCTTTATAAGCTGCTTCTCGCTTGCCTTCAATATTCAAAAAACTTACATTAGGTGTCCAAATTTGCCCTGAGTTGTAAGTTTTATGTTTTCCTCCAGTCTGACTTGGATTAAAAGCTAGACGTTCATCTCTCCAATTCAAAAACAAGTAACCATCGAGTGTAAAAGACTCTTCTTGTTCATTAAAATCATCAAAATCGATCAAATACATCCCTACTGCAACTTCAGTAGATCGATCGAGCTTGGGTAGAGTCTGGGTTAATTGAATTGTAGGTTTTTTCTCAGAAGTTTCTTGAGCAATAACTTTGAGTTCATTAATAGGTAGACAAAAGGATAACAGAGCAGAAAAATAAACAAAATTTCTACGCATGTCTATTTACACAAAATAGTTCAACAAGTCTTGCAGAAAATCCAAGTTTAGCAATGATTTTAGCGACGATAAAAATCAGAGCTAAAATTAAGGTTGATAGAGTATCTCAATTTAAGCTTGCAGCTTCAGTATTCTTAGTAAAATAGGATTCAGCATAAACTTGGAAAGTTAATTTGTTTGGAAAGTTAATTTGTGAGGTTAAAGGTTTTCCCTTTAACCTTTAACCTTTTACTGAGCTAGCAAACTGATTTCTTCATTGAGTTCGCTTTGCTCGATCGCTGCTTTCACAGATCCTTCAGCACCCAAGACAGCGATACTAAAGTCACTGCCAGCTTTTTGTTTATAAAAGGCAAGATACCGCAAAGCCTCATCGGAGATCGACTTGAGATCTTGCATATTCAGGATCACACCTTTGACTCCATGAGCCTTCTCCAACTCTTCCTTAAAATATTTCAACATGCTTGGCTCTAGGGAACCAGCTAAATCGATCTTCGCTACCCCATCGCTGACTTCTATCAAGTCAGCATCGAAATCAACCCCAGCAGGCACTATTCTTACTCTGAACTTCATTTCATTTCGATCGGTTGGTAGTTCGATCGTTAACGCTTCAGGATCGAAATTAGTGTATTTGTGACCGTTGAGCCACACTTCTCCAATCCGAATGCTGCCAGGTGGTAGAATATCTGGCTGTACTCGCAAAATATTATCTGGGAAACCTCCAGGCATTGGCTTGAAGTAGAAATCCATTGGTTCCTGATTAATCAACAAGTTGATATAAATAGCTGCTAGGTAGCACAGCTCAAAAGAGTGATAACCAGCCATTGAGTGGCTGCCTTTACCGCGTTCCGTACCCAGTGCGTAGGGTTGTCCATTGGCTAAAACATTGAAATAGACCCCACCAGATTCGGTATCCAGAAACCAAGCGTTATAGAAGGCAGCACCTTCGCGGGCAAACCGAATGAAATCAGGGTCTTGATAGACACCAGCCATGATGTAGTAAGCCAGAATTCCTTGCTCTTGTTGCCACCAAGCCTTGCGATCGTGCCAGACGAGCCGATAGAACTTTTGATCTGGAGCTAATACTCTTTCTTCCATGTCATACCAGCCACCGCGCTGGCGATCGCAACCAACGCCAGGGATAACGTGACCGATCTTCTCAGCAAAATTTTTATATGTTTCTTTGGCATTGAGACTGTGCATCCGCGTCAAGTTCCAAGCAATTTTCAGGTTGTGACCCACAATTGCTCGGTTTTGCTGCACTGTATGGTAGTCTTTTGACCAGTCATCATTAAACTTCTCTTGGACGAAAGGACTAGCATCATAATCGGGAAAATGGGCAGCGATCGTGTCAAAGGTATACTCTAGGAAGTCGGCATATTCTGGTTCGCCAGTGGCTAACCAGAGATTGATTAAATAGGCGGGGGCGTGGTCGCCGACCGAGTTCCAATTCTTTTTAGCCCGATTGCGCCCAAGGGATTCACTATAGGGACTAAGGGTAATTGGATCGATGTGAGAATAGTAACCACCTTTTTCACTTTTGTCTTTGAAAAATCGGTGAAACAGATTAACCGTTGCCTTGATGTCATCTTTAATTAAGCGATCGCCTGTGACTCGGTAAGTTTGCGTAGGACCTGCCAAGGCGTAAATCTGCTCGTAGCAGGGAATCGCGTCGTAGTCATCGCCGAATTCTGAGGCAAAGATTTTTTGCTCGCTGCCGTCCGCCTTAATATCAACAGCATGATACCAATAGCAAATACCCTCGCTTTCATCGCGGAAACGCATATGTTCGCGCAGATATTTCGTACCCTTTTCCGCAGCTTCCAGAAAACGATCTTCCCCAGTGAGTAAATAAGCAGAGGCAAAGCCATAAACTAGACGCGAGATCGTGTCCGTTTCTTGACGACCGGACTTTTGCTTATCTCCTGCGATGGTGAGGTTAGTACGGTATTCGGAGTAGTCAATTTCCCCGTCGCCAAACTCAGCTTCTAGATAGAAATCGGCTAACTGCCGCACCTGCTTAATCCACCAGTTTTGCGTTTCAAAGAGGTATTCGTTCTCGCTACGACCCAGAAAAACAAGGTGATTGGCTGCAAAAGCGCAGTCGCCGTTTTCTCCATCTGGGTAAAAGATGCCATAAGCAAAGACAAATCGTCCTGGTACGAGCATTTCTCGCATTTGGGCAGTCGCATCGCGATACGCCTCTCCTAAGTTACGTACCAGTTCGCCAAAGGCAGTCGGGGCTAATTGAACGAGAAATTCCCGATTGTCGGAGGTTTTTAAGCTAAAGGTGTCTTTGGTCTTGTCAAACTGTGTTACATACCCAGCAATCAAGTCTGAGAAAGTAAAGTCTATTTTATTCATTGGATTTGCTTTAAATGTAGAGAAAGAATTAACAAAATTACTGAGAAATTAGTACAACAACACTACGACTTTGCACAAAGTAGGTGTTACTTGTTACCAGGGTTTCTTTGCCTGGTTCTGCAATGTCTAAGGGAGAATTCTGAGCGGTGTCTATAGCTCTATACCACTGCTTGCCTGCAACGGCAGGAATTTCAAACTCAAGTTCTTCCCAGTACATGTTGAGCATGACATGAATGTCTGCCTCTTCGTTGAAACCCCCTAAGGTAAATGCCAGAACGCGAGCGTTGGGATCGTTCCAACCAGGGCTGTATAACTGGCAACCATGCCAGGAGATGTCTGCTAAGCCACGCTGATTTACACTACCCGTGAAGTAACGGGAGCGATGTAAATTGGAATGGCGTAGGCGGAAGTCGATCGTTAACTTCCAGAATCGGAACAATTTGCTGTTTTTCTCAACCAGATTCCAATCAAACCAACCGAGTTCGTTATCCTGACAATAGGCGTTATTATTACCTTTTTGAGTCCGCCGAACTTCATCCCCATCACAATCATCGGTACGCCTTGGGAAAGCAGGAGAATGACGGCAAAGTTCTTAATCTGGCGATCGCGCAGATCTTCCACCCAGCGATCGCTCGTCTCACCCTCCATGCCACAATTCCAACTTAAATTCTCATCAATGCCATCTCGATTACCTTCTCCATTTGCTTCGTTGTGTTTCTGGTTGTACGAAACCAGATCGTTTAACGTGAAACCATCATGAGCAGTAATAAAATTCACGCTATTGATCGGCAAGTGTCCGTGATTTTGGTATAGGTCAGCACTACCAGCAATCCGAGCCGCAACAGCACCCACGATGCCAGACTCACCTTTGACAAAGCGCCGAATATCATCTCGATAGCGTCCGTTCCACTCTGCCCAACGATACCCTGGGAAATAGCCAATTTGGTAAAGTCCAGCCGCATCCCAAGCTTCAGCAATGATTTTGGTATCGGCAAGCGTTTCAGATAACTCGATATTCCAAATGGCTGGCGGATACTGTAACGGCACTCCATCTTGCCCGCGAGATAGGACTGACCCTTCATCAAAGCGGAAGCCGTCAATATGCAATTCTTTCACCCAGTATTCGAGAGACTCGACAATTAGCTTTTCAGGGATGGGATGGTTGCAGTTGAATGTGTTGCCGCAGCCAGTGTAATCGTAGTAGTACTGCTTATCTCCTGCCACCAGATAGTAGTAGATGCTATTATCAATGCCCTTAAAGCAGAAGACAGGTCCCTGATGGTTGCCTTCATCGGTGTGGTTAAAAACTACATCCAAGATTACTTCAATCCCAGCTTGATGCAGGGCTTTAACCATGTCGCGAAACTCTCGAACGTGGTTGCCGATTTGAGGGTTAACGCAATAACCAGTGTGAGGGGCAAAGTAACTCATAGTACTGTAGCCCCAGTAGTTCTTCAGGGGCTTGCCGTCCACATCCCGCAGAATTTCTGTGTCGTCGAACTCGAATACAGGCATGAGTTCAACTGCTGTAACGCCTAATTCCTTAAGGTAAGGAATTTTTTCGATCGCTCCAGCGAATGTTCCTGGATGCTTGACACTCGATGTCGGTGACTTAGTAAACCCGCCAATATGCATCTCATAGATGATAGTTTCGCTCATGGGACGATTGAGCGGGCGATCGCCTTCCCAGTCATATTCTGATGTATCAATGACAACACTTCTCATTGATGTCGTCAAATTATCACCAGGTAAACATGCATTCATTCGCTGCCAAAGAGTTTTGTTATTTCCTTTAGCATATGGGTCAATTAACAGCTTATTTTTATCAAAGCGGTGTCCGCCATTGCGATCGGAAGAACCGTCAACTCGATAGGCGTAGTGCATCCCTGGTTGCAGCCCGCTGACATAGACATGCCAGAAGTGGAATGTTTTATTGACATCGGGGTCTAATTGAATAACTTGGATGGGTTCTGGGTCATCATGTTCGTCAAACAACAATAGTTCTATACCTGTAGCATGTTCTGAAAAAATCGAGAAGTTTACCCCATTTTCATCTGGAATTGCTCCCAAAGGATGTGGGTGTCCCTTCTCTATTTTATATGCAGTTTTGGGCGGATATACTATTAGCGCCATACCCCACTTCCTCTATTATTTAATGTTTATCTTACAGCCAGTATTTCAATGATTTTCTGGGCAAATAAGTGACAATGAGCGCCGCTACGTCCTGTGACTAAATCTCCATCCACAACCACATCTCGATCGGTGTAGATAGCACCCATATTCACAACATCACCATGCAAATTGTTGTGGCAAGTCACGTGGCGATCGCGTACTAGTTCTGGCACAGGTGCAACTAGCCACATACCATGACAAATAATTCCTTTCAAAATGTTTTGATTGGCAAAAGCTTGCTTCAGAAATCCAGTAGCTGGTGGAAGTTGGCTTAGATCTTCTGTATACCTGAGACGGTCAGCTACAAAGGCAGATGGTACAATGATAGCAGCATAAGTATTGAGTTCGCGATCGTCTATATCCTCAAAACTTTCATGACAATCCAGCGGTGCATGATATTCATGTCCTTGAAAAGTTAAAAACTGTTGCCCCCACAAGCGGGTGAGGAGATGAGTTTCAGCACCTTCTTCTGCAAAGCGGTAATGGTAATACCAAATTTCATGTTCGTAGAAGTCACTTTCAATCAGAATACCAATTTTTTTTCCTTGCAGTTTTGCTGTTTCTTCCCGGTTTTTTAGTACCCCTTTAGAAAAGTGATGCCGAGATCCCGACTGGTACAAATGAGAAACCAACATAATCCATTTCCTACAGTCTAAAGTCGTCCTCAATGAAGCTTCCGTTCATATCATTTTTGAGCGAATCAATTTTGGGATTTCACCATCTGAACCATATACGTCAATAGAAATATCCAAAGGTGTTTTGCCATCATGTCCTTTCAAATCTAATCGGGCATTCGCATTAATCAGAATTTCAGCACATTCGTTATATCCATGCCAAAGAGCATCGTGAAGGGGCGTGTAACCATTGATCGGTCCCTGCACGTCCAGATCGATATCGGGGTGTTCCACCAGCATTTTCAAAATTTCAGGATTACCGTTATAAGTTGCTTTATGGATAGGAGACCCCTTAAATACCCAGTCTTCGACCCTGACTTTCGCACCTGCTTTCAAGAGTTCCCTGACGATTTCTGTATGCCCATCGCGGGCAGCAACTAAAAGAGGAGTATGTCCATCGAGAAAGGAATTTATGTGAGGATAAACAGTATTGACATCAGCCTTATTCTCGATTAACTGCTTAACTGCATCCAGATTTCCTCGATCGGTTGCTGCCATGACTTGTTGAGATTCAATACTTTCTCGTGCAGCTTTTCTACCCGCATCAACGATTTGTTTAATGACAATAAATTTCTGCTTTTCTTCGCCTTGGTTGACGTTGAGTTCAAAGTTAAGGTGATCGTCTAGCGTAAAGCCATAGTGAGTACTCAAATTGAGGTTTGCCCCTCGTTCGACGAGTAACTTCACCAATTCCAACCACTTGTACCACAGGGCATCCATAATTGGAGTATGACCCATTGTCGGCGTAACAGCGTCAATAAATGCTCCGGCATCTAAAAGCAGCCGAGCGACTTCTACACTACCGCCCTGGCAAGCTTTATGTAAGGGAGTTGCCCCAGTTTTACGATCGGTAGTTAGAACGTCTGCACCAGCATCGAGCAATAATTTCACCATTGCAACATTGGCGTGACAGGCGGCGGTCATTAATACAGTCAATCCGTTTTCTGGATTGCGGGTATTAGGATCGGCTCCCTGTTGTAGGAGACTTGTAGCTGCCTCTAGATCCTCATTTTCTACAGCTTCGATTAAACGAGCCTTTGAATCTCCCCGAAATGCTGCAACGATCGGGGACGGGTCGCAGTAAGATTTCCATTTCACAATTTTCCCATCTTGAATCTGCATCCAGGTAGCAAAAGTGATGTCGAAGGTGAGTCCAGTTGCTTTAATTGTTGTCATGTCATGCACGGTGCCAAATGCCCGATCGCCTTGCACGACTAGCTCGACAGGTTTAAAAACCTTAACCTCAGCTATGCGATCGCGGACTTGAAAAGATTTTGTCACCTCAGCAACACCGTGAGACGTACCAATCCAGGGAATGATATCGCTGACACCCTTAACTGGTTGGAGATTGATCCACTCGATATCGTCTGCCAGACAACTCATTGCGGTTTCATAGTCAGCTAGATCTAGCGCGTTGAACCACTTTTCGGCGACTTTCTGTGTTTCTTCCTGGCTCATGATTGACCTCCCCAAAAGTCATGAATGTTGAATATCCTCAGCCAAAATCCGCTCTAGACAACGCTCGGCGATCGCCGCGATTGTTAGTGCCGGATTGACACAGGTACTAGACCCTGGAATTAAAGCACCATCGACAACATATAGGTGTGAATGCCCTTCCACGCGCCCGCAGTCATCGCAAACTTGACCCATACAGGCTCCTCCCAGTTGATGACCAGTCGTCTGAGAGGCAATCGGAGGCACTTCGCCACCATTTTTCTCGCTCAGCAGTTCGGCTAAATACTTAGCAGCTTCTTTGGCTTTGGGGTCGCTGGCAAAATTTAATTGGACTGTATCTGAAGCTGGGTCGTAGCTAAAGTTGCCTCGATAAGGGGTCATAGCAAAGACAAAGCTACCAATGACATTTTTATTCGGAAAATCTCGTTCAAATCTCGGTAATGGCGCTCGCATCATCACACAGGGAAAGATGGGATTGTCATAATTGAGAACAGCGATCGCACCTGGACCGCCTAAATGCGGGTTGGTAGTTTCTGACAGATTGGTGCGAAAGGCATAGGTATCGCCATCGTTGCCAAATCCCTGTCCTATGCGATCGTTGATTTTTGGTAAATCTCCCTTAGCTTTAGCTTTGATTAGGAGTTCGCAAGTCCCCATGACCCCAGCAGCCATAAACAGGTACTCACAAGTTAAAGTTTGTTGGTTAATAACTTCACCAGAGTCGTTAATTATGTCTACTACAACTGCATAACCACCTTCCGGTCTTTCCGCAACTTTGGTGACAACATGATGAGTGCGAATTTCAACGGCAGCCGTTTCCTCAGCTAACTTCAGGTAGTTTCGATCCAGTGTTTTTTTACCACCACTGTTATTGCCAAACCAAAACTCAGCTGCAATCACAGATGGCACTCTTTTTCCTACCATTTCTTCTCGGACAATATCCCAATCAATTCCCATTGGAAATCGATTAACTCCGTTGATTAAGCCACAATTGGTAGATTCGACATAAGGGAATCCTGCCTTGAGAGCGTGTTGTTCCAATACCTTTAATCCCAGATAATATTCACTTTCTAGAACATCATCTGGAATAGGGGCGCTGCCAATAATAGAGTGGACTCGGGGAAAATAAACAGCATCCATTTCGTCATAGTTAATGGAGCTAGGAAACACCTGCTCGAATAGTTCCTGCGGTGGTTGAATTAAAATTCCCCCATATGCCAAAGAACCACCACCCACACCACACCCGACTAAAAACTTGTAGTCTCCTCTTTCTAAAATTTCGAGTACCCCGGTGTATTTTTCAATCGGAATTCCTTCATAACCTGGAGTTTTTGTGACTGTATTCAGCCACTCTGCTCGTCTATCTGGATTTCTAAATGTTGCAAAAGTTGCATTTTTAGTAGGATCTTCAATTGTCCAGCGCCGTCCCCTCTCTAAAACAAGAGTTTCAACTCCTGCTCGTCCTAAGCGTAAGGCAGCTACTGCTCCACCGAAACCACTGCCGATTACAATTGCTTTGATATCAGTCATGATTTGTGCCTCAATGATTTTGGCGCATCTTGATAGCCGCTTAACGTATGGGTTCAAACGTTTCTAGAAATTGAATGATATTACCTTCGTTGTCTCTGATAAAAAATTCTTTAAAACCGATATCCTTGACAATAACGAGATCCCAAGCAATTTTGATCGGTCGGCTTTTGACCCGTGCGATCGCTGCTTGAATATCATCAACCTTGAAAGTAATCTGGCTGACACCTTGAATTGAAGTGTGTTGCGGCGGATCTGGACGATTTATAGGATGCCAATTCTTATCCTCGATCAATTCGATTCTGACACCGTTTGTCTCAATAAATACAATCCGAGTGCCAAATTCTGGAAACTCTCTTCTTAGGACTTCCTCGAAACCTAATTGCTCTTTGTACCACCTAGCTGTTGCTTCCAGATTCGACACTGCAATAGAAACTCCGAGATGCTTCACAGTAGCTAGAAGACCTTCACTTTTATCTGTCATGATTTTTATCCAAATCGAATACCATGCTCTAGATCGCTAGCGGAATTCTGGACCAATAATCCAATGT
This sequence comes from Chroococcidiopsis sp. CCNUC1, assembly GCF_023546805.1. NCBI lineage: Bacteria > Bacillati > Cyanobacteriota > Cyanophyceae > Chroococcidiopsidales > Chroococcidiopsidaceae > Chroococcidiopsis > Chroococcidiopsis sp. CCNUC1. The sequence continues at coordinate 5,137,096 of NZ_CP097480.1, read as the reverse complement.
TCTTTTGCGACAAAGGTATGAGCATATTTAGGCTCGACAAAATTAGCTAAATCCCACTCAGATTCTTTGCCTTGCGGCGAGTTCAAAGCTTTTTCTAGTGACTGAATGTCATCAAACCACAACTGTGAAACACAGTCGAGGATTGATTCTCCAATAGCGTAGAAACTATCGCGCACGTGACACTGAAGGTAACGCCGCAGACCTGGAAGTTTCAAATCCTTGGGCGCATGAACCTCCAAACTGTATTGACGAAATTCCTCCAGCGGCATCCCAGCCTTACGCTTGACTAGAGCAAAAATTTTAACCAAAGTTGAATCTTTTTTCAAAGGTTCGCCTTCCATCAGGACGTGAGCTGTTGTATCTAGTACCATAGTGCGCCAGAAAGCTGCCCAGTTAGGCTCATCCAGCCGCGCTCCTGCTAAAAACTCCTTTGACTGAAGAGATGCTAGTTGCTCTTCCTCGTTCTCTAGCCATATTTCCGCTACACCACTAAAAAGAGGGTCTTCTGGCTCTTGACCAAATGGGATGCGGGTATCAACCAAGTAACGCTTGATCTGAGAAATCTTACTGGCATAGTAAACTGCATGAAAATTGACCCAGTAATCCTGGAACTCTTTCTCAGTCATACCTGGCTTAGGGTGGGCAAATATAAGTTGATGGATCATATGAAACCTTATGAAGTTAGGAGTAGTGCGTTAGTTGTAGCGATCGGTAAAGTTGTTTGTCTTGAAAGTTATTTCTAAAGTTATTGAATATAGTTCATCGTTGGTGCAGGGACGTTAGGATCGAGGATGAGAGTTCGAGCTTGAAACTTCCAATTTTCGCCAAATTTCACTAATCGATCTTCGTATAATCCAGTTCTAACGATTGTGGCGGGAATACTCTGGATATTCATGGCGATGACATAACATCCTCCTTTAGCACCTCCAAAATCAGGTTCGATCAGGAGGTTATTGTTCCAGTGCCGAGTAGTTTGCACGTCAGGAAAGGCATTGTAAGTATTGATTAACTCCTGCGTCCCTGTCGCCTGTACTATAACTGTCCCATCCGCGCTCGTTAGCGAGAATATACCATCAGGCGTGAATGTATCTGCCCATTTAACAGCGTTATTGCCTTCTTTGAGGGCATCAAGAGTATAGAAATAGTTGCTATTGAGCTGCTGAATCGCCAAGATATCGTTGGATGACAGGGCTCTCTTAGGAGTCTGGGCAGAGAGTTGCAAGGGATTAAAACTACTCAAAACTAGTGCTGAGAGTCCAGCTCCGGTTACAAGCAACATTCTTCGTCTTGTAGTTTTCTGTTGTCGCCTGCTTTGATAGTCCGCCTCTTGATGCATAAAATCTCTCTTCCTAGTACGACAAATCTTACTGCCCACACCTAACGCCGATCGCATTTGGATGAACGTTACCTTCTAAGATCAGCTCAATTAAAAATGGTCCTTGATGGGATAAAGCTTGTTTGATGGCGGGGGCAATCTCTTCTGGCTGCTCGACTCGGACTGCTGCAACTCCCATTGAACGTGCTATTTCGTCAAAGCGAATGGTTGGCTTAGATAAATCAAAGCACAAGGGAAAATCATGCTCTGCAATACCCTGCTCCTTCCAGTAAGCTTGGATATTCAACTGTAAGATTCGGTAAGACCTGTTATTACAGACGATGAACTTAGCATCTACGTTATGGCGAGCGGCTGACCAAAGAGCCTGAATAGTATACATAGCCCCACCGTCACCTGTTAACCCAATGACGGTCTTATCGGGGTTAGCAAGTTTTACACCGATCGCCCCAGGTATTCCTACACCCAAGGAACCACCACGAGTCAGGAAGTAGTGTCCTGCTTTCGTTGTCGGTCTATAGCGTGTAACCGCAGGGGAGTTAGTTAAAGCTTCATCAAAGATAATGGCATCTTCTGGTAATTGAGTTGCCAGTTCTGCCATAAACCGAGATAAATGCAGAGGTACGGCATCCCATACAGCGCGATCGCGTGCCAACTCACTTTCATGTTTGGCTATTTTAGCTTGAGTAATTTCAGTAGTTCGAGCCTTAGCAGATTCTTTCTGTTCTGTTGTCATGATTGCTTCAAGAATATTCGCCAGCTTCGCAATGGTCAGTTGAGGATCGCTGACTATCCCAAGATCGACAGGGTGATTTTTAGCAATCTCATAGGCATTGAGATCGATGTGGATCGCCTTTGCACCAGGAGCAAAGATATTACCCCTTTCAGGGAAAACCTCTGGCAAAAGGTAAGTGCCACAAACTAAATTGACATCTCCCTTAGACGTAATCGGCAAGCTGCGATCGCCAAACATATGTCCTGTTGCACCCTGATACAGGGGATGGGCATGGCTCATGTTCAACTCACCAGCATCTGCTTCCCATACCTCTGCACCTAAGAGTTCGGCAACGCGAGCCAGTTCATCCTGCGCCCCAGAAAAAGCAACTCCATCTCCCACAAAAATCATCGGCTTTTGAGCCGCTGCTAGCATTGTGGCTCCAGTCTTGAGCGTTGCTTCATCTGGCATGACTTTGGTGGAGGGAAACGAAGTTGGTCTTACTTCCTCAACCGCAGGAGCATCCAAAACATCCTGTGGCAAGCAAACATACACTGGTCCGGTTGGAGGAGTGGTTGCAATCTTGATCGCCCGCCGCAGCACCCGTAGGAGCGAGGATGGTTCCATTACCATCGTTGACCATTTGGTAACAGGCTTAGCGAAAGCCACTAGATCGCCTGCCATTTGAGCGTCCATTGCTTGATACTTGATTCCAGCATCTCCACCGATAACCACTAGTGGAGAGTGACCCCGCTTTGCCTGGTAAAGCGCTCCGATCGCATTCCCTAAACCAGGAGTGCTGTGTATCTGCACGACTGTTGGCTTCCGAGTTGCTCGTGCGTAACCATCAGCTGCCATCACTGCAACAGTCTCTTGCAGCGTCAAAATGTATTTCAGATCTGGGTATTCCCAAAGGGCATCAAGAAAACCCTGTTCAACTGTACCGGGGTTACCAAATATGTAACGGATGCCATCTGCCAGAAATTGCTCCAGAATTGCAAAACGTCCAGTTTTATTAATCATCAATTCCGCCTTGTGCAGAACCTATAGCTTTTTCAGCGTTTTCCTCACCGCTACCAACCGTAGCGAGTCAGTCCCTTCTCCAACACTTGCACCAAGATGCGACCGCACTCGCGAGAAGATGCAGTTGAGCGACTGGTGATGAAGGGATAGTCAACAAGAACCGATGTCTGATGTCCTACATTACCAATAAAAGCACCATCCAATCCCACAGCATCGCGAAGGATGAACTCTAGTGGGTAGAAGGGAGGACCAAAGTTAATGTATCCATCTCCAAATCCTCTATTAGAGCCATCAATCCCATGAAAACCTTCAAAGCCCGTACCATCTAAGTAATCATAGTCAATGGGATGACCCGTGACGTGCTTGCCCCAGATCAAGCTCCTTTTCTCTCTAAAGTCTCGTGCAAATGCCAGACAAGCAACACCGTAGCACTCGGCTGCAATTGGCTTATTGAGCTTATAAAAGCCAAGAATCAGCTCGTGCAGTCTCTGATTATTTGCTAGATCGATCATTGCTCCACTACCACCGACGATCGCGAGAGCATCATACTCTCCCAGTTCCTCGGCAACGATCTTATCGAGCTTCATGTAGTAAGCTTCCATATCTCTGAGATAAGTTGGAGAGCTAGGATAAGGTCGCTGAGGTATCCAACTTGCAAGATTTTTGGGTCGGTCTAATCGATTTGACTCATTCACTTGCCGCGTTTTTTCAGCCATTTCTTCCGAGGTCACCGACCTACCCAAGGGTGGATCGATGTAACCTGGCGAGCAACTGACTGATAATGGAGTTGGCTTCTTTCCAGTCGGAGTTAGAAATGTGATGTCATATCCGGCAGCGTCACATGCCTCTAACGGACCAATTAGTTCTTCTCCCCAATAACCCCACTCTGATAGCACCAACAGAATTTTTTTCACGACTTCTTCTCCGCTTACATAGTTTGCTGTGACAGAGCGAACTTCGCTAGGAGCGATGGCTAATAACTTGTACCCCTCCTGAGGCAGTCACGTAGTATTGATTAACTGAGCTTAGAATCAACCAAATTAGGCAATGAGTAAAAGACACAGCTCAATTACTGTCAATTACTGGATATCGCGCCTACAGCCGAGAGGTGTAATAAATTCAGCTGTTTATGAACGTAAGAGCTTCGCATTAAACTTGAATTTACGTTTGGGTGAAAATTGAAAGGTAGAATTGCGAAAATAGAGCATAAAAAAAGAGCGTTTCAGTTTCAGGGATAGTCGTAATTTCATTAAAAATTTATGCTGAAATAGCTACAGTTACTACACAATGGTTTCAGCAAATATTTTATATCTAATTCAATTACTTATTTCTATCCAGTTAGAATTCATCTTGTTCTTACGTTTTTTTAAAGTTGTAACTCGTTCGCTAAAAATGATCTTCGCACGAATGAAATTAGTAATGCTAGCTCAAACCATTACTAAAATAGAACTCACTCCTTTATTTAATTCATATTTGTTTTTTGCATTTGCAGCCTAATTTCATAAAAAAATCATGCTGTAAACACATTCTTTTAATGCTAGAAACTAGTGCTAAACCTATAGCGATGATAAAAAAGATATCTCCAATCGAGCCAAACTTTTCTCGTAACTTATTGTATTTCAAGTTCGTTTATTTTGATTGAATTTCATAGTTTTTTAATAACTGAAATTTTGCTTTAGTAGTTCAGATAGTCTCTATCATTTTAGTAAAAGTCTTTGTCAATTCTCTTCAGGAATTGCCTGAGCTAAGAGACTATTTTGTTTGGTTTTCGAGCGCTCTAAATTATTTTTAGCTTCTAGCGTAATGTAGGTTAGCTAAATATCGGCAATTAGCAACAGATAATATTGCCAAAAAAACAACGGGTTTAGTCAATACTTTTATATTTTTAAGCGAAAATACGCTCAAGCCTCAACTTTAGCTACTAACAAATATCGTTTTGATTAAATTAGAGCTTAATTAAGTTGTATTCATTTTTGACCGAAGTTTATTTGACTTTGTTCTGAAAAGAGCTAAGTAATTTCTAAGCCGTTGAGAGCTTTAATCTAAAAATATATTTAGATCTCAACTCAACATTCAGTTTTAAAAATTATAGTGGATCGATTGTTATTAGAAAACTTAGTCAAGGCACGACTTAACTTTTCTCTATCGTTCACTCTAAATCATTCTCTCGTTTATGCTGAAATAATTTCACATTTAGTAATAATATACCAATTGCTTATATAGTTTTATTGGCACTATTAAACTAGTGTCATTTGCACTCGATAGCTTTGTTTAAAATTACACCAACAGGATTGTATTTTTTAGAAAGACATACAAATTCTTCACCATTAATCGAGCCGTACAGCCTAGCAAAGAGATATTGAAGCTAGTGAAACTCTCAAGTAATTGTAATTGTGACTTCTAACAAACGGTCACTACTTTTGGCAACACAACCTGTGATACGTGGCGCGACAACGCACCTTACTAGTTGATACCATTAGCAAAAAGAGCGATCGCATCTCTTGAGCAGATTTGCAGAAACACTATGGCAAAGCGTAAGAAAACCAATCTCCAGTGGATCAAAGAAACGCTTGAACTAAAGCCCGACCATCGTTGGGAAGCACCATCGAGTTACAAAATTTTTGTCGCAGATCGGGGGGCTGTTCGCTTTAACGTTCCCCAGAATTGGATTTTTGAGCCACAAGAAAGTTCGTTCAAGTTTCGCGATCGCAAACCGCCCAACGATGATTGCTGTCTGGAAATGTCTTTCAATCGCCTGCCACCGCGTGATTGGAGCCTGTTTCCACTAAAATCTACCTTGAAGAAGATCGTAGAAGACGACAGCCGTGACGTTATTGCTAAGGGAGAAATTGTTACCCTTAAGCGCCAAACTGCCAGAATTGTGTGGACGGAGATTAAGTTTATCGACACCCAGGAAGAACCGCGCGAAGCTTTCTCGCGGACTTGCATCGGTTTAGGGTCAAACGTTCAATGCTTGATTACATTCGATTATTGGGCAGACCAAGCAGAACAGTTAACACCCGTTTGGGATGAAGTGATGCGATCGCTCACTTTAGGGCTGTATATCCGCGACCCAATGACTGGTGTGGCTTTTCCAGATTGAACCACAGGTATGAATCGCAAATACATACCATAGGGGGCATAGCTATGCACCCCTACAATAGCGCCCCTACAATGATTTTCTGTTAACGAACGGCTTTGAGGGCTTCGTATAGTAAGCTGTATCGCTTGAATGCTGCTTCGTATGCAGGGTTTGCTTGTGGCTGTACGACTTTATTATCCTGGGGTAGGATCTCAAACGCCGCCTCTAAATCTGGATGCGCGCCAACTCCTACCATTGCTAGAATAGCAGCTCCATAAGCGGCTCCTTCTTCTGAAGAAGGAGCCATCAGTTCTGCTTGTAAAATGTCTGCCAGAATCCGCAACCAAGTGTTAGATCTCACGCCTCCACCCGTTGCTAAGAGTTGATGAACGGGCGTAATCTCACTAACGATCTCCATTGCCGTTCGCAAGCTAAATGCAACCCCCTCTAAAACGGCACGAACCAAATCTGCCTGTGTATGAGCCAACGATAGGTTAACCCAAGCCCCGCGAGTATCAGGATCGAGGTAGGGGCTGCGTTCTCCTGCTAAATGGGGTAGAAATAGCACCCCACGCGCACCAGGTAGCGATCGCTCTGCCATCTCCATCAAATCGGTAAAGGCAAGCTTTGAGGCAAATGTATCTTTGTACCAACGCAGCGCCCCACCAGCCGCTAGCGTCACTCCCAGTAAGTGATAACCACCGTCAGCATGGCAAAACAAATGCACTCGCCCTTCAGGATCGGGAACCGGGCGATCGCACGGGACAAAAATAACTCCCGATGTACCGATACTGAGACTGCCCCGGTTTAAATGACTAGACGAAATACCCAAGCCAATCGCCGCCGCTGCATTGTCACCACCACCCGCAACCACAGGTAATCCAGCAGGTAATCCCGTACGACTAGCTATTTCCGATTTCAACCGTCCGGCGATCGCGGTGGATTCAACTACGGCAGGAAATAGCCCTACATCGATCTCCAAGGCATTCAGTATATCTGCATCCCATTGCCGCGCTAGATTCAAACATCCCGTACCGGATGCGTCAGAAGGCTCTGTCACTGCCTCCCCTGTCAGCACGTATCCAAGATAGTCTTTTGGCAAAAGAATCTGCTGTAGGCGATCGTATGCCTGCGGTTCTGCTGTCTGCAACCACACCACCTTCGGCAGTTGAAATCCCGTAATTGCTGGATTTCCCGTGCGTTGAATTAACTCTTGTCGCCCAATTGCAGTTTCAATGGCATCAACCGCTGTACCCGTGCGCTGGTCGTTCCACAAAATTGCCGCTCTAATCACTTTACCATCTGCATCGAGCGGTACCATACCATGCATTTGTCCAGATAAACCCAGGGCGATCGCTGAGTGTCCGTTCAGCTTTTGCGTCAGATCTGACAGGGCTTCTAGACTAGCTGCAACCCAATCAGCAGGGTTTTGCTCAGTCCAACCAGGTTGTGGTGTTAACAGGGGATAGCTTCTCGTCGTCTGCGCGATCGGTTTCCCTTGGAGATCGACTGCGATCGCTCGCACCCCTCCCGTACCCAAATCTAAACCAATAACAACTTCAGCCAACCGCTTTTTCCCAAATTCACAAATCCTATCTTAGCGATTTTAAAATGGCGATTGGTTTAAGCTCAGAAGAGAAATAAAATATTACCTCTGAAGCCAACGCCAATAATAGCGATTCCACTGATAAATTCCCTGAATTTCATACTCCATACCCGTATTTATTAAACGAATGATGCAACTAGTAATAATATCTTCACCATTACGAACCTCGTTAACTTGAAGCACGGTACAGACAAACCATTGACGGCTGCAAGGTCCTTCATCTTGAACCCACTCCCACAAAGCATTAGAGACCTCAATGCGATCGCCTACTTTCAATTTCATTGGCGGTTCGTCATCAATTTCTACATATTTTTCAAAATGAGATGGTTCGATCCGATTGAGCCAAGATAAGCCAAAGCGATCGCGAATAAATTGGACGCTGCCTGAATCTCGCTCTTGCAGCCAATCGTTCATTAGTTGAACTTTCCAAGGTCGTTCCTGTCGCTCCTTTTCCCTCACAAACTGTAAAAAACTTTGTCGTTGTTCGAGAGTCAATTCGTCTAGAGGATTTATTTCCTGCCACTCCTGACGATTGCTATTTATCAACCCTTCTTTACAGAGTGATTCCAACACCACTTGCCGCAGAATTTGTTGCTGCTGGGGATTCAAAGGGTAATTCATGGCATCGCAGCGGGCGATCGCTGCTTGCAAGGCTGCTTCTATCTCACCTGGAGTCATAGCCAATAGCACGTTACTGCTAATTTCTATTTTCTTAATTATTACAGAGGGGCGAGGAGTGAGGAGACAAGGCAGCGGGGGGAGACAAGGCAGACAAGGGAGACAAGGCAGACAAGGGAGACAAGGCAGACAAGGGAGAGGGGGAGACAAGGCAGACAAGGCAGACAAGGCAGACAAGGCAGACAAGGCAGACAAGGCAGACAAGGGAGACAAGGGAGACAAGGGAGACAAGGGGGACAAGGGGGACAAGGGGGACAAGGGGGACAAGGGAGACAAGGGAGACAAGGGGGACAAGGGAGACAAGGGAGACAAGGGAGACAAGGGAGACAAGGCAGACAAGGGAGACAAGGAAGAATAATTACCGTCAACTGTCAACTGTCAACCAATTACCCATTACCAACTACCAATTACCACTGGTCACCGATAACTGGTCACTGGTCACTGATTAGGGTAAGCTGAGGTTCTAGTCCCGATTAAGATTACAGTTAAAAATATGCGGCGGATTCTGGCTTTAGTTTTCTCTTGCTTTGTGGGAGCGATCGCCTGGTTTAGCCCCTGGTTATATATACCCCCTGCTCATGCCCTGACTCAAATTAAATTAACTAATCTTGATTATCATGAGTGTCCCGCCGAGCTAGCAGCAGGAGCAGTGACAAGTGGTGGTAACACCAGGGCAGCAAAGTGCTTTATTGTCACTGGTAAAGCTGAAAATTCCACGAATAAAACTGTTTATGATGCTGATATTTTCGGACGAGTTTACGATGCTAATAACGACCCGATGATTCAAAACCGCACTCGTCTGGGTTCAATTCCCGAAATCCCACCAGGAGTTAGCGATTTTGAAATGCGACTCTCCGTTCCGGCAAATCAGCCTTTACCTTTACAGTTGAAACAATTTAAAGCAGCAGGTTTTGCTGCCCAAATCCGTAAATAAAGAGGGAACAGGGAACGGGGAACAGGAAATGGGCAAAACTGTTCCCTTCGCTTATTTCCTTCTATAGCCTTTTTCAATTGGATGAAATACAAGATCTGTAGGGGCGCACAGCTGTGCGCCCCTACGAATGTATCGCATCATAACGAGAATCGTTATATCTTAAAAACCCATTGTCGGAGATCCGCTCAATCCACCGACCAAACTACCCGCCAAATTGAGTAAAAGAATTGCCAAGATGGGAGAAATATCAATCCCACCTAGAGGCGGGATAATTGAGCGAAACAAGTTTAAGTAGGGGTCTGTGATTTGGCTCAACGCTGCGAAAGGCTGATTGTACCAGTCAATACTGGGAAACCAGGTCAGCAAAATCCGAATAATAATGAGAACAGAATAAATTTGGATGAAGGTTGCAAGTGTATTTACCAGCAGCTGGGTTGAACTCATAGATGGGTAACTTTCCTGTCAAATATCAATAGTCACAATTCTTTTCAATCTAACCGATCTTTGCGACTAGCAAAGGAGAGAACTGGTTGAGGGTGACATCATCTGTTAGTATCCGCAACCTGAATAGAATAATACTATTCTAGGGCGCGATGTCTTCTTCTCGGTGCGGGACGCGCTCGGAATCCCCTACTCGTTCCCCATTGACTTGTCCTAACGTCAAGCGTACTTCGTCAATTGTCTCATTCAACTGGGCAATTTTATCTTCTAAGCTGCGGCGGGCAATTTCGATACTTTGTTCCGAAGCAGCTTTAAATTGTCGCCGCGATCGCCTGTTGTTAGATCCGGCTAGATTGGCATTGCGTCGATCTGGATCGGCTGCTTGTTCTGACGATCTTTGGGTAACTAGCAGTGCGCCGATCGCACCTCCTAACACACCTCCTACAATCGTCCCGGCGATAAATCCAGTGCTAAATCCATCACGCTGACTCACAATCTCACCATCCCAAAGAATACGATCCCAGCTGCATCTTACCTTATGTGCTGAACCTTATGTACCGAAGGTGCGATCGCCCGCGTCTCCCAATCCTGGCACGATAAAGCCTTGGCTATTCACTCCCTCGTCAATGGTTGCCGTGTATACAACTAAGCCGGGATACGCCACACTTAATTTTTGTAAAGCTGGGGGAGCGGCAACAATGGAAATAATTCGTGTTAGCGCCGGATCGACTCCCCGTTTGGTTAGTTCGCTCATTGTCATCATAATCGAACCTCCCGTTGCTAACATCGGTTCGGTAATCAACACCCGCGTCCCAGGTGGAAACTGAGCTGGTAATTTATTCAGATAGCAACTTGCTTCCAGCGTTTCTTCATTACGCACCAAACCGAGATGGTAAATCGATGCTAAAGGTAATACAGTTTGCGCTGACTCTAGCAATGCTAAGCCCGCTCGTAAAATTGGGACGATCGCGATCGGCACTGTAGGATTAATCATTGTTGCCGGACAAGTAGCTAGAGGCGTTTGCACGGTTAATTCCTCTGTTGGCAACCATTCGCGTACTGCTTCGTAGGTCAACCATCGTCCTAGTTCTGTCATTGCGCTTTTAAATAGCACAGAAGGGGTATCAGCATCGCGAGCAACACCCAACCAATGCTGAATTAATGGGTGGGGAGGAACGTAAACGCGCAGTTGCAATGTCATGAATCTCTAGAAGGCAAGGTGATGCAATTGTTGAATCATCATACTCTGTAGAGACACAAAATTTTGCTAACGGGTAGACACGCGAAATTACTCTCCCTTACATCAGGTAGGTCATCTTGGCAATAGTTGAGAATCTCTTTCATTAGTATTGACATTTATTCTCAATCAAGTTTATATTGTTTCTCAAGTGTTCTCCTCTCTTTAAGGATCGGCAGACGGGATTGGTCAGCAAGTGCGGCTAATCCCTATTTTTTTAGGGGTGAGGAGCGAGGAGCGAGAGGAAGAAAAGGTACACTATAAATTCAGTAAAGACTTTTAAAGTGCTAACCCCATGCCTGCTGTTCTACCTGCCTCTAACCCTTACTCCTCACCCCTCACTCCTCACTCCTCATTTGATGCCATCATCATCGGCTCGGGCATTGGGGGATTGGTGACAGCAACTCAACTAGCAGCCAAAGGCGCTAAAGTCTTAGTATTAGAACGCTACTTGATTCCTGGTGGTAGTGCAGGATACTTCGAGCGAGAAGGCTACCGTTTTGATGTTGGGGCATCAATGATTTTTGGCTTCGGCACGCAAGGAACGACTAACTTATTAACTAAAGCCTTAGCCGCAGTTGATGTGAGCCTGGAGACAACTCCCGATCCCGTGCAAGTTCAATATCATTTACCCAAAGGTTTAGACTTAAAAGTTCACCGCAATTATGAGAAGTTTTTGCAAGAACTGACAGCCTATTTTCCCCACGAACGCCAAGGCATCCGCAAATTTTACAACGAATGCTGGAAAGTTTTCAACTGTCTCAACAGTATGGACTTGCTGTCGTTAGAAGAACCTCGGTATTTGACGCGAGTTTTCTTTCAGCATCCTTTTTCTTGTCTGGGGTTAGCCAAGTATTTGCCTCAAAATGTTGGCGATGTGGCACGACGTTATATTAAAGACCCGCAACTGTTGCAGTTTATTGACATAGAGTGTTACATCTGGTCGGTCGTTCCTGCCAACATGACACCGATGATTAATGCAGGGATGGTGTTTTCAGACAGACACTATGGCGGGATTAATTACCCCAAAGGGGGTGTGGGTCAAATTGCGCTGAAATTAGTAGAGGGGTTAGAAAAGGCTGGCGGGAAAATTCAGTATGAAGCGAGAGTGACAAATATTCTGACTGAAAACGGACGGGCTGTAGGCGTACAACTGACATCAGGAGAAGTCTATCGTGCCAAGCGCGTTGTTTCTAATGCGACTCGTTGGGATACATTTGAAAAATTACTGCCAGCCGAGAAAATGCCTCCCTCGGAACAGAAATGGCAGCAAAGATATCAAAAATCTCCTGGTTTTCTCAATTTGCACTTGGGAGTTAAAGCAGATGTGTTAGCACCAGGAACCGAATGCCATCACGTTTTATTAGAAGATTGGGACAAGATGGAGGCAGCAGAAGGAACGATTTTTGTTTCGATTCCAACTTTACTAGATCCTCAGTTAGCACCTGATGGATATCATATCGTCCACACTTTTACTCCTAGCTGGATAGAGGATTGGCAAGGATTATCGCCTACTCAGTACGAACAGAAGAAAGAAGATGCAGCCGGACGTGTAATCGATCGCCTCGAAAAGATTTTTCCTGGTCTAGATGCAGGTTTAGACTATATGGAGGTAGGCACGCCTCGCACCCATCGTCGCTTTTTAGGACGAGATGACGGGACGTATGGACCCATACCTCAGCGTAAGTTATTGGGATTGTTAGGAATGCCATTTAATCGCACGGCTGTACCTGGGTTGTATTGCGTCGGCGATAGTACATTTCCAGGGCAAGGATTGAATGCAGTTGCGTTTTCGGGGTTTGCCTGCGCTCATCGAATTGCTGTCGATCTGGGATTATAACAGTACAAATAGCAGCATTACGGCAGTTTATCTGATTGCTTTAACTGGGCTTTAGCACGCTGCCAGAGAGCTTCTAATTCTTCTAAAGAGTAATCTGTTAGGGGACGACCTGCTAATGTTTCGACTTGAGATAAGCGCTGAATAAAACGCTGATTTGTACCTTGTAAGGCAGCATCAGGATCGAGATCGTACCACCGCGCTAAATTAATAATGACAAATAGCAAATCTCCCAGTTCTTCTTGTTGCCTTGCAGGAGATTCATGGGCGATCGCCTGTTGAAATTCTGCCAATTCTTCGTTAAATTTTTCCCAGACTCCTTCTACATTGTCCCATTCAAAACCGACTGCCGCAGCTTTGCGCGAAATCTTCATTCCGGCGGTGAGGGGTGGGAGTGTTCGAGCATATCGTAAAAGTTTATTGGTCAGTTTTTCTGCTGCAATTGGCGATTCACCTTTTTCCGCAGCTTTGATTGCTTCCCAATTTTGCCGCACTTGTTCGACGTTTTCTACAGTGACATTGCCAAAGACGTGAGGATGGCGGCGAATTAGTTTTTGGGTAATGCCTTGAGCAACTTCTGCCAAACTAAAATCACCCACTTCTGAAGCAATTTGGGCTTGCAGAACGACTTGTAATAGTAAATCTCCTAGTTCTTCCGCGATCGCATTTTTATCTCCACTCCGAATCGCGTCAACGACCTCATAAGCTTCTTCAGTAACGTAGGGAATTAATGTTTCTGGTGTTTGGACTAAATCCCAAGGACAACCACCATCAGGCGATCGTAATTTGGCTACTACATTAATTAGATCTTGTAAGGCGGCGAGAATTCGCTCTTTTGTCATTGGTAGTTGGTAGTTGGTAGTTGGTAGTTGGTAGTTGGTAGTTGGTGAGCAAATTACGACTTACGACTTTTCCTTTGCTCCCTCAGCTTCCTCAGCTCCCTGGGCTCCCTCAGCTCTCTTCTATCTCCTGTCTCCTTTTTTCTGACTATTTTGCCACGTCGCGGTGGAGTATTGCGGCTTTTTTGTTTCTGCTGGCGTTTATAGGTAGAATGGCTCCAATCGCTAATAACGTGGCTCATCGCTCCTAATTCTAGTCCGAGACAGAGCGCGATCCATTCAGTGGTATGGTGAGTTAGCGATCGCTTGACCGTTTCCCACCAGGTCTGCCAGTGCCATCCCACATTCCACACAAATTGAGCAATTCCCAAAAAGAAAAGTCCTAAAATACTTAACCAGATAGCAAGGTAGATGAGGCGTAGGATCGTGCCGATCGCGAATCCGTGAGACAGTATGGAACGGTGCTTGACGGTTTTTTGATAAGGTATCCAAATCCAGCGCGCGTAACCCCAACGCTGGTACTGTCGAGAGTAGAGATCCAAGTCGGGACCAAACATCAGCCCGCTGAATAAATATGCCCCTGATAAGATTAATGTAATATTGCCGCTCTGAGTTTGTCCGAAGGCGATCCCGGCAACTACAGGTAAACTCCAGAGAGTGATGCGATCGTGTGTTTGACCAGAGGGCATGGGCTTGTTTTGGGTTAATTATTCGTAATTGGAACAAGGGGGACAAGGGGGACAAGGGGGACAAGGGGACAAGGGAGACAAGGGAGACAAGGGAGACAAGGGGGACAAGGGAGACAAGGGGGACAAGGGAGACAAGGGGGACAAGGGAGACAAGGGAGAATGGTTTGTGGCAAACAAAAAATTTTTGGAAAAGCTGGATCTAAATCGTAGATGTTTGCTATGATAAACATCCGTGAGAAAAACGGCTACACGGGCGATTAGCTCAACGGTAGAGCGCCTGCCTTACAAGCAGGATGTTACAAGTTCGAATCTTGTATCGCCCATAAGTTATCAAAAAATAGAGTGTCAAAACTGCTATGGGACAACAACCATAAGCTGTCCCATTCAGATAAGACAATCCCCCCTAGCCACCTAACAACAGGTAGAATAATGTCTCCCTTTTTAAGGGGGGTTGGGGGGATCTTCGAGGATCGATCGCTTTTAACTGAACCGTATTGCTGTATAAGAGTAAAAAATAAAAAGTAGAGACGTTGCATAACACATCTCTACTTTTTGTAAGTTGCCTAACTTGACAGCTAAAATGCTAGCTCTGACCTTATTTAGGCATTTTGACTTTTGACTGATGTACGGACGGGTTTAAGGCAGAATGCTCGGTTCTAGAACAGATCTCTTCTAAAAACCCGCCCCTACAAATGCTTGCCTTTTGACTTTTAACTTTTAACTTTTGACTTTTGTGCTAGATTTTGGCTTCTTCTTTGACTAACTTGTCCCAACCCAAGTCTTTGAGGTTGTTATTGCGGCGTAGGGGTCGAGTTACCAATTCGAGAATATCGCGGGCGTTGGTAAAGCCGTGAATTTGCGCAAATGTGAACTCTACAGACCACTTGGTATTGATTCCCCGTGCTTCTAGGGGTTAGCATGTGCCATACCTGTAATTACCAAATCAGGCTTCAACTCATAAATCCGCTGGACTTGGTTGTAGTTGTCCGGCTTCTCAACAATTTTAGGTAAGGGTACGCCCATTTCTTGACAAGTTTTTTCTAGCATTGCCAATTCAGCCGCTTGGTAGCGTTTATCCATATATGGAATGCCGATTTCGGGTACGGTCATGCCACAGCGAATCAGGAATCTTGCCAAAGAGATTTCGAGTAAATTATCTCCCATGAAGAAGGCAGATTTACCGCGAATCAATTGCACGTAATCTTCTAAATTTGCCCAAATTTGAGCTTCTCGTTCGTCTAACCCTTTGGGAGTGATGCCAAATACAGAGCAAATTTTTTCAACCCAAGCGCGAGTGCCATCGGGACCAATTGGAAAGGGTGCGCCGATGAGTTTGCACTTGCGACGACGCATTAAAGTTGTTGCCGTCCGCGATAAGAAGGGGTTGACACCAACGACATAATACCCTTCTTCTAGAACTGGTAGTTCGGTGTAACGCTTGGCAGGTAGCCAGCCAGAAACTTTGATCCCCTGTTTTTTTAATTCCAAGGTAAGTTGGGTAACAACCGGATCGGGGAGAGAACCAAATAATACTAGTGGCGGATGATTGACATACTCAGATTCTTCTTGGGCAAGTTCTTCTTTTTTCTTCCCAAAGTGGAGCAGTTTTTGAATCGCGTTGCGTTCGTTTTTCTCAGTCTCGGCTACAGGTGCTTCATTCGGACAACGGGCTGCCATTGCTGCTAGAACTGTATCTTCCCCTTGGGTAAAGGCGTAGTCTAAGCCATTTGCCCGCGCTACTACGATGGGGATACCGATCTCGGATTCTAACTTGGGTGCTAAGCCTTCCAAGTCCATTTTGATGATTTCGGTGGTACAAGTGCCGATCCAAACAATCACGCTGGGGTTGCGATCGCGCTTAATTTGCTCGCACAATCGCTTTAACTCCTCATAATCGTTCAACTGGGCGGAAATATCCCCTTCTTCTAGTTCTGCCATCGCATAGCGAGGTTCGGCAAAAATCATCACCCCCATAGCATTTTGCAAGAAATAGCCGCAGGTCTTCGTCCCAATTACCAAAAAGAAACTATCTTCAATTTTTTGGTAAAGCCATGCGACGCAACTAATCGGACAAAACGTATGATAATTGCCAGTTTCGCATTCAAAATTGAGTGCTTCCGGTTGTGCCAAAGTCATAAATCGGTGTTCTCCCCTTCTGATTTAAAGGATGAATGGGGAGCCGAGAGACACGGGAGACAAGGAGGACAAGGGAGACAACGGAGGAAAGATTCATTCAATATCTAAAATTCCCCGACTCCCGACTCCCGACTCCCGACTCCCCAATTAAAATTCAGGAAATAAACGTGAAATCTCGTCGTTGCCAGTTTTACCTTCTCTAGGACGGTTAGAACTCGCAGACTGTTCGTCCGCCCAGATATCGCCGAAGTCAGACTGACTAAAATTTTTTTTTGCGTCAGGTGTTTGCCCAGTTGCCTGCGCTGTTGTAGGAGGGACATCACCCGTAGATAATGCATCTAGTTCGCTTTCGGCGCGATCGTCCATCATACCCATGAGCGCATCCATTTGCGTGTCAGGATTAGAGGGATGGGGGTTTCCCATCGGATTGTGCGGGCGATCGCTTTGCATCTTTTCTGGGTCAAAATTTAACTCCAGAACGTCAATCAAAGCATTGAGATCGGGATTGAGTTTAGTAAAAGGAATCATTAATTCCGCTAATTGCGGTTCCAGCGCGCTCACAACTCCCAGGATGAGGTTAGAAGATGGTCGCCTTCCACCATCGGGCGTGGTGACGTATTCTACTTCCATTTGCTTAGCAATCCAAGCATGATTGGCATGAAAGAATTGCACCCACTTTTGTTTTAAAGATGCCGTTAAGTCTGTGAAAAATGCCATCTACTTTACACCTCATCCAAAAATACTAGACCGATCAAACCATCATCAAGTCTAGTTCTTCTTCTGGAGTTGGAACAGGTGGTTTGGTGGGATTGAGGTAAAAATCAGACAACAGGGCAAATAATTCACGATCTGGCGAGTCATTTGGCACAACTCCTTCTGGACGCGCCAAAATTTGGTCGGCGACGTTGAGATAGTAATCGCAGACGTAATTTAGGGAAGGATCGGACTCAGCCATTTCAAACAAAGTCTTGCCTTTGACGCGAGAAACGCGAATATCTTCGATGAGCGGCAATACTTCTAATACGGGCATGGGTACGGATTCGATATATTTATCGATCAGGTCGCGTTTAGCGGTACGATTGCCGATCAATCCTGCCAATCGTAGGGGGTGGGTGCGTGCTTTTTCTCTCACAGAAGCAGCAATGCGGTTGGCTGCAAACAAGGCATCAAAACCGTTATCGGTGACAATCATGCAGTAGTCAGCGTAGTTTAATGGAGCAGCAAAGCCACCACATACCACGTCACCCAATACGTCAAATAGAATCACGTCGTATTCGTCAAAGGCGTTGAGTTCTTTTAACAGCTTGACTGTCTCGCCAACGACGTAACCACCGCAACCTGCACCCGCTGGTGGTCCCCCTGCTTCAACGCAATCTACGCCACCGTAGCCTTTATAAATCACGTCCTCAGCCCAGACATCTTCGTAGTGATAGTCTTTTGACTGAAGCGTATCGATAATGGTGGGAATTAAAAATCCTGTCAGGGTAAAGGTACTATCGTGCTTTGGATCGCACCCGATTTGTAAAACCTTTTTACCGCGCTTGGCAAGAGCGACAGAAATGTTACAGCTCGTTGTAGATTTACCGATGCCACCTTTTCCGTAGACTGCAAGTTTCACGTTGGGTTGGCTCCTATCGTTGTTTTGTTATGGCTCTGGCTCAAGAAGTACACGAAGTCAAAAGTCAAAAGTTAAAAATCAAAAGCCCTATGTTGTGGGCATTTGGTACTTTTCCTTATTGATGATTTATTTCTGTCGTGCTGTACTAGCTTGCCGATCGCCGTTTTTGGTTCGATTACTTGTCATTATCTGGCAAGGGCAAGGGAAATGAAAGGGCATCTTCAGATAAAAAAGAGAGTAAATCAGTATTTCTGAGCTAAAAAAGTAATATTTTCTCTAATATCTTCCGAAAACTCTATTTAAGCTTAAATTATCCTACTAAAACAATTTTGTGTTTTTATTTTATATAAATAGTTACAAAATACAAATAAACTTGTTTGTGGAAACGATCGCGATCGCCGAGTCCCAAAGCTAGAGTATTTATACTTATTAAACTTGTAATGGCGATCGCAAATATCGCCCTAATCCCTCTTACTCGGGGCGATCGAGGTGTCCTCTGATGAAGAGTTAAATTTTGCTGAAATTGAGCTACGTTACAAGACAAATAGCAAAACTATGGCGGTCGCACTGTGAAAATGGAGTTAGCTGGTAAGGAAAGCGGTTGGGAATAAGCGATCGCTCAGTTTATACAAAGAATCATTAATTTTCTCAAGCCATAGACTCAGATCCCCCTAGCCCCCCTTTCCAAGGGAGGAACAAAAGCCCCTCTTTCGACACTAGGAACAAAAGTCCGCTTCTGACAGTATGAACAAAAGCCCCCTTCCGACGGTGTGAACAAATCGCCCCCCTGCCAACGCCACAAACAAAAGCCCCCCTTTTTAAGGGGGGTTGGGGGATCTCTTTTGCCGTAGTCGAAAATTCAAAAGGCACGAAATATAGATACGATATGCGATCGCAAATTCTCGCTCCTAGCAGTAGAATCTACTGTATGCCGATACTACTAACTTAAATTTCTGTCTACACTTGCCACAAAATCTCAGGTTTAGAAGAAATAAGGAAGATTTACGCGATCGCAGCTCTAGTTATGGCTGGTATCATATTCTGCCAGTAATTTGCATTGCCAGCTTTTTCTTCTACCTACAAGCCCGTTACTTACATTTAGCAGCGTTTCCATTTACTGACGAAGGAGTTTATGCAGAAGCGGGTCGATTGATGTTGGAAGGACTCGCCCCCCACAAAGATTTTCCGCTTTGGCATCTGCCGCTGTTACCGCTATACAGTGGCATCGTCTTGAAATTAACCGGAAATATGTATTGGGTACGGCTGTTATTTCTTGCTTTAAATTGCTTTGCCGTCGTTCCCTTTTATTTAACTTGTAAAAAGTTACGAGATAATTCTTCAGCCGCCATTCTTGCCATTTTATTTTACCTGACATTTCACGAACTGATGTTTCAGGATTTTCGATTTCTAGCAATTAGACAAATGGCAAACAATTTTCTAATTGTATTCTTTTATTTAGGGGTCTGTCAAAAGCAGTGGAAATGGAAGCCAATAGTACAAGCTCTCTTATTTGGCTTTTCCGTGTTACTATTTTTACCTAACTTATTAAATTTTTCTTTTCTGGCTTTGGCTATGAGCTACTCTGAAGAGTCAAGAGTACAGCGATCGCGAGAATTAAAAAAATATTTTTTACTCGGTGTTCTAGCAATATTTATCTTATTTATCTATTTTGTGTTTGTTCCTCGCAGTCTTGACCAAATTGTATTCGGACAAATAAACCGCGAAGCAACTGGGAGATTCGAGCGGTTATTTGTTCTTTTACAAGCTAAAAAAGATATATATTTATATCTACTTGGTTGCGGCGGACTAATCTATACTGCTATCTGGCAAAGGAAATTAAGATTTTACGCTTTAGCATTCCTTGGCTTAGTTGTAACTAGCACCTTTCTTTCTTCAAACTTCTTTCCTCACTATATGTCAGGTGCTGCACCAGCATTTGCTTTTGGTATATTTGGGTTAGGAATAGGAATTTACCAATTTTGTCAACGTCTTCCTCTAAGTGCGATCGCTGCAAATTTTATCTCGTTAATTATTTATATCCTGCTTTTTTCATATCAATTTTCAAATACATTTCCCTCGTTGTACGAGCAATGGACAAATAATCGTAATCCTAGTTATTATCAGACAGTTGTAGCACTTACCAAAACGCCTGAACCACTCCTAACTATGGAACCTATCTTTGCTGTTGAAGCAGGAAAAAAGCTGGTCAGAACTCCAATTGAAATCTATTTTCGCGCCCCAGGAATTGATTTTCCCAATCCAGATGTTGCAAATAAGTTTAGTCAACAAGATTTTCAAGCTATGGCAACTGAAGCCTGCACGATTTTTTTAGAAGGCAAGGGCGAACAAGTTTTTCCGATTGAGTTACAAAAACGATGGCGAGCAGAATTTCAGACTTTTCAGAAAACTCGCTGGGGAACTATTCTGGTGACAAATAACTTTGGTTGCCATTAATTATCAGTTGTCAGTTAAAGGTTGTTAAAAGCGATCGCGCAAAGGCGCTAAGACGCAAAAGGGTTAGCTTGTGGTTACTTTAAATTTTGAGTTTTTAGTTGCTAGTAATTGCTGATAAATATTGTCGTGTGCTTTGGCGATCGCAGACCAAGTAAAGCGATCGCTCAATGTACTGGCTGTAGCACTGAGGCGATCGCATTTCGCTCGATCTGGAATGAGTTTGAGCAAAGCCTCGGTTAGTGCTGTGTCATTGCGAGTTGGTATGAGTTTCAACAGATTTTCAGCTAATAAATCGGGATCTGGTGGAGTGCTGCGAGTAGCAATTACAGGCAAACCATGCGCCATTAAAGCCAGTAAGGAGCCGCTTTTGAGCGTCACGCCATGATTGAAGGGTAACACGCCCAGATCGGCTCCAGAGAGGTAGTGAGAAGCTGTTTCACCACTTACGTAACCCGTCATGGAAACGCGATCGTTCAGATGGAGTTCCTTAACTAATAGTTGCAGCCGATCCCAATAAGATTTCGCTGCTTCTGCCTGTAAAGCTAAACTTTCTACACCTCCCAGTAATAACAATCGCGCCTGGGGCTGTTGAGTCACAACTTGCCTAAATGCCGATAATAAATACTCGATGCCTTTAACAGGATGCAGAAAGCCAAAAAAGACAACTACAAAACTATCTGACAACCAACCAAATTGCTGTCGTAGCTGCTGTCGCGCCTGTTGGCGATCGATCGGAACTACTGTAATATTTGCGGCGATCGCAATTCGGTGCAAGCGATCGGTATAATTTGGCATTCGTTTGAGGATGACACTTTCTGCCTCGGCGTTAGTCGTAATAATGGCATCGCTTCCCGTGAGTAAAAAACCATCTTCTCGATCCCACCATCCCCGCTGTTGTCCCCAAATTTTCAGCCATTCCAAAAACTGAGGTGGAATTCCTTTTGGTTGCCATTCCCACCAACCATACTCATGCACGGTGGTGACAATTGGTTTTCGGTAGCCAAAAATTCGTAATAGGGGTGGTAGGAGAAAAATCGGGCGTTGAAAGCAGTACGTCCCAGCTGCGTGTTGAATGTGAAGCAGATCGGCAGCAGTAGATTTGACAGCACGGACTAGAGATAATATTTGAGACAATCCCCAATCTGTCACGACTCCCTTAACATTAGGGTCGTCGATCGCTGTTGCCGCAGCCTGAGTTGTGAGTACGATCGAATTCACCCCCTGTTTTGCCAGTGCTTGTCTCAAGTAAGCAGTATAGTGGGCAGTACCACAGCGATCGGGTTGATATGTACCTGCAATAATAGCGATGGTAGTCATTAGCAACAATTTTATTTATAATTTATTTTCCTTGCCCTTACGTCCTATTGGTACGCACATTGGTGTTCCCAAAACTGGATCGGCAACAATACGACACTCCAGCTCGAAAACCTCTTGGATCGTATCTTCAGTCATCACTAGCTTTGGCGATCCAGCGGCAAAAATTCGACCATCTTTGACAGCTACTAAATAATCGGCATAACGGCACGCCTGATTTAAGTCATGCAACACCATCACGATTGTCCGTCCCTGGTGGTTTAACTCATACAACAAATCTAAAACTTCTATCTGGTGGGCTAAATCGAGAAAAGTCGTCGGTTCGTCCAAAAGTAAAATCTCCGTGTCTTGCGCCAAAGCCATTGCAATCCAAGCTCGCTGTCGTTGTCCGCCTGATAAAGTGTCTAGCGATCGCTCTGCTAGCTCTATCAAATCTGTAATCAAGAGTGCCTGTTGAACGATCTTCTCATCTTGTACTGACCACTGTTGCAACCAGTTTTGATAGGGATAACGCCCTTGTGCTACTAAATCCCGTACTGTTAACCCTTCTGGTGCGACTGGAGCTTGAGGTAAAATTCCTAACTGTTGGGCGACTTCTTTGGTAGAAAGCTGCAAAATCGAAGTGCTATTGAGATAGACCGCACCACCACGAGGTTTGAGTAATCTTGCCAGTCCCCTTAATAAGGTCGATTTACCACAACCATTTGCACCAACTAAAGCAGTAATTTGTCCTGTCGGGATTGCCAAATTCAAGTCATGGATAATCGGCGTACCGTCGTAAGCTAAAGAGAGATTTTTGGTTGACAATCCTTTCATAAGCTCGATCTCTAACGATGACGAATTAACAAATAGAGAAAATCGGAATGCGTAGTCCCAGCCTTAATGGTTCGGGATTTGAGTTTTAATTGCGAACTATTGACAACAATTCTACAGATAAACGATCGGAGGAAGTCAGAAGTCAATGATTTTTAGCTGGCTTTAATTTTCATCTCAGCCGGAACTCAGAGTTTTTGCTTAGCGTGTATGAGGTGCGATCGCGCTTATACAAATCATCGGTCAGAATATATAAATGATGAAAAAACGAGATTTTTTACACGCTAGTGCAGCAGTAGTTGGCATGGCGCTGTTATCGCGTTATCTACCTTGGAGATCGGACGATATGGCAACGGCAAATAATGAATTTGAGATCGAAAAAACTGAGGCAGAGTGGCGCAAAACATTAACACCAGAACAGTTTCGCGTCCTGCGTCAACACGGAACCGAACGGGCAAGGACTAGTCCCTTAGATAAGCAATATGGCAAAGGTACATATGTCTGTGCTGGTTGCGGCTTACCACTATTTACCTCGGAGACTAAATTCGACAGCGGTACTGGCTGGCCCAGCTTTTTCACTCCGATTGAAGGTGCGATCGCGACATCTGTAGATAAGTCACTGTTTATGACCAGAGTTGAAGTCCATTGTCGTCGC
This sequence comes from Chroococcidiopsis sp. CCNUC1, assembly GCF_023546805.1. Classification (NCBI taxonomy): domain Bacteria; kingdom Bacillati; phylum Cyanobacteriota; class Cyanophyceae; order Chroococcidiopsidales; family Chroococcidiopsidaceae; genus Chroococcidiopsis; species Chroococcidiopsis sp. CCNUC1. The sequence continues at coordinate 5,113,692 of NZ_CP097480.1, read as the reverse complement.
TGTGGCGGGCATTTGGGTCATGTCTTCGAGGATGGTCCCAAACCGACTGGCAAGCGTTATTGCATGAATGGTGTGGCAATGAACTTTATTTCTAGCTGATAGAACAGCTATGTATGCGCAGGGGCGGGTTTATCTAAAATATCTATCAGAGTCAAAGCTGTTTGAAAAACCCGCCCGTACAAAATTCGTGTCTGTCTCAATAGCGATCGCATAGGCTACCGCATTGGCGCTGGAACCCACTGCTGAAAGCTATCTAAGTGACTCCAATAAGCCATGTATCCGGTCAGCGCCCAAATTAATGCAGCGGCAATTAATCCGACTGCTCCAACGATGCGCCACAAACGATTATTTTTAAAGTACCAGAGTGTTGGTGCGGCACAAACTCCAGCTAATCCCGTCAAAATGAAGCCGATGCCTGAGAGGATAGGTTGTTTCGTCAATCCTAAATTTATCAGGCGTACGCCTACTAAGATTGCGACTAGCCCAGCAAAGAAACCATAAATCGCTAAAGTAATTAACTCCCAGCCTTTAGCCAAACTAATAGACGTACCAATAAACAGGATGCCAAACAGAACGCTCGTTTCACCAAATGCAATATTGAAACTGCCTCTGACAGTCCAGGTTAATGTCATGTGCAATCCAGTGGTAAGTGCGATCGCGCCCGTAATTCCAAACCCAGGAATCCATTTGTTTTGGTAGGGATCGTCCAAGCCAGCATAGACATAGTACGCCAGTAAAAACAACCCAGCGACCATATTAATCAACATCAGCGTGATGTAATCGATAAACACAAATAAACCTCATCAACCAAAAGTAGATTTTCCGAAATCTAGCCTGAGAGTCTTGAAGCTATATAACAACAGTTCAATTCTAAATTTAAAACTCTATATCAAAACTGGGGTGCAAACTATAACTGCACCCCTTATTATTTGCTCTTTTATTTCTCCTGCCAATCGCTCTAGTTTTACAGCAGTACCACTTTACGGTTTTACTGGCTGAGCAGCGGCAGGCAGACGTTCGGGCTTTGGCTTGCCTGCCCAAGGCGGCGGACCCTCAGCAGGGCGAATTTCAATCGTGGAACCATTAGCACGAGTGATAGAAAAGGCATCAAACTCGCCACTTTTTTTGCCGATCTCGCCTCTTACACTGACTTCTTCCCCTGGTTTGAGATTAATTTCTCGCCACCAACGGGGACCAGCATCGACAATAATTTCTCCCGAACCATCTCTAAGAGTGAAATCGTTACCAACAATGCTGACGACTTCGCCAGAAATGACTGTACCTCTGGCACGTTGTTGTAGATCGCCAATTCTAGTTGTACTTTGCGCTTGGGCAGAGCTAGGCAACATAGGAATAGCGATCGCGCCCACAACTGCTGTTAAGGCTAAACTCAAGAATGCTCCATGCTTCATAGTTATTTGCCTCCAATATTTTGATTCTAGTTTTCAGTATAAAAATGATGCAAATATGACAACAAGAGGTCAGAAATTAGGAGTCAGCAGTCAAAAACTATGACGTGACTTCATAAAATAGCTAAGCTAGATTGCATTTTTTAGTTTTTGAGCTATTAAAGATTACTGAGGAATGTAACTCAAATTACATCTTGAGATAGAGATATTCAATTCTTATATTTGACACAAACTCTCCAAAAGGTAGATCCATCTAGCTAAAGGAAAGTTTTAGCATCGATCCCAACAATAAACAAATCTATTGGGAGAAAAATTCATGAGTGAAGCAAGATCTAAAGAAAAAGTTACCCGTAATGACGAGATGGATACCTCAACAGCAGATCGGGGCATCATTCCAGCAGAGGTAGCAGCTCGTATGGATCGTGAAGGTGAAGATTATCGGGAAACAGCTGAAGAACAAGCGGGTGCTGAAAGCCTTAATGTTACAGGTGGTGCTACTGTAGACCAAGAGGGTTTAGCCAATAACTATGCAGTTGAACCCGAAATGTATTACGAAACTCCAGGCGATCGCACCGCCATGATTGAAGCGGAAGAAGCCGAACGCCAGCAAACACTAGAAGAACTGAATGAAGACGAACAAGGCAAGCTGACTGAAGAAGGCGACCAACGCCACAAAGGACCGGGAATCATTTAATCCTACAAATATTGGAGACAGCTAAATACTCCAGAGGTCAGCCGCTTGACAATCTTGCAAATTGATTGAAGCGGTTTTTTGTTGCTTATTTGCCTTAGAATAATCTGACGTTGCGGCATTGCGTGGAGCGAAAATCGTGGCAGAGGCAAAAATTGGCATCATTGGAGGCAGTGGACTCTACAAAATGGAAGCACTTCAGGATGTAGAAGAGGTGCAAGTTGATACGCCTTTTGGTGCGCCCTCAGATGCATTAATTGTGGGAACCATAGAAGGAACGCGGGTAGCCTTTCTCGCCCGTCACGGTCGCAATCATACGCTTTTACCTTCAGAATTGCCTTTTCGTGCCAATATCTACGCGATGAAACAGTTAGGCGTAGAATACATCATCTCTGCGTCTGCTGTTGGTTCTTTGAAGGAGGAAGCGAAACCTTTAGATATGGTCGTACCCGATCAATTTATCGATCGCACGAAAAATCGCATCTCGACTTTTTTTGGTGAGGGAATAGTTGCCCATATTGCTTTCGCCGATCCGGTATGCGATCGATTAGCGGGAATTTTAACTGAGGCGATCGCCAGTCTCAATCTCTCAGATGTTACCCTACATCGTGGCGGAACTTACGTTTGCATGGAGGGTCCAGCCTTTTCTACCAAAGCAGAATCTCACCTTTACCGCAGTTGGGGTGCAACGGTTATCGGTATGACCAACTTACCAGAGGCAAAGTTAGCCAGAGAAGCAGAAATTGCCTACGCTACCCTAGCCTTAGTAACAGACTATGACTGCTGGCATCCAGACCACGATAGCGTTACCGTCGAGATGGTAATTGCTAACCTGCAACGTAATGCCAAGAATGCCCAAATGGTAATTCAAGAAACGGTACGGCGCTTGAGTAAAAATCCTCCTGCCTCAGAAGCGCACTCCGCTTTAAAGTATGCTATTCTTACACCCCTAAATAAAGTGCCTGTGGCAACTCAAGAAAAGTTGGGACTGTTGTTGAAGAAATATCTATGAAATTGATATGAAAGAGCAATTTCTCAAATGGATAAATCTTGCCCTAGTAGCAGATTTCTTTCTCGTCCTCTTTGCTTTCTTCTGGCTGGCGATCGCAGTTGCTGGTCACGTCTTGCATTTACCCTTGGGTCTAGACTTATGGTATAAGCTGTGGCAACCTGTTTTTACTCCCGCGATCGGTATTCTCATGGCTGGAACGATTATTAGCGGGTTGGCGAGTTGGGTAACAAAGCGGCTCAATTCTCAGCAGAATTGAGCCAAATGTAAATAAGTTACACAAATTGGTGCGCGAACTCGCACATCAAATCTATCCTTCCTTTGCGTAACATCGCCGGGTCTAATCTTTCTGTCGTATTGCAAGTCATCAACACGACTAACTTTTGTTGCTCCTGAATGCCCGATTCATCAATGACACTTTGATATAACGTGCCATCGAGTAAGCTGAGAATCCGCTCGGTTTTATAATTTGATTGTGCGATTTCTGTAGAGCGATCGGGAGCTAAGTTATCAGCCTCGTTGATAATAATGCAAACTCGTTCTAAGTAACTCGGCGGAACAAAATTCTCTACAGCCGCCTGGTCGAGGATAAAAATAATATATCCCAGTGGGGCGAGAATTTCTTTTGCTACGGCTTGCGCCCAAACTGTCTTTCCCGTACCAGGATTACCATACACTAATACAGCCAATTGGTTTTGGGTAAAAACTTTCTCTTGAACGGCATCAGTAAAACTTTGTACGTCAGCCGGAAAAGAATTAATAGCAAACTGACTGTGAACTTGTCCGATCCGACTTTGGTAGCCACTTAACATCACGGCAAGATCGTAAGTGACTTTGTTTACCAATGGTGCGAGTTTCTTTGCCATTATAGTATAACGGCGATCGCGATCCATACTATAAAGTGGATCGATTCTCAGCCAAATTTCATGTTCCGACCAATACGCAAAAATACTACCAATACTTTTGAGTTTATTCCATTCAACAAATTTTTCTGGTGGGTAATAGAAATATTTTCCAGTACTGTACTGCGTAATTAGATCTGGACGACCTAAAAAACTTAAGAGTCTAAAAATAGTAATCTCTTCTAGTTTTAACAGAACTTGTTCAATCGGAATTAAATCGCGTGTCACCGACTTAACAACAGGTGTCTCAATTGATAAACTATCTCTATATCGATTATCTGGCGTAAGTGGTTCGGGCGTGATGAAGTTCCAGAACTCATCAATTTCTTCTCGCGTAGTTTCGTAGAATAAGTTTAAAAAATTTGCCCACCAAGCATAGTGTTCTCGACCGAGTGCATCAGCAATATAGCTGACTACATTCATAGCTTTATGAGATACTTCCCACGGATTATTCAACCAAGTTTCCCAAAGATAATTTAGGTCGATGTCTCTATTTAGGGGTTGCCATCCAGCGCCTATTAAGTTAGGTTCTTTTTGCTTTTTGTACATATTTTTGTGTCATCGATCGCTAAAATATATCTAAACTTGCTGAATCCAGTTTAGTCTTGCTTTCCAAGCAATATAGTTATTGAAAAATGAATTTAATTGCTTCTTTGCTAGACTGTTTCTTACTAACAGCATAAATGTTTTTGCCATATATCGTTTGTTTTGAATTTTAACTTTTAACTTTTGACTTTCGCCAAATGGGGATAGTAGGACTCGAACCTACAACCCCCCAGGTTGGAATCGAACCAACGCTCTCCTGTTCTTCACACAGGTGCTACTAGCAACTGAGCTACCAGGGGATGACGAGAGTGGGGGAATCGAACCCATAAATCCACAAAATAGGTAATAATATTCAATTTTTAAGGTTCAAAAAAAGAATTTTTAACTATTATAAATACCATCGATTTTCTAAATAATAAACTTGTTGAATATGACGCATAATTTCGATGGCTTTTGCTTTTGCGCGGCGAGAATTTTTATTTTGGGCTGATTCTAATGCCGTGCGATCGCAATTAGAATCAGATTTATCGCATGGGAAGTCTGAAGGCTTTTCACCTCGATTAATTATGTGAATGTAAAACATTATTGTTTCGGGATTAGATTTGTCTCTCGACTCACTACATATATACTACAAATCGTATTACAAAAATGTCAAGGGTTTGGAGAAACTTTTTTTGAAATTGGCTGTAGCTCTTGTAGAAAATGGATTTAAGCGTATTACAGAATTGTAGTATAGATGGGTAGTACTAATAGTTTATTTATCCAGGTGCGATCGCACGACCGAAGGTAGGTATGCGCGTGTCAGTAATAGCTGTGATTTTGTGTCGCGCATCAGCCGTAGGCGTTAGCGATAGCGAAGGCGAAGCCGTTAGCGTAGCGTTAGCCGCAAAGACGCAAAGTGGTTCCTCACAAGATAGACGCAAAGAAGAACACCAATTACCCATTACCAATTACCCATTACCAATTACCAGTAATAGGACGCACAAAGAAATCCATGCGCCCTAAACAGACATTCTTTTGACTTTTAACTTTTAACTTTTGACTTGCTTAGCGATCGCTCATTGCAGCACTCATTTGAGATTCTTGCCACAAATGAAATAACAATAACTCGATCGCGTAAGACAAAGATGTGACAAACACGCCTGCGGCATTCTCAGCATCGGATGCTAACCAAAATCCTTGCAAGCAGATTTCTACATATTCTGCGTCGCACTTTTCTAATGCAACTTCATCTGTCCCATATCGTTCGATCGCGGTTGCGAGTGAATTCAACTGTGGTAAATCCCCAGGTAATAGAAATGAAGCTGTGCTAGGTTCTATGCAAATGGATTCGCCTACGCGCAGGGCGAATATGGCTCGCATTGCAACCCACTCTTCTAAGGATTGAGTCAAATGCTCTAAGTGAAAACCAGTTTCAGTGTAATTCAATTTCAGCATGAGATAGAGTTTCCTCCTATGTCTGGCGGGAGATGCTCCGAGCGCCAGAATTTTTCGGCAAAAGCAACTGTTGGATGAATCGGTGCTTTGGGTTTAGAGTGCAGTAACATTCCTGCCTGGTGTGGGGTGCGATCGCTTTTATACTGGTTGCATTGTTCGCAAGCTGCCACAACGTTATTCCACGTATGTAATCCACCCTTAGAGAGAGGAATGACGTGATCGATTGTCAAGCGCTTGTTATTACCGCAATATTGACAAGCGTAATTGTCTCTGCGTAACACTTCCCTGCGATTCACAGGGGGAATCTTCCAAATTCGTTCCGTACTGGTAAACGTGAGACGAATATAGGAGGGAACAGCCATGACTAAATTGGGCGATCGCACAAATAATTCTGTCTCTTGCCCAAAATCAAGTGCTTCAGCTTTACCCAGAATCAACAGCGCGATCGCACGCTTGACGTTGATGCGACTGATGGGTAAGTAATTTTGCGAAAACACGACTACAGGTTGCTCTAACACTTGACTTGCGATTGCCACAGCCGTACTCCTCCTATAAAAAATGTTGTCCTCAAAAATTTCTAGACAAAAAACACCAAACAAAAACCCCCGTTTCTAATTAATTCAGAAGCGGGGGCTGAAATTTCTGTAAGTGGTTCTACCCTGATAAAGGTACAGTTTTATACCTGTACCTCCCGCTATCTAGTTGTGTTCGTGGTTCTGACGAATGTAGCTCAATGCTTCCATAGCCAAAATTATCGTTAATTTCTGCGGATTGTGCTTGACTGAGGCGATCGCCTAGCCGCCAAAATCTGGCTGCACCACCCATAAACAAAGACTCCACCGCCATAGCTACTGATTCCCAACTGCCGAGACAGTTGGCGCAAACCAGTAGAGGAGAGATGAAGCCTAAACGTTTCACTGAAGTTATACCTAATGCAGAGAGTTATTTAATCCTTACTTTAAAGATACTACACTTGTATTACTGAGTTGTCTAGATCTTTTAAGGAGAATTCATGATGCATACACTCACTCGCATTCCTACAACAGACATGGAAGTTACTAGCATCCGTCTAGAGAGGGAATTAAAAGAAAAATTAAAAGAGATATCCGGTAACCAAGGATATCAAGCTTTGATCCGAGATATTCTGTGGAATTACGTACAGCAAAAATCAGGTGATTGGAAACCGAAATTTTCTCGCGCTGATATCCGCGCTAGTATTCCAGCGACAGCACAAACAGAGGAACGCTGCGTTTTGACGGGACAAACGATCCAACCACAAGAGGCTATGATGTTAGGATTTACCAGCAACGGCGACTTAGTACCCTTGAGTATGGAAAGTTTGGCAGGATAAGAAGAGAGGAGGGAGCAGGGAGTAGGGGCGAAGGAAAGTCAAAAGTCAAAAGCTAAAAGTCAAAATAAATTATTTCTTTGTCCCCCTTGTCCCCCTTGTCTCCCTTGTCCCCCTTGTCCCCCTTGTCTCCCTTGTCCCCCTTCGCCCCCTAATCCCCACTCCCTTCGGTCGTGGGGTCCCCGAGTTCCCCCTTGTCCCCCTTGTCTCCCTTGTCTCCCTTGTCCCCCTTGTCCCCCTTGTCTCCCTTGTCTCCCTTGTCCTCCTTGTCCCCCTTGTCCCCCTTGTCCCCCTTGTCCTCCTTGTCTCCCTTGTCCCCCTCAGCACTCTTACATCCCCCTACCCCCCATAAGCTGTATATTCTGTCTCCTGAAGGGTACGGAAGGCATACTTAAGATATAGAGGGAAATTACCTAACGGAATCTGCGGAGTACCTCTGACTCACAGCTTTTATAATCAGGGAAAATACCGATCCAGCGATTTTTGAAGCAAGATAATCTAGATAATCGAAAATACAAATTTTGCTGTTGCAGTAGAAGTCGATCTAAGTTTTTTTAAATTTAGTACCTGCTTGGTCGCGCTCTGGCTAATTTGGGCATCCTAAGTAGGAAGGAGTAATCTAAGGTGAGAAAGCGTGTTAGCCAAGACTGGACTGTTTATAAAAAATCTGCTATCAACCGCTGGAGTAGGGATACACTCAAATCGCTATCAACTGAAGTTGTCCGGTTATCATCTACAAACACCTCACGGATGAAAAATGTTTCTGTTTCATCAGACTCATCCTTACCAGAGCGATCGCCCAAAATCTCCCTCACACGAATGCAGCCAGCAGAAGACTTAGCTCAACTGGGACAACAGATCCTTCAAGTCGCATTGAGTCACTCTGACTCAGAAACAGCACTAACGCAAATTGCCAAATTACTTGGAGAAGTGTTTCAAGTAGATGGCTGTATAATTACGTTTGCCCCTGGAGTCACAGAAACATCGGTAGTGGGTTCGTGGTATTTTAATGCAGCAGTCTCTGTCTCGCCGCAAAAGCTCCTTCAGCCACTCCAAAAGTTAGCAGCGACAATTCCTACTCAAGCTAGCTTGCTGGCAATTGACAATCTTCATGCTCTAACCCATGAAGCGTTAACAGAAGATAAAGACTTCCCACCTACAATTAAAGCAGTATTACAAATTCCGATTTGGGAGCAAAATAAGCTCACTAGCGTTATTAGCTTGCTTTGCTACGATGTCCGTCAGTGGGATGAGCTAGCTGCAAATGCAGCTCAACAACTCATGACATCGCTATCAATCGCGCTCGCTCACCTCGCCCAAGCCCAGTCTGTCGCTACTCTACAACGGCAAATCCAGACAGCTGCTCGTACTAAAGCTTTACTTAATCAACTCACAGTCGCTAGCCGCAGCTCGATGGAGCTGAATCAAGTGCTGCAAATGGCGATCGCGGGTACAGCTCAAGCTTTGGCAGTCAGTCGCGCCTCGATTCTGTTATTGAAGTATGTCGAGCCACAACTGAGAAACAGAGTCAGAGAAAAACTACCTAGAGCTAAAGCAACAATTGCCAGCGAATGGTGTCAGGACGTAGAAGCATATACTTGTGGAGCGCATCATAGCAAGAGCGCCGAACAGTCTTTTTGGCTTTCCGAATGTGGGTTGTGCCAACAAGCGCTCGTGAATTCACCGCAACCAATAGCGATCGCCAGTAAAAGCGATCTACAGTTGAGCGAGCTAACATCTTGTTTAGCGCCAATTTTTGATTTTTCGCAATTTCCTGCTGCCTTAATTTTACCAATCGAAAGCCAAGGGACAGTATTAGGCTTTTTAGTTTTGCAACACTGTGGCGATCGCCACTGGCATCCAGAAGAATTATCGCTGGTAGAGTTGGTTTGCGCCCAAATTGGGACGGCAATTATTCAAAACCAAACGCTACGTCAGGTACAATCTCTCGTAGACGACCGGACTTTGCAACTCCAGCGCAGTCTGGAAGTTCAAAGTTTACTTTATGAGAAAACCCGCAAGCACAACGAACAATTACGTCAACTCAATCAGTTAAAGGATGAGTTCCTCAGTACGATGAGCCACGAGTTACGCACACCGCTAACTAGCATGAGTTTGGCGATTCGGATGTTACGGCAACAAGGAATTACTCCAGAGCGTCAGGCTAAGTATTTGGATATTTTAGAAGAACAGTGCGATCGAGAAATCAACTTGATTGCTAACTTGCTCAAGCTTCAGCAACTTGAATCAAACCAAGCACCGCTGAAATTAGAAACTATAGATCTCAAAGTTAAACTGCAAGCCTTATCTCAGTCTTTCAGACAAACTTGGGTAGATAAAGGATTAAACATTCAGTTAGATATCCCAAAATCTTCTCTACTAGCGCAAACAGACGAGGAAGCGTTCGATCGCATTCTTCAAGAACTTTTAACCAATGCCGGGAAGTATTCTCACCCAGATACAACTGTAGTTTTGCAAGTCACGCATCAAGTCGATCTTCAGCTTAACCAAATTGTTTTACAACTGATCAACACTGGTGCTGGTATTTCTGAAGAAGAAAGAAAGTATATATTTGAAAAATTTAGGCGCGGTCAAGGTGTGACACAGCAAGCCATTCAGGGTACAGGATTGGGACTCGCTTTAGTAAAATGCTTAGTACAGCATTTAAATGGCAATATTGAAGTAACTAGCAATCCGACCGATGATTCTGCTGCCGCCTACGCAACCTGCTTTACTATTACCCTACCACAGACCTTTGCTCGTTAAAGTTTAACTATCTACAGTTTAATTATCATCGAACAGTGACTCAACAGTACGACGAATCCGATCTCGATTTCGAGCTTGATGATACCAATGGCGACGACATCGATGCTGCATCTTCAGCCGAGGATGTGGAAGTACAGACAGAAGAATTGGCACACCGTCAACGTCAAATTACCGCTAAAATTCAGATCTCCCACCCCGTAGAAAAGGTGTGGCAAGTTTTGACAGCCTACGACACCTTAGCCGATTTTATTCCTAACTTAGCGGTGAGTCGGCGGCTAGCTCATCCTCATGGTGGCATTCGTCTAGAGCAAGTTGGAACTCAGCGATTGCTGCGTTTCAACTTTTCTGCCAGAGTCGTTTTAGATTTAGAAGAAAAATTTCCCCACGAAATTCATTTCGACATGGTTGAGGGAGATTTAAAAGCTTATTCTGGGAAGTGGCTGCTAGAACCTTACTTTGTATGTGAAAATCCAGGCACAAATCTCTGTTATACAGTGCGAGTATTGCCCAAGCGTACTATGCCTGTAGCAATTGTCGAGCGCCGCCTGCGGCAGGATTTGCGATCGAACCTGCTAGCCATTCGCCGCCGCGTTGAGGAGTTATAGATAGCAGGGAGCGCACGAGCAGATGAAAAAGTCTTGGCACAAATAAACAAAAGAGGTAGTATTTACTACCTCTTTTGTCTTTCATATACCCCCAGGGGAATTCGAATCCCCGTCGCCTCCGTGAAAGGGAGGTGTCCTAGGCCTCTAGACGATGGGGGCGCGTCTGAGTTCAACCTTATCTAGGTTAGCGAATCTAACGAGTTCTGTCAACACTTTCAGCAGAAAAAATTCGCTCCACTCGATCTCTAGCAGATCGAGCCTATGTAAGGTTAGAAGAATTGCGCAGTCGCATCAGTTGACGACGCATGTGGGAAGAGGCTTCTAGCTCAGAGATCTCTTTGGTTTTCACGCAGGAGTGCAAAGGCTCTAAGTATTCATCTGCACCCGCTGTAAATGCGTCAATCAAGAGTTCTAATAATTTTTCGCGATCGTTCAAAACACAATTTTCTTCAATCAGCCGAAATTTCAAATGAATTTCACACTCGAAAACACCGACTTCTAGCTGTCGATTTGGATGTGATGCTGCGTCAGGATTCATTGCTTTAAACAAATTCTAATTGGGTGTGCAGTTGCTAGCAGAGTTGTCTGAAATACATCGCTCTCAGCATCGCTAGCTTTACCAAACATTTAGTTGAGACTCTAGCTGATGCTGATGAAAGCATCTCCAAGCAGTTATTGCTAGTAGCTTTCCCCATCCACTGATGCTCGGTGCTTGGCTCTTGTCTCCCTCCTGTGATATTTTTTACCAAACCTCCTGCTAGGCAAAAAGTGCTTGCATCGCGCTCCAGCTAGTAGCAGATAGTAGTTTTGTAAAGAATGTCGTATTTGCATTTACCGATCTCGTTATACGTTCATAGATACAGTAAACGGCGCGTGCCAGCCCAGGTTATATGATGAAAATTTAGGAGTCGATTTAAGAGACAACTACTATTATTCAACCTTTAAGATTAATTACAGTAAAGTTTGTGTAAGGAATTTGTAAGGCTTTCAATAGTTTTTTGTATTTCGCCTGCACTACGGATAAAGTTTAGTTTTAATTTTTACAAATCTGGATACAGTAGTATTAGTAATATTGCTGCTGCTTCCTGGAAAGGGTCTTTACCTGAAACCATTCCATGTCAATTCTGGACTTTATTTGTCATCCGGTCAAATCAGTATAAATAATTACATCAATTTGTTTCAGCAGCTTAGGGCAGGATAACTTGTTAAAAATTTGTCTTCCCGCGAAGCGAGTCGTGAGTCATGGTAAATTCTCCGTAACTCTCGATTGGCTTTCTCTCGTCTCTTCCAGCGATAGGATAAGTAAAATATCATGGTATAAGCCTTTGGAGACTGCTGTTAATGAGTACTTGCGTTCGCGGTTTAATTTTTGTAGTTGATGATAATATCGATACCGATCAGATCATTCCCGCAGAATATTTAACGCTGGTTCCTTCCAAGCCGGATGAGTATGAGAAGCTTGGTAGTTACGCCATGATTGGCTTACCAGATCGCTACGGCAAGTTTATTGCTGCCGATGAAATGAAAACACGCTATCCAATTATTATCGCTGGAGAAAACTTTGGGTGCGGGTCATCTCGCGAACATGCACCAATCGCTCTTGGCGCTGCTGGAGTGAAAGCAGTCATCGCTCAATCTTACGCGCGAATATTTTTCCGTAATTGTGTTTCTACAGGCGAATTATATCCTTGGGAGTCTGGCGAGCGACTGTGCGATCGCTTCGTGACTGGACAAGAAGTCACGGTTGACTTTGACAAAAATCAAATCATCAATCATACGCTAGACCAAACCTATTCTCTAAAATCTCTAGGAGAGATTAAACCTGTAATTGATGCTGGTGGTATTTTTGCTTACGCTCGTCAGACTGGAATGATTGCTGCTCGGTAGTCCGCGATCGGTTATCAGCGACTTGCGACTTGCGACTTGTGACCAACAACTGTCAACCAACTCCTATAGAATAAACTCAATACCATAAAGTCAAGTTAGAATCCCTACTTATGGAAGAGCAGCTACTTAAGTCCACAACCCGCCACGTTCGGATTTTCTCTGCGGAAGTTAATGAAGATGGCGAACTCGTTCCTAGCAATCAGGTGTTGACGCTAGATGTTGACCCCGATAATGAATTAACTTGGAATGAAGATGCGTTACAAACGGTATACGGCAAATTTGACGAACTGGTGGAGTCTCACAGTGGCGCGGATTTGACCGATTACAATCTACGCCGCATTGGCTCGGATTTGGAACACTTGATTCGATCGCTGCTACAAAGCGGTCGGATTAGTTACAACTTGAATAGTCGGGCGATTAACTACAGTATGGGACTGCCACAAGTTGCCGTGGAAGATAATCGATAGAGGAGTAAGGAATAGATAATTAAAAGGACGCATCACAATGCGCCCCTTTTTTAAATTACTATTTCGCGCTCAAGTGCGACTGCTTTTCATCTCACAAAGACCTTCATTCTAAAGCGAAAGACAGCGAGTACGGGAGCTACCACCAAGTGCGTTCGCCGTTTTCGTCAACTCTTGACTGGCGAATGACATCAGAAATTTCTTCTGCGTCTTTGACATGGTGTAAAGCTTTTTCTTCGCCATCTGGTTCTTCTACAGCAAAATAGGTAGGAACTTGAATATGGTCGCCAGTGATATCTGGGGAATCTACAGCAAGTTGTTGCTTTTTCTCTTCAACTGATTGCTCTTCATCAGCGATAACATCACCAGGATTAACTGCACGATGCGTTTCTTTTTCTTGGTTGTTATCCATAATTGTTGTAATCTCTTAAAAACGTAATGACCAATTCACTATTTAAAATTTAAGAATATCGGTTCGCGATCGCCTCCTTCGTAAGTAGGAAATACTTACCTACAAAACGCTAGGTCTGCAAATTGCTCGCCTCGGCTCTAAACACAGGGCGTTCTAAGCTAAACAATCGGATTGAAATCGCTAAAGTAGTAGATAGATCGCGAATTAGACTCGGCTGAATGCGAGAGACTACACTAGCGGGTAGGACTGTAGCAGATTTAGCTGCTTGCGCCAAGCGATTAAATCACAATTTATTCAAAATTCATGTTTGCAATCGATAGTCAAAGCTTGTTAAAGTTAATGCTCAAATCATCTGGGTGGAAGTGAGGTAACAACTGCATCCAGATCTTGCAAAAATATAAGAACAGAAGCGCAATTGCCGTGCGGGAAGCTAAATATAGAGATATAAACATGAATGAGCAGTTTAATCGTCTCTTACGTCTGCTGTTTTAAATTGATTTAATATGGCTAATCGGTGCGCCAGCTATGCAAAATAATGAGGTAACGATCCAATGTCCAAACGATCTGTGTAAGGCTGCCAACTCTGAAGGCGACAAGTTTTGTCAGCGCTGCGGTACATCCTTAATTAAACGTTACTTGTGGGTTGTGGGGCAAGGCACAGAACTCCACGAGATCGGAACGTCGATCGCGGAACGCTTTTACCTCAAAGCCGAGCGAATTGTTTTAGATACTCAACCTGGTTTACTGCTAGACTCTCCTTATTTAGATATTTCTAATGAAATTAGACCTTATTTGAGACTAGTCGCGTATCGTCTCCAAGTTCCGCAGGTATACGGATTAGTATCGCTCGATCGCGAACCACCTGAAAAAGAAATTTTGCTGTTGGAACAAGCACCGATTTATCCCGATGGTGTGTTAACAGCAGGACAGCTAATGCCTCAGATGACTGCTGTTTGGCAGTCCGTTTCTAGCTTACGCCAGCTCAATTGGTTATGGCAAATTGCGCAACTGTGGCAACCCCTATATAGCGAAGGCGTAGCCTCTAGCTTGCTCGTCCCCCAGTTTTTACGAGTAGAAGGATCGTTACTAAGGCTGTTGCAATTGCAATTGGATGATGCCGAACGTCCCACACTAGCGCAACTCGGTCAATCTTGGTCGCAGCTCGCTAAAGAGGCTCGACCAAGCGTGAGTGGATTTATAGAACAATTAAGCCAAGAATTGCAACAAGGAGAAATCGTCAACTCGGAGCAATTGCTAGCGTGTCTGGATCGAGGATTGTTGGAATTAGGGCAAAACATTACGAATAGAGACATTGCCCCCAGTCGGAGTTTCCAGATTAGTACTTGCACCGATACTGGTCCTAGCCGTCAGCGAAATGAAGATGCCTGCTATCCAGCCAGCGGCACCACACTTGCTAAACCACCAGAAGCAAAAGCGATCGCAATTGTCTGCGATGGGATTGGCGGACACGAAGGAGGTAACGTTGCTTCCAGTCTAGCGATCGAAACGCTACAGCACCAGGTACAACAGCTGCCGCTAGATGAAGCAAGTTTAGACCCGAATACCCTCACTCATGCTCTAGAACAGTTTACGCGCAAGACAAACGAATGTATCAGTAGCCGTAACGACAAAGAGCATCGTCAAGGAAGACAGCGAATGGGGACAACCTTGGTGATGGCAGTAGGACATCAACATGAAATATATATTGCTCACGTTGGTGATAGCCGCGCCTACTGGGTGACGCGCACGGGTTGCCATCAAATAACCCTAGACGATGACGTAGCTGCCCGTGAAGTACGGTTGGGTTATGCTGTCTATCGAGAAGCACTACAACAACCCTCGGCTGGTTCTCTCGTCCAAGCGATCGGCATGAGTGCATCGGTACATCCCACGGTACAGCGGTTTGTGTTGGATGAAGACTGCGTATTCCTCTTGTGTTCTGATGGCTTGAGCGATTACGATTTAGTCGATCGGTGCTGGCAAACAGAAATCTTGCCAATTTTAGATGGGAATATGGATGTCGCTACAGCAACTAAGCAGCTTGTAGAACTTGGTAACAACCTTAACGGACACGATAATATTACCGTTGCTTTAGTACATTGTCAGGTAAAGGTGCAAGAGCCAGAAACTCCGCTTGGTTACAGTCAGTCGTTAGACAAAACGAGTAATGGTGCGGTCAGCTCATCTTCATTTGCCGTAACTCTCTCAGAACCACCAACGGCAGATGCGATCGAGCACTACGTCCCGATCGCCAATACGCAGTTACTCTCACCATTACCACCACCGCAACAATCGCGATCGTGGTTGCTCCCAATAGTGTTGGGAATCGGTTTGCTCTTAAGTGCGGCAGCAGGACTTTGGCTGGCTTACAATCACAATTGGCAAGAGCGAAACCCAGCAGCAAATAGTGACAGTAACGATACTACAAATGTTGCGCGATCGCCTGAAAGAGTATATGAGGCTCAGCAGGAAACCCCCCTCCAGCGCCAAGCAGGAGCGACCAACTCTTCTCCCGAGCCACCCCAACTGAATGCACCCGATTTTACTTTGCCCCAGGGCAGTATCGTCAAAGTTCTAAACGAATCAAAACTGCCCTCCCAGCAGCGAGAGACTTGGACGCAGCTGCAAGTCTGCTCAAACCCTGAATTCTCCCGTACTTCTACATCTTCAACTGGCGATCGCCGGATATTAAAACCAGGAGACAATGCTTGGATTGCAAATACCGAACTCGATCGACGATTTAAGGAATTTTCAGGAGGGAACAATCCTTGTTCTACATCTCAGGCATTGCCAACACAGACAGACGGTGGAAATCAGGAGTCAGGAGGACAAGGCAATCGGTAAGAGAGTAGAGGAGACGTTACATATAACGTCTCCACAAAGCGATCGGTGAAGAAAGGGTGTGACTTGTGACTTGTGACTTGCCCCACACCCTTATCACCTCAGCCTCTAGCTCCCAGTTAAATAAACTATTAAACTAAGACAGTTGCATATTTGCGAGTATTTGATAGCGATCGTGGTTATTGATGTCCCAGTCTGACATTCCCTGCTTGAGTTTAGCAATCGAACGTCTTGCCAATGCTGGTAAAGATAACTTTGCCGTTTGGGTAGTGCAAGCCCCTTATCCTGGTGGATATGTGAAACATGATTGTGTTTTGTCCCCTAGATTGATGCAGGCTTGGCAAGCTTGGCAGGCAATGTTTGCGCCTCGCTCATCACCACCAATTTCTCCAGAGATAATTTCCCAGACCTTGGATTTAGTTCCAGAAATCGTTGCCTATCCTGGCGGAAAAACCAACGGACAAGGGGGTCGTCTGATGCAACATTTATGCATCAACCTTTGGCAGTGGATTTTTCAGGGACAAGTACAAATGAGTCTGGAGAAGAGTCAAGGGATTGCGATCGGACAAGGAAAACCATTACGGCTAAGAATAGATATTCGAGAGCCGGATCTCATCGCCTTGCCTTGGGAAATTATGCAGCCTCAGGCTGGAAAACCAGCTATCTCCCTACCTTCGCCACTGCAAGCGCCACAAGTCTTTTTCAGTCGCACGACTAACGATGTTGGTTCTCTGATTTCGCTACCACCCAGTCAGGGTTTAAATGTTTTGCTGGTTTTGGGACAAGACACCGAAGCCGGAAGCTTGCAGTTGGAAACAGAAGCAAAAATTCTCGAACAAACTCTGAGAAGCTTTCAACAACTCAAGCCAATTGAAAGGAGAAATTTGGCAACGGTTCCCTGTCGGGTAGACACTTTGCTACAACCTACTCCTAAAGAATTAATCTCGCAGCTAGAAACTCAAGCTTACAATATTTTCTTTTATTCCGGTCATGGTTTGAGCGCTCCAAATGGAGGATTGTTGTTTTTACGCCCCGGCGTGGCGATTGACGGTACGGAGTTAGCCCATGTACTAGCACGTTCTCAAGTCAAACTGTGCGCGATTAATGCCTGTTGGGGAGCGCAACCCGCGTTTGATAACGGACAACCTTTACCGCGTAGCAGTTTAGCAGAAGTTTTGATTCATCACGGCGTACCAGCAGTACTGGGAATGCGGGATGAAATTGCGGATGAAGAAGCTTTAAGTTTTATTCAAGTTTTTACCCAGGCATTAGCAGCAGGTTCGCCGATCGATCGTGCGGCGGCGATCGCCAGACAGCAACTACTAGCTGTTTATAAATATATTTCTCATGCTTGGACTCTACCCATCCTCTACATGCATCCAGAGTTTGATGGGGAGTTGCTCGGCGCACCCGCTCGTGACGAAATTACTCAGCTACCAGAAGATACGGTCGCGGGTACAGTATACCCACCAGTACGAGCGCAACTGCGTTCTACTTCTGCTCCAGAGCAAGTCTGGCATTTAGGTACGAGATTAGTAAGGGTAGGTCGTCTGGCAGAGAATGATATTGTAGTTCAAGAAGGCTGGGTCAGCCAAAGACATGCAGAAATCTATTGCCGTCAAGATCGCGGCGATACGACTTTTTTCTTACGAGATAATTCTCGTTTCGGGACTTTGCTGTCAAATCTACCCAGTAGCGATCGCTGGCAAAATGTATATCGTGAGGAAGTCCCGCTAAAATCGGGAATGAAGTTAAAGTTCGGCAGCCATAAGGGTCAAACCTACGAATTTATTGTTGAAGACTGAAGCTGAGCGAAGGAAGACAGAAGGTAGAGGGCAGAAAGAAGAAAAAATTGATATATTTTTGCGTAAAGCTCTGTCTTGAGAACTGCTGCCATACAACTCAGACCAAAGTAAATTTTTTATGGAGAAAAGTCAATGCACCAGCTAATTGTTAAATTTATTCAAGTGACGCAGCTCTGCGTAGCAACGGGTTGCCCGCTCGCCGATTTATGAGAATACCCTCTGTCTTCTCAAGCTGGAATTAATCCGCACTTCATGCAGTAAAGAGAGGGAAAAAGCAAGATGCTTTATGCAAAAACTGCAATTAAATACTGCAAAATTGCAGCAGAGATACTGCGATCCCCAATCTTATTTGCATAATTTATGTAGTTGCGGAAATGGCTGTTCAGGTGGTGTAGCTACTCATACAGCGTTTTTGCAGACACCCATGATGAATTGTACAATGACAAACGAATTCAAGTCTTCTGAAATTAACGAACGGCATCGGTTGTTGACTGAATTAGAGTTATTAGAAACACTACTTGCCTCTGAAACAGCAACTTATCCCTGGAACCCTGCTGAAGAAGCAGCAGAAGCATTCTTTCTCGAACAAGAACAGCAATTACAGCAAGAAGACTGGTGGGAAGAGGAACTCTCTGCCCATGCGCCAGATTTCCTCGCTAGCATGGAACATTTATGGGAGAAGACTCAGCCAACAACTGTGTCTGCTAGTGCCACAGACGAGCAGTCTCTTCAAATAACTTTGCAACAGCGATTTGCAGCTTACATGCCGACACCTTGGTTACAAGCGATCGCTCATAAAGCAACTGACATGTTAGCGACACAAAAATCTATGGCGCAACAATTGGTACAGTGCGTACAAGAATTATTACCGAATTGTTCGGAAGACGATCTGTTAATTCTCGCTCGTCCATATGCCTACAGTATGCGCAGTAGTATTGAGCCATCTACTACCGCGATCGAATCCACGCTCAATCGTTACGGTCAAGACTGGGAAGTGCGATCTGACATCGAACGCGCTCAAATCAGTTTGGCGATCGCTCGCTACGCTATATCTCAATTGCAAGCTGAGCGGGGCGAGGAGTGAGGGGCGAGATCTTAGAGAGCAATTAACTCAATCTAAAATTCAAAATTTTCTTAATCTGGTCTTCTAGGTGTCTTTTCCAAAAAGCGAGTGGCAAAGTTTTGCGATCGCGTTGGTGAGAGCATTCTGGCTTTGAGAATCGCTGCTGTTAAAAACGCATACGATAGAACGCCTACCACGACTAGGAGCAAGCCGCTAAAAGCAGCGGTGGAGTTCCATAAAGCATGAAGTGCGGCTGCACTGATATATCCCACAGTCAAGATCTGCCAACGTTGACGCGGTTTGAGTACGCTTAAACCAATGAAATAACCAAAGTATCCGCTATCTGCCATATGTCCAGCAACTGCACCAATGATACGCGGAATCAGTAATTGCAATCCCACAATTTGACCAGCAGCTTGTCCGGCTGACATCGCCACGTTTTGAGCAATTTCTGGCACGTATTGCCACAACGTTTCGACCAAGGTAAAGCCTACAGCTGAGGCAGTTCCTAGTAGAATGCCGTCTAAAGGTTCCCAGACCCCAATCCATTCACGCCAAGGAGAAGCAAGTCGTCGTCCTAAAGCATATGCCCCCAGGACGGGTAAAGCTTTCAGAAACTCTTCCATTAAGCCAGCTCCGACGAACATCCGCAAGAATAATTCGGGAAAGCTAAGCGCCATAAGAGAGTTAGGTAAATCTCCTGGTAAGATGCGACGGAAGATAAAGATAAATAGGGGTAAGATAGGGCTAAATAAAATGAGTGCTGTAGCTGTGGCAGCAAGAATTGGGAGCCACCAAGGTTTAATTTTTCCACAAAGCCGATAGATAAAATAATAAGCAGCGCTACTCAAGTAGGTAGCAACCAAGAGTTGATTGAAGCGAATCGCTTTTGGTTGACCGACAGTAGCAAACATTAATACGACAAATATAACTGTAAAAATACCAGGAATTAAATAAGCTTTGCGGGTTAAGTCTTTAGCCGTAGAGATAATCGGAAATAAGTGGGAGAAATTGACTTCCGCTTCAGTCAGAGGCGATACAGGTGGCGGGATAATACTGGATGGGTGAGGAGAATGAGATTCAAAAATGAATTCTGCGCCGCGATGCCGAAGGCGGTTTGCTTCGCGACCTTCGCCCAACGTGATGCGATCGCCTGGAACGAGTTCCCGACAGCCTTGCAAGCGCTGTCCGTTGATAAAAGTACCGTTACTACTGTTCATATCACACACCTGCCACCGATTTTGAGGTTGGGGGTATAAAGTGGCATGATGGCGAGAAACCATACCGTACTGCTCCGATTCCAACACGATATCGCAAGCAAGGTCGCGCCCGATCGCCATTTCTCGCTCGGGTGAAAGGCTGTAACTGCGTGTCAGTCCAGCTTCTCCTGCATTCGGTAATAGCCGCAACCATCCTTCAGCAAGATGTTGTTCGGTCATATAGTATCGGTAATGAGAGGAGACGAGAGACAGGAGACAAGAGACGGAGAGAATCTGACAACTAAACATTCATATATTTGGAATCGAGGCTGTTTGCACTCGCGCTCTTGTTCTCAAGACCATCATTTTATACTTGAGTCCTGCAATTGCTAGATAAATTTAAGGACTTGTACCGATTGAATCTTCCAAACGAATGTCAGTACTTTCTGTCTTCTTCTATCTCCTCTGAATTCACTCGCTGTTTGCATTCCGCACGGCAGCAATAAACAAGAGGACTGTGGCTGGAATACTTACAGCAAGAATTACCGCTGTGTTCAAGTTACCTAAATCGGGTTGACCAGAGGCTAGCTCGAACACGGAACCAACTGCTGCGATCGCCGTAATACAACAGCCGCCAAGAAATAAGCCGCTTTTGGGTGTCATTGCATTCATGGTAAATCTCCTCAAGCAACAGGTTTGACTGCACTCATGGAGAAGCCATGCTTTGCCAGTTCTTGGGTTAAAGCCAGCTTGTTTTCGACGCGATCGACGAAGACAATTCCGTTGAGATGGTCGATTTCGTGTTGAATACAGCGAGCCAGTAGGTCTGTAGCTTGTAGCGATCGCGGATGCCCGTATTCATCCTTATAAGCAATTTCTACGGCTTGGGGGCGCGTCACGTTCAAATAAATGCCTGGGATACTCAAGCAACCTTCTTCTGCCACGCAGATATCGCTGCTGGTACGTTTGATCGTAGGATTGATCAGGATCAAGGGTGGGTTAGCAGCATTGTCTGGTTCGCAGTCAATGACGATGATTTGCTTGGATACAGCTACTTGTGGCGCAGCCAAACCGATGCCGTCAGCGCTATACATACTCTGTAGCATTTCTCGCGCCAACTGGCGAACTTCTACATCGACTTTGCTGATGCGTTTTGCAGGTTGACGCAGAGCGCGATCGCCCAAATAGCGGATATCTAAGGGAGGGTTTTTTAACTTTTTCTTTTCAACTGCGATTTCAGAAGCCATGTGAATCTACTCGCTACGGTCGGCTAATTTGCAAATTGTGACATTATTTCAATTTTACCAAGTAGAAGTCAGAAAAGGGACTAGTGACTGGTTGTCAGTTGTCAGGGAGCAGGGAGCGCACGAGCAGGGGGAATTACTTGCGACTTATTCTCACCCACTACACTATGTAAAAATCGGTAATTTTTCCCTTTGCATCTATAGCAATCCTATTTGATTCATGAACGTGGAACACGCTTCTAGCCTGCCGCAGGCTAGAAGCCTACTTTACAAATCATTTAGAACTGCTTGTTTTTACTAAAAAATTCGTTGCATTTACTTAGGTAAAATTTGGTAATACTAGACCACCATTGTCGCGATCGCTCTACAAAAGTCATTATGATTTCCCTTGAGGATAAACAATATTGCTGTCACGAGTAGAAATAGTTTCTTAGTATTTTTATGATATTTTCTTGCGCGTATAATTGCAAGTATTGAAATACCTCATTGCAAGATTTATTTTAAAGCCATTTTAGGATTAAAAACTTTCGTAGGGTAGGCAATGAATATTTGTCAAAGATTATATTTCATCTTTATTTGTACGTTTATTTGGGGAGAATTGATAGATGCACTGCGATCGCCATAAATTCAAAAACTCAATCTTTGATTTCAAGAGACGATCGTAACAATGCTGTCATCATTAGAGCGATCGCAAATAGTAGAACAGAGCGAACGAGATGACAGCGCTCGTCAAGCTGAGATTGTGATAAATAAGAAAAAGGAGATAGAAGCAAAATTAACGAAAATCAATCAGTGTTTATTAAATTTTCGTACCGATCCGATCGAAAATATCAATCAATTAACATCATTGTTAGGAGAATTATTGGGAGCGAGTTGCACATTATATAGTTTTCTAGATAATGAGGGCTTCGTGCAGTATGACAGTGGCAAACGCCGCCATCCGAATAAACCTACTCACAACAAAATACGCTCAATCTGAGCCTAGTATTCAGGCGCACAACATTAAAACATATGTTGGTAAAGTCGTCTGCCAGCAACAAGTTGTTGGTTGTTTGTCTGCCTGGTACACGATCGAATACATGCCCGGCGAGATCGATCGCAAAATAATCGATGTTATTTCTTCTCGAAGCCTACAGATAGCAAGGCGGCGGAAGCTCTACTCATGACTCAGCCAGACTGGGCGCAAGATTTACAGGCAATGGCTCAGTCGGTGCAGGGAAAGCGATCGAAGCCTATCAAGCCATGAAGCGATCTGGATCGAGCAGGAAATTTAATTATAGAGTTTCGTCTTACTCTTCCCCAAAACACCAAAGGAATACTAACAACAGCCCGCCCAAAAGTAACCAATGCGGTATATTTGCGTGCCTGATTAACTCTATGGGAGTTAGGACGAATATATTAGTCACCATCGATGCGGTAAATAGTAACAAGGTAATCAATAGGAGTGGAGGCACGATTGGGAACCAGGTAGAGAAGTTAGGAAAAAGTAAGTCGAAATTTCTACACTGCAAAGAACGCGAATAAACTTTATCGATCGCACGGTGAGAGATAAGATAAAAGAAGTAAAAATTTTGTCCTGGCTAGGCATTGACCCGTGCTATCTACCATAGCTGCTGACTTCAAGATTATTTTCGATCGCGACCCTGCTGCCCGTAATTGGCTAGAGGTACTGTTATGTTACCCTGGGTTACAGGCAATTGTCTTCCATCGGGTAGCGCATCAACTCTACAAACTGCGTCTTCCCTTCATTCCAAGGTTTATTTCCGCGATCGCCCGATTTCTAACTGGGATTGAGATTCACCCTGGCGCGACAATTGGCAAGGGTTTTTTTATCGACCACGGTATGGGGGTCGTGATCGGCGAAACCGCGATCGTAGGTGATGACGTTCTGCTCTACCAAGGCGTGACTCTGGGCGGTACGGGGAAAGAAAGCGGCAAGCGTCACCCGACTGTGGGAAATAATGTCGTGGTGGGTGCGGGGGCAAAAGTCCTCGGTAATATCGAACTTGGCAGTAACGTCAGAATTGGAGCGGGTTCTGTTGTTTTACGCGATGTACCTTCTAATTGCACGGTTGTTGGCGTACCAGGTCGAATTATCTACCGTTCTGGGGCTAGAGTCGATCCGTTAGAACACGGTAGCTTACCTGACTCAGAAGCAGAGGTCATTCGCGCTCTCGTTGACAGAATTGAAGCGTTAGAACAACAGCTAGAAAAAGTACAACAGCAGCAAGCACACCAAGATTCTGTCGTTATGTCTCTTCCCGCTGCTGCTAGCTGTCAAATGAGAGATAAAGTGATCCAGCAGTTTCTAGATGGTGCGGGGATTTAAGGATTGACGGCTTGAGTAGACCAAGTGCGATCGCCCTCTAACCAAGTATAAATGGTACGGTTTTGAGGGTCGCCGCGCAATTCTAAGCGATCTACTTGAACTGGCTCCAAAAGCAGCAAACAAAAGTGCGGTAATGGCACTTCTGCGGATGGTGCTGGAGGATTGAAGGTGTCATCAGCAGCTCTCAGCTGCCCTGGATGCGCCCAAGCAAATTGCAGCCGTGCAGAGTCGCTCAACTCTTGCCAGCAGGAGATACGGGCTTGCTGTAATTCTGGATCGGGAGAGTCGGAGGCGATCGCCTTTAGCGTACCAGTAATCCGAAATTGTTCGCGGGTTTTGGGAAAATACCAGCAAGCCTCTGCCCAAGGTTGAGCTTCAATTTGGGCAAATTTTTCACTGCGAGTATCGCTGACAAACTTGAGGCGATCGCTGTTATCCAAAAATCCCCGGAATACCACTGTACGATTAGCAGGACGACCATCAAGCCGGACAGTCGCCAATTGGAGATAACGGGCATAAGGCAGACTGCGATTGAGGTGCAGCGCCCGTGCTAGGGGCGATCGCCAAGGAGCAAAAGAATTCGGAATTCGGAATTCGGAATTCGGAATTGTACGATCGCTACTCACTACTCGCAACTTGCTCCCTACTCGCTGCTCCCAGCTCGTCCCTGCTCCCTGCAAGATTCTCAGTTGTTGTCATAGCTGATGCAGCAGCATTAGGACTTTCAACCAGTTGGGGCGATCGCACGGCACTTAAGGCTGTCTTGATCACGACTGCTGTAGGTACGGCAACGATTACGCCCAGCAAACCGCCAACTCTAGCGCCTGTTAAGACGGAAATCAGTACCCATACGGGATTTAATCCAGTTACGCTACCAAGAATACGGGGAGCAACGATATTATCTAAGATCTGCTGAATGATGACAGATGCTACCAAGACTCTAGTACCTAGCCAGAAATCTTGCAGCGCTACTAATAAAGTGGTCAAAATAATTCCCACCGTACCGCCGAAGGGAACTAAAGCCATAAACCCGATCGTGATTCCAAACAGTAACCCAAACGGTACTTTCAGCCATAAGAAAATGGCAGTTAGGGCAGAACCCATACAAATACCGAAAATTAACTGTCCGATGAAGTAATTTTGAAAGCTCAACCGGATGGTTTGGGAAAAAGGCTGGCGAATGGGTGTTGGTAGCCAAGCGATTAAGCTTTGCCAGAGTTCGTCCCCATGCTGTAACAAATAAAATGTTAAAACCATGCCCAGCAGAAAATCGAGCAGGCTTGTCACCGTCACTACAGCTAGGTTGAGTGCTTGGACGGCGATCGCTTGTAATTGTCCCTTAACGCGATCGTTGATTTGTATGACTAGGGCATCGAGATTAATTGGATAACCCTGAGCCTCAGCCCACTCATTTAACAACACCAACTGATAGCGCCCTGAGTCTATCCATTCTGGCAAACGAGTTACGAGCTGCTGCGCCTGACTAATCACTAGAGGCACGAGGGTGACACCTAGCGCCAGTAAAATCGACAAAGCCAACAAAAAGACTAAAATAGCAACTTGTTCTCGCCTTGCGCCTTGCTGCTCCATCCAGCCTACCGGATAGTTCAACAAAAATGCTAGTAAAGAAGCACCGACTAAAATAACAATCAGCGAGTGAAAGTAATCAACGATGGAGGAGATTGCCCAAGCATTGAGTACGAGTAGTGGAGCCAATAGCGCGATCGCCAGAAGTCGCGTCAAAGGTGACATTGCTTGCCACCAACCTATAATAATGCGTTTCTGCATTTTCTCAGTTGCGGGAGCGAACTAAATCAAATGTCCCTTGCAGCCTATTATCCCTAACTCCGCTGTCATAACTCATCCCCCCAAGCTCGGATTCGATTACATCATATGAAAAAGCTTACAGTCTCAGAGCATTTAAATCGCGATCGCCTGCATTTATTTTTTCACCTCATCCCCATTATTGGCTTTTTTCCTTCGCTGTGGACTTTGTATCGTCATGAGGGAGCAGGGACGAGCTGGGAGCAGGGACGAGCTGGGGGAAAGAGAGCTGAGGGAGAGAAGAGAGCTGAGGGAGCTGAGGGGGAAAATACCTACCAACTACCAACTACCAACTACCAATTACCAATTACCAATTACCACAAAGAAAAACTCGCCGTCAGCCGTTTATCTATCACTCTAGCACTAAGCTGGTTGCTGGCATATTTCTTGTTGAGTGCTGGAGCAGAAGCTTCAGAGTTTTTAAATTTTCGTCTATTAATGTTAAATAGTTTACTGACATCTGGGTATTTTTTAGTCAGTGTGTGGTTAATGCTGCGACTAACTACTGGAAAGTCAGTGCGTCTACCTGGATTTTCGGCACTTGCAGATCGGACGCTCGATGAACGCTGAGGTTCAAAGACAACGCCAGCGGTAGAAAGTACGACTCTCTGGCTGGAATTCCGTAATAAGCCAGATGACGACTTTGTAGGATTTGCAGTAGACTCCAGGCAATATTCTCTAATTCGATCCCAGAGCCATGAAATTTACTGTTTCAGTAGCCAGCGTTACCCGTGCAGAGAATATGCCAATTGAGAAAGCGCAGCATATAGCTGTGCCTTTGTCCATTATCATGTTAAAAACTTATTAACTATTTTTGCTGACTAGTGTTAAGTGTGAGGAAGTTGTATCAGTGCAAAGAATATCAGGCTCAAAATCCAATTCTACAAGTAATTCCAAAAATTTTAGGCGCAGTAGTGCTATGAGTAGGACTGGGCGTTGGCTGTGGTTCTGGGTAATCATGAGTGGTGTCGCTGTGTTGTCAGCCACAGCAGGGGCGCTCTTAGCCTATACTATGTCAACCAAGCCGCTGATGCAAAGTCAGCTTAGCCCTGAGGAGCAAGCAATTTTCGGGACTCATGGCGATCGCTTAACGCGGGCTGGTTTTAAACTTTCGGAGCTGACCCGACCAGTTAATATTTTAGTTCTAGGTGTAAAAGTTCTCACTACAGACGTTAATACCCCTGCTGCCGAAATCAAAAAGCAAGGATATCATGCGTTAGTCAACTCCTTCGACGGCTTGACAGACACTATCCTTTTGCTACGATTTGACCCAGCAACCAAAAAAATCGCTGCCCTTTCTATTCCCAGAGATACCCGCACCAAGGTAGAAGGTCGAGGCATAGCGAAAATCAATGAAGCTAATCTCGTTGGTGGTCCAGCAGGCAGTGCCAAAGCTATTAGCGAATTACTAGATGGAGTGCCGATCGATCGCTACATTCGGATCAACGTCCAAGGAGTGGAAAAGCTGATCGATGCTTTGGGTGGCGTAACCGTTTACGTTCCCAAAGACATGAAATATCAAGATGATAGCCAGCATCTATATATTAATCTCAAAGCTGGCAAGCAGCATCTTGACGGCAACAAGACTCTTCAACTACTGCGCTATCGCCACGACGAAAATGGCGACATCGGACGGATTCAACGCCAGCAGCTCGTCATGCGGGCGCTAACAGAACAAACCTTGTCGCCGAATACGCTGACTCGGATGCCGCAGATTCTCTCTGTGGTTCAATCGCACCTCGATACGAATTTGTCGATGGATGAATTGGTAGCACTGGCAAACTTTGGCGTACAAACTAATCGATCCAACATCCAAATGTTGATGTTGCCTGGACGATTTAGTAATGCGGGAGAATATAGAGCTAGCTACTGGTTGCCAGACAGCGATCGCATTGCCAAGATGGCAACGCAGCATTTCGATGCCCCTCTGTCTGAATCCGAGCCAGTTGACTTCGATCCGGCGCGATTGAGAATTGCAATTTCCAATAGCACGGGTAGCGATCGCGCTGTCCGCTCTTTGGTCAAATCTCTTGCTGGTGCAGGCTATCGCAATGTATACATTACAAAATCGTGGTCTGAGCCATTAGACACAACTCACGTCGTTGCCCAGCAAGGCGATACTGAAAGTGCTACAACAATCCGCGACCTCTTAAACGTAGGCGAAGTCCGCGTTGAAAGCACGGGCAACCTTGGCTCTGACATTACTATTCAAGTTGGTAAAGATTGGCTGGAACAAAGTAGGGAGCAGGGACGAGCTGGGAGCAGGGAGTAGGGTAGGACAAGAGGGACAAGGAGGACAAGGAAGACAAGGGAGCAGAGAAAAATCCAAAATCTAAAATTCTCTAGCTACTAGTCACTCTCCCGACTCCCCAATTCCACAATCCACTCCTGCAAGATCGGATTCACCAATTCTGGTGCTTCGTCTTGGGGACAATGCCCGACTCCTTCTAAGGGAATAAACTTTTGTACTTGGGGATAGTTTGCTAGCTCTTGCCCCAACTCTACTGGTTCCCAGGGGTCGGCTGTTCCCCACAAGAAAATTGCCGGACAAGATAGCTGGGGCAACAAATCTTCTGGTAGCGGTCCTTGAGAATAAGCTGTGAAAGCAACAAAGACTGCTACAGCCCCAGCATCTTTCGCTGGAGCCATCAAAAGGTCTACTAACTCATCTGTTACTGCTTCAGGATGAGCGTAGGCTTGGAGCAAGATTTTTTTGACTGTTTTCGGTTTGGCAAGTTGTTGAAAGAAAAATTTTCCAACTGGCTGAACTGCTAATAATTTCTGAATCAGCGGCGCGCCGAAGCGTCGATGCCAAGGTAAGCTAATGCGCTTGCGATCGTGAAGCAAACGTAGGGAACAATTGAGCATCGCTACACCCATAGTTAGCTCGGGGGCGTATACTGCTGCTTGCATTGCCGCAATACAACCGACAGAATTACCAATTAAAACTGCTGGCGTTCCCACGACTTCGCGGCAAAAATCAGCAATTTGTTGTCCCCAAGTCTCAAACGAATATAGGATTTGTTCTCCTGGCTTGAATTCCCCTGGAATCGGTTTAGCAGAACCACCAAAACCGATGAGATCGATCGCGTACACCCTACAAGTCTGCGCCAGATCGGGAATATTCTTGCGCCAGTGCCACCAAGAAGCGCCAAAGCCATGTACCAGGATGACGGGAATACCAGTATCGCCTTGTTGTTGATAGCAAATCGAAAATCCCTGCCAAGTCCACGTTTTTACGGGTGGAAATGAGCTGGATGCAGTTAGAGGTGAGGCAGTCATGAATTTGAATAGCTGGTGACGGATGCTGTTTTTATTGTGACAAATCTTTACATTCTCATCTCTTAACTATCTGTAACTCCTATCTCCGCTTCTGATGTCAGCCACAGTTCCCGCACGTCGATCGCCCGCATTCCCGCACGGTGAGCAGCTTCTAAACCTGCATCGCTATCTTCATAAACGATACAATCTGTAGGCGTAACGCCCATGCGATCGGCAGCCAACAGAAAAATATCGGGTGCAGGCTTACCCCGTTCTACATCGTTAACAGTCACGATCGCATCAAATAAAGAATATAATCCGATCGCCTTTAGGGTAGGTTCTACTACGCGAATATCGCCGCCTGAAGCTACTGCTAGGGGAACTCTACCATAGTGACTGCGGGCAACATCTGCTACTGCTTCAATTTCTACGACTTGGTGCAGTAGATCCAAGAAGTATTTTTTCCGTGCGGGATTGACAGTATTAGCGTCTAAGGCATATCCAAAAGTATGATTTACGGTTTCGATCAATTCTAACGATGACATACCTCGGCGATCGTAAAGCCATTCCTGACTGAGATCGACACCCAAAGGACGCAGCGTTGCCAACCATGCTTGAATATGAGTGGGGATAGTATGCGCTAGAGTGCCGTCACAATCAAAAATTAAAGCGCTATAAGGTGGCGTTGGTACGAGACACGTATCTTGCATACTGCGTTTGACTGACCTACAAACCCTCTTGGGCTACACCGATTATCGCACCTCTACCACCAAAATTTGTCCCCGTCATTCCCCGATTAAAACGGCTAGCTGCGGCTCTGAGGGTAATATTAGGTAGCGGCACGTCGCCCACTTGTAAGACCAAATTGGCATTATCGGGATTGAGATAGAAGTTAGTAAAAGCACTAACTTCTGGACGCGCCGCCGCTGCTTTTTTGACATATATAAATACTGGACGTGAGAGGGGTTGGTAACTACTATTGGCGATTGTTTCGGGACTTGGCTGAACGCAACCAGAGCCACTATCAATCGCTACCAGTTTCAATTTATCCTGATTTTTTAAGTAGTAAGCATAGCCAAAATAACCAAGAGCATTGGGATTAGCCGCAACTCCTTGTACTAAAGCGTCGTCGTTAGCATTTGATTTATAATCAGTGCGACTTTTACCTTCCTGCCCTACAGTTGCTAAGGTGAAGTAATCAAAAGTTCCCGATTCAGCATCGGGACCGTAAAGCTGTAACGGTTGATTTGGAAAACTACCACGAACTTGATTCCAATTATTAATCTTACCCTGAGCCGCAGGCTCCCACATTTGTCTTAATTCTCCAGTTTTAAGGCAACTGACAAAATTATTTTGGGGATTCACTACAACTGCCAAACCATCAAAGGCAATCGGTAATTCTGTATATTCAACTTTATTTTGCTGGCACAACTCCATCTCTTGCATGTTAATGGGACGAGATGCACCAGTGATATCCGTTTCTCCAGCACAGAATTTTTTGAAACCGCCACCAGTACCGGATACGCCTACATTTACTTTTACGTCTGGATTATCCTGAGTAAATGCTGCTGCCATTGCCTGAGAGATAGGGAACACCGTACTGGAACCGTCGATAACTACGCTACCCGATAATCTATTCGTGGTTATATTTCTTTGAGCTACATTTAACGCTTGGGGAAAATCCACAGCCGTATCAGTTGTTTGAGTATTCGTACAACCAAATAAGCCCAACATGAAACTCATGACACTTACAGATGCCAGTTTGTATTGCTGCAACATATTTTTTCTGATTAGCGCTGTTTGATAATTAATAATTGGTAAGTCAGTCAAGCAACAAGAGATAAAATGCTAACTTCTGACTTCCAACTTGCGACTTATAAGTTATCTTGCTGCTTGAACTGTTTCTGGTTTCAATTTCAAGTCATTACCAGTATCGGGAATAAGCCTTTGCAAAATTTGAGCGATCGCAGGTAAGAATATCACCATTACCAACACGCCAATTCCATTGAAAAGAATCTGAGCGTTAGCCACTTGACGACCGACACCCGCACCACCAGAAAATGAAAGTACTAGTTGTACTAACAAGGGCGCAAAAATAATTCCTAAAATGGCACTAACTAAATTGAATCCGAAATGAAACGCTCCTGTGCGTAATGCCGGACGACCGCGCCCGATTGTAGCAATTAACGTATCGGCGCAAGTCCCGACTTCTGCACCTAGCATGATGGCAACTCCCGCAGGTAGGGAAATTAGACCGGAGCTTGCTAAGGTAATCACGATCGCTACGGTAGCGGAAGAAGACTGAATAATTACGGTAAATAATGCGCCAACAGCAGCACCTAAAATCGGATTATTCCCCAAGGTTTCCATCAAATCGATGAAGGGTTCGTAGGTGCGGAAAGGTTTCATCGCTTCATCGATCGCTTCTAATCCATAAAACATCAAACCAAATCCTAGCAGTACGATACCAAGATTTTTCCAGGTCTTTGTTTTCTCCAAAAATAACAATAATAACCCCGCAAACATCAGTAGGGGAATGTACTGTTCGATGTCCAAAGAAATGATTTGCGCTCCTACCGCAGTGCCGATATTTGCCCCTAAAACCACCCCCAATGATTGTACAAAAGTCAAGACTCCTGCACTCACCATCGCAATCGTCATGATGATTGTGACAGAGGAGGATTCAAGTAGCGTGGTGGCTATAGCTCCCGTAACTACACCTGCAAAGCGGTTTGTGGTGCATTTACTCAAAAAACCTCTCATCCGTTCCGTACCCATGTCCTCTAGCCCTTCGGAGAGACGGGTAACGCCATAGATAAACAGTACTAAACCTGCTAACGCACCCATACCCATTGCGAAGAAGTCTATTAACTCTTCTTTTTCCTCGGCTGCGGCTGGTTCTGGTTTAGCAGCAGGAGCCTGAGCTATTACAAATTGAGTTGAGCTATTTTCAGGTCGGAGCGGAGTTTGAGCTTGAGCGGTTGTTTGTGCGATCGGAAAGTCATGCGAGCGGTTGAAGGGAGAAGGCGCGATCGCGAGGGCTGCTACTAGCAAGCTGAGACTAAAATACTTAAGTACTCTACTCTTAATGTTTTTGAATCTATACATTTTTCTGATGGTGCAACTATACAACAAAAATATATCGATTGAATTTTTATTGCGTGTATAGAAGCCAACATTGAGTCAGATATTTTATCACTTGAAAAAGACAGAAAGCAATTTTGACGACAGATTTTTGGTTACAATTTAGTTAAAACCAAATTAATCACGGGTTAAACCACAAAGAGTTCAATTGATACTGAGAAAGTCTCAGATTGCAACAAATAAGCTAGCTCATATTTTAAGTTAATGAGCATTAGGTAAGCAATTGGCATTTGTGAGAATGAGTCAAGCTTTTATCAGCGTTAATTTTTAAGTATCCTGGTTATCTTTATATTTCTGATTTCGTACAGGTCGGCTCAATATCAAAGCCAAGATAATAATAACTGTGCCATTTTCTAGTTCCAGTCAACGCTTGACCAGACCAAACGGTGAGATGAAGACCTTCAAAACTCGCACAAGAACGAAACGATTCTTCTATACCATCGCTATCTAAATCGCCTACTACTTTTAACCCAACTCTATGAAGTTGGTTACTTGAGGTCAAAATACCAATTGCAGGTACGCTCAGATGAGAGCGATTATTCAGTAGCGATAGCCGATAAGATTTTCCAGAGACATTGTGTGGTTTTGATATCTCACTACACTGGCGATCGCTCACTGATACAACCATTCCACTAACTACTTTCTGTGGAACAGACAGAAGTACGAGATTGACTTGACTACCAATATTGAGACTTGTCGCGGACGTGATGAGACAAACTACATTTTCTTTCGCTACCACAATGCCGAGTTTTCGATCCAGCGAACCAGCCATAGCAAATTGCGAGTCGAAAACAAGCATGAAGCCAGCCACAATTGGAAAAACTCGCTTCATTTCAATTTGAAAACTCAATTAATCTTTCGCTAACCTTGATTTTTCAATGAACCCTACCCGCACCAAGATACAATTCTGCGACTTTGGGATCGTTGAGCAACTCATTCCCAGGACCGGAAAAGCGATCGCGTCCCGTGTCTAATACATAACCCCGATGTGCCATTGCCAAAGCTCTACGAGCATTCTGTTCCACTAAGACAATTGCTGTTCCACCTTGGTTAATTTGTTGAATTTGCTCAAAGACACTCGATACCAATACGGGAGATAAGGCAGCACTCGGTTCGTCAAGTAATAATAAACTCGGTTCTAGCATCAAAGCTTTACCCATCGCGAGCATTTGACGTTCTCCCCCAGAGAGGGTTCCAGCTTTTTGCCGTCTGCGGGTGGCTAGAACCGGGAAAGTCCCATAAATTCTATCTTTTAAAGGAGCTAATGCAGTTTTGCGAATGTATGCTCCCATTTCCAAATTTTCTTCTACGCTCAAAGAGGCGAAGACGTTAGAAATTTGCGGTACATAACACATTCCCATCTGCACGATTTGATTTGACTTCAAACCAGTGATACTGCGATTTTTAAACGTAACTTTGCCTCGATGGGGGCTGAGTAATCCAAAAATCGTCTTAGCTAGAGTCGATTTTCCCGCACCGTTGGGACCAATCACCGCTACGATTTCTCTAGGAAAAATCCGAAAATTAACACCTTGGAGAATATCTAGGTCTTTGACGTACCCAGCCCAAACATCTTCAACTTCTAACAGAGGAGCAGAACTGTACATACCTCAAGGTTGGCTCTCAGCAATTAGCATTTAGCTTATCCCAGATTATGACTCAGCAAGTGCGATCGCTACCATTTACATCTGCCCTCTGCTAGCTAAGGAGTTTTCTGCAAGTCTGGTCTTTCTTCTGGGACAATCGCCCCCTCCACAGGACAAACTTGAATGCAGATGCCGCAGTCTATACAAGTCGTAAAATCGATCCAGTACCATTCTGTCCCCTGAATATTTTTCCCTGGACCTGGATGAATACATGCTACAGGACAGGCATCAACGCAATCCGCAACACCTTCGCAAACTTCAGTAACAATTGTGTGTGACATAGAGCGTTCCCTTAAAATGTTTCGATTTGCAGCGCTAATGCTTGTTTTTGTACTCTAACAAAAAATTCTGTTGTCGTTAATTTTTATTACATTCTCACTCATTTAATTTTAACGAGTAACGATTAAGTATTGTCTCTGTAACTGTAACTGGCAATCTCTAAGATACTTAAACCAACAAAACATACACAGAATCATCTGACTGATATTCTACTCGGCGTAATGTATAATACACTACATTCAATCCGTAAATCTGGGCATCTTTTGTGTAGTGCAATCCAGCTTTCTCCATCACGCGCCGGGAAGCTAAATGGTGTGGTAGCGTCAACGCTACGATCTGGTCTAACTGCACTTGCTCAAATCCGTACCTCAAACTAGCTTTTGTGGCTTCAGTTGCTAGCCCTTGATTCCAGTATGCCCGATCTAGACGATAAAGAACTTCTACTTCATGGCTATCGGGCAAGCAGTTGAGTCCGCACTGTCCGATTAATGTATGGTTGACGCGATCGCAAATTGCCCAAACGCCAAACCCGTGTTGCTGCCAATGGTAGGTAAAGTAGTTATAGGCTGCTTGAGCTGCTTCCCTTACTTGCTCTGGAGGTACGCTCCCCTTGGGAGAGTAACGGGTATATTCTGGATCGGCAAAAATTCGCACGTAATCTTCTAAATCTCTCTCAGTAAAACACCTCAGTCGCAGTCGAGCAGTTTCAATTGCAGGCATCACTGTTTATCGCATCTCTACACATCTTGTAATATAAAAAAGCTTCTCCGAAGCGATCGCACTGTCGTAAACTAAGCTTTGCTTACTAATCAGTTATCAGTTGTCAGTTATCAGTTATCAGTGAACAGGAGTTAGGAGTCAGGAGCCAGACTTTTCAAGTTCTTTCTCCCCCAGCCTCCCCAGCTTCCCCAGCTCCCTCAGCTCTCTTTCCCCTCACCCCCCATCATAAATTTTTCTTTAAAACAGGCAAACTCCTATCGGAAAACAGGGGTTTTATGGCAGGATCTGTATAGTAGGCGAACTATGACATTTTGACGACAGGAAAACAAAAATGGCGCTTCAACTTGGCGATACAGTACCTAACTTTACCCAGTCCTCTTCATTTGGGGATATCGATTTTTACGAATGGGCTGGTGATAGCTGGGTAGTGCTTTTCTCTCACCCTGCTGACTATACCCCTGTTTGCACGACAGAATTAGGCGAAGTCTCAAAACTGAAGCCTGAATTTGATAAGCGGAATGTAAAAGTGATTGCTT
The DNA here is from genome assembly GCF_023546805.1 of Chroococcidiopsis sp. CCNUC1. Classification (NCBI taxonomy): domain Bacteria; kingdom Bacillati; phylum Cyanobacteriota; class Cyanophyceae; order Chroococcidiopsidales; family Chroococcidiopsidaceae; genus Chroococcidiopsis; species Chroococcidiopsis sp. CCNUC1. Next base: position 5,078,325 of record NZ_CP097480.1, on the reverse strand, counting down.
TGAGCGTTGATGATGCTGAATCTCACAAAGGTTGGATTGGCGATATCAATGAAACTCAATCCACAACCGTTGACTATCCGATTTTGGCAGATCCCGACAAAAAAGTCTCTGATTTGTATGGCATGATCCACCCGAACGCCAATGCTAAAGTTACCGTTCGTTCGGTTTTTGTGATTGACCCCGCCAAAAAATTGCGCTTGACTATCACTTACCCACCTAGCACTGGTCGTAACTTTGAAGAAATCTTGCGGGTGATCGATTCTCTGCAACTAACTGATAACTACAGCGTTGCTACGCCAGTGAACTGGAAAGATGGAGATGATGTAATTGTCGTACCTTCTATGTCAACTGAAGAGGCGAAGCAAAAATTCCCTAAAGGAATTCAGGAAGTTAAGCCATATTTACGGGTAACTCCTCAGCCCAATAAATAAATTCGAGAGTTCGAGAATTCCGATTGATGTAGAGACGTTACATGTAACGTCTCTACTAATTTATGTGCGCAGCTTATTGATAGAATGCTACATCTATCGCTTTGGAGAGGGAAAACACCTTGCAAAGCCTACTACGCATATCAAAAATCATCGACACGATGAACGAATGGATTGGACGCTTCACGGCTGGCTTCGTCCTGCTCATGGTACTCGTCGGAGTCTGGAACGTCGTCGGTCGCTATCTAGGACGGGCAGTAGGACAAAACTTGAGTTCTAACGCTTTAATTGAAGCTCAATGGTATTTATTCGATCTTGTATTTCTTTTGGGTGCTGCCTACACCCTCAAATATAACGATCACGTCCGAGTAGATATTTTCCATCGTAACTGGTCGCCCAAACTCAGAGCCTTGACCGATCTCTTAGGCACAATATTATTTCTGATTCCTTTTTGCATCATCGTGCTGGTTGTTTCTTGGGACACCATTCTTGTCTCTTGGAGAATTGGCGAAACTTCTCCCGATCCTGGTGGATTACTCCGCTACCCAATCAAAACGATGATTATCGTTAGTTTGGTGTTACTGATTTTTCAAGGGATTTCTGAAGCCATCAAAAACTTAGCTATTATCACCAATCGAATGCAGCAGGAGGAACAGAGTGATAACCCTGGAACTGGACTATGAGTGGTTGGGTCCCTTGATGTTTGCAGGGGCGCTGGTACTGCTTTCTTTCGGCTACCCAGTTGCATTTGCTTTAGGTGGAGTAGCAATTTTATTTGGCTTGCTAGGTATTAGTTTGGGTGTATTCGACCCGATTTTTCTCACGGCTATGCCTCAGCGGATTTTTGGCATCATGGCTAATTACACGCTGCTGGCAATTCCCTATTTCATCTTTCTGGGTTCGATGCTGGAAAAGTCGGGTATCGCTGAGAATCTGCTGGAAACAATGGGAATTCTCTTGGGGCGATTGCGTGGAGGTTTGGCTTTAGCAGTCGTGGTTGTGGGGGCGCTACTAGCGGCAACAACGGGTGTAGTCGCTGCAACCGTAGTAGCAATGGGTCTAATTTCCCTCCCAATCATGCTGCGATACGGTTACGATAAACGATTAGCTACTGGCGTAATTGCTGCTTCTGGGACGTTGGGACAGATTATTCCTCCTAGCGTAGTGTTAGTCGTATTAGGCGATCAGTTGGGCGTTTCCGTTGGAGATCTATTTATTGGTTCCGTCATTCCTGGTTTGATGATGGCAGGAGCATTTGCCATACACGTTGTAGTTGTAGCGTTCCTCAAGCCAGAAGTAGCCCCAGCTTTACCAGAAGATGTCAGGGCAGCAGCAGGAAAAAATTTGGGTAAACGAGTTGTACAGGTGATGATCCCGCCCTTGCTGTTGATTTTATTAGTGTTAGGTAGTATCTTCTTTGGCATTGCCACGCCAACAGAAGCAGGTGCAGTAGGATGCTTGGGCGCAATAGTACTAGCTGGTTTTAACCGTCAGTTGAGTTGGCGATCGCTCTGGCAAGTTTGCGACGTTACCCTGCGAATTACCAGCATGGTCATTTTTATTTTAATTGGCTCGACCGCTTTTAGTTTGGTATTTCGCGGCTTAAACGGCGATCGCTTCATGTTTGACGTTCTGACTAATCTACCTGGCGGCGAAATCGGCTTTTTGTTCGTCAGTATGCTGGTGGTGTTTATCCTCGGCTTTTTTATCGATTTCTTCGAGATTGCCTTTATCGTCGTACCTCTATTTGTTCCCGTAGCGCAGAAATTAGGCTTGAATCTCATTTGGTATGGCGTGGTATTAGGAGCTAACTTACAAACATCCTTTCTCACTCCGCCTTTCGGCTTTGCTCTGTTCTATCTACGGGGTGTTGCTCCCCGCGAAGTTACTACTGGAGATATTTATCGCGGTGTGGTTCCGTTTATCATCCTGCAACTGCTCGTTTTATTGGCGATTATCGTCTTCCCTGGAATTGTTAGTTTTCTTCCCTCACTGATTCGCTGAACTCGTATCTGTCTGAGAGTCCGTGCGGCTAAGAATTCTATTCACTGAGGCTGAGTCTGAGGCGATCGCCTTGACTTCAAACAAGTTTAATCCAACCAAAATTACAATAACTCCACCACAGTCGCAGGATAATTAAGATAGAAACACTATTTTCATTTGAGTTATTACAGCCAATGGATAAAAATCTAGCAGCTGTCTATCTGCTAATCTTGTTAGTCCTGCTGGGCGGAACGGCACTGGCTATCTTTCGCCAAGTCTTTAAAACGCGCCGCGTTGAAGGTACTCTGGCACAACTGCAAAAAAAGTTGTCTCAAGCCCAAGGCACGGCTGAAGAGCATTACGAGTTGGGTGGAATTTATTTAGATAAAAAACTTTACACCCAGGCGATCGCCAATTTCCAAAAAGCACTCAAAGCAGCGGAGCAAGAAGAGCAAAACCCAGAAAATCTAGCTCTCATCTACAACGGCTTGGGTTATGCTTATTTTGCTCAAGACCAATACGACTTGGCAATTCGCAACTACAAAGAAGCCTTGAGATTATATCCAAGCTATACTACAGCGCTTAATAACGTCGGTCACGCCTACGAACGAAAGAACTTGACTACCCAAGCACTACAAGCTTACGAGCAAGTATTAGAGTCAGAACCAAAAAACAGTACGGCAAAACGACGGGCTGCATCTCTTCGCAAGCGGGTTGCTTAGCGAAGAATAGGGTGCGTTCAATAACGCACCCTAAGCTTTTTAACCCCCCCTCCCTCAAATTAAGCTTCTTTGTTGAAAAAGCCTTGAATTTGTCTGATTGCAGCAGGAGCAATGTTAAATAGCGCCCAGCTAGCAGCAGCGATTACTGGTAGCAGAACAAAAGCAACGCGCAGATCGATGTCCATATGTCTTCCTCTCTTAAATAGAGTTTAAAGATTTTTGAAATTTTCTCATCTTTAATTGTTAGCCGAAAACGACAAATTGACTAGTCCTTTTCAAAAGTCAAAAGTTAAAAGTCAAAAGTTAAAACAAACTGCTTCCTTGTCTCCCTTGTCTCCCTTGTCTCCCTAGTCTCTCCCCTCTCCCTTGTCTCCCTTGTCCCTAGTCTCGGTAAAATCCTAGATCGGTTCCCTTCCCTGCATGGACGAGGGCGAGTTTTTCGTAGCGACGAGCGTGTTCGATCAATTCTGCGGCTTCGGCTTGGGAGACTTCCCGTAAAATTTTGGCAGGTACTCCGACAACAAGCGATCGCGGTGGTACATCTTTACTCACAACTGCTCCCGCTCCCACAATGCTTCCCGCTCCGACTCTAACACCATCTAAAATTACTGCGCCAATACCGATTAAACTGCCCCGCTCGACGTAAGCTGAATGCACGACCGCCCGATGTCCTACCGTAACATAATCTTCCAAAACAGTCGGTTTTCCAGGATCGCCGTGTAAGATAGCGCCATCTTGAATATTAGTACATTCACCAATTTCAATCCTTTCGACATCGCCGCGCACCACGGCTCCGTACCAAATACTCGCACCTTTTGCCAGCTTGACAGCGCCCATGACGACAGCATTAGCTGCAACAAAGGCAGCCGGGGAAAGATCGGGAATTGACCAGTAGGATTGGGCAGACACGATAGAATGTTCTATATGATGATTAAGAATCATCGTTTAGCTTAAAACCTTAAGATTCCAAATCTATAATGGTGTAGCTATTCTATACAAAAAATCGCAATGTGATAGTCTTTAGGAGGCGGTGGTGGGTCTAAAAAGCTCTAGTTGGTCGCAAAAACAGAATCGAATCAACGGCAGTGGTAGACAAGTCAGTATTCTGGTTTACGCCTCATGATCAATCCAGGCTTGCAGTACCCAATATTTGGTCCAGAAATTCCGTGTCCCCACTGTCGCCAACCGATCCCGGCGCTAACGTTGACGGATACTTATTTATGTCCGCGTCATGGGGCTTTTGAAGCCGATCCGAAAACAGGTGAATTGATTCATCTCCAGTCAGGTCGCCACTGGCGGCGTTGGAATAACGAGTGGTACAGACAACATACCCACCCAGACGGTATTAGGTTTGAAATTCACGAAGCACTGGATAGGCTGTATACACAGGGTTATCGCGCCACGCGGGTGATTATCGCTCGTCGCTATCAAGACTTAATTAGCGGTTACTTGGAGCGCAGTACCCCCTGGAAAGGGCAGTCCGACCAAACCAAACCCAGACTTTACGGCTTACCCGTAGAATTTAGCCCCGATCCTTTAGATGAACCCTGCTGGGAAGTCATTAATTTCGATCTAGAGAAAGAACCAGGAGTCCCCGTTCGCTATCCCTACTTCCGGTTATTTGAGTGAATAGGGAGTCGGGAGTCGGAAGTAGGGAGTAGGGGAAGAAAGTAGTTTTACATCCCCCTTGTCCTCTTTCCCTCGCCCCTCGCCCCTCGCCCCTCGCCCCTGTCCCTAGTTATGCACCACGTCTCCATTCGGACTGCAAATATTCATAAAGCGATCGCCTTTTACGAGCAGTTAGGATTTACTGTGTGCGATCGCTTTACCACGGGTTACACTCTGGCTTGCTGGATGGAAGGATTAGGAGGGCGGATTGAATTAATTCAAATTCCCCAGCCGCGCCCCGCCCCAGATGCGTTTGGTGACGAGCATTACGTGGGATACTATCATCTATCTTTCGATTTGACCGATACTGCTACCGATTTACCAAGTTGGTTAACTTCTGTAAAGGATCGATTTGCCCAAGCTGCTGAAACCCAACCAGAACAGTATCAACCCTTAAAAGTCTTATTAGAACCCACGCAACAACAAATCGGCGATCGCGTTTATGAAGTCGCATTTATCGCCGATACTGATAGTTTACCCTTAGAATTTATTCGGACTTTACCCAAACTACAATCGGTCTAAGCCTCAAGCTAGCGCCAAAGTAGGAACGCTAGTTGCAGTACTACGCTTGTGGTCTGGATCGTAGAAGGGAAGAGATTTGATGCTGGTAGGGATGGTTTGCCCGTGAATTTCTACAGTCATTTTGGGGGCGAGGGAAGTTGTCGCTTGGGCGTAGTTGGACGATACACAAGCGATCGCAATATAATTTTGACCTGCGGGCGACCAACAGCCGCTCGTTACCTGACCGATTGTTTGTTCTCCTACGCGGACGGGGAACTTCGTCCGCCAAGGGGTACGCAAATCTTGTAAAAACAAAGATTGTTCGCCGTAAGTTTGATGGAGAAACTGGCGATCTAACTCCAATCCTACCAACTGTCGCTGTATCCCTTGTTCTTTTTCCTTCAGCAATGCTTCCCGACCGATGAAACTTGCCTTGCTAAAGTCTACAGTCCAAGCCAAGCTGACTTCTAGGGGAGACAATTTTTCTGCGTCGGTTTGAGCTTGACGGGAGGGAATGTAATCGTATTCGTACCAAATTAGACCAGCTTCAATTCTTGCCAAGTCCAGCGCGTAGAAACCAGCAGGCTGAATACCTTCCGAGCTTCCTGCTTCCATCAAAATATCCCACAGGGCGATCGCATCTTTAGCATCAGACCAGACTTCATAACCGAGATCGCCTGTATAACCCGTGCGGGAAATCACCACCGGGATATCGCGAATTTTTGTCTCGACGAAATTGAAATACTTTAGCCCATCTAAGTTAGTAGCAGCAACTTGATTTAGGATAGTGCGGGATTTCGGTCCTTGTAAGGGTAGGGTGTTAGTTGTCAGGGTTTTGTCTTGAATCTCGACTCGCAAGCCTGTGGCATTTGCCTGCACCCAATCTAAAGTTGGTGTATTAGTCGTCAATTGAAACGTTGTTTCGTCAAAACGATAAACTGTACCATCGTCGAGCAACTTACCCTCAGCATCGCACAGAGCTGTATACATAACTTGCCCGATTTTGCACTTATTAATATTGCGCGTAATCAAGCGATCCAGTAACAAAGCTGCATCTGCACCGCGAATGAGATAGACGTACAGTGGAAAGAAATCAAACAAAGCAGCCGTATTGCGAATTGCTAAATACTCAGGCATTACCGAGAAGTTATAAGTGTCTGCCATGATGTAACCTTCCCAGGACTGCCATTTCCGAGACTTACATAGTGCTGCGACTCTAGGATATACGGGTGTTGGTTTTAACATAGGTTTTCAGTGAGTAGTGAGTAGTGTGAAGAAGTTGCAAGTGGGGAGTGAGAGAATTTTTTGACTTTTAACTTTTAACTTTTGACTTTTGATTCCCGACTCCCGCTTCTATTGCAGGTTGGAGGAAATGGGGTGATTCGCTCAGCATTGTTCCTAGACGTTTGATTTTTTCGACGAGGGCAACTGTGCGATCGAAGGTGACTAGGGGATTAATCAGGGTAAATTTTAGATATGCCTTGCCTTGGATTTCGGTCTGACCGATGACGGCTTTACCTGTCTGTAATAAGGCTTGTTTGATGCCCAAATTTACAGCATTGGTGGAGCGATATCGAAAGACAACAGTACTCATTTCGGGGCTGACTGCTAGTTCTAGCTGCGGATCTTGCTCGATGTGTGCCGCAATTTGCTGAGTGATTTCAATGCCGCGATCGACAACGCCAGCAAAGAATTCTCGCCCGAGGGCGCGAAAGGCAATATATGGTTTGACTGCATCAAACCGACGAGTGGTCTGAATTGATTTTGTCACTAAATCGGGAATGCCTTCGTCTTCGTTATGCTCTGGATTTAGGTAAGCAACATTCAGCCGCATCAACTCAAAGCGAGATTTATCTTTGAGTAAGAACAGACTACAGGGAATCGGTTGATAGAAGAGTTTGTGAAAATCGATCGTGATAGAATCTGCTTGGTGAATGCCAGCTAGTTTCTGGCGATGGCGATCGCTGAGCATTAACGCTCCACCATAGGCAGCATCGACGTGCAACCAAGTGTTGTGTTCGTGGGCGATCGCAGTCATTTCAGCGATCGGGTCGATACTACCAAAATCTGTCGTCCCAGCTGTTGCGACAATGCAAATTGGAATCAAATCTTGGCGATCGATATCTTCTAAGCACTGCACCAAATGTTGAGAACAGAGGCGATAGTTCTTGTCAACTTTGACGCGCACGACTGCATTCATCCCTAAGCCTAAAATCGCTGCCGATTGTTGAACGCTAAAGTGTGCTACCTCCGAACAGAGAATCCGAAATCGCCCTGCTAAGTTTGGCAACCCGTGCAGCTGACTTGTAAATCCACGTTGCTGCAAAGCATAATCCCGCGCTAGCATCAACGCCATAAAATTTGACTGCGTGCCACCACTGGTAAGAGTGCCATCAGCGTTGGCATCGTAACCATACAACTGACACATAAAGTTAATCAAATTCTGCTCTAGTAGCGTCGCTGCACCGCTCTGATCCCAAGAGTCCATCGACTGATTAAATGCCGAGATCAGCATTTCTGCTGCTAGAGAGGGAATTAACACGGGGCAGTGCAAGTGAGCCACGCAATCGGGATGATGTACGGCGATCGAATGGCTGAAGATCGCCTCTACAGCTTCTTGTAAAACTTGCTGAGTCGGGATTCCTTGCTCTGGCAGAATCTTTTGAGTGAGAAACTCGCTGAGAGTTGCGGGAGATAAGCCACTGAAAACTCGTTCTTGCTGGCTCAGGCAGTCCTGAATTAACTTCTGAGTTTGCTGTACAGTTTGAGCGTATTGGGCTAAGCTTTCAGGATTGTGGTTGAGAAAATGCTGTAAGTCCATTTTTGATTAAATGTTCTCCTGGGCAACAGCTGCAACTGCATCTCGGAAAATTTGACAGACATCATCAATCTGTGGTGCTTCGATAATCAGAGGTGGTAGAAAGCGCACGACGCTGGAATTACGACCACCTAGTTCGATAATTAAACCGCGATCGAGACACTCAGCTTGAAGTTGGCGACCCAGGTGTCTGACTTGTGCGGATAGTTCTACTCCCACCATTAGCCCCCGTCCCCGCACGTCGGCAATCAAGTGGGAAAATTCGGCTTGGATTTGCCATAACTGCATCTGAAAATGCATCCCCATTTGCTCAACATAGCTAGCGAGTTGATTTTCACGGATGTAGCGAATGGTGGCGAGTCCAGTCGCCATTGCAAGTTGATTGCCTCGGAAAGTGCCTGCGTGTGCGCCTGGTTGCCAAACATCTAATTCATCTTTGTAAAGAATGACTGCTAGCGGTAAGCTACCCCCAACTGCTTTGGATAGAACGATAACATCAGGTATGATTCCAGAACGTTCAAAGGCGTAAAGCGTCCCCGTTCTACCTAGACCAGTTTGAACTTCATCCGCAATTAAGGGAATGTTTCGTTCTCGCGTAATTCTGCGTACCTCTCGCACCCAAGCGTCCGGTGCTGGAATTACACCACCTTCACCTTGAACGATTTCCATGACTAAACCAGCTAGGGGAAGAATGCCACCCTCTGGATCGCCCAAGGTTGTCTCTAGGTATTGGCTACACTGTTGATAATCTTGCTCGCAGTCGCCCGTACCGATAGGATAGCGATGATGATAAGGGTAGGGGAAGAAATGAACATCTGGCATTAACCCTGGAACTTGCATTTTGGGACCTAAACTTCCCATCAGTGCCAAAGAACCGTGAGTCATGCCGTGGTAGCCACCGCGAAAAGCACCAACTGCCCGTCTACCTGTTGCCGTTTTGACTAACTTGAGTGCAGCTTCAACGGCATCGGAACCGGAGGGACCGCAGAATTGAATTTTGGCATTTTTGCTAAATTCTGCTGGCAAGGACTCGAATAACTCGGAAACAAACTCATCCTTAATTGGCGTGATCAGATCCAATGTCTGCATGGGCAGATCGTTATTGAGTGCGTCGTAGATTGCTTGCTTGACAGCTGGGTGGTTGTGTCCTAGAGGTAATGCACCCGCGCAAGCTAAGCAGTCGATGTATGTTTTGCCATCTACGTCTTTAACGTAAATGCCCTTAGCTTCTGATATTGCTAACCCCAAGTTTCGAGCGTATGTTCGCGCGTTTGATTCGCGGCGAGCTTGCCTTTCTAAAATGGGAGTCGATCGCTTAATAATAGTTACCATGAATAGTCCTGAGTAATTTGTGAATGAGTTAAGTCAAGAGAAATAACATAGCTTGCAATGCACAGAACTCGCTTGAGATAGCTACGTTATAAGAGCTATACCAGAGCTAAAGAAGTCATCTGAACATGTTTAATCCTACTGAGTTGAGTACAAGAAACTATTTCTACAGCTCTTAGCTGTCAAAGATATTTTTTTTCACCATGCCTTTTACCTATGTTTGGCAAAACTTCAAACTGGAGATATCTCATGCACTACTTCAAAATAGTTGAATTCAGATGAAAAGCCAGGCATATAGCTTTCTAAAATCACTGAATATATATCGATAGGAAATGAAGGATAGCAGATGATTTCTACATATATTTATCAGGTTTTTACTCAATACATAATATAGATATTCAAGCAACAAAGAGTCACTTGTTTTCGATCTTATTTATGTTATTTGAGTTGACCGAGTTTAGAATTTCTTATCGCAAAGATTTAAACTCGTTATGATTCGATAATTTCATTATTTCTTAAGATTGTCAACTAGTATTTTCCGCAAGAAATAAAAATACTCAATGTGTTTTTTTTTACTTAGAACTTAGTAAGTGTAATCACTAGGATATATCTAGCGTAAGCAAATAAAGTATTATCTCATACAGGTTCGTACACTTACTCCTCTATATAATACAAGTGAATTTGAAAAACAACTATTGAATAAATAAAGACTGTGCAGCAATCGTATCTATTTATGCATTACAAAGCTAATGCACATAATCCATGTTTAACAATGCTACAAACTGTTAGGTTTATGGACGCAGCGATAATACGAAAATTAAGCTTTCTGTCTCTATTTTAGATAAAAAAATATTTAGATAAATTCATTCATACCCTTTTCAGGTTACCCGATTAGAATGCAGCTATTATAGCCCAGTTAGTTCAAATTTAATGTTTTGTATAAAGCATTATTTAAATCTTTAAGTAGGTTAAAAGTTATTGCGTGAAACTACAGAGAATGACTAGAGCAAATTGTAAAGCAACGGTGAAAATTGGATTTGAATTATTTTAAGAATATATAAATTATGGGGCGAATATTGAATTGCGAATTGATTCATGATTGTGGGCGATCTCGTCGGTATTACGCAGACTACGTACACAACTAGATGAGTTGATGAATATCCAGGATTCTCAACTCACTTATTTAAGTCTGCGGCGAATGGAGATTGAATAAGTGAGTGTTGGAGGAAAGGCGATCGCAGATAGATTGAGATAAAAAAATTAAACAAAAGTCGATGCTTAGGTAAACAAATGCTAATCCCTAAGTTGCGGTCGGCGGACTACAGTAGAGTCAATAAGACTACTGAACTTAGCAACCACTGACTGTCAATCGAAACAATTCATGCGGATTTTTACTTATTTACGCCGTCATCGGCTATTTGTGATTCCATTCACTCTTTGTCTGAGTGGAGTGCTGTTCTTGGCTAATGGAATAACGCTGAGTTTTCCCGCTGCTGCTGACTCTCAGCGTCCTGCTGCTACAGTCACGCGATCGCCTCTATCCGTCACGGAAGATGTCCGTAAAACAATACTGGAAAACGGTCTAACGATTTTAACTAAAGAAGTCCATACTGCACCAGTCGTTAGCGTCCAGGTATGGTACAAAGTCGGATCGCGCAATGAAGCTCCAGGGGTAAACGGTATTGCCCACCAATTGGAGCATATGCTGTTTAAAGGTACGACGACCCGTCCAATTCAATTTGGTCGCCTGTTTAGTGCTTTAGGTAGCGAGTCCAATGCTTTTACCAGCTTCGACCAAACAGCATATTTTGGCACGGTAGAACGAAATAAATTGAAGGCGCTGCTGGAACTTGAAGCAGATCGGATGCAGAATGCGCTAATTAATGACGAGCAACTAGCAAGTGAAAAGCGAGTTGTCATCTCTGAGCTACAAGGTTATGAGAATAGTCCTACTTATCGCCTCGATCGCGCCGTGAGGCGTGCGGCGTTTCCTAACTCTCCATATGGTTTGCCTGTAGGCGGTACGAAAGCTGACGTGGAAAAGTTTACTTCGGAAAAAGTCAGAGATTATTACAACAGGTTTTACAGCCCCGACAACGCTACATTGATTGTAGTAGGAGATTTTGACACTGCACCAACGTTAAAAGCGGTGAAGGAGGTTTTTGGCAAAGTACCGGATCGGGTGAAGGGAACGGGAGTCGGGAGTCGGGAGTCGGGAGTCGGGGGACAAGGGGGACAAGGGGGACAAGGGGGACAAGGGGGACAAGGGGGACAAGGGGACAAGGGGGACAAGGGGGAATAAACTCTTCCTCAGCTCCCTCAGCTCGTTCTAACAGTAAGCCTATCGTACTCAAGGAACCAGGGGCGGCGGCGACGTTGCAAGTCGTGTATTCCTTGCCGGATGCGAATCACCCTGATGTTCCCGCACTGGATGCGATGGATTATATCTTGACAGAAGGGCGGAGTTCTCGATTGTATCAAGCTTTGGTGGAATCGGGTTTAGCGAGTGCGGCAGGCGGTGGCACGGCGAATATGATGGCAGGGGGTTGGTACGAACTCTCGGCTACGGCGGCTCCTGGGCAACAGTTAGATAAAATTGAAGCAGTTCAAGAGCAGGCGATCGCGAATTTGCGAAATAAAGGAGTCACGCCGGAAGAACTCAACCGCGCCAAAGCCCAACTCAAAGCAACGATAATTTTGAGCAATCGCGATATCAGTTCCCAGGCTACACAACTGGGTTACAGCCAAACCACTGCTGGAGATTATCGCTACATCGATCGCTACCTGGCAGCTTTGGATAAGGTAACGGTAGATGATGTCAAGCGGGTAGCAAATACTTACTTAGCTACCGAGAAACGCACTGTAGGGAAGTTTGAACCTACCCAAATCGCCGCCGGACAACCTGGTGGTGCTGGGGCGGGAACTGGTCAAACTGCGGAAAGCTTTAACTTAGGTTCCCCTGTCGATCCGGCAGAAGTGGCTAAATACTTACCACCAGTAGATGTTGCGGCTACACCGAAAGCGCGGCGGCTACCAGAAGAATTTACTTTGGATAATGGCTTGCAGGTGTTGCTTCTGCCCGACTCTAGCACTCCAACTGTAACCTTGAGCGGTCATATCAAAGCAGGGACGGAATTCGATCCGAATCAGTCGGGTGGTTTGGCAAGTATGACCGCAGATAACCTAATGAATGGGACGAAGAATCAGAATGCTTTGCAACTTGCTAAGGCGTTAGAGGATAGAGGCGCAAGTCTAGGTTTTTCTGCGAATCGCGAAGGCGTAGAAATTGGCGGTTATAGCTTAAAAACAGATTTGCCTGTAGTGATTCAAACAATGGCAGATGTGGTACAAAATGCCACATTTCCCGATCGCGAATTAGAGCTATCGCGCCAACGCGCCCTGACTCAACTCAAAATAGACTTGGATAATCCCGGACGGGTAGCGCAACGGAAGTTTCAACAGACGATTTATCCTGCGAATCATCCTTTCCATACCTTCCCAACGAAGGAAAGCTTACAGAGTATCGATCGTCAGCAGATAGTGGAGTTTTATCAAACTCATTACCGTCCCGACCAAACGATTTTGACTTTATTAGGAGACTTCGATCCAAAAGCCGTGCGATCGCTGTTAACGCAACAATTAGCCAAGTGGCAAGGAACGGGCAAACCGCCAACGATCGCCTATCCAGATGTATCTCTACCAGCGAAGGTCAAGCAGTTTAACCCGATTATGCCAGGGAAAACGCAATCGATTACGATTTTGGGATATCGGGGAATTGACCGCAAAGACCCGCGTTACTATACCTCTTTGGTATTGAATCAAATTTTGGGTGGCGATACGCTTTCTAGTCGCTTAGGCACGGAAATTCGCGATCGCCAAGGGTTGACATATGGCATTTATAGTGCATTTCAAGCTGGCAGACATGCCGGACCATTCGCAATTAGAATGCAAACCGACCCAACTGATGCTCAAAAAGCGATCGCCAGCGCCCGCAAATTAATGCAACAAATTCAAACTCAAGGCGTAAAAGCAGAGGAAGTAGAGGCAGCTAAGCGCTCTCTTACCAGTAGTTATACTGTTTCCCTTGCTAGTCCTGACGCTCTTGCTAGTACGATCTTAATGAATGCTGTTTTCGGGCTGGGTGAAGCGGAATTACGCGACTTCCCACAAAAAATTCAAGCTGTCACTTTAGAAAAAGTCAATCTGGCAGCAAAAGAATTGTTGCAACCAGATAAGCTGGCGATCGTTACAGCTGGTCCTGGTAGTGCTACAGCACAAGGGAAGTGAGGAGTGAGGGGACAAGGGAGACAAGGGAGACAAGGGAGACAAGGGAGACAAGGGAGACAAGGGAGACAAGGGAGACAAGGGAGACAAGGGAGACAAGGGAGACAAGGGAGACAAGGGAGACAAGGGAGACAAGGGAGACAAGGGAGACAAGGGAGACAAGGAAGCAGGAGATAAACTGCTGCGCTTTGCCAAATTCTGAATTCCAAATTTCCCTAACTCCTAACTCCTCGCTCCTCACCCCTCTTGACTCCCAACTCCCGCCCTTAACGAGTTAGATATCTACCATCACAGGGAGATTTTATGATGCGCTATTTAAAAAAATTCTTTCTTGTGGCAGGGTTAATACTCTGTACTGCGATCGCTATGCCAAATTTAGCTCAAGCGGCGACGAGTACAGCCCCATCTGTAGACTTGTTGCGTCAGCCAGCGACAGAAATTTCCGTCAGCTTGGGGACTGCTAGTAACGAGCTGAAGTTTGTGCCAGATTCTTTAGAATTATCTGCCTTTAAACGTTACAAACTCGTGCTGACAAATCCTAGTCCGCAGAAACACTATTTCACGGCGAAGGATTTTGCTGATGGAATTTGGACGCAAAAAGTAGAAGCTGGCAATGTAGAGATTAAAGGGGCGATCCATGAATTGGAACTCAAACCGGGAGCCAAGGCAGAATGGGTATTTGTACCTTTGAAATCGGGTAAGTACGCTTTGCGCTGTCCGATTCCCGGGCATACAGAAGCAGGAATGAAGGGGAATATCGCGATCGCCGCCTAAGTCAAACTACAATCAAAACCACAATCGGCTCAAAGTGAAGGACTGTAAATTAAAATAGAGAAGGTGTTTGAATCGTTAGCCTGGATAACAAATTCAGATAACAAATTTATAGACAAGCGCGATCGCATCAAACCTAGATCGGTTGTTTCACACAGTCACCCCATCTGTTCCCATAAAACTCCATGAATATTCTCAGTAATCTCCTCCCTCAACAACCTGCTCAATCTCAGCGCCAAAAAAAGCAACGGCGGGGTATTGAAATCAAATCTCCCCGTGAAATCGAAATCATGCGGCAGTCAGCTAAGATTGTGGCAACGGTATTAAAAGAGATTTCTGAGATGGTGCAGCCTGGGATGACGACTGCCGATCTCGATGCCTATGCTGAAAAGCGCATCCGCGAAATGGATGCAACTCCTAGCTTTAAGGGTTATCACGGTTTTCCTGCTTCTATTTGTGCCAGTGTTAACAATGAAGTCGTACATGGAATTCCCAATCCAAAAAAAGTTTTGAAGACGGGGGATGTCTTAAAAGTCGATACAGGCGCTTTCCATCAAGGTTTCCACGGCGATTCCTGCATTACGATCGCCATTGGTGAAGTTAGTCCGACAGCAACTAAACTGATCCGCATTGCTGAAGAATCTCTCTATAAAGGGATCGAGCAAGTTAAGGCTGGAAATTATTTGATGGATATTGCAGGGGCAATTCAAGACCACGTAGAGGCAAATGGTTTTACGATTGTCGAAGACTTCACCGGACATGGTGTTGGTCGAAACTTACACGAAGAACCCTCGGTTTTCAACTTCCGTACTCGGGAAATGCCTAACGTTAAACTCCGTGCTGGAATGACGCTAGCAATTGAGCCAATTTTGAATGCCGGATCGAGATTTACGCGCATTCTTGCCGATCGCTGGACGGCTGTAACGGTAGATAATGCCCTGTCAGCACAGTTCGAGCATACCGTCTTGGTGACAGAAAGCGGTTACGAAATCCTCACCGATCGCTCTTTGGTGTAATTTCAGATGAGGCAGTATGGCTGCTGTATGATGGGCATCTTGCCTGTCCTGTTAGATTAAATAACGTATCATCGTAGGGGCGCACAGCTGTGCGCCCCTAAAATCTGTGTGACAACGAAATTTTAAATTGTATGATCTCGGACAAGCACCTTATCCGTAACTTTTACAGAATTGGTTTAATAGTCATAGCGATTTTGTTCGTACTTGTCTACCATCCCTCAGCTATAGCAGCCACAGCCAAACACTACACAGAACTAGAGTTTCCCCCCCTCAAACAAGTACAAATTCCCAAATACGATCGCTACGAAATGCCGAATGGTATGGTGGTGTATTTGATGCCGGATCGGGATTTACCTTTAGTGGGAGGAACGGCAATAATTCGGACAGGCGATCGCTGGGAACCACCAGATCGAGTAGGATTGGCAAATTTAACTGGAGTTGTATTGCGGACTGGCGGAACGCAAAAACATTCCGCAGATGAGTTAAATCAGTTATTGGAACAACGGGCAGCGGCGGTGGAAGTTGGAATTAGTGATGCTTTCGGTTCCGCTAGTTTTAGCGCCTTGAGTGAAGATTTAGAAATGGTATTTGGGCTATTTGCGGAAGTTTTACAACAGCCAATATTCGCCCAAGAAAAGCTAGATTTGGCGAAAACTCAAATTAGAGGCGGAATTGCTCGTCGTAATGACGATCCGAATGGTATTGTCGGGCGGGAGTTTCAAAAGTTAGTTTATGGCAGTGATAGCCCTTATGCGCGAACGGTGGAATATGCGACTTTAGATAATATTTCCCGCCAGGATTTAGTTGATTTTTACCGTCAATACTTTCATCCTAATAATCTGATTTTGGGCATTGTCGGAGATTTTGACTCGCAGAACATGCGATCGCTGATTCAAAAATATTTTGGCAAGTGGAAATCTCAACCCAATCTATCCCAACCCCAAATTCCCACAGCCTCTCAGTCTAAGTTGGGCGGATTATATTTTGTCGATCGCCCCCAATTAACTCAAAGCTACGTCCAAGTCGGGCATTTAGGCGGACGGTTTAATAGTCCCGATTATCCAACATTAGATGTGATGAATCAAGTTTTGAATGGATTTGGCGGGCGATTGTTTAACTCCGTGCGATCGCGTCAGGGTTTGGCTTATTCTGTCTACGGTGTCTGGAGTCCCCGTTTTGATTATCCTGGCTTATTTGTAGCGGGGGGACAAACTCGTTCGGCTGCGACTGTCCCTTTTCTGCGTGCGATTCGGACTGAAATTGAAAAACTCCAAACTGATATAGTTCAACCAGATGAGTTGCAACGTGCTAAAGAGTCGGTATTGAATTCGTTTGTCTTCAATTTTGAAAACCCCAGCCAAACTCTGTCTCGCTTAATGCGATACGAATATTTTGGTTATCCAGCTGATTTCTTGTTTCGCTACCAACGTGGCGTACAAATTACGACTGCGGCTGATGTTCAAAGAGTTGCTAAAAAATACCTCCAGCCAGAAAAACTCGTCACCCTAGTTGTTGGAAATGGTACTGCGATTCAACCACCACTGAGTGCGATCGCTTCAGAAGTCATTCCGATTGATATTACGATTCCCGATGCTAAGTCAGGGTGACAAACAAGTCAAAAGTTAAAAGTCAAAAGTTAAAAATGAAGACTCGTTACTCATCCCTCTTTATTGACAGCTGATAACTGATAACTGACAACTGATGGCTGTTTGCGTCCAGACAGATCGCCTAAGAGTCCCATGATGGCGGGAACGACTGTGGGAGTGAGGATGGTTGAGAAAGCTAAGCCACCTGTGAGGACAATGCCCAACCCTTGATATAATTCAGCTCCTTGTCCTGGGACGACTGCTAAAGGTAACATTCCTAGTACGCTCGTGCCAGCTGACATGAAAATAGCCCGGAGGCGATCGCGTGTGGCATTGTAAAGAGACTTATCGTAGTCTTCGCCTTCTGCTTGGAGTTGTAAAGCGCGGTCTACTAAGAGGATCGCGTTGTTTACCACTACCCCAGTCAAAATGATAAATCCCAGCGCCGTAATCATATCCAAGGGGATGATAACACCTGGAATTTGGTTGGCGATAGCCAGACTCAATAACCCGCCACTCATACCCATCGGTACTGTTGCCATAATGACAACTGGGTAGAGAAAGGAGCGATACAGCGCTACCAATAGCAAGTAAATAATTAAGACGGACAGGATAAAGGCAGAGGATAATTGAGACAAGGTTTCAGCCAAGCGATCGGCAGATCCAGATAAATCTAACCGATATCCGGCGGGAAGATTTGCTCGGAGTGGAGCCAAAACTTGAGTTTCTGTCTGATTGACTAATGTTCCTAAAGGTGCTGTAGCTTCGAGGGAAGTTGTTAGAGTAATCGATCGCTCTAGGTTGACGTGGTTAATGACATCGGGTCCTGTTGTCTCTCGTACCTCGGCAACATCTGCTAGCTGCACTTGCTGTCCGCGACTAGTATACAAAGGCAGTTGGCGCAACTGTTCTGGAGTTTCGACAAAAAGATTTTGCAATTCCACTGAAACATCCAATTCTTCTTTACCATCGATAAAATCAGAAGCGATGCGACCACCTAGTGCTGCTTCTACCATTGCCCCGACTTCAGCTTCCGACAACCCAACTTCAGCTAAACGTTCGCGGTTGGGAATCACCTGCAATTCTCCTGCACCAAAGACATAATCAGACCGGACGTTGCGCACGCCAGGAAATGCTCGTAGTTGTTCTGTTATCTGCGTTTCCAACTGGCTCAACTGCTGCAAATCTGCACCCACGATTTGTATTTCAAACTCCTTACCTGGGTCTTGGAAGATCGAGAAGCGTGTCGGAATCAGAAAGCGATAGCCAGGAAAGTTGTTACTCTGCTGTCGCATCCGATCGACCATATCAGCAAGTCCGTTGGTAGTAGCAAATTCGGGCTTGAGAATTGCCGCAATCCCCCGCCTACCAGGACGTTCAATAAACATGACGCGATCGACTTCCGGTTGCTGGCTCAAGAAATCTCTCGCAGGTTGGGATAGGCGAATAGCTTCGGGAATGCTGGTTCCTGGTAAAGGTTCTGCCACCCAAAACACTAAGTTGCGGTTGCCTTCAGGCAGATAATCAGCAGGAGGCAGTAGAAAGATACTTGTAAATAGCAGAATGACGGGAATAGAGACAAGAATTAGTCTACGTCCAACCCGACCTGCACCCAGCGACCAAAGTACAGTAGATGCCAAAAATGATTCTAATTTGCTTTGAAATAGCCGAAAGACAGCAGAAGTGCGAAAAACGGCTGATTCAATTTTTTGGAAGATGGTTGATGGTTGACGGTTATTGGTTGTTGGTTGTTGGTTGTTGGCAATTATTCTCCCTTGTCCCCCTTGTCCCCCTTGTCCCCCTTGTCCCCCTTGTCCCCCTTGTCCCCCTTGTCCCCTTGTCCCCCTTGTTCCCGACTCCCGACTCCCAGCATTTGCATTGCTTCGTGCTGTTTGAGAAACAAACCAGAGAGCATCGGTACTAAAGTTAATGCAGCAAATAGAGAAAATAGGGAAGCACAAGAAAGGGCGATCGCCATGTCTGCAAATAACTGTCCGGCTTCCCCCTGTACCATAATTAAGGGAACGAACACCACAACGTTAGTCAGGGTAGAACCTAACATTGCGCCCCAAACTTCTTGAGTTCCATCGATCGCGGCGCGAACTGCTCCTTTTCCCTGCTGCATGTGGGTAAAAACATTCTCAATCACGACGATCGCGTTGTCTACAACCATCCCCACGGCAAACGCCAATCCCGCCAAGCTAATAATGTTGAGAGATCGCCCCAAAAATGCTATGACGATGAATACTGTGATTAAGGTTGTAGGAATAGTGAGGGCAACGACTGCTACTGTCCGCATCGAACCCAAAAACAGAATTAATACAGCCGTCGCTAGCAGCGCCCCGCTCACTAAGTTCCCTTGTACCAAGGCGATCGACTGCCCGATGTAGTCATTCTCATCGTAGTTGTAGACGAAGCGAATATCTTCTCCTTGGCGATCGAACTGGGTTTCCAATTCTGCTAGAGTTGCCCTCACTCCCCTAGATGTCTCCGGTACGTTTGCCCCAACGCGCCGGATAATTCCAATTGCCACGGCAGGAGTATTGTTAAAAACTAAAGCACTCTCTAGAGGTTTACGCCCCATTTGTACGGTTGCCACATCCCGCATGTAGACTGTACCCGACTGGTCGCGCCGCAGCACAAATTCAGCGATTTGTTGTATGTCTTGCGATCGGCTGAGAGTCCGCACGCGGTATTCTCGTCTACCTAACGTTAGGGGACCACCACGAATGTCGCGATTGTTCTCCCGTAACACCCGCACGACATCGCCTATGGTTAGATTGCGATCGAATAAAGCTTTGGGGTCAACCCTCACCTCAACTTCTCGTTCCCTACCCCCAGGAATGATAAACTGCCCTACGCCTTCGACTCGGCGCAATCTCGGTACGATAACTTCTTCTGCTAAGTCGCGGTAGCGATCGGGATTACCTTGAAACCCTTGTCTCGGTGTGAGGACAACCCACATCATCGGCGAATTATTGCCCCCAACCATCTCGACATCAGACTCATTAACTTCTGCGGGGAGTTCCTCAACTTGTTGCAATTTATTTAACACGTCCACCATCCGCTCGTTTACATCGCTATTCCAAGTAAACTCAAGCGTAATGGCACTGGTTCCAGGACGAGAACTGCTGGTAATTTCCTGTACCCCTAAGACTTCCTCCATCCGTTCCTCAATCGGACGGGTGACGAGATCTTCTACTTCTGTGGGAGCCGCACCAGGATAGGTAGTGGTAATTGTGATTTCAGGGCGATCGCCTCCTGGTTGCAGTTCTAAAGGCAAACTTAGTAGTGAAAAGATGCCAAATACGGCAAGCAGGCAAAACAACACGAAAGTACCGTGCCGCCAGCGGACGGCTGTTTCAATCAAGTTCATGGTAATTGGTAGTTGGTAGTTGGTAGTTGGTAGTTGGTAGTTGATAGCAGTTAACTGTCAACCTTTACTACCGCTCCATCTTTTAATCCATCTCCACCCCGTACGACGATCGCCTGTCCTTGGCTCAGTTGTGGGTTGGCGATCGCCATTTTTTCGCCCATGTCTGCTACGAGTTCGACTTCTAGTTGTCTGGCTTTGCCATCAGCAACAGTAAATACGAGCCAGCGATTTTCCCGCCGAGTCAATGCATCGCGGGGGACGACGAAACTAGGAGTACTGCTGGGTAACTGTAACTGTGCCTGTACTGCCATTCCTGGCAACAGGTTGGCGGGGGGATTTGATAGTCTCACCCGCACTCGCTGCCGTCGGGAAGCTGTATCAGCAGATGGTACGATACCCGTTAATGTAGTGCGATCGCGCCAGTTGGGTAGCGCCCTAGCAGTCAACTCGACAGGCATACCCGCTCTCACACTTCCGCTAAGTGATTCTGGCACTTCCAGAAATACGTCTAACTGAGTGCCATTGACCTTGGTGGCAATCTCATCACCACTTTCTACTAAATCGCCACTGCTGACTTGTCGTGTCTGGATAACACCGCTTGATACTGCCCTGATGCGCGTGCGTTGCAAGGCTAATTCTGCTTGGTTTAATGCAGATTCGGCGGCGGCTACATTAGCTCGTTGCGCGTCAATTTCTTCACGAGTGGGACCAGCGGTGGCTTCTGCTAACTCTGCTTGGGCTTGCATTCGTTCCCCTCTAGCAGCATCTGTCCGCGATTCTGCTTCGACTAATTCCCGGCGCGAGAGTGCGCCAGTATTAACTAGACTTCTGGTTCGGTCTGAATTGTCTTGAGCTTCCTGTTCCCGCGCTTGGGCTGCTCGGACTTCGGCTTGCCTTTGGGCGATGATTTCCTGCCGCGTACCGACTTCTAAGCGTGCTAATTCGCTCCGAGCTTGAGCCAGTCTTGCTCTCGCTTCGGCTACGGCTAAACGCTGATCTGTATCGTCAAGGATGGCTACAACCATACCAGGGGTAATGCGATCGCCTGGTTGGACTAACACTTGTTGCACGACTCCTGATGTTCTGGTGCGGACTGTAGCGCTCTCGCTTGCCTCGACTTGCCCTAACATACTAGTGCTTCGAGTTGCCGTGCCTGAAGTTAAAGCGATTGTCTCTATGGGGCGCGGTGGTTGCGGTTTTGCTGCCGCTGGTGCAGTGGCTTGGCTGGCAGGAGTTAATCCCCGCCCCAGTCCAACTCCTCCAACTCCGACTAGAAGCATGAGTAGCAGCCACCACCGTTTCTGGGAGCGGGGTGACGGCGGCGGAGTCTGCAATTCTTCTCGGTTTGAAACGGAAACTTGGGAATCAGAGGTTGGCACGCTCGATACTCCTATCTCAAGAGTTAACGTTTAATTGTTGACCGTTGACACTCGTAACGCTGTTTTTGTCAAGCTGTTTTTGTTAACTATCTATGCAGCATGGCAAAGGTTGGTCAGTAGCATGAAGTTTGATGGATAAATGTGACATCAATATGACACATTTATTAAATTTTCCTTAAACCTCAATTCGCAAGATTGAATTACGTAAGTTTCACGAAATAATTTATACTGCCAATAGCTAAATCACATAGAGTTTGCTGTCACTACTGCCAGTAACGGAACCATCGGTACTGGTGTGCTGTCAGCGAGAAAAATAGCTCTGGATATAGAACTAGCCTTTTGAGTGAGATTGATGTGAGGAGGATTTTCGTGCCAAAACTAAAACTGAATTCAAGAATTGTGCGATCGCTCGCACCAGCCTTGCCATTAGCCATACCATTAATTGTTTTAGAGGCAATCCCTAGTATTGCTGCCACTTTTGCTAGTTCTGAATCTACAGTTATAATTGACAATTTTAGCCATAACCCCTTCGATAGCGAGGTAATTACTGACACTTTTACGAATACTTTTGCCACAGATGGCAACGTGAATGCTAGTACAGATGCAATAGCAAACTTTATTACGGAACCACCATCTGCTTTTAACTCATCATTTAGTAGTACTGATGGTACTGGTAACAACTACTCCGGTACGGCAGACAGTTTTGCTGGAGTTTTAGGGAACTTTAGCGTCAATAGTGGCGAAACTTTTTCTTTTAATTTCGATGCCGATTTAAATTTAACAACATCCATAGACAATCCACAAACTGAAACTGCGATCGCTGACGGTACGGTTTCTTTTGCCTTATATGATACTAGTAATGTAGATAGTTGGACGCTTCTAGACTCATTTACAATTTCAGGAAATGTGACTTCTGGAAACAACGATTTTCTCAATTTTAATTCCAGTGATGGGACTCAATTAAATCTGAGTAATATTAGTTTGACTACAAATTTTGGTGGCGATCGAGAATCTGCATCAGCTTCAACTGAAGGTCTCTTTTCTCGTACTTTCGATCGCGTGACAAACTTAACCTTAGTAGAAGTCAAGGAAAATCGATCTACTGTTGCCGTACCGGAACCTTCGATTGCTGTTGGCACAATTTTAGGTATCTTTGCCTTGGGATATCGAGCCTGGAATCGGCGAGTCGGGGTGAAATAATAGCTACGTGAGTAAGGGCGCACGGCTATGCGTTCCTACAAATCGCGGATCTCATTTAATTGAAAATGGTTAGATCTCCTTTTATCCCTAGTCCAGTTAAAGCGGCTAAAATCAGAGATAGATTTTGTTTGTGATGTATTTTTGTGCAGCCTCAGAACGCTTCTAATCAATCTTTTGTGTTTGACTCGATCGATGCCGCTCTCGCCGACCTTAAAGCTGGACGCTCTATTGTTGTAGTAGATGACGAAAATCGCGAGAATGAGGGCGACCTCATTTGTGCCGCTCAGTTTGCGACCCCAGACACGATCAATTTCATGGCAGTGGAGGCGCGGGGATTAATCTGTTTGGCAATGACGGGCGAGCGCTTGGACGAACTCGATTTACCGTTGATGGTAACCAATAACACCGACAGTAACCAAACTGCTTTTACAGTAAGTATCGATGCTGCGACACATTTAGGCGTGACGACGGGTATTTCTGCTGAGGATCGCGCCCGCACGATTCAAGTAGCGATTAACCCCGCCACAAAACCCTCAGATCTGCGCCGTCCCGGTCATATTTTTCCCATCCGCGCCAGGACGGGTGGAGTACTCAAACGTGCTGGACATACAGAAGCAGCGATCGATTTAGCTCAATTAGCAGGGCTGTATCCGGCGGGAGTGATCTGTGAAATTCAAAACCCCAATGGTTCAATGGCACGATTGAATCAGTTGATGGAATACGCCAAACATCACCAACTGAAAATTATTAGTATTGCCGATCTGATTAGCTATCGCTTGCAAAACGAGCGATTTGTGACTCGCGAGACTATTGCTCAATTACCGACTTCCTTCGGTGAATTTCAGATCTATGCTTATCGCAACAGCGTAGATAACTCCGAACACGTAGCAATTGTTAAAGGCGATCCGGCTCAATTTCGCGATCGCCCCGTGATGGTGCGGATGCATTCAGAATGTCTCACGGGCGATGCTTTGGGTTCGCTGCGCTGCGACTGTCGGATGCAACTACAAGCAGCTTTGAAAACGATCGAACATGCAGGCGCGGGAGTTGTCGTTTACCTACGTCAAGAGGGAAGAGGCATTGGCTTAATTAACAAATTGAAGGCGTATTCCCTACAAGACATGGGACTAGACACCGTAGAAGCCAACGAACGCCTCGGCTTTCCCGCCGACTTGCGCAACTACGGGGTAGGGGCGCAAATTCTCAACGATCTGGGCGTGAAACAAATTCGGTTAATTACCAACAACCCCCGCAAAATTGCTGGGTTGAAGGGGTACGGTTTAGAAGTCGTCGATCGCGTGCCGCTGCTGATTGAAGCTAACGATTACAACTCTAACTACCTTGCCACCAAAGCCAGCAAGCTAGGGCATATGCTCTTACAAACATACTTGGTTGCTGTGGCAATTCACTGGCAAGAAGAATCTTTATCCGTCACGCAACGTTACGAACGGTTAGAAAAGCTACGACACATAGTCAGGACACATGATTTGCTATTGCAGGAAGAGGCACGACCGTTAGCAGTAGCACTGTTCGGTCAACCTTCCCTAACATTTCACGTTGGCTTAGATCAACCCGAACTAGCTACACCAGACTGGTATCAGCAACCAAATCATCCTTATCTAAAGGCGATCGCGCAAATTCTCGACAGCATATCAACCTTACCCTACGTCCAGCGACTAGAATTTCTCGTTGCCCCCGGTCACGATCCACTCACGGGTCTGCAAGTCCAACTAAACCGACACAACATTGGTACTGACATCTCACCTTCTGCCATCTTCGACCGACTAGAAACCCAGAAGATTTATTGTTTTGGGTGTTAGTTGTCATTGGTCAGTGACTAGCGGCTGGTGGCTAGTGGCTGGTAGTAAATAAAGTGTGGGAAGTGTGGGAGGACACTCGAAGAATCCTCCCCCCGCTCTCCCTTGTCTCCCTGCTCCCTACTCCCTGCTCCCTGCTCCCTCATAAAGAGGTAATTCAATCCAAAATCGGCTTCCTTGCCCTAGTTGCGATTCTACGCCGACGCAGCCGCCCATGCGTTCGATGCTTTTACGCACGATCGCTAAGCCGATGCCCGTACCTGGATAGGTTTCAATTCCGTGCAGGCGCTCGAAAATGCGGAAGATTCGTTCGGTATCGCTTGATGCAATTCCGATGCCGTTATCGATAATCCACAGGCGCACCCATTGCTGTCGATCGCGTTGGGCGAGCTGGTATTTGATTTCAACCTGCGGACGGCTTTCTGGTTTGATAAACTTGAGGGCATTACTGAGCAAATTGGCGATCGCTTGGGTTAGGGTGGGGCTATGTGCCAAAACGGTTGGTAGAGGTGTTGTGACTGTAATTTCTGCCTGCTTTTCTTGTAAATCCATTTCTAATTGTTTGCAGGCAGATTCGATCGTTGCCATTAATGCGACGGGTTGTAAGGTAATTTTCGTGCGCGTCAGCTGGCTGTAGGCTAGTAACTCGGTAATCAGCCGATCCATCTGCACTGCGTCTGCGGTAATTGACTGAAGATATTCGTTACCCAAGTCATCAAGGCGATCGCTATAATCTTCTTTCAATGCTTGGGCAAATCCCTGGATCGTCCGTAGTGGTGCGCGTAAATCGTGGGAAACCGAATAAGCAAAAGCTTCTAATTCTTGATTGATATCCTGAAGTTGTGCCGTGCGATCGCTTACTTTTTGTTCTAAGGTGGCGTTGAGTTGCTGAATTTCGGCGGCGGCGTGTTGACGTTCGGTTAATTGAATTTGCAATTGTTCGTTACTGAGATTGAGTTGCTGCTGTTGCTCGAATAAAGTGCGGACGAGATGCTTTAACGAACGAGATAGTCGCCCAATTTCATCGCTGCTGGTAATTAAAGGTAGTTCTGTATTTGCGTTCCCTTGACGCAGACGATCTGCTGCTGTTGCGATCGCGAGTAAGGGATAGGTGAGGCGACGCATAATAAACCATCCAGCAATGGCGAATAATATCCCTAATGTCAGATCTTGAGTAAAAATCTGCCGTTGTAAAGTTCGCACGGATGCAAGTGCGAGATCGGCTTGTTGCCTCACCACAACCGTCCAACCGAGTCCGGGGTAATTGCGATACCCTGTACTACGGGCAAAACCCGTGAGATAGAGATCGCCGTCCGACCAGGTTTCGAGCGCGTAGCCGTTGCCTTGCTGTTGCAATGTCTGTAGACTAGGCAACGAGGGAATTCTTTCTTGCAGCTCGATGGGCGCGAGTAGCACTTTGCCAGAGGCACTAAAGATGAAAACTTCCACCTGCGATCGATTTTGTAGCGGTTGCAGTAAAGAGTCCCGAATTTCTTTTGCCCACGTCCAACTGAGATGAGCGCCTAGCACGCCTGCATACTGACCCGCCGAGTCAGTCACGGGAGCTGAGATGTCGATAAATCGTAGGGGTTCGTTGGTTGGATTTGGTAGCAGCTTGGCTAAGAGCATGGCTTCGTGAACGTCGCCCACCGCTGCTTGAGTACGGGCGTTTTGAAACCACGGTCGTCGAGCGACGCTGAGATTTTCTAACAGCTTACCCGTACTGACGAGAACCTTACCTGTGGCATCTGTCAAGCCAATCCAGCTATAAGTAGGATAGGTGCTTTGTAGCCTGTCGAGCAGCGATCGCTTTTGGGATCGAGGAGAATTGGGATTGCTGAGCAGATCTAGCTCTGTCAGGTTTTGGATCTCGCGATAGCGCTCGAACATACCGCGATCGAGTTTGTCAGATACTTGGTATGCTAACTGCTCTAACGCAATGCCAGCATCAGTTTTGACGCGATCGCTCGCCGTAGCACTGACCGTAATACTCGCCATGATTGCCATGACTAGCGCGATACTACATATTGTTAAGCCTAGCCGCGCCCTCAAGCTTTGACGCGGATCGAACCGCTTAGCAACGCGATCGAGCAGTTTTTCTGAAGCCAAAACTTGATGAAATGCCATCGGCGTATTTTCTAGTCCAAACTATTTTAGCGAGTGATTTTATGTTGATTTAGACCGATTTTAGCTTTCTTGCCCCGTCGCATCCCAAAATTGCATTGCGATAGTATATGGACGAGTTATTGCTACTTTTTTAGTTCTTTTTCAGTTGTTTAATAATAAGCTGATGTTATTATTTTCTTGCGATATAATGCAAGCGGAATTATTAAAAGAGCAATACCAATTGCTAAAAATTGTATAATTTGTTGCGGAAAATCGATTGCTAAAACTTTCTTAACGACATACCTTAAATTAATCTTCTTTTAATAAGATTTGGATAATGCCATATTACTAAAAATGCTAAAGGAAAAAAATAAAAAATCGAATGTTACGTATTCTGTTGATAGACGATAATCCCAGCGATCGCAAGCTCGAAAGTCGCGAACTTCAACGCGAGTTTGCTGAAATAGAAATTCAAACGGCGATCGATGCAGCTGAGTTTGAACGCACTCTAGCAGCAGGCGGATTCGATCTCGTCATCACAGATCATCAATTGCATTGGAGCGATGGACTAGCTATTTTAGATGCAGTCAAAACTAAGTATCCCGATTGTCCGGTGATTTTATTTACGGATAGCGGTACGGAAGAAGTTGCCGTGACAGCCATGAAGCGGGGAGCGACAGATTACGTCCGTAAGGGAAAACCCTATCGCCTCGCGATCGCCGTGCGCGAAGCTCTAGAAAAGCAAAACCTGCGGCAGGAACGCGCCAAAGCGATCGAACAAATGCAGCTTTCAGAAGCGAATTTACGATTTGCGCTTGAAGCAGCCGATCTCACTGCCTATACTTGGAACCTGCAAACCGGAGAAGTTCGCCGTTTGGAGAATGCGGGTAACGTATCGGAAATTGGTGACGGCGAGATCGTGGGGACATTCGAGCAAGTGTTGAATCTCGTTCATCCCGACGATCGAGAGCTATTTCAAACTGAGATTCAAGCTGCCTTGAAAATAGGAACCTATAGCTGCGAATTTCGCATTCTCAAACCAGATGGCTCAATTGCATGGGTTTTAGATAAAGGACGGGCAATTTACGATCGCTCGGGAAACCCAGTAGGATTGTTTGGCATTGCCTGGGAGATCACGCAACGCAAACAACTCGAACAAGAACAAGCGCGGCTATTCGAGTTAGAGCAAGTTGCCCGTAATGCTGCTGAATCTGCCAACCGGATTAAAGACGAGTTTCTCGCCATGCTTTCGCATGAATTGCGATCGCCATTGAATGCAATTTTAGGTTGGGCGACAATTCTCGAATCGGGACGACGAGATGAAACAACACTACAGCGGGCAATTAGTACGATCTTGCGCAACGCTCAAGTACAAACTCAATTGATTGAAGACCTGCTCGACGTGTCTCGCATCGTTCAGGGTAAATTGAAGTTACAGTTTATTCCACTCAATTTAGCTACCCCAATTCAAGCCGCGATCGAAACAGTTGAGTTGAGCGCTCAAGCCAAATCAATCGATTTACAGATCTTCCTCGATCGCGATCTCGGTTTCGCTTATGGCGATCCCAATCGCTTACAACAAGTTGCCTGGAATCTACTCACAAATGCGATTAAATTCACGCCATTTGGTGGGCGGGTTGAAGTGCGCTTGTCAGTAGCTCCAGAGAGCGAGAAGCCAACCGCAGGAGGTACAGCGTCCCCTGACTTTCTTGTACGGGCGAATGGCTTACCCCCACTCACTACCAATCCAACTTACGCTCAAATTACAGTTAGTGACACTGGTAAAGGTATTGCGACTGAGTTTTTACCCCATGTATTCGAGTTATTTCGGCAAGCGGATGCTTCGACTACCCGCAACTACAAGGGGCTAGGACTTGGCTTGGCGATCGTGCGCTATCTGGTGGAAATGCATGGTGGTTCGGTAGCCGTCGAGAGCCTGGGAGAAGGACAGGGAGCCACGTTTACAGTATTATTGCCTTTGATGGGGATGGAAAGTCGGGAGTCGGTAGGGGCGCACAGCAGTGCGCCCGTACTGGGGAATCGGGAGCCGCACAAGGAGGACAAGGGAGACAAGGAAGAAGCCAAAGCGATCTTTCTCCCTCAGCTTCCTCAGCTTCCTGGGCTCCCTCAGCTCTCTTCTTCTCTCACTCCTCCATTACCGCTCAATAACTTGCGCGTGTTGGTCGTTGATGACGAACCAGATAGCTGTGAAGTGATTGCAGTGATTTTGCAAACGAGCGGTGCAAAGACGTATACTGCTGGCTCAGTACAAGCAGCTTTGCAAGCCCTAGAAGCTTTCCAGCCAGATTTGCTAGTCAGTGACATAGGAATGCCTGGAGAAGATGGATATGCGTTGATTCGTCAGCTCAGAACGAAAACAACAGCACATCGGCAGATTCCGGCGATCGCGATGACAGGATTTGCCAGACTTGAGGATCGGACTCAAGCGATCGCGGCTGGCTTTCAACGTCATTTACCTAAACCCATCGATCCAGACACGCTGATTGCCGTAGTTACAGATTTAATTCAAGAGATAGGTAAGACATTTAATAGTTGGTAGTTGGTAGTTGGTAGTTGGTAGTTGGTAGTTGGTAGTTGCGTTGTGTGTGTTGCGGTGCGGTGTGGTGCGAGATCGAAAGTGGCGAGAGGCAAATTTTGACTTCTGACTTTTGACTTTTGACTTTTGCTCACCGCCAGTCTTTACCAACACGGATTGTGAGCGAAGAATCCAAATCGCCGATCGCGGCGGCTTCAATATTGCCGACACCTAAGATTTGCTGAATTTTAGTTGCTGCTGCGGTATCGCCTTTTTGAGCAATGATATTTGTCTGGCGCTGAATATCCGACCAATCGGAGACTACATAGACGTTGGTAAAGCCTTTTTGCTTGAGATAGCGGACGACTTTTTGACTCAATTGGGGTTTGCCCGAAGCATTTTGCACGGCAATTTTCAGACTTGTCAGCGGTTTGGGTTTGGGTGCAGCCCCAATCGTAGAAGTACCAAAGTACTGACTCATAATCTGGTCTTGACCTGAAGTATAGAGCCAATAGCTGCTGGGGTCTTGACTGTAAGGGCTGAGATCTCCTGGTAATAGAAGCATTTGCCAGTGTTCCGGCTTCATTTGGACGCTAAAACGCACGATCGCCCGCAGTTCTTCTGGGCTGAGATTGGTTTCAACCGCAGTTTGCATAATTTTGGTAATTTCCGGCAGTTGGGGTAGTATTGCCGGACTGGTAAGGCGATCGCGCAAAGCTGCAATCAACATCTGCTGGCGCTGGACGCGATCGAGATCTCCCTGGTTTGAGGCGCGGAAACGAGCAAACTGTTCTGCTTGTTCCCCACTTAAAGTTTGCCAGCCTTGTTCTAGATCGATCTGCAACCGTTGCGTCCGGTCTTGGTATGCCATGCGTTCGGGAACAAATACCTCAATCCCTCCGATTCGATCTACCAATTGCCGCAAAGCATCTGTATTGATGCTGAGATAGCGATCGATCGGGACATTATTTAACGTGCGGCTGACAACTCGCGCTGCTAAAGGTGCGCCTCCCAAGGCATAAGCACGAGAAATTTTATCTAGACCGAGCTTGGGTAAGACAACTTGACTATCTTTAGGAATTGAAAGTACCCTGATGGCTGGGCGAGCGGGGTTGAAGCGGATTAACAGCATTGTATCGCTAGTCCCAGTTGCCGACGCAGATTTAGGATGATACCCGATGGTGTTAGGAGGAGGTTCGATACCCAGAACGAGAATATTTACCGGACGGGAGAGATTGTAGGGCAAGCCATTGCGGAGGAAAGTACTACGCGGTTGCGGAGAGTCTCTAGATAGCAAGTCAGAAGAAGTGCGACTGCCCCAAATTGGTAGTAGCAGCGCCACCATTGCTCCTAGCAAGATCGACAGATTAACTACGCCAATCCAAAATAGGAGACGGTTTCTTGTCATCTGAAACCACAACCAACGGCGAAAAGTCAAGAAATTGTGGCGAGTGACAGACAGCGATCGCCTCACCTCCACTTCTTGCAGTTGTCGTTTCAACCGCCGATCGACTCGTTTTAGTACACCAATCACAACAACTTATTCCCCCAAGCCAAACCCTACAGAAATAGTAATCCAATAAGTTACGATTGCCTTTAGCAAAAGCAAAGTAAACTCGAAAGCAGATTTAACAATTTTTGACGCGAACGCTTATGAATGGTTCTCTCATCCCTGTGATTTTGGCTGGAGGTAAAGGCGAACGTTTTTGGCCCCTCAGCCGCAGGCATCGCCCCAAACAGTTTTTAAGTTTAGATGGTAGCGGTAAAAGTTTACTGCAAGCGACAGCCGATCGCCTCTTACCTCTAGCAGGGAATTGGGAAAATCTCTGGGTGGTGACATCAAGCCAACTTGCCGAGGGAGTAGCCGCACAACTCCCCCAGATGCCAGCCCACAACATTTTGGCAGAACCAGAAGGGCGAGATACAGCCCCAGCCGTAGCTTGGAGTACGTTGGAAATAGCGCAACGCTACGGGGAAGACGCTGTTATAGGTTTTTTTCCTGCCGATCCTTGGATTGGAGATTTGCCAGGGTTTCAACACACTCTACAAGCTGCTGCTCAATTAGCTGCCACCACAGATGCGATCGCCACACTGGGAGTTAAGCCCAGCTACCCGGCAACTGGCTACGGTTATATCGAGCAAGGCGATCGGACTGGAATTTATGGTAACTTACCTGTCTATCGCGTCAACCGCTTTACCGAAAAACCAGACCTACATACAGCCGAAGAATTTCTCTCCACGGGGCGGTTTTGCTGGAATAGCGGCATGTTTATCTTTCGAGCCGGGGTGGTACTCAAAGAACTGCATACCCACGCCCCAGACATCCTCATCCCCCTCAAACAGCAAGGCAGAGCGGCTTACTCCCAGTTGCCCAAAATTAGCATCGATTATGCTCTGATGGAGAAAACCAAACTTGCCTACGTGCTACCAGCCGACTTTGGTTGGGACGATTTAGGCGACTGGAATGCGATCGCCCGTTTGCTCCAAGGAGAAACCCCCAACGTCGAAGTCGGTCATCATGTCGGGCTAGATACCGCAGGCAGCTTAGTTTATGCTGAGAACGACGAAGATGTCGTTGTGACTATTGGCTTAGAAGATGTCGTCATCGTGCGCGATCGTAACGTTACCCTCATCGTCAAGAAAGACCGCACTCAAGAAATCAAACAAGTTTTGAAATTATTGCAGGATAATCCTAAATTTAGTCATTTATTGTAAAGGGGTAATTGGTAGTTGGTAGTTGGTAGTTGGGTGGTGCGTGGCTTGCGACTTGCGACTTGCGACTTGCGACTTGCTACCTCAGCTCCCTCAGCTTCCTCCGCCCCCTCAGCTCTCTTCTTCCCCTTGTG
Organism: Chroococcidiopsis sp. CCNUC1; assembly: GCF_023546805.1. Classification (NCBI taxonomy): domain Bacteria; kingdom Bacillati; phylum Cyanobacteriota; class Cyanophyceae; order Chroococcidiopsidales; family Chroococcidiopsidaceae; genus Chroococcidiopsis; species Chroococcidiopsis sp. CCNUC1. Next base: position 5,045,959 of record NZ_CP097480.1, on the reverse strand, counting down.
GCAGATGAGTTAAGTTGCTATTTAGGATAGAAATTGACTGTTGGTAGCGAGATGAATAGTTATGCTGACAAGCCAGTGGGATGCAGCCGCCAGAACAGTAGCGTTAAACTTGATTGAGTTTTATCAGAGATCTGTTTCTCCTCGTAAAGGCTTTGATTGCTCGCACAGGATTTTGTATGGCAGCCAATCTTGCTCTGCTTATGTCAAACACTTGCTCGTGCGGCAAAGTCTATTATCAGCCATGAAATTATCAACTCAACGATTTCAGGCTTGTTCCCGTGCCAGGCAAATTCTCAAATCTCAAAAAACGTCTGCTGGCTTCTGCTGCATCGTAATTCCTTGCTGCATACCATTATGAGTAGTCAGTTATTAGTTGTCAGTGACTCGTGGCTAGTGGCTGGTGACTAGTGCGTGAAGAACTTACCAACGACTAATGACTAATGACTAACAACCAATTACCCATTACCCATTACCAACTACCTAAACTGTGTTCCTAACTCAAAACACTTCTCGTCAACGAGAAATCGCTGAAATTCTGTTCCGTAACGGCTGGGACTACATGCGACGGCTGCTAACTGGGGGCAAAACAGACGAGCCTCAGTTACCGACACCAGCCGTATTGCGTAAAATTCTGGTGGATTTGGGACCTGTTTATGTTAAATTCGGGCAGCTCATGTCTACCCGCCCCGATCTATTACCTGCTTCTTATATTGATGAGCTGTCAACCCTACAGGATGATGTTCCACCCGTGCCTTGGGCAGAAATTGAAGTTGCGATTCGCCAACAGCTTAAAAAACCTTTAGAAGAAACTTTCAGTAAAATTAACTTTCAAGCTGTTGCCGCTGGATCGATCGGTCAAATTCATCGTGCTACGTTGACAGATGGTCGAGAAGTTGCTATCAAAGTGCAACGTCCCGGGATTGATGCGATCGTCGCTCAAGATATTTCCTTAATTCAAGGAGTCGCCGATTTAGTAGCGCGAAGTGAGTTCGGTCAGAATTATGAGATTAAATCTTTAGCGAATGAATTTACATCTGCATTAGAGGCAGAACTAGACTTCACGAGAGAAGCACATTTTGCCGAACAATTACGCCGCAATTTGTCAGCTAGTCGGTGGTTCGATCCACAGCAATTAGTCATAGCAGAAATTTTCTGGGACTTGACCACAGAAAAATTGTTAGTGATGGAATGGTTAGATGGAGTCCCTTTATTAGCGGCAAACTTTGCTGAAAATAATGGTGTTTCTCCAGAAACCAAACGACAAGAAATTACGACTTTGCTATTTCGGGCTTTTTTCCAGCAGCTTTATATTGATGGATTCTTCCATGCCGACCCGCATCCCGGCAATATTTTCTATCTCAAAGATGGGCGCGTTGCGCTGTTAGATTGCGGGATGGTAGGCAAACTCGATCCTCGGACTCAGCAAATTTTAGTAGAAATGTTGTTGGCAATTGTTGATATTGACGCTCAACGATGCAGTCAGTTGACATTACAATTGTCAGATTCAGCTCAACCCGTAATTTTATCGCGATTGGAAAACGATTACGATCGCATGTTACGGAAGTACTATAACTTAGATCTGTCTCAAATCAATTTCAGTCAAATTATTTATGAATTACTGCAAGTTGCTCGTAACAATAAAATCCGCTTGCCGAGTAATATGGGTTTGTATGCAAAAACCCTTGCCAATTTGGAAGGATTAGCACGTCAATTTAATCCAGAAATTAATTTTCTCGATGAAGTCAAACCTTTGTTAACAGACTTGTTTCGTCGCCAGTTATTAGGCAATCGTCCTGTAGAATCTTTATTACGAACAGCCCTCGATATCAAAAGTCTTTCGCTGCAATCCCCCCGCCAGATCGAACTGTTATTAGACCGCGTGACCTCAGAGACATTGCAATGGAATTTATCGGTACGGGGATTAGATAGCATACGTCGTACCCTTGATGACTCTGCTAACCGCCTCTCGTTTAGCGTATTAGTTGGCTCGTTAATTATGGGCGCAGCGATTATTTCTTCCAAAGCCCAGACAGCACAGCTATCGTGGCTCAGTAGCGTCCTATTTGCAGTAGCAAGTTTGTTGGGATTGTGGCTGATTTTTAGTATCCTGCGATCGGGGCGTTTGCGGTAGGCTTTGTTAAAGCTAGACGAGCCTGCTCAACTTTCAAATCTTCAATAAGAATCGCTCCTCATGTTCCCATTTAAGACTCACGACTCACCGCCTTAATGCAATATCAAATCGTACACAAAACAATCTACACCTACAGCCAACCAATAACTTTAGAGCCGCACACAATTCGATTGCGCCCTCGGTCGGATGGATGGCAAACGTTGCAGAACTTTGAACTAGAGATATTGCCAACTCCCGTGAGTCAGTCTCAAATTATCGATTTGGATGGCAATGCGGCAATTAAAGTTTGGTTTGGTTCGCAAACTACAGAATTATTAGAAATTCAAACGCGATCGCAAGTAGAAACTCACTGCACCAATCCGTTTGGTTTTCTGTTAGAACCGTGGGCGAATAAACTACCAATTGATTATCCAACTTCGTTGCGATCGCAACTCCAACCATATCTACAAGGATATTGGAATACAGCAGGAATAGATCCAATTGCCATTCAACTGGCACAAGAAATTCATCACGCCCAAAATGGGGAAACGGTAGGATTTTTAACAGCACTAAACGAACGAATTTATCAAAATTGCCAGCAAGTTATTCGCGAGACGGGCGCACCTTTACCTCCAAGTATTACTTGGACAGAAAAATCTGGTTCTTGTCGCGATTCAGCAATTTTATTTATGGAAGTTTGTCGTGCTATAGGTCTAGCAGCACGTTTTGTTAGTGGCTACCAAGAAGGCGACCCCGATGCAAACGATCGCCATCTTCACGCTTGGGCTGAGGTGTTCTTACCAGGCGGGGGCTGGCGGGGTTTCGACCCTACACACGGGTTAGCTGTGGCTGACGGTCACATTGCTGTAGCTGCTAGTGCCATTCCTCAAAGTGCCGCACCAGTCAAAGGTGGATACAAAGGAAAAGCACAGTCAGAGTTAAAATACAAGTTATCGATTCAACCTGCGATGGGACAATAGATTTGGTAATTGGTAATTGGTCACGCACCACGCACCACTCATCACAAATTATCGTACTGCTCTAAATGTTCTGGTTCGACTTGTGCCGCAGTTATCCAGGCTTGCATGGCAGGAAGATGCCGAATTACTTCGGCGTAGTCTTGGCAAATCGGATCTAATTTGACTCCGTAAGTAATAAACCTGGAGACAACTGGGGCAAACATGGCATCAGCAATTGTAAAGTGACCGAACAGCAGATCGCCGTTATTATTGCCAAATTTTTCGCGGCATTCACGCCAAATTGTGGTGATGCGATCTATATCTTCTTGTACTCCATCTTCTTGTACTCCTGGTTTCATCCCTTTACCAGGAAAGTGACTGCGGCAATTCATGGGCATATTTTGACGCAAATTTTGAAAACCTGCGTGCATTTCGGCACTAATCGATCGTGCTAAGGCACGGGCAGCTAGTTGAGTTGGTAATAATTTAGCAGCGGGAAATTGTTCGATTAAATATTCGCAAATTGCCAAAGATTCCCAAATTGTAATATCTCCATGCTGCAATACTGGCACTTTTCCAGTCGGGCTGTAGCGAAAAATTTCTTGGCGAAATTGTAGTGTGTCGAGTGGAATTCTGATTTCGTTAAAATCTACGCCAATTTGTTTTAAAACTAGCCAAGGGCGTAGCGACCAAGAAGAGTAATTCTTATTGCCAATAACTAAAGTGAATTGTGTCATGTGTCATATTGATTTAGAGGATGACAGCGATCGCACTATGCCTAATCTCTATGAAACAGATTTCTTTGCTTGGACGCAAGCCCACGCTGAGTTACTTCGCCATCAGCAGTGGCATCACTTTGACCTGCCCAATTTAATTGATGAGATTGAATCATTGGGCAGACAACAGCGCCAAGAACTCAGGAGTCGCTTGAGTATTTTAAATTGTGTTGCCCTTTCTTCTCCAAATATTGTTGATGATAGTCTTCCGCCAGCCAATAAGTTGAAGCGGGTTGTATTTGAGTCACGATCGCCTTATCGTACTTATGCGATCGCTCTAACTGTGCTTGAGAATGTCTAGCTATCTGTTCTTGTGCGGGTGTGTGATAGAAAATGACCGAGCGATATTGTTCTCCTCGGTCTGCACCTTGTCGATTTAAACTTGTCGGATCGTGGATACTCCAGAATAAGTCGAGTAGCGTCTCATAGCTGACTACCGCAGGATCGTACTCTACTTGGCACACCTCAGCGTGTCCCGTAATCCGAGAGAGTACGTCCAAATAGCTTGGATGCTCGAAATGTCCGCCCATGTAACCAACAGAAGTGGAGACAACACCTTTACAGGTGCGAAAAGCAGCTTCTACACCCCAAAAGCATCCGGCTCCAAAAGTTGCTTTATTGGTCATTGGTCAATGGTAATTGGTAATTGGTAATTGGTCACTGTTTACAGCGTCCCTCGATTTCGCACTCAGTTTTTTGTTGGCGTTGGGCGATAATTGTTTTCAGATCTGGTCGTCCCGTTAGCGCTAAGCGCCAGTCAGCCCAAATTCCGTAGAGGCGATCGACTATAGAACCAACTATAGGCAATTTGGTTGCAGCATAGACCCAACCCATGCCCAAGATTTCGTAAACTCGGCGAAAAACTTCTACGTTTTTGACAATCGTGCCGTCAGGAAGAATAGCGTGGATGCGTCCCATTGCCGTTTCAAAGTCAACTCCACTATTAGCTGCGGGGTTGTAATTCTCGTCTGCAATGTCTACAAACTCGACTAGTCCCCGATTGGCATCTCGTTTGCGCAAAAAATTGACCTCACGCATACACAAGGGACACTCGCTGTCATACAACAGCTGAATTTGCCAGGTCGGAGACTGTATAGCTGTTTGAGTTGCGTGAGGCTGGGTGTTTGATAACGACATATAGCGATCGCTTGATAGTTCGAGTCAGTTGTGCCACATTTAATTCGCCTAAAGATAGCAGCCAAGGGTATTAGGAAAACTACATTTTCCCGTTTTGACTTTTGACTTTTGCCTTTTGACTTACTAACTATCTTAATAAAAGTTAATAGCTAGAAACTGCGATCGACGGGCGCTTTCCTAGAGAAGCGAGTTTCGATTGACTTGATAATGATATACAGCACGGGGATGACGAATAGACTCAACACAGTTGCAACGCACATCCCGCCGAAAGTTGCCGTTCCCAGTGATTGACGCGCCGCCGCACCGGGACCCGTAGCTATCATCAGGGGAATACCACCCGCAACCGTGGAAAAGGCTGTCATCAAAATCGGTCGCAAGCGTTCTTTCGCCGCCTCAACGGCTGACTTGGTAATACTCAATCCCTCATCGTGCAGTTGGTTGGCAAACTCGACAATCAGAATTGAGTTTTTACTTGCCATCCCAATTAGCATCACAAATCCAACTTGAGTGTAAATATCGTTGGCTGCACCTCGAACGAGAACGGCAAGTAAAGCGCCAAGAATTGCTAATGGTACTGTCAGCAGAATAATAAACGGATCGACAAAGCTTTCGTACTGGGCTGCTAGTGTCAGAAACACGAAGATTACGCCCAAACCAAAGATAAAAATTGCCTGTCCGCCAGACTCGACTTCTTCTAAAGAAAGTCCAGACCACTCATAGCCAAATCCTCTTGGTAGTGTTTCTTTTGCCACTGCATCCATCGCTTTAATAGCTTGTCCCGAACTCACCCCTGGGACAGGGGAACCGTTGATTTCCACCGAGCGGGACAAGTTGTAGTGGTTGATAATTGAAGGGGCGATGATTTCTTTCACGGTAACTAAGTTACCTAACGAAATCATTTCACCCGTTTGCGCTCCTTCAGGGACATTACGCGATCGCACGTACAATTTCTTAATATCTTCTGGGTTGGAACGAAACTGAGTATCAGCTTGTACGTAAACTCGATACGCCCGATTGAACTGGTTGAAGTCATTCACGTATGTAGAACCGAGAAAGGCTTGTAGGGTGTTGAAAATATCTTCCACCGGAACCCCAAGCGCGTTAGCCTTATCGCGATCGACTTCTACAGAAATTTGCGGTGTATTTGCACTAAAATTAGGACGTAAACCCGTCAGTTGCGGTCGTTCGGGAGATGGGTAAGTGCTGGCGCGACCCATAAATTGACCCAAGGCTGTACCCATCGCGTCAAAGCCTAAATTTGCCCTATCTTGTAGGTGAAACTCAAAACCGCCAAAATTACCCACACCATTGATCGCGGGAAAGTTAAACGGAATGACGGTAGCTTCTTGAATACTCAGCATTTTCGGGAATAAACCCGAAGGCTGGGGGAAAAAGCCGCCAATAATTGCTTGTAACGATTGGTTTGCGCCTCGTCTCTCTGCCCACGGTTTAAGAGTGGTAAAAATCAAGCCGTTATTAGGTGTCGAACCGCTGAAGCTAAAACCACCGACAGCAAAAACTTGTTGCACTTCTGGCACTTCCTTGAGTATTGCCTCGGCTTTTTCTAAAACTTTTTCGGTGTAGTTAAGCGATACCCCTTCTGGTGCTTGGACGATAGTAATAAACACCCCTTGGTCTTCATCAGGAATAAAGCCTGCGGGAATGAAATTGTAGAGCCAATAAGTAAACCCTAACGCGACTGCAAATAGGGCGAGAATAATTCCCTTAGCGTTAGTCAGCTTAGAAATACTACGACTGTAAATTATTCGGGTTTTGTCGATCGCCCAGTTAATCCCATTAAAAAACCAGTTATTCGGGACTTGCCCGCGTCTGAGTAACACCGCAGACAGCATCGGCGTAAATGTTACGGCATTAAACGTCGATACGGTAATCGAAAAGGCGATCGTCAATGCAAACTGTCTGTATAACTGTCCGGTTGTCCCAGGGAAAAACGCCACCGGAACGAATACGGTAATCAAGACGAGAGAAGTGGCAATGACGGCACTAAACAACGAATTCATCGAGGCGATCGCTGCATCTACAGGTCGCATCCCATCATCTTGAATTCGGCGCGTGATATCTTCGACAATCACCACCGCATCATCTACAACTAAACCCGTTGCCAGAGTTAAGCCAAAGAGAGTCAGGGTATTAATTGAAAAACCGAAGATTTTGACAAAAATAAACGTCCCGATTAAAGCTACAGGCATGGCAATTGAAATCACCAATGCCGATCGCCAATTTTGCAAGAAGATGTAAACGATAATGACGACCAATCCCACCGCTTGCAGCAGCGAGACGATCACCTCTTCCGTTCCAGCTTGGATAAATGTCGTGGTATCGAAAGCAATTTCGTAGTGCATCCCAGGCGGAAAAGTTTCTTTTAATCGTTCCATTTCCTGCTTCACAGCCGCCGCCGTATCGAGGGCGTTACTGCCAAATTGCTGATTGATGCCTAAGCCTACACCCCGGTGCGTGACGCGATCGCTTGCAGTAAACCGCAACAGAGAACTGTAATTTTCCGCACCCAACTCTGCTCGACCGATATCCCTCAGTCTGATTAAAGTGCCATCTTCAGCAGTTCTAATAACCAGGTTGTTAAATTCTTCCTCGTTCTGTAATCTGCCTTGGGCGTTGACTGCATACTGGTACAGTTGCTCGGATTTATTCGGTGGTTGTCCGATCTGTCCTGCCCCAACTTGCAGGTTTTGCTGTTGCAATGCCGCGATCGCATCTTGGGGAGTTAAGTTGCGGCTGGCGAGGCGATTGGGGTCGAGCCACAAGCGCATTGCATATTTGCGTTCGCCAAAGATTTCTACACCACCAACTCCTTTAATCCGTTTGAGTGCATCGGCAATGTAGAGATCGGCATAGTTGCTTAAATAAGTTTCGTCATAGATGTCTTGTTTTTTGTTTTCATCGCGATCGGAATAAACTCCAAATGCTAGCAAAAAGTTGTTGTTAGCTTTCGTGACTTGCACGCCTGTCTGCGTCACGGGTCCAGGCAACCGCGATAGTACCGTCGATACCCGATTTTGCACGTCTACCGCTGCTAAGTCTTGGTTGCGTCCTAATTCAAATGTCAGATTGATGCTACTGGTTCCATCGTTAGCGCTGGTCGATTTGATGTAGCGTAAGCCTTGGATACCGTTGAGTTCTTGCTCTAAGACGTTGGTAACGGTCGATTCAACAACTGAGGCATTTGCTCCGACATAGTTTGAAGTGACGCTGACTTGCGGCGGAGCAATTTCAGGATACTGCGCGACTGGTAATGTAGGGATAAATGCAATTCCCAGCAGGGCAATGATAATCGAACACACCGCTGCAAAGACGGGGCGTTTGATGAAAGTATCGGAAATCGAGAAAATCATAAAGTATTATTACGAAGTCGGAAGTCGGCAGTCGGAAGTTATTCACCCGACTAGAGGTCTGACACGCTTGAAATCCCGATCGGTAGCATTTTTGCTTCTCTCCATAGCTGAAGTTAGCGATGTGCGCAGGCTAATTGGTAAAGTACCCATTTTTCTCTCAATTCAGGCAAGGAGGCAAAGCCTACAAAAGCAAGATGATTTGGTTATGAATCAGAAAACAGAAAACAGAAAGCAGGGAGCAGATAAAACAACTTGAGTATAAACTCGGATGAGCGATCGCTCGCGACAGTTCCGGATACAAGAGTTTGTGAATGGACGAATTGCTAGATCGCAGTGTAATACACATACTACACAATTGGCAAATAACTTTGGGGCGATCGCGCTTTTCCTTTCAAGGCAAAATTTACACCTCTTATAGGGTAAGCATTCTACGTATCTGGTCAGGTATGTTAAGCATACGATATATTCTTGTAGTCTATTATTCTGACACAAGTGAGGTACATTGCAAGGTCAAGTAGCGAACAAATGTACTAATAATATAAAATTAGTGCTGATGTCTCAAGACGCTGTTGGAGATCGCTGTAATATCAATGTTCGGTAGTGGGTTCCACAGAGGAGCTTTCCCAATGGCTTAAGATGACAGCGTTAACCGTATTACTGACGACATTTAAAACAGTTTTCAAGCCATCAGTGAGGCGATCGACACCTGCAACAAGGGCTACTCCCTCTACGGGCAGTCCGGCGGCTGAGAGTACAGTTGTCATCATAATAATTCCTGCGCCTGGTACGCCTGCGGTACTAAATGAAACCAGAAAAGTACTGAGAGCGATCGCTAGCATTAGTGATGGAGTCAGCGGAATCTGATAGAGTTGGGCGATAAATAGAGCGTTAAACCCTTGTAAAATTGCCGAACCGTCGCGTTTTAAAGCCGTACCCAAAGGAATAGCAAAACTAGCAATATCTTCGCGCATTCCATAGTTTTCTTGGGCATTCTGTAAGGCAATTGGTAGCGCTGCATTCGAGCTTGCCGTACCAAATGCTAAAGATAAAGTTGGGAAAAAACATTGAAAAAAGTGTATCGGCTTGGCTTTAAGAATGAATAGAACAAGAGCATAAAAACCAATCATAATTATCGAGCCAATACATAAACCGATAACATAGACAAAAAGTTTAACAATTAATTCTAATCCCTGAGTGGCGATCGCCGAACTAATTAAAGCAAAAACTCCAATTGGAGCTGTATATAAAATCAACGATAAGATCTTCTCAAAAATAAAATAAACACTTTCTATTAAGCTAACAAAGTTTGTTGCTCTATCTCCGACTAATTGAATGGCAACACCAATTAAAGCAGCAGAAAAAATCGTCTGAAGCAAATTTCCCGTGCTTAATGCTTCTAAAGGATTAACCGGAATTAGACTCACCAACCAATCAATCAAAGATTGCTTTTGAGTCATTTGCGTAACTTCCGCGAGCTGAAAGCCAGTAACTCCTACTCCTGGTTTTAAAATAATAGCCAGAGTGATACCTAAACCAACTGCGATCGCACTAGTAACTACATAACTAGAAATTAACTTTAGCGTGTATCTACCGACTTGAGTTGCATTTTGAATCCGAGTTAAGCCAAGAATCAGCGAAGAAAAAACAATCGGCACAACTACAAATTGAATCAGACGTAAGAAAGCCTCACCAAGAGGGGAAAGAAGGTAGTAGTCGAGAAACGCGATCGCCTCTGGAAAGCCATAAATTAACAAGATTCCAAAAGCAATTCCTAATCCAAGCGCAGCTAAGATTAACGTTGATATTTTCATTAAATCAACTATTTTGACAGAACTTTTTATCTGAGTATATATTATAATGTTTCACAAACACAGCTTAAATACTCTTTGTGTCCTTCTTTGCGTCTTTGCATCTCTGCGCGAAACAAAGAAAAAAATATCCTCCACCCAGCTATATAGAGAGGATAAAAAACTAAATCTCCTCAACTACAATATCTTCTCCAAAAATTGCTTAGCGCGATCGCACTGAGGATGAGTAAAAAACTGCTGAGGCGATGCATCCTCCGCTAACCGTCCTCCATCTAAAAACAAAATGCGATCGGCAACTTCTCGCGCAAATCCCATTTCATGAGTGACGATCGCCATTGTAATCTTAGTTCTAGCAAGATCTTTCATAACTTCCAACACCTCCTTAACCATTTCTGGATCGAGGGCTGAAGTTGGCTCATCAAACAACATAACTTCTGGTTTCATAGCCAAAGCACGAGCGATTGCCACTCGTTGCTTTTGTCCTCCAGATAATTTTGATGGATATACCTTAGCTTTTTCTGCTAAACCAACTTTTTCTAGCAGTTCCATTCCTGCTTCACGGGCAGTATTTTTTGGGACTTGCTTCACCTTAATCGGAGCATAGGTGACATTATCTAATACTGTCATGTGCGGAAATAAATTGAAATGCTGAAATACCATACCGACATTTTGACGAATTTTCATAATATCAGTATGGCGAGAAGTAATATCAGTACCATTAATATAAATTTTACCCGCTGTTGGTACTTCTAGTAAGTTTATACATCGCAAGAATGTAGATTTTCCCGAACCAGAAGGTCCAATAACCGCAACGACTTCGCCTTTTCTAATTTGGGTCGAAATCCCTTGCAAAACTTTGAGATTGCCAAAAGATTTCTCTAAATTTTCAACATGAACAGCAACATCTTGCTCAAGTGCTACGCTGTAATCTTCTTTCAAGTACATATCCCCCCCAAGTCAAACTCATGACTAATAAGTAGTAAATTAAACCCGCAAACAGCAGCGGTTCAAAATAGATATATTTTTCTGCTCCAACGATTTGAGCGCGACGCAAAAGATCGGCTACGCCTATTGTAGAAACTAATGCCGAATCCTTAAGTAAAGTAATACTTTCATTCACCAAAGCTGGTAAAATATTTTTGATTGCTTGAGGCAAAATAATATCTAACATCATCGGCTGGTAGGCAATTCCTAATGACAAAGCTGCTTCCCTTTGTCCCTTATCGACTGCCAAAATGCCCCGCGAATTGTCTCAGAAATGTACGCTCCTGAGTTGAGGGTGAAGGTGATGACCCCTGCTAATAAAGCGGGAATATCAAAGCCCGTGAGTTGTGGTGTAGCATAGTAGACTAAAGCAATTTGTAGTAGTAATGGCGTACCGCGAAATATAGAGGTATAGGCATTAGCAAGCCACACCAACGGCTTAAATGTAGAAATTTTTAACAGTGAAAGAATTGTTCCCCAAATGAAGCCGAAAAAGACAGACAAGGCACTAAAAAGTAGTGTAGTTCCTACGCCTTCAATAATGAAAGGAATACTGGCAGAAATATTACCCGAACCCGATGTTGCTGCGTTGGTAGCTGGTTGTTCGTTATTCCCAAACCATTTATTAATCAGATTTTTCATTTCACCGCTGTCCTGTAATTGTTTAAGGACGCGGTTAAAATCGCCAACTAAATTTGAGCCTTTGGGAAAAGCGATCGCAGATCCAGCTTCTTCTGTATTAGCAAGAGTATGAAATTCTAAATCTGGATTGTTAGCAACAAAACCTTTGGCAATTGTATCTTCAATAATTGCTGCTTGAATTCTACCAGATTTAACTTCTTGGATAATTTCACCAATTCTGTTTAAAGGAACTAAGTTTACTCCTTTAAATTTTTTCGCGGCTTTCTCTTGCAGAGAACCGAGTTGAACGCCGACTTTTTTGCCTGCTAAGTCTGTTGATTTAGTTAGGTTACTACCTTTCTGGGCAATAATTGTATTTTTAGCTTCGTAATAAATGTCAGAAAAATCGACATTTTTTCTGCGTTCGGGGGTAGGTGTCATTCCCGCCATCGCAAAATCAGCTCGTCGAGATTGCAGAGCCGGAATAATACCGCTAAAGTCAGTATCGCGAATTTCTAGCTCAAAGCCTAACTCTTTAGCGATGTATTTTGCAATATCAACGTCAAAGCCGATGATTTCGCCTTTACCTTTTGCCGTATCGCGAAATTCGTAAGGTGGATAGTCCGCTGATGTTACCATTACCAGTTTTTTGCCTGCATATGGCTGTTGGGCGACTAGTTCATTTACCCAGCCAAAGCAGAGACTAACAAATAATGCCGTACTCAATAAAAGTGCAAACAAAAGCCTTTTTTTTCTGGGCATAGCAATCAACTTTTGTTTTTATCTATGGTGTTGAACTGTTGCTAAGCTATATTTGAGAGATTTTAAGAACAGTTCCAACTATCCTAAGACTTATTTTCAGAGTTAGGCGATCGCTTTGCTACAAATTTATCGCAATTCTCGATTGCGTGCGTGATGTTTGTAGAGGCGCACGGCTGTTAGGGCGCACAGCTGTGCGCCCCTACACCCTTAAACAGGGGGAATTAAAGCCCTCTTTTCAATTCAGTTAGGGAATCGAGCGAGTATCTCCTGTGAAAATTCAGACTAAAATCTTTTTAGCTTTTGCAGATCGGCTTTTTCTTTGTCCAAATTTCTAAGTTGGATTTTTTGCTGTTCTAAATTACTTTTCAGTAACAACTGATTCTTTTCAATATCGATAATATAAGTAGTAAATTGATCGTTAGCAATTTCTAGAGCATCTTTCAATCGCTTCTCTTCCGTCTCTAAAACTGTCGCAATTTCCAAAACTAATTTCTCGACTAAATTTTTACTCAAAGACTGATAGTGATTGGATAGTTCTTTTCTTAACTTATCGGCGATCGCCTCTAGCTGAAGCGTGGTATCTTTCTGATAAGTGTAGGTCAGCAAACAAATTAATAAAAATATCACAATACCAAACAGAATAGGATTTTCTCTTAGAGGTTGGGTAATACTGGAAATAACTTGCTTGCCACCACCACTGACTCTTATCCCAATAAACATAGCACCAAAGCCAACTAGAAAAGTAAATTGCATCATGTTGGCTCGGATTTGTTTCAGGACGTATGTTAATGGAGAAACCCCCTGATAGCGACCTTCATAAGGAGCTTCAATAAAAGAATTCATTAAGCTTTTTTGAAGGTCTATGCGTCGGTCAGAATAAAAAAGGGATTTGTCTAGGTTTATCGATGGTAAAAAGTTGAGTGTTTTGTATGTGGTTTCAACTATTGTATTTAATCCACCTTCACCATAAGTCGTAGTCACTAATTGCCATTCTTTATCTGCCCACTTTTTCAACTCATGGCTGCAAAAATATGTCAGATCGGCGTTGACGTTACCATTCGCAGTGACTGGATTTTCTGCTCTTAGTTGAATATATTGAAATCCACCTTTTTTCAAAACTTGTGGTTTTAGTCGCTCGATAAACTCTTCAACTTTGTACGTAATACTTTTTTTACTATACATATCTAATAAAGCAGCTTTCGATTGATTGAGTTCGAGCTTAACTTGCTTAAAAAACTTATCCTTGTCATCGCTAGCTTTTCGTAAAGCTTTCTTCGCCTGCTCTTTTACATCGTCAGTTGCTAAACCTTGAATTCGCGCTTCTTCTTGCTGAAGTTGTTGAGCGATCGCCTCAGCTTCGCGATCGAGAACTTGCTCGATGACGCTAAGTTCTTTTATCACTCGTGCAGTCAATCGTTGAGCTAAAATATCTTCTGGCTTACCTTTAATAAATGTTTCTAAAGATTGACAAAATTTTTCTAGTTCTTGTTGCGCTACTGAATTAATTTCTGAGGTTTGAGTTTGGAGAGAGAACGAACTGAGAGATAGAACTACTAATTCAAAAACATCACTTAGATCTTGACTGCGCAGCCAGGTTTCAACTTGAGTTAAACTGGGAATACTACCAATAACAACGCACTTAGCGATCGGTGCTGCATTAGCGATCGTTATTAATCCCTGCCAAGCGTTTGTAAGTGTGGCGAGATCGCACACCAAACAAAGAATATCGCAATCGAGCATTTCTACTAAAGATTCTGGATATTCAGTCGTTAAACTGTACTCAAACACAAATTCTGGATAAGCCAAACTTGCTGATGCGGCGAGAGTAATGCGATCGCCTGTCTGTAATTTTTGGCATCCTTGTAATCGAACTCCATTAATATAAGTCCCATTAGTGCTGTTGCGATCGCAAATTTCCCAAGCTAAATTTCCACAAGGACTAATTTGAGCGTGATTCCAAGAAACTTTTTTGTACAAACTTGAATCGATTGCTATTTTGCTATCAGGATTACGTCCGATACTAGTTGTTTCAGTAGTAGAAAGCGGGTATATTTTTTCGCTGCTAGATGTTGATAATACTAGTATGGCACTTCCTGCCGATCGCACGGGTTCGACCTGCTTTGGTAAAGCGCTGACTCCAACCTGATAAAATTGCGATAATCTATGCCGCTCGAAATAAATTTGAAGCGATCGCAGCGCGATCGAGTTATTGCTGACAATTTGTAATTTTATTTTTTCTGTTTTGAGACAAGCGGCAATTTTTTCTAATTCTTGAAAAACCGTTCTAAATTTTCGATCTCGCTCAAAGTTAGTGCTGACAAATTTTTGAATTTCCTGAATTCGTGCTTGTAGCTTTTCATATTTGGGTGACATAAGTTGTCAGTTGTCAGTTATCAGTTATCAGTTATCGGCGCTCGGTGACTAGATGAAGAATCTAGTGACTGGTGACTGGTGACTAGATGAAGAATCTAGTGACTGGTGACTAGTGACTGGTGACTAGATGAAGAATCTAGTGACTGGTGACTAGTGACTGGTGACTAGATGAAGAATACCGCTACTAGGCACTAGCCACTAGCCACTAGCCACTATTAAATAAACACACTACCAACCTGGATTATTATCCTCGGTGCTGTTACCATTTGGTTCTTGCTCGATCGGACTGTCAGGTACTGCTTCGGCGGCGCTACTATTTTCATCCACGCATCCAAATGCTGGATCGCCGTTGGGACATGGATCTGAAGTTGGTGGCTCGACAAATGTAGAAGTTTGTTTTAACTCTGGGATTGATGCTTCAGGAGTCGATTTAGCAGCTTTACTAGATCCCGGAATCTTCTGCTGTATGGGAGAATTTACAGCTTTGATAACTGGCTGTGGCTGTTGAGGCAGGACTTGAGCTGGTTTAGCAGCAGCGGGAGATGGAGTTGGTGGATTTGGTTTTTGCGCCAGTCGAGAATTAGCTTGCTCGACAATTTCATTACGTTTTGTATTCCAAAATAGCGTGCTGGATGGAATTTTTTTAGCTGTGTTAACTGCATCCTGCCATCGACTTTGGCTGAGGGCTTGTTCTGCTAGTTTTAAGTAGTCTTGATTCGTTTTTGATTCTCTTTCCCAAGTAGCGACTGTTTGTCTTACGTCTTTAAAAATAGAGCTTTTTGGAGGAATTGCTCTGGTTAATAAAACAGCTTTTTCAAAATCACCATCTCTTTCATAAGCGTCTTTCGCTTCTTGAAAAATTCTCTTAGACCACTGACTAGTGAGTAGTTGAGCTTCTTCAAACAAAGGTTGCTCCGCTGGCACTGTAGACACGACTGCTAGCGCCTCAGCAATTTTGAATTCCTCTGCTAAAGCTTTAGCTTGAGCGATGCGACACTCATTAACCGATTTCGTTAAATTTGTTTGTGCTTGTTTATCTTCTATGGTATTGCTGCTAGGAATGTTAATAGTTGCGCCATGCTTGATGCATTCTTCGTATTGTTTTGTTTTTTTCAACACTTCAACTTGTGCTAAGCCAGATTTGATGCTTTCTTTATTCATCACGACCAGTCCGAAAGCAGCCGCGACACTAACGACAGCAGCAGCACCCATAGTCATTCCCAAAGGAGATTTGAGTTTAGCCGCAAAATTAGCTAAACCACCCGATCGCTTGCTAGGTTGAGTGCTGGGTGAATTTGTCGTGATGTTTTGGTTCGTCGCTGGCTGAGTGAAGTTAACTGGAGTCTGAGGAATTGACGGAGCCGAAAACTGACTGCTGGGAGCTGTCGCTGGTAAGACGGCGTATTGACTTGCTTGTTGCGTCTGCGAGTATTTGGGGCGTTGGTCTAACTCTGTCGTGGCATAACCAGCGTTGATTGAAGATGGCGATCGCAATGCCTCTATAACTTCAGCTGCTGACTGATAGCGCTCTCTAAAGTCGTAGCGTACCATTTTGTCGATCGTTGCTGCGAGGCGATCGCTAACTTGTGCCTGACCTTGCCAGTCAATTTCTCCCTGAAAATTTTCTCTTAAATCTTGCGTCGTGAGTCCGGTGAGTGCCTGAATCGCAATGACTCCCAGCGCGTAGATATCGCTATTGAATTGCGGTCTACCTCGCGCTTGTTCCGGTGGCATATATCCAACAGTACCCACGGCGATCGAGGCGCTAACTTGGCTTTGAGCTGTCAGCAGTTGGACGTTAATCTCTTTAACAATACCAAAATCTACGAGGACTAATTTATTATCTTGTTGGCGACGAATTATGTTATTTGGTTTGACATCGCGATGGATTGCTCCCTGCTGATGCACGAAGTTAAGAATCCCTAACACGTCTAAGAGCATTTGGATTACTCGATCTTCGTGCCAACGACGACCACCGAACAATTCTGCACTTAGCAAATGTCCTTCGATTAACTCTTGCACCAAATAAAATTCTTGGTCTTGCTCGAAATAGGCTAGTAATCTGGGAATTTGGTCGTGAATTCCTAGCTTTTCTAAAATTTTGGCTTCTTTATCAAATAATCGTCTAGCTGCTATTAAAAAGTTGGTATTGCTATTTGCTGGCTTCAAATGTTTGACTACACAGCAAGGATTACCAGGACGACGGGTATCTTCAGCGATGTAAGTTTGGCTAAATCCACCTGCACCCAAGACTTTCAGGACTCGATAACGCCCATCTAATAATTGACCTAGCATTGATGTGATATTTTGCGAGTTAAAGATGCATTCAATTGAAAAGTAGATGATTTCGGATATTATCTGTTTTTTATTTACTTTTTGTTAAAAAATTGGTTAGTAAGATAATCCGCAATCAGACAAGTAATTCTAAAACCTAACTATGACAGATTTATGAATTATGAAATCATAAGCTTTGCTAAAAATATTTACTGTTCTAATTACGCAGTACAATTACTATAAAGTAGTAGGGGCGCACAGAGAAAGAGCCCCTACAAAGATCGCGTACGCAATCGAGAATTGCTATAACTGCCACAGCGCGATCGCCTTGTCGCGATCGCCACTAGCGAGGAATTGCCCGTTCGGACTAATCGCGATCGCCCCAACTTGCCATGCATAGCCGCAGATAGCATACACTTCCTCTGCTGCACTTAGATCCCAGACTTTGAGTAATTTATCTTCAGTCGCGATCGCTAGTAGTTTACCATCAGGACTAAAGGCGATCGCGTTTACCGCAGCCCGCAAAGCTGGCAAAGCAGATTCTTCACCCGTATCGATATGCCACAGTTTAATAATCTTATCTGCACCGCCACTAGCGATAATTTGACCGTCAGGGCTAATAGCCACCGCATTCACCCCTAATTTGTATCCTTCCAGTTTGTGGATTTCTGCACCCGTGCCGAGATCCCATAGTCTCACGGTTTTATCCGCGCTGCCACTCACTAGCATCTGACAATCAGAGCTAAACGCAACGCTATTTACAGCCGAACTATGACCGATAAAAGTAGAGATTTCTTCAGCCGTGCTGAGGTTCCAGAGTTTGATTGTCTTATCGGCGCTACCACTGGCAAGAACTTGACTGTCAGGACTAAACGCAACGGCATTAATCGCCGATTTATGTCCGTTAAAGGTATTGACAACTTGCCCAGTATTGAGTTGCCACAATTTGATGGTTTTATCAGCGCTACCGCTAGCAAGAACTTGACCGTCAGGACTAAACGCAACTGTACGTACCAAATCTGAATGTCCGGTTAATGTCAGAATTGTTGGATTTAAACCAAGCTCCCATAAGCTTTTACCAGTGTCGGGTAGTGCTGGAATCGCAGGACTTGCAGAAATGACAGCAGATATAGGTTCGGGGATTGGAGCGATCGCTGCTGCTTCTGGTTGGGCGATCGCCGCAGGTTGTTCCACCGCATCAGTCTGTGGTGCTGGCTTGGCTGGCTCGATTTCAGGAGCGGGTGATTCTACTACTTCAGGTTGCGGTGGTTCTGGTGTAGCAACGATTGGTTCAGGCTCAACTGCTGATTCTGCTACAGGGACAACTACATTTGCATGAGCTTCCGTTATCGGTTTTTGGGCGCTCGTCGGAGCTTTAACGAGTACAGTAGCAGGCAAAGCTTGGCATTCAAACAGAAACTCTGCACCTTCCCAACTAAGGGTAATGCGATCGCCCGATTGTAACCTCCGCCATTCTTCGCCAATTTGCTTACCGTTAATATACGTGCCGTTGGTCGAGCTGAGGTTACAAACTTCCCAAACAGGCTCGGAACTTTTTTGCCAGCGTAACTTGGCGTGATAGCGCGAAACTGTCGTGTAACGCTTAGGATCGAGAGCAATTTGACAATCAGGCGATCGCCCAATGACAATTTCTTCATCGGGAGAGAGAAAATAACGCGGTTGTTCTCGCGCTCCCGCTGGCTCGGAAGATTCGCAAAGCGTCAGTGTAGCAGAAGATTGCATTGTCAGTTATCAGTTATCAGTTCTCTGCGAGCGGTTATCAGTGTAGAAATACGACCTCTTACCTGTTATACAAACACCAATCGGTCTTGCATTCAAGAGAAGCGATCGCCCCAAACTTGCGATCTCTTAGTAGAACAATATACTAAATCGATCGCGTAATTCTACGTGGGATTGGTTGTCAGTTGTTAGTTGGTTGACTGATAACTGGTCACTGATAACTGATAACCGACAACTAAAGTTTATTGACTTGGATAGGGAACGAACTCATTTTTTGACAGGTACGATCAATTGCCGTACAATACTCAGTATAGTTGAACATAATTAGACATATTTGGACGTATTTGGACAGTATTCGGACACAATTATTATGCATAACACGGCAAATAAAAGCCGTAAGCCTACAAGAGAACGTGCTAAGGGTGAACGGTTAGAGGCTCGCGTTACTAAAGAGCAAAAAGAGTTGTTTCAGCGAGCTGCCGATCTCCAAGGACGTTCGCTGACAGATTTTGTGATTAGCAGTGTAGCTGAGGCAGCAAAACAGGCGATTCAGGAACAGGAGCTGATGATTTTAAGCGCGCGCGATCGAGCAGTTTTTGTTGAAGCACTGCTTAATCCCCCAGAGCCAAGCAATAAACTACGAGCTGCCGCTAGACGTTATCAGCAAAAAATGGAATTGTAGGTGAAATCGCTCAATGGATTTTGATTATTTAATAGAGCCGCTGGGTTCAGAGCATAACCGAGCGGTTTTTTGTTGCGGCGTTGAAAAACTAGATCGTTATCTTCAGAAGCAGGCAGGACAAGATGCTCGTAATTATGTTGCTATTCCTTACGTCTTGTTTGACAAAACCTCTAATGTCGTTATTGGGTATTACACGTTGAGCGGAACGAGTATTATTGCAGGAGAACTACCAGCCCAGATAGTTAAAAAGCTGCCGAGATCTCCAAGTTTACCAGCAACTTTGCTGGGACGATTAGCAGTTGATGAAAATTACCGAGGCAAGGGATTAGGCGAAGAGTTATTGATGGATGCCTTGTACCGCAGCCAGTCACATGCAAATAGTGTCGCTTCAATGGCTGTAGTGGTTGATGCCAAAGATGAAAAGGCTCGTTCTTTTTACGAATATTATGACTTTATTCCGTTTCCAGATCGTCCAAATCGACTATTTTTGCCTATGACTACGATAGTCAAGATGTTTAACTATTCAACTTAAAGCTTGACTTGCCTTTTTGGATCGCAGCTACGTCACTTCAGGCGATCGCTCATTCGAGGCGATCGGTTTCCAACGGAGATTGAGTCGGTGTATCGATCGTGAATTTTGCTAAGCGCCTCCTGAATTCATCGAACGCGACATAATGAATAAAGATGGGGCAAGAGTGTTAAGTCATACTTCTTGCCCTAGCAGATTGTAAGATAAGACTTTCAAGATTTAAATCAGCAGCGCTATGCAATCAGCAGTAGGTTCTGACCAATCTCCCGTAATGGATGCACCGAAACAGGGGCTACCAGTCACTATCATTACAGGCTTTCTCGGTAGCGGTAAAACAACTCTGCTCAATCACATCCTGACTAACCAGCAAGGTCTCAAAACAGCCGTTTTAGTGAATGAATTCGGCGAAATTGGGATTGATAACGAGTTGATCGTCACCACAGGTGATGACATGGTGGAGTTGAGTAACGGTTGTATCTGCTGCACGATTAATAATGATTTGGTAGAAGCCGTTTACAAAGTGTTGGAACGTCCAGAAAAAGTTGATTATCTCGTCGTAGAAACAACAGGAGTTGCCGATCCTCTCCCTGTGGCGCTGACTTTTCTAGGCACGGAGTTACGCGACATGACACGCCTAGATTCAATCATCACGGTCGTAGATGCGGCAAATTACAGTTTGGATCTGTTTAACTCTCAAGCAGCTTACAGTCAAATTGCCTATGGGGATGTCATCATTCTTAACAAGGCGGATTTAGTCGAGGAAGCAGATCTCGATCTTTTAGAAGTCAAGATTCGGGATATTAAAGATGGGGCAAGAATTTTGCGGACAACGCGATCGCAAGTTCCTCTCCCATTGATTCTTAGCGTCGGTCTGTTCGAGTCGGATAAGTATTTCGATACTCCCGCTGGTCACGACCATCACGACCATCACGACCATCACGACCATCACGACCATTCAGACTGCGACCACGACCATCACGACCATCACGACCATCACGACCATCACCATCATCACTCCGATCACTTAGAGAACGATGGTTTTACCTCAATATCTTTCCAAAGCGATAAGCCACTGGCAATTAGAAAGTTTCAGTATTTTCTAGACAACCAACTTCCTGAAAATATCTTCCGCGCCAAGGGGATTATGTGGTTTGAGGAAAGTCCAAAACGCCATATTTTTCACCTCTGTGGTAAGCGCTTTACTCTAGAAGACGAGGAATGGAACGGCAAACCCAAAAAGAATCAACTGGTACTGATCGGACAAAATCTAGATCGAGAGGCTTTGCTTCAACAACTACAAAACTGCATTTGTCTGCCTTCTACCAGTCGTGGTAAAGGGTTTAGCAAAGGATGAAAATATGGCGCAAAGATGCAGAGCTGATTTAGCGCCTTTGCGGGAAATACTTGGCATTACATTCGTAGGGGGGCACAGTTAGCTGTGCCCCCCTACACATTGTGTACCCTACGTAACTGAAAACAGCGATTTGTGTTAGGAGATATTGCGATCGCATCTCCACAAATGTAAAAAAATGTATTTCTAGCTACAGACGTATTTATTTATCCGCCGAGTTATTATAAAATCGTATCAATAAATACAGTTTTACTTATAACCGTGTCACAAATCGATTGGGAAGAAGCTTTTGAATATTTGCCAGGACTCGTAGTTGAGCTGAAGTCTCGTCCCGGCGTAATTGATACGATCGCGGCTTACGATCTAACTATGGTTCCCCCCATTTGGTTAGAGAAAGATCCGCGCCCCCGCTATCCCCACGAATTGCAGATTGTCTCGCGGGAAAGAGTACAGGCGTGTCAACTGGTAGAGACAGTTAACAGTTAATAGTGGTGCGTGGTGCGGGAAAATACTACCGATCGGCGATCGATGAGCAATGCCCATGAACGGCTATTTTATTAACTAGTTAACAGTAGAGAGCTTACTCTAATCGATCAGGTGAAATTCTTTGAGTGCGGGTAGAAAATTTCGGTTTTCGTGGCTCGAACGGCTGAGTTTAATTAATGCAAATCTTTCTACGGGTGGTAAATTTGCCCATTGCTCTGAACTAAGCGTCACGCCAAACTCGCCAGCTTTCTCCCCAATGCTAGCAGGAACAGTTGCTGCATTCATCCAATCGGGATTCTCTTCTACTGGCAGTTCGCTAGCCGATTTACCAGTATATTGAAAAACTAAGTTTTGCAACCACTGACGATATGCTTGAATTTCTGCTGGCGTATTACAGGGGCGATCGATTAGTGCTTGTCGATCTTCCTGACTGAATTGGTTCCATTCAGGTAATTTCAGTTTAATTCCACAAGTATCTAACTTGTAACGTACCTGCATGGGAATACAGCGCAGGGAGTCTACAAAGTCAGCTTCAAATTGAAAAAATCGTGTCATATCATGATTCGCGATGCGAGAACGGCATTGGATATAAAGCATCGCCCATACTTCCAGCGTAAAACATCAGCAACCCATCTCCGACAACCTGCAATCGCGAATGCAAAATTCGGGATTAGGTTGCTAACCGCTGCCGCGTTGGTCACTGGTCACTGGTCACTGATAACTGTTAATGTTGTGTTTTTTCTTGTAGTACAGAAAGCATTTGTTTTCTGACTGCATTCGCCCAAAGATCGAAGTTAAAATCTTTGCTATCGGCGATCGCGTTATTTGTCACGGGTTGAGTTTTTTGAAGTTGTGCTTTTTTATCCATTGTGCCTCTGAGTAATAGATTGAGAAATTTTGTGGTTAGTAATATCTATACAAAATTAGTCATAAATAATAAACAGTTATGATGTGGAAAATGCATCAAACTGATTAGCTTTTAGAATATACAGGAAAGTACTACCTATACTCAAGCATGAATTTGTACTTAACTTGAGCAAAAAGAATTGACAGTTTGACTAAATTGTCTGAAAAGCTCAAGTATAGGCAATCAAGCGACCGCAGATAACGATCCCCGTCCATGCGAGTAAGGAGATCGTGGCGATCGCTTTTACAAAAATTAATTGATAGCAAATTCTTCCGCTGAAGCCTGCGGGAGTATGCTTTTGCATGGCGACGCGAAGATGCATCACCCATAGTGGAAGCATTTAGTCAAGTGGTTGAAGAAGTTAATTGTTGAATGGTAGTTGGTAGTTGGTAAGTCGCAAGTCGCTACTCCCTACTCCCTGACAACTGAGCTAGCTCATAGATAACTCAAAGCTATTTTGTCACAGTAAAGGTAGCCAAGAATTAACTTAGAGGTCAAATGTATGACCCACGCTACCCTTAACTACGAAACTGCCCCAGGACATGAAGTTTTAGCAGCAGCAGGCAAAAAATATCTCCGTCCCGGCGGACGTTTGGCGACAGAGCAACTATTTCAATGGGCGAATTTTCAACCAGGGGAGACCGTTTTAGAATTAGCAGCGAGTTTTGGTTTAAGTGCGATCGCAATTGCTCAGCGCTATGGCGTGCGGGTTGTGGGAATTGAGAAAAATCCCGATTCTGTGGTTCGCGCTCGTGCTAATGTTGCCGCAGCAGGTTTGAGCGATCGAGTTGAAATTATTGAAGGCGATATCTTTCATCTCGATCGCTTGACAGAAAAGTTTGATTATGTATTGGCAGAAGCGATCCTGACCATGCAATCTCCGCCAGGAAAAGCGAAAATCTTAGCAGGAATTCGCGATCGCCTCAAGCCTGGTGGTAAGTTTTTATCTCACGAACTTTTAGCACAAAATCGAGAAGAAGAGATTCACCGCGCTTTAGCACAAGCGATCCGAGTCAATTCTACGCCTTTATCAGAGTCTAGTTGGATTGCAGCTTGTGAAGCGGCTGGATTAACGGTACAGCAACATCAAACCGGAGAAATGGGATTGCTCAAACCGCAGCAAATGCTTGCAGACGAAGGTATTTTTAACACAATTCACATTTGGTGGAATATACTGACGCGATCGCAAATTCGGCAACGAGTTTTAACAATGCGCCAAGTTTTCCAAAAGTATCGGCAGGACTTAGGTTACATTATTTTGTCTGCTGTTCGCTCTTAAGCTCACACCTATCAACAATAGCTCTGAGCATTTTGACTTTTAACTTTTAACTTTTAACTTTTAACCGAGGAATTCATGAGTACCACCCTATTACCCTTACGATCTTCATCCACGCAGTTACGGGCAAATATTGAATATCCCCAAGCTGGGGTATTGAGTAAAGTGCTGGTTAAAGATAGTTGCTGTCAATACACTCTGTTTTGTCTCGCGGCTGGAACTGAAATTTCCGAACATACATCTACTCGCAACGCTACCGTCAACGTGTTGGATGGCAAGGGAATTCTCACCCTAGAAGGACAAGACATTGTTCTAGAACCAGGAGTATTCATCTTCATGCCTGCAAATGCTCCTCACGCTTTAAAAGCCCAGGAAAACTTAGCTTTTTTACTAACCTTGTCAGAGAAAAACGGGTAGCGCAGCATAGCGAAAATAAATCACCGATCAGTCAAATAAACCACTACATAAGTTATAGCGTCAAAAGCTCATAGCACCAGATTGATGACGCTGTAACTTTTGTACGGGCGGGTTTTGGCAAACGATCTTCGTTCATGATGAGGGATTCTCGCCAAACCCGCCCCTACGAACTTTTAACTTCGCGTGCTATTTACTTTTCAAGGGAATTGATACAGGATACTTTTCTGGTTTGAAGGCTGGTGTGGGGGAGTGGGAGGCGAAATAGATACCTACGAGTAAAGTCGCTAAAGCGATCGCGCCAATTCCTAAATCGATTAAGGAAGTCGATCTTTTGGCTGAAATCGCAGCTGTAGCTTTGCTAATTGTATTTGGTATTTGTAATTGCGGGCGATCGCCCCAGCTATAAGAAACAGTCTCTTCTTCACCCAGTAAAGAGTGCGAATCTTGCGCTACTGTGGGGATCTGAACCTGAGTACCATGTAATTCGTGAAAACCATAATGCAGCACGGGTTGATACCGATTTGCTAGAGGTTCTAGGGCTGCTAAGACTTCCGTTGCCGATTGGTAGCGATCTTTAAAGCCGTAGCGCACCATGTTATCTATAATTTGCGCTAGTTCGGGGCTGATTTTACGATAGTGTCGCCATAGAATTTCACAGGTATCTGGATCGGTATCTAGCTGAGTCGGATGAATGCCTGTCAAACCTTGAATTGCCACCATCCCCAAAGCATAGATATCGCTGTTAGGACGAGGCTTGCCTCGTTCTTGTTCTGTAGGCATGTAGCCAGGAGTGCCGATTGTAATCGTTGCTGGTAAGCCAATGGAAAACGTATTGATCTTCTGCCCTTGCAGCGTCACAACCTGCGTCCATGCTTGTTTGACCGAACCAAAATCAATTAGCACCAGACGGCGATCGTGCTTGCGCCTGAGTAAGTTATTTGGCTTGATATCGCGATGAATTAAGCCGTGCGAGTGAATAAACTCTAAGATTTGCAGTACTTCTTGCAACATGTAAAACACTTGGCTTTCACTCCAAGGCTTACCTGGTTGTAGTTCTGCACTTAAGGTATGCCCTTGTACGAATTCTTGAATGAGATAAAATTCTTGGTTTTCCTCAAAGTGGTCTAGCAGCCGAGGAATTTGATTGTGACATCCTAATTTTTCTAAAGCTTGGGCTTCACCTGTAAACAACCATCTCAACGTTTGTAGGGCATTAGGAGAACTATTGGCAGGTTTGAGATGCTTGACTACGCATGTAGGGCGATTGGAAATATGGGTGTCTTGAGCGAGGTAGGTCTGACAAAAACCCCCTGCACTCAGAACTTGCATGACTTGATAACGTCCCTCTAGTAACTTGCCTAACATTGTAGTTGACCGAAAGTTTTTGACCCAAATTTCTCGATCCAAATTTTTATGGACGGCAGCCCACTATTGGTTGCTCAATCGATCGCATTCGTACAATTTGTAAAGTTAACTCGATCTATTTCTAATAATCTGTTATCCAGTTATAGTTGTCTGTATATGCTGCACGGTTTCATTTAGCTTGGTTGGTGGACTGTAACGAGACTCATTCAAGTTTTACACTATCTTCATAGATTATAGAGCAGGGTTGCAGGCAATAAGAGCGATTGAAATCGCAATTCCTGCGTTATGCTCTGTTTGCTGCAATTTCTTGCAGGAATTTGAACATTTCCTTAACTGAGCATCGATTGCTCCCTTGCTAGGCAGAATAAGGCTTGTGACTTTGCCATGAGATCTCATAGAGCGACTGTAGCTAGAAAATGACAGTAATTTATAAGAATAGCTTATGTAACTTTGTGTTACCTTGACCTACCTATTGATATAGTTGCTGTTTTGAAGGGGAAGAATACAGCTAGATTCATGAAATCGCATGTCAATTGAACAATTAGTAGGATAAATTTCAAATGCCGCATTCAGCAAATTTGATTGGAGGTGTTTCTATTGGGGAGATGAAACTGCCTCAACCTTTAGCGAATTTGTCAGCAGATTATAACCAACTAAAACTCAATGTTTTTTTGTTGGCTGACTATAAATTTTACCCACAGCAAATTGTTTCTTTAGAAAAAACGTGGGGTGGAGTTAGAATTAGACACACCGTTGCTGAATATCCTGCCAATATTGTTTTTTTGACTCAAAATACTCAGAGTTTTTTTGATTGCATTAAACAAGCTGGTTTTCTACCAGCAGCGCGTGTTGAGGAATTTCCTCGTCGAAACGGTAGTCCTATTTACTGGCAAGTTGTCGTTTCAGCGCTTGTGTTATGGAATATTTTTTTATTAGTTTGTGCTAATTATTCCTATCTAAATTTATCAGTTTCTACTTTAAGTTTACCCTTTTGGTTTGTTTTGTTCGTGTCTATTTCAGTACAGCGATCGCGCTTCGTACAAAGTTTCTTTCTCAAACCAAATCGCCATATAGAAGAAGTTGCCCCCGTGTTTAGATTTCTTGCCTTAGTATCTAGCCTGTTTGCAGTTTTATTCGTTGTTCAAGGTTTAATTTAGTAGAACTGCCAGATTTAGATTTTAGATTTGGATTCGATCGCTATGGCAAAATAGCAGAAGGTAGAGTGCGGCAATCGGGCATCTAACACAGCTCGTAACGTTTGCTGCATTCCTAGCCCCAAGCTGCGATCGCCACAGTTTCGCAACAAAATCTATAGTTTTAATCAATTGTGAGAGCAAAAGACTATAAAATCATTTTTAACGATTAAATCTACAGTTATCAAAATTCAAAATGGATGTGAATCCACAAGAAGTCAAACAAGTTGCCTCCCAAATTCTAGCCGGGATGCTCGCCAATCCTCATATTTACCCTAAAGTCAGCGATGAAGGTGGTCAGGGACAGCAAGAACAAGAACTAATCGTTGTAGCAGTTGAAATGGCTAAAAAGTTATTAGAAAAGATAGAACAGACAAATTAATCAGTCGTAAGTCGTAAGTCAGAAACTACTTACTAATGATAAATGACAAATGACAAATAATTTATTCAGGTGATCGACGATGGATTTTCAGGATTTTCTCAAACGGCAATATACTCAAGTTACAGTTGGAGAATTCAAACCGGGCAAGTTTGAAGAAGCAAGAAGAATTTACGAACAGGCAGTTTCAACTTATAGACATGGGTTTAAAGGTGCATATCTCCTGCAAGAACCAGGTACAGATCGAGGCGTTTCTGTGATTTTCTGGGAAAGTGTAGATGAGATGGAAGCTAACGAGCATGAAGAAAACTACAGGAGCATACTAAAAAAGATGTCTCCTTTATTCGATCGCGCTCCTACAACTACTCTTTATGAAGTGGTTTGTCAAATTCAGCCCCAGGCAGCGGAAGAGAGCTGAGGGAGCTGAGGGAGCGATCGGAAGCTGAGGGGGAAAAGAATCAACCGTCAACCAATGACCAATGACCAATGACCACCGATCGCTGTCAACAAGATCGCTATCTTTTCTTTCCTAAAGCAATCATAGTTGAACCGTTGGGGAAGTTTTTGAATAAATACCAATCTAACATGCCAAAACCAACGCAAGCTTGAGGTATGCGCTTAAACAGCCTACCTTTAGGGGCAAGGGTTTCAAATAAATGGGCGCGATGGTAGATTTTATAAATATCTATCCCGACATCAGAGCATAGAGATTTCAGGTGGCGATCGCAAAGTCGGCGTAGATGTCCTGGTTCATCGGTTTTAAATCTGCCATAACCATCAAATGATGGCTGCAAGCCTCCCGTCAAGCGATTTTGCCACCATTCAAAAGAAAATTTATTAGCGCAAGGCGTGGATAATATTGTCATTCCTTGCGGTTTGAGCAATCGACCGATCTCTCTTATAGACTGAGCAACATCACCTACATGTTCTAGAACTTCTATGGAGATGATGAGATCGAAAGAATTGTCAGGTAAATTAACTGTTTCATCACTCATGGGAGTATATTGAGCTGATGAATATAGATTTTTAGCAATTGTTAATGCTTCGTCTGATATATCACAGCCGTGGAGAGCAGATGTAGGAAAGAAATCTTTTAACAAATTGAGATATCGTCCTTCGCCACAACCATAATCTAAAATCGATGCTGGATTGAAACCGCTCGATTTTATTTGCTTCAATATATCTTGCATTGCATAAAATCTACAGGACTCAAATAATCCTGAAAAGTCCTGCATATAACCTGCTTGAAACCGAGAATTGTAAAACTGTTTTTGATCTTGGAGTGCCTCGTAGGAATAGGATTGTTCGTTCATGTTTTGGTAGAGATAAGGAATAAGGAGAGAAGTCGTAAGTCGTAAGCCGTAAGTCGTAAGTCAAAAACCTCTTGCCTCTCGCCTCCTTCCACACACCACGCTCTCGCCCCTCGCTTTAAGTTTATATACGATCGCCAGAAATGGTGCTACTACGGTTCACAAATTATTCACATTTTTCTTTTAACTTCAGATTTAAAGTCAGACAACTTAGCCGGAGATCGATCGCCGATCGCTGGTCAACGGTAAACTGTCAACGCACTGTCAACCACTCTGTGTTGTCTTGTCTGCCGATGGGTGAGTGAAGTGGAAGGCAGCCATTATGTGTATATCTAATAGTACCTGTAAGCCACATGTTGAATTAGCTGTAGATGTGTTTAAAACTCAGACACCTACGCTAATTAGCTCGCTTAAAGACTTTTTTACCGCTTTACCTAGCCCTAAATGTGTCGAGGAGATCTTAGCTACGGCACTTTATCAGCTTGCCGATACCGATCCCGATGCTTGTCGTTGGCTTTTACGTCATCCTCAATATCTCGAACCCGAACTAGATTTGGTAGAGTGGGCAACCCAGTTTGCCCTGAAGAAACTCCAAGCACAAGGGTTTGTACGGGAGCAAGATTTTCAGTTCGAGCCGAATGGTAAGTTACATGCCTGCGATCGCGCTAAAGTAAAGCTGAGTGCGGGTAACTCTACTGCTGAAAAGTTGATTTTAGAAGAGATTTTACAAGTAGGTAATTGAATATTTTATAGAGACTTACATATAACGTCCCTAGAATTCTACCACCCACAATCAAGGAATCATCCATGAGCTTAGACACTGTTTCTCAGCCTACATCAGTCGTAGAATCCAATCTGCAACAAACTGGTGAATATGACTTCGATCGCTTCAAAGAGTCAGTCATGGACACATATGCC
The DNA here is from genome assembly GCF_023546805.1 of Chroococcidiopsis sp. CCNUC1. NCBI lineage: Bacteria > Bacillati > Cyanobacteriota > Cyanophyceae > Chroococcidiopsidales > Chroococcidiopsidaceae > Chroococcidiopsis > Chroococcidiopsis sp. CCNUC1. The sequence goes on along the minus strand of NZ_CP097480.1, from coordinate 5,016,231 downwards.
CGTTTCCCGATTGCCTTAGAACGGGGTGCGGGTTGTCGAGTTTGGGATAGCACAGGAAAAGAATATCTCGATTTGGTCGCCGGAATTGCAACATGTACCCTGGGACACGCACACCCAGCGATGGTGGAAACAGTGACGCGCCAAATTCAGACGCTACACCACGTCTCCAACCTGTTTTACATCCCCGTGCAAGGACAACTAGCACAATGGCTAGTTCAGCATTCATGTGCCGAGAAAGTCTTTTTGTGCAATTCTGGAGCGGAGGCTAACGAAGCGGCAATTAAACTAGCGCGCAAATACGCCCATACAGTCCAAAACATCGAGCATCCAGTCATGCTCACCGCCAACGCCAGCTTCCACGGACGGACGCTAGCGACGATTACCGCTACCGGACAACCGAAATATCAGAAAAACTTTGCCCCCTTAGTCCCAGGGTTCCATTACGTCCCCTATAACGAGATTCAGGCGATCGAAGCCGCCATCTCAGAACTAGATGAAGGCGATCGGGCAGTGAGTGCAATTCTGCTCGAACCGCTGCAAGGAGAAGGCGGGGTGCGCCCCGGAGAAGTGGCATACTTCCAAGCAATTCGGCGGATTTGTGACGAAACCGGAATTTTACTAATTCTGGACGAAGTGCAAGCGGGAATGGGACGAACTGGGAAATTGTGGGGCTACGAGAATTTAGGCATCGAACCAGATATTTTCACTTCTGCCAAGGGTTTAGGTGGTGGTATCCCCATCGGCGCGATGATGTGCAAGCAGCATTGCGATGTGTTTGCACCAGGAGATCACGCCAGTACGTTTGGGGGCAACCCATTTGCCTGTGCAGTCGCCTTGACGGTGTGCCAAACAATTGAACGGGAGAATTTGTTAGAAAACGTGCAAGCACGCGGCGAACAGCTCAGAACGGGCTTGCGGGCGCTGGCAGCCAAATATCCCGCCCTCATCACTGACGTGCGCGGTTGGGGTTTAATTCATGGGATGGAGTTAGCTGCTGAAAGCGAAATTACCGCAGCGGATGTAGTTAAAGCGGCGATCGCTGAAGGTTTATTACTCGTGCCAGCCGGAGCAAAAGTGCTGCGCTTCGTACCACCCTTGATTGTGACAGCCGCAGAAGTGGACGCAGCCTTACAAATTGTCGAACGAGCGATCGCTACTGTAAACGTATAGCAGCGGTTGCCAGACAGCAAAAAAAAGCAAAATTTTTGCTTGACTACAACACAAAAGGGTGGTCTACTGTTTCGAGAGAGTAGGCGAAAAGAAGGCTAAGAAAGGAAAACAATTCGCACTGCGATGAATTTTGGATTTCTCCTGAAGCCCCTCTGCTCCCTGCTCCCTGCTCCCTGCTCCCTCTCAGGAGACGATGACCATGACTGCCTTCATTCCTTTCGATAACACGGTTGAATTCCTCACTGCTATCTATTTTGGTTCTGTGTTTGCGATTATGGCTGTTTCTCAGTTTTGTTTAGCAGCGATTGAAACTGTTGAGGAATCGAGTAAGTAAAAAGTTATTGCCTCGAAAACTTGTTATCTAAAAAAATTAGTATTTTAGTTCATCCCACTTCGCACGACTTGGGCTACTAAGCAAAGTTTATTCCATTCGCTAGTAATTTGATTTAACTTGCGGTTGAGAGTGTAGGCGATCGCATCTAAATTTTTGCCAGACTTTCTTAACTCTACAACTTGGCGCTGCCTTGGGGTTAGTTGCTCCCAAAATTCCTGCCATTGCTTAGGTGTCAAGCCGAAACTGTGTTCTTCTAAACTCGTGCCCAGCCAATGACTCACTAGTTCTGGATGATGTTTTAATCCAAATACTTTCACGGCATGGTAGACAATTTTTTCTCGCAGTCGATAGACTTCTTTGACTGATAAATTTAACTGTTGGGCGATCGCTTCTTGAGACCTACCTTGTAAGTATAGTTCTAACCATTGCGCGGCAGTTTCTCCCAAATTGTTAGTTAAATAGTTGCTAAATTTCGATTGCACGAGATGTCTTGCTGCGTACTGGTCTGCTTGGGTTTGGCTGTCTTGATACACGCTGACCGATCGCACGTCGATCGCGCTCCAAGTGCGATCGCCATCATCAGAAAGGAATTCGTCAGACAATAGTTTGAGAATTCTGCGTTCTGGAACTTGTGTGACTCCTCCCATCTGCGTCCGGCGAAGAAAATTGACAAAGCGATGCACGATTAAAGGTCGATTATGAATCGGGCGCAAACAATATTCTTCTACAGTAGTTAATAGCAAGGCAGTTCGCAGTCTCATATCGTCAGTACACGCCGCAATCCAAGCTGTTTGTTGTTGCAAATAGCGATCGCGCTGCAATAAATCTTGGATAATTTCTTGCAAAACATCAACGACTGCCCGACGGCGATCGCCACCCAAAGCAACGAGGGCGTGAATTTTATTTCGCAGTAGTACTAAACTGCACAAACGTATTGTCAAGCGGTGATATGCCTGCTGAGGTGAAACCCCTAAATAACGCTGTTTGAGGATGCGAAAGCGGTATTCCATAGCTTGCTGTGCTATAGATAACTGAAGAGAATTGCACGTTTGATAGCGTTCTGTATCTTCACCAATCAGCCAACGGACTATGCTTTCTCGGGCAGTATCGCTTTGCGCCGGACATTCTTGAGTGAGACGCAAACGCCATTCTTGGGAAATTTCCGTCGCTGTCGCTAGATGGCGATCGCGCTCCGCCACGTTTACTTGTATAGTTTGCATATCACCCTGCCGTGTGTTGAACTATCTTCTTAAATAGCGAGCGATTGGAAAATTTATGCAGGGGTTGGAGTCGTATACATGCGAACAAAACGTATTTTGCGAAATACTATCCTTGGCTTATCCAAAAGCGGCGTTTCTACTGCTCGTTTATTAGACAAAGAAAAATCTCACCTTAGCAGGGTTGACATTGCCCCCCCTACACTTGGATTTTTTCTAAGGAATAAACTTCTTTAAGATCTCATAAGTATCTTCAATTATTCCCAGAGCTGCATTTAAACCTACATTAGTAGCTTCTACGCCCTCAGTCATGGTATCTTTAGCAGTCTCAGCTGTATTACCACTTTTATCAACAAAGCCGCTCAGTTTATCCATCATTTTTTCGAGATCTTTTGCCGTATCCATCAGCCGATCGAAGACTTCTTCTTGAGTTTCTTTATATTTAGAGATGGCATCTTCAGTTGTATCTGATGTCGATTCTTGCAAATCTTTAGTTTTCTCAGTTAGTTGCTCTATTACATCCTCAACCTGAGTTGCAAATTCGCTAACTAATTCGGCAATTGCTGGACCAGATTCATCTTTAATGTGCGATTCAAACTCTGAAGCTCGTTCTTCTAAATCGGATTGGTGACTCTCTAGGCGATCGGATACATCATTTTGGAGAAAGTCTTCCTGCTCTGAAAACTGTTCCTCTAACTCTGTGGCAACTTCCTCTAGTTTTTCTTGAAGAGATTTAAAAACTTCTTCTACTGCCTCTAAAGTCGATTCTAGCTCGGATTTAGTCGAGTCTAAGTCTTCACCAAACGAACTGATTTCTGTTTTGGTAGCTTCGTTTTCTTCGTTAGTTTCATTCTGCCAAGTTTCTACATTTTCCTTGAGCTGAGTGACTTCTTGACTGAGCGATTCAGCTTCTTCACTCAAATCTTCCTTAGCGCTATTAATTCGTTCTAACAAAGATTGAGCGCGATCGCTTAATGTCTGCCAGTGACTATCCATTTGCTCGGAAACCTGAGCAATTTGTTCTCGCAAGCCTGTTAATTCTGACTGTGCTTGCTCGGCTTCACCTAATAATTCTGTCAGTTTAGTTACTGTTTCTGTTGCAGTTGTTTCAAAATCAGCCACGATTTACCTCGATTATAGTTTTAATATAGTTTCACTTAATTGCTTTAGCCAAAATCTATTCCCACGCTTTCGGCTACATCTTTCACAGCTTCAACTCCATCTTTAAGCGGATCGATAAATTCATCAAGCTGGTCGAATAATGGCTCTAATGCTTTACGAGCAATAGAAGCATCTTCGCTAGAACCCAAAATTTTCTGACTCATCTCTTCTACGGAATCCGTCACGTTTTTAACGGCTTCTGTAATTAATTCTTTCAGTTCTGCTTGAATTTTTTCTTGAGCTTGATTTAACAGCTCGTCCGTTTCGCCTTTGACGGTTTGCGTACTTAATTTATTTAAATTGGTAGTAAATTCTTGATGTAAGTCAAGAAAAGTATCTGCCATAGCTTGAATCTTTTCACCAATTTCTCCTTGTGACTTCTCCATATCTTCAGTAAATTGCTCGATCTGTTCGCTAAGAGCAGATTTTAATTCTTCTAGCTTTTCTTGGAAAGCTTCTACTTCTTTACTGGTTGCTTCTACAGCAGAAGTTAGTTTGTCTTGACCGGATTGAATTTTTTCTTGAGCTTGTGTTAGCGTATTTTGAGTTTCTTCACCCGTCCTTTCAGTTGTAGAACTACTTTCATCCAAATATTCTTTGAGTTCTGAAATTTTGCCTTGAGTCGTTTCAATTTCGCTACTGAGTTGTCCTTGAGCCTCAGAGATAAATTCTGTTAAAGATTCAACTCCACTTTCAAGTTCGGCAATTTCGCTTTCAAGTTGAGATTGATGCTCTGTAGCTTCCTCTTTTAATTCGGTTAGTGCAGTTTGAATTTGTTCGAGAATTTCCGCAATCTGCTCTTGCTTTTCTTCAATATTGCTAACCAGGCGATCGGCTTCTGCTTGAACTTCCGATGATAGTTGTACTAAACCATCTAGTTTTTCAGGAAATACACTCGCCATTTGGGATAAAGATGCCAGGGTTTGTCCTAATTGTTCGTTCATATTTTAGACTTTCAATAGTTGAGACGCGATCGATGAGTTGAAAACAGCGTTAGAATATATCGACACAATCCAAAACTGCTTTGATCGCTCCGGTAGCAACCTTGGCAGCAGCTAACGCTGGTAAAATAGGACTCAACGCACCTGTTACAGACGAACCTGTTGTCATCATCATGATGTTTTCCGCTACTTCTTCAATCATTCCTTCTACAACTTCCTGAATCGCATTCTCAAAGGATTCTTGTAGCTCGTTCTTGAGGTTATCTTCTACGTGTTCGCCAGTATTTTCTAGAATTTCGGTCAATCGTTCTTTGAGTTCGTCAGCAAATTCAGTAACTTGTTCGTTAAAATCTCCAAAAGATTCGCTAAAATTATTTTCTAATTGCTCAAAACCAGAGTTGATTGTGTCTAGCTGCTCTCCGGTGAGTTTATCGCTGTATTCGCTAAAAGCTTTTTCAAGATTAGCAGTTTGAGTATCGCTTATCTCATTTGCTACTTCTTCAAATTTTGATTCCAACTCACTTTGGAATGCTTCAATTTGTTCCTGAAGTTCTTCGATCGCCTCAGTTAAACTATCAATGTTTTCTTTAGCTTCTGTTTGACCTTCGCCCACAGAATCTTCAGTATTAGAAATTGTATCTTCTAAATTCTTAAACGCTTCTTTTAATTCTTCTAAACTTGATTCTAACTCTGATTTATTCTCGTTAATTTCTGATTCAAAATTAGCCTGAGCTTCTTCTACAGAGCGAGCAACTTCATCTAGTTTTCCTTCAATATCTGTCATTGCTTGTTGCAAAGCATCGAGTTCGGCTTTCGTTTCTTCTTCAGAATTACTAAAATCTTCTAAAGCTGTCTGCAAAGATTCGGCTAAAGTTTCAATATTTGTACTAACACTCTCGGCAGATTCATCTAAAGTTTCAGTTTCAGATTCTAGATCGGCACACACTTCTTCCATCTGCGTACAAGCAGTTTCGAGAATACTTAATAATTCGTTCAGCTTCTCAGTAGCTTCATCAACATCACGCCCAAAATCTAGAACTTGTGCCATGCTGTATTATCCTTGTTTTGAATTTGGCAAAATTAAAAGTTATCGATTAGCCTAAGATTTTATCAACCATATCTAGAACTGGTTCGATTTTTTCAACAATGTCAGTAACTTCACCAACCTTGTCCAAAATCTCACCTATCTTGCCGTCTAATGCATCGTTTACCTCATCTCCTGCATCTTGCAAATGCGATGTGGCTTCGGTAATTTTTTCGGCTGAACTCGTTAGTTCACCCATAACTTCTTCGACAAACTTTTGCGTCAGTGCTGATAATACGTCCTGAGAAGTTGAATCTAAGCTACTCTCAACTGCACTGATTTTGTCTTTTTTCTCGTTAGCTACGTCGGAGAAGTCACTTGTTAGTGATTCGAGCTGATTTTGTAGTTCTTCTGTCAAAGTTGCAAAGTCTTCTAAAACAGAGGATTTGCGATCGCCAAAACGACTTTCTGCGTCCTCAACTTTGCCGTGAAACTGCTCGATCTGCTCTTTTGCTGTTTCTAAATGCTTCTCTGCTTCTTGCTCGACTTCCTCCACGAGCTTCGATAGCTCCTCAAAACCCGATTTGGTTGTTTCGGTTTCCTGCTCCACTTCCGAAAGCATTTCTTCTTTCCGATTCTTTAACTCTTCTAGTTGTTCGCCAATCTGCTCGATCTTTATTTCTGTTTGAGATTGCAGTTCGCCTACCTTTTGCTGTAAATCGCTGAACCCCTGCTTAGCAGCTTCCATTTCGCTCTCTAAGTTTTGTTCGGCAGCTTCTAGTTCGTCACTGAGAGCATCAAACTTAGTAAATGCTTCCTCAGCGATGGAAGCGAGATTAGCCCTTAAATTGGTGGCAAATTCTAAAATTTGAGTGACTTGCTCGTTAGCTTGTTCTGCCGATTGAGTCAGCACTTGCGATCTTTGCTCGCACCGATCTAGTAAGTCGTTAATGTTGTCTGCCATTTTTGCTCAAGCCTTGAGTTGACGTAAATTTTTGATAGAGCGATTTGTTTATGTAATTTTCAACACTAAAATTTAACAGCGATCGCGATCGCTGTTTGCCAGTAGCAAATGTTGATAGGTGTGTCAGTAATAACGCTTTATAGCGATCCACTTCTGTTACAGCAGATTCCGTAATTAAGCAAAAAAACTCGTTGAGAGTTGCTGCACCTTGAGTGAAATCTAGATACCCATACAAAAACTGTCGCATGAGTCTAAAAATTTTCCCTCAATGCGATCGCTCATTGCCCTACTGATTTATTCGGTTGTATCGGTTGTATTTGATTGTATTCAGTTATGATGTATACGATTTTCCTAACATTTATAAAACTCAGTAGATATACTGAAATTTAAGCTTCAAAACACTATTAAAATACGAAAATATTATAGTTAGTACAGCTAGCAACAATAATTTAAGATTTGATGCCAGCCTAGCTATAGCATCGATTACCCGTGTAGAGACGTTACATGTAACATCTCTACACGGAAATTGACAAAAAAAAGGGGTTAACCCCTTCTAAATCTGGTTAACCCGCAAGCTTGGGAACGCGCAGAGAACTTATTTTTGCACGACCAATTTGACATTGGCATTTTGCAGACCGCGCTGCTTGACTTCTGCCAAGGTCTTATTTACTGCATACTTTTGGTTGATGGAGTTGATTAACTCGGTTTGGTTGTGCTTCTTAGCAACACCCCACAGATCAGCGATTAGATCGAAAGAACCATCGCTGTTGCGAGACCAACCCAGATCGTATTCGCCTTCTAGAACTGCTACGATGTCAGAGCGAACGCGCTGACCGTTGTAACCACGGACATCAGCTTCGGTCTTAACATTAATTCCTAAGTCGCGCAGAGAAGTCTTGAGGATTTCTGCATCGGTGATTTTTGTACGCAGAGTGCTAAAGTGAGACATTTGGGATTCCTCCTAAAGGATAGTAACGATAAACGACAACGGTTTAGCTTAGTTAATGTCGCCGCAGTCTTGGGATGGGATATGCGGCTTAGGTAATCTGCTAGCTGGGCGGCTAGCCTTTCCCCCTGTGAACGTAGGAGAAAGCTTTTTAAAACTCCATGCGCTGATACTCAGCTACGGAGGATGCTGCGGGTCTAGCACGCTGTCTTGCCCAATCTCTCAGAGCCGTTACTTGCTCGGTCATTGTCCGAGAGAGTGGTAGCGTTGCTTTAATTGCAGCAATAATATCTAGTTGAGTAAACTCTCGATCTTGAGCAAAAGCATCGTACATCGCAGCGATTAACGCTTGCTCGATCTCTGCACCAGAGAAACCGTCAGCAATTTTTGCTAGCTGATCGAGGTCGAAACGGGATAGATCCCGTTTGCGCTTGAGCAGGTGAATGCTAAATATATCTTTGCGCTCCTCTGGATTTGGCAGATCGACAAAGAATATTTCGTCAAATCTTCCCTTACGTAAGAACTCTCCAGGCAACCTTTCTACACGGTTGGCTGTTGCCATCACGAATACGGGAGAAGTTTTCTCTTGCATCCAGGTCAGGAAAGATCCGAAGATGCGGCTAGATGTACCACCATCAGAATCGGCTGAACCTGCTGTACCTGCAAAGGCTTTATCTAACTCATCAATAAATAAAATTGTGGGCGAAATTGATTCGGCGGTTTTGAGGGCGTTGCGTAGGTTAGCCTCAGAACGACCTACCATCGAGCCGTCATAAACTCGCCCCATATCTAATCTCAACAGGGGCAGACCCCACAAGCGAGATGTCGTTTTAGCGATCAAAGATTTACCACACCCAGGAACCCCTAAAATTAGCATTCCCTTCGGCTGAGGCAGACCGTATTCTCTCGCTCTTTCAGTAAAAGCATTAGAACGTTGTTTGAGCCAGCGTTTCAGCTCTTCTAAACCACCAACGGCATCGATTGTGGCATCCTCTTCAATGTATTCTAAGATGCCGTTGCGCCGGATTAATTGCTTTTTCTCGGATAAGACGACTTCTACTTCATTTTCTGATAGCTGTCCCGCTGTTACCTGAGCCTTGCGGTAGACTTTTTCTGACTCATCTCGCGTTAAGCCCAAAGCTGCTTTTAATAATTTCTCTCTAGCATCTGTTGTCAGCCGTCGTCCGCGATTTTGCTCTAACTGCCGCTCTAATACTTGGTTCAATTCTGCCAAATCGGGTAGCGGGAAGTCTAGTACGACAACTTCTTTCTCTAACTCGATTGGAACCTGCTGCATCGGAGACATCAGAACAATCGTTTTCTGCGTGCCTTTAAAGCTGGCGATCGCATCTCGCAGCCATCTCGTCGTTACTGGTGCGTCAATAAAGGGGTGTAAATCCTTAAATATGAATATGCTCGGCTCTCGTTGGCGGATCACCCACTCGATCGCTGCTTCTGGAGATACGGTATTATGCTGCGTGACGTGGCGTGGCTGACCGTGTTCTACGATTCCGTGCGTCACCGTCCAGATGAATATTCGGCGCTGCGGTCTTAACTGGGCGATCGTTGCTATTGCTTGTTCAGCCCGCTCTTCCTCAGAGGTCACAAGGTATATCAGCGGGTATTGAGCTTGTATGAGAATATTTAGCTCTTCTTTCATTGCCTTTGACCTTACTTTTGACCCTAAAGATAGTACGGACAGCGCTTCGGATTCAGCTTTGATGAATCAGCTTCAATGAAATTAGTTTCAATGAAATTAGTGGCTGGCGAGGGCTAGTTGCCCTTCTTGTATTGCTGCTTCAGCCGCAACTCTTGCCGGCTTGGACTGCTCTATTACCCCCGGCTGATCCTTGAGGGATACTAGTTCGCCTTCGTTCAATGCCACCGTTGTTGCACATTCAGGACATGCATAAACTCTGTGCGTGTTGCCGTATGACTCTGCTTCGTCTATTAACTCTTGGTGAGATAAATAAAAAGCGAGCGCGCGGGCAGCGAGTTCTGACATTGGTTCCGAGTCGATCGCGGCTCTGATTTTGAGCCGCCGATGCAGTTCAGGCGTTAAATACAGCGTAACTTTTTGCTTAGCTTGCATATTTTTTTCAATCGTCTTACCCGGGTATGTATATCACGTTATCGGCTTACTCGCATAGTGTCAAGACAGCGTAGCGTTTTGACGGCATAAATGTAACATTTTTTAACAAAAATCCGAAAATTCAAATAGGAGGTAAGAGGCAAGAGGCAAGAGGCTTTGATTGGTTAGGCAATTGTACAGAAAATATACTCCTAATTTAGGACGCAAAAGGGGGACATAAACCTGGTAGATTTAGCGAATATCAGCGAGTAACACGCACAGACGATGAAAGTATTGGTTATTGGTGGCGATGGCTATTGCGGTTGGGCAACCGCGCTCTACTTATCCAATCGAGGTTACGAGGTTGGGATTCTAGACAGCATGGTACGGAGGCACTGGGATCTCGAACTTGGAGTAGATACCCTGACACCGATCGCAACGATTCAGCATCGGATTCAAAGGTGGCAAGACCTCACAGGCAAAAAGATCGATTTGTTTGTCGGCGATATTACCAACTACGAGTTTTTGAGCAAAACGCTGCACCAATTTGAACCGGAAGCGATCGTCCACTTTGGCGAACAGCGTTCCGCACCTTTTTCCATGATCGATCGCGAACACGCCGTACTGACGCAGGTGAATAATGTCGTTGGAACGCTGAATATTCTCTATGCCATGCGCGATAGTTTCCCCGACTGTCACTTGGTCAAGCTGGGGACAATGGGCGAATACGGCACGCCTAATATTGATATTGAAGAAGGGTACATTACAATCGAACACAACGGGCGCAAGGATACCTTACCCTATCCAAAGCAGCCAGGTAGTATGTACCACCTGAGCAAAGTCCACGACAGCCACAACATTCACTTTGCTTGTAAGATTTGGGGCTTACGCGCTACAGATTTGAACCAGGGTGTGGTTTATGGAGTCCTAACAGAAGAGACGGGCATGGACGAGATGTTGATCAATCGCCTCGACTATGACGGTGTATTTGGTACGGCACTGAACCGTTTCTGCATTCAAGCGGCGATCGGACATCCGCTGACAGTATATGGTAAGGGCGGGCAGACCCGTGGCTTTTTAGATATTCGGGATACGGTGCGCTGTGTCGAACTAGCGATCGCAAATCCTGCTAATCCTGGTGAATTCCGCGTCTTTAACCAATTTACCGAACTATTTAGCGTCGGCGACTTGGCTGTCATGGTGCAAAAAGCTGGCAACGCGCTGGGACTGAAAGTCGAAGTCAACAATCTCGATAATCCCAGAATTGAGCGGGAAGAACACTATTTCAATGCCAAAAATACGAGTTTACTGAGTCTCGGATTGCAACCGCATTTCCTCTCAGAAGCATTACTAGATTCTCTACTGAATTTTGCGGTTAAGTACCAAGATCGCGTCGATAAAAAACACATTCTGCCTAAAGTTACTTGGCGGAGATAGTTATTAGTCATTGGTCATTGGTCATTTGTCCCTCATAATACGTAGTTGAGGGATAGTGATTTGTTTAAATGCCACTGGTGACAGAACTTTATCGATCGCAGCTTGACCGATTGCCAAAGTCGGGAAATCATATCGTGGCGCAATACGATGCCCAGTCTATTGTGGTATACCAAGCTTATCGCCCAGCGATCGGTCACTTTGCTGCTGCAAATGGTTATTTTGGTGGAGAATTTAAGTTCGAGCGCATGAGTTGGATTAAGCCTAACTTCCTCTGGATGATGTATCGTTCTAGCTGGGGAACGAAGGAAGGACAGGAAGTTACACTGGCAATTTGGCTCGATCGCTCTGCTTTTGAAGAGATTTTAGCAGCAGCGGTTCACTCCAAATTTTTACCAGAGATTTACACCAGTGAAAGTGAATGGAAAACAGCCGTGAGGCGATCGCCTGTGCGCTTGCAGTGGGACCCAGACCGTCACCCATCGGGAACTAGATTATCGCGTCGGGCGATTCAGTTGGGGCTGCGTGGTAAAGTCTTGGCTACCTATGCCAAAGATTGGATCGTCCGCATTGAAGACATATCTGATTTTGTCCGCCAGCAACGCCAAAATATCGCGTCTGAGTGTATAAATTTAGTCACGCCAAGAGAAACTGTCTATCCCGTGAGAGATCCCAATATTGCGAAGAAGTTGGGATTATCGGAAAATACTTGCTGGTAACTTTCCCCAGCCTCAGCGCCCCTCAATAAGTATGAAAATTGCCTTATTTACAGAAACCTTCCTACCCAAGGTTGACGGTATTGTCACGCGGTTGCGTCACACGGTCGAACATTTACAACGTAACGGCGATCGCGTTTTAGTTGTTGCACCCGAAGGGGGGATTACAGAGTATCAAGGGGCGAAAGTTTACGGTGTTTCGGGTTTCCCTTTACCATTGTATCCAGAGTTAAAAATGGCATTACCACGCCCCGCGATCGGTCACGAACTGGAGAGATTCCAACCCGATATCGTCCATGTAGTCAACCCCGCAGTGTTAGGACTATCGGGGTTATTTTATGCGAAAGTGTTAAAAATTCCCTTAGTTGCCTCGTATCACACTCACTTACCGCAGTATTTACAGCATTACGGACTAGGAATGTTGGAAGGCTTGCTGTGGGAATTGCTCAAAACTGCTCACAATCAAGCAGAATTAAATTTGTGTACTTCAACGGCAATGGTAGAAGAGCTATCTAGCCACGGAATCCAACGAGTAGACTTGTGGCAGCGGGGAGTTGATACGGAGTTGTTTCATCCCGATTTAACTTGCGAACAAATGCGATCGCGGCTATCTCAAGGTCATCCCGATAGTCCCTTGTTACTCTACGTCGGTCGTCTGTCAGCGGAAAAAGAAATCGAACGGATTAAACCCGTATTAGAGGCAATTCCAGAGGCGCGCTTAGCTTTGGTAGGAGATGGACCTCATCGTTTAGCTTTAGAGAAACATTTTGCGGGAACGAATACTCACTTTGTCGGCTATCTCACGGGTAGAGATCTTGGCGCAGCATTTGCATCGGCGGATGCGTTTCTGTTTCCTTCGCGGACTGAGACGCTGGGACTAGTTTTACTTGAGGCAATGGCAGCTGGCTGTCCGGTGGTAGCGGCAAATTCAGGCGGAATTGTCGATATTGTCACGTCTGGAGTCAATGGTTATTTATTCGATCCTAAAGACGAACAAGGGGCGATCGCGGCAACTTTACATCTGTTAGAGCAAAAACAGGAGCGAGAAACCATTCGTCAAAATGCCCGTTTGGAGGCAGAACGCTGGGGATGGGCGGCGGCTACTCGTCAGTTACAGGGATATTATCAGATGGTAGAGTCAAAGCGTTTGGCAGAGAATGTTTTGGTAGGTTAATAAAAAATGTAGAGACAAAATGTAGAGACGTTACATGTAACGTCTCTACAAAAGAGAAATTTTTAACGCGGATGTAAACATCGTGCTATGACAATAGAACGTTAGCTATCTTTTTGCTCGTCGTCATTCTGAAATGGGTTTTCACCGATTCCCAACTCTTTTTTCGAGCGTTTGAGTTGTTTCCACAAGTCGCGAATTTTTTTGTATGCTTCATCTGGAGAAATTTTTCCGGCAGTTTCTAAGTTACAGATGTAACTGACATGCTGGGCGAATTCTTGGAGATTGGCGTTAAAGACTAAATTTTCAGGCTGTACTTTGCCATAGTAACGACTGCGAGGATGCAGAAAGTCAGAACTATTTACCATAATGACAAGAACTCTCCATAGAAATTTACATAACTCATTCTGTGTATCACGAAAACCGAGCGTCAACTACAGCAATATTACGGAAACTTGGTTTGCGGTTCTATTAATCTCTGGAGTTTTGACCGAATTAAGTTAAGGATTTAGTTGTGTGGCGATCGCTCGATCGAGCGCTGATTTATATTTTTTCACATTCAACCCGACTTTGCGATCTACCACAAGTTCAACGTTGGATCGCGATCGGCAATACTAGCGGGAGTGAAGCATTTGAAGTTTCAGATTTCGATCCCCCTAACCCCCCTTAAAAAGAGGGGAACGAATGCCCTACTGCTAACCCAAATACTATTCCTCTTCTAAATCTAAATCTGGGAACGATTGTGGGGGGATTGCAGCGATAATCGCATCGAGTACTTTGGCGACAGGAATAATTTCCAAATCTACGTCAGGATAGGGTTGCCCTTTGGGTACAATTGCCCGCTTAAATCCTAGTTTAGCAGCTTCTTTCAGACGCAGTTCCATTTGAGAGACGGGGCGTACTTGTCCGCCTAACCCGACTTCTCCAATTAAAACAGTGCGCTGATCGACAATGCGATCGCGGAAAGAAGCGACTACGGCGATCGCGACTCCCAGATCTACAGCTGGTTCTTCCACGCTTAAGCCACCAGCAGAGGCGACATAGGCATCCAGTTTAGACAAAGGAATGCCAACTCGTTTTTCTAACACTGCCAAAATTTGCAGTAAACGGCTGTAGTCTATCCCCGTGGTAGAACGACGGGGTGAAGCATAGCTGGTGGGACTAACCAAGGCTTGTAACTCTACCACAATCGGGCGCGTGCCTTCGCAAGCAACCACTATCGCCGTTCCTGGTGAAGGATCGTCGCGGCTACCGAGAAATAATTCTGAAGGGTTGGCGACTTCCCGCAACCCGCGATCGATCATTTCAAAGATGCCAATTTCATGAGTAGCGCCAAAGCGATTCTTGACTGTGCGTAACAACCGATGGGAGGCGAAGCGATCGCCTTCAAAATAAAGTACTGTATCTACCAAATGTTCTAAAACTTTGGGACCCGCAATCGCACCTTCTTTGGTAACGTGTCCCACAATTAACATCGTAATATCTTCCCGTTTTGCGACTTGCATCAGGGCTGAGGTACATTCTCGCACCTGTGCTACCGAACCAGGGGCGGAAGTTAAGGCGGGAAAATAGACGGTTTGGATACTATCGATGACAGCTACATTGGGTTTGAGCGAATCGACTTCCCTCAGTATTTCTTCGAGATCTGTTTCTGGCAAAACGTATAAATCGGCTCTTGCACTACCATTGTTAACTAAATGACCGTTAGGCGATTGGTTTTGAAGCTGGGGATCTGATTCCTCTATAGGGTTTTGAAATTTAGATACACCCAAACGAGAAGCGCGTAACTTCACTTGCTGTCCTGACTCTTCACCGCAAACGTAGAGAATGCGATAGTTTTGGGCGAGTTGGTTAGAAACCTGTAGTAACAAAGTCGATTTGCCAATCCCCGGATCGCCGCCGATCAAAACCATAGAACCTGGTACAATACCACCACCGAGTACTCGGTCGAGTTCGTCATAGCCAGAACACCAGCGGCTCACTTGGCGATCGCTAATTTGGTCGAAAGTTAGAGAAGCGCGGGGTTTTGCGGCTTTAGCGATTGATTTGCCATTGCTTTGCGGCGTTTGCTGCCAGCTAACCCCACGAGTTGGTAGCGTCCCGAGAGTTGTACTCGTAATTTGTTCTTCTAAGGAATTGTAAGTCCCGCAGGCAGGACACTTACCAAACCACTGAGGCGACTCTGCGCCACATTCATTGCAAACGAAATAGGTACGGGGTTTGGGCATTCGTTTAGTGCTTTTGTTGCGTTAAGTTAAATTTTGTTGGCAAAACCGCAAATATTAAAAAACCTTGAAAGTAAGTGAGTGCGAGAATTTCGGCTAATTTACATGGATTGAATGGGATAAGATCTTCATGTAATAGTACTAAAAATTAAAATTCAAAAATGTTGGTTTTAAGGAGCGTTGGTCAATTTGGAAAGTCATAAAGAAAAAATCCTAGTCGTGGACGACGAAGCCAGCATTCGGCGGATCTTAGAAACGCGGCTGTCGATGATTGGTTACGATGTCGTGACAGCAGCAGACGGCGAGGAAGCTTTGGATACATTTCGCAAAGCCGATCCAGATTTGGTTGTCTTGGACGTGATGATGCCGAAGTTAGATGGCTACGGCGTGTGTCAAGAGCTACGCAAGGAATCAGATGTACCAATTATTATGCTAACAGCCCTGGGCGATGTCGCCGATCGGATCACCGGACTGGAATTAGGTGCGGATGATTACGTAGTCAAGCCATTTTCCCCGAAAGAACTGGAAGCACGCATTCGCTCTGTATTGCGACGGGTAGATAAAACAGGTGCTTCGGGAATTCCTAGCTCTGGCGTGATCCAAGTAGGAAGTATCAAAATTGACACGAATAAGCGACAGGTTTACAAAGGAGACGAGCGGATTCGATTAACTGGAATGGAATTTAGCTTGTTAGAGCTGTTAGTCAGCCGTTCGGGGGAAGCCTTTTCGCGATCGGAAATCTTGCAGGAAGTTTGGGGCTATACGCCCGAACGACATGTAGACACTCGCGTAGTAGACGTGCATATCTCGCGACTGCGGGCGAAGTTAGAAGACGACCCTAGTAACCCAGAATTAATCCTTACCGCTAGAGGCACGGGTTATCTATTCCAACGGATTATCGAACCGGGAGAGGAGTGAATACTGGTGGATAGTGGCTAATTTGGGAAAAGAGACGGACAAGGGGGACAAGGGGGACAAGGGGGAACTCGGGGACCCCACGACCGAAGGGAGTGGGGACAAGGGGACAAGGGGGACAAGGGGGACAAGGGAGAGATCGAAATTTCACTACACCCTACACTCTACATCCTTCTTTGTTCACTACTCACTGCTCGTTACTCACTACTCACTCCAACATGGCTAAACCAGATCCAAATCGAGTTGTAAGGCTAATACCTCTAGTGGTAGGGGGGTTAGCTGCTGTGTTGCTGTTGGTCAATCGGTTGCTGACACCGGAACTGACAGTGACTCAGGCACGGTCAGATGTTTTGGGGGCAATTGTCAGTGCGGTGCTAATTTTGACTGGCTTGCTTTGGCAGCAAGTCGCACCGCGCCTGCCGGATGCAGTAGAACTCGTGGGCGAGCAAAGGTTCGAGTTGGCTCCAGACTTGCCCGAAACAGTTAGGACAGAACTAGCATGGGCATCTTATTTGTTGTTGACAAATACCGTCACGCGATCGCTGATCGTGTTTTATCAGGGAAAAGTTTTGCTGCGGCGCGGCATATTACCAGAGAAAACCGAAGTGACTCCAGGGGCGATCGTCCAACGGGTGCTGGAAAAACATAAACCAGTTTACTTAGTGGCTTTGAGCGTTTACCCAGGACGATTTGAATTTGACTACTTGCCAGAAAACACCCAAGGAGTTATTTGTCAGCCCATCGGTCAGCAAGGCGTAATGATTTTGGGTGCAAATGCTCCCCGCAGCTATACCAAGCAAGACGAAACCTGGATCGCTGGTATTGCTGACAAGTTAGACGTTACCCTTTTTAGGGAGCAGGGAGCAGGGAGCAGGGAGTAGGGAAAAAGTCAAAAGTCAAAAGTTAAAAGTCAAAATTAACGATTCACTAATGACAAATGACGAACGACAAATGACAAATGAAAAATTATGCTAACTCTCTATTGGTTATTAGTTGCCCTCATGGTTGTCGGTGTGATTGGGGCAGTGGTTCCAGGGATTCCTGGGACGAGTTTGATTTTAGTCGCGATCGCAATTTGGGGTGTGGTGCAAGGTTCTTTTGGTAGCATTGCCGTACCTCTAATTGTGACGGTGGTGGTGTTGGCGCTTAGCGTCGGCATCGATCTGCTGGCTACCTTCTGGGGAGCGAAACGCGCTGGAGCCAGTAAATGGGGACAGATTGGTGCGGTTGTTGGTTTGCTATTGGGTATTTTTGGTTTATTGCCTGCTTTGCCGTTTGGTGGTCCCTTGTTAGGAATTTTGCTCGGACCTTTGTTAGGCGCAATTATCGGCGAGTATATTTATCAACGCGATCTTAAACGAGCCTTGAAAGCTGGAATCGGAATTGTAGTCGGTTCTCTGGTGGGAAATTTGATTCAGGGGTTATTGGCAATCGTGGCAGTCGGCTTTTTTCTCTATGCCACGCTACCACAAGTGATGGGATGAGCAAATTCGGATTAGCAGATTCGCGGTAGTTGTTCTCCGCTTAACATATCGACAATGCGTTGAGCGCCAATTTTACTCTTCATCGTGACAAAACCAGATGTTTTGCGTTCGGTAACACTGCCAATAATTTGAGCAGATTTTCCTAAAGGATGCGATCGCATAATTTTTATTGCTGTTTGGGCAAATTCTGGTGGCACAAAAGCGACAAATCTTCCTTCATTAGCGACATAAAGCGGATCGAAACCGAGGATTTCACACGCTCCTTGCACTTCTTCACTTATGGGGATGGCACTTTCATCAATTTCAATTTTGACGCAGGCAGCTTGGGCAATTTCATTTAGAGCGCTCGATAAACCGCCACGAGTCAAATCGCGCAAACAGTGAATTTCAATTTCAGCCGCAAGCAGTTCTAGAATCAGACTCGCTAACGGTGCAGCGTCGCTCTCGATGGTAGTTTCAAAGGCTAAACCCTCCCTCTCGGTCATAATAGCAATGCCGTGACGACCGAGATCGCCATTGAGGAGCAACACATCCCCAGGCTGAATTGATTGGGGGGCGATCGCCTGGTCATGCTCGATAATTCCAACACCAGCAGTATTGATAAAAATGCCATCTCCCTTCCCTTTATCCACAACCTTTGTATCGCCAGTCACGATCTGCACGTTGGCTGTTTGAGCTGCTTGTTGCATCGATCGCACCACCCGCCAGAGCGTTTCCATCGGTAGCCCTTCTTCCAAAATAAACCCAGCACTTAAATACAGCGGACGCGCTCCGCTCATCGCCAGATCGTTGACAGTGCCGTTAACTGCCAGCATTCCGATATCGCCGCCTGGAAAAAACAGGGGTTGAACTACATAAGAATCAGTGGTAAAAGCAATTCTGCCGCTTTTGAGGTGAATTTCGGCAGCGTCATGTGGCGCGCGATCGCTATGGCTAAATGTCGCCAAAAACATTTGTGAAATCAACTGATGCATTAACCTTCCACCACCCCCATGCGCCAGTAGAACGCGGGGATACTTGTCAATTGGGATGGGACAAGACAGGATAAAGTCTTCGGGTTCGCTCACTGACAACTCCTCTGCTCCTCTGCCTCTTGCCTTCTTACACCCGATGCCGATAACGATAATATGCCGCACAAGCCCCTTCTGAGGAAACCATCGGCGCACCCAAGGGATGTTCTGGCGTACAGCGATCGCTAAAAGCAGGGCATTCGTGGGGTTTTTTGATGCCTTGTAAGATCTGTCCGCTCAGACATTCGGTAGATTCTGCAATTGCGTAGTTAAAAATATCAAAGCGCTTTTGAGCATCAAATTCAGCATATCGATCGCGTAAGCCCAACCCACTTTGAGGAATACGACCAATCCCGCGCCATTGCCTCGGTACGACCTCAAATACTTCACGCATTAATCGTTGAGCGGTTTCATTTCCACTGCGCCGCACCGAACGAGCGTATTGATTTTCTAGTTGCGATCGCCCCGATTCCAATTGCTGAATGCACATATACACCCCTTGGAGGATGTCTAGCGGTTCAAACCCCGTGACGACAATCGGAATGCGATATTTCTGTACGAGCGGTTCGTACTGGGTGTATCCCATTACCGTGCAGACATGACCGGCTGCTAAAAATCCCTGAACTCGATGATGAGGTGAGGCAAGAATCGCCTCCATTGCTGGCGGAACTAATACGTGAGAAACCAGTAAGGAGAAATTTTTAACTTCCTGTCGCGCAGCTTGGTAAACCGCCATCGCTGTAGCGGGTGCAGTCGTTTCAAACCCCACAGCAAAGAAAACAACTTGTTTGTGAGGATGAGCTTGAGCGATTTTGAGCGCATCAAGCGGAGAATAGACAATGCGAATATCTCCCCCCATTGCCTTAACCGTCAGCAAATCTTTCTCCCTCTCCTCTACTCCCCTGCTCCCTGGAACACGCAACATATCTCCAAACGAACAGAAAATAACTTCGGGTTGCGTTGCGATCGCGATCGCCCGATCGATTAATTCCACAGGCGTGACGCAGACGGGACAACCAGGTCCGTGAATTAAGGTAATTTCTGGGGGTAAAAGTTCATCTATGCCAAATTTGACAATAGAATGGGTCTGACCGCCGCAGATTTCCATAATTGTCCAAGCTTGGGTAGTAATGGCAGCGATCGCCCGCGCGTATTGTCCAGCAGCATCAGCATCTCGGTATTCGTCAACGAACTTCATTGTTATCCATCCCCCACGTAAATCCCCATACAGCGAGCGGTTTGGACGAGATAGTTATCAGGTGCTACAGGCAAAGGACTTCGAGCGACAACATCGACGATCGGCACATCTACAACTCGTCCATTTTGCCAAGCCACCATTTGACCGTATTGTTCCCGCGCGATTAAATCTACTGCTGCCTTACCAAAAGCTGTTGCACTCAAGCGGTCTAAAGCCGATGGTATACCACCGCGCTGAATATGCCCTAAGATCGAAACCCGAACGTCAAGGCGATCGGTAAGGGTGTTGTGGGATTTGATTTGATTGGCAATGTACTGTCCCATGCCGCACTCTAGAGAGGCAAAATTTTGTGTTTCGGCAATAGAACTATCGTTAGCAGTTTTAGCACCTTCAGCAACAACAACGATCGCAAATTTTCGTCCCCAGCGATCGCGCAGTTCGCTAATTTGATGGCAAACTCCGTCAATCGAGTAAGGAATTTCAGGAATGAGAATACAATCTGCTCCGCCTGCAATTCCAGCATGGAGTGCTAGATGCCCTGCTGTGCGTCCCATAACTTCCACAACCATGACGCGATCGTGACTGGCAGCTGTAAAAGTCAGACGATTCAAAGCATCAACAATCGTATTGACAGCCGTATCAAACCCGATTGCTCGTTCCGTAAGTGCTACATCATTATCGATTGTCTTGGGAATCGCGATGAGATTCCAGTTTCCTTGACAAGCTAGTTGGTGGAGAATGGCGAGACTACCATCGCCACCGATCGCAATTAAGGCATCTAACGCCAACGCCCGATAACTAGCAATAATTTCACTCGCATGAGCTAGCGTGTCTCCTTTATTAATCGATCCTAAAATCGTGCCACCCATACTGAGTAAAGGATCGATACCGCGTAAATCTAAGCCATGCAAATTGAGTAACGTCGTCTTGCGCTCTAATAACCCTTGGGTAGCGTAAGGAATCCCTAGCACTTCCCAATCGTGTTGTAGCTTGGCATGGCTAACAACAGCCCGAATCGCACAATTCAACCCGGGGCAGTCACCGCCACTGGTCAAAATACCAATTCGTTTTTGCATAGGGTTTTGGTAGTTGGTAATTGGTAATTGGTAGTTGGTAATTGGTAGTTGGTCGTCATTTGTCATTTGTCATTTGTCATTTGTAGTAATTGATGGATAGTTGTTATTAGTTTTGACTTTTGACTTTTGACTTTATCCAAAATAATGAGATGTATCGAAAACTCGCTCCCATTCTGGTTTGTAGGTTTGGAGCGATCGCATGTATTGGGCGCGTTCAAAGGCACTCTTGTCGGGGCAATTTTTCTGACTCATGCTTCCTTGTAGTTGCCGCACGGATTCATACTCGTGTTCTACCATCCATTCACGCATTTCCTGCTCGATCGCGCGGATCTGGTCGATACCGTGCCGTAGCAACACCGAACAAAGCATCGTGATGTTAGCCCCTGCCATCAACAACTTGATGGCATCCTGCCCTTTGTGGATGCCGCTCGTTGCAGCCAAACTAGCATTGATGCGATCGTAGAGAATTGCAATCCAACGCATCGGTAAACGCATGGACTGCGGAGTACTTAAAAGCACGTTTGGTTCAACCTCTAGGGTTTTGAGGTTGATGTCTGGCTGGTAGAAGCGATTGAACAAAACGAGAGCATTTGCCCCTGCGTTGTCCAAACGTCGAGCCATATTTGCCATGTTGGTAAAATAGGGGCTGAGTTTGATCGCTACAGGAATTGTCATGGCGGCTTTGACCGATCGCAAAATCTCAATATAGGTTTGCTCGATCTGTTCGCCTGTCAAGTCCATGTCTGTAGGGACGTAGTATACATTCAATTCCAGCCCATCTGCGCCTGCTTGTTGGAGTTGTCTGGCATAGTTAGTCCAACCGCCAACAGATGAACCGTTAAGGCTAGCAATGAGAGGAATATTGATTTTCTCCTTTGCCCTTTGGATGTGATTTAGATATTCTTCCGCTCCGACTCGAAAGCTGTGCGGTTCTGGAAAATAGGTCAGGGCTTCGGGATAGCTTTCCGTTCCGTGCGTCAGGTGATGGTGCAGTTCGTAACGTTCTTGGCGTAATTGTTCTTCAAATAGGGAATGCATCACAACAGCCGCTGCCCCCGCATCTTCCATTCGCTTGATATTATCGATGTCTTCGGAAAGGGGTGAGGCTGAAGGTACTAGGGGCGATCGCAATTGTAACCCCATGTAAGTTGTAGTTAAGTCCATTTGTCTCCCTCCTAAAACCTTGAAGTTAGGAAAAGAACTTGAGATCTAATGAATAGTTTCAGGCGATCGCGCAGCTAGATATTCATACAAGCGCCAACGAGCCTTGACATCTTGCTGTGCCTCTGCTAATAACTGCTTAGCTGCTTCTGGCTTGCTCTTGGTCAACATCTTGAAGCGGTTTTCCAGATACATATATTGCTCTACTGGGAGTTTCGGAGCGTGGGAATCAAGTTGGAGTGGGTTTTCTCCCTGCTGAATCCGGTCAGGGTTAAAACGATACAACAGCCAGCGCCCTGAATCTACCGCAGCCTTTTGATTTTGCATCGCTGTTGCCATATTGATGCCGTGAGCGATGCAATGGCTGTAGGCAATAATCAACGATGGACCTTCGTAAGTTTCAGCTTCTAAAAAGGCTCTAAGTGTATGCTCGTCTCTTGCGCCCATTGCTACACTTGCCACGTAGACATTTCCGTAAGTCATGGCGATTAAACCCAAGTCTTTTTTGGGTGCGGGTTTACCACCAGCAGCAAATTTAGCTACTGCTCCCTTGGGGGTAGCTTTAGACATTTGCCCGCCAGTGTTGGAATAAACCTCTGTATCGAGAACGAGGATATTCACATTACGTTTGCTTGCCAGGACGTGATCGAGTCCACCAAAGCCAATATCATAAGCCCAACCATCACCGCCAATAATCCAGACGCTCTTTTTCACTAAGTAGTCAGCAAGTGATTTTAGATTTTGGATTTTAGATTGGTAATTAGTAGTTGGTAATTGGTAATTGGTATTTTCTCCCCCATCCTCCTCAGCTCCCTCAGCTCCCTCAGCTCCCTGGGCTCCCTCAGCTCCCTGGGCTTCCTCAGCTCCCTGGGCTTCCTCAGCTCCCTGGGCTCCCTGACTATTTGATAATTCGTCCAATTTTTGTTTGAGTAATTCAACTCTTTGGCGCTGTTCGTAGATATCTGCTTCATCCTGTTGTTCGGCAGTGAGGATGCTTGTTGCTAGTTCTTCACCTACTGCTGGTGCTAGCAGGCGCAGTAATTCGCTAGCAATTTCTGTGTGTTTGTCGATCGCAACGCGAAAACCCAAGCCAAATTCGGCATTATCCTCAAATAAGGAATTAGACCAAGCAGGACCCCGCCCCTCTGCGTTGTGCGTCCAAGGTGTAGTGGGTAAGTTACCACCGTAGATCGAAGAACAACCAGTGGCGTTGGCAATGACGGCGCGATCGCCAAATAATTGACTAACTAGTTTTAGATAGGGTGTTTCTCCACAACCCGCACAAGCACCAGAAAATTCAAATAACGGCTCTTGCATTTGCTGCTGATTAATCTTATGCAGTTTCAATTGAGTGCGATCGGGACTGGGAAGATTTAAAAAGAAATTCCA
Source organism: Chroococcidiopsis sp. CCNUC1 (assembly GCF_023546805.1). Classification (NCBI taxonomy): domain Bacteria; kingdom Bacillati; phylum Cyanobacteriota; class Cyanophyceae; order Chroococcidiopsidales; family Chroococcidiopsidaceae; genus Chroococcidiopsis; species Chroococcidiopsis sp. CCNUC1. Next base: position 4,992,624 of record NZ_CP097480.1, on the reverse strand, counting down.
GTTTTCCCTTTCCTTTCCCCGCAATGGTTGCTGCGGTTGCATATTAATTGCTTTCAGTTTTGGTTGTGACTTGTTTTTGGCTGGGCAAACATCGACGCAGATGCCACAGCCCGTACAGTCTTCCGGTGCAACTTGGATGGTAAATTTCAAACCTTGCCAATCATGCTCTCTAGCATTGCTACTCTTAAAAGTGGCTGGAGCAGTTTCTAGTTGCTGCGGTTCGTAAACTTTACTGCGAATCACGCTGTGGGGACACACCATGACGCACTTACCACACTGGACGCATACATCTGAATCCCAAACTGGGATTTCCTGGGCAATATTGCGTTTTTCCCACTTCGATGTTCCACTGGGATAAGTTCCGTCTGCGGGCATGGCACTCACTGGTAGCTCATCACCCTCCCGCGCCATCATTTTTCCTAAAACATCTCGGACAAAAGCTGGGGCTGAATTGGGAATTGGTAGTTGGTAGTTGGTAGTTGGCAGTTGGTTTTCTTGACTGCTTCTTACCATCGCTCCATAATCAACTTCATAGAGATGTGCTAGGGTTTCATCCACTGCATGGATATTCATCTGGACAATTTCATCACCTTTCTTGCCGTAGGTTTTGCGGATGGATTGCTTAATTTGGGCGATCGCTTCATCTTTTGGTAGCACGCCAGAAAGAGCAAAGAAGCAAACTTGCATAACGGTGTTAATTCTGCCACCCATCCCTGCGTTGCGGGCAACTTGGTAGCCATTAATGACATAAAATTTCAGATGTTTTTGAATAATTTGAGCTTGGAGCGATCTCGGTAAATAATTCCAAACTTCATCTGCGGAGTAGGGACTGTTGAGCAAGAAAGTACCACCAGGGACGATCTCTTTGAGTAATGGAAATTTCTCAATAAACTCCCACTGATGACAGGCAACAAAGTTAGCCCGATTGACTAAATACGTGGAGCGAATCGGCTGCGTTCCAAATCGTAAATGAGAAACTGTCACAGAACCCGATTTTTTGGAATCGTAGACAAAATAGCCTTGAGCGTAGTTTTCTGTCTGTTCGCCAATAATTTTGATGGAATTCTTATTGGCTCCTACAGTGCCATCCGCACCCAATCCATAAAAGATGGCTCGCACTACATGCTCTGATTCAATCGAAAACTCAGGATCGTATGGCAGACTAGTGTGAGTCACATCATCGTTGATGCCCACGGTAAAGTGATTTTTAGGTCGATCTAGCGCGAGGTTATCGAAAACTGCTTTAACCATCGCTGGGGTAAATTCTTTGGATGATAAGCCGTAGCGTCCACCGATAATCTGGGGAGTCGGGGAAGTGGCTAGTGGCTGGTGACTAGTGGCTAGAATTGCTTCCTTGTCTCCCTTGTCTCCCTTGTCTCCCTTGTCTGCTCCTAGTCTCCTCTGCTCTGCATATTCGCACACAGCGGTAACAACATCCTGATACAACGGCTCACCTGCTGCGCCTGGTTCTTTGGTGCGATCTAAAACTGCGATCGCTTTGACTGTTACAGGTAACGCTTCTACAAATCTTTTGGCATCAAAGGGGCGATAGAGTCGGACTTTGACGACTCCTACTTTTTCGCCACTAGCATTAAGGTAATCTACAGTTTCGTGGACGGCTTCGCAACCGGAACCCATTAAGACAATAACTCTCTCTGCTGCTGGATCGCCGTGGTATTCAAATAATTGATATTGTCTCCCCGTCATTTGAGCAAACTCGTCCATCACCTTTTGGGTAATGTCTGGGCAAGTTAGATAGTAAGGATTGACAGTCTCTCTAGCTTGAAAGTAAACGTCGGGATTTTGGGCTGTACCCCGAATCACTGGGCGATCGGGAGTTAAAGCGCGAGCGCGATGGGCAAAGACTAGCTCGTCGGGGATGAGCGATCGCATGTCATCTTCTGGCAACGGTTCCACTTTGGTAATTTCATGCGAGGTGCGGAAGCCATCGAAGAAATGTAGGAAAGGAATTCGCGATTCTAATGTTGCTCTTGTGGCGATAAGGGCGAAATCGTGAGCTTCTTGGACTGATGCGGCACACAACAAAGCAAAACCGGTTGTCCGTGCTGCCATCACATCGCTATGATCGCCGAAAATAGATAAAGCTTGAGCAGCAAGCGATCGCGCTGCTACGTGAAAGACTGTCGGTGTCAGTTCTCCGGCAATTTTGTACATATTTGGCAGCATCAACAATAATCCCTGCGATGCTGTGAAAGTCGTCGTCAGCGAACCTGTCTGTAAAGCACCGTGAAGCGCCCCAGCAACACCTCCCTCGCTCTGCATTTGGACTACGGCAGGAACGTTACCCCAAATATTTGCCCTGCTTTCTGCTGTCCAAGCATCAGCCCATTCAGCCATTGGGGAGGAGGGAGTGATAGGGTAAATGGCAATGACTTCATTCAAGCGATAGGCAACTTGAGCAACTGCCTCATTACCATCTAGGGTTGCAAATGTTTTTGTTTTCATTTTTTCAACCTTTGCAAGCTTCTAAAGTATTACCAAGTGACTGTTTTGGCTCTACCTTGAAGTTAGAAGGAAAATTTGAGGAACCTGTGAGGAGAATAGAAGGGGAACCAACGATCGCTCAATTTTGCATTTCTTGTAAATAATTCAACGTACTTTCTGCTTCCTGCGAATCGAGAATGCTCAGAGCAAAACCTACATGAACGATTACATAGTCATCTACTTTTGCGTCAGGAACATAGGCAAGACTGACTTCTTTAATTACTCCACCAAAGCTAACTTTTCCAGTTTGCATCAATGGTTCTTGTTCGTTATTAATACTGATAATTTTTCCTGGAACTGCTAAACACATGGCTGTCCCTTCCTATTACTTAATGAAAAGTTGCTGCCACAATTTGTCCTAGCGCGATTCCCCCATCATTAGGTGGAATGCGTTGATGCCAGTAAGGGTAAAAATTTTCTGCTTGCAATCTTTTAATGGCTCTTTCAGTTAAATACTTATTTTGAAAACAACCGCCTGTAAGTATAATTTTCCCTTCACCCACAGATTTTGCTACGGCAACTACGATCTCAACTAGCGTATTGTGAAACTTGGTTGATATTTGTGCAATTGATAAACCAAATTCTATATCTACTAAAATTCCTCGCACCATCGTTAGCCAGTCAACGATCGCAGGCGATGACGTTGCCAAAATCTCAAAGCTATAGCACTCGTCAAGATCAAATCCGGCGATCGCAAACTCTAGTTCCATTGCTGCTTGTCCTTCAAACTGGTTTTGTTGACGCAATCCTACAATTGAGGCGATCACATCAAATAGCCGTCCCATACTAGAAGTTACTGGCGTGTTGAGATTTCTTTGCAGCATTGTCTGCAAAATTCCCAACTCGCGATCGTTAAAAGCTTGCACTGGTACTAGGTGCTTCATCTCAAACACCTCGTCTCCAAAAATCTCATAGAGCAAACCAATTGCGACTCGTCTCGGCTCTTTAATCGCCTTTTCTCCCCCAGGCAGCCGAAAAGTGTGCAGATGGGCGACTCGCTCAAATGATGTTTCTGTAACGAGCAAAAATTCTCCGCCCCAAATTGTACCGTCTAGTCCATAACCAGAGCCATCCCAAGCAACACCCAAGACGGGTTGAGAGTCATGCATTCCAATTAAATTATTTTCAGCCATGCATGAGAGAACGTGAGCGTAGTGGTGTTGTACTGGAATCGCAGGCATCCCAGAATTACGCGCAAATTGAGTAGAGAGGTAATCGGGATGAAGATCGCAGGCGATCGCCACTGGTTGTGTCTGATAAAGTAGTTGAAAATCCGCGATCGCCCGTTCAAAAGCATTCACTGCTGGTACTGTTTCTAAATCTCCGATATGCTGACTGACAAAAACTTGCTCTTTGACACAAAGCGCGATCGTATTTTTGAGATGCGCCCCTACTGCGAGAAGGGAGTCGCTAGGGGCGCACTGCTGTGCGCCCGTAAGGAGTTGGGAGTCGGGTGTGGTAGTTGGTAGTTGCTCCTCTGCTCCCAGCTCCCAGCTCCCAGCTCCCTGAATCGACAAAGGTGCATAGCCACGGGCGCGACGTAAAACCATTTCTCTTCCCATCATCACGCACACGACAGAATCATCTACAGGACGGGCGATCGGTCGGTTATGGACGAGGAAAACTTCAGTAATGCTACTCAGACGTTGCAGTGCTTCTTTTTCATCAATACAAATAGGTTCATCTGTTAAATTGCCACTGGTAGCGACTATCGGAAAACCCAACTCAGCCATGAGTAGGTGATGTAGAGGAGTGTAAGGCAACATCACGCCCAAGTAGGGATTGCCAGGAGCAACTGAGGGGGCAATCGCATGAGATGCTAGCTTCCGTTGCAGCAGGACAATTGGAGCTTGAGGCGATCGCAACAGCTTTGCTTCCAATTCTGAAACTTGACAGTGTACTTGAATCGATTCCAGCGATGGATACATCAGGGCTAGGGGTTTTGCCTCTCGCTGCTTGCAACGGCGCAGTTTTTGCACGGCTGCTTCGTTACGTGCGTCTACTACCAGATGAAACCCGCCCAAACCCTTGATAGCAACGATCTTTCCTTGACAAATCGATGCAGCAGCTTGAATCAATGCTTGATGATGTAATGCTAGAACATTGCCATCTCGCTCCCATAACTCCAGCTGGGGTCCGCATTCAGGACAGGCATTAGGTTGGGCGTGAAAGCGACGATCTAATGGATTTTCATACTCAGACTGACAATGAATGCACATCTGAAACTTTTTCATCGTCGTATTGGTGCGATCGTAGGGCAAAGCCTCAATAATGCTAAAGCGGGGACCGCAGTTAGTACAGTTGGTGAAAGGATAACCGTAACGGCGATCGCTTTTATTGAAAATTTCGCGCAGACAATCCGAGCAAGTGGCAAGGTCGGGTAATATTGTTGCTGATTTCTCACCACCCGTACTGGTGCGAATCTCAAACTGCTGGTAGCCTATGGGAGCGAGAAATTTCGATTCTAAGCTTTGAATTATCGAACGAGGTGGCTTTTGTTGCTCGATGCGTAATAAAAAATTCTGCAATTGCGCTTGAGTGCCTTCTACGTCAACCAAAACCCCTTGGGCAGAATTATTCACCCATCCTACAAGTCCTAATTCTGTTGCCAGTCGGTAGATAAACGGACGGAAGCCTACTCCCTGTACAGCACCCCGAATAGTTACGTGTAAACGTTGTTTTAGGATTGACATTTTGTCTTATAGCAAAACTTCATCGATTCCTCGCCTTGCTGTTGGTTTTACCTCAGAACCAAAACCCAGACGCAACAGAATTTGTGGATAGCCCGATGCGTAGATTAATTTGCTCAGTTGCGATCGCAAAGTTGGCACTTCAATCGGCTGATTTAAAAAGGATGCTGATAATCCTACTGCTTGACTTCGCAGCAGTACGCGCTCTAGTGCTTGCCCCGCTGCCAGCCAATCTCTCGGAGTATCTTGCTCTGTACCCAGCACTAAAATTGCCGGAGACTGGATTGTGAGTTGGCGGTTATGATGAGCCATTGCATCTCCGAGATCGAGGGTACGCATTGCCCAAGCAAAAATAGGTGTAGCAAAATCTAAGTACTGATTCACTCCATATGCATATCCAGGTATACCATCATGGCTGGAGCTGCTACCTGGATGAATCCAAGCTGCTAATTCGCGGCGAAAGTCGGGATTTGCCATTTGCCAGCGATCGCCTCGTACCACTAATTCGGCGATCGCCTGACGGGTTAGATCTCCCTTCACAACGTGCAACCACGCACCTTCGCTAGCGGCATCTACTTGTAACCATGTCAGCATCGATTTGGGGACATCCCGGTTTTCATAATCTCTTCGATTCGTGTGTCTTTGGGGAATTGCCTCAAACAGCATTTGCTCGTCAGCGCTAGCCTGTGTGGGTTTGCCTAACTGAATCGTCGCTAACAAGTCTGCTTGACTGGGTTCTGGAAAAGTTGAGATTTTGCCCGTATAACCAAAGTGACGTAGAGCAATCCGAAGATTAAATAATGCCGTACCGCAGCTGATAATTAATTCCCGGTCTTGAGGATCGACAACAGGCAAAGCGCGAGTCCGGTCAGCATAGAGCGCGATCGCTTCATCTTGAATTTTAAAATTCCAAGGTTGAGTATTATGCCCAGAAGGAGCTAGCAATGCATAGTTTAAAAGAAACTTGAGCTGCTCTGTAGGTGTACCAGATTGGGGAAATTCAGCTGCTTCAATGTTCCAGAAATTGGATATTGTAGACATGGCGATCGCCTCGCAGCATTCATGATTTTGCTCGGTAATCTTAACTATTTTTTAGCAATATAAATTATTGCTGTTTGCAACGTCGATTTTATATTCGACTCGTCTCTAAACTATCTCAAAAAACTATTCAAACTCTTTTCAAACTAATACTAAAAGTATTAATCAAACCGAGTTTTAACTTTTAACTTTTGACTTTTGACTTTTCTAGTCTTCTTGCCAATCTTCACGACCTAATAAATCGATGATTCGATCCCTAAGCAAAAAATCATTTTCCTCTAGCTCAATTTCTACGCAAACCCACTCACGACCTGGAATATATTTGCACAAAGCATAAATTGGCTGGTGACGGTCAACAAGTCCTTTATCAACGAGTTGACGCGCTTCGTCTTTGATAGCATTGATATCGTACTTAACTGAGGTTTTCATACAAATTACCTTCTACCTAGTAGGAGTTAACGGTTAATGATTAACAGTTAACACTCAGCAATCAACAGTCAACAGCTAACACCCAAGATGTAAGAACCCTTGGGAATTGCTATAGCATCAGGTTGGTTTAAACCATATCTTGTTTGGTTATAGGTTTAACTTAGCAAGCAAATTTGAGGAAATTGTGAGTAACTCAACGTTCTCCCAGACCGTTTGAGGATTCATGCAGAACCAAATAGAGAAAATCCGCCTTGTGTAACCGTTCGATTTGCCATTCCAACTGCGATCGCACTAGAGTAAATCTGTACCCTGCCGCAGTCTCTCAACCTTGACTCAATCTCAAGCCAAGCGAATCGATCTCCAAGAATCTCACCTCAACCGCGCTCGTGCAAGTATCCGCCAAGCGCTATCTTGGTACGGACATCTGCGTAAACCCAATCCACAACCTGCAAAGCTTGAATTGGCTGGGCTGGTTAAACCAGACTTGGAAGTCCTAACTTCCACGCTGAATAAATTAGAAACGAATGTCATTTGTATCGCTGCTTTTGGATTGGTGAGTCGAGGTAAATCAGCGGTTCTCAATGCCTTAGTCGGGCAGAAAATTTTACCCACGGGTCCCCTACACGGTGTGACTCAATATCCCCGTTCCGTGCGATGGAATCCAGGCGGAAAAGTACAGATTGAATTAATCGATACACCAGGATTGGATGAAATTGAAGGTCAAGCTAGGGCGCAAATGGCAAAGGATGTAGCGCGACAAGCTGACTTAATTTTATTTGTCGTCGCTGGCGATATTACCCGTACTGAATATCAAGCACTTTGCGAACTACGGCAAGCACAAAAACCGCTAATTTTAGTCTTCAATAAAATTGATTTATATCCTGAAACAGACAGGGAAGCAATCTATAAAAATCTCCAACAATTAGGGGCTGGTAGTCCGACAGCAAGACGCTTACAGCAACTTTTGTCTAGCGATGAAATTGTTATGGTGGCGGCGGAACCAGCAGCCGAAGAAGTGCGGGTAGAATACCCTGACGGACAAGTTGTTTACGAGTGGGAAACACCACCACCTCAAATTGCAGAGTTACAGCAAAAGATTTTACACGTACTCAATCGCGAAGGGCGATCGCTACTGGCTTTAAATGCTTTACTACAAGTCAAAGATGCAGAAGCTGCGATCGCAGGTAAAACTCTAGATCGTCTTCATGAAGCGGCGGAAGATTTAATTTGGCAATATACCAAATACAAAGCTTTAGCTGTCGGACTCAACCCCATCGCTGTACTTGACGTTTTAGGCGGATTTGTTGCCGATCTCGCCCTAATTCGTGCTTTGGCTAAGTTATATAATTTGCCAATGACAGGGTTTGAAGCTACGAAATTGTTGAGGACAATTTTATTTAGTTCCGGTGGTTTGCTATTGAGCGAATTAGGTAGCGGAATGCTGTTAGGCTTAGGCAAAAGTGCGACTGCGATCGCCTCTGGAGATAATCCGTTCAATATTACCGCATTTGCAGGAACTGCGATCGCTCAAGGGGGAATTGCTGGTTACGGTACTTATGCTGTCGGAAAAGCCGCCCAAGTGTATTTAGAAAAAGGTTGTAGTTGGGGACAATTTGGCGCAAGTACCGTCATTCAAGAAATCTTATCTCAAGTCGAGCCAAATACAATTTTGTATCGATTGCGGTTAGAGTTGGGGCAGCATTTGAGTTAAGCAAGTCAAAAGTTAAAAGTTAAAAGTCAAAAATGTATAAGAGCCTAATAAATGTAGGCGAACGCAGATAAATGTATCGTAGGGGTGGGTTTTATCTGAAATCTTTGTCGGAGTCAAAAACGATTAACAAACCCGCCCCCAGATCTATGCGATCGCAATTTAGAATTTTGCAATAGATTATTGTTTCGAGATTGTGTATATGAATACCATCGCCCTAGACTTACATTCAGTAATCGACTTGACCGACGAGCAATTTTTTCAGCTTTGTCAACAAAACCGAGATCTCAAGTTTGAACGCACTGCAACAGGAAAGATAATTATTATGCCACCTACGGGCTGGGGAACTGGAAACCGTAATATTAAACTATCAACAAGACTAGAACTCTGGGCAAAACGTGACAATATAAGCATTGCCTTTGACTCATCTACAGGTTTTATCCTACCTAATAAAGCGATCCGTTCTCCTGACGCTGCATGGGTGAGACGAGATCGAATTGAAGCAATAAATCCAAATCCAGACAAGTTTTTACCTCTAGCCCCCGATTTTGTTGTCGAACTGATGTCAGCTAGCGATCTGCTCGAAGACCTACAGGCAAAGATGCGAGAGTATATAGAAAATGGGGTGCGCTTAGGTTGGCTGATTGACCCCAAACAGCAATATGTGGAGATTTATCGTCAAGGACGAGAAGTAGAAGCGCTATTATCTCCCACCACCTTATCAGGAGAAGATATACTACCTGCGTTCGTTTTGGATTTACAAGGTATTTTGTAAATGCATGGGATACATAAACCAGAAGATGAATGACTCTTGAGGGTTTAACATGAGATTTAGTGACCATCGTGCAAAAAGCGCGATCGCTAAAAACATAGTTGCCCTGTTATGACCCTGACAATCTACAACACTCTCACTCGTCATCAAGAACCATTTGAGACTGTCGAACCAGGCAAAGTCAAAATGTACTACTGTGGCGTAACAGTATACGACTATTGCCATTTGGGTCATGCACGCGCTTGTATTATCTGGGATGTCGTGCGGCGCTACCTGCAATTTCTCGGATACGAAGTCACGTACATTCAGAATTTTACTGATATTGACGATAAAATTCTCAACCGCGCCCGTCAAGAAAATTCCTCAATGGAAGCCGTAGCCGAACGCTATATCCAAGCATATTTTGAGGATATGACGCGGCTGAATGTCAAAGAAGCAGATGCCTATCCCCGCGCCACGCACACGATGAACGGCATTCAACGACTAATTTTTGAATTAGAACAAAAAGGCTATGCCTATCCCGCAGATGGTGATGTTTACTACGCTGTCAAACAGTTTCCCGAATATGGTAAGTTGTCGGGACGCAAATTAGAAGACTTGCAAGCAGGCGCTAGCGGGCGCGTAGACGCAGAAGACCCAGAAGGAAGAAAAAAGCAAGAACCATTTGATTTTGCCCTGTGGAAAGCTGCTAAACCAGGGGAGCCAGCATGGGAATCACCTTGGGGTGCAGGTCGCCCTGGATGGCACATTGAATGTTCGGCAATGGTGCGCGATCGCCTGGGTGATACGATCGACATTCATGCAGGGGGCGCAGATTTAATTTTCCCCCACCACGAAAATGAAATCGCCCAAAGCGAAGCTGTTACAGGCAAATCCCTCTCTCACTACTGGATGCACAACGGGATGGTGAAGGTTAACGGGGAAAAAATGTCTAAATCCCTGGGCAACTTTATCACGATTCGCGAGTTACTCGATCGCCCCACCGATCCGATGGCAGTTAGGTTATTCGTCCTGCAAGCACATTACCGCAAACCAATCGATTTTACCGACGAAGCGATCGCGGCGGCTACCAATGGTTGGCACACCCTCAGAGAGGGATTGTTGTTTGGACATCAATATGGCGAGCAACTGGGATGGAACGAGGAGATAGGGGGACAAGGGGGACAAGGGGGACAAGGGGGACAAGGGGGACAAGGGGGACAAAGAAGCAATTCTAGCCACCAGCCACTAGCCACTCACCCGACTCTCAACTCCCGACTCCCGACTCCCGACTCCCTCATTCCTGAAGTAGTACAAAGGTTTAAAGAGGCAGTCAATGACGATTTCAACTTTCCGAATGGATTAGCTGTGTTGCAACCCTTAGCAAAGGAATTGGCGCGGGAAGGTAATCTGTTGGTACATCAGGGTAAGACAGAAACCCCACCAAAGGAATTACAACGCCAGTGGCATACTTTGGTAACTTTAGCTGAGGTTTTAGGATTTACCGTCACAATAGAAGCTGAGACTACGACTCATGACGGTTTAAGCGATCCAGAAATTGAAGCTATGCTCGAACAAAGGCAAGCTGCTAGAAAAGCAAAAAATTTTGCCGAATCAGACCGCATCCGTGACGAACTACAGGCTCGCGGAATCACTGTAATTGATAGTCGTGATGGTACGCGATGGCATCGCAACTAAATCGTCCTTTGTTGTCTGTATCTAACTTGCTGCTCCTCGTTGCCACTATCTTTTTGGCAATTTTGTTGTGGCAACTCCGAGGCTTATTAGTAACTTTAATGATTGCTGTTGTTTTAGCAGCTGCGATCGCGCCTATTGTCAACATAGCAGAAAGATTGCGGTTTCCTCGTTGGCTGGCAGTCATTGGCGTGTATCTCACTTTAGTGGCTGGCTTAACTGGAGTCGGTTTACTTGTCGGTCCTACCCTGATCGCTCAGATCGAAACTTTGGTGAGAATACTGCCGCTTTATATCGACAATCTTGTCGGACTGGTAGAACAATTCGCGCTCAAATTGGGAATTACTGAATCAGAAATCGAGCAGTTTTTTGACCTGCAAGCATTAACGGGGTGGATAATTCGCTCCGGTCAACAATTATTAGTCAGTTCCTACGACATCACCACCGGCATTTTAGGCGGAATATTTAACTTAATTCTGGCGTTCTTGCTTTCAGGCTATATGGTTGCTGGTAGGGAAAATTTAATTTCCGGTTTAGTCAATTTATTTCCCCAACCGTGGAACGATCGCCTTGCCGAGCAAGTCGAACCAATCGCCCGTCGTATGGGAGGATACATTCAAGGTCGAGTCTTGGTTTCAGCAATTTTATCCGTTGCCATTACAATCGGTTTGGGTATTTTAGGTTTATCAGAATTTGCCCTAGCTTTAGGAGCGATCGCTGGATTCACCAATTTAATTCCTTTTCTCGGACCCATCTTAGGTGTAATTCCGGCTTTAGTTGTCGCCATTTCCCAAGGTGGCTGGACGTTTTTGTGGGTATTGTTGTTGTTTATCGTCGTCCAGAACCTAGAAACCTACGTCCTAGATCCTCTACTTGTTGGTTCCTCCGTCCAAGTCCATCCGCTCTATCAACTACTAGCGGTTTTAGGGGGAACTCAAGTTCTTGGTATTCTAGGAGCCGTGATCGTGCCACCCTGGATTGCCGGAGCATCAGTACTATTAGAAAACCTATATTTACGACCGAAATTATTAGCTGAAGGCAAAGCAATAGGTAAGTCGTAAGTCGTAAGTCATAAGTCAGAATTAATTGCTCCCTGATAACTGATAACTGATAACTGATAACTGATAACTGATTCAAGCGGATTTTCGCTGCTGTGTTTCATCTGGTTGCAACTGCCGTCGTCCGTTGTAGATGATGCGGAGTGCTTCTGTAAGCTGCTGCTCCAAGCTATTAAGGACAGCATCGGCATAATCATCCGCACCGCGTAGAATATCCTCTGCCTCCATAATTGCCTCTTGCCGCATCCGCTCAATTTGCCGTTCTGCTTCTTGACGCAGGCGATCGATTTGTTGCAGATTTTCTTCTTGCGCTAATAAGCACTCTTGTTGAACTTGCTGCTGGAGTTGCCTAGCTGAGAGGTCAGCTTGTTGTACGATAGTCGTCCGCTCGACAATCTGGGCTGCTTGTGTCTGTGCCGTCTGAATAATTTCATTGGCTTCTTGTTCTGCCTGCAAGAGAATGTTTTGTCTTTGCGCGACGATCGCTTGTGCTTGTTGTAACACAGTTGGTAGGAGCGATCGAATCAGATCGATTCGATCTAGCAACTGCTCCTCATCTACTAGTGTTCTGCGCGTCAGAGGAATATGGGGACTAGAAAGAATTATTTCTTCTAGCCGAGCCAATTCCTGCTGAATTTCTCCGCTACCTAGATCGGCAGCACCTGCTAGCGGCGGAAAGCCTCTATTCTCTTCAGGCTCTAGATTGGGTGAGTTTTGGCTTGGCATCGGTAAACATCCCGAGCAATGTGCGGTGGGACTAGATGGTCGATGGGACCGCCAAATTTAGCGATCTCTTTCACCACACTACTACTTAAAAAACTGTACTCATTTGATGTCGCCAAAAAAACAGTTTCAATTTCAGATGATAGCGTTTTATTGATGTGAGCCATCTGTAATTCAGCTTCAAAGTCTGAAATTGCTCGTAAACCACGGATGAGAGCTTTAGCTTGTCGCATTTGGGCGTAATTGACGGTTAGACCATCAAAACTATCGACTTCCAGATTAGGTAAATGACGAGTGGTGAGGCGAATTTGTTCTAGCCGTTCTTGCACGGTGAACATAGGTGTTTTATTCGGATTGCGCAACACGGCAACGACTAAGCGATCGAATAGCTCACAACCGCGTTCGATAATGTCGAGATGTCCCAAGGTAATTGGATCGAAGCTACCAGGATAAATGGCTAGCACTAGTCAACAGCCTCAGAGTTACTGGAAAATTATAAATCAGTTATCAGTTATCAGGGAATAGGGAGCAGGGGAGCAACTACCAATTACCAATTACCAATGACAAACAAAGTACCGCTAAAATTGAATGCAGCAGTGTTCTGGCTGGAATTGGTGGGCGCTCGATCGGGCTTAACCTAAAACCACTTTTGCCATTGGTGCTGTAGAGACGAGAGTGAATATCGAGCCGCAATCGCCAATTCTGGCGTTGAGAAGCGGGCTGAGGGGAAACTGGAGTATGACGGTCAAAAAATTAACGGAAGCTGACAGAACAGAAATTTTGGATTTGTATCGCAATACAGGAGAGACAACATCAACGCTAGCAGATCGCTATGGAGTGAGCAACTCTACGATTAGTCGCTTCTTAAAAGTGACTTTGCCAGAAGATGAGTATGAAACGCTCATTGCAGCTAAACGGGCGGCTCGGACCCCTGGGGGAGCAGAGAGAGAAGAGGTAGCAGCGATCGCTTCCCCTGTGGTAGAAGTACCCTCACCCACCCTAGAAGCACCCATACTAAAAACAATATCTGAACCCGAACCAGTTGTTGAAGCCCCTACCCCCAAACCTGTGAAAAAACGGCGTTCGACAGCGAAGACTGGAGCAGAAATCGAGCCGCTAGCAGAACAATTAGAGTTACTCAGTAACCCTTCCCTACCGGTAGAAGAAGAAGTGCGCGAGGAGGTAAGCGCAGAGGCTAGCCAGATTGCAGCAATTATGGTAGGAGAAGAATTGCTCGATGAAGATGAAGACGAAGATGATGAGGATGACGATCTAGAAGATTTAGAAGATTTAGAAGATCTAGACGAAGACGACGATTTCGAGGAAGAGACAACACCAGTTATTAGAAGGCGATTGCCCGTCGAAAGCTTCGTCAGGGTGTTACCGTTGTCAGAAGCAATGCTGCCGAGAACATGTTATATCGTGATCGATCGCATGGCAGAATTAATTACGCGACCGCTGAGGGATTTTGGCGATTTGGGACAAATTCCCGTGCAAGAAGTCCAACAAAAAACTCTACCGATATTTGACAACCATCGGGTAGCGCGGCGATTTTCCAGCAAACGCGATCGCGTGATTAAAGTTCCTGACAGTCGCATGTTGCAAAAAACTCGTTCTCAACTTCAATCTAAAGGCATCACACGTCTACTATTTGATGGACGAGTCTATTCTTTATCGTCTAGTTAGATTTTTGTAGAGGCGCGCTGTGTCGTGTCTCTATTTACAGGGTGAGTTATTATGTCGCGCAAAGGCGAGCCAGTGCGTTGCGGAGCCAGCGCCGTGCGGGGGGTTCCCCCGAGTCCCGCGACTGGCGTGAGGTTCCCTCCGTTGTAGCAACTGGCGTGCAAAGGCGCAAAGTGTAGTTTTGGATTTTCGCATCCTAATTTAACTTTGAGTAAGCTGCTTGTTGCGCAAAATTGTTTCTCAATTGGAACGATGGCAAAAGTTTAAGTGTCTTGTCTTGAAAGAGAGGAATCTGGTGTTGTGACAAGCGCGATCGCTCAATCTCAAGAAAATTTTACATTGCTTCTGGCTGCAAACAAAATTAAGTGGTTTCGTCGTCAGTTAACTAGTTGGGCTACTCTCAATCTGCGAGAATTTCCTTGGCGCACTACAACAGATGCTTATACTATTTTCATCGCTGAGTTTTTGCTGCAAAAAACTAGTGCTAATACAGTTGCTCCAATTTACGCAGATTTTTTGACTCGATATCCTACCCTCGAAGATTTGGCAACGGCATCAGTAGCAGAAATTGCGATTTTACTAAAGCCTTTAGGTTTGCATTTCCGTGCCGATCGCCTTTATCAATCTGTACGAGTAATTATCGAACAATATGATGGTAAAATTCCAGCCTCAGAGGCTCAGTTGCTTTCTTTACCTGGAATTGGATTATATACGGCACGCTCTATCTGTGCCAATGCTTTTGCGCAGCCGCTAGCAATATTAGATACTAATGTGGCACGAATTTTAGAGCGATTCTTTGGTTTGCAGGGGAATCGTGTCAAGTCTCGTTGCAAGCTGTTGTGGAGTGCGGCTGAATATGTCGCTCCGAAAACAAGTGTGAGTCGGTGGAATTTAACATTATTAGATTTTGGTGCGGGAGTTTGTACGGCTAGAAATCCCAGTTGTGGAATTTGTCCGTTGCGATCGCAATGCAATTACGCCAAAATTAATCTTGATATGAATCATGAATAAAGCAAATTACGGTTTAGTTTTGGTCACAGCCGGATCGCCACAAGAAGCAGAGGCGATCGCCACTTCTTTAGTAGAATCTCAGCTAGCTGCTTGCGTGAATATTCTCCCTATCCAATCGGTTTACACGTGGCAGGGAGAAATTAATAAAGAACAAGAGTGGCAATTATTAATTAAAACAGATTTAGCTCAATTTTCTCACTTAGAAGCTAAAATCCGCGAGTTACACTCTTACGAAGTCCCTGAAATTATTGCCATTCCGATATTAGCAGGTTCTCAATCTTATCTAGACTGGATTTCTGCTTCTGTTAAATAATGTAGCGTTGCCCATACGTCTGCAATATATTCGTAAGGGGCGCACATCTGTGCGCCCCTTACGAATATGGCTATTTCAACATACTCAAATTAATTATTCCTGGAGACGATCTTTAGGATTTATATATAGGGTGCGTTATTTAACGCAACTCTACCAGAGACGAAAGCTTTGACAAAAAGTTCCCATGTCTATACTTATTTGACTGTATTATAGCGTGAAAAATTTATTTTGAACAATTGTTATAAAAATAATATGACAGTTTATTAACAGTCTACATCTGCTGCAAGCTGTGATTGGCGATCGCTACCTTAGTTGTAGTGAAGGTGATACGGCAAAGGTTTCGGGCAAGCCAATAACTCAGTAATAAATGGTAAAGAAGTTATTTGATTGTCTGATACATAAACGCCATCTTTACGACACACAATACACAAGTTTTTGTTGGCTCAAGAGTTACTTATGAAACGCTCAATTAAGTCTATCCTCGCTCTTTCTGCTGTGTCTGCATTGGCTATCATTCCTACATTTCTTCCTGTAGGAAAAGCCTCAGCTCAAACTTTTACCACAAATGGTACGGATGCGAACTATCTCGGTGGTGGTATTTCCGTAGGCGTTACCGATGGTGATAGCCCCATATACGATGATGATTCTAAAGTTGGTGGCAACGTTCAAGGACGATTCGCGATTCCAAACGCGCCTATTTCTGCCAGAGGTGCAATCTTATTTGGTGGCGATTCAACCGCATTGATGCCGTTGGTAACATATGATGTTCCAGTTGCTCCTAATACCAACCTTTACCTTGGTGGCGGTTACTCCTTCAATACTGAAGAAGGTCAATCTTCGCCTCTAGGTAACAAAGATGCTATCGTGCTAACTGCTGGTGCTGAATCTGAAGTTGGTAGCAACGTGGTTGTTTACGGTGATGCCAAGTGGGGGATTGATTCCTACAGAGACAGCGATTCCGATGCTGTCAGCATTCAAGCTGGTGCGGCTTACCGCTTTAACTAATGAGTTGAGGTAGGGGCGCACAGTGGTGCGCCCCTACAAAGTCAAAGCTGGGATTGTTTACTCTTATAACTGGAGTCAGCCCCAGCTTTTCGATCGTGATAGGATCTATAGAGTTAATCTATTCATCACAAAATCGACGGAATTACCGGAGATTAAACAGCCGTAGGGGTGTTATCAAAATTTACCGGAGCGGCGGTGAAATATTTTTGTGAACTCAGCATCCAACTCTAATGGTTAAATCTTCTACTCCTCCCACCCCCGTAACTCGCAAGCCTTCCAAAGTTGAAGGGATTAAGGAACGCAGCAATTTTTTGCGGGAACCAGTCGCGACCGAAATTCTGCAAGATACAACTCATTTTACCGAAGAAGCGATCCAGATTCTTAAGTTTCACGGTTCTTATCAGCAAGATAACCGCGACAACCGGATTAAAGGTCAGGAGAAAGACTACCAATTTATGGTACGGACAAAAAACCCAGGTGGGTTCGTGCCAGCTCAATTGTATTTGACTCTGGACAAGCTGGCTGAAGAATACGGCAATCAAACTTTGCGCGTCACCACGCGGCAAGGCTTTCAGATGCATGGCATTTTGAAGCGAAATCTCAAAAGCGCGATCGCAGCCATAATTAAAAGTATGGGTTCGACGCTGGGAGCCTGTGGTGACATTAATCGTAACGTCATGGCTCCTCCGGCTCCGTTTAAAAATAAGCCAGAATACCAACATGCTTGGCAATATTCCGAGTATGTCGCTCAGTTGCTCTCACCACAAACTGGGGCATACTATGAAATCTGGCTAGATGGAGAAAAAGCCATTAGTGCGGAAGAAAACCCTGAAGTTGTAGCTGCACGGCAGAAAAATGGTACGGGAACGGTGTTTCACGATAGCGAAGAACCACTCTACGGCACGCACTATATGCCCCGTAAGTTTAAGTGCAGCGTCACCGTACCTGGTGATAACTCCGTAGATTTGTTTTCTCAAGATTTAACTTTGGTAGTCATAACCAATGACAAGCAAGAAGTAGAAGGATTTAACATCTATGCTGGTGGTGGCTTAGGACGGACGCACGGTAAGGAAGAAACTTTTGCCCGACTAGCCGACCCAATTGGTTATATAGCCAAAGCCGATGTATACGATGCTATCAAAGCAATTGTAGCTACTCAGCGCGATTACGGCGATCGCACCGACCGCCGCCACGCCCGCTTAAAATATTTAATCAATGACTGGGGCGTAGATAAATTCCGGTCGATGGTAGAAAAGTATTTGGGCAAGCCTTTGGAAGCTTCCAAGCCTCTACCAGAATGGAAATATGAAGATTTCCTCGGCTGGCACGAACAGGGTGATGGGAAGTTATTTTTGGGGATTTCGGTCGAAAACGGTCGAATCAAGGATGAAGGATCGTTTCGGTTAAGGACTGCTTTACGGGAAATCGTGCAGCAGTACAACTTATCAATGCGACTGACACCCCACCATAATGTTATTTTGTGCGATATCGCCCCAGATCAAAAGCAGGCGATCGCAAATCTACTCGTAACTCACGGTGTAGAACCTGACCCCAACGCCATCAGCCAGTTAGTTAGATACTCTATGGCTTGTCCGGCTTTGCCTACATGTGGCTTGGCAACAACTGAATCGGAACGGGTCATGCCAAGCGTCCTCCAGCGAATTGAAGTGTTATTAAATCGCTTGGGCTTGAGTCAAGAACATTTCGTCGTGCGGATGACGGGTTGCCCTAACGGTTGTGCTAGACCCTACATGGCAGAACTAGGGTTTGTCGGCAATGGTCCTAGCACGTATCAACTATGGTTGGGTGCAGATGCTAACCAAACGAGGCTGGCGCAAGTGTATATAGAGAAGTTGCCTCTCGATAACCTGGAGGCAGAATTAGAACCATTGCTGGTTTACTTCAAACAATCGCGGCAACCTAATGAAAGCTTTGGCGATTTTTGCGATCGCATTGGCTTTGACTCTTTACGAGAGTTTACCTCCAAATACGAGTTTCAAGGCGCACTGGAACCAGAAATCGCCCTACAAGATGATGGCAATGGCGAACAGGAAGCAGCTGCTAATGCAGCAACTGCGGCAAAAGCCCGTCGTCGTATCACTTTACGCGAACCAGTCTACGCAAAGCTAAAAGCTACTGCTGAGAGTCAAGGTAAACCGATGACTCAACTTGTGAATGAGGCGATAGAAGCTTTCTTACAAGGGCAATAATCGTATCTACATTTTGTGTAGAGACGTTACATGTAACGTCTCTACAATTTCTATGGCAAATACTTCTGTACCACCACCCAACCCGTGAGGGATACCCAGAGAAAACCAAGGAATAAAACTGCATTTGCGCCTACGTGGAGCGATCTCGCCCATTGACGCTTAGGACTGATTAAAGTTGCACTAACTGCCGATATTAGGGTTAATGCTACCACGATTAGTCCTGCCGTCAAGTGTTGGGAATGACCGAGAGAACCAAAATGACCCAGCGTACCGACAACACCAATTGCTAATAGCAGCAGCACTAGCAAAACCATGCTGCCACCAATACTATAGTGCAGCAAATGCAGCCAACTAGGTCTGGGATGAAAATTTGTTCTTGCCTGGAACATCTGCCAGCCTGTTACGGTCAACAGCAGATAAGCTAGTAGCGACAGACCCATCGACCAGGCTGCTATTTTCCACAACCACAAAAAAGAAGGTAAATCCAATTTATTTTAGACCGAATACAATAGCAGCAATTCTATTTCTAGTAATAGCTTACTAAATGTAGCGATCGCGCGGTTTACTTTCTTCCTTTCGGTAGAATTTGTTTATTTTTCAATTCACTATTTTTTCATTTATTAAAATAGAGCCGCTAAAGTTAGCGACTCCAATGTTAGTTAAACCGATGATCTAATCAATAGTCGTTAAAAGAGGGGATTTAAAATTTCTTTGACTTAGTTTATCTTTTTGTTCTACCGATCGCGCTGCTGGACGATCCATTTGTGCTTCTGCTTTGCTTTCTTCTAACAAGCACAAGCGTTCGCAAGGAATATTATCTGACAAAATAGCACTCGCCATCATGCCCGTGTGAATTTCTAGTGTTGCTTTAGGTGGCGCTTCAAATACAAGGCGTTGACCTGGAAACACAACTCGTTCAAAATACCAGTTAGGGATATTTGATATTCGAGCAATTTGAATCTTGCTAGTTGCGTTTACATAGCAGCAAAGAAGTCGGTCGGACTGTTCGGGTGGTAGGGAATCTAATATTTGAGCCATAACAGCTAAGGGCATGAAAGCCACTTTTATTTGATTACACATATAAGCTAACACTTAGCGATCCCCGAGTGTTGTAACTCCTACTACCAACTGATAACTTAGCTCGAATTTGTTGTCGCCTCTATCTATAGATATAAATTGATAGAAGTTAAACTTATCGGCTTTCCGATTTAGCAACCAATTGTCTGATAAATTTTTGATTTGATTTTTGCATTTAACCGCACAAAATTGGTTGACTGTAAATGATTTATGCGTTAAGGCAAAATACCAACTTATTCACGAGCGGCAATTGAGGGATCGTGCCGAGGTGACGCAAATCCAGCGATCCTAGAGGCGATCGCGTCATATCGAGCAGCGATCGCCTCTAGCTACGACAACTCATTATCTCCGATCGACCTACCACTAAGACAAGCTCGATGTTATCGTAAAGTTATATGAAAATTATTTTCAGAAATCTCTTTAATAGGGGCGCTTAGGCTCGTGAGTGAGGGCGAACTTGGAAGCTATCTAGACATGAGTTGGCTCAGCTTCACTCAGCAGCGCTGCTACTCGAACCTTGGTAAACTCTAACCTCAAACGATCGAGATGGAAAACCGTATTCTCTACGTTCGCCTTCCGTGCAACCCTATATTTCCGATTGGGGTTGTTTACTTGGCAGATCACGTTCACAAGCTTTTTCCCGAAATCGAACAGCGAATTTTTGACTTAGGGACAGTCCCACCACTCGACTTTAATTCCGCCTTAGATACTTGTATCGACGAATTTCAGCCGACGCTTTTAGTATTCTCTTGGCGAGATATTCAGATTTATGCCCCAGTAGGTGGTAGGGGTGGTAATCCCTTGCAACATTCCTTTGAGTTTTTCTACGCCTTCAATCCGTTAGTCAAATTTCGCGGTGCAACCGGATTGCTGCGATTGGCAGTTTCCTATTACAAGGAACTCTGGCGCAATCAAGGACTGATTAAACGCGGGCTAAAACGCGCTCAGAAACACCAACCAAATGCCCGTGCCGTAGTCGGTGGGGGTGCAGTTAGTGTATTTTACGAGCAGTTGCAGCATAATTTGCCCCAGGGAACGGTTGTTTCTGTCGGAGAAGGAGAAACGCTGCTAGAAAAATTGTTGCGAGGCGAAGATTTTAGTAACGAACGCTGCTACGTTGTTGGCGAAACTCAACCACGCGATCGCCTAATCCACGAAGCGCCAACACCGCTAGAAAAATCTGCTTGTAACTACGACTATATTGAAAAGATTTGGGCGGAATTCTCCTATTACCTGCAATCTTCCGACTTTTATATCGGCGTGCAAACAAAGCGCGGCTGTCCTCACAATTGCTGCTACTGCATTTACACCGTAGTAGAAGGCAAACAGGTACGGATCAACCCCGCCGATGAAGTCGTAGCCGAAATGCGACAACTATACGATCGCGGCATTCGGAATTTCTGGTTTACCGATGCCCAGTTTATCCCAGCACGGAGATTCATCGATGATGCGATCGAACTGCTGCAAAAGATCGTCGATTCAGGCATGACTGATATCCACTGGGCAGCATACATCCGCGCCGACAACCTCACCCCCGAACTATGCGATTTAATGGTAAAAACGGGGATGAATTACTTCGAGATCGGCATCACCAGCGGTTCTCAGGAACTCGTGCGGAAAATGCGGATGGGCTACAACCTGCGCACGGTGTTGGAAAACTGCCGTGACTTAAAAGCAGCAGGTTTTAACGATCTCGTCTCCGTCAATTACTCCTTCAACGTCATTGACGAACGCCCCGAAACCATTCGCCAAACGATCGCCTACCACCGCGAACTCGAACGGATCTTCGGCGCTGACAAAGTGGAACCAGCCATTTTCTTCATCGGACTCCAACCCCATACCCACTTAGAAGAATACGCCTTTAAAAATGGCATACTCAAACCAGACTACGATCCGATGAATCTCAAACCTTGGACGGTACAAAAATTATTATGGAACCCCGAACCCCTCGGTTCCTTCTTTGGTGAAGTTTGCCTACAAGCATGGCGACAAAATCCCAACGACTTCGGACGGGAAGTGATGAAAATCTTAGAAGAACGCCTCGGCTGCGCCCCCCTCGAAGAAGCCCTTTCCGCCCCTATTCCTACCACTGACAAAAAGCAACTTGTAACAGCGTAAAAAGTCAAAAGTCAAAAGTTATAAGTCAAAATTACCTTTTACCAATGACAAATGACCGATGACAAATGACCAATGACCAATGACCAATGACCAATCATGCTAGAAGGCTCCATCTTACAACAGCTCAAATCAGCACTCGAAAACACGAATCGACCCCTTAACCTGGGTGTCTACTATAAAAACACCTTGGTCGCCCTGTGTCATGCCCTAGAAGACTGCATTTTGGTTTCTGGTAGCCAACCGCTAGTCATTACGGCTTTTCAACGGGGTAAATGGTATCTGCAAGAAGCAGAACGCTACCACGATTTAGCCCAAAAATCCCGCCATGTGGCGATTATGGCAGCTCCAGATACGGGCTTTGCCGACCATCCTACTAGCAAATTACCAAATGTAGACTTAGTAGCGTTGAATCCTGAAGACCCAGTGGCGCAAGAATGGCATTTGATAATTCTTGCGCCTAGCTACACGGCAATGGTACTTTGTCAAGAGTTGTCTGAGGCGGATTACGGAGTCGGAGGTAGACCGACAATTGATTTAGAGCGTAAATTTTACGGTTTTTGGACGTTTGAGCCAGCCAGGGTAGAGAAAACAATCGACCTAGCGATCGCCCACATTAACAGTTACAACCCCGAACTCGCGCAACAGCTCAAATCTCACGTCCAGGCGATCGCCCAAGAGTCTGCCCAAGTAGAACCGGACGATTTGAATACAATCGTTTCTCGCGTGGTCGATTACCTCCAAACCAGCGAATATAGCATCAAGCAGATAGAACATCATCAGATATTAGATAGCAATTTAGTTTCCAACGAATTACAAGCCTTCCTCCGCTTGGGACAACTGATCGACCTTGCCGATACGGGTAACCCCCTCGCAGCCGCAGAAGTCGCCGCGATCGCCGAAATTATGGGGCAATTACTCAATCTTCCCGCTTGGCAGGTCAAACGCCTGCGCCTAGCCAGTCTACTCCATCGCATTGCCCCCCAATCGGTCAACGTGCAGTATGGCGAAGCCCCCAGTTGCCCTCTCATCCCAGCCGCCCAAGTTTTGCGTACCATGCCTCGCCTGAGCGCGATCGCTCAAATTATCAACCATTTCTCAGAACATTGGGATGGTAGCGGAGAGCCAGCTGGTTTGATGGGGGAGACAATCCCGTTAGAATCGCGAATTTTAGGCTTGGTGGCAGACTTTCAGCAGCGTTTTACCCATCTATCCCAATCTCATACCAGAGAGGAAGCCTTATCAACTGCGTTGGCTCAATGTCAGCAAGAACAGGGTAAAGCTTGGGAACCAAAACTTGTAGACACCCTAGAATTACTCGTGCGCGGGATGCAACAGGGTTTAACCTTACCCGTCTCCCCCACAAAAATTAGTAGCAGCATGTGGCTGATCGATGAGGAGCGAGCAGAATTCGGAATTCGGAATTCGGGAGTGGCTAGTGGCTAGTGGATAATAGCCATTGCGACTTAATTTGTCCCCTTTATCCTCTCTCTGCTCCCTGTTCCCTGACAACTGATAACTGATAACTGATAACTGAATATGACTGATTCGATTGCAGCAATTAGAGAAGGAAAAGTTAAGCAATTACCAGGAGCCAATTTAGAGGATGAAGATCTGGCAGGGTTAGATCTGGCGGAAATGAATTTGGCAGGGGCTAACTTAGTCGGAGCCGATTTTTCTGGCTCCAAGTTAGAACGATCGCGTCTGGAAGGCGCTAACCTACTCGGTAGCAAGCTTCGCGGTGCAGATTTACGCGCTAACTTTTTGGGAGCCAATTTGATGCAGGCTGACATGACAAGTGCCGATCTGCGAGGCAGTAACCTCCGAGGCGCAAATTTGATGGGCGCGAAATTATCCCAAAGCGCGATCGCTGGAGCATTTTTGAGTGGGGCAAACCTGATGAGTGCTAACTTACAAGGCGCAGATCTCAGGGGTGCAGACTTACGGGGTGTCAATCTTTCTAATGCAAATTTACAAGGAGCCAATCTCACTCAGGCAGATTTACAGGGCGCTTTGTTAAATGAAGCTAATTTAGAAGAAGCGGACTTGCGGGGAGCAAATTTAGCGGGTGCTAACCTTTCAGGCGCTAATCTTCTGTGTGCGGAGTTGGAAGGAACTAATCTTGTAGGAGTTAATTTGGCTGGTACTTGCTTGTTAGGAACCGTGGTGAAACAGTAACCAGTTATCAGTAATCAGTGACCAGCGATCGATGACTAGCTAATAGTAACCGATACCTAACTATGACTATTTACCAATTAAGCATTGACTTTTTCAGTGTTAGTACTGTAGCCTTGGCATGGCTGCTAGTATAGATTTATATTTTTAAAAAATAAATAGAAATGGCGAACAGCCGTTTTCGGATGAGCGATCGCCCGACTGGATTTGATTCAATTCAGAATTGCAGTATTTCCCGAACAAGTTCCCGAACTAAACGACCCCTATTTAGTAGGAGTCGATACAGAAAGCGATCGCCAATGCGTGCAGGATTTATTCGTTTGTTTGTAGGAATCAGTAACATATTTCATCTGGGAAATGGAAGAAATTGAATGACAAACAGTCCTATTCGTTCTCAAGAAGAGTTTCTGGTATTTGGCGCGCCTGTTATTGAAGCAGCAGAAATAGAAGAAGCGATCGCAACGCTCAAAAGTGGCTGGTTGGGAACAGGACCTAAGGTAGCTCAGTTTGAGCGAGATTTTGGGGTATATAAAGGAGCAGATAATGCGATCGCTGTGAATTCCTGTGGTGCAGCACTACACTTGAGCCTACTCGCGGCTTCCTTACAACCAGGAGACGAAGTCATTACCAGTCCCCTGACGTTTTGCGCCACGATCAACGCCATTACTCATGTGGGCGCGACACCCGTGCTAGCAGATGTCGATCCCGTCACGATGAATATCGATCCTGTCCAAGTTCAAGCAAAAATTACCCCTAGAACAAAGGCGATCCTACCCGTTCACTTTGCAGGTAGACCCTGTGATATGGATGCTTTATGTAATCTTGCTTTGCGCTACGGTTTGAAGATAATTGAGGATTGCGCCCACGCGATTGAAACAGAATATAAAGGTAAAAAAACAGGCACTTTTGGCGATTTTGGCTGTTTTAGTTTTTATGCCACCAAAAATATTTGTACGGGCGAAGGCGGCATGATTTTAGCGCGTAACTCCGAAGATGCCACCCGAATCAGAGCGCTGAGCTTGCATGGCATTAGTAAAGATGCTTGGAAGCGGTTTAGTGAAGAAGGATACAAACACTATCAAGTTTTGGAAAGCGGATTTAAATACAACATGATGGATCTACAAGCTGCCCTTGGCATCCATCAACTGAAGCAAGTAGAATCTCGCTGGCAGCGCCGTCAAGAGATTTGGCAGCACTACAATTGCGCTTTTGCCGATCTCCCCTTGGTACTTCCAGCAAAACCAGAACCCCATACTCGCCATGCCTATCACCTTTATCCGGTACTTATTGACGAGCAGAAAGCTGGATGCGATCGCGACACTTTTCTCAATGCGATGACAGCCGAAAACATTGGCGTGGGCGTACACTATCTCAGTATTCCAGAATACGATTACTATCAGCAAAGATTTGGTTGGCAACCAGAAGATTATCCTCAAGCAATGCGAATTGGGCGGCAGACAGTAAGTCTGCCGCTTTCTGCAAAGTTGACTCGCCAAGATGAATTAGATGTCATTCAAGCAGTGAGAAAAGTTCTAGCATCAAGTCAGACTCATGACACTATGAGGGGTGAGAAGAGAGGCACAAGCGAGGGACAAGGAAGACACATAGTAGCGTTCAACCAACAACTGTCAACTGTTAACCATCTTCGCGCAGTGTAGCGGAGCATTTGCTGTCAACCAACCCAATCTAGGATTGCTGGATGAATGAAACTAGTTTCAGTCATTGTTTTAATTTACGATAGCGAAAAATATATTGCTGCGACACTAGAATCCGTGTTGACTCAGACATATAAATATATTGAAGTGTTGCTTGTTGACGATGGTTCTCCAGATAAGAGTATAGAAATTTGTCAGCAATTTAACGACCCAAGAATTAGAATTATTCGCCAACAAAATCGCGGCTTGCCAGGAGCGAGAAACGCAGGTATTCGGCAAGCAAAAGGAGATTATTTAGCATTTATTGATGGTGATGACTTGTGGCAACGGGATAAATTAGAGCATCACGTCAATCATCTCGCTAATTCTACAGAAGTTGGAGTTAGTTTCAGCCGTTCTGCTTTTATCGACGAAGCAGGTAAATTTTTAGGCTCGTATCAAACACCGAAACTTAAGGGAATTACCCCCTCATATCTAGTGCGGTGTAATCCTGTAGGCAACGGTTCGGCTGCTGTCGTCAGACGGGAAGTCTTTGCCGCGATCGCATTTTCACCTCGCCAATATTCAGACAACCGACACGACACGCTAGACTGCTACTTTGACGAACAATTTCGTTATTCTGGCGGCGATGTCGATCTGTGGTTGCGAATCTTATTGCAAACCAAATGGCAAATTGAAGGAATTCCCGAAGCTTTAACTTTATATCGCGTTCACTCTAGCGGACTCTCAGCTCAATTAGATCGACAATTGGCAGCAGGAGAACAATTAATTGCCAAATTTCATACTTACGCAACCCAACTAGATAGGAATTGGGAGGCGGTGATGAGAGCGTATCACTTACGCTATCTAGCTCGGAGTGCGATTCGCTGGAAATCCGACGCGATCGCGATTCAATTGATGCATCAAGCCATAGCTTCCTATTGGCGGATCGTTCTAGAATCACCACGCCAAACTGTGATGACACTTATTGCGGCTTACCTGTTGTTACTCATTCCCCGCCGCTTGCGCGCTCATTTTGAGGTCATAATCGGACAGCCAACAACAATTTTCCAAAAAGTAAGGACTAGGATAAGAATTCAGAATTAAGCGCTTGCTTGTAAGTTGTAAGTCGGAATTCCACTATCTCTAACTACTCTTTAGATAGAGAAACTCTTATTCTTATGGAGGTAGTGGCAATGTTGTGATTGGGTGTAATCTTTATTCTGTATTCAAACAGAAATACAGAGCCGTCCTATGTTTCCAGAATCCTCGCCACAACCTCGAATCCTGACTAGTCAAAAGCAACATTTACAAACTTGCTTTAATTTACCAACACATGATGAGCGCGTCGAACGAGTTTTTCGCGAAGTGAATAACTTGTTTGCTAGTCAAGAAATTCAGCAACGCTTATTAGAAAAAAGACAACGAGTCGAGCAAAAGAAAAGCCGTGGTTGATGCCAGACAACTTGGGGCTCGATCGAGAGATATAAAAGCGCTCGCGCCTACGAGAAGAACGATTAACGCGACTTGTGGCTAAATCTTCTCATGCCCAAAGCGAGCGCGCCTAAAAATAACATTCCCATTCCACCAGCGAGAGGATTGCGATCGATACCAGTTAACCATTCTGGGACGCGATCGTTATATTGCACCATTTGCCCAACATTAATTGCGTAATAACCCCAAATTAACCCAGCATGAAGACCAATTGGTAAACCCAAACGACCTTTGCCACAGCGTCTTGCCCATACAAGAGTTAAGCCTAACAACACCAAAGCTGGAAATTGCAGCAGGGTTCGCCGAATTTCTGCTAGTTGTTTAATAAAGTGCAGTGCGGCAAATATGCAAGCATTCGCCCAGAGTGCTGTCCGAGGATGGTAATCTCGCTGTAACTCATCTAACAGCCATCCCCGGAAAAGTAACTCTTCCGCAAAACCATAAGCTAAAGCAACGATTAACCCTTCAACGACAAATCGCCATAAAAAAGTAGAGGGTTGTCGCCACCATAGCAAACCCAACCAGCTTTCTAGCAAAAATAAGCTTAAAACACTAGCGACCCCAAGCCCCAAACCTATCAGTAGCTCTTGCCTATTCTGCCTAGTTGTAACCAAACCATATTCTTGTAACACGTGTGGCTGACGATAGATAGACTTTCCCCACAGCCGCAACAGGATAATAAATATCCCATATAGGAACGGCAAGGTGAGAATATTCACTAAGTTTTTGTCATCCACCCACCAATGAATCGGTGCAGCTACAGGCAACCATAGTAGCAGCAGTACTAAGATAAAAATGACCAGCCTCAAGGGAGCTGGGTAGAGGGCTATTCTGGCAAAATTGAATTTTAACAATTAGCAAGTAGTGAGTAGTGAGCGGGGAGTAGTAAGTGGTAAAAGATTCTACACTTATGACTTACTACTTATGACTTCCTATTTACTCATCTGGCTCAATCGTACTGGTCAAACCATGATTTTTGAGGGTTTCACAGTAAAACTCAGCGTGTTCTTGAGCGCAGGTAATGACTAAAGCGATGCCATTTGTATGGGCTTCCATCATAATATCTACTGCTTGTGGCTGGGTGAGGCTGGGTACAGTCTGCATCAATACCTGCACCACATGCTCCATAGGATTAAAGTCATCATTATGAAGCAACACGCGATACCGAGGTGCGAGTTTACGAACTGTTGAACGCTGCTCCAGGGTTTCGACGGACACTGCTTACTCCTCTTGTTCTGACTAACGACTTTTGGTTTAAATCTCGATTGAAACTGATTAACTTATTAAATATTTATAGCATCGAAATCCAACGACCGTAGCGATCGCACATGACTGAAGAACTGGAGGCGAGCTGTGACGAACTCTTTATGTGACTTTCAACCGCGACAAATCGTTTGTACAACCCATCAAGCTACTCACCTATATGCTGAAGTCATTCAAGTAGTGGAATCGCGCCAAATTGGGTGGTTTCGACCTTTACTACTCGTGGAATTTTTTGACGATGAGCAGCTATCGATCTCACCAACACTACTCGACCTCCGTTCTGGAGCCGATCTTCTCTGTCCTCCCTCTTTATTCCGTCCGGCAATTGATACTGAGGTCATACCGTTGCTGATGCAATTGTCAGCTTGGGAACCGCCATTAGAGCACGATCCGGTTGCCTTCAAACGATTGCATCAATTCATTCAACAGGCTTTGCTGCTTGACGAGAAGTGAAGAGGTTGTTAGTTATTGGTTGTTGGAAACCGATCGCTGGTTGCCACTCGTTGCCTGCTGCTCAAAAACTTCTGATATTTCCATTTGAATTTCTGATGCAATCTATAGTAATTTCTAACGATTGATGGGAACTTGGTTGCTATCGTTAATTTCTCATGGCTTAGAATTGGCGATCGGCTGTTGCATAAGTCTTTTGCAAATCAGATCGAATTATCAGAATGCGATCTTTACGGTTAATAACATTCAGAATTCTGATGCTTCAGGATCGGAATTATCAAAAATTAATATGTATTTGAGGAACAAATTGTCTTGTTTTTCGGTCGCGGGGATTTAACCTTCAGACTAGTATCTACTGACAATTGACCGTTATGGATCTCAAGCTATCTATCTAGTGAGTTAGACTCAACTGTATACTCAGTCACACAAACTAGAAAAATCAAGTCAAACTGCTTGCTCTTCTCGGTTTCTACCATCTGGTAGATGTTGATGTATCATGCCAGTAGCGTAGAATCTAGAAATCATTTAACCTGGCTATGTACGAGAGATTGACCTCAATAAAAAGTCAGCAAAAGTTAGTCCTACTGCACGAGATCGCTTGGCAAAAGATTGTTTTCCACGTGAAATTGGTCGATCGGTAGGATGATTCCGTTGAGTGGTATTCTATTGGTACAAATTTCAATCGCTAATTTGAATCAATCGAGTACTATGTAAATAATTGATGAAGATGTTCTCGTTGGTATAGTTAAATACTTTTCTTTTAGAATAAACGCTGGTAGCTTGGAATCACAATGAATGATTTAATAAATATTTAAGATTTAAGTAACTAAAGAGCTAAATAGAAAAAGCAAGACAAAAGGAAAAATACTTCATATCATAGACCCATTTGATTTCATTAAATTTCGATTTCATCCTATTCAATTTAACCCCATTCGATTTCACCAATTTGCACGGAAGCGTTAATGATGCAAACAATGACTGCTCCTAGAGCTACAGTAATTCGCCCTAACGGTCACTTTAATGCAGCGAATGCCGCTGACTTTCAGCAATACCTGACCGCAGAAGTTACACAGGCAACACACGACTGTGTAGTCGTCAACCTAGAACAAGTAGAGTCGATGGATAGTGCCGGTTTGATGGTATTAGTTCATGGATTGAGAGTGGCACAATCGCTCGGAAAAAGTTTCCACCTTTGCTCTGTTGCACCTTCAATTCGGATTATCTTTGAGTTGACTCAACTAGATAGCGTATTTGAAATTTTAGATACACCTATAGAGGTTACAGCAGCTTAGCGGGAAGCTAGGTGTGAGCAATTTATGACTATTTGATATATGACTGTCTGATGTTTCGCAGCAGCAGGTACTGTTCTTCCAGACGCGATCGCCGATTGATGCTAGCTTTAGAGTGATAAGTCAGGGATTGGCACGAGAGGCGCAAAGTGGCAGTTGCAGTAGAAACATTACTAACGGCTGAAATTCAACGTCCAGCTCGCTATTTAGGTAACGAGCTGGGAGCTATACGGAAGAATTGGCAATCGGCAGATGTACGCTGGGTACTGACATATCCTGAGTTGTATGAAGTTGGTGCATCTAATCTAGGGCACGTCATTCTATACAATATTTTGAATGCACAGCCTCGCCAAATGTGCGATCGCGCCTACCTCCCAGCGCCCGACCTAGCAGCAAAGCTACGCGAGACGCACACCCCCTTATTTGCTGTTGAATCGAGAAGATCGTTAACAGAATTTGATATTTTAGGCTTCAGCCTCAGTTACGAGTTAGGAGCTACCAATATTTTAGAAATGTTGGATTTAGCTGGTATTCCTCTAACTTGGCGTGAAAGAGCTGAGGGAGCTAAGAGAGATAAGAAAGCTGGGGGAGCTGAGGGAGAAAAACCAAGCGCCACTCACCACTCAAATACCAACTACCAAATACCAACTACCAATTACCAACTACCAATCACCAATTATCCACTCATTTTTGCAGGCGGGCAGACGGCAACATCAAACCCCGAACCCTATGCTGATTTTTTCGATTTTATTGCTTTAGGTGACGGGGAAGAACTGTTACCGGAAATTGGTTTAGTCGTTGCAGAAGGCAAGGCAGCAGGGTTAAATCGAGAAGAACTTTTGCTGGATCTGGCGCAAATCCCAGGGGTCTACGTGCCGCGATTTTACGATCTGGCAATAGATGGTTCCATTCACCCTAATCGTCCAGACGTTCCAGAGAAGATAATTCGGCGCGTTGCTACGCCCATCCCAGCGTATTCTACAGGCTTAGTTCCTTACGTCGAGACAGTCCACGATCGCCTCACGATCGAAATTCGGCGCGGTTGCACTCGCGGCTGTCGCTTTTGCCAACCAGGAATGCTCACCCGTCCCGCACGGGACGTAGAACCGGAGCAGGTTGTCGAGGCGATCGAAACGGGCATGAGGGCAACGGGATACAATGAATTTTCTCTGCTTTCCCTCAGTTGTTCCGACTATTTATCTCTTCCTGCCGTAGGAATGGAGATTAAAAACCGCCTGCAAAACGAAAATATTTCCCTTTCGCTTCCTAGTCAGCGAGTAGACCGTTTCGATGAAAATATCGCAAATATTTTGGGGGGTTATCGCCAAAGTGGGTTGACCTTTGCTCCAGAAGCTGGAACCCAACGGATGCGAGATATCGTAAATAAGGGCTTGACGAATGAAGAATTATTGCGAGGCGTAAAAACAGCTTGGGAACAAGGCTGGGACAAAATCAAGCTCTACTTCATGATTGGATTGCCTGGGGAAACAGATGTCGATGTGTTGGGGATCGCGGAAACCGTCGCATGGCTACAAAGGGAATGTCGCGCTCAAGGTAGAAAACCTTTGGCATTCAATTTAACAATTTCCAACTTTACACCCAAACCCCACACCCCGTTTCAATGGCATTCTGTTTCTACAGGCGAATTCCAGCGCAAGCAAGAATTATTACGCCAAGAGTTTCGGCGCATGAGAGGAGTCAAAGTTAATTTTACCGACGTGCGGATCTCGGCAATGGAAGACTTCATCGGACGAGGCGATCGCCGTTTATCTGCTGTATTACGTCGCGCTTGGGAACTGGGTGCGGGAATGGACTCGTGGTACGACAGCGTAGAGAGAGCGTATAACGCTTGGGGACAAGCGATCGCTAAATCCGGCTTAACCTGGAAGTATCGCCAAGTCGAGCAGGGTGAGTGGAATTTGATGCAAGGGAGAAGGGAGCAGGGTAAGAGAGCTGAGGGAGTTGAGGGGGCTGAGGGAGACGAGGAAACTATTCTAGTCACCAGCCACCAGCCACCAGCCACTTTCTTTCCCGACTCCCTAGATCGTCCTTTACCTTGGGATCGGATCGACACGGGGATCGAGAAAAAGTGGCTCAAGGAAGATCTGCAACGCGCTATGGAGGCTGCAACCGTCCCCGATTGCTCTTTTGATGGTTGTTCTCACTGCGGCGTTTGTGGAGTCGATTTCGGTCACAACATTGTCATCGAACCACCACCAATTCCCCAATTTGCCGGACAGTACGTTCCTAACAATACAAAAGTTCAAAGACTGCGACTCCGGTTTGGCAAGCTGGGAGATATGGCGCTAGTGAGCCATCTCGACTTGATGCGCCTGTTCGATCGCGCCGTCCGACGAGCCGCATTGCCCGTATCCTTTACAGCCGGATTTAGCCCCAGCCCGAGGATTTCTGTAGCGCTGGCTCTGCCTTTAGGCGTAACGAGTAGTGGAGAAATTGTCGATTTTGAACTAACTCAAATCGTCGAGCCAGCAGTTTTTCGGCAACAACTGAGTAGTCAGTTACCAATAGACATACCTATCTACGATGCGATCGCGCTCGATTTAAAAGCACCTGCGGCAATGAAGACTCTAACGGGAGCAGAGTACATCCTGACAATAACGGCAACTCAAACGACAACACCGACACAACGGCAGGAATGGATAGAAACTATTAAGAATTCAACCGAAATTTGGTGGGAGCAGACAACAAAATCTAAGAAAACTTATCAGGTGAACTTGCGCGATCGCCTATTTGAATTAGAATTAGTTCCACCACACAACCCAGATACAGGAGAACCAGACAATACCTTTAACTTGCGCTATACGGGTAGTTGCTCTCAAGACGGCAATCACCTGAAACCAGAACACGTCACGTTCATGCTAGAGCAAGTTGCCCGCCAAGAAATCCAACTGCTCCACATCCATCGCCAGCAACTCATTTTACAGTGACCAGTGAGCAGTAACCAGTGACCAGTTATCAGGGAGCAGGGAACAGGGAACAGTTCCTTACGAATTACGACTTACAACTTACGACTTCTCTAATTAATTGCTTTTTCTCAAGCATGAGTTAAAATTGAGCTAACAGAAGTTTTCTAGCGCTGCATTGGATTTCCGATTCGCTCTCCCAAATGGGACACTAGCGAGAATTATTGAGAAGCATCCACGATTCTTTTGCATAGCACTTGAAGCGGAGTGGTCGTCTCATTAGTCGCTAAGAGCGTTTCTTGAAGCCAGTGACAGGCAAAACAGGCTTTTTAGGTGTCTGTGAATTAGGTGTCTGCGAACTAATATTGTGTTCCTGCCCGCAAATCAAGGATGGGAAACAAGATTAAAACTACAAAACATGCTCGGTTCTCAGAGCAGACTTATGTATGCAGCAGTTTTGAAAACATTTTGTTATGCTTTTAAACTGCCAGCATCTTTAGATTTAGTTGCGATCGAGCGTGGTGAGCGCCACTATTATTTCCAGCAGCGCCTACCTTCAGTCAATCGAAGCGAGAGAGGAGACCTCAAAGCTTCTGATGCTGCGAATTTTTGAGGGAATTGAATGCCAAAACAAATTATCATAGCAGAGCAGCATCACATTGCTGCTGTTTTTTCAGAAGATCAAATTCAAGAACTCGTCGTTGCTACCGGACGACATCAAGTTGGTGATATTTACCTCGGTGTCGTAGAAAACGTTTTACCAGGTATAGATGCAGCTTTCGTAAACATTGGCGATTCAGAACGAAACGGTTTTATCCACGTTACCGATCTCGGACCGTTAAAGCTAAAACGGACTGCGGCAGCCATTACAGAACTACTCGCACCGCAGCAAAAAGTCTTAGTCCAGGTTATGAAAGAGCCGACGGGCAATAAAGGACCCAGGCTCACGGGTAATATCACTTTACCCAGTCGCTACGTAGTTTTGATGCCGTTTGGACGGGGAGTTAACTTATCGCAACGGATCAGAAATGAAAACGAGCGCAACCGCTTGCGGGCTTTAGCAATTTTAATTAAACCTGCTGGCATGGGCTTGTTAATTCGTACCGAAGCCGAAGGCAAGCCAGAAGAAGCAATTATTGAAGACCTAGAGGCGATCCAAAAACAGTGGGAAGAGGTGTTATTGAAAGCGCAATCTACCCGCGCTCCCTCTTTACTTAACCGCGATGACGATTTTATTCAGCGCGTCTTGCGAGATATGTATGGCTCGGACGTAAATCGCATCGTGGTAGACTCTGCTACCGGACTCAAGCGGGTCAAGCAATACTTGATGAACTGGGGTGGCGGACAGCCGCCTCAAGGGTTGTTGATCGACCACCATCGCGATCGCATTCCCATTTTGGAATATTTCCGCATCAATGCCGCAATTCGCGAAGCCCTCAAACCGCGAGTTGAGTTGCCTTCTGGCGGTTATATCATTATTCAACCGACGGAAGCATTAACGGTCATTGACGTAAACTCTGGTTCCTTCACTCGTTCCGCTACAGCAAGAGAAACCGTACTGTGGACGAACTGCGAAGCGGCAACAGAAATTGCCCGACAGTTGCGCTTGCGTAACCTGGCAGGGGTGATCGTGGTAGATTTCATTGATATGGAATCGCGCCGCGACCAGTTACAAGTCTTAGAGCATTTTAATAAAGCCTTAAGAGCGGACAAAGCCAGACCGCAAATTGCCCAACTGTCAGAATTGGGTTTAGTCGAACTGACCCGCAAACGCCAAGGTCAAAATATTTACGAACTCTTTGGGCGCACCTGTCCTACATGCGGCGGCTTAGGACATGTCGTACACCTGCCAGGAGAATCGGAAGAACGAGAAGTATCAATGCCATCAGCAGCACGAGAACCCGAGTGGTCAGCCCCACAGCCAGCGCGGGACTCATACCGCGTCATGCCTAACCCTCGGTCAGTAGAACCCCGCGAAAGCAGTACTAGTAGTAGTAGTAGTTGGGGATTGGAAGCAGAAAGTTTTAGTAACGATTTCGATAGCGATCGCCAAGACTTAATGCCGATCAACCATCCTAATTATCAAGAAATTGGCGACGCGGGAAATAATCGGCGGCGGCGGCGGCGGCGCATCGGCGAGGGGGGCTATAAAGAAGAAAATCCACGGGCAGCGACTAATTCGCTTACCCTGCTCAACGACCGAGATACAGAACCAGATGTAGAATCGGAAGGGGCAATTGCCACTGAAGTTTCCTATGGCGATCGCCGCGATGCTGCAGGCGGAACGCTAAGTCGCGACCATCGTGGCTGGGTAGAAAAACCAGAGCGGTCTAAACCCATAAAGCCGGAACCCGTCAAAGTCGCGATCGATCCACCAGAAACAATTGTGGTGGAAATGACACCCGAGGAACAGGAAATTTACGCCGTCATGGGCGTATCGCCCCTAGTACGCTTAGACAGGGAAGTGAAAAATCCCAAATCTGCGATCGTGCAAGTCGTTTTGCCCGGGCAAGCACCTCCTTTGCCTCAAAGTGAAAATGGCACAACGTCCGATTCAGAAGTATCTACCATTAACATTGACAGCGTGGCTGCTGCCGATCCTCCGGTTATAGCTGCAATTTCTGAAAACACTGAATCGGAACTACCAGCGCTAGAAGACAGCGAAACCGATCGCAAAACTCCAGTCCGTCGCCGTCGCCGTCGTTCTTCGGCAGATGGTGACGAGTAGATTCTGTGTAAAGATCTCTCCAACCCCTCTTAAAAAGGGGGCTTGTGTATAGTGTAGGGTGGGCGATGCCCACCTACTTTTTTCGATTGACTATTATGCCTGAGTCATCGTCCATTCAAAAGCTGAAATCTAAAGTTCAAAAATCTAAAATTCAAAATGGCATTACCCAGGACTTTGACTCAGGGTTAAGCGATCGATACTCTATCCTCATAGCTGGAGTGGATGAAGTAGGCAGAGGTGCTTTATTTGGTCCAGTGGTAGCAGCGGCAGTAGTTTTACCTCCATCAGCCTTGAAGGAATTAGTAGCAGCCCAGATTAGAGATAGCAAAAAACTATCGCGCGATCGCCGTTTGAAATTAGCAGCCCATATTTGTCAGGTAGCACTTGATTGGCGGATTGGTTTTGCGACCTCTGCCGAAATCGATCGCATTAATATCTTGCAAGCATCGTTACTAGCCATGAAACGGGCAGTCCTGAAACTAAAAATTCAGCCCGAACTATGCTTAGTCGATGGTAGACAACCCATTAAAGATTTATTGATCCCGCAACAAGCGATCGTGAAAGGAGACGAGCAATCTTTGGCGATCGCTTCTGCTAGTATCGTCGCTAAAGTGTGGCGCGATGCCCTAATTACTCGCCTTGCAGTCAAATATCCCCAGTACGATTTAGTCACAAATAAAGGATACGGCACTCAGCGACACATTGAGGGATTGCAACAACACGGTCCCTGTCGCTTGCATCGGCTGACTTTTCGTCCCTGCCAACTGAAGAAAGTCGGGAGTCGGGAGCAGGGGAACAGAGGAGCAGAGGAGCAATTCACGCATTAGTTCCGAATTCCGAATTCCGAATTCCGAATTCTCCCCACGCACCAATCGCTTTAAGCCTCGCTTACTGGTAACTGGTAACTGGTGACTGGTAACTGATTCTGATTGTCGTTGACCCAGCTGCGATAGTCGGTTAAAAGTTGATGTAGCAATCGTTGCTTAATCGTCACCAACACGCTTTTGAGTAAGCCATTGCCAGTAGTCTCTACGATTGGTTGGGGTGTCATATTCAAAGGAAAGGGCAGTTCAACCTTTACCTCTAAATCCGCCTTACCTTTCAGTAGGGTAATATTCTGATGTTGATATGGAGATAAATGACCTTGAAGATTTAATTCAAAACGTTGGTTGATGTAATCTAACCCTAAAATTTCACAAGCAACCGATCGCAAATTCACCGTACCGTTCGGTTCCGTCCACACTTTCAAATCTGCGGTTGGTTGAATGTTCAGGGTCATAAATGAGAGCGGACGGATCTTCAACCGAAAGCTTTCACAATCTAACTGCTCGATCCGGCTGGGGTCTACCAGAGCTTTTACCAAACGTTGGGGTTGACGCAGGTAGTGTTGGATCGGTACGGGTTGTTCTGGGACAACAATTTCTACAGACTGAGAGGCGGTGAACCGAGTATACATGGGTTGCAATGTTGCCTATAGAGAGAATTTATAGTTTCTTTAAGCCCATGAGTTCATCCTACTGGAATTCAGTCCAAAAGATGAACGAATCATGAAGGTAATCTTTACACTTGTTAATGATTATAAAGTACTATGAAGTTCTTTGCTCAAATCAGTGGCTAGTGGCTGGTGACTAGTGGCTAGAATTGCTCCCTTGTCCCCCTTGTCTCCCCTTAGCTCCTCTGCTCCCTGCTATATTGAGTTATGACTTTTAGCGGCGCTAGCAGGCGAACATGACCGTATCGATCGCCCATTTGGGACCCAGTGGCACTTATTCCGAACAAGCTGCGATCGCCTATCGCGATCGATTGCAACAGGAAGGACAAGAGACAGTCTTGCATCCCTACCCCAGCATTCCTCAAACTCTCAAGGCTGTGGCGCAAGGAGAAGCACAGATTGCTGTCGTACCAGTCGAGAATTCGATTGAGGGCAGTGTTGCCGTCACTTTAGATATGATGTGGCTGTTGGATACTCTACAAATTCAACTAGCTTTAGTCTTGCCAATTGCCCATGTTTTGCTTTCCCACGCTCAAAGTCTGGATACGCTGCAAGTCGTCTATTCTCATCCTCAAGCACTGGCACAGTGTCAGTTGTGGTTCACGCAATTTTTGCCACATGTCCAATTGATTCCGACAAATTCTACAACTGAAGCATTACAGCACTTAGAGCGGGAGAAAACTGCGGGGGCAATATCTTCTCTACGGGCAGCAAAACTTTATAACTTACCCGTGTTAGCTAGTGGTATCTCTGACTATCCCGATAATTGCACGCGGTTTTGGGTACTCAGTCGTCAGTCCTCAACCGTAGGCAGTCACACGTCTCTAGCTTTTAGTTTACCCGCCAACGTTCCAGGTGCATTGGTAAAACCGCTTCAGGTATTTGCCCAAAGAAATATCAATCTCAGCCGGATTGAGTCTCGTCCGACTAAGCGATCGCTAGGAGAATATCTCTATTTTATTGACTTGGAAGGTGACTCTCATAACAGTGCTGTGGAGTCAGCTTTAACAGAATTAACGGCACATACAGAAATCTTAAAGAATTTTGGCAGCTACAAAGTCGTGCTGCTCAACCAAAACAACTAGGCAGGATGAATAGAGAATAGCAATTTTTCACAAGTATGGCGATCGCTTTCATATTTGTGGCGATCGTATTGCAATACTTAGAAACATTAGCACTAGCGATCCACTGATATGAGATCCTAAAAAATAGAAAACGCGATTAATAATGATTTAAGAAAATGGCACAACAGCAATCGACCGTTGTTATTACAGGAACTTCTTCGGGTGTTGGTTTGTATGCAGCAAAAGCCTTCGCTAAACGAGGTTGGTATGTCGTTATGGGATGTCGGGATATACCCAAAACAAAAGCTGCGGCTCAGAGTGTCAGCATACCGGAAGATAGCTATACGGTCATCCATCTGGACTTAGCTAGTTTAGAGAGCGTGCGACAGTTTGTCAAAGACTTTCGGGCAACAGGCAGACGCCTAGATGCTCTGGTGTGCAATGCAGCAATCTATATGCCCTTACTCAAGGAGCCATTACGCAGCCCAGAAGGATATGAGTTAAACGTTGCTACCAATCACCTCGGTCATTTTCTCCTATGCAACCTCATGTTAGAGGATTTGAAGAATTCGCCAGCTACGGATAAAAGGCTCGTCATTTTGGGAACCGTAACCCACAATCCAGACGAACTGGGTGGGAAGATTCCACCGCGTCCAGATTTAGGGAATTTAGATGGTTTTGCAGCTGGATTTAAAGCACCAATTTCGATGATTGACGGCAAGAAATTTGAACCCGTCAAAGCTTACAAAGATAGTAAAGTGTGTAACGTGTTGACAATGCGGGAACTACACCGTCGCTATCATGACTCTACAGGAATTACTTTTACGTCTCTTTATCCTGGTTGTGTTGCCGATACACCACTGTTCCGCAACCACTATCCGCTGTTTCAAAAACTCTTCCCATTGTTTCAAAAACACATCACGGGAGGATATGTATCTCAGGAGTTGGCTGGCGAACGGGTAGCTGCTGTAGTTATCGATCCTGAGTACAAGCAATCTGGTGCTTATTGGAGTTGGGGAAATCGTCAGAAGAAAGAGGGCAAGTCATTCGTACAAAAAGTTTCGCCCCAAGCCCGCGATGATGAAAAGGCAAGAAAAATGTGGGATTTGAGCGAGAAACTAGTAGGAATTGGGGTTCCGGTGTAGGCTATAGCTTTCTAAAATTGAGCTAAATTTTAAATGCGATCGCTTGTCTTTGTAAGGATGGGCGATCGCATTCGCCACTAAACGAAGCATTAAAAGTGGCAGCTTTACGCTACAAGCAAATAAAGTAGCGATTACAGGTTTAGATTAGGATGAGGGGTATTGAAGATTTAATATGTCAACCACCATCCAAGAAATTTATACTCAAGTTATTCGCACTTTGTCACCAGCAGAGCGGTTACGCTTGGCAACACTGATTTTAAACGATCTCGTACAACACGATGCCGAGCTTGTTGACCAAAGCGATACATGGACAGAGCAAGATCGACTTGATTTAGTGGCTTTTTCCATGCAGTATGCTGAAACGAGCTATCCTGAAAGCGAGGAGTTAGCCTAGTGACATTCGATCCAGGTGATGTTGTCACTGTTGATTTTCCTGGTGTCACAGGTGTTAAACGTCGCCCTGCTGTCGTTTTGTCTTCAGCAACGTATTATGCAAATCGTCCTGATATAATAATTGGGCTGATTACAACACAAACGACTGGGATAGGTGTAACCGATTATGTACTTCAGGATTGGCAAGTAGCAGGTTTACGGGTTGCATCTATTTTTCGGAGTTTCATTGTGACGTTGCCTTCCTCTGCTAACTTAGTTTGTATCAGGCATTTATCACAGCGCGACTGGCAAGGCGTTCGAGCTTGTGTAAATATAGCTCTTGCAGAATTAGACAATTCAAATCTCTCGTCAGAGTCATAACCGTGAGTTTTGTTGTTACGGTCGCCTCTCCTCAAAA
The DNA here is from genome assembly GCF_023546805.1 of Chroococcidiopsis sp. CCNUC1. Classification (NCBI taxonomy): domain Bacteria; kingdom Bacillati; phylum Cyanobacteriota; class Cyanophyceae; order Chroococcidiopsidales; family Chroococcidiopsidaceae; genus Chroococcidiopsis; species Chroococcidiopsis sp. CCNUC1. The sequence goes on along the minus strand of NZ_CP097480.1, from coordinate 4,952,165 downwards.
TTAAAGAAATTTAGAATATGCGATCGCTTTACCCAATATTTTGATTCAGTCTAATCCAGTAAATATAAGTTTTTTTGTTTGGTAAGAATAGTGCTTAAGACGGATCGCGTCTTGTACTTGTTCGAGCAGCTTTTTCGAACGCTGTTCCATAGGATGTTATACAGAAAAATTCCGTTTAAGACTCGCGATCGGGATGTTATACAGAAAAATTCTGTGTCACACCAAGGGATATACGGAAAAATTCCAGATAATCCTCTCGTGAAGGGTAGTTATACGGAAGAATTCGGTATAGTCCTCGAATAGGGATGTAAAAAAGAAATTGTCCATATATTCAGACAAAAAGTAGCTGTAATGCTTGATATATCTCGATCTAGAAAAAGATTATATGGAAACTTTCCGTATAATCAATAGTTATGCGGCTTCGTTTCTGGGTTAGGGCGTAGCCGAAAGTTGTCTGCGGGGTAGCTAAAATCAAGTGCTGCTAAGTTGATTACCGCAGCCTCAAACCCCATCGCTCATAATTCTGCTGTTATGCGGCGTGGAGATCGGATGCGAAATATCTGGGCGTTTGCTTGGGGAGCTTTAGTTGGGGTTCTTGGTGGACTCATTGGTTTGGGCGGTGCTGAATTTCGCCTTCCTGTTCTAGTAAGCATTTTCAACTACCGAACCCTACAAGCAATTATTATCAATCTCATTGTTAGCCTGGTCACAGTGACATTTTCATTTATATTTCGGAGCGGTGTTGTCGGTCTGGAAAATGTTGTTACAAACTGGGAAGTCATCATCAATATTTTGGCAGGCTCCCTGATCGGCTCGGATGTCGGCGTTCATTATGCAACTCGAATCAATGAGCGAGTACTAAATCGAGTGGTCGTAGTTTTTCTAACTTTTCTCAGCATTGTACTGATAGGGCATAATCTCATCTTTAGTCTCGGCAGTTTTCAACTGCCGAGCCTTGTGAAAATCAGCGTTGGATTCTTGGCGGGAATCATCATTGGTATCTTCAGTAGTATGTTGGGTGTGGCAGGTGGTGAATTAATCATCCCAACAATCATTTTGTTGTTTGCAGTAGATATTAAGTTGGCAGGAAGTTTAAGCCTTGCGATCAGCATTCCAACAATTGTGATGGGTCTATTCAAATACAGAAGCCAGCAAAGACTTAAGGAGGTTAAATCAGAGCAAGGTTTTATCGGGTCAATGGCATTCGGCTCAATTCTGGGTGCGTTTATCGGTAGTAGTCTTTTAAGGTATGTATCCAGTTCTTTGTTGTACTTAATCTTGGGTTTAATTTTGTTGTTGTCGGCGCTGAAGTTAGCGAAGCACAAGACAGCCGCATAACAACCCCCTTGCAGCAGACGGTCGAAAACTGTCGGTGCTGAGTTTGAGGTTACTTACCGCTGCTGAAGGGGAACGTTAAATCACTGAATTATCGATGAGAAAATGACGAAAGATTATCTATAGAAATACGATCGCATCCCCAGTTTTAAAACAGAATGCGATCGCACTTATTATGAATAAGAAAAATACAGTTGAGCGACTTCACTAACTTCTGATGCGCTACACTTGATGTATCTTCAGGAGTGGTAACTTGTCAACGCAGAAATAGTTAGAAATGACAGTATTCCTTTGTCAGGTGCTTTCTAATTTCTACCAGCCAATTCAAGTTTTTCGTTACGATCGAAAGTTAAAAACGCTTTACATCCAGGCTGGAAGGACTGATGAAATTACGCTGATAATATAAGAGGATGGAAACTGGAATTTTGTACCATGATGCCAGACTTATACCAAACGACAAATGCTGAACTAAAGCAATATATTTCTGTACAATGAAGATGAAGCATTTCGAGCTGCTTTGGAAGTTTTAATGAGCCGTCGTAACCCTGCAAATCTTCAGCCTTATCCCTTTGACCTGCCCGATCCTGAAGCTGAAGTCACGGCTATTTTAATAGAGAAATTGAAACAGGCTGAGTAGAACAGTAATATAGCGCGATCGCCTCTCCTCACAAAAACAAGCGATCGCGCCATGCAATACAAGTTGCGTCGCTGACTGTAGCGATCGAAGATAAATATTTAGGTAGTGCGATCGCACCTCATGGCTCGATAGGATGTTATTGGAACCTATTGCCTGTTTTGATGTCAATGACCGAGCAACGCGATCGCGAATTGCCCTCGTCCGACCGAATCACACATGAGACAGTTAAAGAGTCTCAGAGTGACGGGATTCATGCTGTCTGGAACCAAACAACAGCAAAGATAATGCAACTTCTGCCTGTAGATCGAGCAGCACAAACGATAGTCAACTGGTTCAGCGTCAGCGATGAACGAGTAGCGGAGATTTTAGCGACGGTACGCGCCGAACTACCCACGACAGAAGCTTTACTCATTGGCAAACCCCAGGCGGGAAAAAGTTCGATCGTGCGCGGCTTAACCGGAGTTTCAGCCGAAATCGTCGGACAAGGATTTCGCCCTCATACGCAACATACCCAACGCTATGCCTATCCGACTAACGATCTGCCGCTACTCATTTTTACCGATACAGTGGGATTGGGAGATGTAAATCGAGAGACGCAAGCGATCGCCCAAGAACTGATTGGCGATCTGCAACAAGCTAGCCATTGCGCTAGAGTCTTGATTCTCACGGTAAAAATTAACGATTTTGCTACCGATAGCTTAAAACAAATTGCACAAACGTTGCGCCAGAAATATCCAGATATACCCTGCTTGCTAGCTGTCAGTTGCTTGCATGAAGTTTATCCTACAGGGACAGCGGATCACCCAGACTATCCACCTCAATTTGATGTCGTGACTCGCGCCTTTAGTGCCATTCAACAGAACTTTAGCGGCTTATACGATCGCGCGGTTCTTATCGACTTTACCTTAGAAGAAGATGGCTATAACCCAGTGTTTTATGGTTTAGAAGCCTTGAGAGATACGTTAGCTGATTTGCTCCCAGAAGCCGAAGCTAAGGCAATCTATCAGTTATTGGATGAAAAAGCAGGTCAGCAAATTGGCAACCTCTATCGGGACGTGGGACGGCGCTACATGCTTGCCTTTGCGATCGCCGCCGCTACTCTAGCAGCCGTACCTTTACCCTTTGCTACCATGCCCGTACTCACAGCCGTACAGGTGTCGATGGTTAGCCTCTTAGGGAAATTATACGGACAGACATTAACCCCGTCGCAAGCAGGGGGCGTAGTCAGCGCGATCGCAGGGGGTTTCTTGGCACAGGCAATCGGGCGAGAATTGATTAAATTCATTCCTGGCTTTGGTAGCGTCATCGCTGCTTCCTGGGCTGCTGCATATACATGGGCGCTAGGAGAGGGGGCTTGTGTCTACTTTGGTGACTTGATGGGAGGTAAAAAGCCCGATCCGCAGCAAATTCAAGCCGTGATGCGATCGGCGTTTCAATCAGCACAAGAACGATTTAAAGGAATTAAACGTTAAGAAACCAAAAATATTGCTAATTCTTCAGTAGAGCGGATGTTTGATGTACCGGTTCGGTGCAGCATAGATAGTATTATGCAATGCAGTAGTCTTTGAGGCAGAAGAGGATGGTATCTACTTTAAATGAAGCCCTAGAATTTATCGCAAATTACGTGCCACCGAAATCTCCCGATGGTCGTGTTGCTTATCCAATATTGGAAGACGGTCTGAGTTACGCAGAAATTAAGCAAAAGCTGAAAGATTTACCCTTTGACTTACCCACAGAAGTTTACGAATTATATCAATGGAGTGATGGCGGCTTTTTAGGCAACTTACCATATCCAAATCGAAGCGATCGCAGCGAATACGCTAAAATCGACAAATTTATCTCTTTAGGGAGAGCTGTATCCCTGGCGAAAGAGTGGGGGAACGGTGCTTTTCCTCTATTTGAATACGAAGATGGAGATATTTGTTTTACTGTTGGTTCTCAAGTCAAGCAAAGAGTTGCGCCTATCTTTTGTCGCCATAAATCTTCAGTTGCAGAGCAACCGAAATACGATAGCTTGACGACTATGATGGTGAAGCTGGTAGAAGGAATCCAATCGGAAACGAGTAGGAGATAAGCAAACTAATTTACTCTCTATCAATTGGAGTTTGAGCAGGTTTTACATTGTTGCAAAACTCCTATTAAGTTTTATTTTTAACTTAAAAAATCTACTGTAATATGAATTGCAACGCAGATAAAGATAGGTTTTTACGAAAAATATCCACTTAGCGAGCTTCTTTGCGTCTAACGCTACGCTTCGCCTACGGCTGATGCGTGACATAAAACTTTATCTTCACTGAGTTTGAAAAATATTTTGTACCATTTTCTTATCCGTACTTGCCGCAGCGCGATCGAGTGCGTCAACTTCACTAGCATCCAATCGCCAACCCAAAGCCCCCAAATTCTCCTTTGCCTGCGCTACCGTTTTCGCTCCAGGAATGGGAATAGTGCCTTTACATATACACCAATTAATTGCCACTTGAGACATAGTTTTATTTCTCGAACTTGCGATCTCTTGCAAGCATCCTAACAACGGACGCACTCCTGGTAATAGCTGCCGAAATAATAAACCGCGAATTCCTTTGGGAAATGAACTTTTCTCAGTATACTTTCCAGTCAAGATTCCCAACGCTAAAGGACTATAGGCAATTAATTTGATCCCCAATTCATCGCATACATCTTTAATACCTAATTCGGTAACGGGATAGGTAGATAGCAACGAATACTGAACTTGTAGTGTTGCGATCGCAACGCCGCGATCGCGCAACTTTTTATAGACTTGTTTCAGCCGTTGGGAACCATAATTTGATAAACCAACTCCCCTGACTAAACCTTGTTCGTACAAATCGGCAAGACCATCCAACAGCGCCCACTCCTGCCAAGGGGCATAATTAGCTGTAGACCAATGCATTTGCACCAAATCGACATTTCTACCCAAACGTTCAGCAGAAGCTTTACCAGCCTTAACCATCGATTGACGGGTCAATCTCCAGGGATAAGCAGCTAGTTTAGTGGCAATACAAATATTTTCTTTCCCAGTCCCCTGATATTCTCTCGCAAATCGCCCCAACAGCATTTCGCTGCGTCCGTTTAAGCGCCCAGTACCATAAGAATCACCTGTATCGAATAAAGTCACGCCATTGCTGACACAGAGATCGAATACTGCTTGTAACTGGTCGTCCATGCTTTCATCGTAGCCCCAGAGCAAGCGATTACCCCATGCCCACGTACCGCAGCCCATTTCTGGAAGGTAAAGTTGACGAGTTTGCATACTTTTCTACCCTCGTTTTAGATCCCCCTAAATCCCCTTAAAAAGGGGGACTTTGAAATGCTGATTCTCTTCATAAAAAGGAGGACTTTGAAATGCTGATTCTCTTCATAAAAAGGAGGACTTTGAAATGCTTGTTCTTCCTTTTTCAAGGGAGGCTTTGAAATGTTTGTTCCCCCTTTTTAAGGGGGCTAGGGGGATCTTCTTACTTCGCGATCGCCTCTTGCAACCGTTGTTTATCTAAATCTTTCTGATGCAAAATCAGCCACGATTCAACGAGATCGGGACCGTGTAAGTCACCAGTGAGGGCAGCACGGAGCGATCGCATCACCAAGCCTTTTTTGACGTTTTGCTCCTTCATCACCTGTTTAATAATCTCCTGGGTGCTGTCTGCGCTTAATTCAGCCCTGCCATCCAGAGCAGTGATAATTCCTTGAACCACATTATCAGCCCCCGCTTGCTTGAGTTGTTCGGTTGCTTCGGCGCTGAATTCTACAGATTTGACAAAGAATAACCGACACATATCCACAGCATCCGGTAGCCGCGTCAAACTCGCACCAACTAAGGCTGTAATTTTTTCCAACCAAGCGCGATCGCTTACCGGATCGAATTCGTATCCTGCCTCTTGCCAATAGGGTATCAGCAGATCGGTTAACTTATCTACGGGCATACTGTGCAGGTATTGACTGTTAATCCAATCTAGTTTTGCCCAGTCAAATTTTGCCCCAGCTTTATTCACGCGATCGAAACTAAAGAGCTTTGCAGCTTCTTCTAAGGTAAATATTTCTTGGGTAGAATCCGGTGGCGACCATCCTAATAATGTCATGTAATTGACGATCGCCTCTGCGACAAAACCCATTTTCTTAAAGTCAGAAATGGATGTCACCCCATCTCGCTTAGAAAGTTTCTGCCCTGTCATATTCAAAATTAAGGGCGTATGGGCAAATTCTGGCACGCTTGCGTTAAAAGCTTCGTAAAGTAGAATTTGCTTGGCTGTATTGGCAATGTGATCTTCACCGCGAATCACATGGGTAATGTTCATATCCATGTCATCCACGACAACGGCAAAGTTATATAAGGGCTGACCGATGTTACCATCCTCCGAGCGACGTGCAATAACCATATCGCCGCCCAAGTCAGTTCCTCGCCAGCGCATCTCTCCCCGTACCAAATCGTTCCAGACAATTTCACGATCGTCGTCAATCTTAAATCGAATCACAGGATGACGACCTTCAGCCGTAAAAGCTGCTTCTTGTTCTGGGGTTAAATTTCGGTGGCGGTTATCGTAGCGGGGTGCTTCGTTTCTGGCTTTTTGCGCTGCCCGCATTTCTTCCAATTCTGCTTCGGTGGTATAACAGCGATATGCTAAGCCTTTATCGAGTAAGTCTTGTACTCGTTGCTTGTAGATATCTAGGCGATCTGATTGAAATATGGGACCTTCATCCCAGTGCATACCGAGCCAGTTTAAACCGTCGAGAATATTTTGAGTATATTCAGGGCGCGATCGCTCCGTATCCGTGTCCTCAACCCGTAAAATAAACTGTCCCCCGTGATGGCGGGCAAACAGCCAATTAAATACTGCGGTTCTTGCTGTACCGATGTGTAAGTTACCAGTAGGACTGGGAGCAATACGAACGCGAATCATAGATCCAGGTGATTTAGGTTAAACCAATGTAGAGGCGTTACATTGAACGTCTCTACATCAATACATTTTAACGGGACTGACGGGGCTCGAACCCGCAACTTCCGCCGTGACAGGGCGGTGCTCTAACCAATTGAACTACAGTCCCTTAGTCGGACGATTTATCATCATGCCATGTCTATTCTAGCTTGTCAAGCACTGTAGTGAATTTTTTTCAGAGGGAGCGATCGCTTCAAGTACTTGTTTCACGATCTTAGGATGTAATACCCTGCCAGCATGGAAAGGAATTACAACCCTGGTATCTTCTTTAAAATAAATTCTGTGACTTCCTCTTGTTCTGAGCAAGATGAATCCAGCATCAAACAATAATTTTTCTGCTTCTTGGGCAGTCAATCGCGGTAACCTAGGCAACTTGTACCTCTAATGTCATTGTCGATATCTCTTTATTGAAAACATCCCGTTTTTCCTCGTCTGAGAGTGTTTCTAGGTAGAGTTCAACTGCTTCTTGAATATTTGCTTTTACTTCTTCCAATGAATCACCTTGAGTTTGGCAACCCTCTAAACCAGGAGAATAAGCATAGTAGCCATGCTCATCTTTTTCAATTACGATACTAACTTTGTAATGCATAACTACATTTCTTAATTAAATTTGTCTTCAGTCCGCAAAGGCGAACTTTGCCTGTGTATTTCCGCGAATTCTATTCGCCTATATTTTGTAATTGTACTATGTTTACATTAACTATTCATCTGCTGAACAATCTTCATTGTCTCTACGCTTACCGTACAGACTCTTGACAGTAAATCGATGACTTGGGCTTTATAATCTGCAAAGCGATAGGTATTGAATTTTTCGGCAATTGTCAGATCTTTGGGTTTCTTTTCTTTGTATTGATCCAAAATCCATTCTATGGCGGAACGGTTGCCTAAAAGATATTCCCAAGCAATTTTAGGTACGCCTTCTAAAGTTGTGTTTTCGTCTAAAATGATGCTTCCTTTAGTTTTGTCTACTTTCAACTTTGGTTTAGGTGTACGTGTATTATCTCCGCAGGGTATATCAATTTGTTTTAGAGGATAAGATTCGACGGTTTCATAATTGATATGTAAATCCATCAACTGTTTACCCCAGTTCACCCATTTATGAAAGTCTTCATAGAAGGGTAAGCGCGGAAATTCTCGTTTTAGGTTGAGTTCGTATTTTTTTCGATATTCGGGATTGTGTAATACAGCGTAGGTATAGTGAAAAATATCGAGTTTGGTAATTGCAGAGTCGTTGTAATGGTTTTGGAATTGTTCTAATCCCCAGTTGGTAATGTTGTCAATGCGGTTTCCTTCTTTGTCGTAGCGGTAGAGAGGAATACATTGAGAATCACCTGTTAGATGTAAATCAATTATTGTATTGCTAGCTAAGCAGTGAAATGATTTGGTATTTCCGATTGCTGAAACAGCTATATATTTATTATCGGGATCATTTTTATTAAAAAGATCGAGCCATTGATAAGTCATTCCATTAAAATGCTTATCAAAGTAAAGACTCATTTTAACAAACGGTCTATATATGCTTTGCTTTATACTTTGAGTATCAAAGCTCTTACTTATACGTCGCTCTAAATATTTCGTAAGTTCTCTATCCCACTTAATATCTAATCTATCCTCGTTGAAGCCAGCAAGTTTATTTTTGTATACCTCTATAAAATAGCTCATCTTTTCAGTTAGCGTTTGAGATGAAAAGTCATATACCCATTCATCACGCTGAGTTGCAATTCCTCTTGAAAAGACTTGAAACACTGCTTGTTGAGCTTTTCCAGTTTTTACATCTTTATCAACTAAAGGTATTAAATTATCAAAATCATTCTCGACCTGGTTAATCCAGTTATGTTTTTTGTCTGGTGTAATATGTTCAAAATCAAGTTGAATAAATTTATTCGTAGATAAAAAATGTAACTTAGCTTCGGCTGTATCAAATTCTGAACAGCGACTATAAAAGATTTTACAGGAATTTAGAGACGCGCTAAAGCGCGTCTCTAAATTTTTTTTCACCATAAAGCATATAGCAACACCTGTTTGAATTCCAAAAACATTATGTGTAGTACCTGAGAGTTTGGGATTCTTTCTTACATCTCCACCTAAATCAATGAGATAAATTTCGCTAAACTCATCAGCAACTATTTTTCTAAATCCATCAAAAGTTCTACCATTGATAAAAGACGAATTTGTAATAAATGATACAACGCCATTCTTACCTAAACGATCCGATGCCCAACGTAAAAATCGAGTATACATATCATATACAACGATTCTGTTCTGAGCTTTGCTCTCTCTAATATATGTATCTTTAATTCTTTTGTCTATCGCTGTGTACGTGCGATTAGCATTATTCTCATTAAAATTCCCTTGTTTAGCATTATATGGAGGATTACCAATAATTACGGAAATAGTTTTGTCATTCTGGCGCTTAATCCTCGCAGTATTTTCCACAGATAGCGCAAACATATCTAGTTGCTTCTCATGAAAACTGGTATGTTCAAGCGTATCGACAAAACAGATATTATCGAACTCCTGATATTCACCCATTTTTTGTTTATAGGTGAACTCGATATTCAAGTTTGCAATGTAATACGGCAGAATCGCCAACTCATTGCAGTGAATCTCATTCTTATATTTGTATTCAAGTTTATTCTTAGGTAAATACTCAATTAACTCAGTAATGAAAGTACCCGTACCAGTAGCCGGATCTAAAATTTCAACATCTTTATCAGCTAAAATCTTACCAAAATGTTTATGGGTTAAATAATCTACACTTTCAATCATGAACCGAACGATTTCATTCGGCTTGTAGACAATTCCTAACCTGTCAGCCGCCTTCGGATTATATGCTTTGTAAAAATTCTCGTAAACGGCTTTTAAAAACTTCTGCTTCTCATGATGGTTGTAAATATTCGCCGCAGTTCTTCTAATCACTCCATAATAACGCTCAATTGTACCGAGCAAGTTTTTCTTCGTACCACCTGTAAAGAAGGTATCGATAACTCGCTGTAATTCCCGTGCAATATTATTTTCTCTATGAAACTGCGATTCATTAAATATATTAATAAAAATATCTTCGGTCAAAATATGCTGAATCATCATTTCCCGCACATCTAACAACGTGACTTCAGGATTGATTGATTTTTTGCAAATCTCCCAAAAGTTGTTTCTACACTCTCTAAATGCTGCATTACTTTCATTTTGCCGCTCAATTGTATCTCGTAGCGCATCTAGAATTTTTGGTAAATCTTGTTTAAAAGCTCCAATTGCAGTCCGAAAATCTTTGACTTCGGGACGAACGTAATTAATAAAGGTGGAAATAACTTTATCTAACGCATCTCCATCGCGCATAGGAACGCGCAAGATTTCATTGCTACTCTGAATTAAAACTGCTGTCTGGGAATCTTCAAATAGAATGTTGCTGTCAGGATAGCCTTTCTTCAGCTTTTTATCGATTTCTTCGTCTAGATTATCAAATTGATCTTTACTTTCCCAATACCCCCAGTCTAAGCGCAAAGCGTCTTTTACTGTACCGTCAGGATAGACAAGTTTGCCATTTCTAGTTTTGTAGTCTAATTCGGGAATTAGGTAAAATTCTCTCGGTTTGCAATATTCGTTAGGTAAGTTTTGAAAAGCCACCCGAATAGAAGTTTCTTTGCGCGAACCACCGTATTGAATTACTTTATCTACTTCAGCATGATATTGACTAATTAGTAGCCTAGACATAATTCAATTTATGAATTTTTCATGTCCAAGCTAGCCTGATGAATATGAGGGAAGCTTCAGAAGGTTTGCCGATTTTTGTTATAGAGGTAGACAATAAATATTGATGTGATAGTTCAATATCTCAGTAATAATGCGCTTGAAAATTTGATGGCATTAGACAAAAGTTTGAATTGACTTCAACTCAGTAATTTTAACTACGCAAAAATTCAGGATGCATAGCTATACACCCTATACGTTGATGCACTATGTTGCTGTAATATTCTGGCGATCGCTCTCTACAACTCGTACTGTATCGATATAAGATCGTAGGATTGCGATCGCTCATTTTTACTAATGGCTTAGCAATAGAATTTGTCAGGGTTTCATAACCCAAACTCTATTGTTATATGAGAGTTAAGTCAATCAATATTGAAACCCAAGCCTAGAATTTTTACTATAGAAATTAATCTATATTCAAACAAGAAATACCCTATTTGTTAAGTTATAAAATTGTTTATTAAGTTGTGAAAAATGCTAATGACTTTTGCAACAATAAAGTCAACAATTGTTTTAGAGGAAACTAGTTTCGTCCTATCTCACCGGAGGATAAAATAATGAGCCTTGTTGCCCAAGTTATAGCTCAGTCTGATGAAGCAGATCGCTTTCTTAGCCGCACGGAATTAGATAAACTACAAGATTTTTTTAAAACTGGAGAGACGCGACTTAAAGTAGCGCAAATCCTATCGAAAAACGAGCAAAAAATTGTCCAAGAGGGTAGCCAAAGATTTTGGAAGGTGATACCAAATACTCCTAGCAACAGCGGCGATCCGAAAAAAACTGCCTTATGTCAAAGAGATCAAGCCTGGTATCTCCGACTTATTACATATGCCGTATTAGCTGGGAACATGAAACCCTTAGATGATATCGGCATAAATGGAATGCGGGAAATGTATGTATCCCTGGGTGTTCCTGTCAGTAACATTGGCAGTTGTATGCGCTCTTTAAAAGAGGTTGCTACAGGTTTAATGAGTCGCGAAGAAGCCGATCTTGTCAAACCTTATTTCGATTATTTAATCCGAGCCATGTATTAAGTTTTGGTGAGGTAATTGGAGTTTGCCCTTGTTAAGGTTTAGACAACTCAAAACATCAAACTTTCAGCACATAAATTCTGCAATTAAAAACGAAGCAATCAGTTGGAGAAAAAATTATGCAAGACACGATTACTTCTGTTATCAATCCTGCGGATCGACAAGGTAAATATCTCGATACACCTGAGTTGGAAAAGTTGAGAAAATATTTCCAAACAGGAGAGTTGCGCGTCAAAGCAGCTGCTACTATCAGTGAAAATGCCTCTAGTATTGTTAGCCAAGCGGTAGCAAATTCGCTCCTATATGGAGATATCACCTGTCCTGGGGGTAATATGTATCCCACTCGTCGCTATGCAGCCTGCATTCGCGATTTAACCCTATTCTTGCGTTATGCTACCTACGCTATGTTAGCTGACGATCCTTCCATTATTGAAGAGCGGGTTCTTTTTGGGTTGAAGGAAACTTTCAGTACTCTGGGTGTTCCGATTCAACCCACCGTGCAAGCAATTCAAGCATTAAAGGAAGTCACGACTCGTTTAGTTGGTGCGGAAGCTGGGCAAGAAGTTGGGACGCATTTAGACCACATTTGTAGTGGTTTAAGTCAGTGACTGGTAGCTAGTTACCAGGTCGTTTAGATCCCCCAACCCCCTTAACAAGGGGGGCTTTTAGTTACCCCCAACCCCCCTAATAAGGGGGTCGTTTAGATCCCCCAACCCCCCTTAACAAGGGGGGCTTTTAGATCCTGTATCTTGCCACCAGTCACCAGCCATCGATAACTGATAACTTTGTACAGACGTTACATGTAACGTCTTTACACTGATAGCTGTTAACCCCCATACAACTTGCTAGATTTTTGTTTTTGGTAAGTAGTCTCGTAAAGATTCTGAGGCATGGGTGAGGGGTATTCTAATTTCGATTTTCCCTCACGACTAGAGCTTTCGTAAAAAGTCTTTTCTTCGTCATTGGGATAGTTGAATTGGTAAAGCACTTGTCGATGATTGGGCTGTAATTTTGTCCTTGTGGATGCAACTGAATTTGAAGAGGGTTCGTAAAGATAGTTCAAAGATTTTTGAGCAGATTCTTGGTAAGCAAAAGCTGGCTGAAGCTCAACTTGAGGAGATTCATAGAATGTATTCCAATTGGGTTGAGGCTGATGGCTGAAAGATCGCTGATACGCTACATTTGCAGTTCTAATTTCCGAGAAAGCTGCTTTCCAAGATTGTAGAACGGGTTCAAAGTAGCCAGATGCCAATCCAAAATGCCAAAGGGAACCTTGAAGAGTGAAGAACGATAGGTAAAAGTAGGTATTTGCCAACCAAACGCGAGTTGTAGGTTCTAATTGGTTTGGGTCAAAGTAGTGCGGTAATAAGGACGATTTGAGGCTTAAGGGCGCACCATAAAACTCAACTGGGTAGGCGAGGGTATTAAATCCGCAAAAGTAAGAGCCAGCAAATCCTGTCAAAGCAAGACTAAATAGAGAGTAAGAAAGAATGGCGTTACCAGAGAAGAGAAAACGTCGTTTGACCCAATCCCACGGTTCGCTAATCATGTGCCATATTCCTGCCACAATTAACAGCGCACCAACATAAATGTGACCGCCAACAACATCTTCGAGATTGTTGACATCAAAAAGATGACCGATGCGATCTATAATTATTCCAGGACTTAAAGTGGGATCGGTAACGACGCGCACTTGTCCGATATTAGCATCGTAAAGTCCGCCAAAAAACATGGCTTTTGCTACTAACAACAAAGCCCCTATTCCTAAGAAAATCAAGTGATTTCCTAAAATAAAACTCAATTTTTTGGGGTCGTCCCAACTAAAATGATATTGCCGCGCTAGAGGATTTTTGGACTCTTCTAAGCTTGCCGGAACTTGCCAGCGGTGAAATAAAGTGCCTGCTGTAAAAACTGCGGCGGAAACAAGCAGTACAACTCCAAAAGCAAAAAAGGGATAAGTGTCAGTCACTTGACCGTCAGAAACCTGACTCCAACCTTGTGTAGCCAGTCGAGGTAAGAGAAACAACCCTTGTTCTGACATCGGACGGTCGGGAGAATATCGATTAATTTCTAACAGTATCAGCGCACCAATACTAAAGGATACGATCGCAGCATGGGCAATGTGAGCAGTCAAAAATGTGCCTGATAAATTAGTTAGGCGCGCATTACCAGCCCACCAAGGATATTGGGCTTTGCGATCGCTTGCAGTTTCGATCATTATTTATTGTCCTCACTTTCAAATCGGTCTACTGAAAGTCGAGATAGCTTGTGAAAAAGCTTCTGTTACAAAACTTCAAATTAAGCGCTCAAAAATGAAAGAACGATCTTGACTTCCAAGCCAAATTCGGACGTGAAACAGCGCTGCAAAGATGGGGATTCCCTCTTTACCAATTTCGATCGCTTCAATGGAGAAAACTGTTACGATGAGCCTGCCAAGTCATGCAACAACAGTTTCAAGCAGATGCGATCGCAGTGAATGGAAATTTTAATTATTTTCATCTTTCATTATTTCGGAACTTGCAAACTATTCGCAATCACGAGAATTATTTCGTAATATTTATATATATCCTTTAATTTGCTTTTGCTAAGATTTATTAGCGATCGCGCAAAATGAAGACTAGATCGCGCGAAACGAACGCTCTTTATCGTTAAAGTAGAAACTCTAACTCCTTTCGTTCCTATGGTTGCTCTATCTCCTAGCTTGCAAGCTAGACTCTCAACACCTCTTAAAATCGGCTCGTTTGAAGTTAATAGTCGAGTCTTACAATCACCGCTATCGGGTGTAACTGACTTAGTGTTTCGCCGTTTAGTGCGCCGCTATGCTCCAGAGTCAATGATGTACACCGAAATGGTGAATGCTACAGGGCTGCACTATGTCAAAGAGCTGCCTAAAATTATGGAGGTAGAACCGCAGGAAAAACCGATTAGCATTCAATTATTTGACTGTCGCCCTGACTTTTTGGCAGAAGCAGCCATCAAAGCTGTTGAAGAGGGGGCAGATACAGTTGATATTAATATGGGTTGCCCGGTCAATAAAATTACCAAAAATGGTGGTGGTTCTTCACTGTTGCGACAACCAGAAGTTGCGGAAGCGATTGTCCGTTCTGTAGTGCAAGCCGTCGATGTACCAGTGACGGTAAAAACTCGCATTGGTTGGACGGATAAAGAAATAACCATCCTAGACTTTGCCAAGCGGATGGAAGATGCGGGGGCGCAAATGATTACCGTTCACGGGCGTACCCGCGCCCAAGGCTACAACGGTGCGGCAAAGTGGGAATGGATTGCACGGGTAAAGGAAGTGCTGTCGATTCCTGTAATTGGCAATGGCGATATTTTTTCGGTAGCAGCAGCAGTGAAGTGTTTGGAACAGACAGGTGCAGATGGGGTGATGTGTTCGCGAGGGACGCTTGGATATCCGTTTTTAGTTGGAGAAGTAGATTACTTTCTCAAGACAGGGCGAGAATTACCGTCTCCTACACCAGTCGAACTCTTGCAATGTGCTAGAGAACATCTTCAAGCACTGTGGGAATACAAGGGCGATCGCGGTGTGCGTCAAGCCCGCAAACACATGACCTGGTATGCTAAAGGTTTTAACGGTGCAGCTGAATTACGGGGACAACTCAGCGTTATTGAATCTGTGAGTGAGGGGTTAGAACTACTCGATCGCGCGATCGAACAACTCGACCGTCAGTTATCAGTTGTCAGTTAACAGTGACTAGTGACTGGTGGCTAGTGGTAAGTGGGGTATGGGGTGTTGGGTATGGAGAGGGATTGTAAATTTCTTTCTCCCTCATCTGGGCGACTCTCCCTTGTCTCCCCCCTCTCCCTTGTCTCCCTTGTCCCTCCACTCCCAACTCCTATACGGGCAGGTTTAGAAACTCGCCCCTACCGACTCCCAATAAAACAAGGCAAGAGACAACTCGATCCCTTGCCAATTTGGATCGCGCCTAACTCTTGAGAGTTTGACGCTTAAAAAGTTTTGTCGATGAAATCTTTAGCTTTATCTTTAACATCTTCTTGAGCGTGCATTGTGGCTGCATCCTCTTGTTTTGCTTGTCCTTCCAACTTATCTTTGGGATCGCCTGTCAGCTCGCTCATCGCTTCTTGAACTTTGCCTTCAACGTTCTTAGCAACTGCTTCAACTCTTTTTTCGATGCTCATATCAATCTCCTACTAAAACTACTGTAATGTCTGCTATAAGCAGGATGTAAAGTATTTATACGTATAGCTTGTGGGATGAACGAGAGATCTAACATCGCTCGTCAGTCAGATTTTCGAGGTGGCGATCGCCTATCTTAAGACCGATATCTGTGAGTCTTTAGAAAGATTTGAGTGTCAGTGCAAGAAAACAAAAAGCAGAACACTGAAGACTTACAGCTTTAAAATCGCCTTTTTCAACTATGTAATTACTATTACCAGGCTGTACCAGCATTGTTAATCGATGCTAAATAGACCTCCTGCGTGAATACTTGAATTGTCATCCACACGCGAAGCGAAACATCTGGGAGATTCTTCACTACACTGCGTTGCGTACCCTTCGGGAAGGCTTCGCCAACAGAATGACATCCATGATTTTTTGATTCATGCAGGAGGTCTAATGTATAGCTAGAGACAGCAACAATATCACCTCTCGTTATAAGCCGTACAGCAAATTTTAGGTAATTAACTGTACTAATCGATAAAATTATTTTTTAACTCTAATAAGAACAACTAATAACTTGCCGATCGAAGTTAATCACTACTCGATTTCAACCCTCGCAAACATAAAGAAATTATAAATTTATGACTGTCAGCAACTAGGAATAGATAACTCTCTTCTTGTAAAACTATCTCAAAAACCGTTCTGCTGAAGCTACCGCTACTAAAGGGGTTCAGGATTAAATCTCTATGAAGATAATCGGATTTAGCATCCGACTTTTCCGTAATTAGTAGCTGATTTCTAGTCGAACAATCGTTTTTGCAGTCCGTGGAAGTTCCGTATTTCGTTAAATCGGCATTTTCACTGAATCGACTCGCAAATTTTTCTTAAAGTTCAGCTTGTTTTTAACTATTGCCCGTAAAAATACTGTGGTTCCAATAATGAATCTAATATATATTTTTTAAGGATTTTGAAAAACTTAAAAAAAATTTGAAAGTTTTTTGACAGTTGTTGAGTATTGACGCGATATAAGAGTGCGAAGATTTTATGTAAAACAGTCAATTTATTTGATAGTAGAAATAATAAATATAGCTGAATTCACTAGGCTATAAAACAACAAAAAAGTCTGGTTGTAAAATTTCAATTTTAAAGGAGCGAGTTTATGTATTTAATGATGGTGTTAGTTGCCGCATTTGCTTATACCTTGGGTGGCATGTATATGAAACTTTCCAAGGGACTATCTGAACTCGTGCCTAGTTTGCTAGTTTATTTCTTTTTAATTGCCGGGGCTAGTATTGAAGCCATAGCCATGAACGACTCTAGTTTAGGAGTCACCTATCTTTTCGTGGTTGGGTTAGAATTTATTTTGGCATTTTTAGTTGGAGCTTTGCTTTTTCGCGAAAGCTATTCTCATGGCAACCTATTTGGTGTATCTTTGATTGTTGCCGGAATTATTCTTTTGAGTGCAGGAGAATGCTAAGCAGATGCTTCAGCGATCGCTTCATCTAAATTAAGTACTATAAAAAATTTTGACAGGGCAGTAAAATTAAACGTGTTTTCCCGATCGCCACTACAGCCACTAGTCAAAGCCCGATCGTACCTAAACAACTTCAATCAAACTTTTAAAAGAGATCTATGGGTCGTTCATTGTTGTTTCAAGACCTTAAACGTGCTATAAAAATCGGAATTTACGCCAAAAAAAATCATCTCTCAATCAGTCAGGGTATCGAACAGATAGCTCAGATGCAAGCCAGCGCTGCTCAATCCACGGTACGAGAAAGAGAAACCCAACTAATGGGAACGGCTTTGGGGAACGTAGCGATGCAGCTAGAGCGCTCTTACGTCTCGCCTCAGGGGGAGCGAGATGTCAAAATTGGCATTGTAGGCGCGGGATTGGCAGGTTTAGCTTGTGGCTACGAACTAAAACAGCAAGGCATCTCTGCCACAATTTACGAAGCGAGCGATCGCGTCGGCGGACGTTGCTATTCGCTGGGTAAAACATTCCCTGGAGCCGCGAAATTTCCTCACCAAGTCATCGAACGGGGTGGAGAACTCATCGACAGCCAAAACAAAACTATCCTGCGCTGGGCGCGACAATTTCAACTCACGCTGGAAGACGTGTCTCAGCAGCCAGGAGAATTCGCTTGCTATTTCAACGGACAGCATTACACTGAATTGGCGATTTTAGAGGAATATCAAGCGTTTCTAGCTGAAATAACGCGAGATTTACAAGAAATATCCGCCATGCCAACTGTAGATTGCTTTACGTCGGCGGACGCACGGTTTGACAAAATCAATTTATTGGAATATCTAGAAAAACACCAAGTAGGAGATACAATTAAGGCTGCGATGAATGCAGCCTATATGGCAGAATATGGGCTGGAGTTGGAAGATCAAAGCTGTCTGAATTTTTTGTTGGTGGTACGAGACATTGAAACATCACAAGCTTCTCCCTTTCAAATTTTTAGTGACGAGCGTTATCACATCGTTGAGGGTAACGAGCAAATCGTCCGAGGATTAAGCCAAGAACTCCAAGGACAGATTGAGTTGGGGATGAGACTGGTGAGGGTACGCAAGAATTCAACAAACCGCATAGAAGTCACTTTCGACAACGGCGATCGCACGATTGATGTCGCATACGATGCCGTAGTGTTAGCAATTCCTTTTGCATTACTGCGTCAAGTCGAACTAGACGCAAACTTAGAACTACCAGATTGGAAGCAAGAAGCAATTCATAAACTCGATCAAGCAACTCACGCCAAAATGATGCTGGGTTTTAACGGTCGTCCTTGGGCAGATCGTGGCAGTAGCGGTGCATCGTACTCTAATTTGTCCCACCATCAAACCACTTGGGAAACAAACCCTACTGGAGCAAGTGGCGATCGCGCCATATTAGTAGACTTTTCTAGTGGTAGAAGGGGAGCGACGCTCGATCCCAATCGCGTGCAAACAGAAGCGCACCTATTTTTGAAAGATTTGGAAAAAGTTTATCCAGGGGCGATCGCCCAAGCAACACGCGATCGCGCTGGCGATTTACTCGTACATCTAGAAAACTGGACTGCTAACCCCCTCGCCCAAGGTAGCTACTCCTGTTACAAGCCAGGGCAATTTACCACGATCTGCGGTAACGAAGGCAAGCCAGTTGACAACCTGTTTTTTGCAGGGGAACACACAAATTCTTTCTATGAATGGCAAGGCTACATGGAAGGAGCAGCCCTATCTGGGATTAAAGCCGCTAGCGACATTTTGCAACATCTCAAGCTGACCATCTTGCGATGCTGAAAATTTCCATAGCTAAAGTTTGCTAGCTAAATTTTGCATAAACCAACAAACACTCTAACAGGCGGTGATACTACCGTTTTCGGGAAGAACAATTTTTTGTAAAGAAAGAGATTAGCCCTATGGAAAAGCGATTCGATTTTTACGGTCGGCATTTGCTGCTGAATTTTTCTGGTTGTGAAGCTGACATGGACGATCTAGAACAGATCGAACGCGATATGGTCAGAGCAGTTAGTGCAGTAGGAGCTACCATTGTGGCGCATCTCAAGCACAAATTTGAACCTTGCGGTGTTTCGGTTGTGTTAATGCTTTCCGAGTCTCACGCCAGCATTCACACATATCCAGAATACCGAGCTTGTTTCTTAGACATATTTACCTGTGGCGATTTAGATGTCGTACCCTTTGGTGAAGTATTAGAAACACTCTGGCGACCGAAATGGGTGTCCAAGCAATTGCACGAAAGATTCGATCCGGCGATCGTTCAAGCCTCGCAGTTGCCTTTAATGCTGAGAAAGTGAGGTAGAAATGGTAGTGACGCACAGCCGTGCGCCACTACCAAAATAGACATCAGGAATCCATCAAATATGAGCTTAGAATTTAGTAGCTGGCTGAGCGATCAGACAACCTCAGAGGAAATTCGCCTGTTGCGGCGAGTCGGAGGTATGGAGGCTAAATCGACTCAGTTTCAAGCGATGGAATTTGCCAAAACAGCAGCTTACGGTGACGTGCTGGTGTTGGATGATACGATTCAATCGGCTGAGGTCGATGAGTATCTGTATCATGAGGCGTTGGTACAGCCAGCAATGATGACTCATCCCAATCCGCAACGAGTGTTAATTATTGGTGGTGGGGAAGGTGCAACACCGCGAGAAGTTTTGAAGCATCCCAATGTCAAATCTTTGGTGATGGTGGATTTAGATCGGGAATTGGTGGAATTTTGCCAGCAAAAACTCCCTTCTTGGCATCAAGGTGCTTTTAGCGATTCGCGATTGGAATTGTTACATACTGATGGTCGCGCATATTTGGCGCAGCAAGAAGCTCAGTTTGATGTCATTATCCTCGATATTACTGATGCTTTAGAAGAGGGACCCGCGATCGCGCTTTATACCAAACAGTTTTATTCCCTTTGTCAGCAGCGACTCTCAGAGTCGGGGGTAATGGTAGTCCAAGGGTTTTCTCTTTCGCCTCTGAAGTGGACGGAACACGCTACAATTCGGCGGACTATTCATAGTGTTTTTCCTGTCGTCCGCAGCTATTCTATCTTTATTCCCTCTTTTGCTTGTACGTGGGGATTTATTATTGCAACTAATAATATTGACCCTGCTAATTTGAGTGGAAGTGCAATCGAGCAGAGGATAGGCGATCGCAATTTAGTAGATAAACTTAAAGCATACGATGCAGTGAGTCATGCAGGTATGTTTGGCTTACCAAAAGATTTGCGGCTTAAATTAGCACAGCCAGGAAATATTCTTGAGGATGGTAAACCTCTAGTTTTTGAGTAGAAAGAAATCGTTGGCTAACACTTTATGTTAGTAAGAATTTCATCACGATCGTAGATGAAAATATGTATAAATGTAGGAGTACCTGTAACGATTGCTACTCCGTTTTTCCAGAACTAACTGAGATATTTTTTATACTCGATTGGCAATCCGTGCAGAGATTTGCAGTAATTATTTTTTCTAACTAAAATTTAAGCAATTGTTCGTGCAAAGAAGGGTAAAATTAAGCTTTTCTATATGGCACTTAGCGCGATCGCCGATGCATAATAACTACTTAAACCTCCAACAGCAGCTACGCAGTACTAATTCTCGACTATTTTTTGCTTCAGGTTTTTTGATTTTCGATTCAAACAAGGATTCATTTTAAAAAATCTCAAGTTTGACTACACGATCGAACATTTTCTTTACAATTTGCAATTATTAGTAGTGCGATCCGCTTTAGATGAAATAGCATTGGTTGAATCGAGCTTGACGACGTGTTTTTAATCGAATTTAATGAAGAGGCATCAGGTAGCTATTGAAGTTAAAATTTCCAAGTCAACAGCAAAAATTAAAAACCATGTACTTTTTTATTACTTTTTTCAGTTGATGCTAGAGGCTAGGGTTATGTTGCAATTTACTGGGAAGAGAAAATGAGTACTAGAAAAATATCGCTCTTGCAGTCAGTAGCAACCATTTTAGCTGTACAGTCTCGCTCATCTCGTCAGCAGCAAACTCAACCTCACTGCTCGCAAGTCGTGCAGAAGCGAGGTGAGATCGTTAAATTGCTTGCCAAATCCAGTCAACTATTGCTGCTAATGCCATCTTATGACGCTGCGTAAAAAGACATTAATCATTACTGGCATGACGCTATTCAGTCTATTTGTAGCGCTGTATAGCACTTCCAAAACAATTTTATTGGATGGGTTTATCCAAGTGGAAGAACAGGATGCCGATCGAAATGTCCGCCGCATCGTGCAAGCATACAATGATGAGCTGAACAAATTAAACATCATGAATGGCGACGAGGCAGAGTGGGACGGTACTTATACCGATATTGAAACTGGCAATCTTAAATATTTTCAAAACGCATTTAACTATGCTTCGCTCGTAAGATCGAATCTCGATCTAATTATGTATATCCGTCGCCGCGATCGACGCATAGTTTATAATGGCTTCATAACGCCTTATGCAAAACAGGCTTTACCAGTACCGAAAAGCCTACAAAAATACTTCCAACAACCAGAATTTCTACTACAACCAGATAATGAAGAGCGACAGCAAATGGGGCTGTTGCAGCTACCTGAAGGACTGATGTTGATTGCCGTGCGGCAAATTTTAACCAGTGAAGGCAAAGGTCCCAATCGCGGCATTCTCGTCATGGGACGCTATCTGGATGTCAAGCAGCTAGCAGCAAAAACTCACTTCGATATTGCCTTAGAGCGATTAGACCATCCGCCCATACCCTTAGACTTTCAAAGAGCAGAGCAAACTTTAATTAAAAACGAGCAAGTCTTCGTGCGATCGCTAAATGAAAGTACGATTGCTGGCTACGCGATGCTGCGAAATATGCAAGGGAATCCGGCTGCAATCTTGCGCGTAAATTTACCAAGGCAGATCTACCAACGCGGACAACTCAGCGTTCGTTATCTGGTGTGGTTATTGTTGTTGGTTGGTTTGGTCTTTAGCGTCACGACTTTACTACTATTAGAAAAATTAGTCCTGTCGCGCATAGCGCGTTTAAGCAGCGATGTCAGCCGAATCGGGGCTAGTAGCGACCTGCGTTCCCGCGTTGAAATACCTGGTAACGACGAATTAGCCTGTCTAGCCAGTACGATTAATTGGATGCTAACTCAACTGAACCAATCTCAGGCAGCACTCCTGAAAAGTGAAGAACGCTATCGCGTATTTCTCGCCCAAAGCTCCGAAGGTATTTGGCGTTGCGAATTAGAGCGACCAGTAGCAATTCAAGCTGCTCTAGAGATCCAAGTCAATGACTTTTACCAACACGGCTATCTCGCAGAATGCAACGAAGTCTTGGCACGCATGTTCGGTTACGCCAGTGTAGGTGAGATGCTAGGAGCGAGGATCGGTGAATTTTTACCCAAGTCCATTCCCGCTAATATAGAGTTTTTTCGCGCCTTCATCAGTTCTGGCTATCGCCTGGTAGATGCTGAATTGTGCGAGTTCGATCGCCACGGTAATCTCCACTACTTTCTCAACAATCTCATCGGTATTGTCGAAAATGGCTATCTAGTGCGAGTTTGGGGCGTACAACACGACATCACTGCCCGCAAACAAGCAGAAGAAGCTCTCGTCAGGGCAAAAATTGCTGAAGCTGCCAACTTAGAACTAACGCGAGAAATTAACGAGCGCAAGCGGATCGAACTCGCTCTTTCGCGTGAAAAAGAACTAGCACAAGTGACATTACACTCAATTGGCGATGCCGTCATTACCACAGATGCAGAGGGTTACGTTCAATCGCTCAATCCCGTAGCAGAAAAACTCACCCGTTGGGATGGCGAACAAGCTAGAGGACTACCCCTCGATTGTGTCTTCAAGATCGTCAATGAAATTACGCGGGAGACATTAGACAATCCCGTAGAGCGAGTTTTAGATGAAAGTCGGATTGTCAAATCCTCATACAACACCTTGTTAATCGGACGGGATGGGACGGAATTTGCGATCGATCACTCAGCTGCACCGATTTATGCTAGCGATCGCCAACTGATCGGTAGCATTTTAGTGTTTCGCGACATCACTCAAGCCAACACGATGGCGAGACAACTGGCATGGCAAGCCAGCCACGACCCCTTAACCGAACTCTACAACCGACGAGAATTTGAGAAACGTTTGGCAACTGCCGTCCACAGCGCCCAAAATGGTAGCATTCAGCACGTCCTCTGTTACCTCGATCTCGATCAATTCAAAATTATCAACGATACTTGCGGACATGCAGCCGGAGATATGCTGCTGCGTCATATTAGCAGCTTGCTACCGACTCAATTACGTAAAACCGATACTCTAGCCCGCTTAGGCGGAGATGAATTCGGCATCCTGCTCTATTCGTGTCCTTTAGAACAAGCGACTCAAATTGCTAACGTGCTGCGGCAGCAAATCAACGACTATCGCTTCGTTTGGCAAGACAAAACCTTTACCGTTGGTGTCAGCATTGGTCTAGTAGAAATTAATATTACCACTCCTAGTGTTGCTAGCGTCTTAAGTGCTGCTGATGCTGCTTGCTATGTTGCCAAAAACAAAGGGCGTAACCGCGTCCACATCTACCAACTTGACGACACCGAACTTGCCATTCAACAAGGAGAAATGCAATGGGTGACGCGCCTACCTCAAGCATTGGAAGACAACCGCTTTCGGCTATTCTATCAACCCATCGCCGCGATCGCTCCGACCAGCGTTGGTTCGCCGCATCACTGTGAAGTGTTGCTGCGGCTGGAGGATGAGACGGGAAAATTAGTCTCGCCGATGGCATTTATTCCTGCTGCCGAACGCTACCACCTGATGCACCGGATCGATCGCTGGGTGATTCAAACTTTGTTTCGTCACTTAATGCTGTCCTCAACGGCTCGTCTGCCTCATGTTTATGCAGTTAATTTATCTGGTGCAACTCTAAATGACGAACAGTTTATTTCTTTTGTTCAAGAGCAATTTGCTCTCACAGAGATTTGTCCCCAGTTAATTTGCTTTGAAGTGACGGAAACTGTAGCCATTACGAATTTAGCGAAAGCCGCAGCCGTGATGCGCCAACTCAAAGCGCTAGGCTGTAGTTTTGCCCTAGACGACTTTGGTAGCGGCATGTCTAGCTTTGCCTATCTGAAAAATTTACCTGTAGATTATTTAAAGATCGATGGGGTATTTGTACGGGAAATTGTCTCCGATCCGATCGCCGCTGAAATGGTAGCAGCGATCGCTAAAATTGCTAGCGTTATGGGTATTCAGACCATCGCTGAATTTGTTGAAGATGAGTTTATTTTAGACAAGCTGCGCCAATTAGGAGTTGATTACGCTCAAGGTTATGGCATTTCTCAACCGAAAGCGCTTACGCTCAATCGCCCTGTGACACGGCTGCATAGTCAGTTGGGGTATTGCAGTTAAATAATATCGAAGGCTCGAAATGGGATAGGGGTTGAACCGGATGTTGCGCCAACCACCGCTGAAAAGAGCGCCCACCTTGCTCGATATATGATTCAAGGACGTTCAAACAACTGCGACGATAGAAACCGCACAAAGGCTCCCAGCCTTTAGGATGGCGCGGAAGCAGAGCGATCGCCTCCTTCGGCATTTCTACCAGTTCGCGCGTCCAATCTTGCAACACTTCCAACCGCAAGCAAGGCAAATCGCACGCCAGTAACAGCACCCACTCCGTTTGTACGTGAATTAATCCTTGGGCAAAGCCTGTTAAAGGGCTATTGGTAATTGGTGAGTTGCTGGCGGCTAGTGACTGGTGACTAGAATTGCTTCCTTGTCCCCCTTGTCCCCCTTCGCCCCCTAATCCCCACTCCCTTCGGTCGCGGGGACCCCGAGTTCCCCCTTGTCCCCTTGTCCCCCTGTCCCCCTGCTCCCTGCTCCCCGCGCCCTGCTCCCTAATAAACTCACACCCAACGGGAAGCAAATGCTCATAGCGCTCTTGCCAAGGAGTCACGACGTAAACGCGATCGCATAATCCAATTGCTACCTCACACACTTTTTGCAACAACGGTACGCCATCAACTGAAAGTAGAGCTTTATCCCGTCCCATTCGCGAACTTTTACCCCCGCTAGAACGATGCTAGAAAGGGAAGTCGGGAGTGGGAGTGGGAGATTGGGAGTCGGCAATTTACCTTTTAACTTTTGACTTTTAACTTTTGACTTTTAACTTTTGACTTGCACTCATATTGCCAAATAGCGCCGTAAAAAACTCTCTAGGTTTTCCATTTTTAGATGATAGATTTCCTCTAACTGAGTAATTTCTTCGCGAGTGCAGAAAAATTCGTTGTCTAGTAAAGTGCGGAAAGTGCCTAAAGCTTTTTGCAACGACGGGTTGAACAAACCCGTTACAGTTCTAAATCCGTCTACTGCAAGTAAGGGAGGATTAATAATAATTGGCTCGATATTGAAAATCCTCCCGAGAATGTGCGGTACATCTTGCCGTTGTAATATTTCCCCGCCTCCAACGGAGAAAGTTCGATTACGCGCCTCTGGAAGCATGAATGAGTTAACAATTATTTGTGCTAAATCGTCAGTACTAACAATAGAAGTGCGGTTTTTGCCATCACCAACTAGTAAATAAAGTCCTGTTTGCCGAAATCTTTCTGCTAATGGTAGGAGGTTAGAAGCAAGTCCGGCTGGACGCAAAATTGTATAATTAATTCCGCTTGCTTGCAAATACTTTTCTACAGCACGCTTTGCTTTGAATACGGGTGCATCTTCATAACCGCGATCTGCGCCTAAGACAGAGATAAAAACAAAGTGCTGTACTTTCTGTTCTTTAGCTCGGTCGATCAACTCAATATTGGCATGGTAGTCTAGGGCGAAGGCATTGCCATCGGAACCGTGAGCGCTAACAATGTACTGTACTCCCTGACAAGCTTTTTGAATATCTCGATCGACTTGCAGATCGCCGATAAAGATTTCTGCGCCTCGATGTTCTAACTCACTATAGCGAGACAGCAGACGCACAAAAGCACGCACGGGCATTCCCCGTTCTCGGAGCGATCGCACCACCCTCCTGCCAATTCCTCCTGTTGCTCCCGTAACCAAAAACATGTTGCTAACTCCCTAGAGGATAAAATGTACGCTTGAGGCAAGTCACAAATTCTCTAGTACCTCATTCATGTTAATCACTACAACAGGAATTAGGGGGAAATTTATTCTTTCGGGTAAAAGCTTTCCGTTCGAGCAATTTAACCAATTTATTTTATAGCTGATGTCAGCAAGTCAAAAGTTTCATCTGGGCGGGTTTATTGTTAAAGAGCGCATAACTCAGGTGAGATTTATTGTTGAAATATGCGATCGCACAACCAATGAGTTTAATTGGATTAACTCAAGCATTTGACTCAGCGACCGCAATAAATAGCAAAAAACGGGCGATCGCAACTCACCCGTTATCAGTTGTCAGTGAAGAGTAACAGGTGACTAGACCAAAACTAAGAATCTAGTTCCACCAGCCACCAGCCACTAACCACTCATGACTTACTCTATTGGCTATTCACCGATAATTTCTGGTTGAGTCAACTCGTCAGACATCTCAATGATGGCGCGGATGACTGGTTTCATCATCGGATCGTCTACATTATCAAAATCTTCATAACGGCGACGCTTAGCGCGGTTGGCGACTTGGACGGTAATTCGATAGCGGTTCGATGCTGCGTCGATCAGCTCCTCCGCACGGTGCATAATTTGAGATTGGGTTGTCTCGAACTTAGAACGCTTCAGCATGGTGATTGGTCGTTGAAGATAACTCCCATTGTAAGTCACTTAACCAAAGCAACCGCTCACACATTCTTTGGTAAGGTCTTGCTTGAGGCTGTTGAAAATATCTTCTCTCGTATCGTACTGCTATGGCAATAACTTAATTTGTAATTGAGGACCGGATTTAGCCAGTCGAATCACCGTACCATTTATGACTGAAATCGATTCTGTAATTGGTTGACCATCTATATATGTGCCATTAGCGCCTAAATTCACTAACTGCCATTGCCCCCTTGTCGCATGTAATTCGGCATGGTAGCGAGAAACAACAGCACTGTATAGAATTACCTGATTGTCTGTTGCCCGTCCAACGCGGACAACAGATTCAGTTTCAAACGTCCAATTTTGGACGGGAGTACCGTTTTGAGGATGTAGCAGAGTAATTGTAATCACTTTAGCCAGGTCGAGAATAAGCTACAAGTAGCTATGAAAGTTGAAACAGAAAAGTTACTAAGTCTCCCTTACCTAAAGCAATGCGATCGCCCATCCGCAAACGGTGACGATTACCTGGTAAAAGGGGCATATTGTTGATGTAAGTTCCGTTGGAACTGCCCACATCTTCTATGTAGTAAGCATCTCCTTCAATGCGAATGTCGGCATGAATCCGCGAGACGATTTCGGAATTAGGAAACCCAGCCACGTCAACATCTGGAGGAATGCGATCGTTAGGCTTACCAATATGCACCACAGAAAGAGTTGGTGGTAGCTCGATGAGAGTATTGGTCTGGACGTGAAAGAGCTTGGCAATCTGCTGCTGCAATTGGGTTTTGGAACTCGAAACCACGGGCATTGCTGGCATGGGAGTGGGTGGGGATACTGCTGGCGGTGGTGGTGGTGTTGGTGTTGGCGGTGTGAATGGTGCTGGCGGGGGAGGAGGGTTAATACTGCTACTCTTACGAGATTCTGCGATTGGTTCTGGCTCTGGAGTCGGCGCTGGTGCTATTATCGGTTCTGGCTCTGGAGTCGCTGATAGGTCGCGATGAATGATTTCCACTACAGGTGCAGGTGTTTCTAGCTCTATAGCTGGCTCGACTCTGGGTTCCTCGACTCTGGGTTCCTCGACTCTAGGTTCTGGAACAGCCAAGCTTGGTTGAGTCGGTGGTAGGTCACCAAGATCTAGCGGCGTTCCTTCGGCGACAGTTGCTAAGTCAGCACTGAGATCGTAGCCACATTGTCCGCAGAACCTTGCATCAGTTTGTACGGGTGCGCCACAGTTAGGACAACTAGTAGTAGCTGGTAGAGGTGTGTAGCAAGCTTCGCAGGCTTGCGCCCCTTCTGGGTTGAGGTGATTGCAATTAGGGCAAACGATCATGAAGTCAATCCCTGTGAACAGTTTTTGATTTTAAGCGCTACTCTTCGGGTAATTGCAAGCCTTGTCCGGCTGCTCGATCCAACAACCACCAAAGTTCTCCTTGGGGTTGAACGAACCGTGCAGGATAGGTATAATCGTCCGCTACGGATGCAAATACCTGTGCTAACGCCGCTTGCTTGTTCGCACCAGAGACTAAAAATATGGTGCAACGAGCTTGGTTGATAGTAGGGATAGTAAATGTGATCCGAGGCTGTCCATCTTTGTTCCCAACTGTAACTATGCGATCGCATACTTGTAAAGCCGCAGTATGAGGAAATAAGGACGCTGTATGTCCGTCGTCTCCCATCCCCAATAAATTTACATCTAAAGCGGGAAATTCACCCGATTTTAGTTGAAAAAACTCTTTAAGATGGGTTTCGTATTGAAGGGCAGCGTCAGCAGGATCGGCTGCACTGGTGGGCATGGGGTGGATATTCTCGGCAGGAATCTCGACTTTATCTAACCAAGCTTGTCGTGCCATCCGCTGATTGCTATCTGGGCTATCGGGAGAAACGTATCGTTCGTCACCCCAAAAAACGTGAACTTTCTCCCAAGGTAATGCTTGGGCAGCGATCGCTTCATAGAGAGGTTTAGGCGTGCTACCACCCGATAGGGCAATGGTACACAGTCCCCGTGCTTGAATGGCGTTGTGCATTTGGGCGAGGGTGAGTTCGAGCGATCGCTGGACTAGCGCCGCTAGATCTGGTAGGACTTCAACTTTTTTGTGCATTGTTATAGCAGTGTTATAGCAGTGCAATTTATACTCTCAGTTAAAATGTACCGAAGCTGTTACATTTTACAAGGGGCTAGGGGCTAGGGGCTAGGGGCTGGAGGAAGAGAGCTGAGGGAGAGCAGGGAGCAGGGAGCAGGGAGCAGGGGGACAAGGGGGACAAGGGGGACAAGGGGGACAAGGGAGAGAAGAGAGCTGAGGGAGCGATCGGGAGCTGAGGGAGAAAAACAATCAACTACCAACTACCAACTACCAATTCCCCATACCCTGTTCGCTGACAACTGATAACTGATAACTGTAAAGTTTTGTTCTGTGAACGCTACTAGAATTATCCGAGAAAGTTTAATTATTTTCACCCGCTACCCTGAACCAGGGAAGACAAAAACAAGACTGATCCCAGCTTTAGGTGCGGAAAAAGCAGCTTTATTGCATCGCCAGATGACCGAGCATACCCTGACGCAGGTGAAGCGACTGCAAGCACAACGTTCTGTCAGGGTAGAAGTTTGTTTTGCTGGTGGAAACTCAAATTTGATGATGCGGTGGTTGGGAAATGACTTAATTTATACAGTCCAAGGAGAGGGAGATCTCGGGACTCGCATGGCGCGATCGCTTGCCACTACATTTCATGATGGTGCTGACTGTGCTGTAATTATCGGCACTGATTGTCCTGGGTTAAATGTAGAGATACTAGCAGAAGCTTTTAACCAGTTACAGTGGGCTAACGATCTCGTTCTTGGTCCGGCTGTCGATGGCGGTTACTATCTACTCGGTCTGCGTCGTTTTATTCCAGAGTTATTTGTCAGGATTAATTGGGGATCGCCTGAAGTCTTGCCTCAAACAGTTGCGATCGCCAAACGGTTAAATCTATCTGTTGCTTACTTACCCCAACTACCAGATGTCGATCGCCCTGAAGATCTGTATATTTGGGAGCAGAGATCGTGAGGGGAGACAAGGGAGAGGGGGGAGACAAGAGAGACAAGGAAGAAAGAATTTCAATTATTATTCCAGCGGTGAATGAAGCACGCCCAATTGAAAAAACTTTAGCTAGCACGCAAACAGGGACAAATGTAGAAGTTATCGTCGCGGATGGTGGCAGCCAAGATGATACTGTGGCGATCGCATCTGGTTGGGGAGCCAAAGTGTTGTCTATTCCCAAAGGACGTGCTAAACAAATGAATCTGGGTGCAGCCGCAGCTACGGGAGAAATTCTCCTGTTTCTCCATGCCGATACGCTTCTACCACTTGGGTTTGATGTGATGGTACGCGCTGCACTCGTAAAACCTCACGCGATCGCGGGAGCTTTTCGATTACAAATTGATTCGCCTTTAAGTAGCTTGCGGTTAATTGAATGGGGAGTCAATTGGCGATCGCGACTTCTGCAAATGCCTTACGGCGATCAAGCTATTTTTTTAAGATCGTCTTTATTTCATCAGTTGGGTCAATTCCCCGATTTACCAATGATGGAAGATTTTGAACTGGTGCGACGCTTAAAATGCAATGGACGCATCGTTATTGTGCCTGCACCCGTCATTACCTCTCCCCGTCGCTGGCTCAAACAAGGTGTTTGCCAAACTACACTCAAAAATCAAATTGCAATTATTGCTTATTTGTTAGGCGTTTCACCTAAAAAGATTGCCGCTTGGTATCGTGGAAAAGTTAGTAGTTGACAGTTGACAGTTGACAGGTGACGGTCAACTAATTACACAGTTGTCACCGCGTATTTAGCTAACTGAAGCAACCGTTGTCGCAGGGTTTCCAAACCCAAACGGTTTTCGGCGGAAATAAAGACAGCTTGAGGAAATTCAGATTGCGCCAGCGCTAGAGTATCGCTATCGGCTTGGTCAATTTTATTCAGTGCCAATAAAATTGGACCTGGAGTAACGGGCATTTCTGACAAGATGCCCATCACGGCACGGATTTGACTTTGCCAAGCTGGATGGGATAAGTCCACGACGTGGAGTAAAGCATCGGCTTCCGTCACTTCTTCTAATGTTGCCCGAAAAGCATCCATTAGCGATGCGGGTAGTTCGTGAATGAATCCTACTGTATCTGTCAGGACAATCTCTTGCGGCGTACCTGTATCCGCATCCGTAATGACTAGACGGCGTGTCGTCGGGTCGAGGGTAGCAAATAGCTGGTCGGCAGTATAGACTTCAGCATTTGTTAAAGCATTTAACAATGTCGATTTACCAGCATTGGTATAACCAACTAAGGCGATTGAGGGGACTTCTTGGTGTTGGCGCTGTTGACGCAGTCGCGATCGATGAGCTTGGAGTTGGTTGACTTCTTGTTGCAGTCGTGATATGCGACGACTAATTGCCCGTCGTTCAGTTTCTAATTTTGTTTCCCCAGGACCGCGAGTTCCAATCCCACCACCCAATCGAGACATGGCTTGACCTCTACCCGTCAGACGGGGCAGCATGTATTCTAATTGGGCGAGTTCGACTTGCAATTTACCCGCTCGTGACTGGGCGCGTTGGGCAAAGATATCTAAGATAACTTCAGTGCGATCGACGACTCTAATCCCAATTTGGATTTCCAAGTTACGCACTTGGGCGGGAGAAAGATCGCGATCGAATACAATCAAGTTGGCTCCCAAAGTTTGGGCTGTGAGGGCAATTTCTTGCACTTTTCCCGCACCCACCACTGTTTGAGGATGAATGTGAGGGCGTTTTTGTTGTACTACCTGCAACACTTCGCCGCCAGCTGTTTCTACTAAGCGTCCCAATTCCGCCAAACGGTCTTGAAATTCTCGTGCCGCAGCATTATCCGTTACTACTCCAACTAATAACACGCGATCGCGGTCTGTATCGACTTGCTGACCGACAAATTCTCGTCCGAACTCCGCTTCTAATCCTTCTACCAAGTCGAGAAAATCTTGTTTGGTGAGGCTGTCTAAACTTAGAGGTGGGGATATGCTCCAAGCGGTTTGGAGAGTCGGTAGGGGCGCACCGCTGTGTGCCCGTACGGAGTCAGTAGGGGCGGGTTTAGAATCCCGCCCGTACGGGAGTGGAGATTCTATACTGGTGCTGGGTACTAAATGTGACAAATAAGCTTCTTTCACGTATCCCGTGACTCCGCCACCCCGCTTTTCAAAGCCAGCACTGGTAATGTTGAGCGTTACTAATGCATCTAGTCTTTGCAGCGCCATTGATGTTAGCGCGGCTTCGTTTGGTGGCTCTGGCTTAAGCTGTGTGGCAATGCAGCGAATACCACTGAGTCTTTCTGCGCCGTAGCGGGGCAATTCTAAAGGCGGGATCTGAGTTTGTCTGGGTGTCCCTACTCCGACTCTGATCGCTTGTCCGCGACGGTTAATATAAACACAGACTGGCTGGTTAATATCGCTACTAATTGCCGCTAGCCTTTGGGCAAATTCAGGCGTAGTGAGGCGATCGCCTGGTAAGCGTTGGTGGTAAAGTTTAGCTAGTTGCTTCAGTTGGCTAGACTTTAGACCCTGTAAGTTGCCGTAGATAGTCTCGATAGGCTTTTTTATCCTCTGAGTGCTTCATTACTATTCTACAAAAAGCTTGTTGTTCTTTGACTGTTGACAGTAAACGCTTCGCTACACTTCGTGAAGACGGTTGACAATCAATTTTCTTCGCTTATCCCCTGAATTAGTTTCTGAAACCGCTCATCTTCCCGAATGGCATCAAAAGTTGGGTCATTTTTTGCCATTTGCCGATATTTTTCGGGATTTAGCTCAATTGCCCGTTGCAAATTTTCAATTGCTTGCTCCAGGTTTCCTTGTAAGGTATAACAGCAAGCTTTGCAATACCAAGCACTGTCATAATTTGGATTGATTTCTATGGCTCGGTCAAAAGATGCGATCGCCTCTTCATAACGTCCTAAATTTCTCAGTGCATTGCTGCGATTGTACCAAGCCCTGTCATAATTTGGATTGATTTGTATAGCTCGGTCGCAAGATGCAATTGCCTCTTGATAACGCTCTAAATCATTCAGGATATAGCCGCGATTGTTCCAAGAAATGTCATAATTTGGATTGATTTCTATGGCTCGGTCGTAAGATGCAATTGCCTCTTCATAACGTCCTAAATTATTCAGTGCATAGCCGCGATAGTTCCAAGCCCTTATAGAATTTGGTTTGATTTTTAATACTCGATCAAAAGTTGCGATCGCTTCTTGATATTTGTTTGCAGTAAGTTGTAGATTCCCTAGTTTAAACAGTAAACTAACTTTATTACTGGATGTCCAATCTTCTTCAAGTAGCTCCTGAATTTCTATAATCCTTTGAATTCGTTCTTCACGAGTTAGGGCAAGATATTTCTGATAATCTCCTTCGAATAGAATACGCGACGATTCTTGCTCTATGATTTTTATATTTGTAGAAAATTCAAATACTCCAGAGCGCCAATCGAAAAAATCTGGAGCGCGGCGAATAAAATATTTTATGGAAAATGAACGTAAGAGAAAAACAAAACAGATATTATTAAAGTCGTCTCTAAATCTCTCTCGTTGCTGGTTTAAGTGATTTAAAATTTGCGGTACGCCTTTCCAGTTATAGTTATAGCGATCGCTGTTTTCACCGAAATTTAGATTTTCATATTCATAGAATGAATGCTCTAACCCTTGGATAAATAATATATTTATTTGCTCTCTATTTGGTAATTTAGCAACAATTTCATATAAATTATCAATTGGTTTATCAAATTCCAAAAATTCAACTTTTTTCTGGGAAAGATCTGCTTTAACTCTTACAACCAAGCGATCGCCTTCAGCAGGCGAACACCGGACAAAGAACAAACCAAAGCCTTTTTTGCGCCTCAAAGTGCGTACTAAGGCTTGATATTCTTCCTCTGGTTCGGAAAATAAATCTTCGTCCCAATTAATTGATTCTGATGTCATGGCTGATTCTGCGCCACAGCTTCTTTAAATTCTTCAATTCCTTTAATCAACGGATGAACATCGCACCAGCGCCTAATCTCGCCCTCATCATCCACATAACGATATTCTAGAAGACAGCGATTAAACAACAAACTTCTGTACTTATCATCGTTGACTACACGTTTAGAACGAAAAACTTCAGCCAACAAATCCCATTGTTCCTGTTCCACTGTTCGACGGTAGGTATCTCGTGCTTGAGTAACTGCTCGTCGTACTGCTTGCACAGAAATTGGTAACTCTTGCGTGCGTCCGATCGCGTCTTGAGTTAACAATAGCAAATTCCTTACATGACCTCCACTCATCAGACAGAGTTGGTTTAAAGTTTCTGAACTATCAAAAATTTCCGTTTCCAAAGATAAATTTGGTGCAAACTGCTCAACTCGCCTACAAATCACTTCTTTGATTTTCTCTAGTCCTGGATTGTAGATTTCTCCAGCGTCAGTTCGCACCATAACCATAGGCAAAACTTGAGTATCGCTATAAATTTCTCTCAAGTCGCTACTGCGGCGGGAGTAAACTAGTGATATGGGGACAGTATAAATTAAGTGGCAATCTAAATCTGTTAGTTGTTCGCTACGGTTGATAAAAATTTCTTCATGGTTGGTTTCTCCGTTTTCTTGGATAATTGGTGCAATCCGGTCTAAATTATCCACTATCACGGCTAGCTGAGTACAACCATTCGGTAGGTGCTTTTTCGCTTCTGATAGAAACTGATTCAAAACCTTAATTAAGGTATCAGTCTGAGGATTGACTTTCTCCCGAATTTTGTGGCGCAGTGTTGGTTCCGCTCTTAAATTTGCAGTTAGCTTGGCAAATTGAGAAATTTGTCCCTCAACACTCATCTTCTCAAGCGATACGTCAGTCAGTGCTAAATCCCTTAATTCTTGCCAGCGGCTTTTCAACCAGTTCAACAGTGGATTAGGATCGGCACTATTTTTCAGATCTTCTAAAATATGGCGGGTACAGGCGAGGAGAATATCAGTATACTGAGCGTCCTTTGCTTCAATATCTTCCTCATCGGCGGCAAAATAGACAACGTAAAAATTCTGCTGCTCTAAATCTTGCTTCAACCTCAGCAACTCTGTAGATTTCCCAGCACCCCGATGACCAGAATAAAGCTGACAGGTTTTCTGGTCAGAACGCTGAAGCCGGATACCCAAATCTACGAGAATATCTCCATCCCCTCGCACTTCCCGACAATCAACATAAGTCGGGTCGCCTGCGGCTAATGGTTGAAACGGGTGAAAAGCGTTGTAAAGGTTGTCAATTAAGGACTTCTGTACCATAAACTCAAAACTTATAGCTCAGAGCAATTTTAAGGCTAAATTCTGGGAAAATTCTGTTCGCCATTGTTTCACAGCCATTTGCAACTGTGGTGTCAGCCAGTTGTCATATTGAGAATATACAGGTAGTCGCGGTACGAGTTGCCATCCGGCGGGTTCTAGAATTTTGATTAATTTTGGTGCAGAAAGATGAGGATAATCGGGGTTAACTTCATCTTTAGGACTAATTCCGCCTAAATCTCTAGCACCAGCTTCTATACAGGCTAATAACCATTGCGGATCTAGTACTAAATTCGGGGGAATTTGAATCGTAATATCTGAAGGTAAAATTTCTCTGGCTTGAGTAATAACTTCTGGCAGTTGATGCGGGTTAAAAGCTGGTGCGTCGAAGCTTTGCTGACTCCCAGGACTGTGAGGCTGCAAAATGACTTCTTGAATGTGTCCCCAACGTTGGTGTAATGATGCGATCGCCTCTAATGTATCCCACCAATCTGTTTTGGTTTCTCCTATTCCTAGTAATAACCCAGTCGTAAACGGAATCTGTAATTTTCCCGCCCATTCTAATTGTTGCAATCTCAATTGGGGCATTTTACTAGGTGCATGTTGATGTACCGTTTTTAACAATTCTGGTGTCAATTGTTCCAACATCAATCCCATCGAAACATTCACGCTTTTGAGGCGTTCCATTTCCGCAAAACTTAATGGTCCAGCATTGGTATGGGGTAAAAAACCCAGCTTCAAAGCAAGTTCGCACAACTGGTAAATTCTTTCAAACCAAGCATTTCGACGGGGCGATCGCGGATGTACTTCACCGCTTAAAATCAAGATCTCGCATACGCCTTGCTTTTGCAGTCCCCTCAGAATCTTTGCTGCTGATTCTAATGCCATCCAAGGACTTTGACCGGGAGCGGTACGAAAGTTGCAGTAACTACAGCGATTAAAGCATTCGTAAGTTGGAACTAAGGTATAAGCAGGGCTATAGGTGACAGTACCAGTCATAATCAGGGAGTAGGGAGTAGGGAGTAGGCAGCAGTTATCAGTCAGCCAACAACTAATAACCAACTACCAATTTGTAATTAACATTTCTTCATTAAATTATTTATACTCATTTTTATATTTAGATACAATCAATCCGGAGAACTTGATGTAAAGAAGAGTTAAAAATTCTTCAGTCGATTAAATATAAATTTACAAAAATTGTAGCTATTACTGTAATTTGCCATTCTCGCTCTTTCATTGCCGAAAAAACAAAAATTAAACTAAAAAACCTTTACAAAAATCAATTCCTAACGTTAATCTTCAATACAGGTGGTAAACATACTGCCTAAAATTTAATTATCAGTTCATTAACAGTTCAAACCAGCAATTATAGAACTATGACAACCACATTACAGCGCGAGCGCAGCTCCAGCCTGTGGGATCGGTTCTGCAACTGGATCACCAGCACTGAAAACCGCATTTATGTAGGTTGGTTCGGTGTATTGATGATTCCTACGTTGCTATCCGCTACCATCTGCTTCATCATTGCTTTCGTTGCTGCTCCTCCAGTAGACATTGATGGCATCCGCGAACCCGTTGCAGGTTCATTAATTTACGGCAACAACATCATCTCTGGTGCAGTTGTGCCTTCTTCTAACGCGATCGGTTTACACTTCTATCCGATCTGGGAAGCTGCTTCTTTAGATGAGTGGCTATACAACGGTGGTCCTTACCAACTGGTAATCTTCCACTTCTTGATCGGTTGTTTCTGCTACATGGGTCGTCAGTGGGAGTTGTCCTACCGCCTGGGTATGCGCCCTTGGATCTGCGTCGCTTACAGCGCTCCTTTAGCTTCTGCTACCGCAGTTTTCTTAATCTACCCACTCGGACAAGGTTCCTTCTCTGATGGAATGCCTCTGGGGATCTCTGGAACTTTCAACTTCATGTTGGTGTTCCAAGCCGAACACAACATCCTGATGCACCCCTTCCACCAGTTAGGTGTAGCAGCTGTATTTGGTGGTTCTCTATTCTGTGCAATGCACGGTTCTCTCGTTACCTCTTCTCTGGTACGCGAAACTACCGAAACCGAATCTCAAAACTACGGTTACAAATTCGGTCAAGAAGGAGAAACCTACAACATCGTTGCCGCACACGGCTACTTCGGTCGTCTGATCTTCCAATATGCTTCCTTCAATAACAGCCGTTCCTTACACTTCTTCTTAGGTGCTTGGCCCGTCGTCGGTATCTGGTTCACTGCATTAGGGATCAGCACCATGGCGTTCAACCTCAACGGCTTCAACTTCAACCAATCTGTGCTTGATTCCCAAGGTCGCGTAGTTAACACCTGGGCTGACGTACTCAACCGCGCTAACCTGGGTATGGAAGTGATGCACGAGCGTAACGCTCACAACTTCCCACTCGACTTGGCTAGTGGTGAAGCTACTCCAGTTGCCTTAACCGCTCCTGTTATCAACGGTTAATTCAATAGCTAATAGCCGAGATGCGATCGCTCGTGTCTCTCCATAAATGTAAAGAGCGCCTTTCAGAGTTGAGGGGTGCTTTTTATTTATATAGCAGGGAGTAGGGAGCGCACGAGCAGGCGATTTTTATTTCCTCAAACTCCAGTTGTGCGGTTGTTTTAGTGCTTCTACTTTACCTTGGGCAATCAGCCAACTAGCGGTTCGAGTTCTGAAGCGTGCGACAAATATATCTTCTCCAGGTTTGGCATAGACTCCTTGAAATTCATCTACTTTAACTCTGGCGGGTTTACTAGCACAGTAAGTCATCTCTCCCTCAATGCTGACGACAACAGCATTGTCTATCTCATAGTCATCAGGGAGTACAAAAATAGCATAGACTTGATGCCGACCTTTCCAGGGTCTGACGACGACTTTTTCGGGATGTATGCGATCGCTCTTAGTATCAGATCTCGTCAAGGCTTCGCGCGGACATCGCGATACCTCGTCAGGCTTTCTGGGTAGAATCGAGCCGTTCAATAGGGCTATTGCAGCTGCGATAAAAGTTAATGCTGCTAGAGAAAGAATAATTCGCTTCACTGTCGCTAAATCTGGCGCTGAGATGTAATGCTTCGTTCTTTTAAGTTACCGTTACCAGACGGCGATAAATTGTGGCTAACGCATCGGTATTGCCAACATTCCCAGGAAATAAAACTACAGGTAGATTAGGAAATTGTGGATGATCGACTGGTGTGCGTACCATCGAGCAACCAGCTAAAATTTGCCCCAATAATCGCGCAGAAGTCAGGGCGAGTCCGTCACTTAAAACATCGTTGGAAGTGATTCCACCCTTGCTAATTAAAAACCCAATGTCTGACGGTAAACCTTTGACTATATCCATCAACAGAGCTGAAACATCCGCGCCAAATTGCAGGCGAGTTTGCATATCTGGAAAGACTAATTCTTTACGGCTAGTATAAACAACTGGAGTTTTTCCAGAGTTGTGAACGGAGTTAATCTTTTCTAAAGTGCGATCGCGTAATTGGTGTTTTTGAGTTGTCGAATCTTCTAACAAATGAGCTACATCGACTTCAATACCGACAATATCCGGTTCTTGCAGCAACCTTTCTAACTGTTGAGTTGTTTTCTTGACATGAGAACCAACGATGACTGCACCTGGCTTTCCACCCCGTACATATCGAGACATCGCTTCAGCAGGAACCGGTTGAGTTGGTAGAGCCGCTAAAGCCGTCAATAAGCTAGCTGCACTGCGAAACAAAAAGCGCTTTCCCTGGCTAGCGGCGTTGAGGACGTTGGTAGCAAAGCGATTGAGATCGTCTTGCGTCTCTGCATCAACGACAACGCATCGATTTCCCTGGAGCTGCATTAATCTTTCTAAAGTGGAGAAATTATTCGTAATATCTGTACCACTGCGAATATCCGAAAGTAAAAATCTTTCTACTGAGAGTGTAGAAATGCGTCCTTTGGTCTTTTCTTCCACATAGTCAGGTAAATAACTGTATGTATAACCAAAGACAGAATCGCGCGCAAATTCGGTTTCATGAACTGGAGTGGGAACGCCATCCACAATTAAGTAATGCACGCTATCGCGGGTGACTCGTCCGCCTTCAAAAAAAGCTGGAACTAGAAAATGCGCGTCAAAAGGTCCCAGTTCGTCAGCGATCGCGTCAGTTTCAATCGGGTAAT
This sequence comes from Chroococcidiopsis sp. CCNUC1, assembly GCF_023546805.1. NCBI lineage: Bacteria > Bacillati > Cyanobacteriota > Cyanophyceae > Chroococcidiopsidales > Chroococcidiopsidaceae > Chroococcidiopsis > Chroococcidiopsis sp. CCNUC1. Next base: position 4,912,698 of record NZ_CP097480.1, on the reverse strand, counting down.
GTCCCCGTAATGTAGAATCAGAACGACTGACGATGAGAAAATCTACAATTTCCTCCGCTGCCAAAGCTAGTTTTAAATTGTGGCAGACTTCCTTAGTCACAGTTGCAGCTTTATCAGGAGGTAGCGATCGCGTATTTGTCAGCACGAAGAAAATTGGTGCGTCATCTTGCAACCCCAGCCGCAAAGTATCGACATCCCACCGCGTTAGCAACAAGCAACTGTGGACGGTTTGAGAGCCTGTAGGATCGTCATCAAGGACAATAATTTTCGGTTTGGTTGCCATGTTTGACATTGAGTGCTGCCCTTGTTATTGTCTCATTTTTTGAGGGAGCGCACGAGTAGGGAGCAGGGACAAGGGGACGAGGGGACAAGGGGGACAAGGGGACGAGGGGACAAGGGGGACAAGGGGGACAAGGGGGACAAGGGGGACAAGGGGGACAAGGGGGACAAGGGGGACAAGGGAGAATTCACGCATTCATGCATTCACACCCCACACCCCTTCTTCACGCACCACGCAACTACCAACTACCAATTACCCATTACCCATTACCACCAAAACCAAATTCCGATTGAATCTGCCACTTTTTGCCGTCGTGTCGCAGTAGCGTTAAACAGCTAGCCGTAAACTCAAAGTAGAGTTGTCGCGGCTGAAATTCTTGCCATGCTAAGCGAAAGTTTTGTCTGGTTAAGTCTTTAAACCCTACCGTCATGTGGGGTGCAAAGGGGCGGGTTTTGGATACGCGATCGACAATTCCTAATTTTGCTGCTAATTGTGCCATCAAATCGGCTTGTAAAGCCAGTAATTCAGCCGATCGCACCACGTCTATATAGATTACGCGCGGAGGGAACGCTGCAAAACCATTGAGCGTAATTGGAATTGAGGCGCGATCGCGAGCAAACTCTTGCAAACACTCTTCTAAAGCGGAAGCGGGTGTATTCGCATTTAACCACCTAAACGGAGGTTGCAAAGTTATGTGGGGTGGAGATTTTAGGGCGGCGCGGCTGTGATACTGCGTGGCAAAATATTGTTTAATCTGGGTGGCATAGTCTTGAATATCTAGTGGAGGTAGTAGAGCAACAAAGAATAAACTGGTTTCGGTATTCAAGGTTGTTTGAAATGTACTTTAAAGTTATGTGAAGTTAAAATTTTGGCGATCGCAGTTGAAAATACTAAATGTTACATATTCATATTTAAGTTTAGAAGTTTAGAGGATGAGCGTGAATGCCTTGGTTTGTCAAGATTGAAAAAGGCATAGTTGACAAAACTATTTTTGACCAACACGTACCCGCCCATAAAGCTTACGTTCGCGATTTAATCGATCGAGGACACCAAGCCAAAACTGGTTATTGGGGGTGTTTGGGTGGCGGAATGATGCTGTTTCAGGCAAACTCCATGACTGAGGCTGAAGCAATTGTGGCTCAAGACCCACTCGTAAAATCTAGTTGTGTTAAATACGAACTATACGAATGGCGGATTGTCGTTGAATGATAATCGGTAGTTGGTAGTTGGTAATGGGTAATGGGTAATTGGCAAGAGGTATTTTCACGTACCACGACACGACTTAATTGCGGAGGTTCCCTCCGCAACCGCCCACTTCACCACTTACCACTCACCACGCACTAAAAACTGCTATGATAAAAAAGACTCGGATCTACGCGATCTCAACGCCCAAACCTTGTCAGAACCGGAAGGTAGCAGCAATACGGGATGCTTGTGATAGGCGTGGTCTCCGAGTCGCCTAGTTTATGGGAGCAATTGCAGCCATGCCTGGTTTAGGGGATATCGTGCAAAAAGCGTTTTATCTCGGCGTTGGATTAGCTTCTTATGCCAGCGAGAAGGCGACAGGTAAGCTAGCAGAACTGCGATCGCAGGCTCAAAAACTGGCAGATGAGCTAGTAGCGAAGGGTGAGATGACCGCTGATGAAGCAAAGCGGTACGTGGATGACTTGATGAGGCAAGCTCAACAGCCACCAACTGAAGTAGATGAGAGTAAAGCTTCTAGCGAACCGCGTCGGATTGAAATTCTGTCCGATGATGAAGAAAATCCCACAACCCCAACGACTCAAACTGCTGGCGATGATAATGTAGATCGGTTACGCGAGCAGGTACAAAAACTGCAAGATGAACTCAGACGACTGCAACGGGAATAGATAGATTAGATTATATGACCCACGAGTTTGTCGGTCGTTAATTAATATTTATTTCGATTCAACTGCGATCGCCTTGAATAACCGTTCAAAATAGAATTTTTAGATCTATAAGTAAATAGATTGCGAAATAGATTGGACAGTTAAGTGCTATCCAACTTTATTCAAACATCAAGATTGAGACTGCAACTAGAGTGGATCGCCCCCATAAAACTATGGAAAAGTGGCAAAAAGATTTCTTGGAATTGATCGAAACGGCAGTGGACGAAGTAGAACGGTTGTTTCTGGAAGTGACGACAACTGTGGAAACTCTGTTTGAGCTATCGGGAGAGTTTTCCGAGCATCTCCACAATACGATCGTTACCGAGGTCGAGCAATATCTAGCCGATTTAAATGACGATGTGGATCTCGATTCATATTGGCATCTGGATGACTTGATGGACGATTCGGAAATCTCTTTTCCTTATTCAGTCGAACCTACTCCACAACAACATCCCGCTTGTATGGGTTGCCAGCATTACCACGGACAAGTTTATGGTGGCAATCTCATGGTCTGTGCCATGCATCCCTACGGTTGGGACGATAGCAATTGCCCGGATTGGGAAGCAGAAGAGTTTGACTTTTAAGTGTAATATTGTATTACAAAGAACCCAAAATTTGAGTCAATCTTGAAACCTTCCCCCGATCTCACATCACAGTCAGCAGCAGAAATGTCAGTAGAGGAAATCAAGTACGGCGAACGCCAGATTGCTGAGGGAAAGCTAATTACATTTCCCAACCCACGGATTGGACGACGGTACGAGATCCACATTACTCTGCCGGAATTTACCTGTAAGTGTCCTTTTTCTGGCTATCCTGATTTTGCCACGATTAACATTACATACGTCCCTGACGAACGGGTAGTGGAGCTAAAAGCTATTAAACTTTATATTAATAGCTATCGCGATCGCTACATTTCTCACGAAGAGAGCGTCAATCAGATTCTCGATGACTTTGTAGCAGCTTGCGATCCTTTAGAAGCCCATATCAAAGGTGATTTTGCCCCCCGTGGTAACGTACATACAGTTATTGAGGTACACCACCAAAAGTCTGCTTAATTACCAGATAGAGCCTGGAGTAGATCTAATCCGCATTCTGACTCCTGGCTCCTGCAAGAAAAATCTTTCCGCAGAATCGAGAAAATAAAGTTAAATAATGTTACTTTTGATGCAGTTCTGTAACTGACTCATTCAGCTTGCCATGCGTGGATTTCGGTATTTTCTGGGAATAGCGATCGCCTTACTTGTCTTTGTCACCTTGCCTTTACCTGCTCAAGCTGCCAGTTCCGCAGCCATCCGAGCCTACGATGACGTGCAAGTTCAGACTAAAGATTATTCCGGTCAAAATTTAGTCAGAGCAGAGTTTAATAATACTAAGCTTGCAGAGGCTAATTTTAGTAGCGCTGACTTGCGAGGGGCGGTTTTTAATAGTGCGGTTTTGCGCAAAGCTAACTTGCACGGCGTTGACTTCAGCTATGGTATTGCCTATCTCAGCGATTTATCAGCAGCAGACCTGAGCGATGCAATTTTGACATCAGCCATGATGTTGCGATCGAACTTTAAGGGAGCAAAAGTGACGGGTGCAGATTTTAGCGAAGCCGTGCTAGATCGAGAACAAGTGGTGCAGTTGTGCGAGTACGCTAGTGGGGTTAATCCCGTTACCGGAGTTGATACCCGCGAATCTCTGGGATGTTCCTAAGAAGTTTGTAGAGAAGATTGATAGAACATCTCTACAATTTAATCTCCTGTTTTTGGGTGAGTTGGTCTAGAATTTCTAGCATTTCTCGCTCAAAAGCCACCTGCGCTCGATTGGTTCTGCCACCAACATAAAAATGACCGTCTTTTTCTAAAGCCCAAATTTGCGAGTGGGAAACATAACTCATCACAACTCCCAACATCAACAAGCCAAAACCTGCATAGACAATGGGGATTCCAGGGTCAGCTTTAATTTGTAAGCCCGTACTGCCAACCACCTCGACAATTCTCAGCGTCACACCGTTGACAGTGGTAGCCATTCCCGCCCGCAGGGTATCAACTAACTGACCTTTGGCATCATAAATCAATAGCGTTCCCTGTAAATCTTTTGCTAGCAGAGAAACGCCCTCACTCAAATCTGTTTTCGTAGGAATCCATGTTCCCCACAAACGACCGTTACCATTGGTATTTAAAGCTGCCATTGGTAACTGCAAGGTTGGGCTGTTATTAAACCGAATCCGAATTGCTGCAATTCCCCAGTCGGTTTGATAAAAAGTTACGCCTCGGTAGCGAAAAGGTTGGTTGACAAATATAGTCTTGCGTTTGACTTCTTGCCCCTGGCGATCGAGTGCAGATATATCGGAATAAAATTGGTCGATACTACCAGTCGGAGTGTAATCGATCCAAAAGCGATTGACTTTTAAAGCTAAATCTTTGGGAATTTGCGGTGCTGCTAGTGGACCAGCATCAATGATGTTACGTATTTGAAAGCTTTCACCACTAGGAACCATTTCTTGAGCGACAAAACCCGTCATCGCTCCCCAAATTGCCCCAGCTAAAATGATGACAATACCAATGTGAACGATAATTGGACCAATTCTTCCTGCAATACCTTTACGGGCATATAAGTTATCTTGTTCGCCTTGAAAGACACGGTAGCGCTTTTGTTGTAACAATTGAGTGAGAGAAGAAAGAGAAGCGTTGTCAAGTTCTGCACTCAAAGCCAATTTCTGAAACTGGCGGGGTTGGTCGTATAATTTCCAATTACGAGCAGCTTTAAGAGCGGGTAACTGGCGGGTAAAGCTACAGGCTGTGAGGCTGGTAGCAAATAGAATCAGTAACGATAAAAACCACCACGTACGATATACGTGGTCTAAGCCTATAGTTAAGATAACTTTCCAACTCAGGAAACCAAATAAAGCTGGGTCTGTAGGATAGTTAGCTTTGTAAAACTCGATTGATTGTCCTTGTTCTATTACCGTACCGCTAGCGCTAAAGAAGGCGATCGCTAATAATAAGACGATCGCCAACCGTAAATCTGTGAGGATGGGTAAGAGTTCTGCACGCAGAAATTTACCTAAATGCGATCGCGGTGTTGAATTAGTCGCAGAATTATCTAAAGTCATTTGTCGTTTGTCATTTGTTATTTGTCATTTGTCATTTGTCATTTGTCACAATTAACAAACAACTATTAACTCAGTGGAATTCGAGATAAGAGCGAAAACACTCCAAATCCTACCAGTAACGCCCCACTCACAGGGGTAATCCACCCCGACCACTGCCGCAACTCTAACAACTTCTTAATGCTAGCGGTGAACGTACCAGCTAAGATCAGCGGTGTTACGTAGCCTGCGGTGTATGCCAGTAACAACGCTGCTCCCAGAATGGTATTTTGGGTAGTTGTGACCCAGGCAAGGAGCGTTGCTAGCACTGGGGTGCTACAGGGAGAGGCGACTAAACCAAAGGTCAGACCGATGAGATAGGAGCGTACAGCTGGGGGAAAATCTTTAGAAATCCAATCCATCCCCCCAAACGATGGTAGTTGTATGGGTAAGGCTTCTAATAAATTCAGCCCCATCAAAATTGCGATGATGCTAACAATAATTGGCAGACCAATCCCAACTTGACCGTAAACTTTGCCTACGAGTGCCGCAACTATTCCCAAGGCTGCTAAAGTTGTGGCTAATCCCAACGCAAACCATGTTGATTGAGCTGCGGCTTGCCAGCGACTTTTAGCTTCATAACCACCAATGTAACCGATGGTGATGGGCAGCATGGAAAGCATACAGGGTGTGAGACTAGTCAGCAACCCTGCTGTAAAGATAATACCTATGCTGACCCAGCCCAAATGCGATAACTGCTCGGCGACTAAGAGATCGGCAAATTGTTCGAGTTTGTAGAGCTGAGTTTGAATGGTTTCCAGCATGGACAGCTACGTGATGGAATGCTGACTATGCTTGCATTTTAGCTTAATTCATGTCTTTTCCTGGCGCTAGAGGCGATCGCCCGACTGGAAAAAACGCTAGTATACCACAATTTTGGCAATTATTTAGATTATCGTTAGATTGTTTTTGCAGTTTTGATACATCTAGTTACAACAGTCAGAATCTTTTGCTATTTTGCTGAATAATTGACCTGATTTATTTTATTTTACGAATTGTAATTAAATCTAAATACTTCCTTAGTGAATATTCCGTAAAGTTGCGGATGTCCAGCAGATGTACGGAGGAATAATCTATTGGTTAGCCTTTACGATACACGGTTTCTTAATAAAAAATTTATGAATCATGACTTGAGATTATTTAACACAATTGATAGTGACCAACCAAAAATAATTTAGTCAGCAATATTATGAGTCACTAAAAACCCAATTACAATTTCAAATACGAGCTAGATATGTATTTATTAATGGTTCTGATTTCAGCAATTCTTTTCACCATTGGCGGTGTATTCATGAAGCTATCTGAAGGGTTATCTCAGCCTATCCCTACCTTATTGGTATACATCTTCTTTATTGCTGGAGCAAGTATACAGACTGTTGCCATGCGTAAGGCTACGCTAGGAGTAACATATATTGTCGTACTAGGATTAGAATCAATCCTAGCAGTTTTATTTGGAGTTGTTTTATTTCAAGAAAGTTTGTCTTACATCAATGTCATTGGTGTCAGTTTTATTGTTGCTGGCATGGGTTTTTTACAAGGTAAAAAATAGAGATTTTAAACAAACCGCTCTTGTTTTCGCTCTTGAAAAGGTACAATTTCTGCTTCGCTACTTTCTCGGGCGACACGAATTAGCAATCCAGCAATAATTAAACTTGTCATCATTGAATTTCCACCATAACTCATGAGTGGAAAGGGTAGACCTGTAGTTGGTAGCGCTCCTGTCGCTACACCAATATTAAGTAAAGATTGCCCTACCATCAATATCATTGCCCCGATCGCAACTAATCTAAAAACTGGATTGCGGGCATTAAACGCTACAAGTAAAGCCAGAGTTGCATAAACCATCAACATTAATAATAGTAAAAGGCAACCAACAAAGCCGAACTCTTCAGCAAAAATAGCAAAAATGAAATCGGTGTATTGAATTGGCAAATAAAATAACTTTTGTTGTGATAAGCCAAATCCCTTACCCCAAATTCCACCGGAACCAATAGCAATTAAACTTTGTACTAATTGATATCCATGCCCTGATGCATCTTGCCAAGGATTACGGTACAACATCAATCGCTTCATTTGGTACGGTCGCAGCATTGCACTCAGCGCCGCAGTTCCAACTCCTAATAATGCCGCAGGTACTAAGTAAAGATAGGGTATGGCTGCTGCTAGCGCTACTAACCATATACTCATACCACACAGAGCGGTCATACTCAGATTTGGCTGTAGTAAAATCCCCCCTAGCATCAAAATAAAAATTAATATCCAGAGAATACGATTTCCTGGGCTAATTTGATGCCATCTACCAAAAATCTTCGCACTTTGGAGGACTAAAAATGGCTTGATCAATTCTGATGGTTGAATTGCTATAATCCTCAGATTCAGCCAGCGCATAGCACCATTCACTTTTATTCCCATTCCAGGAACAAAAATCAAAAATAGTAATCCTATTAAAATCAGAAAGAACCAATGGGAGACATTTAAAATTCTTTTAAGTGGGGCATGGATGACGTAGTTAAATCCTAATAATCCAATAAATATCCATGCCAGTTGACGCTTGACATAGTAAAAACCATCTCCCATAGTTTCGCCTTCGACATAGGAAGCAGAAAAGAGAACCGCTAATCCGATGAATAACCAGAGAAAGGTCATCCAATGCAGTAATCTTGGCAGAATTGCCCATTGGGAAACAGGAGGGAAGAAAAAGGTGACGATCCGGCGTAGCAGCTTCACGACAGCTATGGTTGTGTGAGGACAGTAGGAGTATAGCGGATGTTTTTGCAAAAGGGGCGATCGCGCTTTCAATCCGATACATATGTATAAAACTAGTAGGGGCGCACTGTTGTGCGCCCCTACTAATTGAAACCTATGAAGAAAGCTGCAATTACAGCAAACCTGTATTCATTCCAGGCTTGCCAGTAGCTAATTGTACCTTCACAATTTTGCCACCCATTTTCATGATCCGTTGCTGCTCGCGGAACCAGTTGTCGTAAGGAACCAGTTTGGTGAAATAGGTATTTTGTAATTCGCGCTGCGTCCGAATCCGAGTTTGGCTAGGGACGCAAGCTGTTACCTTAAACATCCGCATCGTTCAAAATCTCCTGTAAAGAATGTAGAAAATTTTTGATGTCAACTTATTCGAGTGCTTGTCAGTGCTGCAACGTTCTTACCGAATTAGCACTCTTTTTATTTACTACCCCTAATTCTCCCATAAGTTTCACTGCTATTCGAGAGCGCCAGGTAGATTTTCTCAAAAACTTTTTAATGACTTGACGTGTTAATGACTACACGTGTAATTTTTCTCAGTTAACAGCAATTCCTGACAACTCTGCACAGACGTTAGATGTAACGTCTCTACACTGTTAACTGAATTAATCGAAGGCTGGGAGTAAATCGTCAATACTAAAGCGCGATCGCTTATACTCTTAACGCTGAGTCAGGTAGGCGATAGAACGTTCTAGCACTCACGACCGACTCCCAGACTTGATTTAGACGATTGCCTTAGTAGCCTGCGATCGCAGCTACTACTTTAAAGATCCAACTCTTAGCTCAAGCCAGAGCAGATGTAGTCGAAGTATACGCCCATTTCCTTACCAGCGTCGGGACCAGTCAAGCTAGCGGTGACTTCTTTCATCGCTTGGATAGCTTGTACAGTAGCGCCTACGGGTACGCCGAGGGAGTTGTAGGTTTCTTTCAAACCGTTGAGAACGCGCTCGTCGAGGATGGAAGGATCGCCAGCCAACATTGCGTAGGTGGAATAGCGGAGGTAGTAGTCGAGGTCGCGAATGCAAGCAGCATAGCGGCGAGTGGTGTACATGTTACCACCTGGGCGGGTGATATCAGAATACAGCAGGGACTTAGCTACAGCTTCCTTAACGATCGCAGCAGCATTAGCAGCGATGGTGGTAGCAGCACGAACTCGCAGTTCGCCACTTTGGAAGTAGCCTTTTAGCTTTTCCATAGCAGCGGTGTCCAAGTACTTACCTTGAACGTCTGAAGTGTTGATTACAGAGGTAATTGCGTCTTGCATTTCTTTGCTTCCTTATGTCACACGTAAAAAGATCGACAAGTAGACAAATGCTCTACTGCATAGCTCCGACGAGGTAATCGAAGTAAGAACCAGCTTCGCCAGCGTCTTCACCAGACATCATCGAGGTAGCTACGTTCTTCATAGCGCGAACGCCTTCTGCTACTGCTTCGATGGGTGTACCGAGGGATTTGTACATTTCGCGCACGCCAACAATCCCGATTTCTTCAATGGGAGTAACGTCGCCAGCTACAACTCCGTAGGTGATCAGGCGGAGGTAGTAGTCTAGGTCGCGCAAGCAGGTAGCGGTCATTTCTTGACCGTAAGCATTTCCACCAGGAGAAACAACGTCAGGGCGCTTCTGGAACAATTGGTCGCCAGCTTGCTTCACGATCCGCTCGCGATTGTCGGTCAATGCTTGAGCAATGCGCAGACGGCGTTCGCCGCTGGTAACAAAGCTCTTGATCCGATCGAGTTCGCCAGGGCTGAGGTAGCGAGCTTCTGCGTCGGCATTCACGATGGACTTCGTGACGATACTCATTTAACTGATTCCTCCAAAAAAATGAAACCAGGTTTATATATAACTGGTGTAATCGTGGGGGTGACTGATTGCCACTTCTGGATTTTACCGTAACCCAACAGCTTGTAGGCTATCAGAGTTATTTCGCTTCGCAGAAGACTTGCGCGATCGCATCTACACAAGTTGTTAATCTCAGTTACCTACCGCAAATATTTTGCGGCATTGCGTTCATCTTCTGATTCAGCTCTTAACAGTTTGTAACATTCTCTTTCAGAATTGGGACTGAAAAGAGGAGCTGGGGGCTAGGGATTGCAATTAAACTCTGCAATTTTTCGCAATCGGAATTAGATCCCCTAAATCCCCCTTAAAAAGGGGGACTTGCGGATCTTGCTTCCCCTAAAAACGGGAACTCAGGAATCTATATAGTTCCTATTCCCCCTTAACAAGGGGGGCTAGGGGGATCTTCCCGTGTCAATTACCGCTGCCCGAAGGACTGCGCTAACAACGAAGGAGATAGGTCAGACCAAGACTGCTTCACTAAGTCAGCCGCAGCCTTAACGCTACCCAGATAGTTACCAGCAGGGAGAGACGGATAGCGACGGTATGGTACTACGTCTTCGCCGAAGTACTGGGCATACTCTGGACTCTCCACCATCGCGTCTACAGCCGCTTTTAAGCCGCCCTCAGACAATAATTTGTTGTACTGTCTGATTTCACCCTGAGTTGCAGGTGCGCGTCCCAACAGGTGTCTGAACAGGAATTCAATCACCTTGGTGTTGGGATAGGGGGTGTAGAAGCGACGACAGTAAATTTCGGAGCTAGCCAAGGCACGGATAAATTCGCGCACCGAGATTTCACCATTACGCAGTTTGCTCTCCAAGTCAGAACGACGGAAGTAAACGGGTACTTGACCGCTAAATACATCCATGACCTGACAGTAAATCGCGTTGATAACTTGGGCGATTTCCCCTTGGTTGGCTCCCTGTGTCATGCGGTAGATCCGCGCTGGTTTGCGGCGAGTCGTACCGACACCAACTTCTACAGATTGTCCGCGTCCGTCGTTATAGGAGCGACCGAGTTCGATAAATAGCGGCTTGCTCTTATCGACTTGCCGTGCTTTGGCTGCCATATCCGCGATCGCTTTTGCCATTAATGGCATATTTTCCGTTGCCATGCGCGGTTGTACTGGCTCGAAGCTGGGAACGACAATATCATCGTTCTGCTTCGTCAGCTGGTTGTATAGCTTCTCGGTATTCGGGAAGTTAGCTGCTGGCAAGGTGGGGAAGCGACGGTAAGGCACGTAGTATTCGCCAAATACCTGAGCGTATTCCGCACTGTTAACCATTGCTCCAACAAAGGCACGTAAACCTTGAGTTGCGAGGATTTGGTTATACTTGCGAATTTCAGCTTGGTCGATGGGGGCGCGTCCTAAGAAATGCTTGGTTCCCTGCTCGATAACCTTGGTGTTGGGATAAGGAGCGTAAAACTCTTTGAGATATAAGTTTGAGTTTCCTAACCCTTCGATAAATTCCTTAACAGTAATTTCACCATTGCCTAATTTGCTTTCTAGGGCGGTGAATTCGTTTTGGGCGATGTAGGGTTCGATGTCGCGCTCGAAGATTTGACGGTAAGCAGCACGGATAACTGTTTGTACGGCTACTTTGTCGCTGTTTTCTTCTAGCTTGAAGATCTTCGTTTGTTCCCGCTGCTTGGTAACACCTTGAGCCACGCGAATCTGAATATCTGGCTGCGTCCGCATTTCGGTAACAGCACCCAGTTCGACAAAGCGGGGAGTTTCTTCCTTATCGACTCTTGCGCCAACATCTTCGCGAATGCTACCAGTACGCAGCGATCGCAGTGCTTGACCTTGAGGTGTCAGATAGCGCTCGTATGGTACGGTATCTTCCCCAAAAGCTTCGCCGTATTCCGGGCTGTCAATAATTGCGTCTACCAGAGCGTAGAAGCCCTTCTTGGCACAAATATCGAAGTACTTGTTGTTTTCTTGTCTGCCATAAGTTGGACGACCCAACAGGCGGCGGTGAATGTATTCGATCGCCTTACAGACATAGAATGGTGTCCAATACAGCTTGCGGAATAGATCCGATTTAGCTAAGGCACGGATAAACTCTCGAAGCGAAATTTCACCGTTTTCCAGTTTAATTTCAGCTACCTTCAGCCGCTGTCCTTCGTACACATCCCGTCCGAATACTTGTAGGTAAGCGGCGCGGATCACGGCTTGAGTCGAACTTTCCGAGAATCTAACGCTAGAAGTTGTAGGAGATTTTCTCCCACCCGTTGCTGGAATTTGATCCAAGCGGAAGACTTTTGCGCCCAAAGTGCCAGGGAATTCACCCCGCGCTCTCGGATTGCTGTTTTGGTTATTAATCCCTGGTCCTTGGTGGATCAAGATCCGCTTAGTATCTTTACCAAAAGGTGCAGGGCTGCTGCTAGGGTTGCGGGTTTCTTTCGGGAAGATTGCCCCAAACTGAATTTCTAACGGATCGTTACCAGAACCATACGGATGTTGGTCGGGTAGCGGTCTATTGTACGCCGCAAATGTCGTGATGAATTGCGGTACTTTGCGGAAGGGGGCGCTGTAATTGAGTAAGTCTTGTTGGGGACCCCAGTTACGACACTCTTGCGCTTCTTGACCCAGACCGCGAATATAAGGTACAGTCTCTTCCCCGAAGTAGTCGGAGTATTCCTGAGAATCTACCAGCGCGTCTATTAGTGCTGATAAGCCACCATTAGAAACAATCGAGAAATATTTCTGGACTTCTTCGCGAGAACTCGGACCCCGACCCAAAATGTGACGAAAAGCCAATTCTAGGGCGCGGCTGTTGATGAATGGCTCGTAAAATTGCTTGCGATACAGGGGCGATTTTGCTAAGCGGCGAATAAACTCTTTCATGGAGATATCGCCGTTCTTAACTTGAGATTCCAAGTAAGAAATCGACTGGCTGTAAGCGCGGGTAATATCGCGCTCGAAGACTTGGCGATAAGCAGCTTTAACAATATCGTTCTTTTCCGCTGCCGATAGCCCTGGTTTCATCGCATACTTGGGTCGTCTTTCTGCCGCATTAAAGTAGATTTGTGGCAGTTGTAACCCTTGCTGGTCGGACGAAGGACGCTGACGCAGTTTATTAGAAGGTGTAGGGGCTTTAAATTCTGTAATCAATACGTCCATGTACTGAGCAACAATATTTGCTGCTTCAGGATTCTGGCGGAAATAAGACAGCGCCGATGCCCGCATTTCCTGCAATGCGACAATGGTTGCTTCGCCAGAACAGGCGTTTTCAATGATCTCCCGCAGACCCCGCACGTTAACAGAGATAATATTTGGATCGCCAGCTACGATCGCATACGTCGCATAACGTAAAAACCACGACAAGTCCCGTAGGGATTTTTGCATGTTCCCAGGACCGTAGCGGGCGACGTTGATGGGGCGAAAACCAGGAGGTGTAGGACCACCGCCACCACCACCAGGACTAGCACTGAAAAGCGATCGCAATCCCTCTAAGAAACCGCCGCCCCGACTCTCAACGTAGGTGATAGTTCCTAACTGCATCCCTTGTTTGACATCAGGTACAGTTGCTGCCATCGCCATTTCTGTTTCTCTGGGTTTTTCCAGATAAGCCATTGGCGAACCACCGACAAAGATGCGGTTAGCGGCACGGGATACAATAATCTCAGAATTTTTTGTTAAAGTTTCAGCAATTTCTAGCCGCTTATTGCCAGAGGCGAAATAGTTGGCTAACTCGTCCAGTTCGCCCCGCCCTAAAAAGCGGTCTTGCTGTTCGGCTTGGGAAATGGTTGCGACTGCTAGCGTTTGATATAGTTGCGGACGTGCAACTGAGCTTCCACCACTTGCCTTAACACTCATTAGATTTCTTAAGCTCCCATCAATAATCGTTACTGTGTTAAGTCTGACCAGGGTGTGAATGAATTCACGTTTGTTTATTTTAGGTTTTTCCCTCCCCAGAAAGGGAATTTTTCTTCACTTATATGAGGTGACGATCGCCTGAAATCAACCTGGTCAGCTTTTAGATTAGAACGTTTTGGGCTCTTTACACCGCTATATTAAGAAGTGTGTAGTTTTCTCAATCTCAATGCCGTTGAATGTAGTCTTACTTACAACATAAGTACTGAGAAAAATTATAAGTTTTGTAACAAATACTGAATTTATGTGAGAGGCGATCGGCTTAACTTAAAGTTTTAGCCATCCGAATAGTTCGTCTGCTGCAAGTTGCATAGCTACTAAATCGGGAACGGGTAGAACTTGAGTAGGTTCTTGTAACAGTTGCGGTTGCTGTCCTAGCGGGTAAACTAAAAGCGATCGCTCGTCAGGATCGACTAGCCATCCCATTTTGCTACCGTGACTGAGACAATGAAGAATATTCCCAGTTACCTTAGTTTGGCTTTGGTCAGGTGAGAGAATCTCAATCGTCCAATCTGGAGCAGCTGCAAACGTATTAGCAACGTCTCCATTTTCATCTACGGGAATTCTATCCCAAGCAAACACGGCTACATCTGGTACGATTGAGCGTCCAGCAAAAGTACAGCGCAGTTCGGGAAAAGCGAGTGCTATTCGTTGCGGTTCAACTACTGCGTTAATTGCTGTTACTAGCCTTCCTTGTAACCTACTGTGTTTTCCTTGAGGCATTGGTTTTTGGATAATTCGTCCGTCAATATACTCGTTAGCTGGTTTTGTTTCTGGTAGCTTCAGAAACTCTTCTAAAGTCAGCTTTTCTACTGCTATCTGTGCCATGTGTTGCTCCTAATAACAGCGATTAAATCAATAATAAGTTGTGTGAGAGAGCGAGCGCATTTTTAGTGACATACCAAACATAACTACTAGGTTGAAACCTATGAAACTACCCAAAAACTAAAGTTCTCTAGTAACAAAATTCTATTCTTGAACCTGACTTTCAATCCACTGACGAAATGAACGAATAAGATCTAAGTAATCGATATTAGCATCCATAGCTTGTTGTAAAAACTGAGCGATTTCTGTAATAGCTACTTCTGGAAATGCCAAACTCTCATGAACTTGAATATATTGTCGATTTTGAAGTTGGTATATTTTCAAAAATTTGCCATCGTAGCGCCACACTTCCAGAACTTCAAGATCTGCGTAGACTGCTAAACGATTCTCGGAACTACTCGTAATATCAATTTCTATAACCAAATCTGGTGGTGGATCTGTATTTAGATCGAGTCGTTTTTTTCCTTGAACTGAGCGCCGATTTTGAATATAAAAACACTCATCGGGTTCAACACCACTCAATTCTGGACGTTTAAAGGTTGTAGAACCCAACGGATAAATTTTAACTTTTAACTCTTCAGCCAACGTTTCCACAAAACGACCGATAATTTTTTTATAAAATTCATGCTCTGGTGATGGAGCCATTATTTCTAAATTGCCACGGTAGTAAGTGAGACGCAAGCGGCGATCTCTCAGTTCGGCTAGCAACCGCTCGTAGGTTTCCCAGCTGATACCAGAAAGCTCAATTCTTTGTTCAAGTGGAGTCAGCGTGTCGATAGCCATAAGATCGTAAATGGAGCGAGTATAGTTTTAGTATATACATTAGGAAAAAGCAATCGCATTTTTGGCATAGCTCGAAAGTAGCCGCCAGGTTAAAAATTTTTTTAACTCGCTATCTACGATTTTAGTTCGCTTTAGGAAACCTATTTTATTTCATTTTTTACCTTGCTTTTGCTCGATATTATGATTCATCTACCCTATCTAGAATCAGAGCGTACAGGGCTGAAGATACTCTAAACTCAGACGTAGCAATTAGGCTATTTACTAACGGCTTGACGGCAATAATTAGATTTTGACGTTTAGATTCAACCAAAATACCTAATACTCCAGTAATCCTTATACCCAGACGATCGGCTTCGGCTCTACCACGACGTTCATCTATTAAAAGTAAATCAGCATTCAGTTCTAAAGCAAGAGCGATCGCCTCAGACTCTCCAAGATCCAACCTTACGTCACGCTGGAGCCGTTCAACGACACCGCGATTCACAACTTGCCTAATTTCAACCCAGGAAGCAGCTTGAATTTCGAGAGTTCCTGGCACTGGAGGATCGATGTCTACTAGTTCGCGATATACTGCTTCGGGAATAATAATTTGATTGTAGAGTTGGGGTAAAAGGTACAAGTGCTGAATTGCTGCCAAATTTGTGATGACTGATGTATCGCTGATGACAATCACAGCCGCCCCAATTCTCTTAAATTTTTCAGATCGAGTTCAAAGTCATCAACATCATAAGAGTAGAGCGGAATATTTCGCTGCTTGAGGAGTTGGCGAAAGACACTAGGCTTCATCTCCGCCAGCTGGCTAGCGTAACCCAAGCTTAAACGACCTATTTGAAACAGGTGCAAGGCAATTTCTTGGCGAAATTCATCTAGAGTCAGTCCAGATGCTTGAAGGATTTCGTCTGAGATTACAACACTCATAGCACTTTACCTCATCAATTATTTGAAGGGATTTACAATTGTCAGTTGCCGCTCGATAACTAAATTATCTTGCATATCTTCTGAATACAGAATCTTAGCATTTGTGGATAATGCAGTAGCAACAATCAAACCATCCCAAAATGACAAACTATAGCGAGTTCGTAAGTTAAATGCATTTATGAGAATATCGCTAGTTAACTTTACTACAGCAACTCGGTTATAAAAAGATTGAATAACTTGCTGAATTTGTTCCTCAGTAAATGCAGCTTTCCTAAGTAATACAGAACAAGTTTCATTTATAACTTGAGTACTGACAATACCATTTACGTTGTTAGTTAACTCGATTGCAATATATCGTTTTCTAACCTCAATAGCCTCATTATAATTTGGATCGGTTGTTAGACGGTAAAGCCAAACATTAGAATCAAGAAAACAAAGTGGATCGTTTATCATCTACCGCTCGTGCATTTCTTCCCGCGAAATCATGCGAATTCCTGAGATTGAAACAGGGTTTTGTGCTAGCTCATCCATAATGTCGAATGGAGTTATTTGTTTTCTAGACTGCTTCAATATAACAATCTTTACAGTAGCAACTTCTGATAATTCTTGCTGATATTCTTCAGGAATGACGATCTTGCCATTTTCCACTCTGGCTTGAAATTCAACACTAGGCATCATTAATACTCCTAAACACTATGCTACTTCCTACTCTAAGCATAGCCGATCGCCCAACAGCGCGATCGCGCTTAGCCGATATACTTCCCTAAAAGCGATAACAACGTTTGCGCTTGACTAAGGTATTTTTGTTACATATCAAAAGTAGCCAATAGCTTGAAACTTACAGAACTATACAAGCTAAATCTGCTTGTCCAGATTAGTATAATCTTATAGAAACGCGATATTTTTCAGCTTTGCATTTACAGAACTAAAAACTAGAGATATGAACACACAATTGGTTGAATCCCTTATACAAGTAATTTTGTCACTTTCACCGGAAGAAAGAAAACTGTTAGAAACAAAATTATTTTGGGATACTTCTGAGCCTACAACTGATGAAATCATGAAACTTGCTCACAGCGGAGGAGCTTTCGAGTTCTTAGCAGATGAGCCAGACTTATACTCTCTTGAAGATGGAGAGCCTATCTAGTGAGTTTAGTAAAGGGTGATATAGTCCTGGCTCCATTTCCGTTTACAGATTTGCAGCAGACAAAACTACGTCCTGCTGTAGTAATATGGGCAGACTCTAGCAATCAAGATGTTACCCTCTGCTTTATTTCCTCGCAAAATCTTTCTAAGTTAGGCGTAGGAGAGTTTGTCATTGATTCTTCAGATTCAGAATTTGCGGGTACTGGATTAAAGGTAAATTCTAAAGTCAGAGTAACTCGAATTGTTACCCTTGAACGTAGGTTAATTACAAGGCGGTTAGGCAAATTAGGAACCAATCAAATTCAGCAGTTGAATGCTGTTATGATTCAGGCTTTTCAGCTTTCATGAAAGTTAAAACTTAAAGAGATGAAACGCGATCGCAAAATCCGATATACTTCCCTAAAAGCGATCGCATTTTTGACATATATCAAAAGTAGCCGCAAATTAACCTACGGCTACACAAACAAACTTATTCTTTAATACCAAAATGCTTATATAGCATTTTCCTTAGTACATTACTACTACGCTTTACAAAATCGTCCTCAGACTCATCTACTTGTGGTTCACCAATTTGGTCACTCAATTCGGACAGGAAAGCATCGTTTTGAACTAAACTAGATACCTGTTCTGAAAACTTTTGTTCTTCATTAGGTTTGAAAAACGGTGATGTAATGGCGCTCATTGAAATAGCTAAAGAAGATTGAATACTAGCCAGAGATATGTTTGATGCTGGTAAACTCTGGTCTGATGACTCTATAGCGTTATCCATAAAATCTTTAAAGCTACTCATTTTTTATCCTGACCTTCATTTTTGTAATTTTTATAGTAAGCACGAATTATCTCTTCCATTGCTGAGATAACTAGTTCAATAATTTTACGTTTTGCTTGCTCAGGTAAAATATTCCATAGCTGCAAGACTAGAGAAGTTAACCATGATAACCAATTAAAGATGAACCACATACTTTTTCTTCAAGTGCATGAGAACAAACTAAATGTGCCTATCCATAGTGTTCCCCAAACTTATTAGAGTCAATCATTGTTGAATATAAAGTATGTAATTTCTGTATTTGTTACCACTTTTGTCTAGGCGATCGCCTCGCCCTATTCATCCGCCCGATAGTACCTACTACACTACATTGCGTCAAACCTTTAAAGCATTAGATCTGGGTTGCTGAACTTCACAACACGTACCCATAGTGGCAGAATTGAAATAGAAATCAAGCAATTTGAAGCGTGTTAGATTCGGGGATAGATTCACCTTCTGCTTGCCAAGCTTCCAAATACATTTCAATTACTTTCTCACCATTACGAATTGCTTCCTCGCGAGTTTTACCATGAGTACAAGGCATAACAACGCGATCGCCAAACTCTAGAATTGTGACTAGAAACAGTCTATTTTTATCAGACTATTATTATTTTATTACTTAAGTGAGTAGCATTCACTCATGAGTAGCTTCGCTAAGAGCTTTATGAATCAATTCATCACTTACACCATGACGTTTTAGACTGGCAATTAATGCAGAAACAGTATTACCTTCCAATCGCTCAATATCTACTCGAAGTCCCTGACCAATATATGCTCGAATTAAAGGCTGATAACCGGAGAATCCAAGTAGTGGCGCTAACCGTTTTAAATCGTCTACGACATCTTCAGGAATACGAATGGTAACAGCGATCATGGGGCGATTCTTATCTAATCGTTTTTTCAAAGTTTCAGTTTTCATAGTGTTCGCGCTCCTTACGTGTTGCTCTCCGAGCTGAAATAATCCGAATTATGTTGTCTTGATCGAACTCAATATGAACCACATATAAAAGATTCCATCGACTATCCATGCCAATAATTGCATCCCGTGCTTCATCATTGCGACTGGCATCAACCACAACTAGAAACGGATCGAAGAAGGCTTCTGCGGCTTGCTGAAATGTTATTCCATCATGCTTGTCAAGATTATTTCGAGCTTTTTCCTCATTCCATACAAAGGTAATGCCATTCAGCACAAAGTATGTGTCCATACCTCATAGTGTAGGCAAATCGTATTTACATTGTCAATACAATAACACCTGTAACCCGTATTCCGCTACACTACATTGATGCTGCCCTCATAGCCCATCCATGTCAGACTCCCAAAGCATTAGTGCTGCTGTCGCCAAACTCTACGATACGTATCCCTTTCCTCCAGAACCGCTACTCGACGAACCGCCTCCTGGCTATAACTGGCGCTGGAATTGGCTAGCCGCCTATAGCTTCTGTACCGGACAAAAACCGCAAAAACAAGATATCCGCATTCTCGATGCTGGCTGCGGTACGGGGGTAGGAACGGAATACTTGGTTCACCTCAACCCACATGCCCAAGTTGTAGGAATCGATTTGAGTGCGGGTGCTTTGGCTGTGGCGCGGGAACGCTGTCAGCGTTCGGGTGCTAATCGCGTTGAATTTCAACACCTGAGTTTGTACGATGCGGAACAACTACCAGGGGAATTCGATTTAATTAACTGCGTGGGAGTGCTGCACCACTTACCAGATCCGATCCGTGGGATTCAAGCCATTTCATCTAAACTAGCCCCAGGCGGAATCATGCACATCTTCGTGTATGGAGAAATAGGGCGCTGGGAAATCAAATTAATGCAACAGGCGATCGCACTGCTGCAAAATGACAAACAGGGCGATTATCGCGATGGCGTACAAATTGGCAGAAAACTATTTGCTTCTCTACCAGAAAACAATCGTCTTGTCAAACGCGAAAAATCACGCTGGGCGATGGAAAATCAGCGAGATGAATGTTTTGCAGACATGTACGTTCATCCGCAAGAGATTGACTACAATATTGATACATTATTCGATTTAATTGATGCTTCTGGGTTAACTTTCTTGGGCTTTTCTAACCCAAATTTTTGGCAAATAGAGCGGCTTTTGGGCAAAGATCCGAGTTTATTGGAGAGAACTAACCCATTGAGCGATCGCGCTAAATATCGTTTAATCGAACTATTAGATCCAGAAGTTACCCACTACGAATTTTTCTTAGGTCGTCCATCGCTACCGCAAGCCGATTGGTCGTCAGATGCAGCCTTACTCGCAGCCATTCCCGAACTAAACCCTTGTATAGATGGCTTTCCGAGTCGCTGCTTGTTTAACTACGACTATCAAATCGTTAATCTAACAGAAACCGAACTGGAATTTTTACAGGCTTGCGATCGCAACTTAACAATAGGTGAAATTTTAGCTAACGTAGAACTGGGCATAGAAGGGGTGCGATCGCTCCTTTCCCAACAACTAATCGTACTTTCGCCTGGTTAACTCTTTTTTAAGTATTGTTACCGTAACGTGGTATGATTCTACGTGGCTCATTAGAGTCGAAACATTAGCGTCAGCGTCATTTGCGAGTTTTTGTGAACTTGTCAGACGAATCAACAACACCAACACCTGCAACTGAGGAATCTCAACCTGGTTCCACTACCACACAAGACAAGACTTCCTCAATGCAAGAGTTTTATCAACTCTTCCAAGGATTATTGTCAATCACCCTTGGATTGACGGGGTTTATTTTTATCTCTGTGTGGATTTTCTATTCCCTCAACACTGCCCTGAACTATTTGCTCGGAGCAGTCACAGGTATGGTTTACTTAAAAATGTTGGCTAGAGACGTTGAGCGGCTAGGTCAAGAAAAAAGACAACTGAGTAAATCTCGGTTTGCCCTATTTATTGGTGTGATTGTAGTCGCAACTCAATTGCGTCAACTACAGATTCTGCCGATATTCTTGGGGTTTCTGACTTACAAAGCCACACTTCTCGTCTATACGATTCAATCTGCTTTCATTCCTAACTCTAAATAAGTTAGGAAACCGCAAAACCAATCGCCCCATTCTCGCTTTTTGGGAAAACTGCTTGAATGCAAATGCTTAGCGTCACAAACACCTTTAATTTATTCCCTCTTGCCTCGTTGGAAGTAGGTCAACATTTTTTATGGCAATTGGGCAATCTCAAAATTCATGGGCAAGTGTTTCTCACCTCGTGGTTTGTGATTGGCATTCTAGTAGTTGCTTCGATAGCAGCTACTCGGAACATCCAGAAAGTTCCTAGTGGTATCCAAAATTTAATGGAATACGCGCTAGAATTCATTCGGGATTTGACCAAGAATCAGATTGGTGAGAAAGAGTATCGTCCTTGGGTTCCATTTATTGGCACGCTATTTCTGTTCATTTTCGTATCGAATTGGTCTGGTGCTTTAATTCCCTGGCGGTTAATTAAGTTGCCATCAGGTGAATTAGCCGCTCCAACTAACGATATTAATACAACAGTAGCGCTGGCGTTGTTAACTTCTTTAGCGTACTTTTACGCGGGTTTTAGCAAACGCGGTTTAGGGTACTTTAAAAAGTATATTGAGCCAACGCCAATTCTGTTACCAATCGCAATTTTGGAAGATTTCACCAAACCTCTTTCCCTAAGCTTCCGACTATTTGGTAACATTTTAGCGGATGAATTAGTAGTAGCGGTTTTAGTTCTACTCGTACCTCTGTTTGTACCTCTGCCAGTGATGGCATTAGGTTTGTTTACTAGTGCGATCCAAGCCCTGGTTTTTGCTACCCTCGCAGCAGCATACATTCATGAGGCGATGGAGGGTCATGGTGGTGAAGAACATGAGGCTCATTAGAGCAACTCATGATGAAGTCAGAAAGTCGGAAGTCAGAGTTAATTGATAACTGATAACTGACAACTGAAAAGAAAGTTTGTTGTGTACTCAAAGTAAGGAAAATCAAGATGGATCCATTAGTTTCTGCTGCTTCAGTTCTAGCTGCCGCATTAGCAATCGGTTTAGCTGCAATCGGTCCTGGTATCGGTCAAGGAAATGCTGCGGGTCAAGCAGTAGAAGGTATTGCTCGTCAACCCGAAGCAGAAGGAAAAATTCGCGGTACTCTGCTGTTGACTCTAGCATTCATGGAATCGCTAACCATTTACGGTCTGGTAATTGCCCTAGTATTACTGTTTGCTAACCCCTTTTCCTAAAACCTAAATTCTTATCTTTGTAGAGACGTTCTTAAGAGCGTCTCTACAACTGAGTGAGAACTTTTTTCAATCGGATCGCGTGTAAATTGCCTCTCAAACAACAGAGGATTTTTAGAATATGAAAGGGTGGATGATGTTGCTTGGCATGAAAACAGCCATTCAAGCCAAAGGGGAGAAATAATGTTTGATTTTGATGCTACCTTGCCCTTAATGGCGTTGCAGTTCCTACTGTTGGCATCTGTATTGAATGTCATTTTCTACAAGCCACTAACAAAGGCACTGGACGACCGCGATAATTACGTCCGCACGAATAATGTTGAAGCAAAAGAACGTTTGGCGAAAGCAGAGCGATTAGCAAAAGAATACGAGCAGCAAATAGCAGATGCTCGTCGTCAATCGCAAAAAGTTGTTGCCGACGCTCAAGCAGATGCACAAAGAATAGCGGCGGAAAAAATAGCAGAGGCACAAAAAGAAGCCCAAGCACAACGAGAACAAGCAGCTCAAGAAATTGAGCAACAACGACAAGCAGCTATGGCTTCGTTGCAGCAACAGGTAGATGCCCTCAGTCGCCAAATCGTAGAAAAGCTGTTAGGAACAGTAACCAGTTGAACAGTGACCAGTGACCAGTGACCAGTGACCAGTGAATTCTAACTTCTGACTCCTGATTCCTGACTCCTGATTTCTGACTCCTGACTCATAACTGATAACTGATAACTGACAACTGACAACTGAAAATGTGGATGGGTATGATGGGAAGTTTTATCTGGTTGGTGACACAAGGTAGCCCACTACTTGCTGAAGCGGCAGAAGCAGAAGCAGAAGCAGGCGGGTTTGGTCTTAATTTTGATATTTTAGAAACAAACCTAATTAACCTGGCTATTCTTGTTGGCGTACTAGTATATTTTGGCAGCAAGGTAGTAGGAAAAACCTTGAGCGATCGCCGCGAGCGCATAGAAACAGAAATTGTAGCGGCAGAAAACCGCGCTAAAGAAGCAGCAGCAGCACTGCAAAAACAGCAGCAAAGATTGACAGAAGCTCAAGCGGAAGCCGAAAGAATTCGCCAAAGCGCGACAACGAACGCTCAACAAGCCAAAGAGCAAATCTTGGCTCAGGTGGGAATAGATATTCAACGCTTAAAAGAGACAGCAACTCAAGATTTAAATACGGCAAGAGAACGAGCGATCGCTCAACTGCGAGCTTCTGTAGTTGCAATGGCTTTACAAAAGGTAGAATCCCAATTGGAATCGGGATTAGACGAAAATATCCAACAACAAACAATCGATCGCAGCATAGCACTACTAGGAGGCAGTAAATGAGCAGCAATGCCATGAACGAACAGGTAGTGCAGCCTTACGCCCAGGCATTGATGTCTGTGGCGCGTAGTAATAACCTCACGGAACAATTCGGCGAAGATGCCCGTACTTTAACGAATTTGTTGCGGGAATCAGAGCAATTTCGTAACTTTCTCGCTAACCCCTTCGTCAGCATCAGCGACAAGAAGGCAGTATTGGGGCGAGTTGTCGGCGATAATGTCAACCCCTACATGCGTAACTTCTTAATGCTGTTGGTAGACCGCCGCCGCATTATTTTGTTAGAAGGGATTTGTCAACAGTATCTCGCCCTCCTGCGGCAACTGAATCAAACTGTTTTAGCCGAAGTCACTTCAGCTGTCGAACTGACTGAAGAACAAAAGCAAGCTGTGCGGGATAAAGTCATTGCCATGACCAACGCCCGTCAGGTAGAACTAGAAACAAGAATCGACCAAAGCTTAATCGGTGGTGCGATCGTCAAAGTTGGTTCTCAAGTGATCGACGCTAGTATCAGAGGACAACTGCGCCGCCTTTCTTTACGACTTACTAGCGGCACTTAAAAAGGACGAAGAAAGAAGGACAAGGGAGACAAGGAGGACAAGGAGGAAAAATTCTCCCCCCTCTCCCTTGTCTCCCCCCTCTCCCTTGTCTTCACCACTCCCGATTCCCAAAATTCCTTAACACAAACTCACCATGATCAGTATCAGACCTGACGAAATCAGCAGTATTATTCAGCAGCAAATCGAGCAATACGACCAAGAAGTTAAAGTTGCTAACGTTGGTACGGTATTGCAAGTAGGAGATGGTATCGCCCGGATCTATGGCTTAGAAAAAGCTATGGCTGGCGAACTCTTAGAATTTGAAGATGGAACCGTTGGTATCGCCCTGAACCTAGAAGAAGACAACGTAGGTGCGGTATTGATGGGTGAAGGTCGCGACATCCAAGAAGGTAGTTCCGTTACCGCTACAGGTAAAATTGCCCAGGTTCCAGTTGGAGAAGCCACAATCGGACGTGTTGTGGATGCTCTCGGTCGTCCGATTGATGGTAAGGGAGACATAAACACCTCAGAATTCCGTTTGATCGAGTCTGGCGCACCTGGTATCGTAGCGCGGCGTTCGGTATACGAACCAATGCAAACAGGAATTACCGCGATCGATGCAATGATTCCTGTAGGTAGAGGACAGCGGGAATTAATTATCGGTGACAGACAAACAGGTAAAACCGCGATCGCCATTGACACGATCATCAACCAGAAAACCGAAGATGTCATCTGTGTATACGTCGCGATCGGACAAAAAGCTTCCACCGTTGCTAACGTAGTCCAGACCTTACAAGAGAAGGGCGCAATGGACTACACCATTGTCGTTGCAGCTAACGCCAGCGACTCTGCTACCCTCCAGTACCTCGCGCCATACACGGGGGCAGCATTGGCAGAGTACTTCATGTACAAAGGCAAGGCAACTCTAATCATTTACGATGACTTGTCCAAGCAAGCTGCTGCTTATCGCCAAATGTCCTTGTTGCTACGTCGTCCACCAGGACGGGAAGCATACCCTGGAGACGTATTCTACCTCCACTCCCGCTTGTTGGAACGTGCGGCAAAACTTAGCACCGAACTAGGCGAAGGCAGCATGACAGCCCTACCAATTATCGAAACCCAAGCAGGGGACGTATCGGCTTACATTCCTACCAACGTAATTTCCATTACCGACGGTCAAATCTTCTTAACTTCCGACTTGTTCAACGCTGGTATTCGTCCGGCAATTAACCCTGGTATTTCCGTATCGCGGGTAGGTTCGGCAGCTCAAACCAAGGCAATGAAAAAAGTTGCTGGTAAGCTGAAATTGGAGTTGGCACAATTTGACGAATTGCAAGCTTTCTCGCAATTTGCCTCCGACTTGGATAAAGCCACCCAAGACCAGTTGGCACGGGGTCAGCGTTTGCGGGAGTTGTTGAAACAGCCACAAAACTCGCCACTATCGGTATTCGAGCAAGTTGCCATCCTCTACGCTGGGATTAACGGCTATATGGACGACATCGCCGTAGATAAAGTTACCACTTTCACCAAAGGACTGCGGGAATACCTGAAAACCAGTAAACCCAAGTATGGTGAAATCATTCGTAGCGAACGACAACTTACCGATGAAGCCGAAAAGTTGTTGAAAGAAGCAATTACCGAATACAAACAAACCTTCTTGGCAACTGCTTAGGTAATGGTTAATGGTTAATGGTTAATAGTTAATGGTTAATGGCAATTAACTATTAACTATTAACTATCAACGAATACCAACTACCAACTACCAATTACCAAAAGACGATGGCTAATCTCAAATTAATCCGCGATCGCATTCAGTCGGTCAAAAATACGAAAAAAATTACAGAAGCGATGCGTTTGGTGGCAGCGGCTAGGGTGCGTCGCGCTCAAGAACAAGTACTTTCTACTCGTCCGTTTGCCGATCGCTTGGCACAAGTACTGTATAATCTACAAACTCGCTTGCAGTTTGAAGATGTCAACCTACCGCTATTCAAAAAACGAGACATTCGCTCCATTGGTTTGCTGGTAATTACAGGCGATCGCGGCTTGTGCGGTGCTTATAATACCAACGTGATTAAACGGGCAGAAAACCGCGCCAAAGAACTTCAAGCTGAAGGCTTGGAATACAAATACATCCTTGTCGGACGCAAAGCCATCCAGTATTTTCAACGCCGCAACCAACCCATTGATGCAACGTATACGGGTTTAGAGCAAATTCCTACAGCGGCAGAAGCTTCTAATATTGCTGACGAGTTGCTTTCCCTGTTTTTGTCGGAAAGCGTAGACAGAGTGGAGTTAATCTATACCAAATTCGTCTCGTTAGTTAGTTCTCGCCCAGTGGTACAAACTCTGCTACCATTAGACGCTCAAGGTTTTGAAGCTGCAGACGATGAAGTTTTTCGGCTGACTACCCGTGGTGGTGAATTTGAAGTGGAAAGACAGAAAGTTTCTGCCACTGCACGGAGTTTTCCCAAGGATATGCTATTTGAGCAAGATCCCGTACAAATTCTCGATGCTCTGTTGCCTTTGTACCTGAATAACCAATTATTGCGTGCATTACAAGAATCTGCTGCTAGCGAACTGGCAGCACGTATGACAGCCATGAATAACGCCAGCGACAACGCTAGCGAATTGATTAATACCCTTACGCTGTCTTACAACAAAGCACGGCAAGCCGCCATTACCCAGGAAATTCTGGAAGTTGTCGGCGGTGCGGAAGCTTTGAAATAAGATTTCCCCAACCCCCCTTAACAAGGGGGCTAGGGGGATCCTCTGTATCTGCCTGCCAAAATCTCCACGACGAATTATAATGAGATAAGAAGTACATGGGGCTTTCAAGGTTTCGACAGGTTGGCGAAAGCTGCTCTGTGATACAGGTCGAGAGTGAGTCTCCTCTCGTAAATCAAAGGCTCAAAAAAACGTAACTGCGAACAACATCGTTCCTTTTGCTCGTAAGGCTGCTCCTGTAGCTGCCTAATAATCTCTCAAAGATTCGAGCGCTTGTAGTTTGACTCCGTTAAGGACTACAGGCAAACCCCAACGGATGCTCTAGCAAGGTTTCTTCGATTTACTTGCTAGTTAAGACTTAATCGAAGCATCCTACGTGCGGGATAATGCACGATCCCCGCCTTGAGGGTCAAAAAGGCTAAGCCTGTGAACGAGTGGGGGGTTAATACCCAATTTGGACACGGGTTCGATTCCCGTAAGCTCCACTTAAAAACCAAAACTGAGTTACCCACCTTGATGTTAAATTCCGGGTGGGTAATTTTTTGGCGTAACCATAGATATAAAATGTTGGTGCGATCGCCACCGCAATAATACAGATTTTTCCCAACAGCGTCTTAAATTATTTCCGCAATCTTCACCAAGAAGATTAGCTGTTGCTTGTGCCAATGTTAATCTAGCAGACTTGCGAGCGGTCTTGACTAGTACTGCTAATTGTACTGGGTTCGTCAGCTATGAGAACTTGTCTGAAGTTTACTGTATTATTTCGCGTCTGAGAATTTCTATGAATTTCCAATTTAACTTGTTAAAGTTTCCACTGTGGCAATATTTGACTCAGCCTATATTTGATGCCAATACGAAATTAGTTCTCAATCCTCAACAGTTTGAGGCGCAACATAGAATCCTGCTTTTAGAGCGTTGCTGGTGTAAAGAGTACGACTCGAAGGATAGTTTTTTCAATAAGTAGGACGGGTGAAAAAACCGCATAATCCTAAAGTTTAGTAAGCGGGTGATGGGACTCGAACCCACGACATCGACCTTGGGAAGGTAGCGTTCTACCACTGAACTACACCCGCAACTTAGCTTTTGAACACATACATATCTGTATATCGTACTCAAAAAATACTCAATGGGCAAGAAGAAAAGAAGTCCAAGAGGCGGTGTACATATGGAAGCTGTCGGGAATTCGCTGAGAATCAGATTTATGGCAACCGCTGGTGGAAAACAAATATGCTTTCACCCATGAGATTTCCAATTTTTCACTACCTTCATGCATTCCTTTGTTGCCTTTAGGTGTTCCTGATTTTCCTTAACATGTTCCTGCGAAGCTTTGATAAACTCCTCTTTTGAGTTTTCATTGTGCTTCCGAGCCGCTTGGGAGTGTTTCAGTGAAGCATCAGCGTGTTTTTGCGCAGCCTTACCGTATTTTTCGATTAGCTCTCCATGCGTACTCTGTGGCTCTCCAAGATTTTGTAAGAGCTTTCCAGTTTCCTTAGTATACTTAGCCTGTTTCTGTGAGGCTATGGCGTGTTCCTCAGCAGCCAATGCATTCTCTTCTGACACCCCAGACATAACCTACCTACAGATAACTAAGTTTGTCTAGTGTAGCCCTGGTGTCTGCTTCTGCTCATCCGGCAATCGGCTGATTATTTGATATGTACTAATAAAATTCCCACCAACTAGCGTTGCGGTAGGAACGGCTGGTAGGAAGGACATGAAAAACCTATATTGTTGCCTTATCCAATATTGATTTACTAATATGCAGTTTTCATTAACCAATAGGCTGAACTATTTGTCATAAGTGGTTGTTAATTAGAACACATACTAATCCTTACAGTATGTACTCTATTGCCTAGTTTTTACTGGAGAGATAGTAACGAATAATGTTTTCTAACTCATCAATGCTGTAAGGCTTGGTAACGCATTCTAGACAACCCTTGGAGATTCAAAAAGAGATTATCTACTCGCTGCTGAGACTAGTCCTGTGTTATGCTGCTGACGAAAGAAAATCTTGGTCAGAATTGGGGCTGCCAAATTATGGGTGCAGCGATCGCCCGTCATGTCATAACTGTATTAACAGCTAGCAGCTTGTTTGTCGCTCAACCAACATCAGCAATCCCTGCGAGCGAATACCGTGCCTTGGGATTATCCTATCGTGCAGCGGCAAAATATCCAGAAGCGATCGCGGCTTTGCAAAAGTCTGTAGAACTCGAACCGCAAAATCTCTCTGGACGAGTTTTGTTAGGCTGGACGCAACACCTAGCCGGACAAAAAGAAGCGGCGGCTGAGTCTTTAATTCAAGTTTTATATCGCGATCCGATTTCTATTCCAGCTCTCAACGCTTTGGGAATTGTTTATTTAGTCAGTGGTAAATTGAATGCTGCTGTATTCGTTCACGCATGGGCAGCAATTTTACAACCAAAAAATGAGATTGCCTATTACAATCTCAGCTTAGCTTTTGAGCGATTGCAGTCCTACGAACCTGCAATTAGTGCGGCAAAACGCGCCGCCCAGCTAGAACCAACCAACCCTCATCCTTTAGTTGCTCTCAGTCTCGCCCATTGGCAGAAGGGCGAGCGCGCTGCGGCTGAAGCTGCTTATCGACAAGCGTACAACCTAGATGCACGGTATGGCGATCGCATTTTTCTCAACCATCTCCTGCAAGCTGGGTTCAGCCAGTCGCAGATTGAGATGACAAAACACATTTTAGCCGCAACTTTTCCCTAACTCTCACTCGAAATGTAGTTTTTTAACAAGGTTTAAACAAAAAATAAATAAAATTTGCTTGCATAAATAATTAATATTGATTAACTGTTCTTGAACTTACAAGAATACTGTTATATACGAAACTATAGCAATCCTAGATGGATCGTGAAATCGATTGTCCGTATAGAGACGTTACATGTAACGTCTCTATACGGGAAACGTTCACACATCAATTTGGATTGCTATATAACCATTACTAAAATCTTTTTATGATGGATAATTCGTATCCCTTCGAGGACAATCAACTTATAGAAGAATTAGCTAGAAATCTCAATTTGGCAACACCAGAATATTCAGCATTGCCAGAAGCAGAGAAAACAATAGATCGGCGGGCGATTGAAGATGTATTTAACCTACTGCTAAGATATATCATTCTGAAACAAGAAATATACATTTCTACATCGAATTTATCCAATCGACAACAAATCACAACTATCTTCGATCGCCTTGCTCCGACAATTTGGATGAAGCTATCTATAATTGGAGCGAGTTTTTTTATTTCGGCTGCTATTGGATTAGGTTTGTTCAATCCAACAGCAACAGCACCTATCAGAATATATATTTATCTTTTTGGTTTTTTTGGCTTATTGTTTGCCATCCTTTGGGAAGTTAGATGGTTAAGACAGTTATCGAGTCAACAAGTAATTCGCAACCCAAAAGAAATAGCCTGTTTGGATTTTGAAGTAACTAGAGCACACGCGATTGGCTATGAATTAGATTTAGTCGATAAAATTATTAAAACGGCAAATTTCAGCAAACAAGCGCTCCAGTATGTTGAAAATAAAATTCACTCCGAACTATCATTTCAGACGCAACAGGTAAATCTAGCACATAAAATTATTAAAATAGCTGCAATTTTTATTGTTCTAAGCTTAGTTTATACTTCTATGCCCTTGCAGCTTTTACTAAACTCAATTTTGTTAAATAACCTAGCAATACTCAACTCTATCGTGGCAGTTATAGCCGTATTGGGTGCAGGTGTAATTCTATTTGTAGAATGGGTGGGAGACACAGTTGTACAGAGAAAAATTATTAGCTACAAAATTTGTGAGAATATATTAAAACAAGCGCGAGTGCTGTTAGAAGATTGATTTGTCTTTCATTAAGAAATCGGCAGTTGGAAGTTGGAATTCAGCAGATAATATTTACCTCTCACCAACTACCAACAACCAATTACCAACAACCAATTACCAATTACCAATTACCAATTACCACCCTCATTTCTCCACTCCTGAATGCCCTACAAGATCGCCCACAGGTTCAAATCGCCCGCCTAAGTATTTTGCTAAAAATTCCTCGGCTTTAGCATAGAAATGCAAGCGATTTTCGGGACGGGCAAAACCATGTCCCTCATCTGCGTACAGCAGATATTCAACTGGTCGATTGGATTGCCGCATTGCTGCCACAATTTGTTCGCTTTCTGCTTGTTTTACCCTCGGATCGTTAGCTCCCTGTCCAATTAACAAAGGTTTTTGGATGCGATCGCAGTAAAATAAGGGCGATCGCGATTTGAGAAATTCTGGTTCCGTCTCTAAATTTCCCAAACGATGAGCAAACATAGCTTTCATCGGTTCCCAGTAAGGCGGAATACTCTGCATCAGCGTAATTAAATTGCTGGGACCGACGATATCAACTCCAGCTGCAAATACCTCTGGCGTGAAAGTTAACCCCGCTAGCGCCGCATAGCCACCGTAGGAACCACCCATAATCGCTACTTTTTGAGGGTCAGAAATACCTTGTTCTACTAACCAATTGACTGCATCGATCAGATCGTCGTGCATCTTTGCGCCCCATTCGCGGTTTCCCGCATTCAGAAACGCCTTACCGTAGCCAGTAGAACCGCGAAAATTGACTTGCAATACCGCATAACCTCGGTTCGCCAGCCATTGCACTTCTGGATCGTAACCCCAAGTATCCCGCACCCAAGGACCTCCATGCACTAGAAGAATTGTTGGTAAGTTCTTAGCTGCAATTCCTACAGGTGTTGTGAGATAGCCGTGAATTGTTAACCCATCTCTTGTAGGGTAGGAGACAGGTTGCATGGTTGCTAATTGCAACTCTTCGAGTTTGGGTTGGTTGCTAAAAAGTAAAGTGCTACTTTTGGTCGTGCGATCGTATGTGTAGTAGTAAACTGGTCCATTGTCAGTGATGTAAGCCACTAACCAAGTTCGATCTGCCAAGTCACGGCTAGTAATGTTGTATTCTCCAGGGCGGACTTGGGCAATTACTTCTAGATCGTCAGCTATACTGCGATCGAGAATTTGCCACTCTTGTTTGTCGCGGTAAAAAGAAACCGCTTGCAAAACACGATCGGTTGGGTGAACGATGACACTATCAACATCGTATTCTGGATCTTCAGCAATAACAGTCTCTTGACGAGTCGCTAAGTCTAGGGCGAGGAGGCGTTGGGCGTTAGCATCGTGACTGCCGACGATATACAAAGTTTTGTCATCAGCAGAAAAACTAACAGCGTAGCCTTCATCCTCAGAACTCCAGTGGCGTAAATTTTCCCAAGCTGCCTGTGGGGATTCGCGGTAAAGTAGGTCGTACCCACCATCAGCCGTAGCTGCGATCGCAGCTTGAACTTGAAACTGAGTATTCACAGTCCAAGAGACAATGTTACCTGGGTTTTCCGTGTCAAACTCTACTGCCCCATTTTTGAGGTTAACGCGGTAAACATCGTGCTTGCTTAAATCTGGCAAATTTAATCCCACCAAAAATTCATGCGGGAAGTTATGGTCTAAGGCGAGGGGTTGCGCCTGTACCCCTTGAAACGGAGTCAGGTCGCGGACAATATTCGTATTGATATTGACTGCATAACAGTGCCAGTTTTCATCGCCATCGGCATCTTGAAGGTAGATTAGCTGTTCGCCATCAAACGTCCAGAAGTACATGCGGATACCCCGTTTTTTATCCTGGGTCAGTTGGCGATCGTCTTGTTGTCCTACAGTACGCACCCACACTTGAAGGATATTTTTTTCATCTGGAGCAATATACGCCAAATACTTGCCATCTGGGGAGAGTTGAGGACGGGCGCGTTCTGGGTTGCCGAAGAGAATTTCCCGTGGAATTAATGGTGGTAGTTGCGTTTGAGGTTGACTGACTGTTGTTGTCACCATACTTGCCTCCTGATAATTGCTCTTTTACGATTGTTACCGCAATTGAGCAAAAGCCGCAGGATGGTTAGGGAATGCGATTGGCGATCGCTATGATTTGTGTACGTCACCACTTAAAAGCGAAGCCAGCGATCGACAGCAATCCCCAGAAAACTAGTGCGCTGCCAATGCCAAACCAAAGCGACGGAATTTCTTGTAGAACTACAGATGCAAATAACACTGCAAACATTGGCTCTAGCAGTAATATTGCAGTTGCCAGTACGACTGGTAAACGCTGCGCCGCTACTGCATAGCATAAAAATGGTCAAGCAGTGGAGAAAATTCCCAACCCTAATCATACGAGAATAACTTGTCGATCGATTTCGATTCCAATTGACGCTGGGAAGAGAACTGCGCACAAAAAAGATAAGATACTTCCTACTGGAGATTAGACTATTTTCCGGTGCGAAACCTAAAAGTCTTACAGTGATTGAAATAGAAGTTTTAGGTACTCAATCCGAGTCAGACTGGTGAGGGGTGTTACGAAAGAAATATCACATGGATAGAAAATTTAGCACTCTGGTGCAATTAACTGGTCAGATGGATGCTGAAATGGTTGAGATTGACCGTCTTCTGGATGATAAGAAACTAATGGAGTTAGTTGAAACTGATTTATCAGAGCGTTCTCCCCATTCTACCAAAACCGGAAGAAATTCAATTCCCGTAGAAGTCATACTACGGATGATAGCTCTGAAACATTTACGTTATCTAAGTTACGAAAAACTCCTCAAAAATGTAAATGAAAGTTTAGTTTTAAGACAGTTTTGCCGAATATATTTTCATCCACTACCGAGCAAGAGTACGCTAATTCGTTAGTCAAATCAAATTAGGAAAAAACTTTGAGTAAAATTAATCAACGGCTAACTCAAATAGCTATCGAGCTAAAATTCACTCAAGCACAAAAAATGAGAACAGATGGAACAGTAGTAGCCACAAATATTCACTTTCCTTCTGACAATAGCTTATTAGTAGATGGAGTGAGAGTTCTGAGTCGTCTCTTGTGTAAGGCTAAAGAAATTCTGATTACAGACTCAAAAATTCATCCTCGATTATTCCAAAACCGTCATCGGACAGCTAGAAAAATTTCTCGCGCTTATTGATAGTCTATCTCAAGCTCGAAGCCAATTGGGTCGTCAAAATAGAGAACAAGCTTATCGCCAACTACTTGAATTGACCCAAGCTAGTTTAAGACAAGCTCAAAAAGTACAGGTTCTTCTCAAGAATACGAGCGGTTCGCGAGTCGCAAAAATCGTTCGAGATTTGGCTATTTTTCTACCTCTTTCATGGGCAATGACGCTGGCTAATTGAGTTTCGTTCTGGGCGAATCTCATCAACCCCGTGTGGACGTAGACAAAACCGCCCATTGTGGCAAAAGCATTAACGCTATTATTATTTACGACTTGAAACGTATAGGGAATGTCAGAGCGATCGCTACTTTTTACCAACCGCTGCCCGATCTGATTCACGTATCGCTCGATCTGGGGATTGCGGTATAGTTTAACTTCTTTTGTAACTAGCTGCTGATTAATCTGCTTGCCTAACTCAACTTCTTGTGAATCGGAAATAGTAGACAATTGAATCACTTGCACTCCCTGACGCAAAATATCTAACCAGGGAATTGCCTGGATAATTTGAGGCGAACCGACAAAAAGACCAACCGCCATCAAGAACGCTAGAAATGGATACTAGGAACGGCGAAGACGACGGGTAAAGAAAGAAAAAAGGTTAGACATAAATTTGAACTGAGCATAGTTATTTAATTCTCTGGCGGAGAACTGCGGACTTCTTCCACTTCTCCAACTTCAAAAATTAGAGTGAAACGCTGTCCCATTTCGCGATGAATAAAATCTTCTAATAACTGCACCTGTCGAGGTGTCACTGGTTCCTTTGCCCGCACGTTCAAGCGAACTTGGGGTGGATTTGTAAACCAGTTCGTCTCTTTGCTAAGCAACTCCAACCGTTGAAAAGTAATAGTTTGACTTACTAAAGCTCGTTGCAAACTAGTTTCTAGCTGTGTCTGTCGGATCAGGCGGAAAAAGCTAAAACCGAGGGGCAGCAGCAGAATTACTGTTAAGAATATAGTCCAGATGAGGGGTTTTTTTGCCTGTGCCAGCGAGGTATAGCCTACTACTAAAAAAGTGAGCATACACGCTAGAGTAATACCCAGCAGGTTAGTTAAGTAAAGGATTGTTGCTCCCAGACTCAGCCACCAATCAGCCCGTGATAAACCCAAACCGATCGTGCAAATCGGTGGCATCAAAGCCACAGAAATTGCAGTTCCGGCAAGACTGCCAGAAATTTTTGGTTCTGCCTTGGCATAGCCGCTAATTGCACCAGCCGCCACAGCAATACCCAAATCTAATAGCGTTGGTCGAGAACGGGATAAAATCTCGCTGCCAAAGCTGGGAAGACTGACAATTAAACCCAAGCAGTAGGAAATTATCACGGATAAAAACGTTCCTATTCCCAGCGCGATCGCGCCTTCACGGAACAAAATAACACGACCTTGCAAAGCACCTAGAGCTATGCCTCGAATTGGCAACATTAAAGGTGCGATAATCATTGCGCCAATAATCACGGCAGCACTGTTTGATAGCAAACCAAGGGTGGCAATGACACAAGAACTGATAGTTAAAGCTAAATAAGACGAGCTTAACTTTGATTCCTCCAGCAACTCTGTATGGAGTTGCTGAATTTCTAACGGATGAGATTTTTTGTTCCTGAAGTTATGGAAGCGATCGCGAATATTACTGAACAAGCCTTTCTCCCACTTGGTTGCTGGTCACTGGTCACTGATAACTGAATTAAAGTCCTACCTCTAGAGGCTCGTCATAAGCACGCGAGTCTGACTAAGATTGACTTTTGAAGTGAATAAAAATTGACGCATGGTAATGGAATTGGCGATCGCAGAGGCAGCAATTGAAACCAACATCAAGCAATTTTTGTCAGTCCTAGCAGTGTCTCTAGGCGTGGCAACGCTACCGCAAGTCTTTAGCTGGTTTCGCCAAATCCCTTATACCCTACTACTCGTCATTGTAGGTCTGGGATTGGCGTTTGTAGATGTGCGCCTGGTCGAACTATCCCCTGGACTGATTTTGTCAATTTTTCTACCACCGTTGCTATTTGAAGCTGCTTGGAATCTGAAATGGTCGAGTTTGAAGCAAAATCTCGTGCCAATTTGCCTTTATGCGGTAGTGGGTGTAGTTATCTCAATTGTGGGAGTGGCATTTAGTTTAAATCAATTTGCCGCACTGCCTTTGACAACAGCTTTACTAATTGGCGCAAGTCTCTCTGCTACCGATCCGGTTTCCGTGACTGCTGTATTTCGAGAATTAGGCGTAAGCAGTCGTTTGACAACTTTAATGGAAGGCGAAAGCTTATTTAATGATGGGATGGCAGTGGTTGCCTTTGAATTTTTAGTGGCACTGTCTTTCGGAAACACGCAGCTTGGAGTTCAGCCAATTTTAGTCCAGTTTTTTGTGGTTGTAGGCGTTGGTGTTGCTGTAGGAGGTTTAATTGGTTTTGGTATTTCCTACCTGACGCAAAGATTCGATTTACCTTTAGTCGAACAATCTTTAACTCTAGTTGCTGCTTACGGCACTTACATAATTACTGAGGATTTGGGCGGTTCTGGAGTGATTGGAGTCGTGACTTGCGGCTTAATTCTGGGAAACTTTGGCTCTCGCATCGGCATGAATCCTCGCACGCGAATTATTGTCAGCGAGTTTTGGGAGTTTTTGGCGTTTTTTGTCAACTCGATCGTGTTTTTGCTAATTGGCGACCAAGTTCACTTTACAACGTTGGGAGAGAATTTAGGCATAATTGCCGTAACGGTAGGGGCAATTGTTGTCATGCGAGCGATCGCAATTTATACTCTCAGCCAGTTGAGTAACTATCTTGCTAAATCTACCATCCCCTTACCAGACCAAACGGTACTTTGGTGGGGTGGGTTGCGCGGTTCCGTCTCCATTGCTTTAGCATTGAGCGTATCGGCTGCTCTCCCAGAGCGAGATAAAATTATTGCTACGGTGTTTGGCGTAGTATTATTCACCTTGCTGTTTCAAGGATTGACAATTAAAACTTTACTGCAAAAGTTAAACTTATTAGGCGATCGCCCTCGTCAAGAGCAATATATGGAATTTATCGCGCGACGGGTTGCCCTCGATCGCGTGTTAAAACAGTTACAGGCAGACCAGCGCCCAGGTATCGACCCAGAGTTTTATCGCTACCAAGAAGCACTAATTAAAGGCGGCATCGAAGATTTGCAAAAAGAAATCGAGCAATTGCAAAACGAGTATCCCGACCTGATAAATTTTAGCGCCGAACAATTACGCTCCGAACTATTGGCAACCGAGGCGAATACATATGCGGAATTTGTCAAAGCCGGACGATTAAATCGAGAACTGTCGCCGTTTCTCCCAGAAGTGTTACAAACTGGAGATGGGCATAGCGATTAAGCCATAGGCGATTAAATTTTCTACAGTCCGCGCAGGCGGACTTCGCTTGTGTAGTCGCGAATTCAATTCGCCCAGGCTTTCTAAGAGGAATGCTGCCATCGATCCAAAATATCTTTAAACAAAGTTTCTTCAATCCAGGTTTTAGCAACTACTGCGAGGGGAAGTGCCATCAGCAATCCCAAAGCCCCAAAAAAAGTAGTAAAGAAAATTTGTGCCGTCAGCGTAACTGCTGGTAGTAGCGCAACTTGATGAGCCATTACGGTTGGCGTTAGCCAGTAACTTTCAACATTCTGAATGATGATATATAAAACTATAACGGCGAGAGCTTTCCAGGGTGCATCCAGAAAGGCGATCGTCGCTGGTAAAAATACACTCAGAGTGGGTCCAATGTTGGGAATAAAATTCAGTAATCCTGCTAAAACTGCATGAGCCAACGCTAGCGGTACTTGCAATATCCACAAACCAATTCCACTCAAAGCACCGATAAATACCATTTCAATCAAAGCACCAACCGTCCACGCACCCAAACCATCGGCACAGCGAGTCAGGATTTCATCTACTCTTTTGCGATAAAATGCGGGAAAACAACGGATAAAAGCTTTGCGATAAGGCTGAGGATTAACTAATATCATTAAAGTTAAAATCAGCACCAGCAAAAATTCTAACAACGCACCCACAGAGGTAGAAAAGAAAGCTAACATCTGTGCTGGGAGATTGGCAATGTAAGGCTGAATCTGTTGGATAATTTGATTTAAATCGGGAACTTCTGGCAAAAATGGCGCAACCCGCAGCTCTAACCAATTAATTCCTTGTCGAATTCGTTCTATTCCAGACGGTAAAAGTTCTACCAAGTCTTGAAACTGATTGATAAAGGGAACTACAATCAGCCAAAAACTCACAGTTAGTAGAGCAACAACAATACCTAAACTCAACCATACCGCTCCAGCTCGTTTCATGCCCGATCGCCCAAATCGTCGCACGAGTTGATTAATTGCTACTGCTAATACAGATGCTGTAAATAAAAGTAACACTAGCTGTCGAATTTGCCAGAGGATGTATAGGGAAACAATCAGTGCAAATAATCCCAGCCATTGCCCAATTCTCATTGCTTGTTTGACTCCTTGCTTCTGCCTGTCCTTGACTCATAAAGGAATTTTCAACCACAGCCAAAAGGCAGAATTAATATTTTGCTGACATTTTCTACCGATTTGAGTCATGAGGCATACGAGCATTGCTAGCCTCATTCCGATTTAACAAATGACTAATAACCAATGACCAATGACAGTCACATCAAAAGATCTTATGACCCATTGAGGATTACCAGATAACTTGCTATTTCTAGAATTGTTCCTAATTGTGATGGAAAAGTGATAGTAAGACAAGCATATTTTTTTATCATTTTCTAGTCACATTTGACTTCAAAACTAGAAACAAACTGATGAAATAACTTGAAAATGCCGAGCTTGTACTTTTTGTAATTCAGACCAAACGAGATTTTCATATCTTGCAGATAACCGATCGCGCGATCGCTCAATTAAATTGTAAATCTAAGCACAGAGCTAATTACTCCGAATGATAGAGGTAGAACGAGTAGTTGTAGTTATTTGCTTAAAAGGCAAATATCTAGACAGTAAATATCCAAATATTCACCTTTTTCAATAGCAAAAGCACATTTTGGCTAATTATTAGTGGAGCCAACTGCGATTTGTATTAACAACTTTCATGAGGTAAATTATGGATTGGCAGGCTTTGTGGCATTGGCTTTATATTGCAGGGATGGCGATCGGGGCAATCCACTTCATCATGCTTGGTAGAAATCCTCGTGGTGTCCCCAGATATGAGTATTTAGTTGCCGCTTTTATTCCGATCTGGTCGGGACTGGCATATCTGTCGATGGTTTTACCAGGTGCGGAGTTAGAACAAGGAAAGATTGAGGTGGCGGGACAGGTGGCTCATTTTGCCCGTTACATCGATTGGATTGTCACTACACCGCTATTGTTATTAGCCCTGTCTTGGACGGCAATGCATCGCCTGCACAAAAAAGACTGGACGCTGATTGCCTCTTTAATGGCTACTCAAGTCATTGTAGTTGTTTGCGGTTTAGTTGCCGATCTGTCTGTCATCCCTTGGGTGAGATATTTATGGTACATCAACGGTGTAGTTGCCTTCTTTGTTGTTTTGGCAGGAATTTGGGGACCATTGCGTGCCAAAGCCAGCAGTCAAGACTCAGCTCTGTCTAGTTTTTACACCAAAATTGCTACTTATTTCACAGTGCTATGGGTTTGCTATCCGATTGTCTGGATTCTCGGTCCTTCCGGTTTTCGGGTTTTCGGTCAAACTGTAGATACATTTTTGTTTTGTCTGATTCCCTTGTTTTCCAAAGTCGGATTTAGCTTCTTAGATTTACATGGCTTACGCAATCTCAGCAGTCCTGACACGCAAACTCGTCTTGATGAAAGTGTAGGCGGTGTAATGCGGATGATGGGATTTGCAACTGTCGTAGCACAACCAAGGCGATCGCAAGCACAGAGAAAAACTCGTTATTTATCAGGAGGTATGCGATAATGCAACCAGTTGGACATACAAAATGGGCAATCGCAGAGGGTTATATCCCAGCTTATAGCAATGGACCCGAACCTCAATTTACCAGCCATGAAACCGTATGTATTCTCAATGCTGGTGACGCAGATGCCCATGTTGAAATAACAATCTTTTACAGCGACAAAGAACCCGTTGGTCCTTACAAAGAAACTGTTCCAGCCCGACGCACGAAACATATTCGCTTCAACAACCTCAAAGATCCAGAACCAATCCCCCTCGACACCGACTTTGCCAGCGTCATTGAGTCGGACGTGCCAATTGTCGTCCAGCATACCCGTTTAGATTCCCGTCAAGCAGAGAACGCCCTTCTCAGCACCATTGCCTACGCTAGCAATTAGCTTAAAAAACATAGGCAAGAAAAAGAATGGTTCTTTTGGGTTGCGGGTGATAGTCGATCGCTCCCTGCAACCAATGGTAGATGATCATCGTCGCCGGATCGCGCAGGATGAAGCAATTGTCAGCTTATTGCCTGATTTTCAAATACTAAGTGCCCTAGCTTTGCACTTCAATTTTTAAGAGGAGAATATGAGCAACAAATTTCTTTTTCTAGCTCCAGTTTTAGGGCTGTCCCTGCTTATTGGTGCTTGCGAACCCACGGGTACAGGCGGTACTGGTGGTACTGGTACTACTGATACTACTAGTCCTGCTGAAACTCCTGCTACTAGCCCCACAACTCCAGCTGAGACTCCAGGCACGACGACCACCCCACTTGAGACTCCAGGCACGACAACCACCCCACTTGAAACTCCAGGCACGACAACCACCCCACTTGAGACTCCAGGCACGACAACCACCCCACTTGAAACTCCCACCCCAACCGTCACGCCTTCACCTTCCCCATAACTTGTCTTTATCGACTCGACTTGCGATCGCCAGTTGTAGCGATCGCTGGCATTGAAAATTCTCATTGTTGATGGTGGAGTTGTTAGCTCTCCACTGTTGGCAATTTTGTCATGCAGTTCATGTTAGTAGAGCAGTTGTTTCGTGACATCTCAAGTACGAACAATAAATTGAGCGATCGCCTTGACAAACTATTCCTAAGATGAATAAGGAAAATTTAACCAAAAATAAACGGCAACAAAAACGACCGTGGAAATTATGGATAGCATGGACACCGATCGCCTTAACTCTAGTAGGATGCGAGCCTGCTAGAGATATTTTTTCTAGAATTCCTGGGCTGGGACCACCTGCTACCGAACAGCCAAAAACCCCAGCGAAATCTCCTGCTGTTGCCGAAATGGAAGCAGAGATTCGGCAGCGTATTAACGATATTCGGCAGCAGAATAATTTGAATCCGCTAGAACATAATGAAAGGTTAGCTCAAGTAGCCCGCGATTACAGCCGTCAAATGGCGCGGGAAGATTTCTTCAGCCACACTAGCCCTAGTGGTAGTACCCCAGCGCAAAGAGTCAGTGCCGCAGGCATTACTTATTTAATGGTGGGGGAGAACTTGTTTAGAAGTACCAACGTTCCTAACCCCATTTCCTCATCAGTTAAAGGCTGGATGGATAGCCCAGGACATCGGGAAAACATTCTGCGTTCTGCTTTCAACCAAACAGGTGTTGGGATTTGGCAAGATGGCAACAGATTTTATGCCACGCAATTATTTATGCGATCGCTTTTTTAATTCAGTGAGTAGTGAGTAGTAAGTAGTGAGTAGTGGTGAAAATACAAATTACAAATTACCAATCCTTACAAACATTTCATAACTCAAACAAAAATAGTATAAATTATGTGAATCAGTGTTGAGCAATCAATTTGACAGAACAAGCTTGGCAATCTTGGAAAATTAAATCATCTTATGCTCGATTGGATTACGAATGTTATTTCTAGAATGGGCTATCTGGGTATTACCTTGTTGATGGTGCTGGAAAACTTCTTTCCTCCCGTGCCAGAGGAAATCGTCATGCCATTGGCAGGGTTTACCGTCCAAAGAGGCGAATTAAATTTTCTATTTGTGGTGTTAGCGGGAACAACGGGAACTGTTCTAGGAGCGATAATTTGGTATCACGTTGGCAAGCTGGTAGGTGAAAAGCGGCTGCGGAAATGGGTAGATAAACATGGCAAATGGATCGGTTTATCTGGTGAAGATATCGATAAATCCAAGCGATGGTTTGCTAAATATGGGGGAATTGTCGTGTTCTTCGGTCGATTTATTCCAGGTATTCGCACTTACATTTCCATCCCTGCTGGTTTAGAAGGCATGGCTTTACTACCTTTTGTGTTGTACTCGTCAGCTGGTACTTTTTTGTGGATAGGAATACTAACTTATGCAGGTTACGTGCTAGGGCAAAACTATCAGTTAGTAGAAAAGTTTCTCAGTCCTGCTTCTACAGTTTTCTTCGTATTAGGGTTTGTATGTTTCGGAATTTGGGTGATGTATCGCCGTCACAAGCAGAAACAGAAAGCAAAAAGATAACAAAATTTCTTCTGCCATCTGCCCTCTGCTTTCTGCCTCCTGCTATAGTTTTGCAGATTCTAAAGGTTTTCTTCGATTTAATTGACGGTTAGCAATCTTATCTGCAATCTGGTTGAAAAAATGCTCTGTATTTGTATCTTCTCCACCCCAAGCAGGAATTTTTGCCCCAATTCTAGTAAAGAAATCATACACGATAAATTGAGCGATTTTTTGCTTTTTCCCTTTAGCTGACCAAATAATCTGACAGGGATATGCGAGAATGCCCGCAGTCGGAATTAATCCCACTAATAAAGCAACCCAAGGAATTTCTTGTCTGGCGATCGCCGCTTGTAATGCTCTCCAAGATGTATAAATCGTGCGGTAAACTGGACCACCAACAATCAACCAAGTTATAAATACCAACTCATTAATCAAGCCTACGAAGTATAGTAGTGGCACTAATACATATTCGATAATTTTAACAAATAACTTGATGCCTAAATGAACGCCAAAATCAGTTAAATATTCGCTGCTTTTTTCCCGCTCTAAGCTTTGAAACAAACTGTCAGCTTCTTCGTTAATTAAATGCTTTCTGTTTTGCCAATTCTCGATCCTTCTTGCTACATAGTTTCTAACTATATTAATTCTATATCTTTGCGATAAAATAAATCTCCAAAGGTTATAAAAAAATTGGAGATACGGAATATTAATAATTTTGTGGACAAGAGCAATAGGTAATTGAATTAATAGTTGATTGATAATTTTTTGAAAAATATTCCAAAATCCCCGTGTATACCACAACAAGAAATGCTCAGAATACCATCTCGCTTGTTGCTCGTCGATCGCGCCTTTTTTCAATTGATATTGAATACTGCGATCGACTCTCCTCATTGATTTCCATTCGTCTTGATGATACTCTAATCGGTCAACCCACCCTAAAACTTCCTGATATTTCTGGCTGCCTATATTTGCTACTAATTCTACTTGATAATTATGTATATATCGTTTTAACTTATAATTATCTACATCATCAAACATCGCCCGTTTGTATTTTAATGTCTTGGGCAAGTAAAATGAAAATAGAGCAATGATATTTATC
The DNA here is from genome assembly GCF_023546805.1 of Chroococcidiopsis sp. CCNUC1. Lineage (NCBI taxonomy): Bacteria > Bacillati > Cyanobacteriota > Cyanophyceae > Chroococcidiopsidales > Chroococcidiopsidaceae > Chroococcidiopsis > Chroococcidiopsis sp. CCNUC1. The sequence goes on along the minus strand of NZ_CP097480.1, from coordinate 4,869,174 downwards.
GGGAATAAAGCTGGAACACCCGATTCTAAATCTATCCAAACAAAAACAGGCTGGTTTGAAGTATCACTGGCTAATAAGAAATTGTTTAAAGCTGTAGGAGTACCTTTGCCAGCTTGCCAAACTAATCCGTCTAAGCCTGCCTCAATTAATTTTTTTTGCAATGGTAGCATGATACCGCGAACTAATGCAGGTAATTCGATTGCCCGTTCTCGGCTACACGGTTGAAGCAGCGAAACATGTCTTCCCTTGATAAATTCTGTATCTATTTGATAAGCTTTAAACTCTTGATTCCACTTGGTAGAAAGAGCATCTGCAACTGTGAGGCGATCGCCAAACCAAAATTGTACTAATTCACCGAGAATTTTGCGGCGATAAAATGCACAAGCGATCGCATCTTTGTTCCAAATATAAGGATTAGGAGAACCAAAGAAAAAGTAATGAATTATGTTAGCAATCGTATCTGGATAAAATATTTTACGGGCGATCGCACCTGACTGGCTCTCAACTAAAAATACCTTCCCCGATCTTCCTGCTCCTAAAAGCTTAGCAACAGAGGACTCTTGTAAAGCTGCCATTAATTTGCCCGCCTTAAAGACATAGTAAGTGTTAATATTACCTATATGTCTTTGTTAAAATCTCTACCAAGGGAAAGGGCTATTGAGATAATATATATCTACTACTTCAGCTTCGTTATACATCCGCACGCAACCGTGAGAAACAGCTTTGCCTACAGACTCAGGATTAGGAGTACCGTGAAAGCCAATTGAATTTTTACCATCTGTCCAAAAACCAATCCAGCGAGTACCAAGTGGATTTTCAGGAGTACCACCAGGGACAGTTTCCCCTGTAAATGGGTGTATCCAAGTAGGCTGTTTTAACATTTGACCGACGCGGAAATTACCAGTAGGAGTTTCCCAGTCTTTGCGACCTATAGCAACAGGATAAGATTTAACTGGAAGTCCTTTTTGAAAGAGCGTAACTCTACGGCGACTGAGACTTAACCTTAAGCGTGTGGGTTGAGTGTTTGAATTTAGTTGAGTTGTTGAATTTATCAGTGTAATATTTTTGACTTCTGGTTGTTTTCTTTTCTGACTTTCAGCTTCAGTTGCCAACAAAAACTGAGGAATATATAATAAACCGCTCAATAAGAGCAAACTCAATAGTCCGAGCGATCGCTTTAGCATTAGAAAAAATTACCTTGTAGAGAAAAACTATCACACATATCAACTAGTAAATTCAATTACTTAACATCCCTCTTAGGTAAGAAGTCTTTTTGTGTTGAAAAGCAAGAAGATTCACATATGTTTTATCACTTTTGAGTCACATTTGTTATTAATCCTGGAGATAGAAGATTTGGTGTTTATTTAGTATTCGTAATTACAAGTTGTGCGATCGCTACTTTCACTCATGAGATAGACACTGAATCCAACAATAGAAGGTAGCTTGACTATTAATGTCGCTACATTAAAGATTTTGACGGCTGCCAATCGTATCGAGTCAAGAGAACGAGGTAACTTATGGATCGGTTAAAGTCTTTACCAAACTGGTTGCGTCCGACTCTTTTACTCGGATTAATTCTTTTGATTGTTGCCTTTGTGGGTTATCAACTTGAGCTAACTCTACCAGGAAGACCGCCAAATATTAATAATACCTATACCCCACTGACAAAATCACCACCAAACTCAGTAGGTTCGTACGACGTATTAGGTTATGCCCTCAGCAAAGAGGAAGCCGACCGAGTTCTACAAACCGAGGAAGGACGAGAACTGTTATCTGCCGACAATGGCGCAGTTAAAGTAACAGAAGAACTTATAGACCTGGGACGTGATGCTTTTTATCGAGAAACCTTTGGCAATGAATATCTATTTACCGATGTCGTTGGTGTCTTAGATGGTCCGATTAATCTCGGTAGTGTTGCTAAAGCAGTTTTAGCTTTGAAGGGAGACGCAACAACTAACCTTCAGATTCCCGTAGATAAAGATGTCATAGTGGGAGATCGTTCCTTCAAAGCAGGCACAGTCCTGAATACTGGTTTAGATGTACCCAAAGGTTCTCTCTTTCCCTTGGGAATGGTGACTCATATTGACAATGCAAAACCTCGCGTCGGCATTAGCTGTGCGTTGTGTCATGCTACTGTCAGTGACAAAACAGGGCGCGTTCTGGAAGGGGCAATCAATACAGATATCAATCTCGGTGCGCTGCTGGCGCTGGCGAGTAATTCAGCCGCACTCTTTCGCCAGACAGATGTTAATCCAACCAAAGTTACTACGGGTCAGCAGACTTACATCAATGCTGACGGCGAAAACGCATATCTCCCAGATGCAAAAATTCTGGAAGATAAAGTAGACGCTGCGATGCTGTCTTGGATTCCTGGCAACTTTGTCTCGAATGGCGACCTCAAAAACAACTCAGCACAGATTCCAACTTCTTACACTCACGGCGCTTGGCCCTATGCGTGGAGTGGTGTTGCTTCTATTGGCTGGTTCCACGGACTCACGACTTTGAACAACGCCGTATTCGGCGTAAATGCCGACCCTGCAACCACAGCAGATGCAGCCGAGGCTCTTGCAGGTATTGATAAAGATACTTATTTGGGTACGATGCTACAAAATGCATCCAATCCCATGTATCGCTTGCCAGAGGCAGTTAAACCATCAGAATTCTTTGACAAGATCGATCCGACACCAGGAGAACCTGGCTTCAACGAAGTGATTCGGATGCCAGAATATCCCAAGGCTTCACTGTTCATGCAAAATGGGTTAATGGCAGCCTCGCCAGGATACCAAGTAGCAGAACAAATCAATGCCATGTCTGCGTATCAGAATACATTAGCACCACCTCCCCACGAAGCTGCCGATCTGGAGACACTCAAACGCGGTGCGGCAGTTTTTAACAAAGCTAATTGCGCCCAATGTCATAGTGGTAGGTACTTCACCAATCATAGAGTGATTGCCCAAAAGGAAGTCAAGACGCAACCAGCACGGGGACCAGCTTCATCGGGTTTTGCTACTAAGTTGTTCGTACCACCCGACACTTATCCGCCGAACGTACCCGTACCTCTACCACCCGATCCGCCAGTGCTACCAGTACCAACGGATATCACACCCCAGAAAGACATCGAACTTGCCTATGCTCAAAGCGATCCGGCTGGTGGTTACAAAGTACAAAATTTAATTGGACTTTACCTGAGTGCGCCTTACTTGCATGATGGTGGTGTGGCAGCTGGCGCAGCAGCCTTTAAACAAAATGCTGATGGTAACTATGAAATTAGCGATCGCACCCAGTTGGGTGTAACAGGCACTCTAATGCAGGGTATTTTACCCGATCCAGAGGCAAGTTTGAGAGCATTGCTCGATCGCGATTTACGCGAACCGATGCTAGCGGCTAACCGCAACAATTCTGACTTGCAGCGATCGAACGTCAGCGGTGAAGGACACGCCTACTGGGTCGATCGCGCTGCTGGTTTCACGACTGGCGACCAAACCAACCTAATTAAATTCTTGTTGTCAATTGATGACGATCCAGCAGTGCTACCGAAATCATCCAAATGATAACAAACAGGAGCAGTAATTCATATCTGCTCCTGTTCTACTGAGTATTAAACCCAGATTTGAACATTTCAAACAAACTGTAGCCACCTACAAATAGGGAAATTAAAATCGACGTAGTGAGAACGGCTGCGATCGAGCAAACCACTAAACCACCTAGACTAATAGCACCATCATCATCTAGTAAACCAAATCCGGTGATAAAAATGCCAATTGCAGGTAAGGTGTTTGTGCCAGGAATGGGAATCATCATGGAGACAGCCATCAAAGCGATCGCAATTCCAATTACTACTCTTCCTACCAAGCTGGTACAAACATAGGTCAGGCGAGGACGAGATATTGATTCAATCCGCCTTAACCAGGGAAGACCTCGATCTAGAATAGCTCGAATTTTCTCCAATTGAATCGGGCGATCGGCTAACCATTGCGGTAGCCAAGGACGCTGAGATCCTATTGCTAGCTGAATCGCCAATAGGAAAATGAGCAACCCAAAGGGGATAGAGTAACCAGGTGCGGGAACTGGCAAGGCAGAAGGTAGGGAAAGCAAAACGAACAAAAAGCCAAATATTCTCTCCCCTGCTATAAGCAGCAGCTCTGCTAGTGTAACCTGGGGTGGGCGTTCTGCTTCTAAAAAGAAGTGATGCAATTCTACAGAAAGTCGAGCCATAAAGTAATATCTACGTCGAGCGAACAAAAAGATTCTATTTGGTTTAAAGCGATTACTTCTTCTTAGACCTGAATTCTACACAGTGAATTGCTTCTTTAGTCATAGCAATTGTAGGCTGCACGGCACACTTTAGGTAAGGATTGTGAGAAAAGAAACGACACTTTCTGCAAGGAATTTGAGAAGACATACCTTCAAACATGTCTTCTACATCTTCCCTAGTAACCGCCCACCTTTTTGAATACATTAAAAAACAGATTAAACCGCTGATAAAAATAAGCCCTATCGATACTTCAGAGAAAGGATGATTAACCGTGACCTCCTCTATTTTTATATTGTTAGGTTGCGCTTCGCTAACAATAATCTGACTTGCGTTAGCTTTCTCTGAAAATAAGTTTTTCAAAAAATTATCGGAAGACATATACTTTCCTCCAGCAATTGATGACTTACAAAATTTATTCAGACAAAATTTTCTGAAATTTAAAAACTTATACCTACAGGCATAACGATAGATAGAGGGCGATATCTCTACTATTAGTTTTATTTGGCGATCGCTTCGCTCTACCAGAAGATATAAATTTAAAAAAACTATACTGGTCGATGCATTTTATTGCAAATTGCCGATTTTTGCTCTCATGCCTCATCAGATTGCGATCGTCAAAAACAATGAATGAAACGACTCTTGGAATGCCAATTACATATTATCGATCGCCACTTGCTAAATGTTTGTCATTTTTCAGTCACAATTGACTTTCAGGCTGATAAATATATCCCAAAGTAGAGAGCAGAGCGCCTGCTTACCTTAAGAAACGATGAAACTAAATGTGAATCTAGGGTGGATATTTTTTGGTTGTACTTTATTAATTGGTATGGCTCTGCCTGCTAGTTCTCAGCAGCCACAGCAACAACAGATAGAGCGGATGGAAGGCTACTTAGCAACGCCTCAACAGTTAAAATTTGACGAATCGCTACTGAAGCAATTAAACTTACCAGCGGGATTTGAGATTAATGTATTTGCTAAAGATCTTGGTAATCCGCGCAATTTAGCAATTGCTCCTGACGGCACAATTTATGTCACTCGCCGCGAAGAGGGCGACATTTTGGCACTTCGAGACAGCAATAAGGACGGACGCGCTGACACGCAGCAAACTGTTGCGTCGGGTTTTCCCTACGCAAATGGCATTACCATTCGCCAAAATCGTCTCTACTTTGTTACGGATCGAGAGTTGTATGTAGCAGATTTACGACCAGGCGGAAAAATTAGCAAACCGCAACAACTCATCGGTGACTTACCCGATGGCGGACAGCACCCAAATCGTACTCTTGCCTTTGGTCCTGATGGGGCGCTTTATGTTTCAGTTGGTAGTTCTTGTAATGCCTGTGACGAGTCTAACGAAGAACACGCGACAATGCTGCGAGTGCAACCAGATGGTAGCAAGCGGACGATTTTTGCACGGGGATTGCGAAATACGATTCCCTTTGGCTGGCATCCACAAACAGGGGAGTTTTGGGGTCTAGATCACGGTACTGATTGGCGCGGTAACGACCAACCGCCAGAGGAACTGAACTTAATTCAAGCCGGACAACATTATGGCTGGCCCTTCTGTTGGGGCGATCGCCAACCAGATGTATATTTATCAGCAGATCCCGAAGGTACGACCAAGAAAGAATTTTGTGCCAAGACCGAACCGCCCGTTCTAACTTACACTGCTCATAGTGCGCCTTTAGCGATGGTATTTTATACAGCTTCACAGTTTCCCGCCGAATATCGCAATGATGCCTTCGTCACCATGCGCGGTTCGTGGAATCGCAATCCTCCTGTAGGATATAAAGTCGTGCGATTGCGTTACGAGAATGGCAAACCAGTGGCTTTTGAAGACTTTATTACTGGATTTCTCAATGACAAGAAATCGATACAGTTTGGTAGACCAGTTGGCATTGCTACAGCTCCAGATGGTTCTCTACTATTTACTGATGATACGAATGGTGTAATTTATCGCGTCTCCTACACGGGTAACAAGCAGGCAACTCATCAGCAGTAAAACAGGAATCATAAATCTGTCATTTTCTCATCATATTTTGCCGTCACACTAATAACTAGTTACAATTACGCACAATTGTAACAAAGCTAGCTAGCAGCAAATTGCACTTAGTTGTTAGTCTTGATGGGTAATTGTAAATGAAAGCTAAATTTTACTTATCAATTACTCATCAATTTTTTCTTTAAGTTTTTTGATTTCAAAGTTAATTTGAGTAGGAATACTCAAACAGAGTAGGTTTAATGCTATTAATAATGCGATTTGTTTTCAATATCTATAAAATTTTTTATAAAAACATACTTTTAGGATTGTAGTCAGGACAGTTGCTTGCCTCTTTTGTTAGCACGATTGTTGGGTGTACTGCACACTTGAGATAAAGATTGTTAGAAAAGAAAAGACATTTCCTACAAGGAGACTGAGAAAAACTAGCAGTCTCGATAATATCTTCCAGATCTTCCTGCGTAGCTGCCCATGACTTAGACAGCATAATGAAACAAATAATACAGATCAGAAGTACAATACCCAAAGATAGGTTAGTAACTATAGGTTTGTTCTCAACTTTCTCAGTTTTGACTCCCTCTGACTCTACTTCACTAACAACTATCGACTTGAAGTGAGTTTCTGCTGCTGCTAACCTTTGATGCTTAAATACATCTTCTGAATACATATAGTTTTCTCCAGCCCTGAATGACTGCGATCGCATCCATTAGCGACACAGCTCTAAAATTCGTTATCAAAAATAGTTAGGGCTGGCGATATTCACTAAATCCAATCTAACAAATATTTAGAACATTAGCAAAATTATCATCCCAAAGATAGAATTGACTCTTCTATCGATGTTAAATCATCTCGCTTCTAACCAGCGTTTTTTGCTCACTATTCTTTTCTGTCATTTTCTCATCACAATTTAGCTACACACTAAGAGTAGCTGTTACAGTTTTAACGCTGTAATTAAGTGGCTGGCGGCAATTTGCACTTAGTTGTATGACAGCGGCTATAGATAATTGAAAATCACCAATCGTTCAATTAATAATTAGCCGTCCGTCATTTTTTAACAACATCAACTATAAGCTGACTGAATATCTATGAAAACATTTTTTCATAACTGTATCTTCCGTCAACACAACTTAAAATGGAAAAATATGATGAAAAGATGAGTGGACGATGATTCGCACTTAGTATAGGATTGTTAGATATTTAGTAATTAAAAATTGAATTTTTGAACTCAGATCGCTCTTTTATTTGCTACTCTTTTATTTAAAAACATATAAACAAGATTGAGAGTATTATTTATGATAAACCTCATTCTCAGTTGGTTAGTCACGACTATTAGTTTTTTAATTATCGCTCGATTACCTTTTTTGGGGATTGAGATTGATAACCTTGGTAAAGCAGCAATAGCTGCCGCTGTATTTGGCATTCTGAATGCTATTTTACTGCCCGTGCTAACCATTCTTGCTTTGCCATTTATTCTGATTACATTAGGGTTATTCTTGTTTGTTGTAAATTCCATTATTTTTGAATTAGCTGCGGCTATAGTGCCAGGGTTTCGCTTACGTTACGGCTTTTGGAGTTCTACAATGGGTTCGCTGGCTCTAGCAGTTATTAACTCTATCCTCATGGCAATTGTGCCACCAATTATTTAGAGCAAGATAATAGAGAATTCAAAATCGATAAAACTGAAGTTTTCACAAAATAAAGATTACTCGATTTCTAAACAAGGCTTATGAGAATTCGCTCTCTAATCAAAGTAAATAAATGGTTTGTCGTTGGGTTTTTACTCACAATCGTGTTAGCTATTGGTCAACCATTACTGCTAGCACAGGCGCAGACTTCTACAGCCATATCGCAAGTATCGCCTGCAACCCAGCAGTCCCGTCCCGTAGCTTCACCCAAAGAAGAACTGAGCGCCAATCCAGCACAATTACCACCATTACCATACGAATACAATGCTTTGGAAAAAGCCATTGATGCCAAAACCATGAAGCTGCATCATGACGAGCATCATGCAACTTATGTCGAAGAGCTGAATAGCGCCCTGAAAAAGTATCCCGATCTACGTAACAGAAGCGTAGAAGCAATGTTGCGCGATTTGGATGACATACCAGAAGCAATCCGCACTACTGTACAAAATAATGGCGGCGGTCATCTCAACCATACAATTTTTTGGCAAATTATGAGTCCCAAAGGAGGGGGACAACCCACAGGACAAATTGCTCAAGAAATTAACAAAACCTTCGGTAGCTTTGAAAAGTTTAGAGAACAATTCAATGCAGCAGGAGGCGATCGCTTTGGTAGCGGTTGGGTTTGGCTGGTGCGTAATGCTAAAGGACAACTGGAGATTACGAGTATGCCAAATCAAGACAATCCCATTATGAAAGATCGGTATCCAATTATGGGTAATGACGTATGGGAACACGCTTACTACCTGAGATACCAAAACCGTCGAGCGGAGTATTTAAATAATTGGTGGAATGTTGTTAACTGGGAAGAAATAAACCGCAGATGGCAAGCTTCATCACAACAGCAATAGGAGTCAGATCCCAATGCGAAGCTTATTAATGAAAAATCCATTGACGATCGGAGTCTCATGGATTGGGCTATATCTGTTACTCACGGTTTTACCTCTACTGATTCTGCTGTTCTACCCTCCCACACCCAGTGACACGCGAACTTTTTGGATTGAGTTTTCTGTCGCTCTCGGTTTCATCGGGTTAGCAATGATGGTGCTGCAATTCGCCTTAACTGCCCGTATTAACCGTGTGGAAGCTTCTTATGGAGTTGACCTGATCCTCCAATTTCATCGCTATACTTCTATCGTTGCTTTCGGTTTTATTCTGCTGCATCCGGTGATTTTGTTTATCGACCAGCCGGAGACATTACAACTTCTTAACTTTTTTCAGGCTCCCTGGCGAGCTAGATTTGCCGTTATCGGAACGCTGGCTTTGATCGTGCTGATTGTCACTTCTATCTGGCGCAAGCAACTCAACATACCTTACGAGCCTTGGCGGATTCTGCATGGAATTATGGCAGTTCTTGCAGTTGGTTTCGGTCTAGCACATGCTCTTGGTGTGAGTTACTATCTCAGCTTGTTCTGGAAAGCAGTTCTTTGGGGTGGAATTGCTCTTGTCGCCTTGTGGCTGTTGGTTTATATCCGCTTGGTGAAACCTTGGATGATGTTGAGAAAGCCTTACTTGGTAGAAACAGTCACTCCCCAAAGAGGCGACGTTTGGAATTTGGTACTGCGTCCTAGAGGACATGAAGGATTGCGTTTTCAACCAGGTCAATTTGCTTGGATTACCTTGCAAATTTCACCGTTTCGGATGCGGGAACACCCGTTTTCCTTTGCTTCGAGTGCGGAAAAGCCCGATCGCATCGAATTTGGGATTAAGGCATTAGGAGATTTTACCAAGACAATCAAAGATGTCAAACCTGGCACTAAAGCCTTTCTTGATGGTCCCTACGGTGTTTTTACTAGCGATCGCTACGAGAATACAGCAGGGTTTATCTTCATTGCTGGTGGAATTGGCATTACACCAATTTACAGCATACTCCTGACTCTAGCCGATCGCAATGACGAACGACCGTTAACTTTAATCTATTCCAGCAAGACTAGGGAGGATATTACCTATCGCGAAGAAATTGAAGCACTCAAAGACAGATTAGATCTAACAGTCATCCACGTTCTAAGAGAACCGCCAGATAATTGGTCGGGAGAATCGGGATATGTAGATAAAGAGCTATTAAAACGCTACATTCCTAAACGTCCAGCTACGCGCAATTATTTTATTTGTGCTGCACCAAAAATGATGGATCAAGTCGAGCAAGCGCTGCACGATCTAGATGTACCCGTAACTCACGTTCATATGGAACATTACAATCTTGTTTGAAAAAGTCAAAAGTTAAGCGGGCGATTGGCGAAGCGTCTTCGCCAATATTAGCCGCGTAAAAGTTAAAAGTCAAACCGGTAGTAACTACAACTACCAATTACTAATTACTAATTACCAATTACCACTTTTGTCATGCGTTACAGTATCATGCTTCAGCTAGTTACTGGAATTGCCTTTATTCTGGTTGTTAGTGCAGCCATGTTTGCTTGGTTGCAATATCGTCCTGGTTCAGAACAGGGAACTAACTCGGAGATAAACAGTGTAGAAAAATGGATTGCTATTAACAATATGTATAGCAATAGTTAAGTGAAAACTCATTCTGCTTTGCTATGTCCGCCAAATAATTACAACCAATCGTTCTGGTCGCCGCTGGTGCTGGCTAGAAAAAGCTATAGCCATTATTGGTTTAATCAATTTAATCTTGGTCTGTTTCAATTTAAGTTACATACCTTGGCGAGACTTTTATTTGCAAACTGTTCCTAGGAACGGGATTAGTATTTGGCGAAGTCGTGGATTTAAATATTTTCCCTAGTAGCAGATACTAAAGAGGAGTCAGGAGTCAGAAGTCGGGAGTCAGAATGGCTACTGTACGACACGGCGATTGACTTGAGGGGTACAAGAACTGAGCCAAATCAATGAGTTTGGTGCTACGCGGCTTAATGCGTGAATCGCATTCACGCACCGCCCGCTGACAAATATGAAGAGGAGTTTGAATCTCACCGAGAGTATTTCTCCTGACGACTGGCATCACGGCTCCTGGCTCCTATTCAACGATTCGATAGCTGACTAACATTCGTATTTCTTGACGAGATAGTTTTAGTTCTTGAGCTAGAGTAGCTTTTAACCGCTCGATATCTGTAGTTGGAAACTCCAATTCTAATTGTTTAAGAGCGGCATCAATAGTTTTGATTTCGATTTTAGTTGCTCCCTGTTTTTTGTCAATCTGAGCTAAAATTCCTTGCACGCTGAATTTAAGTTGTCCCTGAATTTGCGTGCCAGATTGCAATCCGGCTTGAGAGGAGAAGCCCAGTTCACGAGCGAGTATAGTTTGAAGCGCGTTTGAGTCTACAGTGGGAAATGCAAATATCAATTTCTTGAGTGGGGATTTGGTAGTTTCAATCTCAACTTCAGTCAACTCTAATTCTTTCTCGATTTCGGCTTTGACTACTGTTGCCTTAATTGGTAGCTGTACTTGTAAATGAGAATTCTCAGCTTGTAGCTTATCTAACCCCACAAAGGAAAGGCTTAGCACATTGTTTGTGAGTTGTTCGCCAAACAGCCCAAAAGCCATTAGGAGTAGCGGTAGCGGTAGCAGAAATCCTAACCTGAAACTAGGAAGTTTGAGCAACCAGTGAAACATAGGTACGATTCGGCTCAGCTAGGTGAAGTCACGAGTCAATTTGGTGGGTGTTGTAACGATTGAACGGGTACTGCTTGTATCAGTATTTCCCTAGAGGGTAGGTTTGAGAATCTGACTAGTGGAGGATATGCCGCTTTAGATGAGCTGGAAGATGCAGGTTGGTTTTTGGCAGGAGCAGCAATGCAACCGATTCGAGAAAGTTACGAACAACTCCAACGTTTCACCTCAGGCAGTGATGAATCTGCTGAGTAACGCCTTTAAGTACACCCCAGTGGGCGGTAGCGTGCAATTGCGACTGTTTACTCGTTTCGATCGAGCCGCGATCGCAGTTGAGGATAGGGGCATCGGCATTCCCGAATCAGATTTACCCTATATCTTCGATCGCTTTTGTCGTGTCGATCCCAAGCGATCGCGCAAAACTGGCGGTTTTGGATTGGGTTTAGCGATCGCCCAGCAGATCGTTCGCGCTCACGGCGGTTATATTAATCAAAAGTGTCTGCGAACAAGGTTCTACTTTTCAAATTCAACTCCCGCTCGCTTAGATGCGATCGTTTTCTTGTCATATTCGATGAAGCTAAATTTGCCAACCCAGAGTCTCAGCAATCTGATTTGCTAGCTGTAATGGATCGAAAGGTTTAGCGATCGTTCCAACAACACCCAAGCGAGCGTAGCTTTCACGGTCAACAGGCTGTACTTTGGCAGTTAGCAAAATTACAGGAATCGCTTGAGTGGCTGGATTCTCTTGTAGCTCCCGAAACAAAGCAATTCCATCTAGATCGGGCATCATTACATCTAACAAAATGGCATCGGGCTGTTGGGTCTGTGCCTTTTGCAAACCCTCGCTGCCCGATTGTGCCGTTAATACTGTCCAACCTCCTAGTTTTCTCAAACACGTCTCAATCACTCTAGAAAGGCGTTGTTCATCGTCAATTAGAAGAATGCGTTTGGATGGCATTTGAATAGGGAGTGGGGAGTGGGGAGGTAGTGGGTGGTTGGGGATCTTTGCTTGCTGGAGATGACAAATTGTTCTCACAGAGGTTTTCAATTGGGTGAAATATACGCCTGGTAGGGGCGCACAGAGAAAGCGCCCCTACAAATGTCATCCACACAATCGAGAATTGCTATCAAAATTAATTTGTTCTCAAGATTAATAGTATCGATCGCCCGTTTTTCTCTGTCGCGCGGACTAAATACAGCAAGTTCTAATAGGCACTTTTTGCTACAGCGAAATCGCGACCGCCCTTACTCTTGAACCAGTGGGATTGTAAAGTAGAATGTGCTGCCCTGTCCTAAAACGCTTTCAGCCCAGATCTGCCCGCCGTGTAGTTGCGCGATCGTGCGACAAATGGCTAGACCCAAACCTGTCCCGCCTCTTTGCCGAGAGTCTGATGCATCAACCTGCTCAAACCGTTCAAAGATAGTTTCTAATTTATCGGCAGGAATACCGCGTCCAGTATCTTTGACGGTAAATAAAAGTTCGGGAGTTGGTGATTGGTAATTGGTAATTGGTAATTGGTAATTGGTGGTTGTGTTTTCTCCCCCAACTCCCCAGTCTCCCCATCTCCCTTGTCCCCACTCCCCACTCCCCACTCCCCACTTCCCAGTTCTGCACTCAACCAAACCGTTGCACCTGGGGGCGAGAACTCGATCGCGTTGCTTAATAAATTAACTAGAATTTGAATTATCCGGTCGGGATCGATGTAAATTCGCATCGATAGCGGTGACAAGGACAGTGTAATTTCGTTCTCTTCTGCAACAGGTTGGAGGCTTTCGACAGCTTGGCGCATAGTTGCAGCAGCATCGCACCACCGTTTAACTAAAGTCAGTTTGTTGGATTCTAGCCGCTCTAAGTCGAGAATGTCATTCACCAAACGTATCAAGCGTTCTGTATCAAGCGAGGCAATTTCTAACATTTCTTGGGCTGTTTCTGGCTCGTTGAGCAGTAGTCCGGCAGAAAGTAACCCGACAGCACCGCGAATTGAAGCTAAAGGCGTGCGTAATTCGTGGCTGACAACAGAGATAAACTCGCTTTTCATTTTTTCTATGGCACGAATTTCGGTGATATCTTCGATCGTGCCAACATAACCGATCGCCTCACTACGGGAAAAGAGCGGCGCTACCTTAACTCGACCAAATCGGACTGTTCCATCCCGATGCAAATAACGCACTTCCCCACAGAATTCTTGATGCGCTGCCACTGCTGGCAACCATTGCGACCAAAGCTGCCTTGTATCATCAGGATGGATAAACCGTCGCCAGCCAGTTTCCAATGCTTCCTCAACCGTAAAGCCACAAATTTCCTGAGCGCGAGAATTGGTGTAGGTGCAGTTTCCTTGAGAATCTAATTTAAAAATGCCTAGGGGTAAAGCTTCGTTGAGAAAACGCAACTCAGCTTCGCGGCGGCGCAGTTCTTTCTCAGCTAGCTGGCGATCGCTGATATCATGAAAAGTTACTACGCCTGCGGTTACGTTACCTGCTGCATTACGGATGGGTGCAGAGCTAACAAGCATTGTCCCCCGCGTACCATCCCCAGCCAAAAAATCGATTTCTTCTTCGATGACGACTTCCCCACTCAGGATCGATCGAGCTAGGGGCCACTCTTGCGGGTTGTAGGGTCGCCCGTCCTGGTGAAACCCCTTATATTCGCAATACTGCTCGACGTTATCGGCAACCAGGAAAGAATGTCGCCAGATCTGCTCTACTTGTTGATTTCCCAAGATCAGCTTACCGGAAGGAGCTTCGGCAATAATCACTCCCGCAGGCATTTGCCGCAACACTGTTTCCAGCAATCCCCGTTCTGTCTGCACCTGCTGTAAAAGTCGCAGATTTTCGATCTCCGCTCGCTTGCGGGAGGTGATATCGCTATTGACTAAATAGTAAACGACACAAATGAGTACTAAACTTAGGAACAAAAGAATTAAAAATGCTTGCGTTGTCAGTTGGGAGATCGCTCTGTAATCTCTAATCCGACGCTCTAATAATCGATTCTCTTCTTGCTCCATCTCGTTAATCAAAGCACGAATAGCATCCATTTGCTGTTTGCCCTGACCGGAAAAGATAACCTGCACTGCTGGCTCAAACCCTTCATTGCTTCGCAAGGCAATAGTTTTCGCCATCAAACCTAGTTTTGCCTCGATCTGTCGTTCGAGCAATTCGTACCGACGCTGTTGCTCTGGGTTATCTGCGATCGATACTTTAAGTTGCTGGAGTTGTGCGTCAATTTGAGCGATCGCCGCGTCATAAGGTTCTAAATAACGTCGATCTCCCGTGAGTAAGTAGCCCCGTTGTCCTGTTTCGGCATCCGCCATGTTCGAGAGTACCGTTTCCAGTTCCAACAGCACCTCATGAGTATGTTGCAGCCAACGGCTTGCTACGTTCTGCCTCAGCGGAATTTGTACCAAGATCGCCCCAGTAATGCTGGCTGTTGTTAATAGCGCCACAAAGCCGATGGAAATCTTGCTGAGGACAGACAGTTTCATAGGGAGTGGGGAGTTGACTCAACTTCTGGGCTGTTGCCGCAAGCGGATGCGTTCTAGACGATTCAAGAGCCGAGTTATCAGTTCGGGTGCGACAATCGGTTTGCAGATATAGTCATCTGCACCAGCCATAAATATCTGGTGAATTAAATCGGCATTTTCTCGCTCTAATAGCATTAGAATTGGTAGATTTTCCCATCGCGGGTCATGGCGTACTACTTGACAAAGTTCAATTCCGCTAAACTGTGGCATAGATATATCTAAAACTAGCAGATCTGGCACTGCGGTTCTCAGTAGTTCCCAAAAGCGTTGCGGTTGGGCTAGAGTTGTCACTTGCAACCCCCAAGCAGGTAGTAGCTCGACGAAAGTTGCTAGAATTTGGGGATCGTCATCGACAACCAGGATTTTAGCTTCTGGAATGGGAGGGGGATCGATGACCTGAGCGATCGCGTTGAAAACCTCACTGATGGAAATGGGTTTGTGTAGAAAAGCGCGTCCGCCTAAACGAGTAACTGTAATCCGGTCAGTCAAACTATCGCGCACGGTAAATGCTAACACGGGAATGGAAGAGTTTTGCTCGTCCAGTTCTGCTAAAAGCTTGAGTCCATCCTCAGTATCTTCATTAAAGCTTAAATCTAACAAAATGGCATCGGGCGGGTTTTGGGCGATCGCCCTTCTACCATCTGCCAAAGTCGTTGCTATTTCTAGATTGAATCCAGCCGCGACTGCCGCTAGTCGTAGTTGGTTGACGAGAATGCGATCGTCATCTATTACCAGCAGTCGCGCCGAAGCAATTCTTGGTGAAGTTGGGGCAATTGGCATAGGGATTGCGACCAAAGCTTGCTTGAGTAACTCTACAAAATACTGTAATTGTCGTGTTGCTGTCTGCCGCAACGCCATTTCACCTTGCAGTAATAGCTCGATCTGCTGTGCCGCTTCAAATCCTTGCGATAAACCTAGAGAGCCTAACGAGCCAGCTAATTGATGAGCATGTCTTTCAGCTTGTCGCCGCAGTTCTCGTTCCAGCGTTCCGGCAGATAATTGGGCAATGACTTGCTCGAACAATGCTGTCTCCTCATTGAGGCTGGCTCTAATTTCCTGTAAAACCTCAGCCGCGACAGCCATAACTTCCTGCTGCGCTGGACTTGGTTCGATTTTGATTGGCAATACAGGCGAGCCTTGTACGGATTGCTCTAGATCGAGTGGAGATCCCAACTGGTAGCCTACGCCATAGATCGTCTCAATTATCTCTACTTTGACACCAGCTGCTTTCAACTTCTGCCGCAGTCCCTTCATATGTGCTGCAACCGTCCCTGCTTTGGCAGACTCCGTCGCCGTCCACAGCCGATCTAAAATTACGTCTTTACTGAAGATCCGTTGTGGATTTTCTAAAAAAAGCTGTAGTAATCTAAATTCTTTTGCGGTTAAATTCAGCGGCTTTCCTTGCCAAGTGACTCTGCGGGTATTGGGAAACAGTCGCAAAGCTCCCCAAGTCAGTGCAGGAGAAACAAATTGTTCTCGTCGCCGCAGCAAAGCGCCCACGCGAGCAACTAACTCTGCTGAGTCGAAGGGTTTGACTAAGTAATCGTCCGCGCCTGCATTCAATCCAAAGACGCGATCGCTGACACTAGCTTTCACGGATAACAGCAAAATCGGCAATTGATAGTTCTGTTCCCGCAGGTAGCAACACAGACTGATCCCATCTAATCCAGGCAGAACCACATCGGCGATCAGCAGGTCATATTCGTAAGACTGCATCAGTTGAATTGCCTTTTCGCTATCAGCAGCCACTTCGACTACATACTGGTGTTGTGCAAGTATTTCTATGATTTTTGCTACCGTATAGCGATCGTCTTCTACTAGCAAAATTTTCATCAGCACCCTTGCTTCGAGTAAAGAGTAACTACCACTTCAGATCGAGAAAGAAATTGCAGGTTTGGCGATTAACTACCTCGTACAACCTCAAATTTCTCAGCAAATTAAAGTTACCTTGCAGCTAAAAGATTTGAATTTTCCTCTTGTTGAGTCGAATATACTACCATAGATAGTTTTTTAACACAAAAAATATGCCTTTTAGTTACAATCTATAAAAATGAAGCAATTTTGAAGAAAACTTCTAATTTTTGTATAGAGGGACTAGTATGATGTGTACACGAGCTGCAAACAACGCACCGTGCTGACCCAAACATCCGAACCTGATTAATTTTTCAGTGAGTCGATCGTGTATAAACCCGATAACCCAACACCTCAAATTCACAGAGTTTTAGTAGTTGACGACATTGCCGACAACTGTTTACTGCTGCAATCTTTTTTAGAGGAAGAAGGCTATCAAGTGGAAACTGCTGATAGCGGTCGCGCAGCCCTTAGCTTAATCGAAACTTTTCGACCGCACTTAGTGTTATTGGATGTGATGATGCCAGAAATGGATGGCTTGGAGGTGACTCGACATATCCACCAAAATGTCAACTTACCCTTTATTCCAATTTTATTAGTTACAGGCTATGACTGCGTGGAGCCAATTGAAGCATTCGGTGCTGGGGCGCTTGGTTTTATTCTAAAGCCAATTAATTTCGATGCACTTTTAAATCATATCCAGCATATCTTGCCGCTCAAACATTCTTCTTTATTTGAATAGTCAATATAGGACTTATTTTATGCAAGACTTTCTACAACATGAATTACATGTAATGCTAAAAAACTTAGACCTCACACGTCGATGTGCGCTATTAGTAGAGTCGTGCGGTAAAATCTTACAGAGATATAATGATTTGTCGTTACAAAAGAACGGTCGTCTTATTGAAGGTTATAGCGAGTTCATCCAGAAGCAAGCGGATAAGTTATTAATGTATATTCAGTTAGCACAGTTGGAAAATTTTTGTTCGGAAGATCTATATCAGCAAGCCAAACAAGCGCAAGCAGAAGCAAGAAAATCATACCTCCAAGCACTTGAAATTTATCTAGAAACAATGCAAACAAGAATAGATGCACTTTCCTCGCACCTCTAGTACTTGCCTACTTTAGAACTCAAACTGCCAACTGGTTAATTAATCCAAGGTAGGATAGAGCAGCTAAAATAACCACCTAAACCTAGTCCCGCTTGTACAAACCTAACAGAGGGGCGAGAATTGCCCCGAAAACGAAACCCCCAGCGTGCGCCCAGTAAGCTACACCACCGCCTACAGAACTGGGAGCTTGGAGGCTAGCAATGCCGTAGAAAGCTTGCTGAACGAACCAAAACCCCAGAAAAAACATAGCAGGGATGCGGATCGTCGTGATGAAAAAGCCCAAGGGAACTAAGGTGAGAACTTGAGCGCGGGGGAAGCGGAGTATATACGCACCCAGAACGCCAGCGATCGCGCCACTAGCACCCAGAGCAGGAATCGGAGAATTTTGAGAAAAAAACCACTGAGCCAATGCTGCCAAAGCGCCACAAGTTAGATAGAAAAATAAAAATTTGATATGACCCAATCGGTCTTCAATATTGTTACCAAACACCCACAGAAATAACATATTTCCGGCTATATGTAAAAAACCGCCGTGCAAAAATTGGGATGTAAACAGTGTCAACCATTCTGGTATGGGTTGCGCGGAGATTTGAGGACAAGTGTTGGAGATTTGGCAAGGCACGACTGCCGCAGAGCGGAAGAACTCTTGTAACTCTTGCCTATTCAGACTCAACTGATAAATAAAAACGGCGATATTTGCAGCAATTAACCCATAATTGACATACGGGGTAATTGTTGTGGGATTATTATCTCGCAGGGGAACCACGGGTGTTTCAGTTTGACAGAATTGTGACAAGTTTGATTCTGCTTATTTCCTAATTTGAACTTTGAATGTGACTAGAAAATGACAATATGGCTGTTATTGGTCATTCGTCATTTGTCATTTGTCAAAAGTAGATATTGGTAACTGGTCACTGGTCACTGATAACTGGTCACTGATATGTGTCATTTTCTCATCACATTTTTAGTCAAGATTATAGATAGTAACTTCGGCGATCGCACTTGAGTTCGCATGAGTTATTTGTTGCTATTACTCACCCGAAGATTTATGCTGTACTTTCTACTCACTTGGATAGCCGCTGCTATCTCACTTTTGATTACAGCCTATGTCGTCCCTGGTTTTACGGTGAATAGTTTTACCACAGCATTAATTGCTGCGGCAATTTTAGGACTAGTTAATGCGCTCGTGCGCCCAATTCTGATAATTTTGACTTTACCATTCACGCTGTTAACGTTTGGTCTATTTCTTTTTGTTATTAATGCCCTGATGTTGTGGCTAGTGGGTTTTGTCACTCCTGGTTTCGTCGTGACTGGCTTTCTACCTGCCTTATTAGGTGCGATCGTACTGACACTAGTTGCTACTGTGTTAGGTCAATTAGTCACAAACGTGAGATGAAGTTGCCGATCTACCTCAAGTTGAATCGCCAGTTGCAAGTATTATTCCTGACTCATCGCTGAAGACATTTCCGATTCATTTCGATCGCTTACTACAGCCAGGGAGTTGCCTAGATGCAAAATCAAAATTCTCCTTCTCTACCAGCGAATATATCGCGACAAGAACTACAGGAGATAGTGCGATCGCAATTGCTGGTACTGCTAGAACAAGAAGACTTGCGCTTAGCTAAAGCTTTACTCGTACCCGTACAGCCTGTAGATATTGCCGCTGTCATTACAGAATTACCAGCTGTAAAACAGGCGATCGCTTTTCGCTTGTTGTCTAAAGATGAAGCGATCGAAGTTTACGAGTATCTCGATTCCAACGTACAGCAAGCTCTGATTGAAGAATTTAAGCAGCAAGATGTCCTCGATATTGTGGATAAGATGTCCCCCGACGATCGAGCGCGACTGTTTGACGAATTACCTGCTAAGGTTGTCCGGCGTTTACTGAATCAACTCAGCCCTACCGAACGCCAAGCTACTACCCTACTTCTAGGTTACAAACCTGATACTGCTGGGCGGATTATGACCCCAGAGTATATTGCACTCAAGGAAAGTTTGACAGTTGCCCAAGCCTTAGAACGGGTTCGCCGTTTGGCAGACGTGACTGAAACCATTTACTACCTGTATGTTACCGATGAGTTTCGTCACCTTACTGGTGTCCTGACCTTACGCGCTTTATTAACTGCTGGCTCAGAGCAAACTGTGGCTGATGTGATGAAACGGGAGGTAGTTGTTGTCCGCACAGATACCGATCGAGAAGAAGTAGCCAGGATCGTTCAGGATTATGACTTTGGGGCACTGCCTGTAGTAGATACAGAGCAGCGTCTAGTTGGCATTATCACTGTTGATGATGTCCTCGATGTGATCGAGCAGGAAACCACAGAGGATATTTATGCACTAGGCGGTGTCGAGTCTGGAGGCGATAAATATTTCCAAACAACCAACTTATTTCAAATTGCTCGAATGCGGGTGAAGTGGTTGTTTATTCTCTTGTTTGCTAATACAGCTACTAGTGCCGTTATTGCTAACCAAGAAGAAATTATCGAACGAGTAGTTGCTTTAGCTGCATTCATTCCCTTATTGATTGATGCGGGTGGTAATGTCGGAGCGCAGTCTTCAACAGTCGTGATTCGCGGTTTGAATCTGCGTGAAGTTAGCGTCAAAAAAGCTCTGAGTGTAATTACCAGAGAAAGTTTGGTTGGGCTGCTGCTGGGGGTAATGCTAGGACTAGCGGTGGTTGTATGGGCTTACTTTTTAGAAAATAGTTGGGAAGTGGCGATCGCGGTTGGAGTTAGTTTGCTGGCGATTACTTTGTTAGCCTCCGTTTCCGGTTCTGCCCTCCCTTTTTTGTTTAGCAAGCTGAGTTTAGATCCAGCTTTGATGTCAGCGCCATTTATTACATCCGTAGTTGATGTTTTAGGTGTTTCAATCTATCTTTGGGTAGCAAGGGTAGTTCTGCAATTGTAGGTTTGACTGAGAAGGTTAGGCATTAAATCTATGTGAGGATTAAACATGAATTATCCTCACTCGCATAAAAATATCTATCCTGGGTTAGAACTTTTTTTCTAGTAAAGAAGAGTCAGAACTCAGAAGTCAGATTATAGCTCAACACCTCTCGGTTCGTGGTTCATTAAACACTCTAAAAAAAATAAATTTTTATCTTTATGCTGTCATTTTCTCATCATTTTTGATTGTAATGCTAAAGAAAGCTGAACAAAAGATAGCTAAACAAAAATCGGTTAATTTTTGACCATTTGCCATAGTTTATGGCGCTATTAACTACTTTTAGAAACATTTGAGGGAACGCTCGTGAACGCAAAACCTATTAAGCAGATTTTTGTTGCGGTCGGCATCGCTACCGTAGCTGTGTTAGCAGGCGGATTGTCAGCCCAAGCTCAGACTGCTAATTCCAATCCTACTCAAGACACGAAAGTTTCAACTTCGGCTGCTGCACTCAGAAATGACTCGGCAAATTCAACAGTGGCTCAAGTTGACCCTACATACCCCAGCACTCAACCAACTACCCCCACTACAGAACCACCTGCAACTACACCCGAAACCACACCAACTCAAACCACACCAGGTGCAATTGAACCAGGTAGAGCTACTCGTGGTGGTTCCAGCTATGTTGGAGTTGGCGGCAACATCGGTCTAGGCGGTGGCGACACGGCTTTGGGTATCGGCAACTTCACAGTTATCAGCAAAATCGGATTCACCGAAGCTGTCTCTGCTCGTCCTGCTGTGGTATTTGGGGACAACACTACCTTTCTGATTCCAATTACTTATGACTTTACCGTGCAACCTACAGGGGTAGCGACAGAAGCAATATCTAGTTTTGCACCCTACGTAGGAGGAGGTTTAGCGATCGCCACAGGAGACAACAGCGATGTAGGACCAATGGTAACTGCTGGTGCTGACGTACCTCTAGGCGATCGACTGACAGCCAATGCTGGTGTGAATGTCGGCTTCTTTGACAGTACTAGTGTAGGACTGACGATCGGTGTTGGTTACAACTTTGAAGGATTGTAAGAACTGTCGAGTTGTCATATTGTCATCATTTTTGGTTTGAAAACTAGAAGCAGATTGTTAATGCCGCTCCTCGCTGGTGGAGAGAAATTAAGCTCAAAAAGCGTTTTCTGCAAAGACTCGCCCGCCAGCACCTGCCCCACTAGCAAAACTGTAAATTTGTGTTGTTGTAAAACTAGCTCGATTGGATGGAGGGAAATATACTGACTATGCAGCAACGACGGATGCTACAGTTACTCGTAATCTGTATTAGTAGCTTGGTATTTGTCGGCTGCACTCAACAGCGTCAGTTTGGCACGGACAACCAAACAGAATCTACTCCTGGCGTGCGGATTTTACAACGGCAACTTGACGTTCCCTACGTACCGACACCTCAGCCTGTGGTAGAGCGAATGCTAGAAATTGCCAAAGTCAACCGCAACGATGTGGTTTATGACCTCGGTAGTGGTGATGGACGGTTGGTCATTACCGCAGCACAAAAGTATGGTGCTAGGGGTGTGGGTATAGATATTAATCCCAGGCGCATCCAAGAAGCAAATACCCACGCAAGAGAGGCTAGAGTTACTAACTTGGTAGAGTTTCGTCAACAAGATTTGTTTAAAGCAGATTTGAGCAATGCCACGGTAGTCACCCTCTACCTTTTACCTGCTGTCAATCTCAAGCTGCGCTCGAAATTGCTCAGAGAACTCCAGCCAGGAACTCGGATTGTCTCCCACGCTTTCGGTATGGGTGATTGGAAACCTCAAAGAGTTGAACGAGTGGGTGGCAGAACCATTTACTACTGGGTCATACCCGATCGCGTGCCGAAAAATTTCCACTCTCAAAACAATCCTGACAAAGCACGAACAGAAGATACTTCCGCACCAGTCCACTACCTAGCATGAGACGCAAACAACACAGTCAAGCTGCGATCGGCAAAGTCGCCTCTCCAAAACCATCGCTGGCATTTGTCGATGCAGTTGCCCTGATTGTAGGGATTGTCATTGGCGCGGGGATTTTTGAAACCCCTGCTCTAGTTGCTGCTAATGTCAGTAGTAATGCAGCACTGATGCTAACTTGGCTGGTAGGAGGTGCGATATCTCTGGTTGGAGCATTGTGTTATGCAGAGCTGGCAACGGCATATCCTCATGTGGGAGGGAACTACTATTACCTCAAGCGCAGCTTCGGGCAGAGAGTAGCTTTTTTGTTTGCCTGGGCGAGGATGACAGTTGTTCAAACTGGTTCAATTGCGCTTTTGGCATTTGTTTTTGGCGACTATGCCTCTAGAATCTTAGGTTTGGGTACGTTTTCTGCCTCAGTTTATGCAGCAGGTGCAATCGCTCTGTTCACGACTCTCAATATTTTTGGTCTGCAACAGGGCAAGCGGACGCAAAACTTACTTACGGTTGCTACGGTGCTGGGATTGTTGCTCATAGTCATTATCGGCATCGCCTTTGCTACCCCTACTTCAATTCCCGCTACAGAATCAACCAACTCTGGAGGCTGGGGATTGGCAATGCTATTTGTTTTGCTATCCTACGGCGGTTGGAACGAAGCAGCTTACATCTCAGCCGAGATTCAGAATAGACAACGCAATATTGTCCGGTCGTTGCTCTGGAGTATCGGCATCATTACAGTTATTTATTTTCTAGTCAACTTAGCTTACCTTAAAGGGTTGGGATTAGAGGCAATGGGACAGTCTCAAGCAGTAGCAGCAGATTTGATGCAGCAAGCCTTGGGCGATCGCGGTGCAATAATTATTAGTCTGCTCATTGTCATTGCTAGTTTGGGTTCGCTCAACGCCACAATTTTCACTGGCGCACGCTCCAACTATGCTTTGGGGCAAGATTTTCCCCGACTGAGTTTTCTTAAATCGTCTGGGTCACGTAGTTCTCCTACTGGTGCAATGCTTGTACAGGGAGCGATCGCCATAGTGTTAGTGGTACTAGGCACGCTGACTCGTAGAGGCTTTGAAACGATGGTAGACTATACCGCTCCCGTATTTTGGTTCTTTTTTCTCTTAACTGGAATTTCGCTGTTGGTACTACGGATGCGAGAACCCGACGTTCAGCGTCCATTTCAAGTCCCGCTTTATCCTTTGACACCCCTACTTTTTTGTGTAGTCTGTGCCTATCTGTTTTATTCCAGTTTGGCGTACACGGGCATCGGGGCGATCGCGAGCATTTTGGTGGTAGGACTCGGTATCCCGTTGTGGCAATGGCATCAAAGCAATTAGCAATTAGCGATAGTTGATTTTTTACAAACACAAGTGAAAGGAGTGCGGCTCGTGCAATTACAAAAAATGCTACTAGGAATAGTTGCAAGTACAAGCGTTGTCAGCTTGGGCATAGCTGGATGCACGCCACCCGAACTAAAAGCTGAGGCACAAACACCGACTTCGACAACTCAATCTCCAGCAACAGCTCCGACAACTTCACCCCAGGAATATCAGTCCAGTATTCCCTACGTTCCAACACCTCAACCTGTTGTAGATGCAATGCTGAAAATAGCAAATGTGGGCAAGGATGACATAATTTACGACCTGGGTAGCGGTGATGGGCGAATTCCGGTGACGGCTGCCCAAAGATATGGAGCGCGAGGAGTTGGTATAGAGATCGATCCAGAACTTGTTGCACAGGCGAATCAGAATGCCAAAGCAGCAGGAGTGAGCGATCGCGTCCAGTTTCGCAACTCAGACTTATTCAAAACCGACATGAGCGAAGCAACAGTAGTGACGCTCTATCTACTGACAGAGAACAACATCAAACTGCGTCCCAAGCTGTTGCAAGAACTCAAACCAGGTACTCGCATTGTTTCTCACAACTACGGCATGGGCGATTGGAAACCTGAAAGAGTCGAGCAAGTAGACGGCAGAACGATTTACTTGTGGACTGTACCTGAAAGGGAGCAGAGGGGCAGTGACCAGCGACCAGCGACCAGTGACCAGTGACCAGTGACCAGTGACCAGCGACCAGTGACCAGTGACCAGTGACCAGTGACCAGTGACCAGTGACCAGTGACCAGTGACCAGTGACCAATGACCAATGACCAATGACCAATGACCAATGACAAATAATAAAGGATAATCCAATGAACGTTCAAAATCGAACTAATTCAATCAAAAAATTAGCTGGATTGGCAGCAGGACTGACGATCTTGCCAATTATTGCTGCTTGCGAACCTCAGCAAACTGCACAAACACCTCCTGCTACTGCGCCGACTGCGGAAGCTACGCCAGGGGCTACTACACAATCTCCTGCTGCTCCAACTGCGCCTCCCGCCGCTCAAGCAGAGGCAGATGACAACCATGTCGTTGATGTAGTACAGGCAAATCCTTCGCTGAAAACCCTTGCTTCTGTCATTGATGAAACAGATGCTAACGAAGTCTTAGAACTTCAAGGTCCATACACGGTGTTTGCACCATCAGATGATGCCTTTAATGCCCTTCCCGCAGAAACTCGCCAAAGGCTACTACAACCAGAAAATCGCCAACAACTAGCGCAGATTCTTTTTTACCATGTCGTTCCTGGTCAAGTGAGCGCCAATCAGTTGCAATCGGGAGACGTGAAAACGGTAGAAGGTGCAAACGTTAACGTTAAAGTTGACCAAACAGCCAACCAAGTAACAGTGAATGATGCCACCGTGACCCAGGCAGACATTCCTGCTAGCAATGGTGTCATCCACATTGTCGATCGCGTCATCTTACCACCCAATTTCTCTATCTAATTCGCTTTTCTATCTAATTCGGTTGAGAGACGCAAAATTCTGCGTCTCTACAAGAAGATGATACGTAGAGATGAAGGAATAACTCTATGAAGGGATTAAAAGGCAAAAACGTACTGGTGACTGGTGCAAGTTCGGGCATTGGACAAGCGATCGCCATTCGCCTCGCCTCTGAAGGATGCAATATTGCCATCAATTACCGCAAAAGTCCTGATGGGGCAGAAGATACAGAAGAAATGGCAATGCAAAAAGCATGTGGAGACGTGGAAAATTGCGGCGTGAAATCTCTGCTGGTACAGGGAGATGTCTCGAAAGAAGAAGACATCATCAGCATGGTCAATACTATAGTTGAAAGATTTGGTAGTTTAGATATTCTGGTCAACAATGCTGGAATTCAAACTGAATCTCCCTCCCACGAAATTGAAACGGTAGAATTCGATCGAGTATTAACAGTTAATTTGCGCGGTGCTTATTTGTGCGCCCGCGAAACTATCAAACAATTACTATCCCAGAATCGTTCTGGAATTATTATTAACATTTCCAGCGTTCACGAAATTATTCCCAGACCGATGTATGTCAGCTATTCCATCAGCAAAGGTGGGATGGAAAATATGACCAAAACCCTAGCTTTAGAGTATGCCAATCGAGGAATTCGAGTTAATGCCGTCGCTCCAGGCGCAACAGTTACACCAATTAACGAAGCCTGGACAAATGACCCAGAAAAGAAGGCGATCGTTGAAAGTCACATTCCGATGGGTCGTGCTGGTACTTCCGAAGAAATGGCAGCAGCAGTTGCTTTTTTAGCTTCGGATGAAGCCGCCTACATCACCGGACAAACTCTATTTGTCGATGGTGGTTTGACTTTGTACGCCGATTTTCGCGAGGCGTGGTCAGCCTGATTGATAGTCAAAAGTCAAAAGTTAAAAGTTAAAAGTTAAACGTTGAGAATTGAAAATGAATGGATTAACTTCACAAACATTGAAATTCTGGAGTGTAACAGCAACCTTTGTGACACTCGTTGCTGGATTTTCTCTGAATCAAATACCTGAAGCGATCGCTCAAGCCCAAACTCAAGCTCAATCTTCTGAAGTACAAAAATTGCTAAAAACTAAGCAATGTCCGGGTTGCAACTTGAGTGGAGCAAATCTACAAAACGCAGATTTGGACGAAGCTAACTTACAAGGTGCTAATCTCCAGAATGCTAATTTACAAAATGCAGATTTAGAAGAAGCTAACTTACAAGGTGCTAACCTACAAGGAGCTAATCTGATTCGCGCCGATCTAGAAAAGGCAAACCTACAGTCGGCTAATTTACAACAAGCTAGTCTCCAGCGAGCAGACATAGAAGGAGCAAATCTTACCAAAGCCAACATCACGGGAGCAAATTTACAACAAGCAGAATTTGAGAACACAGTCATGCCTGATGGCACAGTTAGAAATAGGTGATTTGCCTGCTTCAGCTTTGCATTTTGAAATAACTGGAAATTACTAGGCTAGAAATGCAGACTAGACAACGGCAATTGGCAAACCGTCGCGCAGCAAAGAAAAAGCTGTGGTGGTGGATTGGTGGAGGAGTCCTTGCTTTGGCAATTCTTTGCTTGGGCTTTCTCTACCTGAGAGGGTTTTTTCGCTCGGAAGTCGAGTATAAAATTACCAATGGACCTAGTTTAGAAGAGCCCCGTTTTCCACTACTAGTAGTAAGTTTATCCAATGCTTTACCTACTAGCGGTCGCTTGACTGACTATTGGAGCGGAGCAGATGCTATTTATGCTGCTCGCATAGATGCTATCAAGAGCGCCAAACGCACGATTCACTTTGAAACATACTACATGACCCCTGGTCGTCGTGCTGATGAATTTGCTGCCGCACTCAGCGATCGCGCTCAAGCAGGCGTGGAAGTACAACTTTTGATCGATGACTACGGTACTGATTCGATTCCCAGCGAGTATTGGCAAAGATTGCAGCAAGCTGGTGTTGAGGTGCGTTTTTTCCGCGAATTCGATTGGAGAGCGCCATTGGAGTATAATTCTCGCACTCATCGCAAGTTACTGTTAATTGACGGTCAACGGGTTTTAATTGGTGGTGCAGGAGTTTCAGATGATTGGGATGGCGATCCAGAAATAGGTGATACCGCTCCTTGGTTAGAATTTGAAGCAAGTTATACGGGAGAAGTCGTCAGTCTATTGGAAGGCAATTTCTTCCAAAATTGGGCATATGTTGGTGGCACGGTAGATTTGGCGCAGGATGTAATCAAAGTGCAACCAGAAAAAGGAACGCCACTTTACATCACGAACGACACGTCTACTTTGAGCGAGTCAACAATCAGAATGCTATTTCAGGTAAGCTTTTTGGCAGCTAGAGAGCGAATTTGGATTGGTAGCCCCTATTTTGTCCCCGATCGCAATACGCGCAACGTGCTAATTCAAGCCAGGCAAAAGGGGGTTGACGTGCGCGTTCTGACAATGGGACAGAAGAATGATAAGCCAATTGTACGTTTTGCTTCTCGCGAACTCTACGGCGAACTACTAGAAGCTGGGGTGCAAGTTTGCGAATATCAACCAAGTATGATGCACGCTAAACTAGCTTTAATTGACGATGACTGGGTAAGTACGGGCAGTGCAAACTTTGACCCCCGCAGCTATCATCACAATGACGAATTAAATATTTCTACTAACAATACTCAATTAATTGAAAAAACAGACAATTTATTTCAAAACGCTTTGGATAATAGCAATTGTCTTACTCGCATAGAATGGCAAAATCGTTCAGCAACAGAGAAATTACTCGGTCAAATAGGGCTGATTTTCAAGCCTTTGTTGTAGTAGTTTAGTGAGAAATTTAAATTAGTTGTATAGCAATCCTATTTGATTCATGAACGTGGAGCAGGCTTCTAGCCTGCCGCAGGCTAGAAGTATACTTTACAAATCATTTAGAACTACTATAGGTAAATCTTAATAATTTTCAGGTAGGCAATGCTTACCACAATTGGCATATGTAACTCATGATGGGCAATACCTACCCTACTTGAAATGTTTTGACTTTTAACTTTTGACTTTTGACTTTATTTCAGTTCATGGAGTAAAAACATGACCGCAGAAGAAAAAAGACTGGAAGAAAATCGCACCCGTCAAGCATACTGGCGGCGCTGGGGTCCATATTTAAGCGATCGCCAATGGGGAACTGTACGCGAAGATTATAGCCAGAATGGTAATGCTTGGGATTATTTTCCCCACGAACACGCTCGGAGTCGCGCCTATCGTTGGGGAGAAGATGGGATTGCGGGAATTTCTGACAATCATCAAAGACTTTGTTTTGCGATCGCGCTTTGGAATGGAGTAGATCCAATCCTGAAAGAAAGATTATTTGGGTTAGCTGGACCTGAAGGCAATCATGGGGAAGATGTCAAAGAATATTATTTTTATCTTGACAATTCTCCCAGTCATGCCTATATGAAATATCTCTACAAATATCCTCAATCAGCATTTCCTTACACGCAATTGGTGCAAGAAAATCAGCAACGAGGATACTACGAGCCGGAATTTGAATTAGTTGATACTGGTATATTTGACAATAATCAATACTTCGATGTGTTTGTCGAATATGCTAAAAACTCTCCTGAAGATATTTTAATTCAAATTACAGTTGTCAATCGTAGTTCGGAAGAAAAAACACTTCATCTCTTACCTACTCTCTGGTTCCGCAATACTTGGGCTTGGGATAAACAGAGTGAAAAACCATCACTTCAAGTCATGAAGCCCGATCTTCTTGCCTGTGCTATTGAAGCTGCTCATCCAACTTTGGGGAAAAGATGGTTGTATTGTCAAAATGGCTGCAAGTTGTTGTTTACAGAAAATGAGACTAACTATCAAAAGCTATTTGGAGTTAGCAATAAATCTCCTTATGTCAAAGACGGGGTAAACGATTATGTTGTGGAGAATATCGAAGAGGCTATCAACCCAGAAAAAATAGGTACAAAAGCTGCTTGTTATTACTCACTGAATCTTGATGCAGGTGAAGAACAAATCATCAAGCTAAGACTCAGCGATCTCGGTAAGCTAACACATCCATTTTTAGAGTTTGATACAATTTTACAAACTCGCAAGCAAGAAGCAGATGAATTTTATCAACGAATTTCTCCAGAAGAGTTGTTAGCAGATTGTCGTAACGTGCAACGACAAGCTTTTGCTGGCTTATTGTGGACAAAACAGTTTTATCACTACGTCATAGAAGATTGGTTGAATGGCGATCCAAATCAACCAGTGCCACAGCGACATAATGCTCGCAATCAAGAATGGATGCATCTATTTAATGATGATATTCTTTCTATGCCCGATAAATGGGAATTTCCCTGGTTTGCGGCTTGGGATTTAGCTTTTCATGTCATTCCTTTAGCAACAATCGATCCAGATTTTGCCAAGCGACAAATGGATAGACTGACACGGGAATGGTATATGCATCCTAACGGGCAAATTCCAGCTTATGAATGGCATTTTAGCGATGTCAATCCTCCCGTTCATGCTTGGGGAACATGGCGAGTTTATCAAATTGAACGAGATATTTACGATCGCGCTGATACTGATTTTCTGGAAAGAGTATTTCAGAAATTATTGCTCAACTTTACTTGGTGGGTAAATCGCAAAGATAACGATGGCAATAATGTCTTTCAAGGAGGATTTTTAGGCTTAGATAACATCGGTATTTTCGATCGCAGTGCTGAGTTGCCTACAGGTGGCTATTTAGAACAATCGGACGGTACGAGTTGGATGGGAATGTATTGTCTGAATATGCTGGCGATCGCATTAGAATTGGCAAAAACTAACTCTACTTATGAAGATATCGCCAGTAAATTTTTCGAGCATTTCCTCTATATTGCCGATGCAATGAACCACATTGGCGAAACTCAGATTCACCTATGGGATGATGAAGACAAGTTCTTTTATGATGTCTTGCATTCTCCACATGACGAACGCCATCACCTCAAGGTGCGTTCGATGGTGGGTTTAGTTCCCATATTTGCAGTAGAGATTCTAGAACCAGATTTACTAGAGCGATTTCCAGGGTTTAAAAAACGCTTTGAGTGGTTTATTAACAATCGTCCTAAACTGCAAGAGAACATTGCCTCTTTGACAGACGAAGGAAAAGAAAGCAAACGATTGCTAGCAATTGTTAATCCTGAAAAACTCAAGTTAATTTTGCAAAGAATGTTAGATGAAGGCGAATTTTTGAGCGAGTATGGCATTCGTTCTGTCTCGAAATTTCATCTAGAAAACCCATACACTTTCAATGTTGACGGTCAGCAGCATCAAGTGAGTTACGAACCGGCTGAATCTACCAGTGGGATGTTTGGCGGGAATTCTAACTGGCGCGGTCCTATTTGGTTTCCGATGAATTATCTCATCATTGAGTCTCTACAAAAATTTCATAACTATTTAGGAGATGACTTTAAAGTTGAATGTCCCACTGGTTCCGGTCGATGGATGAATTTAGCAGAAGTGGCTACAGAGTTGTCTCAAAGATTGACAAGAATTTTCTTACGAGATAGTAGTAATCGTCGTCCTGTTCACAGTGGCAACGCTATATTTCAAACTCATCCAGACTGGCAAGGCTTGTTATTATTCTATGAATACTTTCATGGCGACAACGGCGCAGGATTGGGAGCAAATCATCAAACAGGTTGGACGGGATTAGTAGCAAACTTAATCCGCGACAGTGGAGAAATGAAGTAATTCAGCCGCGACTTCTTCTTATCTTCATCGCCTTTCTTCGCGCCTCTGCACGCCAGGTGCTACAGGGCGGGGAAACCTCACGCCAGCGCACTGGCTTGTCTTTGCGCGACACAAATCTTCAAAACACCTTATCAAAACAAAACTATGTGGGAAAAAGAAGCCTGGAAACTACTAGAAGACTCCATCATCTACTATCAAGGACGACCAATTGGCACGCTGGCGGCTCAAGATCCAGCACTAGAAGCACTCAACTACGACCAGTGTTTCATCCGCGATTTCGTCCCCTCAGCCTTAGTATTTCTGATGCATGGCAAAACAGAAATCGTGCGTAATTTCTTAATCGAAACGCTAGCCATGCAACAAAATCACGATCGCGAAATGGATTGCTTTGCGCCAGGACCAGGCTTAATGCCTGCTAGCTTTAAGGTGGAACATGATGGCGACAAAGAATATATAGAATCTGATTTTGGCGAAAGCGCGATCGCCCGCGTTCCTCCTGTCGATTCTTGTCTGTGGTGGCTGCTATTACTAAGAGCTTATATCAAAACCACAGGAGATATTGAATTAGCTCATCAGCCAGAATTTCAAGAGGGAATAAAACTGATTCTCGATTTATGTTTGGTGCATCGGTTCGCCATGTATCCTACTCTTCCAGTTCTCGATGGCTCGTTTATGATTGACCGTCGCATGGGGGTTGACGGGCATCCTTTAGAAATTCAAGTATTATTCTATGCGGCTTTGCGGACTGTAAAAGATTTGTTGTTGCCAGAAAATGGCGGCGATCGCTATCTTGATGCAGTCAAGCAGCGACTTGGTGCTTTAAATTACCACGTCCGCGAATATTATTGGATAGATTTGCAACGGTTAAATGAAATTTACCGCTATAAAAGTGATGAGTTCGGTCAAGAAGTTGCGAATAAATTCAACATTTATGCCGAATCAATTCCCAATTGGTTAACCGAGTGGTTGCCCGAAACCGGAGGCTATTTAGCCGGAAATCTGGGTCCAGGACTGATGGATTTTCGCTTCTTTTCATTGGGAAATCTGCTGGCAATTCTAGTTTCTTTAGCAAGCGAAGCAGAATCTCAAAAGATTATGGATCTATTTGAACAACGCTGGCAAGATCTAATTGGATTTATGCCTTTGAAAATTTGCTTTCCCGCTGTAGAAGGATTAGAGTGGCGGATCGTGACTGGATGCGATCCCAAAAATCTCCCTTGGTCTTATCATAATGGCGGTAGTTGGGCTACAATACTATGGTTATTTGCTGCCGCAGCCCAAAAAACAGGACGAATAGAACTAGCGACTAGAGCGATCGCGCTGGCTGAAACTCGCTTAGTTCAAGATAAATATCCCGAATATTATGACGGTAAAAATGGGCGCTTGATCGGCAAAGAAGCGAGAACTTATCAAACTTGGACGATCGCCGGATTGCTAGCAGCAAAAGAGATAATGAATAATCCGAAGCACATTGAATTATTCAGCTTTGAGGAGGGAGTTGAAAGTCCAGGTTGTCGATTGTGGTAGGTTTTTTGCATTTAATATAGGTTTGCACTACAAATTCTTCTGGAGCGATATCCCAATTTCTGCCGCAATTGCCGCACTACATCTTGCTTTCCACCTTATTTTACCGATTCGTTAAGCTATCGCCACAAATTCAATTTTAAGCCGATTGCATAATTGTGCAATAGTGCTATCATGCATTTATGCAATCAGAAATCGTTATTGAAGCACTCCTAGCTCTCGCTCAAGAAACACGGCTTGCTGCCTATCGTTTACTTGTCCGCGCTGGATCTCAGGGTCTACCTGCGGGGGAAATTGCTTCGGCTTTGAGCGTCAATCCCTCTACCATGTCTCGTCATCTTGCACAGCTAGAGCGGGCTAAGTTGCTCCACTCCTGGCGAATTCAACGGCAAGTGTTCTATGCGATCGATTGGGATGGAACAGGTCAACTATTAAAGTTTTTGACCGAGGATTGTTGCAGGGCAGATTCATCAATTTGGTATGACGGTGAGTCTGGAAATTGCAGGCAGTAAACAATTATGGGAGAAACCAATGAACTTTGACCACAAGCCTAGAATTCTTTTTCTGTATGGTTCGTTACGGGAACGTTCTTACAGTCGTCTATTGGCTGAAGAAGCTGCCAGAGTTATTCAGGATTTTGGTGCAGAAGTCCGTTTTTTTCACCCTCACGACTTGCCTCTTCATGGGAGTGTACCAGACACGCATCCTAGAGTTCAGGAATTAAGGGAACTGGTTTACTGGTCAGAAGGGCAGGTTTGGTCAACTCCAGAGATGCATGGCAATGTGAGCGGATTGATCAAGCATCAAATTGACTGGATTCCGCTTAGTATCGGTGCAGTACGACCTACGCAAGGTAAGACTTTAGCAGTGATGCAAGTCTGTGGAGGATCGCAATCCTACAACGCAGTAAATACACTTCGAGTTTTAGGGCGTTGGATGCGGATGTTCGCGATTCCAAATCAGTCTTCTGTTCCAAAGGCATATCAAGAATTCAATGAAGACGGAACGATGAAAAACTCACCTTATCGAGATCGTGTTGTCGATGTGATGGAAGAACTTTACAAGTTTACGCTACTGTTGCGCGATAAAGTAGACTACTTAACCGATCGCTATAGTGAACGCAAAGAAGAAACAGAAAAGCAAGCGAAAGAAATCGTCAGTCAGTCAATTGGTTCACCTTCCAGCTAATCAGGAAAGAAAACGCAAACCGAGACTGCTATGATTGAAGGACTCAGCCATATTACCTTTATTGTCCGTGACCTTGAGCGAATGACAGCGTTCCTTACCCAGATCTTTGATGCAAAAGAAGTTTACACAAGCGCTGACAGAACGTTTTCAATTGCACGAGAGAAATTTTTCCTCATCAACCATCTTTGGATTGCAATCATGGAAGGTGAGCCGCTTCCTCACAGAACTTACAACCATGTTGCATTCAAAATTCATGAAGAAGATTTCGCTCGATATGTTGAGCGAGTTCAGGCAGTTGGTGTAGAAGTTCGCTGCGATCGCACTCGTGTTGAAGGTGAAGGAAAATCGCTGTACTTCTATGACTACGACAATCACCTGTTTGAATTGCACACGGGAACGCTCAACCAACGCCTAGAGCGATATTTGCGATCGACTGTAGACGTTGAACCACTAATTGAATTGTTTACTCAGGGCGATCGATCCAGTTAACCAAAATAGCCAAAGGAATCATCGGTAAAGCAGGCAGCAGACAGATTAACCACCGATCTAAATTCAACGGTGCAGTAGCAAATAAATTATTCATGACGCTCCATTGACTGAAAACAATTTGCAATAAGACTGCGGCAAGAATACCCAGCGCGATCGCCTTTGTACCACTAATAGAAACTTTTCTACCACGGATTTTCAGCGCGATCGCTTTCCCTAAATGGCTGATACTCAATAAATACACGATTCTGGCTGCAACCAAAGCTTGAATTGCCATCGTTCGCGCCAAGGTGACATCTCCCGTGTTTCGACGTACCCCCTCGAAGAAACCAAAAATTAGAATCCAGTTAAAAACGGAAATTGCCAAAATCCGCTGTAGCAGTTTTCCTGAGATTAACGGTTCCCTTGGGTTGCGTGGCGGTTGCTGCATTACCCCCTCAGATTTGGGTTCAAATGCAAGCGGCACTGTCATCGCCACTGAGTTGACCATATTCAACCACAAGACTTGTAAAGACAGAATTGGTAGATCTCTGGCGAGTAAAGCACTAATTAAAATCGTCATCGACTCGCCACCGTTGACGGGTAAGATAAACGCGATCGCCTTGCGTAAATTTTGATAGACCGTCCGTCCTTCCTCTACTGCGGCTTCAATCGAAGCAAAGTTATCATCCGTCAGCAGCATATCGGCGGCTTCCCTAGCAACATCCGTTCCCGCACCACCCATCGCTACGCCAATATCGGCTTGTCTGAGGGCTGGGGCATCATTTACCCCGTCTCCCGTCATGGCAACAATTTCGCCTTTGGCTTGTAATGCTTCTACCAACCGCAATTTTTGGGCTGGGGCGACTCTGGCAAAAACTACACCTTCTTCCACCGCCTGCGCCAATTCGCGATCGTCCATTTGGGCGAGTTGCTGCCCTTCAAATGCCTCCACCCTACCATCTTTTTGCAAACCCATGCGGAGGGCGATCGCTTTCGCTGTGGTAATGTGGTCGCCCGTAATCATCTTCACGTCAATTCCTGCCGACTGACAGTTGCGTACTGCGGCGATCGCTTCAGCGCGTGGTGGATCGATCATTCCCTGCAAGCCGATAAAAACCAGATCGGATTCGATATCGTTATGGTCTACAGAAGTCTGGTTATCCCTACTGTTTTTTTGGCAAAAGCCAGCACTCGTAATCCCTGCTTTGCCATTAACTCAACCTGCTGTTCGACTTCGGCGCGGTTGATGGAAATAGAGTTGCCGTTTCGATCCAGCATTTGCCGAGTGCGGCTCAAAATTGCTTCTACAGAACCCTTGACATAAATAACTTTAGATTCTTCCCCACTCCCGTACGGGCGGGTTTCTAAACCCACCCGTACCGACTCCCCACTCGCCAGTTCATGCAACGTCGCCATGTACTGAAACTGAGATTCAAACCCAATTGCATCCACTCTGGGAATTGACTCTACTAATTCGGACTGACTCAACCCTGCTTTCTTAGCAACTGCAATCAAAGCTCCTTCCGTCGGATCGCCCACGACTACCCAGCGATCGTTTTTTTCTTCTAAGTGAGAGTCGTTGCACAACAACCCAGCGATTAAACATTCTTCCAGAGCTACAGGCAACCTCTCCCTCAGCTCCCTCAGCTCTCTTATCTCCCCTTCTGGACTGTAACCCGTACCGCTAACAGTAAAGCGATCGCCTCCAGCGTAAATCGCTTGCACTGTCATTTGGTTTTCGGTTAGCGTTCCTGTTTTATCAGAGCAAATGACTGTTGCACCGCCTAAAGTTTCTACCGCAGGTAGCTTGCGGATAATCGCGTGGCGGCGTGCCATGCGGTTGACTCCAATTGCCAACGTCACCGTTACCACTGCTGGTAGTCCTTCAGGAATGGCGCTGACTGCTAAGGCAACAGCCGCTTCAAACATTCCGGCAAAGGTCTGTCCTTGACCCAACCCTACTGCTAACGTGAGCGCCGCCAGCCCTAAAATGACGTAGAGTAACGTGCGGCTAAATTTGTCAAACTTGCGAGTTAAGGGCGTACTCAGGTTACTCCGTTGCTCGATGGTTTGGGAAATGCGCCCTACCTCCGTATTGCCTGCTGTTGCTACGACAATACCGCTTCCCTGTCCGAAGGTAACAAAGCTACCTGCATATGCCATGTTAAGCCGTTCTGCTAAAGGAGCGTCAGGCTGAAGTGGAGCGGTTGACTTTTCCACTGGGACAGATTCGCCCGTGAGAGCTGATTCGTCTACTTGCAAGTTCCGGCTATTTACCAAGCGCAGATCGGCTGGCACTTTATCGCCAGAAGCCAGCATGACGATATCTCCAGGTACGATTTCTCGTGAGGGAAGGCGAATCTTTTGTCCGTCGCGCAATACAGTTGCTTCTGTAGTGACGGCTTGCGCTAAAGCGGCGATCGCCCCTTCTGCTTTTGATTCTTGCACGAAACCGATAATCGCGTTAATTACCGTTACACCCCAAATCACGATCGCATTTGTCCAAGAACCTAAAAAGGCTTTGATGATTCCGGCGATTAATAAGATATAAAGTAGCGGCTGGTTGAATTGCAATAAAAAGCGCCACCATGCTGGTTTACCTGGTTTAGCCTTGAGTTCGTTTTCCCCATACTGGTTCAACCGTTGCCTAACTTCTGCTGCTGTTAAGCCCCTATCTGAGTTAGTATTCAGCGAGTGGGCTACTGCCTGGGCTGCGAGTTCGTGATATTGAGGTTCTAATTGGCTACCTGTTGCAGAGGTTGTCATTGTTTGTTTCTATGGCGTTAATTAAAGTGCAAGGCTTTTGCAAGAGACCAAACAAGGCAAATGATGGACAACATAATTGCTAACCCTAACTAGAATAAATGACATCTTTTATTTCAGTTTTAGAGATAAATATGATGAGAAAGTGACAAAAAAATACCAATAATTCAACTTTAGGTAATTTTGAGTGAAAGCTGAGCGCAGTTTTGTTTCATCTCTTAACTAAGGATAAATTTATCTGGCTATCGAGGTATTAATAGAAACTACATTTGTTATAAAGTGCGATCGCACTTCCTCTGAGTGCGAAAGTGTAACGTGATGCCGTTACCTACACCAACTACCGTGATTCAAGCGTTCTGCACTCCTATTGAAATGGAAACTACCAGTAGAGAGAAAACAACAAAAGCTTAAAGTAGCGTTGAGTGCGGGAGCAAAAATTCTGACTCTGACGATTCTCTCTGCATCTTGCAAACACAATTTTTGTCCATTAACAAAATTTACTAGCTATTGCCTATAGCAATCCTATTTGATTCATGAACGTGGAGCAGGCTAAAAGCCTACTTTACAAATCATTTAGAACTGCTATAGAACGCCTATTCACACGCGGCTTCCTCACCCCTAGAGACAAACTGCTATTTGCGATCGCTTATTACTGCGCCTGTCGCGTTAGTGAAGTGCTGGCGCTGACGGCTGAAGATTTAGCGGGTAGTGTGGTGACGCTGCGTAAATGTACTACCAAGGGCAAGATTGCCACGCGCACGC
Organism: Chroococcidiopsis sp. CCNUC1; assembly: GCF_023546805.1. NCBI lineage: Bacteria > Bacillati > Cyanobacteriota > Cyanophyceae > Chroococcidiopsidales > Chroococcidiopsidaceae > Chroococcidiopsis > Chroococcidiopsis sp. CCNUC1. The sequence goes on along the minus strand of NZ_CP097480.1, from coordinate 4,831,093 downwards.
TGCCAGAGCACCCGAAGCTACAGGGATATTTAGCAGCTGACGATCCACCGTCTGGTCTGTTATTTCCAGAACGCAATGGAAACAAGCCACTCACTAGAGCAGCTGCCGATCCGATCCTCAGAGCTGCTTGCCAGCGAGCGAGGATTAGAGGTGCTTCGACTCATTTATTCTCTTTTCGGTAGAGTTGGTGCTGCCGATCGAACTCAACTGGGTAAGCCCAATAGCTACAAAGTAAAAAACTAATTTCTCTCTAGAAGAGGGAAGGGCGCTCTCAATTTATTTATGCAACAAAGCCGAGCGCACTTATTACAATAGTTTAAGGGTGCTGCTAAAACGGAGTCATACCGATTATGATTAAATTCGTGACTATTTCATGGCAATTTAAATCGCTTTCTCGGTAGCTCCAATTTGCAACTGTAGATTAGCGTTTTTCCAAAGACAGGAGATAATATGAGCAGCGAGAGCGGATGCCCGTTTACGGGCGGAGGTCAGAAACTTACGGCTCGTCATATGCCGTCGAACCGAGACTGGTGGCCGAAGTATTTGAATCTGAGCATCCTCCACCAGCACTCACCCCAGGCTAATCCCATGAGTGAGGCGTTCAACTACGCTGAGGAATTCAAGAAGCTCGACTTAGCGGCTGTGAGGGCAGATATCTTTGAGCTGATGACTACCTCTCAGGACTGGTGGCCAGCCGACTACGGTCATTATGGTCCTCTCTTCATTCGGATGGCGTGGCACAGCGCAGGTACGTATCGGATCGGTGACGGTCGCGGCGGCGCAGGGTCGGGTAGCCAGCGGTTTGAGCCGCTCAACAGTTGGCCCGACAATGCTAACCTCGACAAGGCGCGCATGTTGCTTTGGCCAATCAAGCAGAAATACGGCAAGAAAATCTCCTGGGCTGACCTCATGATCTTCGCTGGCAACTGCGCGCTTGAGTCGATGGGCTTCAAGACGATCGGCTTTGCCGGCGGGCGCGAGGACATCTGGGCACCAGAGGAAGACATCTACTGGGGTTCTGAGAAAGCTTGGCTAGGTGGCGAGCGTTACGACGACGATCGAGTGCTTTTAAATCCCCTCGCTGCCGTTCAGATGGGTCTGATCTACGTGAACCCAGAAGGACCAAGCGGCGAACCCGATCCGATCGGCTCAGGGCGCGATATTCGCGAAACCTTTGGTCGGATGGCGATGAACGATGAAGAAACGGTGGCGCTGGTTGCCGGTGGACATACCTTTGGCAAATGTCATGGTGCGGGCGAATCGTCGCACGTAGGTCATGAGCCTGGGGGGGCAAGCATTGTAGAGCAGGGTCTCGGCTGGAAGAGCGCTTTCAACACGGGTGTAGGCGTTGATGCGATCACTAGCGGTATTGAAGGTGCATGGACTCCTACTCCAACGCAGTGGGACAACACCTATCTCGACACCCTATTCAAATATGACTGGGAGCTGACAAAGAGTCCCGCTGGTGCGTGGCAATGGAAACCGAAGAACGGTGCTGGCGCGGATACGGTGCCTGACGCGCACGATCCGTCGAAGCGGCACGCTCCTATGATGACCACGGCGGACATGGCTATGAAGATGGACTCCATCTACGAGCCGATTTCACGGCGTTATCATGAGAACCCAGATGAGTTCGCCGACGCATTTGCCAAGGCGTGGTTCAAGCTGACACATCGCGATATGGGTCCCCGATCGCGCTATCTCGGTTCAGAGGTGCCAGCGGAAGAGTTCTTGTGGCAAGATCCCATCCCCGCGGTCACCCATGAATTGATTGATGAGCAGGACATCGCCGCGCTCAAAGGTAAGATTCTTGCTTCGGGACTGTCTGTCTCACAACTCGTTTCGACTGCCTGGGCATCGGCATCAACGTTCCGTGGGTCTGACAAGCGCGGTGGAGCGAACGGAGCGCGCATTCGTCTTGCGCCTCAGAAGGACTGGGAAGTCAACCAGCCGACCCAACTCGCAACAGTGCTGCAAACCCTGGAGGCGATCCAAGAAGAATTCAACAGCTCACAGTCTGGCGGAAAGCGGGTTTCGCTCGCTGACTCGATCGTTCTGGGCGGATGCGTGGGCATTGAACAAGCGGCGAAGAACGCTGGGCATGAGGTCAAAGTTCCCTTCAAGCCTGGACGTGCGGATGCGTCCCAAGAGAAAACGGATGTCGAGTCCTTCGCCGTGCTTGAGCCAACCGCGGACGGGTTCCGCAACTACTCTAGCGGCAAACACAGCGAATCGCTTGAGGAGTTGCTAGTCGATCGGGCGCAATTGCTGACCCTGTCAGCCCCTGAGATGACGGTTCTCGTGGGCGGCTTGCGCGTCCTGGGTACGAACTTTGGAGCGTCCAAACACGGTGTCTTCACCGATCGCCCAGAGACGTTGACCAATGACTTCTTCGTTAACCTGCTTGACCTGGGCACGACATGGAAAGCGATCGCTGAAGATGAATATGAGTTCGAGGGGAGCAGTCGCAAGACAGGCGAACTCAAGTGGACTGCTACCCGTGTTGACCTCATCTTCGGCTCAAACTCTCAGCTACGCGCCCTCGCGGAAGTCTACGGATCTGAGGATTCGCAGCAGAAGTTTGTGCATGACTTTGTGGCAGCGTGGGACAAGGTGATGAACCTCGACCGCTTCTAAGCGTAACTTCCACGGTCATTGGGCGATCGCAGGTTGAGGCTACGCAAACCGGCAGAAATCCTGAGCGCAGGTGAAAGCCAGAGACAATAATGAGGGCGGCGTTTCAAGACAAGTTGAAACGCCGCCCTAGCTTTAGACCCTGACTTGTACGTTGCCAGTTTTATTCCCTCAGTGGAGCAGCGAGACTTGCGAGATTGAGTGCGTCCGAAGGGCATTGAGGCAGTATTAGCTTCTGGATGAGTGAGGCAGTGATTGAGCAATGGCGCAACGAGCAAGCATACTGGGAGACGGGGAGCCTCTAACTATTACAGTGACACAGCGGTTACTACTTCGGGGCACGATTCAATCGTTGTTTCATCTGGCAGGACGGCAAACAGAAAGCTTTTTGGAGTCGTTGTTTATAGTGATGAGAATTGAGTTGGCAGCGTCCGACAAAGCACATTTAGTTACAAAGTAGAAGGCTAATCACCGCATCATTAAAGGTGAGGCGTGACTTTCTCTTATTCATGCAACAAAGTCCTTGAAAGACCTCTTCATCTATGACTTACATCCTTACTCGTGTAGGACTACCGAAGGTGCTAGAGTGAAACTAAAGAAATATGTTTAGAAAGTTAATTCCGCAATTCTCTTTTGTCTGAGCCAACCGGAGAGATCGGGAAAGGGAGTCTAGATATGACTGAATTTGTGCAACAAAAAATAGCGTCAAAAGAAACTGGTGTAAATCAGGAGCATTCATTAACAGTAGGAACATCTGCCGGTTTGGTATGGTTTACAGCATCCCAGCAGTGGATGGAACTGGAGGGTCACAGTATCACTGCGATCGCTCCAAGCCTGAACGGACTATGGGCGGTGGTTGATGGCAAGTCGGTATGGCATCGCGATTCTGAGGGTGAATGGCAAGTAGTAGCCCCAAGTATTCAAGATTTGCAGTTGAATTGCATTCAGCCACTGAGTGGGAAAGTTCTGGTCGGTACATCTAATGCTCATCTTTTCTGGATTGTAGATGGTGGCATTGAATTCATCCAAAGTTTTGATACAGCTCAAGGGCGAGACGAGTGGTATACACCTTGGGGTGGGTTGCCAGATGTTCGCTCTATGGCAGGAGGACAATCGGGCGAACTTTATGCCAACGTACACGTTGGTGGCATCTTGCGTTCCCAAGATCGCGGACGTTCGTGGCAGCCAACTATCGATTTGCACTGGGATGTTCACCAAGTCATCACTGTTCCAGATCGTCCTGGTGTCGTGCTAGCAGCTACAGCAGAAGGATTGGCTACGAGTACAGATAGAGGCGATACATGGAGCTTGGATCGAGCTAACCTACACTCCACGTACTCCCGCGCTGTTGCTATTTGTGGCGAGACAGTCTTGATAAGTACCTCTAGCGGTCCATCTGGTGCTAAAGCAGCAATTTATCGGCGATCGCTCGACCGAGCGGGGACTTTCGAGAAGTGCGATCGAGGTTTGCCGCAGTGGTTTTCACACAACATTGATACGGGAAGCCTTGTGGCGTTAAAGGATAGAACTGTTTTTGGTACGAGTAAAGGTCAGATCTTCCTATCAGAGGATGCGGGCTTGACATGGAAACAGTTCGCCTCAGATCTGCCACCAATTCACTGCTTGAATTTTTCATAACGCAGCCACAAACAATCTTTTAGGAAGAGGAATGAATATTGAGAATCTTTTTAGAATGAACTTCAGTTCTAATTTAAGAGGATAGGAGTTATGACAGATCGAAAACAAGAGAAAGTCACCTCTGAAGTTCAACAAAAAGTGGCACCAGAAGTAGAAGTGAAATCTCCTGCGGTCGAGGACAGTGAAAACCCAGAAGATCCTATTTCAGAAGCAGGTGAAGTTCCTAAAACGGGTGATGCGCCTGCTGATTGATAGAACTTTTCGCGTCTTCACGTCTCGATCCGTTCTCCGATCGCAAGGTGTAAATGTCAGAAATGGCGATCGCGTTACGATCCGCAATTCATCTAGTAACTACAGTGCTTCTTCTGGTACTGTATGCATTTTCTAGCAAATGACTTGCCAAAAAAGTAAATAAAGTAGATACAACTGTAAGCGATCGCCGTTAGCAAAATTTCAATTAGTTACTCGATCGATAATGTCTCATCGCAGGTGTAACGTGTTCTGCTTCTGTGTCGCGATTCACCGCTGAATGTTGTACCGTAAGTACGGAGCAGGGAGCGTGATGCAGGACGTAGTTGCTGACACTACCCATAAACAATTCGCTCAAACCAGAGTGACCCCGACGACCCATAATAATTAAGTCAGCTTGCCAATTTCGCGCAAACTCGCAGACAGTACGGCTAGGACTACCAGCTATCTGACTAAACTCCGTTTTCACTCCCGCCGCAGTTGCTTCATCTGTAAAACTTTGCAGCATTTCCAGTCCTTTATTTGCAAACTCGTCCCATCGCTGGCGCTGCATTTGGATGATTTCGCTACTCATCCCATATCCCTGATAGTAGTCTGCATGGGACATCATATAAATATCTGGGCTACCCTCTTCTTCAGCAGAGAGTACGTGTAATAGCATGACGCTAGCATTAAGTGCCTTTGCTAAGCCTAGTGCTTCCTCAAAAACGCTGCGATTAAGACTAGAAGTATCGAGCGCTACTAATATTTTTTGAAACATATGAAGTTACCTCCAAATGTATTGTTGGTAATTGGTAATTGGTTACTGTTCTCTACCCATTTACAAACTTAGTAAAAAACTTTGAGGAAGTTGTGAGGATGTTAAACGGAATTTACCCAATTCACTTTTTTATCTATTGCAACACCATCCAAAATTGTATGTCCCTTGTAACTGTTAGCCTGAGATTGAATAACAATATAGACCAAATCTTCATTTAAAATATTTCTAAGAGTTCTCTCGCCATCAGGATCGACTCGTACTACTGTTCCTTCACTGATGGGAAAAATCTCACCATCAATTTGAAATTCACCTTCACCTTGAAGGAAGAGATAAACTTCTTCATTTTGCTTGTGTTTGTGATAGAAAGGAATTGCTACTTTTGCTGGTAGCTTATTGAAGGAGATTTCACAACTTGTTAAATCTACAATTTGCTTAATAAATAACTTGCCTTCAACTTCAATTACTCTTGATGGTAGTTGAAAGGAGAAATGATGTAGCTGCGACAACTTACCTATATTAGCTACAGTAAAGTTTTCACCATGCTTTGTTTTATAGTCAAATGCTGTCATATTTTTGACTCCTTTTGAGACTTTAAGTTCTGCTAGCAATAACTTCTATTTCGACTTTGGCTCCCTTGGCTAATGCATTTACACCAATGGTCGATCGCGCTGGAGGATCGAGATCGAAATAGCGGGCATAAACTTCATTGACGGATACAAAATCATTCATATTGGTCAAGAAAATAGTCGTCTTTACTACGTCTTGCCACTGTAAACCAGCCGCATCCAAAATCACTTGAATGTTCTGCATTAAATAATCAGTTTGTTCTGCCGCTGATTCTGAAAATACTGCATCGTTTTTAGCATCGTATGCAAGTTGTCCCGAACAAAATACTAAACTTCCTGCATCGATAGCCTGGGAATAAGCTTTGACGGGAATTGCTACATCTGGCGCATACACAACTCGTTTAGGCATAGATATCAATTAATAGAAACAGACAGGTCTGTATTGTTACTGCCATTAGAAGATGTAACAGACAGGTCTGTATCATGTCAATAGGGAGATACCAATGCTATGCCCTGATGAGATGCCAAGATGAAGAGAAAACAATGTCAAGCGATCGCAAAACCTCAACCCGCCAGAAGATTCTAGAAGTTGCTGACGATCTGTTCTACCGCGAAGGAATTCGGGCAGTAGGAGTAGATACAATTATTGCTCAGTCAGGAGTTGCCAAAACGACGCTATACCGCTACTTTCCTTCTAAGGATGACTTAGTGGTGGCGTATTTAGAGGAACGTCAAAACAGCTTCAAGCGATTATTTGAAATTGCGATCGCCCGATACCCAAACGAGCCGAAACAGCAGATAATTGCTTTATTTGCCTGGTTAGACAAGTATTTGACAAAACCCGAATGTTACGGTTGTCCGTTCTTGGTGACAGCATCGGAGTTACCGGAACTAGAACATCCGGCGCATCAATTAGCTGTATCTAATAGGATAGCAATTCGCGATCGCCTCGTGTCTTTAGCTGAAGCAGTGGGAGTAGACAACCCTCAACAGTTAGGCGTTCATCTCCTGCTATTAATTGACGGTGCATTTACCCAAAGGCGGTTATTTGGAATCGAAGGTTTTGATGTAAGATTGAAACCTATTGTTGCTCAATTAGTCGATGGTAATGGGTAATGGGTAATTGGTCATTTGTCATTGGGTAAGAAGTATTTTCACGCACCACGACGCAGCTAATATCGGCTTATCCGCTTTGCCGCTCGCTGCAACACCCCACGCACCGCGCACCACTCTCTACTGATAACTGAATTGACTACGCAATTTTCCTTCCAAGTTTCCACTCGTTGCAGCCAAACTAAAGCCCGTGCAGGTGTCTTTTACACTCCTCATGGTGCGGTTGAAACTCCCCGCTTTATGCCCGTAGGGACGCTGGCAAATGTGAAAACCGTCACTCCCACACAACTTCAGGAAACAGGGGCGCAGATGGTTTTGGCAAATACCTATCACTTGCATTTGCAACCAGGGGAAAGGATTGTCGAAAAAGCTGGGGGATTACACCAGTTCATGCGCTGGAATCAACCAATCTTGACTGATTCTGGCGGTTTTCAGGTTTTCAGTTTGAGCGAAATGCGGCAGATTACCGATGATGGGGTAATATTTCGATCGCCTCATGACGGACAGATGATTAATTTAACCCCAGAGCGATCGATCCAAATCCAAAATGCTTTGGGTGCTGATGTGATTATGGCATTTGATGAATGCCCCCCCTATCCCGCCAGTCGTGAGGAGGTAGAAGCAGCGACACAAAGGACATACCGCTGGCTAGAACGTTGTATTAGCGCCCACCAGCGCCCCGATCAGGCGTTATTTGGTATCGTCCAAGGGGGAGTCTACCCAGAATTACGGGCGGCGGCGGCTGAGGCTTTGGCAGGGTTAGATTTACCTGGATATGCGATTGGTGGCGTGAGTGTAGGGGAACCACCAGAACTGATTGCCAAGATCGTACAAGCGACAACTCCCATGCTACCAGTAGATAAGCCTAGATATTTGATGGGGGTAGGCACGTATAAAGAAATGGCACAAGCGATCGCGTCTGGTATGGATCTATTTGACTGCGTGATTCCTACACGCCTTGCCCGTCATGGCGCAGCTTTGGTAAAGGGGGAACGGTGGAATTTAAAAAATTCTCAATATCGGGAAGATTTTCAACCTTTAGATGAAACTTGTCCTTGTTACACTTGCCAAAATTTCACGCGGGCGTATATTTCTCATTTGGTGCGATCGCAAGAAATTTTAGCTTATACTTTGTTGACCATTCATAATATTACAGAATTAGTTCGGTTTACCCAAAAGATTCGAGAGGCAATAATTAGCGATCGCTTTACGACAGAATTTGCTGAGTGGTTGAGTTAGCAGATCGGCACGTTAATAAAACGATAGGGGCGCACATCTGTGCGCCCCTACTAAATATATTTCTAAATTTTTAAAGAATATCCCCTAATTCTTATGAGAAGAATTGCTGGATCGCTGCAAAAATATTAAGATTATTATTCTTATTATTCAAAATTTTGTTTATTTTATGGTGCTGGTATCCAGCAAAATTATTGTATGAATTGTTAACAATCGACCAAGATAGTTTAGGTTGTGAGGGATGGGGATGTAGCTATGCAGTTGGATGGCTTGGTCTAGTCATGCTCGTAACAAGTAGTATTTTTATTATGATTGGCACGGTTTTGGTTGGGTTAGAGTGGAAAAACAAGACATGGAGGATTATTTTAGGACTTGCTACATTTACATCTAGCATTCCTTTGTTATTATTTTTTATTTTAATTATTTGGGCTAATACTTTTAAATAAAACTAAAAATAGAATTTCAATGTATGGTGGGCAATGCCCACCTGACGATTAAAGACAGATGAAGACAGAGTCAATATAAATGTACATGGGCTGAGCCAAAAGAACTAACACCAATTACCAATTACCAATTACTAAGATTTTTTATATGACGCTACGCAAACCATTCGCAATTGGTTTAGTTGCCACAACTGCGATCGCAACTTTAACTATTGTTGCCCGCACTTTTTCCCAGACGAATCAAAGTACTAGCCTTGATACTGGAAATGTTATTTTTCTGCATCCCGATGGTACGAGTGCTGCCCATTGGGGAGCTGCCCGTTTTCTCAATTACGGTTCCGATGGTAGGCTGAATTGGGATCGCATGTCTCATCTTGGTGTCTATTTAGGACACATGAAAAATCAGCTGACTGCCACTTCTAATGCTGGCGCTGTGACTCATGCTACGGGAGTGAAGGTAGATGCTGACTCCTACGGCTTAGACGAAACTGGAAAGCCAATGACGGCGCTTTCAGGCAAGCCACAGACAATTATGCAAGAAGCGATCGCCCAAGGTATTCCAACAGCAATTATTAACTCTGGTATTATTAGCGAACCTGGTACTGGTGCTTTCTTAGCTAAGGTAAAAAATCGTCAAGCACACGCAGAGATTACCAAACAAATTGTTGAGTCTGGCGTAGATATCATTTTGGGTGGTGGAGAAATTTGGTATCTTCCTAAAGAAAAAACTGGACGACACGCTAAGTCAGGTAAACGAGAAGACGGCGTAAATCTAATCGATCTAGCAAAACGTAAAGGTTATGCTGTAGTATACAACCGCGAGGAACTATTGAAACTACCCACTAACACCAAAAAAGTTTTAGGCATATTTGCAGCTGAAGATACTTACAACGATGAACCAGAAGAGGATTTGAAAAAGCAAAAGCTACCGTTGTATGTCGAGAGTGCGCCAACTGCGGCAGAAATGTTACAAACAACGCTGAGGGTTTTATCTAATAGATCGAAACCCTTTTTTATCGTTCAAGAGGAGGAAGGAACGGATAACTTTTCTAATTACAACAATGCTAAAGGCTGTCTCGAAGCCATGAAACGGGCAGATGATGCAGTTGGGGTAGCAATGAAGTTTATCGAGCAAAATCCCAATACTATGTTATTAACAGCCGCAGATAGCGATGCTAGCGGGTTAGAAGTCATTGGCGAACAGATAAGCAATATGCCACTGAACCAGCCTTTACCTCCTAGACAGAAAAATGGCGCACCTTTGGATGGTAGAGATGGTACAGGTACGTTACCTTTTGTTTCTGCACCCGACGCTAGAGGACAGCGTTTTCCATTTGCGATCGCCTGGACTGGTTTTGCCGACAATGCCGGATCGATTGTTGCCAAAGCACACGGAATGAACGCTGCAAGGATGCAACCTACTATAGATAATACTGAGATTTATAGATTGATGTATAGAAGTTTATTTACTAAAACTTTGCCGTCCAGCTCTCCTTAAAAGTGCTATCTTGTGAGGCAGAGATCGTACCTGCCTTGCGATCGCCTCTAGCTTAATTATTTTTTTAACTAACGAATGGTTATCTAGTTTTAAGCTAAAAGAAGTTAGTCAAAATTTGCCTGCGTTTAGTAAAGATTTATCAAGTTTTATGGGCTTACCTTTGCATGTGCCGAATCGCAGTACTAGATGACGATCGCAATTGGTGCATGGCACTTCAGCGTTTTTTAAAAAACACCTTTGAAGTGTCTATTTTCAACGATGCTACCTCGCTCATCGAAGATTTGATTCAAGATGTGCGGCAGTATGACTTAATTATGGTCGATCTGTCTCTGCCACCCGATGCTTACGGAGAAATTGACGGGCGGAAATTTATTCGCTATATCAGAGAAGTTTTACTAGAACCTCCCATTCTCGTGTTAGTGACCGCATTTATTGGAAAAAATGAATTGAATAGTGGCGAGATTTTCTGTAAAGAAGCTGATGCTTTCTTAGCTAAAGATGCAGGGTTAGATGAGATTTCACGGCAATTGCAACAATTATTGGTAAATAGGTAATCAGTTATCAGTGAATAGGGAGCAGGGAGCAGGGAGCAGGGAGCAGGGAGCTGAGGGGGCTGAGAGAGTGACCAGTGAAGAAAGGGTGTGGGAAGTGTTGGAAGTATGGGAAATGCGGGAGGACACTCAAAGAATTTTCGAGAGCGCTCTCCCTTGTCCCCCTTGTCTTCCTTGTCCCCCTTATCCTCTTATCCTCTCGACTCCCGACTTTCAAAAATATGCGTCATAAAAAACATCCAAATCGAGCGGGACTGAACCGAAATTCTCTGTTAAATCGGATTACGAATCGCATCCATCAATCTTTGGAACTACAGCAGATTCTCTCTGTTGCAGTGCAGGAGATTCGGGCATTTTTACAAATAGATAGAGTCAAAGTTTATAAATTTCATCCTGATGGAACGGGACAAGTGATTGCTGAAGCGATCGCGGCAAAGCGTTTACCATCTTTGCTAGGGTTGCACTTTCCCGCAGATGATATTCCTGCCCACGCACGGGAGATGTTTGTCAAAATTGGGGCGCGATCGATTGTGGACGTTCCCCAACAACAGATTAGCCTCAGCTATTTAAAATCTCCCCAAACTACAGGAGATTTGACGTTAGAGGAAGTTCAGCAAAGAACTGTTACAGAAATTCTCCAACGCCCCGTCGATCCTTGTCACGTCGAATATCTCACAGCTATGGGGGTGCAGTCTTCCCTAGTCATCCCAATTCTTCACGATTGCCAGTTGTGGGGACTGCTGGCTTGTCACCACGCGCAACCAAAAACTTTTCGTCAGGAACAATTAGACGTGGTGCGACTCGTGGTAGAACACCTCGCGATCGCAATTTCTCAATCTCAACTATTGACGCAAGCACGCGAAAGAGCTATTCGCCAAGAATTAATCAACAAAATTTCAACTCTGCTTCACTCTCCCCACTCAATTCAAACAATTTTACAAATTGCTCTTGAAAGTATTGTCAACAGCGTTGATGGTTCTGGTGGCAGACTATATCTTTGTCCTACAGGGCAAGCACAAATCACAGAAATTTATACCGATAAAGCCCAACCTCAAGGGATGTTGGAGAACGCTCCATTTTGGCAACAGTTGATGGCTGGTGTTGGTAGAAACCCCCAGCACGGGTATGTGGCGATCGCCAATCTTTATCAAGCACCGGAGTTACTAGAAGTTGCTCCTGCCTTTCAAACTACGAATATCCGCAGCCTATTTGTTATGCCCTTGCATTATGGTAGTGAAACCTTGGGTTGCCTGACCATTTTCCGCGATGCGATCGATACTGATATTACCTGGGCGGGAAGATTCGATCCTGACGAACGTATTTCCAGAGTGAGGCATTCTTTTGAGGCTTGGCGAGAATTAAAACGAGGACAAAGCAAAGAATGGACGAGTTCGGAAATAGAATTAGTCCAAGCCCTAGCCAATCATCTCTCACTTGCCGTCATGCAGCACCGATTACATGAATACGAACGACAACAGAGGCAATTGTTAGAAAGACGTAATCAAGAACTAAAGACTGCCCGCACCCTGGCAGAAGAAGCCAATCGCCTCAAATCAGATTTTCTCTCCTCCACCAGTCATGAATTACGCACGCCTTTAGCAGCCACGCTTAATTATTTGAAATTGCTCAAAGAAGGACTTTACTACAACGAAGTAGAGTTAAAAGAATACATTCAAATTGCCTATCAATCAGCAGAAAATCTCGTCACCTTAATTAACGATATTCTCGACCTGGCAAAAATTGAAGCCGGAAGATTGGTGATGCATTGGGAAGAATTTGAGCTAATGCCTCTATTGACAGAACTACAACGTTTATTTCAAATTGAGAGCAATTGTAAGGCTATTCCCTTAAGCATCGATTGTCAAGTCGAGCGCATTTATGCCGATAAATTCCGACTGCGACAAGTCCTAACTAACCTCTTGGCTAACGCTTTTAAATTTACTGAAACCGGACAAGTTTGCATTCGAGCAATTACCAAAACTGACGAACCAGCAATTGAAATTTCGGTAACTGATACTGGAATTGGGATCGAACCAAGCCAAGCAGCAGTATTATTTGAGCCTTTTGTCCAAGCAGACGGTTCGGTGAAACGGCGCTATGGAGGTACGGGATTAGGCTTAACCGTCTGTCAGCGTTTAGTAGAACTGATGGGAGGAAAAATCTGTCTAGAGAGTGCGGGTTTAGGACAAGGCACGAAGGTTACTTTTACTCTTCCTGTGAGACAAGGGAGTAGGGAGTAGGGAGTAGGGAGGGACAAGGGGGACAAGGGGAACAAGGGGGACAAGGGGGACAAGGGGGACAAGGGGGACAAGGGGGACAAGGGGGACAAGGGGGACAAGGGGACAAGGGGACAAGGGGGACAAGGGAGCAACTACCAATTACCCATTACCCATTACCACTCTCCGTTGATAACTGATAACTGATAACTGTATATAATTGCGATCGCGCTCTAATTTTTTTTCGTAGCCTGCTTGAATATTCTCTTAGTTGATGACGATTACACATTGGCTCGCAGCACTGCCAAGCTCTTGCAACGTCTGGGGGGTCATTACGTTTACATTACGGACGATCCAGCAGAAATCTTTCAGCGCTGTCAGACGCAAGCAGTTGATTTGGTAATTATGGATATTAATTTGCCAGACGCACAGTGGCAAGGTCAAGCTGTTAGTGGTGCTGATATTTCGCGCGTGTTAAAAAATCAAGCGCAAACAGCCCAAATTCCGATTATTCTCGTGACAGCTTACGCTTTGGCAGGCGAACGTCAATTTCTGCTGGCTGCTTCCCAAGCTGACGAGTTCGTGGCTAAGCCGATTACTGACTACAACTCTTTTCTAAACCTCATTCGTTACCTTGCGAGTAGTAAGTAGTTATCAGTTATCAGTTATCAGTTATCAATAGACCTCCTGCGTGAATACTTGAATTGTCATCCACACGCGAAGCGAAACATCTGGGAGATTCTTCACTACACTGCGTTGCGTACCCTTCGGGAAGGCTTCGCCAACAGAATGACATCCATGATTTTTTGATTCATGCAGGAGGTCTAATGTACAGACTTTACATGTAACGTCTGTACAAAGTTATCAGTTAATTCCGACTTACGAATTACGAATTACGACTTACGACTTTACAGGTGGTAATTCATGCAAAATCGTGAAGCGAATATGATTAATTGCTAAGTCGCCAATTGAGATTTCTTCTTTATTCAGCGGTACGCCATTGCTTTTCACAGTTTCAAAAGAAATACCTTTGCCAATTTCAATGTGATACCAGGCTAAACCCATAAAAAATCTAGCAGGGTAGGGACCTTGTTCTACTACGTCGTCGGGGTTTGATTCCATCGGCAACCACAAGTCTAGTCCTGGTAAGTAAAATTCTACCCAAACGTGGTTAAAATCTGGTTGCAGGGGGACTTGCTGGTGTTCGGCATAGGGAGGACACTTGTAGCGTCCGATTGTACGACAAGCAATTCCATTTAAGCGCATCAAAGCCAGTAAAACACCAACATATTCGCCACAGGAACCAACGCCGCGATCGAGAACAATATCGGGCGTATCGATGTGAGGCTTAATCCCGTAGGATAATTGGTCGTAGACGTAATTGCGGATACTGTACATCTGGCGCAGAATATTGGTTTCGCTACCGATCGCCTCGCGAGCAGCACGACGGACGATGTATGATTCCATTGCTAATTCATCATCATCTACCAAATAACGCTGGGCAAATTCTGGCGGGAGAGGAGGGATATTTTCTACTTCTCTAGGGGCAATGCGATACTTGATGCTGCGAACTTCAACGATCGCTTTCCAACCGAAAACATGGCGATCGCCTGTTGTTAAATGGTCGAATTTAAATACTGCGACTCGCTGTCCGTCTTGGATTTCTTCTGTAAAAGGCAGACCAATCGGTTCAACGTGAACGACTTTTTGACGGTCGGTGGATGCAGGTAAAGCAATTCGCCACTCTACCTGTTCTAAGTCTACTTCGTCTAGCGGCGATAATTCCTCAGCATAGACCATTTCGATCGCGTAGCCGTTGGAAAGAGCGTAGTGTCCTTGGGAGTTGTAGTGGTATTGCAGCGGATGGATAAAGGTGCGATCGCGATAGGTTAATTCGTGCGATGGATCTAAATTAGGATTATCCCTGATATACGCCTCTTCTGATGCATAAGCGACGTAGAGTAATGTCTCATTAGTTTGTGGCTGGGTATAAAAAGTCAACCCCGTGGGACATTCAAACGGAGTCAGGACGCTAAATTGAATGTCCCCCGTAGCGCGATCGAGACAATACACTGTCTGTTCCGTGCGATCGCATACCCACAAATTCTCTTCCTTAACTGTAATGTTTTCTATCCCTACCCCTGGAGCAAAAAATCTGGTAATTTGTCCCCCTGTATTACTGTCAAAAATTAAGATATAGCCTGCTTTTTGACAAGTGATGTAAATTGTCGATCGCCACACTGCGACCCCATCGGCAGTGTAAGGTAAGGTAACAAAAGGTTTGAGTTTAAATTCTCCCCACTGGCAATAGTAAACCGTATCGTCCCGCGTACACCACAGAGTGTCTTCCCACACCGCGATTCCCGTTATGTCAACAAACTCTTCTGCGGTTTGCCAATTCAAAATTGTGGTGTTGTCACTAACTGGATCGATTTGCAGCAAATACCCTTTGACCCGATCGATGGCTAACAGGCGATCGCCATAACTGGCAATACCATGCAAGGCTGCTGCACCAAAAGGTCTAATTGTCCGTTGCCAAAGGGGTTGACTCATATGCGTGCGTGAGGGACAGGGGGGACAGGGGAGACAAGGGGGACAAGGGGGAACTCGGGGACCCCACGACCGAAGGGAGTGGGGATTAGGGGCGAAGGGAGACAAGGGAGACAAGGGGGACAGGGGAGACAAGGGAGAAAAAACCTACACCCTACACCCTACATCCCACACTCCACACCCTACACCCTTTCTTCACCCACCACTCAAAAAGGAGACAAGTAAAGTATATGAATTGCAATTTTATACTGTCTGTCGAATACAGGTAAGTACCAAAAGAGACAAGAAGCAAGTATAGAGATGCAGCGATTCAATCGACGCTTAATCGGCAACTGCTCCTATAATTACAATTTAAATACAATCGAGCGGATCGATATTTACTTTTTTCATCTAATTTGATAGGGTGAACTCTGCCCACTTTTTCTGCAAGATTAAGTAGGGTTGGGATTATCCGCCCTACTTTACTGTTCGCTCCTAAGATTGCTCATGTTAAGAATCCAGAAGCTTAATAAATCTTACGGAAAAAGACGAATATTGCAAGACCTAACTTTGCATATCTTACCAGGAGAAATTTACGGTTTATTAGGGGCAAATGGAGCAGGAAAAACAACTGTAATAAATATTATTTGTAATCTTCTACAAGCAGATAGCGGAGAAGTTAAGATCGGCGATCGAGCAGTTTCTGATGCTACCAAGAAAATTATTGGTATTGTCCCCCAAGAAAATTTACTCTACAAAACCTTAACTTGCACGGAAAATCTTAATTTTTTTGCCCAGCTTTACGGTATTTCAGTTAAGCAAAGAAAGCAGCAAATTCAGTCTTGTTTAGCTGCTGTCAACTTATTAGACTGGGCAAAAACTCCTGTAGAAAAACTCAGTGGAGGCATGAAACGGCGATTGAATATGGCGATCGCTTTAGTTCATCAACCCAAATTAGTTATTTTAGACGAACCAACCACAGGTTTAGATGTAGAGGCGCGTTATGAGATTTGGGATTTAATTCTACAACTCCAACGTCAAGGGACTACTATTTTACTCACCACTCATTTATTAGAAGAAGCCGAACGTCTTTGTCACAGAATTGGAATTTTGAAAAATGGTCAAATTGTCGCTGAGGGTAGTTTAGCTCAACTACGTCAATACATATCTGCTGAAGAAATTATTATCGTGCAGACAGATGAAGCGGAAAAAGCGATCGCCCGGGCAATAGAATTAGGTTTCAACTATCGTTACTATGGCAGAGATCTTGCTTTTTGGCTTCCAGAATCTTTAGATTTAAAAGAAATTATTTCTCTCTTTGAAGGTATTCCTCTTAATGCTATCTCCCGTCAACCCGTGCGACTAGAATATATTTATTTAGAAGTGACTAAATCAGTGGCTAGTGGTTAGTGAGTAGTGAAAATACAAATGACAAATGACCCATTACCCATTACCCATTACCCATTACCCATTACCCATTACCAATCCTCCCATAATATAAGTAGCATGTATAGCGCGATCGTCTCCCATAATGACTAAGGTAAATATTCTTTCTGCTAATTCTTCTAAAGATGTTGGAGTTGCGTCAGAATTACGAAATGCCATTAATGGTGTAGCACGCGGATCTAAGACAACAAAATCTGCTTCTTTACCAGGATTAAAATTACCAATTTTATCTTCTAAGTTGAGTGCCTTTGCTCCTCCTAAAGTTGCTAAAAATAGTGTTTGAAAGGGTGAGAGCTTTTGTTGCCTTAGTTGAGCGATTTTGTATGCTTCGTTTGCGGTTTGTAGGAGAGATACACTCGTTCCGCCACCTACATCTGTACCCAAACCAACTTTCACAGGATAATCTTTTGATTTAGCTGTTTCAATTCTAAATAGTCCGCTACCTAAGAATAAATTTGATGTCGGACAAAATGCGATCGCAGCATTTGCTTGAGATAATCTATGAAACTCTGCATCAGTTAAGTGGACTCCGTGGGCAAACACAGAGCGATCGCCTACTAATCCAGCGCGATCGTACACGTCTAAATAACCCTGACTTTCTGGAAATAATTGCTTGACAAATGCAACTTCATCTACATTTTCTGATATGTGAGTATGCAAATAAACATCGGGAAATTCTTGTAAAAGTCTTCCAGCAATTTGTAATTGCTCGTTGGTTGAAGTTATGGCAAAGCGGGGAGTTACAGCATAAAGCAAGCGGTCTTTTTTATGCCATTTCTGAATGAGAGCTTTTGTTTCTTGATATGATGTTTCTGCGGTATCGGTGAGAAAATCTGGAGCGTTACGATCCATCATCACTTTACCAGCGATCGTTCGTAGATGGCGGCGGTTAGCTTCCTCAAAAAAAGCATCTACAGATTCAGGATGAACGGTAGCAAATACTAATGCTGTTGTCGTACCATTTTTCAATAATTCATCGAGAAAGATAGCGGCTACTTTTTGAGCATAGGTTTTATCTTTAAATTTCCCTTCTGTAGGAAATGTATATTTGTTCAACCACGTTAGTAATTGTTCCCCATAGGAAGCAATCATTTCTAGTTGGGGAAAGTGAACGTGAGTGTCAATAAATCCTGGCATTATCAGCATCCCAGGATAAGCAGTTATTGAAATTTCTTTGTATTTGTGCTGGAGGCTATCGTAAGTTCCTATTTCTTTAATTTTGCCATCTTCTAAAACTAATAATCCATCAGGAATATAGCGTACGCTTTCTAATTCAGATACGTAGAATGGATCGGCAATAAAATCTAGAAACGAACTACGAAAAGCCTTAAGAGATGACATAAAGAATCTCTGATGAATGTAGTCCGTGTAGAGACGTTACATGTAACGTCTCTACACGGGAAACTGTGCGCCCCTACGATTAACTTCTCAAATTCAAACTAAACTTCTCTACCAGAGATTCTCTGACTTTTTGATGCACGGGTTCTACTTCTGCATCGGTCAAAGTGCGATCGCTTGCCCGATAAACTAATCGAAAAGCCAAACTTCTTTGTCCTGCGGGAACACCTTGACCTTTATACTCATCAAATAATTCTACCGACTCTAGTAGCTGACCACCTGCATGAGCGATCGCCCGTTCTAATTCTGCTACCGAGACATCTACGGGGGCAAAAAAAGCAATATCTCTGTCGGCGGCTGGATAAGTAGAATAAGGTTTGAAGCGAGGAACGAGCATTTCCTCTACATCCAAAGCATCAAATAGCAAATCTAAATCGAGTTGAAAAACATAAACCTCATCCGGTAAACCTCTTTCTTGCCGTAACTGAGGATGCAACTGTCCGAAAACACCTAAGCGGTTTCCTTGCAACCACAAAGAAGCCGTTCGTCCTGGGTGCAAGCGCGTATCTTGTCGGCTGGGTTGATATTCAATCGACAATCCCAAACGCTGAAATACGCTGTCTAATATACCCTTTGCCTCATACCAACTCATAGGGCGATCGCGTCCGGCGCTGACCCATTTACCTTGCGTTGGATCGCCACCTAAAATCCCTCCAATCGCCTCCATTTCATCGATCCCAGCTTCATCTTGAGTGAAGATTCGCCCAATTTCAAAACCATTGAGCGCCCCATTTCCCTGTTCCAAATTGTATTGGAAGGCATCGACTAAACCAGCAATCAAATCCGTCCGTAGGGCTGCATATTCGGCAAACAAAGGGTTAGCCAGCACCACCTGCCGATCTTCCCCTGGTTTCACCAACGAATAATGCATCAACTCTGTTAATCCTGCTGCCCGCATCGCTGCTCGGATTTGCCGCGTTAGCTGTTGTTCGACCGAAAGAAAGCCAAATTCTGTTGCTTCTGGCAGCGTGGTGCAGAATTTATCGTAACCGTAAACGCGGGCAATTTCTTCAATTAAATCGATTTCCCGCTCTAAATCGCGGTAGCGATAAGGTGGTACGGTAACGATCCAGACTCGCTCTTTTTCTGCGTCTGGTGTGACTTGACAGCCTAACGCCGTCAAGATTTGTTGCATTTCGTCTGGCTGTAATTCTCCATCCGTATCGCCCAGATCGACTAAGCCTAAAATTTGATTGACGCGATCGAGGCGCAGTTGAATCGATCGCGATAGCGTACCCATGTCGGGTCTGCGATCGGCAATTTGCTGACTTACCGCTGTACCCCCAGCTATTTGCTGAATTAAACTAATGGCGCGACGACAGGCTAATTCTAATTCAGCATAATTCACGCCGCGCTCGTACCTTGCCGAAGCTTCTGTACGCAACCCCAAACTGCGCGCTGAACGACGGATCGCCACAGAATCAAATAACGCTGCTTCTAATAATAAATTTTGCGTTGTGTCGCCAACTTCCGTTGCTTCTCCTCCCATCACTCCAGCTAAAGCTACAGGTTTGTCGTTGGCAGTAATCAGCAGAGTTTGGCTTGTCAGGTTGCGGCTTTGTCCGTCTAAAGTTTTTAAACTTTCTCCCGATTCAGCAAAGCGAACGCCAATGGTAATAGGTAGGGGCGCACTGCTGTGCGCCCTTACTGCTAATAAGCGATCGCGATCGAATGCGTGTAGCGGTTGTCCCCACTCCAACATAATGTAGTTGGTTGCATCCACCACATTATTAATCGGTCGCATTCCTGCTGCTTGCAAGCGCTGTTGCAACCATTCGGGAGAAGGTGCAATTTTTATTCCTTCAATAACAGTACCGATATAAGCCGGACAAGCTTGCGGTTGGAGAACGGCGATCTCTAATCCCTCTGTTGTCGGAATCGACAAAGCATCTGGTTGTGGTAATCTCAGCGTTGCTCCAGTTAAAGCTGCCACTTCCCGTGCAATCCCTACCATGCACAACGCATCAGCACGATTTGCCGTTGCTGTCAAGTCTAAAATTGTGTCGTCTAAACCTAGAAGGGGGCGAACGTCATCACCCAACTGTAGGGGCGCACGGCTGTGCGCCCCTACTTCATCAAAAATATGGATACCAGCAGATTCTTTAGATAAGCCTAGTTCTGCTAGGGAACAAATCATGCCTTCGGAACGCACTCCCCGCAGATTGGCAGCACGAATTTTTACGTCAATTTTAGGTAAGTAAGTGCCGACGGTAGCAACTGCTACATAGATATCTGCACGTACATTCGGTGCGCCACACACAATATTTAAAGGTTCACCTTTGCCAATATCGACCTTCGTAACGCTCAATTTATCGGCGTTAGGGTGGCGCTGACACTCCAGCACTTTGCCGATGACGACACCATCAGCCCAAGTACGACGGTCTTCGATCTCTTCCACCTCGAAGCCAGCCATAGTGAGCGTATGAGCCAACTCCTCTGGAGTCATCGTTATATCGACTATTTCCCGCAGCCAGTTCAAAGAGATACGCATGGAGTGTGTTTGCTTGTTTCAATCGCAGCTCATCTATCTTACAAAATTCTCGATCCAAAACCTACGTGCTTTTACCCCCTAGTCCAACAGTTGGCTAATTGATATTTAAACAAAACTCACAATTACCCGATATTGCTGCCAATAACTTTAGCAATTCTTCAACGATTCTCCGCAAGACTAACCTAGTAAAAGTCAATTTTTATTTGAATAATTGATTCAGAGTGTAACAATTCTGTTTGCTTCTATTGTTTGCGTCCATTGTGCAACGTCGAGTCTGTTATGAGCTACTGCTTAAATCCAACTTGCCAGTCTCCAGAAAACCCAAATTCTGTCGCACAGTGTCAGTCTTGTGGGTCGCCCCTGCAAAAACTGCGCGATCGCTACCGCGTGACGCAAGCACTAGCCCAAGGTGGCTTTGGTGCAACCTTCTTAGCTCAAGATGATAGTTTACCCGGACAGCCCTGGTGCGTCATCAAACAACTGCGCCCTTCAATCAATACTCCTGAAGTTTTGACAATGGCGCGGGAATTATTCGCCAGAGAAGCACAAACCCTTGGCAAAATTGGCAATCATCCCCAAGTGCCAAGATTATTAGACTATTTTGAAACCGATCGAGAATTTTATCTAGTTCAAGAATTCGTCAACGGTTTAACCATCCAGCAAGAGATCAAACGTAAAGGTCTAATGAGCGAAGCTGGAGTCAAGCAATTTTTAAGTGAAATTTTAGGAATTTTAAAATACATTCACTCGCAACAAGTTATCCATCGAGACATCAAGCCCAATAACTTGATCCGCCGCAGTGAAGACGGCAGACTTGTCTTAATTGATTTTGGTGCGGTCAAGAATCAAGTTAGCAAAACCTATAGCAGCCAAATCGAAAATACTACCCTGACTGCTTTTTCTGTGGGAACAAATGGCTTTGCACCACCAGAACAAATCGCCATGCGTCCAGTCTACGCCAGCGATATTTATGCTGTGGGCATCACCTGTATTTTCCTTTTAACTGGAAAATCTCCGAAAGATTTTGACTATCATCCTTCTACAGGTGAAATGCTCTGGGAACAAGAAGTCAGAATTAGTCAGCACCTAACTACCGTTCTGCGGAAGATGGTTGAGGCTTCCGTGCGCCACCGCTATCAATCAGCTGATGATGTCCTCAAAGCTTTGGAGATGGAACCATACTTCGACAGCATCTCGTCTGGGATGGCTACACAAATTCGCTCGCGCCCTACGAGTACCCCTGCTTCCCAACCATCTCAACCTTCGCAACCAGTTTATTCTGGCTTGAATTCCCATCAGCAGTACGTAGCAGCATTAGCTCAGAATATTCGGGCGCGGCGCGAGTTGGGTGCTACGACTGGTGTAAATACTCAAATGACTCGCCAACAGCCAGTTGCTGCTAGAGCAAATGCCGTAACAACCGTAAAAACCCCTAGCCCAACCAAATTAAAATCCAAAGAAGTGGAGCGTTTAGACTCTGGTAGTTTACTAAATGCATACATCAATGGCAGAAGAGATTTTACCTCTCAAGACTTGAGCGCGATCGATTTACGGAGAAAAAATCTTGCTGGTATTAAATGTTACGCTTCCAGGCTCGATCGCGCAAACTTGCAAGAAGCAGTTTTGTGTAACGGTGATTTTGGGCAAGCTTGTCTCAGTCAAGCCAATCTGAGAAATGCCGTATTGACCAAAGCATACATGAGTTATACCGATTTGTCGGGAGCCGATTTACGCGGTGCAGATTTAAGCGGTGCTTATTTGAGCAATGCTAACCTCAGAGGCGCAAATTTGTGCGGTGCTAACCTAACTGGTGCGACTCTTTCTGATGACCAGTTGGCACTAGCTAAGACAGATTGGTTTACTAAAAAGCCTAATAGAAGGGGATAGTCTAAATTGCTGCTGAGTAAGCTTCATCCACTTTAAGTGTTGTGCCAGAGACGAATTTGGCATCATCAGAAATTAGAAAAGCTACCGTTTTAGCTAATTCAACGTAAGTTGCAGGACGACCGTACATTAAATCTGAAGGTACGTTCCACCCAATAAGTTCTTCCATACTATCCGCTACAAAAAAAGGGGCAACGGAATTCATCCGAATTTTATCTGCTCTGTAGCGTTTGGCGTACAGTTTCGTAAATCCTTCCATTGCAGCCCGCAGCGTCCCGCTAAAGGGCGTTCCTAATTCTGGTTCGCGCGAGTCACAAGCAGAAATATTCACGATCGCCCCGCCTCCTTGTTGTCGCATTGGTTCCGTTACCAGTCTTGCCATGCGGACGACGCTGAGAAATAGCATTTCAAAATTCTCCTGCCACATTTCATCACTAATTGACAGTAATTCGGGTCGCGGCGGATCGCCAAAATTATTCACAACGGCATCAATGCGCCCAAATTGACTCAATGTTGTTTCCACTAATTGCTGCAAATCTTCGGCATTGGCGATCGATCCTTGCGTGGCAATTCCACTTAACTCTGCTGCTAAGTCGAATATACTCTGGTTTCGCGCTATCAAAGAAACCTTGTAACCCCTTGCTGCTAACTCTCTGGCACAACCCGCCCCAATTCCACGACTGGCAGCCGTAATTATGGCAACTCGTTGGGTATTCATGACCAATTTAATAAAGTTTTCTCTTTAGAAAATATCGTATATCTCTCAAGTAAGTTTGTAAATAAATATCTTTACTTAGTTTTTTGCCTCTAGCCTTGGCGATTGGCGATCGCACTCTATAGTGAATTGTAACTACAAAATCTATCCCAAGAAGAATAGAACCAACTCTTCATCCATCATATGGTGGAAGATAGCAGCTAACTAAGGTATGCAATAGATACCTCTAAGCATTCCATGCCAAAAGTTACCCGCTTCCAGATTGCTTCCTACGGGGTTGCTGTCCTTGCCGTAATGCTAGCTCTGGCGCTCATGTTGGGGCTAGACTCTTGGCTGGGAATGACAAAAACTCCGTTTTTGCTGTTTTATGGGGCAGTAGCGATCGCGGCTTGGTATGGAGGGTTAAAACCTGGAATAGTAGCAACTGTCTTATCGATTCTATTCAGCAATTACTTCTTTCACTACCCGACTTATACATTTATAGTTGACCTGCCCGACTTGCTACGGCTAGGATTGTTTGCCTTACAAGGAGTCATGATTAGCTATCTATGCGAGGAGTTACGCATAGCAAAGCACAGAGCAGAGATCGATCGACAGCGCGAACAAAAAGCCAAAGATCGAGCAGAGGCAATGCAACAAAGATTGGCTTTTTTAGATCGTGCCAACACCGTACTCACATCTTCTCTGGACTATGAAACAACATTGCGATCGGTTGTAGAACTGACTATTCCCGAATTTGCCGATCTCTGCACCGTCGATATTCTCCCCGCAGACATGGCGATTAATCCTTTGGCTGCCGTTCAAGCCAAAGACCCCAATCGAGCAGACTTGGTGCGTCAACTTACAGCTACCTATCCCTTAGATTTAAACGACCAAACACACCCAATTACTAGAGTTTTTCACACAGGGCGATCGGAATTAATTCCTGAAGTCACAGATGCCAACTATGTAGCTATGGCGCGAGATGCCGAGCAGTTGAAATTTTTTCGGCAACTAGGGATTAAATCTGCGATTTGCGTACCGTTGATTGCAGGTAGAGAAGTGTTTGGCGTACTGTCGCTGATGCTGACAACTTCTCAGCGTCATTACTGTAATGAAGATTTAACCCTAGCTGAGGAACTGGGACGGCGCGTCGGGTTGGCAATGGAAAACTCTCGCTTGCATCGCCAATTAAAGCAAGCAATGCAGCGACAAGAAGCAACCCTGGCATTGATCGATACTTGGTTAGCTAGTTCTCCTGTCGGTTTAGCTTTTTTAGACACCGATCTCCGCTACGTCCACGTCAACCAAGCTTTGGCAGACATTAATGGCATCCCCCTCAAAGACCACTTCCATCGCAGCGTGCGAGAAGTGCTACCAGCGTGGGGCGATACGCTAGAACCAGTTTTGCGGCAAGTGATGCAAACGGGAGAGCCACTGCTTAATCAAGAACTTAGCGGTGAAACAAATTCCCCAGGAGTTTATCGCCATTCTCTGGTCAATTTTTATCCCGTTTGTCTGGCAAACGGACAGACATTGGGTGTAGGTGCAACTGTAGTCGATATCACTCAACTCAAACAAACTCAAACATCACTGAGTCAACGGGAAGCTGAATTAAGCCTAATTACCAACACCGTACCCGCGCTGATTGCCTATGTCGATCTTAACCAGCGCTATCGCTTTGTGAATCGGACCTACGAACAATGGTTCGGTCATCCCGCTACAGAAATTTGTGGCAGGCATATACGGCAAGTCTTAGGCGAAGCTGCTTACGAGAAGATTCGCCCTTATGTAGAGCAAGCACTAGCAGGACGAGCAGTTAGATACGAAAGTCAAGTTCCCTATCAAGATGGCGGAGTGCGTTACATCGAAGCAGTCTATATTCCTCAGTTCGACAGTCGAGGACAGGTAGAGGGGTTTGTCTCTTTAGTCAGCGATATGACCGATCGCAAACGTGCCGAACTAGAGCGCGATCGCCTGTTGCAGCAAGAGCAAGCAGCACGTCAACTTGCAGAGTTAAATATCCAGCGAGTTTACCAATTACAAAATTTGACTGCGGCTCTAGCTCAAGCATTGACGACAGAGCAAGTCAGAGAAATTTTACTGCATCAAGGACTAGCTGCCTTCAATGCCACAAGAGGCTGGATCGGTTTGCTGCATAAAAATGGTAAAACGGTAGAGATTGTCTGCTCGATTGGCTACCAGGAAGCAGAAATTGCCCCCTATCGGCGCGTTCCGCTAACGACACCCCTTCCCCTCACCGATACAATCCGCACCGGGGAAATGGTCATCGCGCGATCGCCTGCTGAATATCAACAGCTTTATCCGAGTCTCGCAGATACATATATTGCTTCTGGTTCTCAAGCAATTGCCAGCTTACCATTGACAATCGAAGGGCGAACAATCGGTTCTTTAGGGCTAAGTTTCAACCAGCCCCGCGATTTCGATGTGGCAGAACGTGCCTTTATGATGACACTTGCACGGCAATGCGCCCAAGCTTTAGAGCGATCGCGATTGTACGCTGCTGAACAAGTGGCAAGAGAGGTAGCAGAATCCGCAAATCGGATTAAAGATGAATTTTTAGCCGTACTATCCCACGAATTGCGATCGCCCCTCAACCCGATCCTCGGTTGGGCAAAACTGTTGCGATCGCGTCAATATAATGAAGCAGCCAGAAACCGCGCCTTAGAAACTATCGAGCGCAATGCTAAACTCCAAGCCCAACTCGTAGACGATCTGCTTGATGTCTCCCGCATTCTCCGAGGCAAACTCGCGTTAAAATTTGCTCCTGTGAATCTAGTCAGCACGATCCTCGCTGCAATGGAAACGGTGCAACTAAGTGCTGAAGCGAAGCAGATTCATTTAGTTTTTGAGGGAGCAGGGACGAGCTGGGAGCAGGGACGAGCTGGGAAAGACAAGGGGGACAAGGGGGACAAGGGAGACAAGGAAGCAGCAATTACAATCCAAAATCCAAAATCTAAAATCCAAAACTTCCCGACTCCCCTAGTTCTAGGGGACTCAGGACGATTGCAACAGGTGGTATGGAATCTGATATCTAATGCGGTTAAATTTACTCCTGCTGGCGGACGGGTAGAGATTTCACTTCAACTTCCGAATCCCGACTCCCACTCTCCCACTCCCGACTCCCAAAAATCTGTCCAAATCCAAGTTTCCGACACTGGCAAAGGCATTAGTCCTGATTTTCTGCCTTATGTATTCGATTACTTTCGCCAAGCCGATAGCAGTACAACTCGGACTTTTGGCGGATTGGGTTTAGGACTGGCGATTGTACGTCACTTGGTAGAGTTACACGGTGGTACGGTTGGGGTAGAGAGTCTGGGGGAAGGACAGGGAGCTACGTTTACTGTGACATTACCTGTGTTGGAAGGGAGTCGGGAGTCAGGAGTCGGGAATCGGGAGATGCATCACTCGCCATCCAATAGTCAGCAATTACCACTGCAAGGCGTGCGCGTACTAGCAGTAGACGACGATCCAGATATGCGAGAGTATGTGACTTGCGTGTTACAACAGCATGGAGCAGAAGCGACGGTCGTGAGTTCGGCAGAAGATGCATTAGTGGCTTTGTCTCAACAAATGCCGGATATCATTTTGAGCGATATTGGGATGCCGCTGATAGATGGTTATATGTTCCTAGAAAAAGTCAAAAATATAATGCAGTCTCGATCGCTGTCAATTCCTGCAATTGCCCTAACTGCTTATGCTGGAGAATACGACCAACAAAAAGCAATTACCGCAGGATTTCAGTTGCATTTGCCTAAACCTATAGACCCTGATGAATTGGTGAAAGCGATCGCGGAGATGGTCTCGACAACTCGCTCCGGCGACCGCTCCTAACGCAACAAATAATTCATCTCGATGACGCTATTCAGTTATTATGCGTGTCGTTTTTGATGCCAGTTCCAAGCATGACTGATAATTTTATCTATCTCTGGATATTGGGGATTCCAACCCAGAATTTTTCTGGCTTTTTCACCACTACCGACGAGTGCAGGCGGATCTCCAGCGCGGCGATCGCTTTCTACAACTTTAATTTCTCTTCCCGTAACTTGCTTGGCAGTATCGATGATTTCTCTAACTGAAAAACCATTACCGTTACCTAAATTAAAAATTGTTGAATCTCCACCTTGTAACAGATATTCCACACCCAGAATATGAGCATCGGCTAAATCGCTAACGTGGATGTAATCGCGAATACAAGTTCCATCAGGAGTATCGTAATCAGTCCCAAAAATTGAGACAGACTGGCGTTTACCTAAAGCTGTTTGCAGTACCAAAGGAATTAGATGAGTTTCTGGATCGTGGTCTTCTCCTAACAATCCAGTTGGATCTGCACCAGCAGCATTAAAATAGCGAAAACAGACAGATTTGAAGCCATAGGCAACATCAAAATCCGCCAAAATTCGCTCTACCATCAATTTAGTCGCACCGTAGGGATTAATTGGACTTTGGGGATGGTCTTCGGGAATCGGTACTGTTTTAGGTACGCCGTAGGTAGCGCAAGTAGAAGAGAAGACGAATTTATCGATCGATGCAGCCTGCATTGCCTCTAGTAAGGTGAGCGTGGCAACGACGTTGTTACGATAATATTTGTCTGGAGTCGTGACAGATTCACCAACATATGCATAAGCAGAAAAGTGCATGACAGCGGCGATGTCGTACTTAGCAAACAATTCGTCTAGTAAGGGGCGATCGTTTATATCGCCAACAATCAAATCTACCTGTAAAACCTGCTCTACCAAATCGCGATGACCGTAGACTAGGTTATCGAGAACGACTACGCCGTATCCAGCTCGTTTGAGTGCTAATACTGCATGGGAACCAATATATCCCGCTCCACCAGTAACTAAGATTGTGGGTTTTACAGACGACATTCTCTTCTCCCCTTTGCTGCAACAATCTTTTAATGTAACTGATTATTTAGTTGTCAGGGAGCAGGGAAGAGAGTTGAGGGAGCTGGGGGAGAAAAACTACTTCTGTCTTCTGTCTCCTGGCTTAATCATTACTCGTTCCAGCGCTAAGTATCTGTTATGTGAGTTTGCCCAATTTAAACATCTCAAGTTCCATCTTGTAGTATTTATGAGTCCGTCCAATTGGTATCATCTTCAATCTTTGCATCACGCGAATTGAAGTTGTATTTTCGGGTCTAGCAACTGAGTAGATTGTGGGTAATTTTAGAATATTAAATCCATAGTTAAGAATTGCCCTGGCTGCTTCCGTGGCGTATCCATTTCCCCAAGCAGACTTCTTGAGATGCCAACCGATTTCATAATCTTGTGTCCATTGTTCTGCTTCATCTCGCAAGGGAATGAGAATAATCGTACCGAGAATTTCAGGCGTTGCTTTACTTACAACTGCCCAAAAGCCTCCACCATTAAGTTGAGTCGATAATATTACCCAGCGTTGAAGTAGTTTAATTGCGTCTTCAGTACTAGTAGTTTTAGTTTTAATAAATCGCGTCACTTCTGGATCGCTATAAATTTGAAAAGCCGATTCTGCATCCTCTTCAGGAATCCAGCTACGAATCGTGAGGCGATCGGTTTGGGCAATGGTAGTCATAGCCTTTGGTAGCATGAAATACACAATCCGTAGTAGGGGCGCACAGCTGTGCGCCCCTACCAGTATATTGCGATCGAACCAAAATATTTCAGTTATCGCTTTGCATCATGAGGTGACATTAAATCCCTTGTTGCTTAGCAATCACGCGATCGCGCAAACGTAACAGCGGCTTGTCATGAATTCCGACACTATTTAAACCATCTACAGTTTGAAACAAATAATCAGCACTAGAACCGAGTTCACCCTTAGCAGTGGCAAGAGTATCAACAGTAGCGTCAAAAGAAATATTACCCGCGTAGCCCGAACGACGTCGATTCACAACAAAAGCGATCGCCTCTACAACTTGCTTATCGTGATAAAACTTGACCCAAGTAGGAACGTAGGAACCAACAATCATTTCTCGCCGCCAGACGATGGTTAATTCCGACATGACATTAGCCGCAGCGATTCTGTAGGCAATGCCGCGACAACTACCACCGCGATCGAGTCCCAAAACCAAACCAGGGTTATCCGGCGTACCGCGACCGAGGGGAGTCCAGAGGCAAAAACGGCGATGCAAACCGTAAATCGTACCAGTGCGATATTCAGCAAAATGAAAAATTGGGTTCCAAATCAGAGAACCGTAAGCAAACAACCAAATATCAGAATTGGGTTTTTGTCGTGCTAAAGTTTGTTGAATAGATGCCTGCAACTCCGCCTCGCTTAGCAGGAGTTTTCCCAATTTAGATTGAGCGATCGCTTTTTGTAGCAGCCCTGATTCGAGATAGGCGCGGGTGAGAATCATAGCAACGGCGAGAAGAACTGCCTCAGACTTCAACCATCCTACAATAGACCTGTTGCAGATAAAACTCAAGAAAGCGCATTTGCAATAAGTCTAAGATATCTACCAAATCATCTTGCTGCGGTTTTGAAGCGTTTCTACGTAAGTAGCTAGATTCAAGTTAACCAACAGAACCCTACACTATCTAAGTAGTGGAAAGCGGGTGAGGTAGTGAGAATAGGGCGTAACAACTGGCACATTTTCCCAAGACTATTCAGATGGCTGCGACATCTCCCCTCAAGTCTGCGTACTCTACTGCTTGTGGCGGTTTACGTTTTAGCTGGACTAGGTCTAGAAGAATTAGCCTCTGTCTTTGACACGGCGGCGGCGATCAGCCCTTGGGATCCATCAGCCGGACTTCACTTCGTACTTTTGTTGGGGTTTGGTCTGCGCTATACTCCTGAGTTGCTGCTCATTCCGTTACTACATATGTTAGTGGTGAGCCCACTAAACATTGCTCCGTTATACGTGTTGCTCTGTGCTATCTGGATAATGCTAGGCTACAGTCTAGCTAGTGCTTTGTTGTTGCACAAGTTACACATCGATCCATACCTCCGCCGTTTTCGGGACGTTTTTAGATTTACTATTGTCACCTTTATCACATCGCTTGTAGTTTCTGGGCTATATGTAACGACGTTAGCAGCAGCTGGCAGTCTTTCTTGGTCTCAATGGACGGTGCAAGTCATCCGCGAATGGGCTGGAGAGGCTACTGGCATTGCGATGTTAGCGCCACCGCTTTTGCTTTTGTTACGCCTAGCATCTGAGGCTAAGTGGCAGGATACTCAAGAAAGACCGACGCAGCAGATCGGCTCAGGTCGGTTGAGGAGTCAAGCGGTGCTAGATTACAGCATAGATATGACTGCTTTAATTTTCGCTATCTGGCTCGGTTATGGATTTCCACCAGGATTATCTTTAGAATACAGCTATTTTGTGTTTTTGCCGTTGATTTGGATTGCAGTGCGGCACGGATTCGAGCGAGCAGTGCTGGCAGTTTTAATCATCAATATTGGTGTCACGCTCCTGGTTTACATTCGCTCTGGGAATAATACATTAGCCTTACAGTTTTGCTTGATGACAGTTTCATACACGGGTTTGCTTGTGGGTGCTGCGGTTACAGAACGCCAGCGAGTAGAAGCGTCACTGCGAGAGAGTCAGCAACAATATCAAAATTTGTACGATTCTGCTCCCGATTCCTATGCCTCGATCGCAGTTAATGGAATTATTAGATCGATCAATCAGATTGGTGCTGATTTTCTAGGCTACCGCAAACAAGAATTGATCGGCAGACCGATTTGGCTGACGATTTACCAACCAGATTGGCAGTTGGCTCAACAGTGGTTGGATAGAGTC